>CAVSLB010000001.1:0-34711 GCA_963728585.1 uncultured Alphaproteobacteria bacterium
ACCGCTTACCCGCGCCCGTTCGCGGGAGTGAGCAAAGGAGAGAAGTAATGGTCGCCTGACCTTTCCCGACGGCGCGCGCCGTGAATTCCCCGAAAACATCACCGGGCTTGAGATCGCCAAGGGCATTTCGCCCTCGCTGGCCAAGCGCACGGTCGCCATGGCGCTCGACGGCGTGGTCGCGACCTCAATGACAAGATCGACCGCGACGCCAAGATCGAATTCCTCACCCGCGAGGATCCCGCGCAGCCTGGAGCTGATCCGGCACGACGCCGCGCATGTGCTGGCCGAGGCGGTGCAGACCTTGTGGCCGGGCACGCAGGTAACCATCGGCCCGGTGATCGAGAACGGATTTTATTACGACTTCTCCCGCAATGAGCCGTTCACGCCGGAGGATTTCCCCGCGATCGAGAAAAAGATGCGCGAGATCATCGCGCGCGACAAACCTTTCAGCAAGGAAGTCTGGTCGCGGGACGAAGCCAAGCGCGTGTTCCGCGATATGGGCGAGAATTTCAAGGTCGAACTGGTCGATGCGATCCCGGAAGATCAGCAGATCAAGATCTATAAACAGGGCGACTGGTTCGATCTCTGCCGCGGTCCGCACATGACCTCCACCGGCAAGGTCGGCAATGCCTTCAAACTGATGAAGGTGGCGGGCGCCTATTGGCGCGGAGATCAAACAAGCCGATGCTCACCCGCATCTACGGGACGGCCTTCGCCAAGCAGGAAGAGCTCGACGCGCATCTGAAGCAGATCGAGGAAGCCGAGAAGCGCGACCACCGCAAGCTGGGCCGCGAGATGGACCTGTTTCATTTCCAGGAAGAAGGCCCCGGCACTGTGTTTTGGCATGCCGCCGGTTGGACCATCTTCCAGGAAATCGTCGCTTATATGCGCCGGCGGTTGCGCGGAGATTATCGCGAGGTCAACGCGCCGCAGTTGCTGGACAAGTCGCTATGGGAGACGTCCGGCCACTGGGGATGGTTCCGCGAGAATATGTTCAAGGCGCAGTCGGCGGGTGACGAGACGAAGGACGAACGCGTTTTCGCCATCAAGCCGATGAACTGCCCGGGCCACATCCAGATCTTCAAGCACGGGCTACGGTCTTATCGCGAACTGCCGCTGCGCATGGCTGAATTCGGCGTGGTGCATCGATACGAGCCTTCCGGCGCGCTGCACGGACTGCTGCGCGTGCGCGCCTTTACCCAGGACGACGCGCATGTGTTCTGCACGCAGGAGCAGATGGCGGAAGAATGCCTGAAGATCAACGATCTCATCCTGTCGACCTATACCGATTTCGGTTTTGAGGGTGAACTTACCGTCAAGCTCTCAACCCGGCCGGAAAAGCGTGTCGGCTCCGATGCGGCCTGGGATCACGCCGAGGCCATCATGCATGAAGTGCTTAAGCAGATCGCTGCGCAAGGCAGCAATCGCATCAAGACTTCGATCAATCCCGGCGAAGGCGCATTCTATGGCCCGAAATTCGAATATGTGCTGCGCGATGCGATCGGCCGCGACTGGCAATGCGGCACCACGCAGGTGGATTTCAACCTGCCGGAGCGCTTTCAGGCCTTCTATATCGCCGCGGATGGCTCCAAGCAGACGCCGGTGATGATCCACCGCGCCATCTGCGGATCGATGGAACGTTTCCTCGGCGTCGTGCTCGAGCACTATGCCGGCCACCTGCCGCTCTGGCTCTCGCCGATGCAGGCTATGGTGACCACCATCACCTCCGACGCCGATGCCTATGCCACCGACGTGCTGGCGGCCGCGCGGCGCGCGGGACTGCGCGCCGACGTCGACCTGCGCAATGAGAAGATCAATTACAAGGTGCGCGAGCACTCACTGGCGAAGGTGCCGGCGATGCTGGTCGTGGGTAAGAAGGAATCGGCCGAGCGCCTGGTCTCCATCCGCCGCCTGGGCAGTGAGGGGCAGAAGGTGATGCCGCTCGATGACGCCGTCAAGATGCTGGTGGAGGAGGCGACGCCGCCGGACGTGAAGCGGATGAAGCCGGCGTCTTAACTCGTGTTGATCTCGCCAAGGAGGATCAAATCGCTAGCGCGCCATCACCTCGATTTCGCCATCGACGCCGGTGATGACCTTGAAGCCGCGCTCGTAAACCTTGCCCTCGTTGCGGGCAATGGCGCGGTAGTCGCCTTCCGCCAGGATGTAGCGCGGGAAAGCGCCGATCGATTCCTTGATCACGTCGCCCGACGGCGTCATCACCGACCAGGCGGTATTCGCCAGCGCCTCGCCGCCCGGGGCGCTGACCAGCTTCAGCGTCACGATCGCTGCGCGGTGGTTAACCGCCACGTCGGTGAGCTTGCCCGGCTGCACGCGGATATCCGAGCGCACGACGGCGTTGGCGTCGCCGTAATTGGAAACGATGTAATAGGTGCCCTCCGGCAAGGGCACCACGTCGCCGGTCACCACGTTCTGCGCGATCGGCCGCCGGTCAGTCGGCTCAAACTGACTGCCTTTGTAGATGTCGAAAGAGACTTGGCTCGGCGGGATGCGCGAGTCCCCTACCCGGCCTTCGACCCGCAATCCGCCTGCCTTGATCTCGAAAACCTCGCGCACGGCTTCCGAGCGCAATTGCACCGGCTTCACCGCGCTGGCGAGCCCGAAGCTGACATGCACGACATAACCGCCCGGGGGCAGCAGCAAGGTCGGCGAGGCCGCCTTTTCTTCCTTTATCAGCTTGAACACGCCGTTCTGGTCGGGCTTGTCGGAATAGATCCGCCAGAGCAGGCCGCCGGTGATGCCCGGCGGCTCCGGGCCGAAGCGTGCGGCCAACAAGAGGGGCACCTGACCGGCCGGAATGGCAGGCGCGCCCTGTGCCGGCGCACTACCCGATGGCGCGGCAGCGGGGGCGGACGCATTGGCGGCGGACTGATCACCCCGCCGCCCGGCGGCGCGAGGCTGATCGCCGGTGGCGGCGGAACCGAAGGGATGGGAGCGGGCGGAATTGGCGGGCCAAAAATCGAATTGCCCCACTGCGCCGAAGCGGATTGCGGCATCCAAAGCGCACAAATGAATATGGCAGCCTGCAACATCCGGCAGGCACCGGTGGAAAGCCCCGAGGTCGTCATGCCCGCCATTTCGACTGCAATCGCGGCTATTTCAAGCCAGTGACCGGGTTTGTCACCCGTTGCGGCCTATGTTACCCGAACACGCCGCTGGCGTCCCGCTTCCGAAGTTCGTGATACGTCGCGGCGCCCTCTGAACACGAACTTCGGAAGCAAAGGGGCACTAGCAACTTTGGTCTAGTGCCGCTTTTCGATTTTGAAGTTCTGAAGAGCTGCCGCAGCTGGTGTAGAACTCAAATCGGCGGCCTTTCGATTTGAAGTTCCTAGAAGAGCTTGCCGCAGCTGGTGTAGGAACTTCAAATCGGCGGCACTAGTGCCCCGCTTTCGAAGTTCGTGATACGTCGCGGCCCCCTCTAACACGAACTTCGGAAGCAAAGGGGCACTAGCAACTTTATAGTTCTAGTGCCGCTTTTCGATTTGAAGTTCCTAGAAGAGCTTGCCGCAGCTGGTGTAGGAACTTCAAATCGGCGGCACTAGGAGCCCAAAATGCCGGAAGCACTCGATCTGCTCAAGACCCGCCGTTCCGTCAAGGCGATGGAACTGGTCGGACCGGGACCAGCCGCCCCCGAGATCGAGACCATCTTAACCATCGCCTCGCGGGTGCCCGACCATGGCAAGCTCACGCCCTGGCGCTTCATTGTATTTGAAGGCGATGCGCGCTTCGCGGCAGGCGACAAGATCGCCGCGGTCTTCGCCGCGAAATATCCAGATGCCACGCAGGATCAGGTGGACAAGGAACGCGAGAGGCTGGCGCGCGCGCCGTTGGTGATTGCAGTGGTCAGCCGGGCCGCCGAGCATAAGAAGATTCCGGAATGGGAGCAGGTTCTTTCCGCCGGCGCCGCTGCCATGAGCCTCGTCTTGGCCGCTCACGCGCTCGGCTATGCTGCCAATTGGATCACCGAATGGTACGCCTATGACCGTCGCGTGCTTGATTCATTCGGAGTGGGGCCGCAGGAACGTCTCGCCGGGTTCATTCATATCGGCCGCGCGAAGGGTGCGGCTGAAGACCGCGACCGCCCTTCGCTGGGCGAGATCGTCACGCGATACGCGGGTTAACTCTCAGGTCGAAGAGGCTTACGCGCGTTAACTCTCAAGTCGAAGAGGCTTCGGATTTTCACCATAGTTACGTGCTCCGCTTGTTTGCTGGCCGTCGGGGCCGGATCATAGCGGGCGGTTCGGAGGGTCTTGTCCGTGTTTGAGGTTTTTACACGGCGCGCACGAAACGGAGATCAGATGGGCGGGGAGGCCTCCGCGCCCGTTGCTCCTAAGCGGCCGAGCGTGGCGCTCGCGCTTGGCGGCGGTGCCGCGCGCGGCTTCGCACATATCGGTGTGCTGCGCGCGCTGGTCGCCAAGGGCATAACGCCTGACATCATCGTCGGCACATCCATCGGCGCCGTCGCGGGCGGTTGTTTCGCTGGCGGTGCGCTCGATACCATGGAGCAGTGGGCGCGCGGACTCACCGTGCGCGGAGTGCTCGGTTATCTTGATGTCAGCCTCTCTGGCTCAGGCCTGATCGGCGGCAACCGGCTGGCCAGCCATCTGGAAGCCGCGCTCGCCAAGACCATGATCGAAGATCTGCCGATCCGTTTTGCCGCGATTGCCACGGAGGTGCGCACTGGCCACGAAATCTGGCTCACTCATGGCCGCCTGGTGGAAGCGCTGCGGGCATCCTATGCGCTGCCGGGAATTTTCCCGCCCGTGCGGATCGGCGGCCGCTGGCTGGTCGATGGCGCGCTGGTCAACCCGGTGCCGGTTTCGGCGGCGCGCGCCCTTGGCGCCCGCGTGGTCATAGCCGTCAACCTCAATGCCGATCAATTTGGCCGCGGCATCACCATCGTCAGCCACGGCTCCGATGCCAGTGACGATGAGCCGGTCGAACTGCCGAAGCCGACCAACCGGATCGGCGCCTTCTTCAGCGCCGAACGCGCGCTCAAGCGACAGTTCCTCGGAGAGGCCGGCCGCCCTGGTCTCTCGACGGTGATGGTGGACGCCTTCAATGTAATGCAGGATCGCATCACGCGCTCCCGGCTGGCCGGCGACCCGCCTGACGTTTCGATTAATCCTCGGCTGGGACCCGTTGGCTGGTTCGACTTCCATCGCGCCGACGAAGCGATCAAGCTGGGCGCGGAAGCCGCCGACAAGGCGAGCGAGACGATCAACGAGGCAATCGCAGCCCTGGCTTAAACATCGCGCGCGTTGTCGGGTGCGGCGTAATCTCTTTATCGGCGACCGGTTCCGCGTTTCGCCGGATCACGCCGTCTGGATGTAACTCTTCAACGCGTCGGATTCCTGCTCCATCTCTTCGATGCGGTGTTTCACCACATCGCCTATGGAGATGATGCCGGCGAGCCGACCCTGGTCGATCACCGGCACATGGCGGAATTTGCCGGCGGTCATGCGCTCCATGATGGAGTGGAGGGTTTCGTCCAGCGTGCAGGTGACGACTTTGCGGGTCATCACCTGCGAGACCTGCTGCTGCATCGCGGCAACGCCGTGATCGGCGATCTCGCGCACGATATCACGTTCGGAAAGGATGCCGACGACGCGGTCGTCAGCGCCGAGCACTACCACCGCCCCAATACGGCGTTCGGCCAGAAGCTTCGCCGCGGTATCAAGCGACACGCTCGGCTCCAAAGTGACGACGTCGCCGCCTTTCATATCAATAATCGATTTGACGATCATCGCGGTCTCCTTGCTGCGGTGCTCACGCTATGATCCACCCGCGGCGTTACGCCCGCAAGCCTTTCCTACTGCGGCACGTCCTCGCCGCGCTCCTGCATCGTCCGCGGCACCGGATCAAAGAACGAAAATAACAACAAGCCCGCGAGAAAGCCGCCGATATGCGCTTCCCATGCCACAGACTGGCCGGCTCCCATCAGCGTCGGCGAGCCGAGGCCAAAGAGCAGGTTGAGACCAAACCACGCGACAAGAAAGACGAAAATGCGGGGATCACGTAAAGCTGAAAGCAGCGGTAGCGCGCCAACGTGATAGGCGCGCTCGTCTTTCTGCTGCCAGAGCGCAATCGGACCATGCGGCTGGAAGGCAAACCGAATGGCCGCCGCCATCATCCCGGACACCGCGGCTGAAGCGCCAATCACCGGAAATACCTCTCCCGCATGCGTAATCAGATGTGCGCCGGCCCCCGCTGCCGCGGTTGCCGCGAAGAACAGCAGAAACCGCGCCGTGCCAAAGCGACGTGCCACGGCGCTGCCGAAGGGAACGAACCAGAGCGAATTGATGGCCAGATGCATGAAATCGGCATGAATCAGCGCATAGCTCACGAAGGTCCAGACCTGCGCTCCAATGCCGCCGGGCCAGGCGCCTTCGAGCAGGAGCGCGGTGTCATAGCGCGCCGGGATGAAAGCAAACAACATCAGCAGCTCGAGATCCTGCCCGGCGTCGAGGACGAAGGATCGGATAACATGGATGGCGGCGAATGCCGCGATCGCGGCAATGACCACCGCCGGGATGTTAAAGATCGGCTCTGAGGATTGCTTCACGGTGGGGCCCCTGCGCCTGCCCACATAGGCTTCCGCAGCCCCATCGGCAAGCGAGGCGGCACCAAAAAAGAGGGAGGGCGCTAAGCCCTCCCTGTTGGAGCCCTCTCGTAGTCGGTGTGTCAGCACCCACGATTCGCGGCGCCAGTCACGTCTCCACCCTTCCCCGCAAAAACTTGTGCGTAGAAATTAGCGGATCACGCACCATGCGCAAGCGCGAAGCGGAATTAATGCTAACGCGCGAGAAGCGCGGAAATTAACCCACGCATCATGGCGGCGGCACGGCCCCTGCTCCTCCAACCAATGAAAACGTAAACGCGCATTCAGATGTCCCGGCAAGGGACAGCCAAGCGGAAGCATGCGCGACAATAAGACAGGAGCAAGGAATGAAGCATGCATCAAGCCACGACGTGTTCGAATACTGGAACAAGCGGCGGGGCTATCACATCGCTCCCGAGCGCGAAGACATCGAGCCCGGTCCGATCCGGCGCGCGCTCGGGGATACCTTCATTCTCGCCCAGGATGCCCTAGGCACCTATCGCTTTCGCCTTGCCGGCACACGCAGCTGCGCGCTGTTTTGCCGGGAATTGAAAGGCACGGAGTTTATCGCATTGTGGGCCCAGCCAGAACGAGCCGGCATGCTGAAACTGATGAGGGGCGCGACAAGGGAGTCGGCTGGTTTCATCGCCGGCGTGAGCGGACACAACGTGGATGGCGTAACGATTGACCTCGAATTGCTGCTGCTGCCGCTTCGGCATCGGCATCGCAGTCAAACGCGGCTACTCGGCGTGCTGGCGCCACTGGTGCCGCCTTACTGGCTGGGAACAACGCCGGTGGAAGGCTTGACCTGCGGTACCATACGCTACCTCGGTCCGGACTCCGAGCATGTCGCAGCGCCGCGTCTTGTCCCCGGCATGGAAAACGGCCGCGTGCGCCGAGGCCTGACCATCTATAACGGCGGCCGATCCTAAGGAGAGGCCTGGGCCCGGTGGACGGGTAAACGCCGCGTTAAGGATAGTTGCCTACTCTGCTTGCGGTGGAATTTGCCGAGGAGGCTCATGGCAATGTTGATGGCGCATCCACGGGCGAAAATTTTGCCTCTGAATGAGGAGCGCCGCCGACATCAGCGGGTCAGGATCGACCTGCTTGGCCGCCTGATGCTGGAAAATCGCCAGGAATACCCCTGCCGGATCATCAATATGTCCCCTGGCGGCGCCGCCGTCATGGCCGACGCTCCCGGCAAAGTCGGCGAAAGAGTGATTGCTTATGTCGATCACCTGGGCCGGCTGGAAGGCAAGATCGCCCGCTCATTCGAAGGCGGCTTCGCCATGTCGATCGGAGCAACGCCACGCAAACGCGAAAAACTTGCCGCTCAGCTGACCTGGCTCGCCAACCGCCAAATCTTGAATCTTCCTGAAGACCGCCGCCACGGCCGTATCGTGCCGCGCAACCCAATGGCCCGGCTGATCCTGCCGAACGGGATCAATATCACCTGCCGGGTCATCGACATTTCCCTGTCCGGCGCCGCAATTGCGGTCCCGCCCGAGCAATTGCCGCCGATCGGAGTTGCGGTGACTATCGGCAAGACCCCGGGACGCGTGGTTCGCCACATCGACGATGGTTTCGCTATCGAGTTCACCCGGCTGCTGCATCCCGATTTTGTGGAAGAGAGCGTCACCGGCGCGTAAACGCTGGGCCCGCTCACCGGAGCGGTAGCCGCTTTCCCCCCGATGTAAGACAGCGTTCCCCGCCTGATCCCTTGCGTCCTAAGATAAAGTCTCGCGCGGCGAGCGGCCGCGCAGTTGCAGCGTGCAGCTAATATTCGAATTTTAGATAAATTCTATTAGATCAAATTTTATTAGCACTTGAATAAAAGAAGCACAGTATTCAATCTGCTTTTTAGTCTGCTTATCTTCAAAGTTACTTGCCAGATTTAGCTGCGATTCAAAGGATTTGTGCGAAATGTGGTCCCCTTAATACGGGAGGGGGCCACGAATGCAGTGGTGTTCCAAAACAATACTTGCCGCCTGCTATCTTCTGGCTGGCATGATTTTGCTGCCGGCGCACAGCGCCATGGGTGCGTCGGAGCGGCCGGTTTTTATTTCCGTCGGGCAGGAGACTAAACCGCCGACCGGCTGGAGGCAGTTCTGCACCGACAATCCGCGCGACTGCGAGGCCCCAGACGGCAGCGCACGCGACGTGGTGCTCAACGCAAAGACCTGGAGCGATCTCATACGCATCAATCGCTGGGCCAATGACAACATCGAACCAATGACCGACATGGAGCATTGGGGCGTGGTGGAACGTTGGGACTACCCCGAGGACGGTTACGGCGACTGCGAAGACTACGTGCTGCTGAAACGGCAGTTGTTGATAAAGGCCGGATGGCCGCGCAGCGCGCTGCTGGTCACCGTAGTGCGCGACACGAAGGGCGACGGTCACGCCGTCCTGACGGCAAAGACCGACAAGGGCGAGTTCATTCTGGACAATCAAAACGAGAGCGTCGTGCTCTGGTCGGAAAGCGGCTACCGCTTCGTGAAGCGCCAGTCGCAAGTCAATCCGAATGCCTGGGTGGCGCTGGGTGATCCGCCGCCGGCCACCACCACGGCCAGCGCGCGCTGATCAAACAGAGGAGATCGCGGTCCGGTCACGTCCCCACCCCTCCCCGTCCCAGACCGGGTCGCGAGCGGCCGGCCTTCCCCAAAGGCCGGCCGCACAATTTTTGGGGCCTTCTGGTGGCGAGCCGCGCTTAACCGCAGCGTACCGATCAATCAATCAATCGATCCGCTTGAGGCCTTTCGCATAGCGCTTCCACCGCCGGACATAAATGTCGGCACCTTCGCGGATCATCTGCATGATGCGGTCGTCGACACTGCGGATCGCGCGCGCGGGCGCGCCGACGATCAGCGAATTGTCGGGAAAGACCTTGCCTTCGGTCACCAGGGCGCCGGCGCCGACCAGCGAATTCTTTCCGATCTTCACGCCATTGAGCAAGATCGCGCCCATGCCGATCAGGCTGTTATCGTCCACCGAGCAGCCGTGCATGATGACGTTGTGACCGATCACGCAATTGCTGCCGATCGTCATGGGGAATCCCGGATCGGTATGCAGCGTGGCGTTATCCTGGATCTGCGAGCGCTCGCCAAGCTCGATCCACTCATTATCGCCGCGCACGACGGCCCCGAACCAGACGCTGGCCTCGCGCTTCAGCCGCACCTTGCCGATCAGCACCGCGGTGTCTGCCACCCAGTAAGTGCCCGCCTCAGGAAATTCCGGCGCCTGGCCGTCGAGCGCGTAGATCGTCATTCACGTCTCCGTGTCGCGCGTGATTAGCAAGGTGGCAACTGTTGTTATGCCGGTCGCAAAATTACCAACGGCGCGTGACCTTTTGTTCGGCGAACCGATCCACCTGCCGGATCATGCGCGGAACAACTTGCCATGCTGCGGAACGTTTGGCGAGACGGCGCGCGATCAGCAAAAGTGGGCACCGGTTTTGCGGGAAGCAATCAAGCTTGCGCAGATTGCGTAGACTTATCTGCGGTCGCGCGCCTAGTTATAAAGTGTCGCATGATCTTCTCGGCGAACCGGTGTCCACTTCGCCGGATCATGCGCGGTCAGGCGCCGAACAAGCCCAGTGCATGCAGGGTCATGATCACCACCGTGCCCGACATCATGCTCCAGAATCCCGCGAGCACCGTGGCCAGCATGACGAACTCCAAACGGCGGCCGAGCAGCCGGCGTGCGCGCAGCGTGTTGCGCATGATGATGAAGGGCGCGGCAAAAACCAGAAAGGGCACTGCGGCGAAGGCGGAAGGAGCCGGCCCGTTCTTCAACAGATGAAAGCTCGCGGGACGCTCTGTGAGGTACTGATAGCCCGTCGCAATCAGGCCCGCGAAGGCAAATCCCAACGCCAGGGCAAGAAACGATTCGATCTGTTCGGGGGACACGAAAGCCTCACGCACCACGGAGAACGACTGGATTTTCGCCGCTTGGCCGCCCCCAGGCCAGCGCATAGTTAAGAAAAGGTTAATGGCGCTAAGGCGCGGGGGCTCCGTTCTTTGTTGGCGCGCGGCCGTGCCATAATCGCCTTTGATTCGTTTGTTGTTTTCCCATGCAAAGGACGCGACCATGAGCTACGCGATAGGCGGACGATCCCCGCGTCGCGCGCGTAAATTCACGCGTAGCCTGCTCCTCCTGCCCTCGCTGATCTTCCTCGGCGTCAGTTCGATCGCAGTGGGCTACGTGGGCTATGTGCTGTGGCCGCGCTGGCCGGGGCCAGCCGTCGCGCCCAATACGCCCTCGCTACCGATCATCGTGGGCGGCACGGCCTTTAACGTGCCGCCGGCGGCGATCCGGCGTCCGGTGCAGCGCAAGCCGGGCACGCAGGAGCGGATCGATCTCGTCTTCGTATGGCCGTCGCTTGCGCCGCCCGCGAACGCCGCGGAAGCTGGACCGCAGGGCGCTTCCGCCGGTGCCGAGGCCGCCCATCCGTTCGAGCGCATTTTCCTTGCCATCGCGGCCGGCGACGGCGGCCCCTCGCCGCTGCAGCGGATGCAGACGATATACCGGCGCTATCTCGCGCCTGAAACGCTGTCGGCGCCCAGCGGGCTGATCATGCTCGCCTTCAGGAAAGATACGCCCTATCAGAACGAGGACTTGTTCTACACGCCTGACATGCCCGAGCGCTTCATTCTGCGCTGTACGCGCGACGGATTCGGGCCGACCCCCGGCACCTGCCTGCACGAGCGAAGCATCGGGGGGGCCAATATCACCGTGCGCTTTCCGCGCGCCTGGCTATCCGACTGGGCCAGCGTGGCCGACGGGATCGACCGCTTGATCTCCCGGCTACAGTCGCACACGCACTAAAATCAAGCCGGTGAAAACTCGGGAAGTTAGGCCGCGCTGTTGGGCTCGAGATCAATGCCTAGGATCGGCATCTCGAAAATATAAGAGCGACCGCCTCTCTGGTCGTCAAGGAACAAGACGCCGATGAATTCCTCGCCGAGATAGGCCTCGACGGAATCCTGCTTGCGCGGGCGCGCCACCACACGCAGCTTCTCGTTGTCGAACTTACGCTTCAAATAGACGTCCAGACGCTTGGCGTCCTGCGTGCCGCCTTCCAATTCCCCGATCGGAATTTCCATGCGCAGATTGTACGAGCGCTCATCGTCATCGTCGTCGGCGGTGAGATCGCCGATCGGCTCCTCGCCCAAATAAACTTTCGCGGTGTCGCCCTTTTGCGGCGCTATGCGGATGCGCACATTGCCGAACAAGCGCTTCAGATAAGATTCAACCTGCTGGGTTTCCTTAACGTCCACGTCTGCTGCTCCGGTTCGATTGCGCGCGCCTAGCGCCCCGCATTTAGAGGGCACATGCACCTTCCTGGCGCCGGGGTCAAATCCCCGCGTCGTATAGCATCTGGTCCATGAAGCGCGAGGGTTCGGCGCAGCCGGCGGTGCCGACCACCTTGGCGGGAACGCCGGCGACAGTGACGTTATTCGGCACGGACTTAACCACCACGGAGCCGGCGGCAACGCGCGCACAATGGCCCACTTCAATATTGCCGAGGATTTTGGCGCCGGCTCCTATCATCACCCCGCGCCGGATTTTCGGATGCCGGTCCTCGTGTTCCTTGCCGGTACCGCCGAGCGTGACGCCATGCAGCATGGAGACGTCATCCTCGATAACGGCGGTTTCGCCGACCACCACTCCGGTGGCGTGGTCGAGGAAAATGCCGCGCCCGATACGGGCGGCCGGATGAATATCGACCTGGAACACCGACGACGAACGGCTTTGGAGATAGAGCGCGAAATCCTTGCGGCCTTTGTTCCAAAGCCAATGCGCTAGACGATGCGTCTGGATGGCATGAAAGCCTTTGTAATAGAGCACGGCGTCGAGCGGCCGGTGCGTGGCGGGGTCGCGATCCATCACTGCGGCGATGTCGGCGCGGAAGGCATCGCCGATGGTGGGATCTTCCCCAATCGCCTCGCTATACGCCTGGCGGATCACGTCGCCCGAGACGTCGGCATGTGCCAGCCGCTCCGAGAGCCGGTGTACGATGGCGGCTTCCAGCGTGTCGTGATGCAACAGCGTCAGATAGATAAAGGTCGCCAGTTCGGGCTCACGCCGGACCACTTCCTCAGCCTCGCGGCGAATACGCACCCAGACCGGATCGACCTTCTCGATCACGGTCGGCTTGAGCTGCTGGGCCATTCGTCCCTCCACGCCAAATTTCCGGGCCGGCTTTAGCACAGATCGGGGGTCGCGCCGACCCCGGCAAGGTGCAGGGTCAGGGGCGCGCGTTAAGAAAGTCGATCGCGGCAGCCTTGAACACCTTGTCCCCTACTGCAAGCATGTGATCCCGATTGGGAATTTCCAGCGCCTCGCCTTTTGGCAACAGGCTCGCCAGGGCCTGCGGCGCCCCGGCGATGGGATCCTTGCCGCCCACGACGACCAGGGCAGGAACCTGAATGGTGGCCACCTCCTCCCGACTCAAAAGCTGCCGCGAGCCACGGATGCAGGCAGCCAGCGCCCGGCGGTCCGAGCCGGTCTGGTCGGCAAAGGCGCGGAACATGCGGCCGACGGGATCGCCTACGTGCTCGAGCGATGGCGCTTCCAACGCTTCGGCAATGGATGTCCGGCAGGCCCGCGCCTTCCACCAGTTTGATGCCAAGCCCACCCAGTATCAGAGAGCGCACCCGGGCCGGATGCCTTACCGCCAGGAACGCGCTGATCCGCGCACCCATAGAATAGCCCATCACGTCCGCCCGCTCGATCTGCAGATGATCGAGCAGCGCGCGCACGTCGTCCGCCATCAGGCTGGTGTGATAATCCGCGGGTTCATAGAGCTTGCTGGACGCGCCATGTCCGCGGTCATCGAGCGCGATCACGCGCCGGCCCGCGCGCGTCAGCGTCGCGGTCCAGCCCGGATGCACCCAGTTCACCTCCTTGCTGGAAGCAAATCCATGCACCAGCACGATCGGCTCGCCCTCGCCCTCGTCGAGAAAGGCGATCTCGACCGCGCCGTTGCGAAAACTTGGCATGCAAGGGAGTCCCTGGACGAGAAATATGAACGGCCTCTAAGCTGCAACGATGGGTTCGTCTCGTTGCAGCGCGCGCAGCTTGCGTTTTTGCAAACGGCGCCAGGTCATTCGCTCAACCGCGCCCTTGCAGGATACGACGAACCCCAAGAGGGTGACTATCGCGCCGAGGATCCAAAGAGACAAATTCAGCGTGGCAAGGCTCAACGCGATGGCGCCGCGACCCAGCAACTTCAATATCGCCCGCGTCTTGCTGCCCTGCTTCTCGGCGAGCTGCGCCACCCGCGCCATCTCACGCGGATTTTCCGCGATCTTCAATCCATCGAGCGCGGCCTGGGTTCCGGCCTTGTCCTGCACGCGCCCGACATTGCGCACGAGCTGCATCAGCCCGCCTGCCTTGTCCACCTTCACCGCTTCGCGCGCCGCACGCACCGCCAACGCCGGCTCGGTGAGGCTCGCCCCGGCGATGGCGCGCTTGAGCATGGACCAATCGATTACCTCGCGCAGCGAGCGCCCAATCCAATCGGTGATGCCAGCGCTCATACGACCCGCTTTGCGGGCGGCTTTCGCCACCGACACACCGATGCGGGCCGGCGTCGCTGCGCCAAAGCTTGCATAGGTGCCGGCGGTAATCGCTAACCCGATACAGGCCAGGCCGAGCACCAACTCATCGGCATTCTGACCACTTGCCAATCGCGAGCCTTCGCGCACCGCATCGCGTACGTCGCCGAAAACGAAAAAGTCGCCGAGTGCGGTGCCGGCCAATCCCACCACATCATCCGGTTCGCCGGTGACAAAACCGTGCGCAAAAGTTTCCGCCATATGAGTGGTGGAATTGGCCTCCGCCACCGCCGCGTTGACTTTCTCCGCGAGCGGCGGATCCACAACAATGCCGCGATCCTGCGCGAGGTCGACAAAGCTTTTGGCAAGGTCCGCATCGTTGACCGCGAGCGCGGATTCGATCTCGTGTCGGATTACGTTGACATTGACGGCTTGATCGAGCCCATAGTCGACAATCTTCGGAGGATCGTTTTCGATCGCAAGGATCGATTCCGCCTCGATACCGCGCGGCACCATAATGAGTGCCGCCACGCCGTAGCCAATGGCTGTCAACAAGGTGACTACTACCGGCCATCGCCGCGGGCCAAGCGCGCCAGCAGGCAAGACGCGGGCGATCGGATCGTTAGGGCGTATGATCATGAACTGGGCTTGGCATCGTTCATTTATCACTCGGAAACGCTCAGGATTCGAAGCAGTTCCGAAAATTGGCCGGCAGGGCTTCATCGCATGATGCTTAAGCGTGCACCATCAGCAAAAGTGGTTACCGTTTGGCATGCCGATCGCGCTCACTTGATACCTGGTGCACGGTCTTTTCGGGTAAACCAGTTCCACTTCGCCGGACACGCACTAGGAATCGTCCCGTCGGCTCGTTATGGTGCGGCGCAATCGCAATAAGCGCAGACAACAGGCTGTATCATGGCGGAAAGAATCGTTCCTCATTTCCATAACCAGTCCGGCGCCGCCATAATCGAGATCGGCGCGCGTGAATTCATGTGCATTGGCGCGCTGCCGCCTTTCGACCATCCGCACATCTTCCTCGACATGGGAGATGAATCCGAAATCGTCTGTTCCTATTGCTCAACGCTTTATCGGCTCGATCCCGCGCTCGATCCGCATGCGGCCCGGCCCGAAGAATGCGCCTGGCGGGAGACGACGACGGCCTGATACTCGCCGCGACGGAGACCACCGGTGTCGCGCACTATCCTGATTGCCGGCGGCGGTATCGCCGGCCTGACCGCTGCACTGGCGCTTGCCCGCAAGGGCTTTCGCGCCGTCGTCTTCGAGCAATCGCAAAAACTTGAGCCGATCGGTGCCGGCATCCAGCTGTCGCCCAATGCAATGCATGTGCTGCTGGGGCTCGGCCTCGGGGACGCCCTGCGTCCGCACGTCGTCTCACCCGCAGAGATCCGCATCCGGAAGGCGAGTACGGGCAACGACATCGTGCGGGTGCCGCTCGGGTCCTACGCGCAGCAGCGCTATGGCGCGCCCTATTGGATGATCCATCGCGGCGACCTGCAGGCCGTGCTGCTGGATGCGGTCCGCGCCCTTCCCGATGTGAGGCTGACGCTTGGCGGGGAGGTGCAGGACTATGTGGTGCACGCCAACGGCGTCACCGCCCAGGTCCGCTTCGAGGCCAAGACAGGCGAGGAACGCTGCGTCGGGCTGATCGGCGCCGACGGGCTGTGGTCCACCATCCGCGAACGGCTCGGTTATAGCGATCCGCCGCATTTCAGGAAACGGACCGCCTGGCGCGCGGTGATTCCGGCGGACGTGGTGGACAACGATGCACGCGAGGCTTCGATCAATCTCTGGCTGGGGCGTCACGCGCATCTGGTGCATTATCCGATCCGCAGCGGGCAGCGCGATCAATATCGTGGCCATCCTGCGCGATGGCACGCCGAAGCCCGGCTGGAACAATACCGGCCCGCGCGACGAAATCCTGGCGACCTTCCGCAAATGGGCGACACCCGCGAGCAATATCGTCGCGGCACCGCAAAGCTGGACGACCTGGACGCTCTACGATCGACCACGTCTGCGCCGCTGGGGCGATGGTCCGATTACCATGATCGGAGATGCGGCGCATCCGATGCTACCGTTCCTTGCCCAAGGCGCCGCCATGGCGATCGAGGATGCCGCCGTGCTGGCCGATTGCCTGGCCACAACGCCAGATGACACCGCCGGGGCCATGCGGCGTTATGAATTGCTGCGCAATAACCGCACCACGCGCGCGCAGCAAGGCCGCATCGCGGAATGGTTTGCGCTACCACGCCTCCGGCGTAGAAGCTGCGGTGCGCAATGCCGCGCTGCGCATGATGGGCGGCGCGGGCCTGCTCAAACGCTACGATTGGCTCTATGGCTGGCGAATGACGACGACGACGCCCAGATAACAGCCCATGGCAGCCCATCATCCCGAAGCTCTCACGAGCCACGACAATCACGGACATGCTGATCATGGACATGGCGGTCACCGACAGCCACAGGCAGGGAGCGTGATCGACCCGGTTTGCGGCATGACCGTCGATCCGCACAAGACACCGCACCGCGCGGAATATGCGGGTCATCCTTATTACTTCTGCTCCGCCGGCTGCCGCGCGAAATTCGTCGCCGATCCGGCGCGCTATCTCGGCGAAGTAAAAGCCGGAGCCGATGCCGGAGGGCACGATCTATACCTGCCCGATGCATCCGGAAATTCGTCAAGTCGGGCCGGGCTCCTGCCCGATTTGCGGCATGGCGCTCGAGCCCGAGCTCGTCACCGCAGAAACAGGCCCCAATCCCGAACTTGTCGACATGACCCGCCGCTTCTGGATCGGCACGGCGCTAAGTCTGCCAGTGGTCGTTCTGGAAATGGGCGCGCATCTGGCCGGCGCGCATGGCTGGATTCCACAAGCACAATCGAACTGGGTTCAACTCGCGCTGGCGACCCCGGTCGTGCTGTGGGCCGGCTGGCCGTTCTTTGTGCGGGGCTGGCAGTCGCTGCTCACGCGCAATCTCAACATGTTCACGCTGATCGCGCTCGGCGTCGGGCGTGGCCTATCTCTACAGCGTCGTCGCGACGCTGGCGCCGCAGCTGTTTCCAACGGCCTTCCGCGGTCATGACGGCGCGGTCGCGGTGTATTTCGAGGCCGCAGCGGTCATCACCGTGCTGGTGCTGCTCGGCCAGGTGCTGGAATTGCGGGCGCGCGAGCGCACCTCCGGCGCCATTCGCGCCCTGCTCGATCTCGCGCCGAAAATGGCGCGCCGCGTTAAGCAAAGTGGCGACGACGAAGAGATCCCGCTCGACGCGGTCGCTGTCGGCGACCTCCTGCGCGTGCCGCCAGGCGAAAAAATTCCCGTCGACGGCGAGGTGGTCGAGGGTTCTTCCACCATCGACCAGTCGATGGTGACCGGTGAATCGATGCCGGTGAGTATAGCTGCCGGCGGAAAGGTCATCGCCGGCACGTTGAACCAGCGCGGCAGCTTTGTCATGCGCGCGGAAAAAATCGGCCGCGACACACTCCTCGCCCGCATCGTGCAGATGGTAGCGCAGGCGCAGCGCAGCCGCGCACCGATCCAGCGTCTTGCCGACCAGGTGGCGGGATGGTTCGTGCCCGCCGTGATCGCCGTTGCCGTGCTGGCTTTCATTGCCTGGGCGATGTTCGGGCCGGAGCCGCGCTTCGCTTTCGGCCTCGTCGCGGCCGTCAGCGTCCTGATCATCGCCTGCCCCTGCGCGCTCGGGCTCGCCACGCCGATGTCGATCATGGTCGGCGTCGGGCGCGGCGCGGAGGCCGGCGTCTTGATCAAGAATGCCGAAGCGCTGGAGCGGATGGAGAAAATCGACACCCTGGTTGTCGACAAGACCGGCACGCTGACCGAAGGCAAACCAAAAGTCACACGGGTCGTGGCGGCTTCCGGTTTCGATGAGACCGAAGTGCTGCGGCTGGCCGCCAGCGTCGAGCGTGCCAGCGAGCATCCGCTCGCGGCTGCGATTGTTCAGGCGGCGGAAGAAAAGCGGCTTCCGCTTGCAGCCGTGCGCGGTTTCGACTCGCCGCTCGGCAAAGGCGCTTTCGGCATGGTGGAGAAGCAGCGCGTCGCGCTCGGCAATGCCAAATTTCTGGCCGAGCTAGGCGTTGCCACCGGCGCACTGGAAGCCGAGGCGGACAGTTTGCGCCGCGATGGCGCCACGGCGATCTTTCTCGCCGTCGACGGCAAGATTGCTGGCGTCATTGCCGTCGCAGACCCGGTGAAGCCAACGACGCCCGAAGCACTGGCTGCGCTCGCCGCGCAAGGCATCCGCGTGATCATGCTCACCGGCGACAATAACACCACCGCGCAGGCGGTGGCGCGCAGGCTCGGCATTACTGAGGTCGAGGCCGAGGTTCTGCCGGAGCAGAAAAGCGCCGTGGTGGAAAAATTGCGCGCCGAGGGCCGCGCGGTCGCCATGGCCGGCGACGGCGTCAATGACGCGCCCGCGCTGGCGGCCGCCGATGTCGGTATCGCCATGGGCAGCGGTACTGAGGTGGCGATGGAAAGCGCGGGGATTACCCTGCTCAAGGGTGACCTGAACGGCATCGTGCGCGCGCGGCGGCTGTCGCAAGCGACGATGCGCAACATCCGGCAGAATTTGTTCTTCGCCTTTGTCTACAACGCTGCCGGCGTACCGGTCGCGGCCGGCGTGCTTTACCCGGTTTTCGGGCTTCTGCTGTCGCCGATCATCGCCGCCGCTGCCATGGCATTGTCATCCGTCAGCGTGGTGGCCAACGCATTGCGACTGCGCGCCGTCAAACTGTGAGCCGCTAGTGCCGCCGATTTGAAGTTCCTACACCACCAGCGGCAAGTTCAGTTAGGAACTTCAAATCGAAAAGCGGCACTGGAATTATAAAGTTGCTAGTGCCCCTTTGCTTCCGAAGTTCGTGTCAGAGGATGCCGCGATGTATCACGAACTTCGGAAGCGGGGCACTAGTCGGGCTTGGGCGGCTGATCTCCCGCCGGGTGCGGATCGATCGGCTCGCGCACCGGCTCGCTGTCGGGCGGCGGTTCCGGATCGCGCACCGGCACATCTCCTGGATCGCTCGACGGAGGCTCTTTCGGGTCGCGAATGGGTCCGTCGGGCGGATCTTCAATCGGACGCTGGCGCGGGTCCCGCGGCGGCACAATCAGATCCAGACCCCGAGAAGCCGCAACAGCGACAGCACGCCGACCACGATGACGACGATTTGCATGATGCGCTTAACGCGTCCGTCCACCGGCAGCATGTTGACGAGATAAAGGATAAGGATGACGACGAGGAACGTGACAAGGGCGCTGATGAGCATAGACATGCGAAAATCCCTTCAATGCAATGAAGCGCATTCGTGACGAAGAAGCCCGCGCGCCCGAACCAACGGCGGGTCGAGACGAAAGTTCCTCAAACCGAATCGCCAAGCGCTCGCGCCATGAGGTGCGCACGGTGGCGCTGCTAGGCCGCGATAGGCCGCCGCGTTGTCGGGACCGGCGAGGCCTTCGCCTCGCATTCCCGAGCAAAAACCTCCAGGATTGCCGCATCGCCGGGCGCAAGCATCAGCGCAAGGCGGCGGGCCTGCGCCGCGCGCGCCAGCCAAGCTCGGGCGCCGTCCTGCTTCAATCCTTGTGGAAAGAGAATCGCTGTCTGTCCCATGCGCACAGGCTGCGGCGCGCGGAGCAACATTTCAATTCTTGTATTTATTTCGATTCCGAGTCCGTCCGAGGTGATTCCCGGCTCACTCCGGCTTGAAATCGAGCGCGACGCCGTTGATGCAATAGCGTTGATGCGTGGGCGGCGGGCCGTCGGGAAAGACATGCCCAAGATGGCTGCCGCAACGACTGCAATGCACCTCTGTGCGCGTCATGCCGAAGCCGCGATCTTCGGTCGTTTCCACCGACCCCGGCTCCGGATCGTTGAAACTCGGCCAGCCGGTGCCGCTCTCGAATTTCTTTTTCGATGCGAACAAAGGCTGCCCGCAACCGGCACAATAAAACGTGCCGGCGCGCTTCTCGTAATTCAGCGCGCAGCTTCCCGGCCGCTCGGTGCCGTGTCCGCGCATGACCTGATACTGCTCGGGCGTAAGCAGGCGGCGCCATTCTTCGTCAGTATGGGTGACCGGATATTGCTTCTGGTCCATGAGCCGTTTTCCTTGCTCAGGTGAAAATCCCGATCCATTATATGGGAGCGCAGCAAGTAATTCGCCACAACCTCTGTTCGGTTACACGCTAGTTGATTGGTGCGGGCGGCCGGAGTTCGAACCGGCACGGGGTTTCCCCCTCCTGCTTGCTTCAAAGACGCAGACGCGATTGATTTGTGCTCGAAGAAGATCGAAGGGGAGAACACCAGCCATGACCGCCAATCGCCGCCGCTTTCTCACCCTTGCGGGCGGCACGCTTGCCGCGCCGGCCCTGCTGCGGGTGGGCTATGCGCAAAGCCCGCAAGTGACGCTCAAGCTGCATCATTTTCTGCCGCCGGTCGCCAATGTTCCGGCGCAGTTCTTGACGCCTTGGGCGAGAAAGGTCGAGCAAGATTTGAACGGGCGCATCAAGATCGACATCTTTCCCACCATGCAGCTCGGCGGCGCCCCGCCGCAGTTGTACGATCAGGCACGCGACGGGGTGGTGGACCTCGTCTGGACCCTCACCGGCTATACGGCCGGACGGTTCCCGAAGAGCGAGGCCATCGAGAACCCATTCGTGTCGCATCGCACGGCGCTGGTGAATTCGCTCGCCTTCCAGGAATTTTACGAGAACCACATCCGCGACGAATTCAACGAGGTGCATCCGATCTGTGTGTGGGCGCACGACCGCGGCCTTATTCATGTCAACAAGCGCATCGAGAAGCTGGAGGACCTGAAGGGCGTCAAGATCCGCTTCCCGACTCGTCTTGCCGGCGAAGCCCTGAAGGCGCTTGGCGCGACCTCGGTCGGCATGCCGGTGCCGCAGGTGCCTGAGTTGATCGCGCAACGCGTCATCGATGGCGCTTTGACTCCTTGGGAGGTAGTGCCCGCCGTCAAGCTCGACGAGCTTGTCAAGTTCCACACCGACATCCCCGGTCCGAAATCGCTCTACACCAGCGTGATGGCGTTGGTGATGAACAAGTCCAGATACGAGGGCCTGCCCGCGGATTTGAAGGCAGTCATCGACAAGAATTCCGGCGCGGTTGCCTCGCGCATGGCTTCTGTGCCGTTTGATAAGATGGCCGCCGAGCTTCCCGATCTCGTGAAGAAAAAAGGCGGCACCATTGTCACGATCTCGGAGGAGGAGGCACAGCGCTGGGAAAAGACCACGCAGCCGGTGATCGACGCCTGGATCAAGCAGGTGAAGGACCGCAACATCGACGGCGGCAAGCTCGTGGAAACGGTGCGCGGCCTTATCGCCAAACACGAGAAGGCGACATGACGGAACCGGCGCCGTTTATACCCGTCCCTGAAGCGCATCGCAGCTTTCTCGGTCGCCGCCTGACCGCGGTGACCGAGATCTTGGCGATCGCTGGCGGCGCATTGATGCTCGCGGTCGCCACGCTGGTCACGGCGAGCGTGCTGATGCGGTGGCTGGCGGGCGACGGCATTTCCGGCGATTTCGAGCTTGTGCAGATCGCGACGGCCCTCGGCGCCTTCGCCTTCCTGCCGTTCTGCCAGGCCCGCCGCGGCAATGTTATCGTCGATACCTTCACCTCCAAGCTTCCCCGGCGCGCCACGCTCTTGCTCGATGCCACCTGGGACCTTCTGTATGCGGCTATCATTGCGGTCCTGTCCTGGCAGCTGGTGCTGGGCGCGCGCGATGCCTTCGCCAGTCAGACCACCTCCATGGTGCTCGGCATCCCGCAAGGTTACGCCATTGCCGCTTGCGCCATCATGGGCGCTTTCCTCGCCCTTATCGCCGCCGTCACGGCGGCCCGTCTGGTAAAGAGCGGCAGGTGAGCGGCTTCGCGGCAGCCGGCCTCGGCTTCCTCATCATGCTAGGACTGATCGGGCTGCGCATGCCCGTCGGTCTCGCCATGCTCTCCGTCGGCAGCGCCGGCTACATCTACCTTAGCAGCCTGCCGGCGTTCCTCAGCTATATGAAGACGACGCCGTTCTTCCTGTTCTCCAACTACACGCTATCGGTAATCCCGCTTTTCATCCTGATGGGCGCTTTCGCAGAGCGCTCGGGGCTAGCCACCGATCTGTTTCGCGCCGCGAGCGCGTGGGTCGGCCATTGGCGCGGCGGCTTGGCCATGGCCGTGATCGCCGCGTGCACGGGGTTCGGCGCTATTTGCGGCTCCTCGGTGGCGACCACCGCCACGTTCGGTCGCGCGGCGTTGCCGGAGCTGCGCCGCTACCGCTACGGCGAAGGATTCCGCACGGGCGTCATCGCCGTCGGCGGCACCCTTGGCATCTTGGTCCCGCCCTCGATCATTCTCGTCGTCTACGCCATCTCGACCGAGCAGAATATCGCCAAGCTGTTTCAGGCCGCGCTCGTTCCGGCTCTTCTTGCCAGCTTGTTCTATTGCATTGTGATCGCCATTGTCGTGCGGCGCGATCCCCACGCCGGTCCGGCGCACGCGTCCGTGCCGAAGGAAGAACGCTGGCGCGCGTTGCTTCTCGTATGGCCGGCGCTCGCGGTGGCGATCATTGTTATCGGCGGCATCTATGGCGGCATCTTCACGCCAACGGAGGGCGCCTCGGTCGGGGCGGTGAGCATGTTCGCCATCGGCCTGTTGCGCCGCTCCTTGCCCTGGCGCGAGATCCGGACAAGTCTTCTGCAAACGGCGGAGACGGCGGCGCTCATCTTCGCTATCCTGCTCGGGGCGGAGGTGTTCAACGCTTTTCTCGCCCTGTCGCAAGTGCCGAGCCAGGCCGCGACCTTCCTCGGACAGCTTGGTTTGCCACCCTATGCGGTCCTCATCGCTATCCTCGCCTGTTATATCCTGCTTGGCGCGGTCATGGACGAGCTGGCGATGATCCTCCTCACGCTGCCGGTATTCTTCCCGATCGTGTCGGCGCTCGATTTCGGCATGACCACGGATGAGGTGGCGATCTGGTTCGGCATTCTCGTCCTCATTGTTGTCGGCATCGGCCTCACGGCGCCGCCGATCGGGCTCAACGTGTTCGTGGTCAGCGCTATCGCCCGCGATGTGCCGATCGCCAAGACCTATCACGGTGTGTTGCCCTTTATCGCCGCCGACGTGATCCGCCTCGCCTTATGCGTCCTCTTCCCGACCCTCAGCCTCGCCCTCGTGCGTTGGTTGGCGTGATCTCCCATCTATTTCTGTTTGTCGACAAAGCCGCCGGGCTTCGCGTCATGCGGGATGTTCCAGCCGAAGTAAACCTCGACATCTCTCAACTTGCCGTCGCGCGTGGCGATGAATTCCGTGTTGCGGAAGCGGCGTCCATCTTTCATCGTGATTTCGTAAGTGACGAATGCGCACTCGTCGTTCTGCGGCAGCAGCCGCTGGATATCGATCGCCGCGATGGCATCACCGCCCGGCCAGCAACGCGTGAAGAAGGTCTGACGGTCGAGCCGATTGTCGAGCGGGCTGGTGAAGTGGAAGTCGCCAGCAACAGCCCGCTCCATCGCATCCCGATCACGCGCAATCCAGATTTTGAAATAACCGCGGATGAGGTGTTCGATATTGCTTCGCGCCGCCATACCTCATGCCTCCATCTCGAGGGACCAGTGAGTGAGCACCATCCACCGGTGGGTCAGGCTTAAGCGCGCCGACGATTCTCTGCGGCTACGCCAGCTGCCATCACTCCCCATTGCGCGGCAACCGGCATCGGAGCCTTCCCTTGCGAGCTTCCCCTGAATAAGCCCATCATAATGCGACACGACAGCGACGGGCTCCATCCCCTAGGCGCCGTTGTGCGGCCGGGCCTTCGCGTTCTTACGATGACTCTGCGAGAGCCGCGGCGTTCCAAGCTGCCCTCTCGGGTGCCGGTAGGATTGGAGAATGGCATGGCGAAGAACTTTCTGAGGGTGGGCTTGGTGGTTTTGCTGCTGGTGGCCGCATGCGGCGCGGGCGCCTATCTCGGATACCGTGCCGGCAGAGCTGAGGCCTTTCAGGAACTCGTCGGCATCGAGCACTTTCCCGCGCGGCGAAGCCACGCGATCCGCCACGCGCTCGGTCTCGAGGAGTTCCAGGGCGTCGCCGGGCAAGACCTGTGGGTGATGCATCGGGTGCATCGGGGCGTCACCAACGGCTTCTTCGTCGATCTGGGCTCGGCCGACGGCGTCGAGAACTCGACCACCTGGGCGCTGGAGCGGAGCGGCTGGACCGGCATCTGTATCGACCCGTTCCCGCGCAACATGGAGAGCCGGACTTGCCAAGTGTTTGCCGAAGCCGTGGACAATGTCGGCGGCCGGACCGTGCAATTCCAGAATCCGGGCAGCGAAAGCGGCGGCTTCCTCAAATATGCCGGCTGGTGGGTGTCGCAGAAGGACAAGGAGAACGTCGTGGAGGTGAAGACCACGACCTTGAGAGACATTCTTCGTCGCGGAAATGCTCCCTCGTACATCCACTATCTGAACGTCGACATCGAGGGCGCCGAATACATGGCCCTGAGCGAATTCCCGTTCGACGAGTACGAATTCGGCGCGATCACCATCGAGCACAACAACATGGAGGATCAGCGCGCCAAGATCCGCGAGCTCCTGGTTAAAAACGGCTACCGGCTGGAATTTGCCATCCTCGACCAGGACTGGTACCTGCGGGCCGAGAAGCCGAATGGCGGCTCCGCAACGCAGTGACCCCGAATTGATGGGAAGCTGCCCGGTTCGCGGCGGGCTTATTGATTTTTATGGTGCGGGCGGCCGGAGTCGAACCGGCACGGGGTTTCCCCCAAGGGATTTTAAGTCCCTTGCGTCTACCAATTCCGCCACGTCCGCATCAGGCGGTTCTAGCACCGCGCCGGCGATAACTGGAAGCGCTCGTTCACGCCCCGCCCTCGCGGATCGGCGGCAGGAAGGCCAGCCCGGTGTCCCAGGGAAAATAAATCCAGGTGTCCTGCGACACCTCGGTGATGAAGGTATCGACCATCGGCCGGCCCATGGGCTTGGCGTAGACGGCGGCGAAATGCGCCTTTGGCAGTGCCTCGCGCATAACCTTGGCGGTCTGCCCGGTATCCACCAGATCGTCGATGACGAGGATGCCTGCGCCACCGCCGCCGCCGAGCTTGCGGATCGCCTCCCCCACGCCCTTGAGCACTTGCAGCTCGCGGGCGCGCCGGGGCCGGAATAGCTCGCGACGCAGAAGGTTTCGATGACCCGAATATTCAGTTCGCGCGCCACGATCGCCGCCGGCACCAGGCCGCCGCGGGTGATGCAGACGATCGCCGCGAAAGGCCCCGCCTCGACCAGCCGCCAGGCGAGCGCGCGCGCATCGCGATGGAACTGATCCCAGGAAACCGGAAACGGTTTTTGCGACGGCTTGCGCCACGTCCCTGCTCACGTCATGTCCAGCACGAAGGAGAACTGCGCGGCCAATCCCTCGCCGCTTTGGCCAACGCGCATCAGCAGAGCGCGCTGGAACAGCCCGTCGCGCGCATTGGCCGGCTCGTTCGGGAAATAGAGCTGCGTCGTCAGCAGCGGGCGACCCGGCGCCGCCACCTTCACATGGTAGTGCCGGGTGCGGCCCGGATAGAGCGCGGGCATGATGGTGCGGAACTGATACCGCCCGGCTTCGTCGGTGAGCACATGCCCGCGGCAGCGGAAGCCGCGATTGTCGTAATCGCCTTTATCATCGGCGTGCCACAAGATCGACCAGCGCGCGCGCTACGGGCTGCAGCGGCGCGTCAAAACCAGCCCCGTCAGGACGACCGGCCGTCCCGCCAAGTCCGGGCTCGCGCAGGTCGGCGCGCTGCGGTGAGCTCGGCTTAAAGAAGGGTCCTTCGGTCTGCGCCGCGGTCGGCTCGTCGCCATCTTTGCACTCCGGTGTCGGCGGCAGTGTCTGCTGCGCCAGCGCGGTCTCGGCGAAGCCAAGCGCGCCGGCGGCGAGCGCCGCGGCCCTCATCAGATCGCGTCGGCTAGGATCCTGTGTCATCGGCGTATTCCTTCGCTTTCACCTGTATCAGCATGGCTTCGACCGCGGCTTTCGCCTCCGCCAGCCGCGCCGGGTCACGCGAGCGGATCACGACATTGGTATTCGGCCCGAATTTTTCGTCGAAATAAGGATAGCTGCCGATGGTCACCTCGGGGATCGTTTTGGCGATTTCGCCGAGCTCGGTGCCGATGTCGCCCTCGCGCGCATTGGCGCAAACGGTTTCCGACAGCATCTTCACGCCGGTCTTCAGCTTCGGCGCAACCTCGTCCAGCATGGCCTGCATGATGGCCGGCACCCCGGCCATGACGATGACATTGCCGAGCCAGAATCCCGGCGCGGTGGAGATTTTGTTCTTCACCAGCGCAGCGCCCTTCGGGATGCGCGCCATGCGCATGCGCGCCTCGTTCATGTCGGTGCCGCGCTCGGCAAAACGCGCGCGCAGCATTTCCACCACCTCCGGCTCGTAATCGATCGGCACGCCGAAGGCCTTGGCGACGCTGTCGGCTGTGATGTCGTCGTGGGTGGGGCCGATGCCGCCGGTGGTAAAAACGTAATTGAAGCGGGCACGCAGCGCGTTCAGCGCTTCGACAATGGCTGCCTCATCGTCAGACACCACCCGCACTTCCTTCAGGTCGACGCCAAGCGCGGTGAGATATTCGGCGATATAGCCGATGTTCTTGTCCTTGGTCCGACCCGAGAGGATCTCGTCGCCGATAATCAGCAGCGCGGCGGTGACGATGCCCTGTCCGGCTGGGGCGCTCGCGTCAGTCATGTCCTGGCTCGGCGGGATCGCAAGGAAGGTTGGGTCACGGGCTCCGCAGGGTGCACCGGATGACAGGCCGCAGCAAGCTACCGACCCGGGCCAAATGGCCGAACCAGCCTAAACCAGCCCTTCCCGCCCCCGCAGTGTAAACCGGAAGTTAACGGCTGCCAGGAAAAGCCCTGCCTCAACCTGCCGCTGAGTTGCGCAAGTCATTTGCAACCTTTTCCCCCTTATGATGCCCGCATGGCCCACTTGGCCATAACGGGAGTATTGCGTTTGCCGGCCGTGGGTCACTTGGACATCGGCAGTCTGGCCAAGCCGGGCAGCCGGGAGCGCACCCACCTGAGCGTGGTGGCGCGCGTCGGCATGATCGTCGCGGTCGCGATCGTCTGCGTCATCGTGGCGGTGATGACCTCCGCCTATCGCGCCGATGAGGTCGCCCTCGAACAGGAACGCCAACTATTCACCCGCGCCATCGCCGATCACGGCGGGCGCGTGTTGCGCGAAGTCGAAAACGTCACCGCCGCCGACCGCGCGGTCCACAATATTCGCGTCGAGCGCAACCTCCTTGGGATCCAGCAGCGCATCGGTGAGTGGCTGGAAACCCATTTCGACCATGAATTCGTCTTTGTGATCGATGAGCAGGACCGCTTCCTCGACCCGCTCGCCAATCTCAATCGCGGACTGATAAGCCCGGAGCAACGGGACGCCGTCTCCGAGGATCTGAAAGCCCTCGCCGCCTATCTTCGCGGACGCAATTTGGAAATTCCGCGCGGCACGATGACCATCCTGCGCACAAATCAAATCGCCGATAATGGTCTCGGCAAGCGCATGGCCGTCGTTCAGAGGGTGGGCGGCAAACCGGCTTTCGTCGCCGTCGCCGAGGTCAGGCTGCCTGATCAGGATCCCGCCACAGTCGCGCCTTTGGTCATGGCGGTGAAATTTCTCGATGCCGAGGTGTTGTCGGAGATCTCCGGCCAGCTCCATGCTGCCCGGCCTGCGCGCAATCGACAGTGAAGTAGCATTGCCGGGTAGGCCATTCGAATTGCTGGACGATTACGGCCAAACGCTCGCCCGCTTTGCCTGGACGCCGAAACAGCCCGGCTCGCGCATCATGCGCAGCGTGATCCCGTTTGTGCTGTTGGCGGTCGTCAGGCTTCGCGGTGCTGGCGCTGTTCCTCCTGCGCTATATGCGCCACACTGCGGCAGCGATCGCGGCGGGCGAGGACCGGCTGCGCCATCTCGCCCTGCACGATCCGCTCTGCGGGCTGCCGAACCGCACCTTCTTCGGGGAACGGTTGGAAGCGGTCATTAACGACGTGCAGGCCGGCGGTCCGCAAGCCGCGGTTTTCTACATCGACCTCGACCATTTCAAGGACGTCAACGACACCCTTGGCCACCCCGTCGGCGATGAATTGATCCGCAACGTCACCCTGCGGCTCAACCGCATCTTGCGCGGCAAGGATCTGGTCGCGCGCCTGGGCGGGGATGAATTCGCGATCATTACCTCATCGGGGTCGGACGCCTACATGCTGCAGGCCGTAGCCGGTCGCATCATCTCCAGCATCTCCGCGCCCTACTCCATCAACGGCCAGAATATCGTCATCGGCGCCAGCGTCGGTATCGCGGTGATCGATCAGCGCACGAAGGGCGCCGCCGATATCATGCGTTACGCCGACATCGCGCTCTACCGGGCGAAGAATGAAGGCCGCAAGCGTGCCTGCATCTACGACGCTGCGATGGACGAAGATCTGTCGAGCCGCAAGCTGCTGGAAGCCGATCTGCGCGACGCCATCGAGAACGGCGGGGGGCTCTATCTTGCCTATCAGCCGATCGTCAACAATAGCGGCGAGAAGATTGTCGGGGTGGAAGCGCTGGCGCGCTGGAAACATCCCGAGCGCGGCGACATCCGCCCCGCCGAATTCATTCCGGTTGCGGAAGACTCCGGCCTTATCACCGCACTGGGCGATTGGGTGCTGCGTCGCGCCTGCCTAGACGGAAAATCCTGGCCGGGCACCACGGTGGCGGTAAACGTCTCGCCGCTGCAGTTCCGCCGCACCGATTTCGTCGAGATGGTCCAGCGCATCCTGACCGAGACGCAGTTCGACGCGGCGCGGCTGGAACTTGAAATCACCGAAAGCACCTTCCTTGGCAATGTGGCCACCGCCGAGGCCGCCATGCGGCAGTTGAAGAATATCGGCGTGCAACTCGCGCTCGACGATTTCGGCACCGGTTATTCTTCTTTGCTTTATCTGCGCCGCTTTCCATTCGACAAGCTCAAGATCGACCAGAGCTTCACCGCCAGCATCGAAACGGCCGCGGATGCCGCCGCCATCGTGCACGCCATTGTCAGTCTCGGGCGTGGCCTTGGCATGAAGGTCACCGCGGAAGGCGTGGAAACGGCCGAGCAGGCGCTGTTCCTGCGCGCAGCCGGCGTGCACACCATGCAGGGTTATCGTTACGGCAAACCGATGTCGATCGCGGCCATCAACGCGCGGCTGGCAAGCCCCGGACGCAGCCGCGTCCCAAGCGACATAGCCATCGCCGGCTGATAGTCTTCTCTCCGCAGACGTTTTCGGGCCGCCGTCGCGGCGCCGCTAGTCATTTATGTTTAAACAATCTGGCGCCGTGGATGAAAGCAGCACAACAATTCGACCTCGCGGTTATTGGCGCCGGCATCCTTGGGCTGGCGCATGCAGTTGCAGCAATCCGGCTGGGTCTCAGGGTTGTTGTGATCGAACGGGATGCGCAGGCCAATGGCGCCTCGATCCGCAATTTCGGCTTTGTTGTCGTTAGCGGCGAGGAGCGCGGAACGGTCTGGCGGCGCGCGATGCGCTCGCGGGATGTGTGGCTGGAACTCGCCGGACCGGCCGGCATCGATGTCATTCATCGCGGCATGACCGTCGCTGCGCGCAGACCAGAGGCGCTCGCATTGGTCGACGCCTTCCTGAAGACCGAGATGGGCCAAGGCTGCGAATTGCTGTCGCCCGCCGGGCTGGCCAAACGTCAGCCGCAGCTCGATCCCGGACGCTTCGCCGGCGGGTTGTGGAGCCCGCACGAACTGCGCGTGGAATCAAAGCAGGCGATCCCCCGCCTTGCCGCCTGGCTCGCGACGCATCATGGGGTGGAATTTCGCCGCGAGACCGCAGTGCAGGCAATCGACCCGCCGCTGATCGAGACCAGCCGCGGCCCGATACGCGCCGGCAAAGTGATCGTCTGCCCGGGCGACGACCTCGCCACGCTCTTCCCTGAACGGATCGCTGCCTACAACGTCACGCGCTGCAAGCTGCACATGATGCGGCTGGCCGATCCGGGCTTTCGTTTGCGTGCCACCGTGATCTCCGATCTCAGTCTCACACGTTACGCAGGGTTTGCGGCGCTGCCGGAAGCCGCTGCACTGCGCCGGCGCCTCGAAGCAGAAGAGAAGCCGGCGCTGGACAATGGTGTGCATCTTATCGTGGTGCAAAACGCCGACGGTTCGCTGATCGTTGGTGATTCCCACCATTACGCATCGACCCCCGACCCATTCGCGCCCGACGACGTCGATGAGATCATCCTCGGCGAATACCGCAACGTGTTCACCGGCGCGGACCCGAAAGTGATTGTGCGTTGGACCGGTACTTACGCGTCGGCCGACCGGTCCATGTTCGCCGACGCGCCCGGCCCGGATATCCGCCTGGTGATGGTCACCGGCGGCAACGGCGCCAGCACCGCCTTTGCCATCGCCGAGGAAGTTATCGCCGATTTGTTCAACGCAAGTGCCGCCGATTTGAAGTTCCTACCCGCTCAGAACTCTAGGAACTTCAAATCGAAAAGCGGCACTAGTATCACGAACTTGCGAGTGCCCATCGAAGACCTAAGGAGATCCGCATGACCGCAGCTTCGAAAATCGCCATGGTCACCGGCGCCGGCACCGGCATCGGCAAGGCGGTGTCGCTCGCCTTGCTCAACGCGGGCTACGCGGTGGTGCTGACCGGACGGCGCAAGGAAATGCTCGACGGCACCGCCAAGGAAGCGCCGGCTGGCGCAAAGACACTGGTATTTCCGGCCGATGTCAGCGATCCCGCGCAGGTGAAAGCGCTGTTCGCCAAGACCCTGGAAGTCTTCGGGCGCCTCGACGTGCTGTTCAACAATGCCGGCATCGGCGCGCCGGCCTCGACGCCTGACGAATTGCCCTATGAGAAATGGAAGGCGGCGGTCGACATCAACCTGAACGGCGCCTTCCTTTGCCTGCAGGAGGCGTTCCGCATGATGCGGCACCAGAGCCCGCAAGGCGGGCGCATCATCAACAACGGCTCGCTGGCGGCGCATGCGCCACGGCCGCTGTCGATCGCCTATACCGCCACCAAGCACGCAATCACCGGGCTCACGCGTCAGGTCGCGCTCGACGGCCGCCCGTTCGACATCGCCTGCGGGCAGATCGACATCGGCAATGCAGCAACACCAATGACCGCGCATACGCCGACCGGCGCGCTGCAGGCCAACGGCACGATGATGCCGGAGAAGCAGATGGACACCGCGCATGTCGGCCAGGCGGTGGTCTACATGGCCGGGCTGCCGCTCGATACCAATGTGCTGTTCATGACCGTGATGGCGACCAAGATGCCGTTCGTCGGCCGCGGTTAAAAGATGGCGACGTTGCAATCCGCCTTCGGCCTTGTCGCTCTGCTCGCGATCTGTTGGCTTATCAGCGAGAACCGCCGGGCGGTCTCCTGGCGGCGCGTAGGCGCGAGCCTGATGCTCACGCTCGTGCTTGCGGTGATGCTGCTCAAAATTCCGGCGCTCAACCAAGTCTTCGCTACCGTGAGTGACGCGGTAAATGCCATTGCCGCAGCGACGCGCGCGGGAACATCCTTCGTTTTCGGCTATCTCGGCGGCGCGCCACTGCCGTTCGAGCCGAGATTTCCGGGAAGCGAGTTCGTTCTCGCCTTTCAGGCACTGCCGGTGGTGCTGGTTGTTAGCGTGCTCACCACGCTGCTGTTTTATTGGGGCATCCTGCAGCCGATCGTCCGCGGCTTTTCCTGGGTGTTGGAGCGCACGCTTGGCGTCGGCGGAGCGGTCGGACTCTCGACCGCCGCAAATATTTTCCTCGGCATGGTGGAGGCGCCGCTGTTCATCCGGCCTTATCTGGCGCGGCTTTCGCGCGCCGAGCTTTTCATCGTGATGACCGGCGGCATGGCGGGCATCGCCGGTACGGTCTTTGTCGTTTACGCCACGGTCCTCGCGCCTGTTATTCCCGATATTGCCGGCCATCTGCTGACCGCTTCCGTGCTGGGCGCACCGGCCGCAATCTTGATCAGCGAATTAATGGTGCCAGAGGTCGGTAAGCAGGCCACCCAGGCTCCGGACGCCAATCCCGAACCGCTCGCAGCGAGCACCATGGACGCCATCGTGAAAGGCGCAGCCGTCGGGCTCGAATTGCTGCTCAACATCTGCGCCATGCTGATCGTGCTGATCGCGCTGGTTCATCTTGTCAATGCGATGTTCGGGCTCCTGCCGGACATTGCCGCCGCGCCGGTCACGCTTGAGCGGTTGCTCGGCTATGCCATGGCGCCGATTTGCTGGCTGATGGGCATCCCCTGGGCGCAGGCAATGGAGGCCGGCGCGCTGATGGGAATCAAGACCGTGCTCAATGAATTTGTCGCCTATTTCCGGCTGGCCGCGCTTCCGGCCGAGGCACTCGATCCGCGCTCGCGCTTGATCATGATTTACGCGCTTTGCGGCTTCGCCAATTTCGGCAGCCTTGGCATCATGATCGCGGGATTGACGGTGATGGCGCCGGGCCGACGCGATGAAATCCTTTCGCTCGGCTGGAAATCGATCGTCTCCGGCACGTTCTCGACCTGCCTGCTGGGCGCAGTGATTGGAATTCTCAGTTAGTGTTCAAGGCACCACGTTGAGGCGGCCTTTCATGTTCGGATGGTATTTGCAGTAATAGTCGACCGTCCCGGCTTTCTGTAACACCAGCTTTTCGGTTTTGTTCGGCGCGATGATCACATTCCAATCGTCGCCGGCGGTCGCCGTCGCGGTGTGGGCCAAGATATCTCTGTTGACCCATTCGATGGTGTCGCCAACCTTTGCCTGCGTTTCCACAGGGCTGAAGACGAGCTTGTCCATCACGATCTGGATCGTGGCCGCATGCGCCGAGACGGGCGCCAGCCCAAGGGGGGCAACAACAAGGGCGAGGAGAATCCGTCTCGGCAACATGGGTAGCTACTCCTTGCGTGAGCGGCTCACTTGAGCGCGGCGGCGACATGCTCGGCGTGTTGCTGATGGCCCTGAAAGAGCTTCAGGCCGGTCTGCAGCAGGCTCTTGAGCTCGGCATTGTTGGCGGACGGGATCAGCGTCGTCTCCAGCGCGCCGTTCACCGTCTTGTGGTAAGCGGCTTCGTTCGACACATAAGCCTTGTCGAAATCAGCGCCGTTGAGCTTCGCGAGCTCGGCCTTCTTGTCGGCCGCCGCCTTGCTGAGCGCCCGGCTGGTGTCGTTGTCTTCCGGCGTCACCTTGAGTTTCTTCGCTAGATCAAGCGCCTGTTTGTTCACTGCGGTATGGTCGCGCACCATAGCTTCGGCGAAGGAACGCACCTCCTTATTCTTGGATTTCGCGAGCGCCTGTTTGCCGGCGTCAATGTCGAGCTGCCCGGCGGTATAGGCAATATGCGCAATCTGCGCGTCGTTCGGCTTGGCGCTTTGCGCCAGCGCCGCGCCTGACAACAGGCAAGTGGCGGCAAGAGCCGCAGTCAATTTCGCAAGCATGGGGGTTCTCCCTTTGGGCGCGGCCGGGTGACCGGGCCAATGCATTCAACGAAGCGTTGGATGCAGGAGGAGAAAAAAGGTTCCCGTTATTTCGCGAGAGCGCACACGCGGCGCACCACCAGTTCTGTCATGCGTTGGCAACGGCGGCCGCCGAAAGGAAACGTTTCGGTGAGCGCCGGACCGAGTTGCTCTTCCAGCGTGGCGCGCAGAAGCAGGCGGGCGCGGTGCAATCGGGTTTTTACGGTCTCCGGCCGCAACCCGAGCAGCTCGGCCGTTTCCTCCACATTCATGCCTTCGATCACGCGCGCGACAAAGACGACGCGAAACAGATCAGGCAGATCGTCGATCGCATGCTCGAGAACATCGCGGATTTCACTTCGCGCCATCGTGCGCTCCGGGTCGTTGGCTGCCGCCGAACCTGGGAATTGGATGATTTCGGCTTGAATGCCGCTTTCGCCATGGCTCTCCCAGTCCACGGTCGGGCGCCGGCGCCGAAGCCGCCCGAGCGCGTCGTTGATGGCGATGCGTGTCAGCCAGGTGCCAAAGGCCGCCTCGCCGCGGAATAGATCGAGCCCGGTGAAGGCGCGGACATAGGTCTCCTGAACCACGTCCTCCGCCTCGCTGTCGTTGCGAAGAATGCTGCGGGCGACGCGAAAGAGCCGGCGGTTGTAGCGCAGCGTGATCGCCCGCACCGCTCTTTCATCGCGCAGACGCGCCCGAACCAGCAATTCCTCATCGCTGAGGGATTCCGGGTTGGCTGGCAGTGGAATTGGATGCATGCGGGCTTTCCTCAGAGTGCTGGCGATTGGATGCATCAGAGTGCTGGCGATTGGATGCATCAGAGTGCTGGCGATTGGATGCATCGACGAAGCAAAGGTTCCCGCGTCAAGGCGGGATTTCAGCCGCCCATCGGCCGGCGCCATCCTAAAATGTAAAGGAAATACGCCCGGGGGCACTACAACTTCCGAAGCGCCGGATCGAAACCACCCGAGAACTCGCCTTAGTGCAGGC
>CAVSLB010000002.1:0-294311 GCA_963728585.1 uncultured Alphaproteobacteria bacterium
GCCGGCGCACCGGCACGTCCGGATACTTCTCCGTCCATCCGGCCAGCCATTTCCGGCCAGCACCTCGCGCTCGTCGGAGTCGATGACGTCCCAGTCCAGCAGCGGAGCCATCGTCGCGTCCACGAGCACGTTCCGCCACACATGCACCGCCACGAGCGGGACGCGATTCAGCGAGGCCGCCTCGAAGGCGAACGCCGTCGCCGCCTCGCTGGTCGGCGAGCCGTCGACGCCGACGACCACCGGCTCGGGACGCGGTCCGGTCCGGTCCGGCTCGGATACCCGCACCACGATCACCGGGCACGACGCGTGCGCGGTCACCTCGACGGCCACAGAGCCGATGAGCAAGCCGGTGAAGCCGCCCAGGCCCCGGTCGCCGAGTACGACGATCTCTGCGTGGGCCGACTCTCCCAGCAGCACCGGCACCGGGTAGCCGGTGACCTCCACCTGTTCGATGTCGAGTTCCGGCGCGACCTGCCGCGCGTCGGCCGCCGCGGTCGCGAGATGGCCGAGGACGACATCGCGCAACACCGCGCGGTAGTCGACGCCGAGCCCGGGATCGCCGACCAGGCCGCCGGACGGCCGCGCATGGGCCGCGACGAGCCGCAGCGGCAACTGCCGCCGCAACGCTTCGGCAGCGGCCCACCGCACGGCCTGCAGGCCGCACTCCGAACCGTCCACACCGGCGACGACCGTCCGCTGGGTCTGGTTCTGTCCCATCCTGTGCCTCCTACTCGGCATCCGACGGCAACAATGCCGCCTTTCCTCCGACCGCGGCAGCGGCTTCGGCCCTAGATGCGCACGGGCCTTCGTGCTTGACTACCGCGGAAACACTGCATTCGAGGACGCCGGTGCACGACAACACCTCCCAACGCGTCGACCCGTCCGGTCCCCGGCACGTCGAACCCGAGCGGGGACGCGGTCGAGCTGACGTTCCCCGACCTGCCCCGCCTGGAGCTGGACCAGCTGCTGGCTCAGCTGGTGGAGCGGGCGCAGGAGGTCATGGCGACCCAGGGCCGGCTGCGCGGGTTGCTGCGCGCCAACCAGACCGTCACCAGTGGGCTGTCCCTGCCGGTGGTGCTGCGCCGGATCGCCGAGGCCGCCTGCGAGCTCGTCGGAGCCCGTTACGCCGCGCTCGGCGTGCTCGCCCCGGACGGCGGCCTCGCCGAGTTCGTCCACGTCGGCATGGCCGACGACCTGGCCGACGCGGATCGGGCGCCTCCCCGAGGGCAAGGGCCTGCTCGGCGCGCTGATCGACGACCCGCAGCCGATCCGCCTGGACCGCATCGCCGACGACCCCCGCTCCTGCGGCTTCCCGCCGCACCACCCCCCGATGACCAGCTTCCTCGGCGTCCCGATCCGGATCCGCGACGAGGTGTTCGGCAACCTGTACCTCGCCGAGAGCGCCCGCGGCGCGTTCACCGCCGACGACGAGGAGCTCATCAAGGCCCTCGCCGCCACCGCCGCCACCGTCATCGACAACGCCCGCCTCTACGAGGCCGCCCGCGCCCGCGGGGAGTGGCTGCAGGCCTCGGCGGCGATCGCCCGCCGGCTGCTCTCGGCCGACCTCGACGAGATCGAGTTCCTGCGGCTCATCGCCGAGCACAGCCGCGAGGTCGCCCACGCCGACCTGGTGACCGTCGTGCTGCCCGACGACGACGGCGACCTGCGGGTCGAGGTGGCCGTGGGCGAGTCCGCCGACGGCGTCTCGGGCTGCGGGTGCCGCTCGAGGGCTCGCTGTCCGGGCGGGTGTTCACCACCGGCACACCGCTGCGGATGGCGGCTCCGAACGAGCGGGCCGACCTGCAGGCCGGCGATACCGGACGGGCTCGACGTCGGCCCGGTGCTCGTGGTGCCGCTGGTGGGCTCGCACAGCCACCCACGGCGTGCTCACCGTGGCCCGGCGGCGCGGCCGGCCGCGTTCACCGCCGAAGACCTCGACATGGCCACCGGCTTCGCCAACCAGGCCTCGGTCGCCCTCGAGCTCGCCCGGGCCCGCGCCGACCAGCAGCGCGCCGCCCTGCTCGACGAACGCGAACGCATCGCCGCGGACCTGCACGACCACGTCATCCAACGCCTGTTCGCCAGCGGCCTGTCCCTGCAGGCCCTCGCCGCCACGCTCGGCCCCGGCCGCGCCACCGACCGCGTCCTGGCCACCGTCGCCGACCTCGACGCCACCATCAGCCAGATCCGCACCGCCATCTTCGCCCTCCAGCAGCCCCCGCGGCCGCCCGCCGCGGCCTGCGCGCCCGCCTGCTCGACGTCGTCACCGACGTCACCCCCGCCCTCGGGTTCGAGCCCGCCGTGCGGTTCTCCGGCCTGCTCGACACCCTCCCCGAGGCGGTCGCCGACGACCTGCTCGCCGTGGTCCGCGAGGCGCTGACCAACACCGCCCGCCACGCGCACGCCACCGCCGTCGACGTCGAACTCACCGCCACCCCCGACCGGCTCACCCTCGACGTCCGCGACAACGGCAGCGGCATCGGCGACACGACCCGCCGCAGCGGCCTGGCCAACCTCCGCCACCGCGCCGAACACCACGGCGGCACCCTCGCCGTCGACTCCGGCCCCACCGGCACCCGGCTCACCTGGAGCGTCCCCCTCGGCTGATCGGCACGCGGGCGGGGGACCTTCGGCCCTGCCCCGGACGGCGCCCGTCGTGCACGCTCCGGGAGGGACGGAGGAGACCGTGGCGAGACGGGTGAACTGCCGATCTGGGCCGCGAGCAGTGCCTGCGGCTGCTGGCCGGCGGGGTCGTCGGACGCGTCGTGTTCGCCGAAGCGGCGCTGCCCGCCGCCCACCCGGTCGGCTACCTGCTCGACGGCGACGAGGTGGTGTTCTGCCGACGGCGGGGGCAAGCTCGCCGCCGCCACCCTGCAGCACGTCGTCGCCTTCCAGGTCGACGAGATCGACGCGGCCGGCCGGACGGGCTGGAGCGTCCTCGGCGTGGGTCAGGCCTACGAGATCACCGACCCCCGGCGGCTTGCCGAGCTCGCCGACCGCGTGCCCGAGCCCTGGTCGACGATCCGGGACGGCCATGCCGCGCGATCCCCCTGCAGCGGCTCACCGGCCGGATGCTCGACCCTGACACCCGCGGCCTCTACGTCGCCGGGACCGTCAGAACACGTGTCGCGCGGGACAAACGCCTCGCCCGCCGCAGGCCCGCGCGCGAAGCGTGGGGAGCATCGGTGGAAGCGGAGGCACAGCATGAACCGGACCGCAGAGCTGGTCACCGCCGTCGAGCGGGCCGTGCGGGCGCCGTCGGTGCACAACACCCAGCCCTGGCGCTGGCGGGTCGGCGACGACGCGGTGCAGCTGCACGCCGACTGGACGCGGCACCTCGTCGCGACCGATCCCGACGCCGCGACCTCGTGCTGAGCTGCGGCGCCGCCCTGCACCACCTGCTCGTCGCCCTCGCCGCCCGCGGCCTGGAGGCGCACGTCGACCGCCTGCCCGACCCGGAGGACGCGGACCACCTCGCCACGGTCACGCTCCGTCCGGGTGCCGGCCTCGCCGCCGACCCGGCGCTGCTGCCCGCGATCGACCGCCGCCACACCGACCGCCGCCGGATGAGCCACCGCCCTGTGCCGCCCGAACACCTCCGGCTGCTGATCGAGCAGGCGGGCCGCGCGGGTGCGTGCTCATCCCCGCCACCGACGCTGCGATGCGGCAGCGGCTCGACGCGGCGCTCGGCGACGCCGCGACCGCCAGCGAGTGGACCCCGGGCTACCCCACCGAGCTCGAGCTGTGGACCCGCCGGTACGCGGGCGCCGCGACGGCGTGCCGCCGGCAACATCGCGCCGCCCGATCGGCACGGTCAGCGCCGCGCCGCTGCGGCCGTTCCCCCAGGGGCGGCTCGACCAGCCTCCCCGGGAGCCGGGACACGCCGCCGGCGTCGACGCCTCCGAGCTGCTCGTCGTCTGCACGGCGGCGACACCATCGCCGAGCGGCTGCGCGCGGGCGAGGCGACGAGCGCGGTCCTGCTGACCGCCACGACACTGGGCCTCGCGTCGACGCCGCTGAGCCAGGCCGTCGAGGTCGACGCCACCCGCTGCCGTCCAGCGCGACGTCCTGCACATCCCCGAGCAGCCGCAGCTCGTGCTGCGGTCGGGTGGCCCGCGACCGGGCGGCGGAGATCCCGCCGACCCCGCGGCGCGATCTCCGGTCGTGCTGATCACGAGGTGAGCGGAGCTGGGCTGGAGGAGGCCGTCCGTCGACAGGCCGCGCTGCGGGTCGTTTCGGCGCTGCCCGAGGCCGAGTACTGGGCGACCGCGTCGGGCATGTCCCCGTCGCTGCTCCGCCCTGAGCACCCACCGCGGCCAAGCGGGACGGGCGGAAATCCGCACCACGGCCTGCGGCCCCGGTGCTCGGGACCTTCGACATGTGGGCGTGGGCCCTCGGCCTCCTGCCGCGCACGTGCCCGTCGGACCACGCTGGAGGCATGACGGTCACGGCTGGCAGAGAGGTCTGATCATGACGCTCCGGAGCGTCGGATGAACACCGGCACCACTTTTGCGCCCCGACCGCGACGCGTCGACGGGCTCGTCGTCGTGAGCGACGCCCCGGATCTGCCCGGCTGGGTGCGGGACTGGTCCCGTCGAGCCGGGCGGCAGCTGCGCCTTCACAAAGCCCAGGTACGCGCTCCCGGTCACGGGCCGACACCGCCCGGATTACTCGCCGCGATCAGCGCGTGGGCCACCGACCCCGTCCTCGTCGTGCCTGCCGAGTCGGCCGACACCCTGCTCCGGCAGGTGACAGCTGCCCTGCACGACCTGCCCGACGACGAACCCGTACTGGCCGCAGCCGCCGACACCGCCCGCCGGGTCGGCGGCCCGCTCGTGCTCACCCACGCACTACCGGTCTCCTTCGCCGAACACAGCGTCGGGCTCCGGTCCGCTCTGGCACACGCTCACCACGTACTCGATGCCTCGGCACGCCGGCTGGCGGCCAAGAATGCCGGCCTCACCGTCGAGGCCCGGCTCCTCCGCGCACACCCCCACGAGCTGGTCGGCGAGAACCTCGACACCGGGCTGCTCGTCATCGAGGAGGCCCTCGCCGCGGCGTCACCGACGGCCTGGGCCTGGTGGCGCGCGCCGCCCTCAATCACGCGACCTGCCCGGTCCTGATCGTCCCTCGCTGACCACCCCCGCACGAACGTCGACGAGCACCCCGACCTCCGGAAGGACCGCAGACATGACCCGGCCGACGACCACCCGGCTCGCCGCCCCACCCCGAGATCCTCGACGACGACCCCCTCCTCACGAGCGTGATGAGCTCCGACGTCGTCGCCATCGACGCGGGAGAAACCGCCGCTCCCACTCGCGGGAAAGCGACGGTGGAGCTTCGGTGGCTGAGTGGTTTTGTCGGCGCCGGTCACGTGGTTCGGCAATCTGTCTTGGAGCGCCTGCAGGTCGAGCAGCAGATCCCTCATGGACTGATAGCGCTCCTCACGGTCCTTGCGCAGCGATTTACTGGCGATCCGCTGCAGTTCGTCCGGCACACCCTCAGCGAATCGCGCCATCGGCATCGGCTCGCCATGCCGCATGTGCGCGACGCCAAGAGCCGCGGCCTCCTCTTCGGCTGCATGCTGCTTGGCTCGGCGATGATCGTGGCCATGTCGGCTTGGCTGAATGCTTCCGCGCTCGCCGGCGCCGCCGCGATTCAGCAGCACCTCGCCATCTCCGTGGAGAATTACACCCGCGACCTCGACAAGGCCTATCGCAACGGCCTCGCGGTGCAGGGGCTCTTGCCCGACATTCAGATGGCTTCGGCGCGCTTCGCCAAGCTGGCGGAATCCGAGCGCGGCGGCTCGCTCACCGGCACCTCGGGCTCGGGCACGGTCGTGCAATTGCTCGGCCAGATGTCGACGCAGCTAGCCGGGCTGTCGCAGGAAGTCACCCAATCCGCCGGCAATCAGAAGACGCTGTTCGAACAGGGCAGCAAGCAGCTGGAGAAGATGCGCGAGCTCGTCTCCGACCGCGGCCCGATCAATGCCCGCATCGACGCCTTCGGCAGGGAAGCCACTGCGCTGATGGGCACCATCACCACCTTGCAGCAGCGTTCGGTCGCGCCCGCGGTGAAGCGCGCTGCCGATGGACTTGCTTCCGGTTTCATCGCGCCCGCCGCCGGCGGCCGCGGGGATCTCGGCGAACGGCAGAACGCGGTGGTGGGCAAGGTGGCGGCAGCGGTTACCGCACAGGCCGCCGCGCTCTCCGCCGCGGCAGACAAGATCGTCGAACTGCCGCCGGTCGAGCCGACCCGGTTTCAACCACTCTCGCCCGCCGAGGCGGTGTGGGTCTATGCCGGTGATTTCCTGCCGAGCTGGGCCGGGGCCATCTCCATCGATCTGCTTCCCGCCGTGCTGGTGCTGATCCTCTGCGTGGTGCATGCGGGGATCCGGCAGGACAACGCGCCGGTCGAGCCTTCCACGACGATGACGGCGTCGGAGCTGATCACGGCGCTTCGGCTCGCCCGCGATGTGGATGCCGAAGCAACGCGCGGTCGCGCCGCGACGACTGAAGTGGTGGAGGCGCTGCTTGAGAAGAAATCGCCGACGCCTTTACGCGTCGCAACTGCGGATTGACGGCAGACAGCCATGGCATTGCTGACTTCCGAGCACCGCGCCCGCTTCATGGCCTGGCTGAACGACCGGCCGGACGACAGCATTTTGCGCAAGCTGTTCGCGCTGATGGTTGCCGGCACGGTGACGGTGCTGGCGCTCGACTATCTCGAGCTTTCCGGGCTGCGCGAGCAGGTTGCCGCGACGGTTCCGGATGTGTCTACCGACGCCATTCCTGCCGCATTGCCGACGTGACGGGGAGCCCATGATCGGTCCGCTGCGGCGGCCGGACGGCCCACTGGCGGCGAAGATGACCTTCGAGCTCGTCGCCGACGGCCGCCTGCGCGCCACCGGCACCATTTACCCCGGCACCGCGAAGATTTTTGCCGAGGAAGTCGAAAAGCGCGGCATTTACATCAAAACGATTGTGCTGCATTCGCCCGGCGGTTCGGTCACCGACGCGCTGGAAATGGGCCGGCTGATCCGTAAGAAGAATTTTGCCACCCAGGTGGAAGCCGGGCGCTATTGCGCGTCCTCCTGTCCGCTGATCTTTGCCGGCGGAATCGAGCGGCGCGCGGGCGAAAAAGCGGTCCTAGGCGTGCATCAGGTCTCAGCGCTGGTGCCCGCCGGCGCGCCCGCGGGCGGCATGGCCGAAGCGCAGCGCATTTCCGCCGTCTGCCAGAAATATCTGCGCGACATGGGCATCGACCTGCAGGTCTGGACCCACGCCATGGAAACGCCGAAGGAAAAGCTCTATTCTTTCAAGAAGGACGAATTGCTCGCGCTCAAGCTCGCGACCGAAGCGGGCAAGGGCGGCACCGAGACGGCGAAGAAAAAGGGTTAGCTGACACGATCCTTTGCTTCGTCTGCCCGGCACGCGGTCTTTGAGCCCCCCTCTGCCGACCGCGTGCCGGGCGCTCTTTATCCAGTAATACACATGGACAGTCCGGGCCCTGCTGCCGCAGGCGGCGGCTATAGCTTGTCGGCGAACATCTGTTTGTAATGGCGGTACCAGTCACTCTGGAATATTTCGCCCGGATCGTAACGCCGCTTGGCGCGCAGGAATTCCGCCATCTGCGGATAGCAGGCCTCGACCTGCCGGCGCTCCGCCCAGCGGTGATAGGTCGAGAAATAGCTGCCGCCGTGCTCGATAGCGCGGTCGATCAGCCGCCTGAAATCCTCCTCCGCTTTGCGCAGGCCGTCAGGGTGATGGTCGACGTGCAAATTCATCACCGTGCACACCCATGGCTCGCGCGCCCAGGCGAGGAAGCTTTCGGCGTCGCGTTCGATCAAGCGGATGGTGCCGTAGATCAGCTGCGCCTTGTATTGCCGGAAATCGGAACGGACGGCGGCCAGGAATGACGACAGAGCCGGACGCGGCACGTAAAGCTCGGTGATCATTTCAGTGCCCTTGTGCCGGGCGCCGAGCCGTGCATCGAGCTGCTCGTGATAGTTATCGAGATAGACGCTGAGCTGGCTGGTATCCGACCAGTAACGCTGTCCGGTCGTCGATAGATAGTAAGACGTGTAGGCCTCGTAAGCGCGCCGCGTATCCGCATGCGAAAGATGGTAGAGGTCGCGCCAGGAATCCTCGCCCAGCTCCTTTTCGTCTGTCGGCATCTCGGCGTCGGGAGGCAATGGCCGGTAACAGGAGAATACCCCGCGCTTGAGATAGGTGTCGGAGGACTGATCGGTCGAAAACTGGCAGTCGCCGAACAGAAAACCTTCCTTGATTCTTTGATCGAAGGCCGCCATCAAGTCGTCGACGTCGATCAACGTTACCACGCGTTCCATTTTCATACGCGACATGAGCCGAAGGCGCACGCGCAGGATCGGACCAAACAGGCCATAGCCGCCGATCGCCAGGCGGAACAGCTCTGAATTCTCGGTGCGGCTGCAGTTGCGGACGTTGCCGTCGGAATCGATCAGCGTGAATGACTCGACGTCGCCGATGATCGGCTTCAGCGTCAGGCCGCGGCCATGGATGTTGGCGCCCAGAGCGCCGCCGATGGTCAGACGGTCGGCGCCGGTCTGTTTCTGAATGATACCCCATTGCTTGGATTGGCCGGATTGCATCGCGATCAGGCCGGCGATGAGATCGGGCCATTGAATGCCGGCCTCCACTTCGACGATGCCGCGTTCGGCATCGAGGCTGAGGATTTTTCGCATCGGCCTGGTGTCGATGAGGATGGCGTTGCCCGCAAATTGCTGGCCGCCCATGGCGTGCCTGCCGCCGGCGATGCAAACAGGCTTGTTCTCCGCGCGTGCTGTCGCGATCACTGCCTGCAAACTGGATTCTGAAATCGACCAAGACGATGCGATCGACTTCAGTGGCGTTGAGTTGCGAATGGATATCGTTGACCGAAACGCTTGCCGCCGCCGGTCGAGGCAGCGCGGGCATCGCCAAAGCGGTTCCGGTCGCGGCAGCGTAACGGAGAAGATCACGCCGGGTTGGCACGTTTATCTCCGTTGAGAAGGCGATTTGAGCAAGCCGCGGGCCGCCCAAAATATCAGCAAAAGCCCCGCCCCCTGGATCAGGTGATAGAAGGCGTTGTGGTCGAAATAGCGCGAATGCAAGCCGATCCCCGATTGCTGCACGGCGGCGGCGAGGAAGGTTAGCGCCACGCCGCCAATTCCCGCCAGCAAAAACGGCGCATGGGATCGGCGATAGGCCAGGCCGAAGGCGAGGAGCAGGAAAAGCACCGCCGGAACGTAGCTTACGATCGCAACCCGAAAGGATTCGCCGACAAACAAGATATAGGCGGACTGAGCGGCAAAGACCAAAGCCGCGAGGATGGTGACAATCTTCTGGAATTCGTCAGGCAAAGCCAGACGCGCGCCGATGAGCCAGGTTGCAAAGGCTGCAACGCAAATTGCGATCAACGTCGCTCGCCAAACTATGTCGGAGCCGGGCAGAAAACCGTGCGAGACGCCGCCGAGCAAAGCCGCGACGCCAGTCGCGGCAAACAGAATAATAAAGGCAGCTTGAAATCGCGCCGGGCCCGATCGGCTGAGCCAAGCAGCGAACAAGGCACATTCAATCGCCAGGGCAAAATCGGTCAGGGTGACCGCTGGTTCGAGGAGCGTCATTACGAAGGCAAGGTCAAGCGCGCCCCATCCGGTGCAGCTTGAGCATCGCATAGACCGCGGCATTTGCCGGGGTTGGCACGCTGAGCTCGCGCCCGAGCGCCACAACTTTCCCCGCCAGCCAGTCGATCTCGATGCGGTTGCCGCGTTCCAGGTCGTGCAGGAGCGAAGCTTTCATCCCGGGCGGCGCGTTGTTGGCGAATTGCATGCGGTCGTCGATAAATCCGGGATCGAGGGTGATTCCCTTCGCAGCCGCAAGCGCGACAACTTCTTCCATCAGGCTGCGGAAGAAAGCGCGTGTATCCGGATCGGCGAGGATCGGCCCGAGCGGCATGCGCGTGGCACCGGTCGCGCCCGAGAGCCCGACCAGGAAACCGAATTTCTGCCAGCGTTCGCGATTGATATCGTCCGCCTGCGCGATATCGATGCCGGCTTCCTTCGCCGCCGCGGTGAAGGCGGCGAGCTGTGCGTCGGGCTGCCCGTCAATCCGTCCGCACACCATCTTGGCGAACTGGCTGGTGTGGCTGATGACGCCCGGTGCGCCGATCACGGTCGCGATAAATGCCGCGCCTCCGACCACATGCTCGGCGCCCAGAATCGGCGCGAGCCGCTCCACGCTGTCGACGCCGTTCTGCAGCGTGATGACGCGGGTCTTTGCGCCGACGAGCGGCTTCGCCGTCTCGGCGGCGATTTCCGTGTCCCATAATTTGACGGCGAACAGCACAACGTCGACCGGGCCCACTTCCTTCGGGTCCGAGGTCGCGCGCACATCATCCAGGTGTAGATTGCCGAGCGGGCTTTCGATCTTCAGGCCGTTCTTGCGGATGGCCTCAAGCTGCGCGCCGCGCGCGATGAAGCTCACGTCATGGCCCGCGGCCGCGAGCCTACCGCCGAAATAGCCGCCGACGGCTCCCGCCGCCATCACTGCGATGCGCATGAAATGCCTCTCGTCGGTTCAGCCCGACCTGTGATTCCATCATGCCTGCATAGCATGCCTTCGTCATGGCCGGATTCATTCCGGCCATCCCGATTAGGGAGGCAGTGCGTCCAGAATCGAGATGGCACCGCAACTCGGGCTTGCCTGAGTTGCGCACTCGTTAAATGGCGCAAGTCGGGAAGACCCGACTTGCGCTGACAAGCCCGGCCATGACGACACTTTCAATGATGTCTTCTAGTACACGCCGCTGAGCCGGCTGCCCGCCAGCGTTGGCTGCGGCAGGCGCCGCTGCTCGCTCGCGATCACAGGCGCGTTGCGCGACCCTGCCGGCAATACCACCACTTTGGTGCCGATCTTCACCCGCTCATAGAGATCAACTACATCTTCATTGAGCATGCGGATGCAACCGCTCGACACATTCTGGCCGATGGTCGACGGCGCGTTGGTGCCATGGATGCGGTAGACCGTGCCGCCGATATACATGGCGCGCGCGCCGAGCGGATTGCCTTCACCGCCCGCCATGAAGCGCGGCAGATAAGGTTGGCGCTGGATCATTTCTGGCGGCGGCACCCAGTCGGGCCATTCCGCCTTGCGCTCGATCGAGCGCACACCGGACCAGGTGAAGCCCTCGCGGCCGACGCCGATGCCATAGCGCACCGCCTTGCCGCCGCCGAGCACGTAATAGAGATACGTATTCGGCGTATCGACAATAATGGTGCCCGGGTGCTTCGCGGGTCGGATAATTCACGATCTGCCGGCGCAGATGCTCGGGGACTGCGGCGGCGGTTTCCGCCGGCTCGGGAACGAGCAATTCATAAGGCTGCTGTTGCACCGGTGCGTAGGCATAGGCCTGCTGCGCAGCGAAAGGCGTAACAATGGAAGCGGGATGGCGCATTGAAGATGTGGCGCTGTAGGCCAGGGTCTGCGCGGAGGCAGACTGCATCCCAAGGACCGCTCCGGCGGTCACCAAAACGGCACCGACGGAACGGAAAGACCTGACGGAGGAGAACATGAGACCCTCTCTCGGTTTCCGTATTCGAGCAATCAAGCCGAGAGAGCCTTATGGTTCCGGCCGCGCATTTTCAGGAAATGTCAAGGCGGACGGAACGATTTCACAGGAAGTGAATTACAGCTTTGGTAGGACGCTTCTTCCGCGTGACGGTATCGTGCGCGGCGAGGCGTCCTTTTATTTATGTATTCAGTGCCTGCCTGGACCGTTAGATAACAAGGCATTGGTTCGTCGAAATTCCGGGGATCGTAATGAAATTACCAGGGCTGCTTTTCCCGACTACTCTTGCCGCGACCGCTGCCGCCATCAGTATTGCAACGCAAACAGCGGCGGCTGAGGAATGCCAGGGGCCTTTCGTCCAATGCGCCCACGGCGTCAGCGCGCAATGCTCACAAGATCCCGACGGCGTTCAACGCATGACTTTCCGGGACACTGGCGGACGCGTGGTGCTGTTTGAAAAATGCGTCGGGGGAATCTACGAGGCGCGCGGCTTACCTAACCCCTACAAAACCGGCAATCTTGGCAGCGATGACTTGCCGTTCCCCCGAACCGAAGTCATCGATCCGCGAACCTCTAATGATTGACCGCGCCGGGCCCGTTATGGAGAGCGGCGCAGCGGCGTCACGGCTGGGAAAGTCCAAGGTTGGTCATTTGTCCTTCGGTGCCGCGTGCCAGCCGGTCACCGCGTCCGGCACCGCGTCGGTGGAAGCGAAATAGGGCTTGATGTCGATCAGCGGCGTGTTGTCGAGGCAATCCAGTCCTTGCACCAGCAGCTGCGTGCCTTCCACTTTCAACAAACGCACGACGCTCATCGCGATCGGGTTCGGACGGGCAGGAGACCGCAGGGCGAATGTGCCGTGTTGTTCGCCGTAATGCCGCGGCACCTGCAGCGCCAGATCCCGCCGCGCCTTGTCCATCCAATAAAGCACTACGAGATGCGAGCAGGTTTCGACGTCTTTGAGCGCCGGTGCCCAGCGCGGATCGACTTCGATGCTACAGACCGCCTCGGATTCCCGCGCGTTCTTCGGGCAGTCCTCCCGGCGGGTCCAGGGTGTGCGGATGCGCCCGACGAAATAGACCTCCGCGTCGGCTTTCGCCGGCAGGTCGATCGCCTGCTCGCCGGGGCGGATTTCGAAGGGGTCGTCGGCCATCGCGGGCGTTCTCGGCTGGGTCCGGCCTGGGCCTTGAAGTCACCGGTTTAAACGTATAAAGATATCTTTATATGTTCTCGGCCAAGGTAGGACGGCCCGTTAAATGAGTTTTGTGATGTCACAACAGTCCGATCTGGCTTTCACCACCTTGAACGGCGTCCTCAAGGCCGCCGGCGAGGGCACCCGGCTGCGCATTCTGGCGCTTCTGGCCGAGGCCGAACTCACGGTTTCCGACCTTACCGAGATTTTGCGCCAGTCGCAGCCGCGCATCTCCCGCCATCTGAAACTGCTGAGCGAAGCGGGGCTGGTCGAGCGCTTCCGCGAAGGCTCCTGGGCCTTCTTCCGGATCGCCGAGCAGGGCCCCGGCGCGGAAGTGATGCGCGCTTTGCTGGCGCGGCTCGCGCCGGAGGATCCGACGGTGGCGCGTGACCGCGAACGCCTGACGATGGTGCGCGCCGCGCGCGCGGCCGCCGCGCAAGCCTATTTCCGCAGCCACGCCGCGGAATGGGACCGCATCCGCCAGCTGCATGTGGCCGACGCAGCGGTTGAGGAAGCCATCAAGGCCGCGGTCGCCGACCGGCCGGTGGAAGCGCTGCTCGATCTCGGCACCGGCACCGGCCGCATGCTGGAATTGTTCGGCCCCGACATCGCGCGCGGGCTCGGCCTCGATCTTTCGCTCGACATGCTGGCGCTGGCGCGCGCGCGGCTCGACCGCGCCGGCCTGCGCCATTGCACCGTGCGCCAGGGCGACATCTACGATCTCGAACTGCCGAAAAATTCCTTCGATCTCGTGATCGTGCATCAGGTGCTGCATTTCCTCGATGACGGCGCGCGTGCGATCCGCGAGGCGGCACGGGTCTTGCGCCCGGGCGGCCGGCTGCTGGTGGTGGATTTTGCGCCGCATGATCTGGAATTCCTGCGCGATCAGCATGCCCACCGCCGCCTCGGCTTCGCGCCGGAAACGGTGACGCAATGGCTGGAGGCCGCCGGGCTTGATCCGGTTCTGCATCGCACGCTTTCGCCGGAGCCCGGCACCGACGGCAAGATCGCGGTTTCGCTCTGGCTCGCGCGCGACCCGCGCATCGTGCTTGCTTCCGCGCGCGAGGTGGCGTGATGACGCAAGATCGCGCCAGCCGCATCGAGACCCATGGTGGGCGCCGCATCGGCGTCTCATTCGAATTCTTTCCGCCCAAAACGGAAGAGATGGAAAAGAATTTGTGGGAGGCGATTACGCGGCTGGCGCCGCTTGCGCCCGATTTCGTCTCCGTGACCTATGGCGCCGGCGGCTCGACCCGTGAGCGCACGCATGCCACCGTCAAGCGCATCCTGGAGGAAACCAGCCTCACGCCGGCCGCTCACCTGACCTGCGTCGCGGCCACCCGCGCGGAAGTCGATCAGGTGATCAGTAATTATTGCGCGGTCGGCGTGCGCCATATCGTGGCGCTGCGCGGCGATCCGACCAGTGGCGTCGGGGCGCATTACATGCCGCATCCCGGCGGCTATCTCAACGCGGCCGACCTGGTCGGCGGCATCAAACGCAGCTGTGACGTGGAAGTCTCGGTCGCCGCCTATCCGGAAAAACATCCCGACAGCCCGACGGTGGAAGCCGACATCGACATGCTGAAGGCCAAGGTGGAGGCCGGCGCCACCCGCGCCATCACGCAATTCTTCTTCGATAATGATCTTTACTTTCGCTATCTCGACCGCGTGCGCGCGCACGGCCTCGACGTGCCGGTCGTGCCCGGCATCCTGCCGGTGCAGAATTTCAAACAGGCCAAGAGTTTTGCCGAACGCACCGGCGCTTCGGTGCCGGCCTGGCTGGGCGAGCGCTTCGAAGGACTCGATGACGACCCCGCCACCCGCAAGCTGATCGCCGCCGCGGTCGCCGCCGAGCAGGTGGTGGATCTGGTCGATCGCGGCGTCACCAATTTCCACTTCTACACCATGAACCGCGCCGACCTGGTTTATGCGGTATGCCACCTGCTGGGCTTGCGGCCAGTCACCAAAGCGGGTGAGGCGGCCGCCGCTTCTCTCTCTTCCCAGCGGGGAGAGGGTCGGAGTGAGGCGGTTCCGGCGCTACCTTTAGGCACTACGCCATAAGGCATCAATTTTCAGATAGTGAGTTGTCAGTGACAGACGCGTCCCAAAATTCCCCCGTCGCATCCGCCATCCGCAGCGCGGCGGCCGAGCGCATTCTGGTGCTCGACGGCGCCATGGGCACCATGATCCAGGCGCTGCAACTCGACGAGGCCGGTTATCGCGGCGCGCGCTTTGCGGATTGGACACGCGACGTGCGCGGCAACAACGACCTGTTGATCCTCAGCCAGCCGACCGCGATCCGCGACATCCATCTGGCTTATTTCCTCGCCGGCGCCGACATCGTCGAAACCAACACCTTTTCCTCCACCAGCATCGCCCAGGCCGATTACGGCATGGAGGCGCTGGCCTATGAGCTGAACGTGGAAGGCGCGAAACTGGCCAAGGACGCGGCCAAGCTGGCTGAAGAAAAGGATGGCAAGCCGCGCTTTGTCGCCGGCGCGCTCGGTCCGACCAACCGAACCGCATCGATCTCGCCCGACGTCGGTAATCCCGGATTTCGTGCCATCACCTTCGACGATTTGCGCGCGGCTTATGGCGAGCAGGTGAGGGGATTGCTCGACGGCGGTGTCGACATCCTCCTGATCGAAACCATTTTCGATACGCTCAATGCCAAGGCGGCGATCTATGCCATCTCCGAGATCGCCGAAGAGCGCGGCATCGACGTGCCGCTGATGATTTCCGGCACCATTACCGATCTTTCCGGCCGCCTCCTGTCCGGGCAGACGCCGGAAGCCTTCTGGAATTCCGTGCGCCATGCTGCGCCGCTGTCGATCGGACTCAATTGCGCACTCGGCGCCAAGGAGATGCGCGCGCATATCGACGAGCTCGGCCGCGTGGCCGACACGCTGGTCTGCGCCTATCCGAATGCCGGACTGCCGAACGAATTCGGCCAATATGACGAGACGCCGGAACACATGGCACGGCTGATGGGCGAATTCGCCTCATCCGGCCTGGTCAATATCGTGGGTGGCTGCTGCGGCACGACGCCGGCGCATATCCGTGCGCTGGCCGAAGCGGTCGCCGGCAAGGCGCCTCGCCCGATTCCGGAAATTCCGCGCATGCTGCGGCTCTCCGGCCTCGAGCCTTTCACGCTTACCCCGGAAATCCCTTTCGTCAACGTCGGTGAGCGCACCAACGTCACCGGCTCTGCGCGTTTCCGCAAGCTCATAACCAACGGCGATTTCCCCGCCGCGCTGGATGTCGCGCGCGAGCAGGTGGAGAACGGCGCGCAGATCATTGACGTCAACATGGACGAAGGCCTGCTGGATTCGCAGGAAGCAATGGTCAACTTTTTGCATCTCGTCGCCTCTGAGCCGGACATTACCAAGGTGCCGGTGATGGTGGATTCTTCGAAGTTCCCCATCATCGAGGCCGGGTTGAAATGCATCCAAGGCAAGCCGGTGGTGAATTCGATCTCGCTGAAGGAAGGCGAGGCGGCTTTTATTGATCACGCGAAGATTGTGCGGCGGCATGGCGCAGCGGTGGTAGTCATGGCCTTCGACGAGCAGGGCCAGGCCGATACGCTGCCGCGCCGTATCGGCATCTGCCAGCGTGCCTACGACATCCTCGTCAATAAAGTCGGTTTCCCGCCGGAAGATATTATCTTTGATCCCAACATTTTCCCGGTCGCCACCGGCCTGGAAGAGCACAACAATTATGGCATCGACTACATCGAGGCCACGCGCTGGATCCGACAAAACCTGCCGCACGCGCATGTCTCCGGCGGTGTGTCAAATCTTTCATTTTCGTTTCGCGGCAACGAACCGGTGCGCGAGGCGATGCACTCGGTCTTCCTCTATCACGCCATCAAGGCCGGCATGGACATGGGCATCGTCAATGCCGGGCAGATGATCGTTTATGACGACATCGAGCCGGAATTGCGCGAAGCGGTGGAAGACGTCGTGCTCAATCGCCGCGCCGACGCTTCCGAGCGGCTGCTGGCGCTGGCTGAGCGTTACCGTGGCCAGACCCGCGAGCAGAAGGAAGCCGATCTCGCCTGGCGCGGCTGGCCGGTGGAGCAGCGTCTGTCGCATGCGCTGGTGCACGGCATCACCGAATTTATCGAAACCGATACCGAAGAGGCACGCAAGAAAGCCGAGCGCCCGCTGCATGTGATCGAGGGCCCGCTGATGGACGGCATGAACGTCGTCGGCGACCTGTTCGGCTCCGGCAAGATGTTCCTACCGCAGGTGGTGAAGTCCGCGCGCGTGATGAAGCAGGCGGTGGCATACCTGTTGCCTTTCATGGAGGAAGAGAAAAGGAAAAGCGGCCTGGTGCAGTCCAACTCCGCCGGCAAGATCGTTATGGCCACGGTGAAGGGGGACGTGCACGATATCGGCAAAAACATCGTCGGCGTCGTGCTCCAATGCAACAATTACGAAGTGGTCGATCTCGGGGTGATGGTGCCGGCGGCGAAAATCCTGGAAACCGCCATAGCCGAGAAGGCCGATCTTATCGGCCTTTCCGGCCTGATCACGCCTTCGCTCGACGAGATGGTGCATGTCGCTTCCGAAATGGAGCGGCAAGGCTTTGAGCTTCCGCTGCTGATTGGCGGCGCCACCACCAGCCGCGTGCATACCGCGGTCAAGATCCATCCGCACTACAAGCGCGGGCAGACGGTCTATGTGAACGATGCCAGCCGCGCGGTCGGCGTGGCACAGGCGCTGCTCTCGCGCGAGGCCAAGAATGATTACATCACCGATATCCGCGCCGAATACGCCAAGATCGCCGGCGCGCATGCCCGCGCGCAGGCCGACAAGCAGCGGCTGTCGCTTGCCGCCGCGCGCGCCAATGCGCTCAAGCTCGACTGGCAGACGCATAAGCCGGTGAAGCCGAGCTTCATCGGCACAAAGGTGCTCGAGAATTACCCGCTGGAAGAACTGGTTCCCTATATCGACTGGACGCCGTTCTTCCAGACCTGGGAACTCTCCGGAAAATTTCCTGCCATCCTGGAAGATCCGAAGTTCGGGCCGGCCGCGCGCCCGCTCTACGAAGATGCGCGCAAGATGCTGGAGCAGATCATCGCCGAGAAATGGTTTCGCGCCGGCGGCGTGATTGGTTTCTGGCCGGCCAATGCCGAGGGCGACGACATTTTGCTCTATGCCGATGAGGCGCGTAAAACGCCGATCGCCACGCTGCATACCCTGCGCCAGCAGCTCACCAAGCGCGAAGGCCGCTACAACGAAGCGCTGTCGGATTTCATCGCGCCGCGCGCGTCGAGCGTGCCGGACTATGTCGGCGCCTTTGCGGTCACCGCCGGCGTCGGCGAAGACGAGATCGCCGACCGCTTCAAGCTGAAGAACGACGATTATTCCGCCATCCTGGTGAAGGCGCTGGCCGACCGGCTGGCGGAGGCCTTCGCCGAACGGCTGCATCAGCGCGTGCGCACGGAATTCTGGGGCTATGCGCCGGACGAGAAGCTCAGCAACGAAGACCTGATCGCCGAGAAATATTCCGGCATCCGGCCGGCGCCCGGCTATCCGGCGCAGCCCGAGCACACCGAGAAGGCGACCATCTTCAAGCTGCTGCCGGCGGACAAGATCGGCCTGCAGCTGACGGAAAGCTTCGCGATGTGGCCGGGCGCCGCGGTGAGCGGGCTCTATTTCAGCCATCCACAGAGCCATTATTTCGGCGTCGGCAAGATCGAACGCGATCAGGTCGAGGACTACGCCCGCCGCAAGGGCTGGAGCCTGCGGGAAGCCGAGCGCTGGCTGGCGCCGATCCTCAACTACGATCCGAAGCCGGTCGAGGCGGTGGCGTAGAACTTTTCGCGGAGCACCTGATGCAGAGACGAGCAGCATTTCTTGCTTTTGTGATGCTGATGGCTACGCCAGCATTGGCGCAGACGACGTCGTATTCCCCTGGGCATGGGACAAATTTGGGGTACCGGTCTGTCGGCCATGCACTAGCCGCGATTCGCGCCAAGCCCGGTGTAAAGGTATCGGTTCAGGGCGGTTGGACGATCATCGAGGATCGCGCCGACTTAGCAATTTGGTCCTTTACGCCGGCAGGCCACCCTGCCGACCCGTCGGCGGTGCGCCGGAGGATTGTTGAGGAAGGTGGGATCATCTCTGTCAGAATGACAGTTTCATGCGAGGCGCAGAAAGCTGCTTGCGACCAACTGGTGGCCGATTTCAATAAGCTGAACGAAAAAATGCGTTCAGAATTCAAAAAGGCCGATGACGAGGTGTACTCTTGCAGTCCCTCATCTTCGAAACGCGCTAGGCGCTCCTGAGGATGCGATGGAACGGCGGTGCGAGCTGCCGTATTGACTCCCTATCAACATGAGGAGTCCTCCCATGCCAGCCAAATCCAAGCAGCAGCAGAAGGCAGCCGGCGCTGCGCTCGCGGCCAAGCGCGGTGAACAGCCGAAGTCAAAGCTGCGCGGCGCGTCCCGCCAGATGGTGGAGTCGATGAGCGAGGACGAGCTTGAGCGGATGGCCAGCGTCAAGCGCAAGAAGCTGCCGGGCCGCGCGCCGCGCGTCGCCGCTGAAATGAAGCACAGCCGCCGCCGGAAATCAGGCGCGAAGAAGAAAAGGTGACCGCACAGTCATGAATGTCACTTGGGCATCTCGCACCGCGGCAAAGCTATGCTTCGCACTTCCCAGCGATCAGTAACGCGGCGACGTCTTTTTCTGTCTGCTTACAGCCCGCGTTAAGCATTCGGATTAAGGTTTACTTTCGTTCTTCATGGCACGCTCCGCGCCGCCGTGTCCTACTGCGGCAGGCGAGGCTGCCATGCCTAAAAGCAATATGCATAAAGTCTCCGTTGATGATCCGGACGGTAAGCCGTCTCTCTTTGCGACGGCCTTTGTATTTCTCGCGATCACTTTGGCGACTGTCTTGGCGGCAGTGCTGATCGCTTATGGGGTTCGAGCGCTCTTTAACTGGATCGTGGGATAAGGCTGCCGCTGCGCCGCTTGCGGATCAAAATGCGCGCCCTCAAGAGCATTCATCAATTGTGCAACTGAGCGGGAATGACACTCTGCGCAGTACCGCGGATCTTGGCGTCAGTCGCTTCGTGACCGCCGACGGGCTGAGCAGCAATTGGCGTCTCTTCCAGCTTTATTTGCTCCTGCAACTCGGCAGTTTGTGGGTTGGAAACACACGGCTTCGGGCGGACTAACCTCTCGAACAACATGGCACCCTCCGTTTGTCACGGCGGTGAGCACTGTCGACGTTTTGTCGCAGTGGTGTCGTGGCTATCACCAGTTTAGAGCGGCCGGTAGTTTTCAGCCAGCAAATCATCGATCCGTGAAGGTCAGACCGAGACTTTCGTTCTTTGGTATCAGCCTCGCACCGTTAAGCACCGCATCGCCTAACACGTTCGGCCAGCGTCCGCCCAGATGCTCCTGTGCGCAGCTCTGCGCCACATCGATATGGTTGGCTCCGTTAGGCACCGTAGCCTAACACGTTCGGCCACGCGCTCCTTTGCGCGGCTCGAGCGTCACATCGATTTCGTTGGCTTCCCACCAAGGGCTTTGGCGGAGCGAAGCACAAGCTGCGACGCTCATCCACGCCATACCATGCGCTCAAAAACAAACACCGGAGAGGATCGCTCTCCGGTGTGGATTTGATGGATTGTTGAAACAGATGACGGCAGCTGCCGTTCGCCTTAATTCAGAATGCTCCGAGAATGATTGCACCGAGGAAGAGAAATACGGCGCAAACCGCAAGCGTATTGAGTCTTAAGGTGACGCCCACCTGCGTGCCTCCCGCTGTGACGACCCGGCAAGCTTAGCCATAATGTCGGCCGGGCCAAGAGGCGCCGGCGCCGCAGGGGATAATTGCGCGCGAGGGTGAAACTGAGTCTTTGATTTTGCTCGCAAATGTGGCGGTACAAAATTTCGTTATCGCGAGCATCATCGTCGCTTGGCGATGACGTTTTCCACAAAGGCCGCCGCCTCCAGCGTGGCACGGTCGCGGCCGAAACGCCCGACGATCTGCACGCCGAGAGGTAATCCGAGCCTATCGGTGATGCCCGGCACGTTGACGCAAGGCGTCCCCATCGATGTCCATAGCCGGTTGAAGATTGCCTTCCCAGTAGTGTTGAACCCGAGCGGCGCTGCGCCCGGCGCCGACGGCGTCAAGATAAACTTTCCTTCCAACAACTCGTTCACCGCATGCCGCGCGCGCCGCGTCAGCCGCCGCGCCGCGTCATATTCCTCCGACGGGATGGTCGCGGCCTTGTCCAACAGCAGGCCCAGCAGCGGCCCGATCGCATTGCGGTGATTGTCATATTCGTAGGCCAGCGCGCGGAAAGCCTCGTAATCCATGATGATCGGCTGCAGGCGCCAGGCTTCCTCCACCACATCAGGCAGGTCGACATCTTCCACCCTTGCGCCGGCGGCCTGCGCGGCACGTGCGGTATCTTCAATCGCGCGCTGCATGTCGGGACTGGCTTCATGCCAGACGCCGGTCCGCGCGACGAGCAGCGCGGGGGGTTCAGGCGGCGTGCGGTCGACACGCAGGTCGCGCCCGCTCATGGCGGCGGCGGCATAGGCCACATCCACTACCTGCGCGGCGAACAAACCGACGGTATCGAGCGACCAGGAAAAGCATTTGACGCCGACGGTCGGCAGCAGACGATAGGATGGCTTAAATCCGGCGATGCCGCAGAACGCCGCGGGACGGATCACCGAACCGCCGGTCTGTGTGCCGATGGCAATCGGCACCATGCCGGCGGCGACTGCAGCGGCCGAGCCGGACGATGAGCCGCCGGGCGAATGCGCAAGGTTCCTGGGATTTTTGGTTTTCGCTGGCTGCATATGTGCGAATTCGGTGGTGACGGTCTTGCCCAGCACCACGCCGCCGGCGCGCTTGAGCATCGACACCGCGGAGGAATCAGCGGGCGGGCGGTAGCCGGCATAAATTTTTGAGCCGTATTCCGTGGGAAAATCGGCGGTGTCGAAAATATCCTTCACCCCGACCGGCAAGCCGCGCAGCAGTGCCGGCCCGTGAGCTTGTGCTTGCGCTTCCCGCCGCGCGCGCTTTATGTCAAGCACAGTGAAGGCGCCAATTTCCGCGTCCTGCGCGCCGATGGCTTCGGCGCAAAGATCGACGACTTTGGCCGGCGTCAGTGTGCCGTCCTCGATCCGCCGCTCAAGATCCAATACCGAAAGCATCGTTGTCATCCTCCTGCGCGCGACTTGACCCGAAACGAGACGGCCGTTCAAGCAACGATTTCTTATCCTTAAATGCTGAGGCCGTTTTCAGGATTGATAAGTCGTTAATTCAAAGCCTCGCATTCTCGCAAGATGAGACGGGGGCTCTGCTTTTCTCTTATGGGTGTGGTGTTTCTCGGCGCGCTCGCGGGCTGCGGCCGCAGCTTCCTGATGTTCGCGGAGCGCGAGGCGTGGCGGCACGAGGCGGAAGTCGAGTGCCTGAAGTCCGGCGCGGTGAAGGAAGGTCCGGCGCTGGTGCGGGTCAGCCCGATCGAAGGCCCCGGAATTTGCGGCGCGGATTTTCCGTTGAAGGTCGCGGCGTTGGGCGAGAGTTCCAGCCCTGGCTTTCGCGGGCGAAATTCGCCCGCCCGGAGCGATTCCCGGAGGGGGGGCATCGCAGCCGCGCTGGCCGGTATCGCAGCCGCCGCCTGCCGAAATCTACGCACCGGCGCCGATCTATAACGAGCCAATGCCGCCGCCTCATCCTGCGGCGCGCGCCAACCGGCCTTATGCGCCGCCCGCCTCCGATGCTTACGTTCCGCCGCCCGGCTCCGGGAATTACCTTCGCGCCCCGGCGCCGCGGCAGGCTGCCGCCGAATGTCACCCCGGGCGAGCCGATATCGCTGCGGCCTCCCGGCATTGCCGATCTGATTGAAGCCGACGACATGCGCAGCTATCCGCCGGATCGTTCCGGCGGCAGCGTAGTGCGCTCTTATCCGCCCGACAGGTCCGCTTATCCTGGCGCCGATGTCATATCCCGCGGATCGGCCTTCCTACCGCGCCCCGTCTTATCCGCCTGACCGCCCGGCTGCTTCCGCGCCGCAAACTCTGCCGGCGCTCGGTCCCGTCCGCGGCCCACAAGTCACCGGCTCGGTCCGTCCGGTGGAAATAACGCCCAATGCCACGCTCGCCTGTCCCATCGTCTCCGCGCTCGATCAGTGGATCGCGCAAGCGGTGCAGCCCGCCGCAATGCGCTGGTTCGGCCAGCCGGTGGCCGAGATCAAGCAGATCTCCGCTTATTCCTGCCGCGGCATGAACGGCCAGCCCGGCGCGAGAATTTCCGAACACGCCTTTGGCAATGCGCTCGACATCTCGGCCTTCACGCTAGCCGACGGGCGCCAGGTGGTCGTGCGCACGGCCTGGAATGGCGCGCCGGAAGAGCAGGGATTTCTACGCGACATCCAGGGCGCCGCCTGCCAGCAATTCACCACTGTGCTGGCGCCCGGTTCCAACCGCTTCCATTACGATCACATCCATGTCGATCTGATGCGACGCCCCGGCGGGCACCAGATCTGCAATCCCTCCGCGATGTCCGGCGAAGTGGCCGCCGCCCGCGCTGCGCAGCAAAAGGGCTACGCACGCCGCACCGATCCTGCCGCGATCACCGGCTCGATCGATCGCAAACGCAAGATGGCCGATATCCCCTCGGAGGATGACGACCATCGATGGGTCGATCCCGACGCGCCGAACGCGCCGACGAGGCAGGCCGCGGGTCGCTCGCGCGAGCGCTCTAGCGACTGGTGAGCGAATTCTTTCTCCCGTCGAAGTGCGCCTTCGCCGACGCCGATCACTTAACTGTATCGATCGCGGGCCAACCGGAACGCGGTGGAGAAAGGCCGGGGACCAGCGCGCTGGTTAATTCTTGGTGACCGACACCCGCCGAATGAGATGCAATTTACACGACGGGATTAATACGAAAGTACCGGTTCGCGTTTAGAACTTCGCCTATGCGCGTCGTATTGGTTGATCCAAGCCGGACTGTTCTCAAATTTGTCTCGCGCCTTCTGGAAGCGCGCGGCGATGAGGTGCGCCCTTTCACCGATGGCCGCGCCGCGCTGGCCTATGTCGCGCAAGATCCGACGGTGGATGCGCTGATCACCAGCGCCGAGCCGATGTCGATCTCCGGCCTTGAATTATGTTGGGAAACGCGTCTGCTCGCTGGCGACCGGCGCTCCATTTACGTCATTCTGATGTCGTCGAACCAGGAGCGGCGCAATCTGATTGAAGCGCTTGATTCCGGCGCCGACGATTTTATCGGCAAGCCGCCCGCTGCAGAGGAGCTCTATGCCCGCCTGCGCGCTGCCGAGCGGCTCGCAACCATGCACCGAGACCTTGTACAGCTCGCTTCGCTCGATCCGCTCACCGGCATTTTTAATCGCCGCGTGTTCTTCGAGCGGGCGCAAGCGGCGCTGGCGCAGCGTTCGAAAAACGGCAGGTTGGCCGCGATCATGCTCGACATCGATCATTTCAAGCGCGTCAACGACGTCTACGGCCATTCCGTGGGCGACCGGGCGATCCGTGAAATCGCCAGCCTGATTTCGGGCACCGGCGAGATCGTCGGACGGCTGGGCGGCGAGGAATTCGCCATGCTGCTCGCCGGGCCGCGACCTGGCCGGCGGCAAATACATCGCCGAGCGCATGCGCCAGGAGGTCATGACCCTGCGCCTGCCGGCAGATGACAAGATCGTGACGCTTACCGCCAGCTTCGGCGTCAGCGAATGGGTTGCGGGCGAGAGCGTGGATGAAACGCTGCGCCGCGCCGACATGGCGCTCTATTCCGCTAAGGCGGCGGGGCGCAACCGGGTGGTTACCACCGACGACGCCCTGGTGCTGAACGATTACACCGGCGAGGGCCGCCCGGTGCGGGCAGCACAACGGGCCGACGCGCAGCCGGCTCAAGCCGACGCGATGGCCAGCAGTCCGCGCTCCGCGGCCTGAAGACGCACGCGCCGGCTCATCGGCCCGCATTCGAGGGCCTTATCACCGCGCTCCCCACACCTTATATTACCGCCAAGGCGGTCGGTTCGTGCCGCCTTCTGGAGGATCGCAATGGCCTGCTTCCGTTTCCGTCATATTTTTGGCCTGCTCGCCGCCGTGTCTGTGATGAGCTTCATCATCGGCGAAGCCGACGCCCGCGTTGGCCGCGGCGGCAGCCTCGGCAGCCGCGGTGCACGCACTTATTCGGCGCCGCCTCCGACCGCGACCGCGCCTTCCACCGCCACGCCGATGCAGCGCACGATTACGCAGCCGAATGCGACCAGGCCCGCGACGCCCGCGACATCGCCGTCGCCCGGCCTTGCCGGCCGTCCCGGCGGATTGTTCGGTGGCGGATTGCTCGGCGGCCTGGCCGCGGGCTTCATCGGCGCCGGCCTGTTCGGCCTGCTCTTCGGCCACGGCTTCCTGGGTGGCCTTGGTGGCTTTGCTTCCTTCCTCGGCCTGCTTCTGCAGATCGGGTTGGTGATCATCGTCGCCCGCTTGGCCTGGGCCTGGTGGCAGCGCCGCCAGCAGCAGCCGGCTTTGGCTTCCGGTCCGTCCATGCGCGACAACGCGAGCGGCACGGGCGGCGGCTTGGGCGGCTTCCTCGGCATGGGCGCGGGCGCCGGCGCAGCGGCGGTAGACACTGGCGCGCCGCTGGAAATCCAGCCGAAGGATTTCGACGCCTTCGAGCAACTGCTTGAGGAAATTCAGCAGGCCTACAGCGACGAGGATCTGATCGCGCTGCGTTCGCACGTCACCCCGGAGATGCTGTCGTATTTCGCCGATGATCTGGCGGACAACGCCAGCCGCGGCGTGCACAACAAGGTCTCGGACGTGAAGCTGCTGCAGGGCGACCTGGCGGAAGCCTGGCGCGAAGGCGATACCGACTATGCGACCGTCGCCATGCGCTTCGGCCTAACCGACCAAACGCTCGACCGCACCACCGGACGCTTGGTGGAAGGCTCGACCAGCCCGATGGAAGCCACCGAGCTGTGGACCTTCCGCCGCACACGGGGCGGTTCCTGGGTGCTCGCCGGGATCCAGCAGACCTGATCGCGACCACATCGATTGGAGAGAAGGCCGGGCCAAAAGCCCGGCCTTTGTTTTCTTCACGTCTCCGCCTGGGCCGGGAAGAGGTCAGACACGAAGCGCGGGACCATATCTCTTTTAGTCCTAACATCTCTCGGGCTTTCCATATCCTCCCGCCGTCGGCGTTTGGATCGTGATGGCTTCGCCCGCCTCCAGCAGCGTGGAGTCACAGCCCTTCAGTTTTTCGATCCGGCCGTCGTTGCGCCGAACCCTGTTTTCTCCGACCTGACCCGCTTCGCCGCCCGCCAGACCGAACGGTCGCACGCGGCGGTGACCCGACAAGATCGTGCATTGCATCTTTTCCAGAAAGCGGATGCTGCGTGATACGCCGTCGCCCGCCTCCCAATGGCCTCGTCCGCCGGAATTTTTCCGGATATGAAAATCCTCCAGCAGCACGGGATAACGCAGCTCCAGGACTTCGGGATCGGTGAGGCGGGTATTTGTCATATGCGTCTGCACCGCGTCGGTGCCGGGAAAGCCAGGACCGGCAGGCGAGCCGGAGCAAATCGTCTCGTAATATTGGTAACGGGCATTGCCGAAATTGAGATTGTTCATGGTGCCTTGCGCCGCCGCCATCGCACCGAGCGCGCCGAACAGGCAATTGGTCACCGCCTGCGAGGTCTCCACGTTGCCGGCCACTACGGCGGCGGGATATTCCGGCGACAGCATCGAGCGCTTTGGGATGACAATGCGGATGGGCCGCAGGCAGCCGGCATTCATCGGGATGTCGTCGTCCACCATCACGCGGAAGACATAAAGCACCGCCGCGCGCGTCACCGGCTCCGGTGCGTTGAAGTTGTCGCCCTGCTGCGGCGAGGTGCCGGTGAAATCCACCGTCGCCTTGCGTTGCTTCCGGTCGACGCTGATCTTCACCTGGATCCGTGTGCCCTGATCCATCTCGTAGGTGAATGTGCTGTCGTGCAGCCTGTCGATCACGCGGCGCACGCTCTCGGCCGCGTTGTCCTGCACATGGCCCATGTAAGCCTGCACGGTAGCAAGCCCGAACTGCGCCACCATCTTGTGCAGTTCCATCGCGCCCTTTTCGTTGGCGGCGATCTGCGCCTTCAGGTCGGCGATATTCTGCGCCGGGTTGCGTGTGGGATAGGCGGCGCCGTTCAGCAGCGCTTGCAGTTCCTGCTCGCGGAAGCGGCCGCGCTCGACCAGCTTGAAATTGTCGATATAGACGCCTTCCTCGCCAATGGTGACTGCATCGGGCGACATGGATCCCGGCGTGATGCCCCCAATGTCGGCATGGTGGCCGCGCGAGGCAACCCAGAAGAGGATCTGCTTTCCACCGAACACCGGCGTGCAAACGGTGATGTCGGGCAGATGCGTGCCGCCGTTATAGGGCGCGTTGATCGCAAACACGTCGCCCGGGCGGATCTGCGGATTCTGCCGGATGATGGTTTCCACCGCGCGGTCCATGGAGCCGAGATGCACGGGCATATGCGGCGCGTTGGCCACCAGCGTGCCGTCGGCGGAAAATACCGCGCAGGAGAAATCCAGCCGCTCCTTGATGTTGACCGAATAAGCCGTGTTCTGCAGCGCCACGCCCATCTGTTCGGCGATCGCCATAAACAGGTTGTTGAACACTTCCAGCATCACCGGGTCGGCCTTCGTGCCGATTGCGCTCTGGCGCTTGAGTTTTGTGACGCGCGTCAGCACGAGATGGTTTTTCGCCGTCAGGTCCGCGCGCCAGCCGGCTTCGACCACTACGGTCTGGTGTCGCTCGATGATGATGGCCGGGCCGGGGATTTTGGCTCCAGGCTTGAGCTGATCTCGGGTGAAGACTTTGGCAGTGTGAAATTTGCCGCCCGAGAAAAACTTTGCGCGCCGGGCAGGCGAGGGGAGTTTTGCCCCGCTCTTGCGCCGCGCGGGCTCGCGGAATTTGGCGCCGCCGCCGATCGCTTCCACCGCGGCGGCTTCAATCACCAGCTTCTTGCTGCGGTCGATGAAGCCGAAGCGTGCTTTGTGCGCTTTCTCGAAGGCGCTTTGCATTTTTGCCGACGCGCCGGCACGGCACTTCCAGTGCGGTATCCGTTCCGGCGTAGCGGACATGCGCGCGCACCAGCAGCTTGATCTTGCCGCGCGGCACGCCCTGGCCGGCGACTTCCTTGACCGCCTCCTTGCCGAGGCTGGTCGCGATCTTGTTCAGCGTCGCCACCGCTTGGGCATTCAGGGGCAGCTCGACCGCCCGCTGGCGCGTGGCGCGGATATCGGCCAGCCCCATGCCATAGGCCGAGAGCAGCGAGGAGAAAGGATGGATCAGCACCGTGGTCACGCCGAGTGCGTCGGCGACCAGGCATGCATGCTGGCCGCCCGCGCCGCCGAAGCAATTGAGCGCGTAGCGGGTCAAGTCATAGCCGCGCTGCACGGAAATTTTCTTGATGGCATTGGCCATGTTCTCGACGGCGATGCGCAGAAATCCGTCGGCCACCTCCTCCGGCGTCCGGCCGACCTCGCGCGCCAGCGCCGCGAAAGCGACGCGCACCGCTTCGGCATCGAGCGCCTCATCTTGTCGCGTGCCGAAAATCTTCGGGAAGAAATCCGGCATCAGCTTGCCGACCATGACATTGGCGTCAGTGACCGTGAGTGGGCCTCCGCGGCGATAGCTCTTTGGCCCGGGATTGGCGCCGGCCGAGTCCGGGCCGACGCGAAAGCGCGCACCGTCGAAATGCAGGATCGAGCCGCCCCCCGCTGCCACGGTATGGATCAGCATCATTGGCGCGCGCATGCGCACGCCCGCCACTTCGGTCTCGAAGCTGCGCTCGTAGGCGCCGTCGAAATGCGACACGTCGGTGGAGGTGCCGCCCATGTCGAAGCCGATCAGTTTTGCGAATCCGGCCTGCGCGGCCGGTTTCTGCAAGTCCGACCACTCCGCCGGCCGGGCCGGAGAGGATCGCGTCCTTGCCCTGGAACAGCTTCGCCGCGGTGAGCCCGCCCGCTGACGTCATGAACATGAGCTGGTCCCTCGCCCCGCAGGCGGTGTCCTTTTCCCTCCCCGCTTGCGGGGGAGGGTTGGGGAGGGGGCAACTTGCTAGCGGCGCGTTGAAAGCCTCCCGTCGCGCTGCGCGCGCCGACCTCCCCCGCAAGCGGGGAGAGGAGAAGAGGCGCCAGCTCGTCTGCCACCCGCGCCACATACCGCCGCAGAATCGGCGAGAGATAAGCGTCCACCACGGTGGTATCGCCCCGGCCGATGAGCTTGATCAGTGGCGAGACTTCGTGGCTGACCGAGACCTGCGGAAAGCCGATCTCGCGCGCCAGCGCGGCAACGCGCTGTTCATGCGCCGCGTGGCGATAGCCATGCATGAAGACGATGGCGACGGCTGCGATACCGTCCGCCCGCGCGGCTCGCAGGGCAGGCCGCAGCGCATCGAGATCCGGCGCACGCTCCACCGTGCCGTCCGCGCGTATACGCTCGTCCACTTCGATCACGCGCTCGTACAGCACTTCCGGCTTGATGATGTGCTTGGCGAAAATCTTCGGCCGCGCCTGATAGCCGATCTTCAGCGCATCGCCGAAACCCTTGGTGATGAGCAGCATTGTGCGCGCGCCCTTGCGCTCAAGCAGCGCATTGGTCGCCACCGTCGTGCCCATCTTGATGGCGCCGATGCGCTCGGCGGGGATCGGCTCGCCGCCTTGCAATCCGAGAATATCCCGAATGCCCTGCACTGCGGCGTCGCCATAGGCTTCGGGATTTTCCGACAAGAGCTTGTGCGCGAGGAGCGTGCCGTCCGGCCGCCGCGCCACCACGTCGGTAAAGGTGCCGCCCCGGTCGATCCAGAAATCCCAGCGTCCTTGTGTCCGCCCGCTTAGTCATGAGCGATCAGGAACACGCCGCGCGGGAAAATGGAAGGCCAAAAAATTGGCGGGCGCCCGACGGGTTCTCCGTCGGGCGCCCCTTAACAAGCATCAGCCAGCCTATAAGCCGGGTTCTGTATGGCGTCTTGCCCGAAGGCAGGACACGTGACGGCCATTCCTCTGGGACGCCGGTTGCCCGGCGCCTCAAGCAACCTACCCGGGCGGCTGATCCGGATACAGATCTGGGATCGCTCCCGCGCCGCCCCTATTCGGTTTTGCTCCCGGTGGGGTTTGCCGTGCCGTTTCCGTTGCCGGAAACGCGGTGCGCTCTTACCGCACCCTTTCACCCTTACCGCGGCATACGCAACGCCCGCGGCGGTCTGCTCTCTGTGGCACTTTCCCTGAGATCCGCCCCGCTTTCACGGGACAAGCCCCGCCGGATGTTATCCGGCACCGTACATCCATGGAGCCCGGACTTTCCTCCACGGCGGCCTTTCGGCTATTGCCGCAGCGGCCGTCCGGCCGACTGACAGTCTTAGAAGTGGTCGCTAATATGGACTGCGTCAAGCCAAAGCCCTAAAGCAAGCTATGCGCGGGCGACTGGGTGGTCCATTCCGGAGGAAAATCATGGCGAGCGACTTCGAAGACCATTGCTGGAAAGACGTGATCCCGCCGCACGTGCTGGAAATCTATGCTGGCTATCAGCGCAAGCTGTTCGTCGGGCCGTCGCCCGCGCTGGTCGCCGTCGATCTTTATAAATCGGCCTACCAGGGCGGCAACCGGCCGATGTCCGAGCTCGCCAAAACCTATCCGGGCTCCTGCGGTGAAAATGCCTGGAAGGCGATCGAGCCGACCAAAAGGCTGTTCGCCGCGGCGCGCGCCGCCGGCATTCCGATCTTCTATTCCACCGGCGATACCCGACCGGAGAGCCATCCCGGCCAAGTGAATGTCAGCGCGACCAAGCGCCGCTCGAAGGCGATGCGCGATCCGGCAATGTACGCGATCCGGCCCGAGTTCAAGCCGCAGCACGGCGACGTAGTGATCTTCAAACAACGCGCCAGCGCCTTCTTCGGCACGCCGTTGACGGCGCATCTCAACCAGCTCGGCGTCCGCAGCGTGATCATGTGCGGCGAGAGCACGTCAGGCTGCGTGCGCGCCTCGGCGGTGGACGCCTTTTCCCATGGCTATCACGTTACCTTGGTGGAGGAATGCTGCTTCGACCGAAGCGACATTTCCCACAAGATCAACCTGTTCGACATGCATCACAAATATTGCGACGTGATGCGCGTGGACGAGGTGGTGCAACATCTCGACGGCATGGCGGTGCGCAAAGCCGGCTGATATTTTTTGTTATTGCGAGGCTGGCGTTGCTCTCCCTCTCTCCACTGACCTCGGGTTAACCCAAGGTCGGCACCGGGTCGGGGTGCGGCGCGCTTGGCTCGCCACCTTCTCCGTAGGTGCCGGAATCTACCAGAGGCGCCGCTCCAACAGCTTGTGCAGCGTACGCAACGTGGAGCCGTCGGCGATGCCGTCGACTTTCGCCGGGCGGAAATGCCGCTGGAAGGCGGTGACCACGTCGCGGGTTATTTCGTCAAACGTCCCGGTCACCGGAATGCCGTAGCCAAAATCGGCCAGAGCGATTTGCAGCCCGCGCACGTCGTCGCTTATGTGGCCGAGCGTAAGAATTGGTTCCGTTTCGGTGATGCGAGAGGGCGTCACCCATTCGCCGAGGCCGGAATCGGCCAGCAGCCGCCAGGGAAATTTTTCGCCGGGATCGCGCTTGCGGGAAGGCGCCACGTCGGAATGCGCCAGCACGCGGTCGGGCTTGATGCCGCGGCGCGCGATGATGCCGCGGCAGAGCGCGATCACCGCGGCGATCTGCCGGGGGGGAAAATCCGGATAGCCGAAATCGTGCCCGGGATTGGCGATCTCGACCCCGATCGACGAGGAATTGATGTCGGTTTCGCCCGCCCAATGCGACTCGCCGGCATGCCAGGCGCGGCGGCTTTCCTGCACTGACTGCACAATGCGGCCGTCCTCGAACACGAAATAATGCGTCGAAACCTTGCTCTTCGGCGAGCACAGCCGGTCCAGCGCCTCCTGCGGCGTTCTGCATCCCGGTGTAATGCAACAGGATGATGTCTGGGGCCCGGCCGTCCTTGCGCTCATCATGCGTCGGCGAGGGCACGACGTCGGCGACGAGAGAGGATTCCGGCTGAAAACTCCGACATGGCCGGCACATCCATGCCTTTACCCCGTAAACAGAAGGTTGATCGAGAAGCCACAGGTACGGGAGGATTGTTTCTTGTCGCAAAGATGGCGAGAAAAACGCCGGCCCAGCCAGGCTGGACCGGCGCTCTACTCAACTGACGATGTTACACTACTGACGCTACTTCGCGCTGCCGCCGCCCAGGCCGCTGCCCGGTGCGCTACGCGGCGTGGAGCCCGCGCCCGATCCCGCTGAGGACGCGCCGGTCGTCGTCTGGCGGTCCTCATGGCGTTTGAAGGCAGTGGCCTGCTCCAACTGGTCCTTGCTCATGCTGACCTTGGCTTTCCAGGTATTGTTCTCCTGGGTCAGCTGCACGGCTGACGGATTAGCGCTACCTCCTTCGCGCCCACACCGAGGAAGCCGCCAATACTCAGCAGGTAAGCTTCAACCTTGCCCTCCTTGGAGACGAGGATGTCGCTGATGTCGCCGATCTTCTCGTTATTGTTGCCCATGACGTCGACGCCCTTCAGATTAGATACGAGCATCTGGTTGGGCGACTGTGACGAAATGGTCGAAGCCGAGGCGCTGGCACTGCTGCTCGGCTTGGACGCATCCGCCTTCGTCGCATCCGGCTTGGTCGCATCGCCTGTGAGTCGCATCCGACTTCATCGCATCGGAAGAAGAAGACCCCGAGGGTGATGCCGGCGCAGACGCCGAAGGGGGAGTTGAACTGGGACTTGAGCTTGACGGCGACGGTGCTTGCGCCATGGCGGACGACAGCATCAATCCGCTCAGCGCGGTCGAAAGCAATAGTTTCTTCAACATCGGGAAAACCTCCATGCACAGGGTTTTTTTGGTGATGGCATCGGGGCGCGGCTTTTCGTTTGCGGTTTGGAAGAACCGGCCCTCTCTTAACCAACGTTTCAATGCGCGCCGGTGTTCCGCGCCGAATGATGCGCGATAACGCAATCGAGTCCGGAAAGTTTGCTGAAGCGAGAACAAGTTCGCCGGATTGCGGGTGGCGGTGATTCCCGGCCCGTTAGCGTGCGCGTACGCGCTGTCTCAACTTCAGGTTGCGGCAACCGTTCCTTAAGATTAACCGGGGTTAATAGCGGCTGAAAAACTGCGTCGTGCCTGCTTTCTCGCCGGCGAGCGCAACGTCCTTGATGAACGCCAAATCAGCCCATGATAGCCCACATTATCCCGAGTTCGGGATCGGTACGGCGGGTTCCGCGTGACAAGGGCTGCCATGGACCGCTTTATGCCCAATCTCGCGTTCCTTCGGGTGGCAGAATGACGATGGGCGGCGGCGGCGGCAGGGAACCGGCTGTCGCTGGCGGGCTTGCCCGTCACATTCCCGTGCTCGCCCGCCCTGCGCTCGAGCACCTCAACATTCGCGATGGCGGCGTTTACATCGACGGCACCTTCGGTGCCGGCGGTTATACGCGCCTGATCCTGGAAGCTGCCGACACGAAAGTGATCGGCATCGACCGCGACCAGACTGCGGTGGCGCGTGGCTTCGCCTTGGTCGAAGCATCCGCCGGGCGGTTGACGCTGGTGGAGGACCGCTTCGCATCGCTTGATAGCGTCGCGCGGGAGTGCGGCTTCGACGCCGTGGACGGCGTCGTGCTCGATATTGGCGTTTCGTCAATGCAGCTCGACGAGGCTGGACGCGGCTTCTCCTTCCGGCTGGAAGGGCCCCTTGACATGCGCATGGGCAAATCCGGACCGACGGCGGCCGACGTGGTGGCGACGGCGTCTGAGCGTGATCTCGCGAACATCATTTTCCTTCTGGGCGAGGAGCGGCATTCCCGCGCTGTCGCACGCGCCATCGTTGCCGCGCGCAAGGAAAAGCCGATCGAAACTACCGGAGCGCTGGCCGCCATCATCGCGCACGTTGTGCGCGGCAAGCCGGGTGAGATTCATCCGGCGACAAGAACGTTCCAGGCGCTGCGAATTTTCGTCAACGAGGAGCTCAACGAGCTCGCCGAAGGCTTGGCCGCGGCCGAGCGCATCCTGAAGCCGGGCGGACGGCTGGTCGTCGTCTGCTTCCATTCGCTCGAAGACCGCATTGTGAAGAGCTTCCTGGCCGAGCGCAGCCGCACGGCTGCCGGCTCGCGCCACCTGCCGGCGGTGGAAGCGCCGTCGCCCACATTCCGCATCATTACTAAGCGGCCGGTTGTGGCGAAGGAAACGGAGGTCGCGGCCAATCCGCGCGCCCGTTCCGCCAAGCTGCGCGCGGGCGAGCGCACGCAAGCTGCGCCGCGTACCGGCGGCGCCAAGCGGCCTTTCGATATTCCATCGCCCGATGACCTGCTGCGGGGGCGCTGATGTTCGTGCGCCTGCTCAACATCTGCGTGATCGCGGCTTTGGTGCTTGCCGCGGCTTATGTTTACGACATCAAATATCAGTCGACATTGCGTGCCGAACGCGTCGCCAAGTTGCGACACGATATCCGGCGCGAGCGCGACGCAATCGCCAGCCTGCGCGCCGAATGGGCGCGGCTGGGCAATCCGAGCCGCATCCAAACCCTGGCGCAGCGGCATCTCCCGTTGAAGCCCTTTCAGACCAATCAGATCGATACATTCGACAACCTGCCGATGCGGCCGCCGCAGATCGTGCCGCTGGGAACCGAAGATCCCATCGCCGCCATACTGGAGAACATCAGCGAGGACCTGACCGCTTCTACCGGCGGCCTTGGATCCATGCGTGGGGGCGGCAAAGGGGATCGGCAGCAATGAGCGTGGCGGCAGGAGCAACGGCGGCGTTGAATTGGCGTCTGCGTTTAGTGCAGCGGCTGCTTTACGGGCAGAAGGTGGACCGCAGCGTAAAGTCGCGCGCCCGCGTCGGGCTCGCCATCCTGGTATTTTCGATCGGATATGCGGTGATTGCCGGGCGGCTTATCCAGCTCGCCGCCGCCCCGGATAGCCAGACGGTGCGCAGGACGGCCGACGCAGTCTCGACTTCGCGACCCGACATTCTTGATCGCAACGGCGAAATCCTTGCCACCGATATCAAGGCATCCTCGCTGTTCGGTGAACCGCGCAAGATCATTGATGTCGACGAAGCGGTGGAACTGCTCACCGCGGTGCTGCCCGATCTCGACGCGGCCGAACTGCGCGAGCGGTTGTCCTCGCGCAAGGGCTTCGTCTGGCTCAAGCGCGAAATCACGAAAAAGCAACAACAGGAAATCCACGGTCTCGGCATTCCCGGTATTGGCTTTCTCACCGAGAACAGGCGCGTCTATCCGAATGGAGCGGAGGTCTCGCATCTCATCGGCCATGTGAACATCGACAATCAGGGCATCGCCGGCATTGAAAAATGGCTCGACGGACGAGGGCTTGCTGACCTGCACATGGCGGGTCTTGCGGTCGACCGGATGGACAAGCCGGTCGAGCTCGCCGTCGATCTGCGCGTGCAGCACGCGATGCGCGACGAACTGATGGCGGCGCGGGAAAAATTCAAAGCGGTCGCGGCGGCCGGCCTGATCACCGACGTGCGCACCGGCGAGATCATCTCCATGGTATCGGTGCCGGACTACGATCCAAACAATCCGAAGGAGGCGAACGATCCCACTCGCATCAACCGGCTCACCACCGGCGTCTATGAGATGGGCTCGACCTTCAAGGCGCTCACGATTGCGATGGCGCTCGATTCCGGCAAGGTGTCGCTGAGCTCATCTTTCGATGCACGCATGCCGCTACGCTACGGCAAGTTCAGCATCCACGATTATCACGCACAGAACCGCACGCTCACCGTGCCGGAAATCTTCACTTATTCCTCGAATATTGGTACCGCGCGCAGCGCGCTCGCGATGGGCGTCGAACACCACAAATGGTTCCTAAAGAAGATGGGCCAGCTCGATCGGCTGCGCACCGAACTGCCGGAAAGCGCCGAGCCGCTGGTGCCAAGGCGCTGGGGAGAACTGAATACCGTGACCATCGCCTTTGGCCATGGTCTTTCGGTCGCGCCGCTGCAGGCGGTGATGGGCATCGGGGCGCTGATGAACGGCGGCATGCTGATCCCGCCCACATTCATGAAGCGCAGCCAGGCAGAAGCCGCGAAGCTGGCGACCCGTGTGGTCAAGCCTGAGACCAGCGAAAAGATGCGATACCTGATGCGGCTCAACACCGAGAAGGGTACGGCCGGCAAGGCCGACGTAAAGGGTTATTATGTCGGCGGCAAAACCGGCACTTCGGAGAAGGTGGTCGGCGGCCGCTATTCCAAGAGCAAGCTGCTGAACAGTTTCACCGCGGTGTTGCCCGCCGACAATCCGCGCTACCTGTTGCTGATTATGCTGGACGAGCCGAAGGCGACGCCGGAAACCCATGGCTATGCCACTTCCGGCTGGAACGCCGTTCCGGTGGGCGGGGCAGTAATTTCCCGCATCGCGCCCTTATTGGGCATGGAGCCGCGGTTTGATCTGCCGCCTTCCCAGCAACTGATCCTGGCCAAGGCCCGCTAGAGGCCGCCAGGGATAAAGCGCGATCCTGCTTGTCTTGCCGGACGGTGCCGGGCATTCAATAGCCCATGAAGGTTGCGGAATTGCTCAGCGGGGAGGCCAGCGCCGATGCTGGCGCAGCCGCGCTCGACGTCACCGGCGTCACGGCGGACAGCCGCGCCGTGAAGCCGGGCAACATGTTCGTTGCCGTGACAGGCAGCAAGACTGACGGCCTTCGCTTCATCGGCCAGGCCATGACGGCCGGCGCGGTTGCCATCGCGGCAGAGCGGCGGCCGGAATTGCTGCCGCCCGGCGTTGGTTTTATCCAGGCCAGCAATGCACGGCGGTTTCTTGCGCGCAGCGCGGCGAAATTTTTCCCGCGTCAGCCCGCCACGATCGCCGCGGTGACCGGCACCAGCGGCAAGACCTCGGTCGCCGCCTTCACCCGGCAGATCTGGGCCGCGCTCGGCCATCGCGCCGCGAGCATCGGCACCGTCGGGGTGGTGACGCCGGAGAAGGAAATCTACGGCTCCCTCACCACGCCCGATCCGGTGGTGCTGCATCGGCAGCTCGACGCCCTGGCGGGCGAGGGGGTCACTCATCTGGCGCTGGAAGCCTCCTCGCACGGTCTCGACCAGCACCGGCTCGACGGCGTGCGCATCGCCGCTGCCGCCTTTACCAATCTCAGCCGCGATCACCTCGATTATCACCCGACGCTGGAGGCGTATTTCGCCGCCAAGCTGCGGCTGTTCGAGGAACTAATCGAGCCATCCGGGACGGCGGTCATCAACGTCGATCACGAGCAGGCTGGCGAGGTCATAGCCGCCGCGCGCAAGCGCCAGCTGACGGTGCTAACCATCGGCGGAAAGGCCGGCGGCATCCGCCTGCTCGAAGCCGGCATCGATGGCTTTGCGCAAAAACTACGCATCGCGTTCGCGGGACGACAATTCAGTTTACGGCTGCCGTTGGTCGGCGCCTTCCAGGTAGAGAATGCGCTTACCGCCGCGGGTCTCGCCATCGCGACCGGCAGCGATACCGATAAAGTTTTTGCCGCCTTGGAAAAATTGCAAGGTGCGAAGGGCCGGCTTGAGCTGGCGGGTGAGCACGACGGCGCACCGGTGTTCATCGACTATGCGCACAAGCCGGACGCGCTCGCCAAGACGTTGGAGGCCTTGCGGCCTTATGTGACCGGGCGGCTTGTCGTCGTGTTCGGCGCGGGCGGCGACCGCGATGCCGGCAAGCGGCCGATGATGGGCGCCATTGCGGTGGAAAAGGCCGATCGCGTCATTGTAACCGACGACAATCCGCGCAGCGAAAAACCCGCCGCCATCCGGGCGGAAATTCTGGCTGGGGCTCGCGGCGCCCGCGAGATCGGCGACCGCGGCGAGGCGATCCGCACGGCCGTGTCCGAACTGAAGCGAGGCGACGTGCTATTGATCGCCGGCAAGGGCCATGAAACCGGGCAGACCATCGGCGACAAGGTCTTGCCGTTCAGTGATCATGAAGCGGTCGCAACGGCGCTGAAAGGGACGGCATGAGCGAGCGGCCATTATGGACCATCGAAGCGATGGCCTCCGCCATGGGCGCGCGACGCGAGGGCCCGCTGCCAGAGAGCGTGCGCGGCATTTCCATCGACAGCCGCAGCATCGGCCCGGGCGACGTCTTCTTCGCCATCAAGGGCGAAAACCGCGACGGGCATGATTTCGTCAACAACGCGCTGCAGGGCGGCGCCACGCTTGCGGTGGTGGCGGCCGACAAGCGCGGCCAGTTCTCCCAGGACGCGCCGCTCCTGGTGGTTTCCGATGTGCTCGAAGGCCTGCGCGATCTCGCCCGCGCCGCGCGCGCGCGCCTGCAGGCCAAAGTGATCGGCGTCACCGGCTCGGTCGGCAAGACCGGCACCAAGGAAGCGCTGCGGCTCGCGCTGTCGACCGAAGGGGAAACCCATGCTTCCATCGCTTCCTACAATAATCATTGGGGCGTGCCGCTGTCGCTGGCCCGTTGTCCGGAGACGGCGCGTTTTGCGATCTTCGAAATGGGCATGAATCATGCGGGCGAGATCGAGCCGCTCGCGCGCCTGGTGCGGCCGCATGTGGCGATCATCACCGCGATCGAGCCGGTGCACCTGGAATTCTTCCCGTCCATGGAAGCCATCGCCGATGCCAAGGCGGAAATCTTCCTCGGGCTGGAGCCGGACGGCGCCGCCGTGATCAATCGCGACAATCCTTATTATGAGCGCTTGCGGCAGAAGGCCGCGGAGGGGCATGTCGGCCGCATCGTTTCTTTCGGCGAGCAGGCCGGGGCGGACGTGCGGGTGCTGGAATTCTCGCTGCATCCTGATTGCTCGGTCGTGCAGGCATCCGTGTTCGGCGTCGAGGTAACCTACAAACTCGGCGCGCCCGGACAGCATTTGATCTGGAACTCGCTCGCGGTCTTGGCCGCTGTTTCGCTGAGCGGTGCCGATCTCGCGCTCGCTGCGCTTGCGCTCGCCGAATGGAAGCCCGCCACTGGCCGCGGCGCGCGCCTCACGCTCGGCCTGCCGGGCGGCACGGCTGAGCTGATCGACGAGAGCTATAATGCTAATCCCGCCTCTATGCGCGCAGCGCTGGCGCTGCTTGGCCAGGCGGCGCTGGGCCCGCGCGGGCGGCGCATAGCCATCCTTGGAGACATGCTCGAGCTCGGCGCCGATGGTGAGCGGCTGCACCGCGAAGTGGCGGAAGCCGTCATCGGCAACAAAGTCGACATGGTGTTCTGTTCCGGTTCGCTAATGCGGCATTTGTGGGAGGCCCTTCCCTCCGAACGCCGGGGCGGCTATGCGGACACATCCTCGGCGCTCGAATCGTCCGTGCTCGCCGTGGTGCAGCCGGGAGACGCCGTGATGGTGAAGGGCTCGCTCGGCTCCCGCATGGGCCCTCTGGTCAAGGCGCTGGAACGCCGTTACCCCTATCGCGGCGCCGCTTCGAAGGCGTCCGCTCAAGGCTGATCCGATGCTTTATTGGCTAGTCGATCTTTCCGATAAAATCTCCTTCTTCAACGTCTTCCGTTACATCACTTTTCGCACCGGCGGCGCGACTGTCACCGCCTTGCTCTTTGTCTTCCTGTTCGGATCCTCGATCATAGACCTGCTGCGACTGAAGCAGGGCAAGGGCCAGCCGATCCGCGCCGATGGCCCGCAATCGCATCTCGTCACCAAGAAAGGCACGCCCACCATGGGCGGGCTGATGATCCTGTCAGGCATCGTCGTGTCCACTGTGCTGTGGGCCAATCCGCTCAATCCCTATGTCTGGATCGTGCTCGGCGTCACCCTCGGCTTCGGCCTGGTCGGCTTTTACGACGACTATTTGAAGGTGACGCGCCAGAGTTACACCGGATTTTCCGGGCGCACGCGCATCCTCGCCGAAGCGCTGATCGCCGCCGGCGCCTGCTATGCCTTCTCCCAGCTCGGCAGAGTGCCGTTCGCGACCTCGCTGGCTTTCCCGGTGTTCAAGGATCTGATCTTCAATCTCGGCCTGTTTTTTGTTGTCTTCGGCGCCTTCATCATCGTCGGCGCCGGCAATGCGGTGAACCTCACCGATGGGCTGGACGGACTGGCCATTGTGCCGGTGATGATCGCCGCCGGCAGCTTCGGCCTGATCGCCTATCTCGTGGGCAACGCCGTGTTCTCCGACTATCTGCAGATCCACTACGTGGCGGGCACCGGCGAGCTGGCGGTGTTATGCGGCGCCGTGATCGGCTCGGGCCTCGGTTTCCTCTGGTACAACGCGCCGCCGGCCTCGGTCTTCATGGGCGATACCGGATCATTGGCCCTGGGCGGAATGATCGGCGCGATCGCGGTGGCGACCAAGCACGAGATCGTGCTGGCCATCATCGGCGGGCTGTTCGTGCTGGAAGCTGTCTCGGTCATCGTGCAGGTAGCCTCGTTCAAGCTGACCGGCAAGCGCGTGTTCAGGATGGCGCCCATCCATCATCACTTCGAGCAGCTCGGCTGGACCGAGCCGCAGATTGTAATTCGCTTCTGGATCATCGCGGTGGTGCTGGCGCTCGCCGGCCTCGCGACCCTGAAGCTGCGGTAAAACCGGCGCAGCCGCGTGACTCCCATCACCACTTTCACCGGCAGGAAGGTCGCGGTTTTTGGCCTCGGTGGTTCCGGTCTCGTCAGTTGCAGCGCGCTGCTCGCCGGTGGCGCCGATGTCATCGCTTTCGACGATGATGCCGCCAGCGTGGGGAAGGCCAATGCGGCGGGCATTCCCACGGCAGATCTGCGGAGCATCGACTGGTCGCGCATCGCCGCCCTGGTGCTGGCGCCGGGGGTGCCGCTGACACATCCGCAACCGCATTGGGTGGTCGTGCTGGCGAAAGCCGCCGGCGTTGAGATCATCGGCGACGTGGAATTGTTCGGCCGCGAGCGCGCGGCGCGCGCGCCCGATGCCCCCTTCGTTGCGATCACCGGCACCAACGGCAAATCCACCACCACTGCGCTGACCGCGCATATCCTGCGCAGCGCTGGACGCGACGTACAGATGGGCGGAAATATCGGCGTGGCGATCCTCTCGCTGCAACCGCCCGCGCGCGAACGCGTCCATGTGATCGAGGTTTCCTCCTATCAGATCGATCTCGCGCCGACGCTGAAGCCGACGATCGGCATGCTGCTCAATGTCACCCCCGACCATCTCGAGCGTCACGGCTCGATGCAAAATTATGCCGCCATCAAGGAGCGCGCGGTGGCGGATGCGGATGTGGCGGTGATCGCGGTGGACGATACCTATACGCGCGCCGTTGCCGAACGGCGGGAAAAGACCGGGCGCCCGACCAGCCTGGTTTCGGCGGAGACCAGCCTCGATCGCGGCTTCTTCATGGATGGAAGCTGCATCATGCGCGGCAGCGAACGCATCGCCGACCTCGCCGGCATCCGCACCTTGCGCGGACAGCATAATGCGCAGAACGCAGCGGCGGCTGTGGCCGCGGCGCTCGCCCTCGGTGTGCCGGTGGACGCTATTCAGCGTGGACTTTCGACTTTTCCCGGTCTGCCGCACCGGTTGGAGGAAGTCGGACGCAAGGGCAAGGTGCTCTTTGTCAACGACTCCAAGGCGACAAATGCTGATTCCGCAGACAAGGCGCTGTCGTCTTTTCCCGGCGACATTTTCTGGATTCTCGGCGGCCAGGCGAAAGAGGGGGCATCACGTCGCTGACGCGCTTTTTTCCGAAAATCGCCAAGGCCTATCTGATCGGAGAGGCGAGCGATGGCTTCGCCGCCGTGCTCGAAGGGCTGGTGCCTTATGTCCGCTGCGGCACCCTCGATGTCGCCACCGCAACAGCGGCGGCCGACGCCGCGGCTTCTTCAGCGGCGGAGCCGATCGTGCTGCTCTCGCCCGCCTGCGCCTCCTTCGACCAGTACCGGAATTTCGAGATCCGTGGCGACCACTTCAGGAAACTGGTGCAGGCGCTGGTTTAATACCTTTCTCCCATTTGGGAGGGTGTATCGCCCTCGGTTTGACAAGCCTACAATGGCGCCATTCGGAAGATTTCAGCGGGGGAGGTCATTCTCATGTGCAACATTTGTGAAAAGCAGGCCATGGGCCGGCGGCAATTCCTGGCATTGGCAGGCTTCGGCCTGGCAGCGGGCAGTGCTTTGTTCGGGTGGGATAGAGCCTTTGCCGCAGGCCCGACCACGTCGGTCACAGTTGATCAGGCGCTGGCGAACCTGAAATCCGGCAACGACAAATACGTCAGCGCGCCGCAAGTTTGCGCGGCCGATCTTGCCAAGAGCCGCGCCAGCGTCGCCGGCAATCAGATGCCGTGGGCAACCATCCTGAGCTGCGCCGACAGCCGGGTGCCGCCCGAACTGCTGTTCGGAGGGCCTGGGGCTTGGCGAGCTGTTTGTCGCGCGCAATGCCGGCAACATGGCCGTCGACTCGGCGACGATGGGGACGATCGAATACGGCGCGGCGGCGCTTGGCGTTCCGCTGGTTGTGGTGCTGGGTCACGAGCGTTGCGGCGCGGTGGTGGCGGCCTGCGATGTCGTGACCAAGAAAACAACTTACCCGGGCTCCATCGGGCCGATGGTGAAGGCCATCGTTCCGGCGGCGCAGGCGGTCAAGGGCAAGCCGGGCGATTTCGTCGACAATGCGGTGCGCGAAAGCGCCAAGCGTACGGCCGTGCAGATCGCCACGAAAAGCAAGATCGTGGCCGATCTGGTCAAGGCCGGGAAAGTGAAGGTTGTCGCGGCGCGCTACGATCTCAAGGACGGCAAGGTCGAATACCTCTCCTGAAATATGGATTGGATGCACCGGCGCCTGGCGGAGCCCATTGCTCTCGCGGGGACGCCGTCTTTTTCTCTCCCCGGGGAGGGGAAAGAAGGTGCCGTTAATCCCCCCTAAACCATAAGGCGTCAGGACTTAGAGCCGGGAAAACGGGGGTTTACCGGCATGGTCTCGCGCGCGACACGCACGCCTTTCGGCGAATGGTGGTGGACGGTCGACAAGCTGATGCTGGGGGCGCTCGCCACCCTGATGCTGGGCGGGATCGTGCTCTCGCTTGCCGCCAGCCCTCCGGTGGCCGCCCGGCTGCGGCTCGAGCCGTTTTATTTCGTCAACAGGCATGTGCTTTTTCTGTTGCCGGCCATCGCCGTGCTGGTGGCGACCTCGTTCCTCAATTCGCATCAGATCCGCCGGCTTGCGCTGTTTGTTTTCGCCGTCAGCGTGGGCATGGTGGTTTGCACCATTCTGTTCGGCGCCGAGATCAAGGGCGCCCGGCGCTGGCTCACCTTTCTCGGCATGACGATTCAGCCGTCGGAATTTCTTAAGCCGGCTTTTGTCATCCTGATCTCCTGGCTGTTTGCGGAATCCGCGCGACGGCCAGAGATGCCGGCCAACACGTTTGCGCTTGGCCTGCTGCTGTTCGTCGTGGTGCTGCTTGTGCTGCAGCCGGACTTCGGCCAAACCATGCTGATCCTGCTGGTTTGGGGGGCGCTGTTCTTCATGGCGGGGATGCGCCTGATCTGGATGATCGGCCTTGGCGGCGTTTCGCTCGTGGGCCTGCTCGGCGCCTATTACACCGTACCGCATGTGGCGCTGCGGATCCGGCGCTTCCTCGATCCTGGCAGCGGCGACAGTTTTCAGATCACCACCTCGGTCGGCTCTTTCCTGCGCGGCGGCTGGTTCGGCCTTGGGCCAGGCGAGGGTACCGCCAAGCGAATCCTGCCCGACAGCCACACAGACTTCGTCTTCGCGGTGGCGGGGGAGGAATTCGGCATCGTGCTCTGCCTGATGCTGCTTTTCCTCTTTGCTTTCGTGGTGATCCGCGCGCTGCTCCATGCGATGCGGAACGAGGATCCCTTCGCCCGCTTCGCCGCCGCCGGCCTCGCCATCCTGTTCGGCCTCCAATCGGCCATCAACATGTCGGTCAATCTGCATCTGATGCCCGCCAAGGGCATGACGCTGCCCTTTATCTCCTACGGCGGCTCTTCGATGCTCTCGCTCGCCTATGCCATGGGAATGCTGCTGGCGCTGACGCGCGAGCGCCCGCGCGCGGAAATGCTGGCCAGCCACCTGCATTATGCGCCGGCTGGGAGCCGCGCCTGATGGACACTGGCCGCCCGCGGCATGTGCTGGTGGCGGCGGGCGGCACCGGCGGGCATCTGTTTCCCGCTGAAGCCTTGGGCGCGGCCCTGGCCCGGCGCGACGTCGGCCTTGATCTCGCCACCGATTCCCGCGCCGCGCATTACGGCGGCAATTTTCCCGCCCGCGCCACGCATATCATTCCGAGTTCGGCGCTGCGCGGGCGCGATCCATTTTCGCTCGCGGCCACGGCGGCCATCGTCGGAGGCGGCGTTGGCAAAGCCTGGTCGTTGCTCGGACGCTTGAAACCCACCGCGGTGATCGGCTTCGGCGGCTATCCCACCGTTCCGCCGCTGCTGGCGGCCTCGCTGCGCGGCATCCCTACCATCATCCACGAGCAGAATGCGGTGATGGGCCGCGCCAACCGCTTCCTGGCGGGGCGCGTGACCGCCATCGCCACCGGGTTCCGCGACTTGTCGCTGCCCGACGCGAAACTCACCGCCAAAACCACCTGGGTCGGCAATCCGGTCCGTCCGGCGGTGATCCTGGCGTCGTCGACGCCCTATGCGCCGCCCGAGCCAGGTGGACAGCTGCGCCTGCTGGTCTTCGGCGGCAGCCAGGGCGCGCGGGTGATGGCGGAAATCGTGCCGTCGGCGATACAGCAACTCGAGCCGGCGTTATGGTCGCGCCTGCATATCGTGCAGCAGGCGCGCGAGGAGGATCTGGCCGAGGTGAAAAAGGCCTATGCCGATCTGAAGGTTTCCGCCGACGTGGCGCCGTTCTTCGCCGATCTGCCGGCGCGCATGGCGGCGTCCCATCTCGTGATCTCCCGCTCCGGCGCCTCCACGGTCGCCGAGCTTTCCGCGATCGGACGGCCTGCGATCCTGGTGCCGCTGCCGAATGCGCTCGATCAGGACCAGATGGCCAATGCCGGGATGCTGCAGGCTGCCGGCGGCGCGCTGCGCCTGCCGCAGGCGGAATTCACCCCCAGCCGGCTGGCTTCGGAGATATCGGCCTTCGCCGCCGAGCCGTCGCGCCTGGCCGCCATGGCCGCCGCCGCCAAGAAAGCCGGAACGCTGGACGCGGCGGACCGTTTGGCTGATCTGGTGCTGCGGGTCGCGAAAGGCTAACGCATCGCGGGCTTGTCCGGCCGCCCGTTTTGCGGCAGCGACTGGACCAGACGTGTCGGCCAGCTAGACGCGTGCCGGGTACAATATTTTCAATGAAACTGCCGCGCGACATCGGCCCGATCCATTTCGTCGGCATCGGGGGCATCGGCATGAGCGGCATCGCCGAGGTGCTGCGCAATCTCGGCTATACCGTGCAGGGCTCTGATGTTGCCGACAGCGCCAACGTCAAGCGGCTGCGCGAGCAGGGCATCAAGGTTTCCATCGGCCACGAGGCGAAGAATATCGACGGGGCTGCAGTCCTCGTCGTTTCTTCCGCCATCAAGCGCGACAATCCGGAACTGATTGCCGCGCGTGATCAGCGGCTTCCCATCGTGCGCCGTGCGGAAATGCTGGCCGAGCTGATGCGGCTGAAAAGCTGCGTCGCCATCGCCGGCACCCACGGCAAGACTACGACCACGTCCATGGTGGCCGCGCTGTTGGATGCCGGCGGGCTCGATCCCACCGTCATCAACGGCGGCATCATCAACGCCTATGGCACCAATGCGCGGCTCGGCGCCGGCGACTGGATGGTGGTGGAGGCCGACGAATCCGACGGCACTTTCCTCAAGCTGCCCGCCGATATCGCGATCGTGACGAATGTCGACGCTGAGCATCTCGATCACTTCAAAACCTTCGAGGCGGTGCAGACCGCCTTCATCGATTTCGTGGAGAACGTTCCGTTCTACGGCTTCGCGGTGATGTGCACCGATCATCCCACCGTGCATCAGATCGTCGGTCGCATCGAGGACCGCCGTATCATCACCTATGGTGAGAACCCGCAGGCCGACGTGCGGCTGGTCGACCTCGAACACGCAGGCGGGCAATCGCGTTTCTGCGTGCTGTTCCGCGATCGCGCCGGCCACCTGGTGCACGAGATCCGCAAACTCGTGCTGCCGATGCCCGGACGTCATAACGCGCTGAATGCCACGTCCGCGATTGCTGTCGCGCATGAGCTCGGCATTGGCGACGAGCAGATTCGCAAGGCGCTGGCCGCCTTCGGAGGCGTGAAGCGGCGCTTCACCCGCACCGGCGAATGGAATGGCGTCGCGGTGATCGACGATTACGGCCATCATCCGGTGGAGATTGCGGCGGTGCTGCGCGCGGCGCGCGAATCGACCAAGGGCCAGGTGATCGCCATCGTGCAGCCGCACCGCTACACGCGGCTGCAATCGCTGTTCGAGGGCTTCTCCACCTGCTTCAACGATGCCAATGCGGTGATCGTGGCCAATGTCTATCCCGCCGGAGAAGCGCCGATCCCGGGCATCGATCGCGACGCACTGGTGCAGGGCTTGCGCGCGCGCGGCCACCGCCAGGTGCTGCCGCTCGACGACGCCACGCAGATTGCGCCGATGGTGAAGGATATGGCGAAGGCGGGCGACACCGTGGTGTTCCTCGGCGCAGGCAACATCACGCAATGGGCTTACGCGCTGCCGGACGAGCTCAAGGCGCTGGGATAGGGCATCTCCTATCGGTCGTCATGGCCGGGCTTGTCCCGGCCATCCACGTTCTTACGACAGCAACTCAGGGAACAGATCGCGCCACCGTGGATTTTCTCGCAGGATCAAACGCACTTTCCAGGTTCTCGACCAATGCTTCATATTGTGTTCGCGCTGGATCGCAAGGCGGATATCGTCATGGCCCTCGAAGTAAACCAGCATCTTCAGACCGTAGCGCTTGGTGAAGCCGGGAACGGCTCCCGTTCGGTGCTCATACACGCGGCGAATGAGATTGTTGGTGACGCCGACATAGAGAACGCCATTGGCGCGATTGGTCAGTATATAAACCCAGCCGCCTTTCATGCTGCTATCTTCCAAGACGTGGATGGCCGGGACAAGCCCGGCCATGACGGTGGCTCCTTATGACCTTTCCTGATATGACCGCCGATCTGAAATCAAACATGCCACAGCTGCGCGGCCGTCTAATGGCGAACCAGTCGCTGGCGGCGATGACGTGGTTTCGGGTTGGCGGGCCGGCGCAAATTCTGTTCACGCCTGAGGATGAAGAAGACCTCGCTTATTTGCTCAAGAATCTCCCCGCCGAGATCGCGGTGACGGTGGTCGGCCTGGGCTCCAACCTGATCGTGCGCGACGGCGGTGTGCCGGGCGTGGTGATCCGGCTCGGCCGCGGCTTCAACGAAATGACGGTGGAAGGCAACCGTATCCGCACCGGCACCGGTGTGCCCGATGTGAAAGTGGCGCGGACGGCGCAGGAGGCAGGATTAGCCGGCCTCGCTTTTTTGCGCGGCATTCCCGGCGGCATCGGCGGCGCACTGCGGATGAACGGCGGCGCCTATGGGCGCGAGACCAAGGATGCGCTGGTGGAAGCCCGCGCGGTCGACCGGCAGGGCCGGGTGCATGTGCTGAGCAATGCCGACATGCATTATACCTATCGGCATTGCGGCGCGCCGGAGGATTTCATTTTCACGCAGGCGCTGTTTCAGGGCGAGCCGGGCGACCGTGACGCGATCGCGGCGGAAATGGACAAGATCACGGAGTCGCGCGAGGCGACGCAGCCGATCAAGCGGCGCGCCGGAGGATTTCATTTTCACGCAGGCGCTGTTTCAGGGCGAGCCGGGCGACCGTGACGCCATCGCGGCGGAAATGGACAAGATCACGGAGTTGCGCGAGGCCACGCAGCCGATCAAAAGCCGCACCGGCGGATCGACCTTCAAGAATCCGCCCGGCAACAAGGCCTGGCAGCTGATCGATGCCGCCGGCTGCCGCGGGTTGAAGATCGGCAATGCGCAGGTCTCGGAAATGCACTGTAATTTCCTGATCAATCTTGGCGATGCGACGGCAGCCGACATCGAGACGCTGGGCGAAACCGTCCGCAAGCGCGTAAAGGAAAATTCCAGCGTCGAACTGGACTGGGAAATCAAGCGCATCGGCGTCGAAGCCGAGGCGTGACGATTTGCAAATAACCCGGTCTGATTCCAGACCCGGACCCCGGTTTTAAATTCCACCCATCGCGCGCGGCAACATCCGTTGCAGCACGGTGTCGCGCCGGATCACATAGTGGAACAGGGCTGCGCCAATGTGCATCAGGACCAGAAAGATCAGGACAAAACCCGTCCAACGGTGCAGCGCGAAAAGTTGCTCCGAGAGCGGTTCATTTTTGCCGATGATCGCGGGCAAATTGAACAGTCCGAAGAATGGCGTCGGCGCGCCATACGCACTATTGGCGACGTAGCCGACGATCGGCATGGCGAGCAGCAGCAAATAGAGCGCGCCGTGCACGGCCGACGAAACGGTTTTTTGCCACGGTTCGATCGACGGATCGGGGACCGGCGCACCCAGAACAATCCGGTTGATCAAACGCAGGATCATCAGCGCGAAGATCAGGACACCCAGTGACTTGTGAAAATTGTAAAGCAGATCCTGCGTGGGCCCCGGACTCACGCGGCCCATCGCAATCGCTACGGGGGCGGTGGTGAGCACGCAGGCTGCAACCAACCAATGCAGTAATTTCGAACTCGCGGGATAATGGTCAGTCCGTGTGCCATAAGTCATTTGGTCCTCCGGCCGCCGGTATTCCGCCAGGATCATAATAGCTCAACATTAATCTCCTCGGGTCGGGGTAGTTCCACCGTTTCCGGCCGATTGAAACCGAGGCATCGAGTTTGACTGGGAAATCAAGCGCATCGGTGTCGCCGCCGGGTGATGTTACCGGTGCCGCCGCCGTCAGTTCTTCCAGTAACCGAAACAAATGCCGTGGCCGGTTCCCGCGATCGAGCGATAGCACGGGGTGTAGCCGACCAAATTCATCTTGGTTGGCGCCATCGCGGCCGCGACGGTGACCCAATTGAGAATTTCCGGCGTCCCCGGTCCCCGGTTCAGCCGCTTGCGCTCCAACCCCCGCAAGGTCTTTTCGTCGCCGCTCACCAAGGCATCGATCACCTCTTTGTCCAGTTCCTCATCGACCACCTGATGGCTCAGCCCACCGGAGGCGATCAAGCCGACGCGCGCATTCACCGGCCACTTTTCGACCGCGCGGCGCAGCGCCGTGCCGAGCTCGTAACAGCGCGAAGCTTTCGCCTGGTTCGGCAGGTCGCGGCTGATCTGGAAGGGCACCATGGGAATGTTGTTGCGCTTGAGCATCCATTCGTCGGGGAAAGCGAAGGCGTCGTCGATCGGAACGCCTTGTGGAAAATCAGTGCAGGCGACATCGAAATCCTCGTCGATCAGCGTCTCGATCAGGTGATTGGCCAGGGCCGGGTGACCAGGCCGCACCGCCTTGATTTCTTCTGCCGCGCGACCGGTCTCCTCGAAGGTTTTTGCATTGGCATTGAACAGTCGCTGCGACATCTTCGCCGTTCCAAAACTCTCGGCGCGAAACACGCTGAATACCGGGTGATTGTCTTCCTCGCGCACGCGGTGGATGTTGCTGACGACGATCATGACGTCGACCGGCACGCTCGCAATCACCGAGGTCAGCTTGTCCAGGTCGGCATGAATGGTCTTGTGCCGTTCCTGCAGAACTTCGGGACGTATCTCGCGGTCCAGGCCGGGCCGCGCGTTGCGCAGGACTTCCTGGAAATCGTAGCGCGGGTCGCGCTTGTCGCGTTCTACAAGCTGGAGCCATTTGTCAGGTGTACTCTGGATAGTCGGACCGTGGGAGCTGCCAGCTGCGAATACGATTTTTGCCATTGTAAACTCCGTCTTCTGGCGATGCGCGCCGCGATTGCCGTACTGCGTAACCAAGCAGGACGCCAGCCGCAAGCGGCCGCTTCGATTTTGGCTCGTTGCGCGATTGTATAACGTTCGACCCTCGGAGTGATTTACAACGTCGGCGGCAGTTGCCCTTAGGCCGATCTGATCGTGGCCGCCGGCATGGGCGGACTTTTCCTCGCCGCCTTCTCGGAGCAGATCCCGCGCGCAGGCCGTGGTCCGAACTTCGCATCGCCAAGCAACTCCAGCAGGCCGCACACTGATCCGTAAAACACACCTGATCGAAATTTCACAGGGACTCTCGACGGGCCGCGAAATCTCAATTCTATTGGAAGTTAAAGCGAATCAGTCGCCGGGCTTGGCTGGGGGCCATGGGGAAACACGTCGCGGTTCTGCTGGGGGGCTGGTCGGCCGAGCGCGAGGTATCGCTGCGGTCCGGCAGGGCCTGCGCTGACGCGCTTGAGCGACAGGGCTATCGCGTCACCCGCGTCGATGTCGGCCGCGACATTGCCGGTACGCTTGCGCAGCTGAAGCCGGATGTGGCGCTCAACATGCTGCATGGCCGCCCGGGCGAGGACGGCGTGCTGCAAGGCGTGCTGGAAATCCTCGGCATCCCCTACAGCCATTCCGGCGTGCTCGCCTCCGCGGTGGCGATGCACAAGCAAATGGCGAAGAACCAGTTGCGCGCGGCTGGCGTGCCGGTAGCCGAAGGCGTCGTCGCCTCCCGCTTCGAAGCAGCCAGAAGCCATCTCCTGCCGCCGCCCTATGTCGTCAAGCCCGTGGCGGAAGGCTCCAGCGTCGGCGTCTTCCTGGTCACCGAAGGGCAAGAGCACCCGCCGCAAGAGCTTTACCGCGAGGACTGGCCGTTCGGCGATCAGGTGCTTTGCGAGCGCTATATCGCCGGCAAGGAACTGACCTGCGCCGTGATGGGTGACAGGGCGTTGGACGTGATCGAGATCGTCCCAACGGTACGTTTCTACGACTACGAAGCGAAATATGCCGCCGGCGGCTCTAAACACGTACTGCCGGCCCCGGTTTTACCAATTGTTTACCAAGAGGTCCGAAGACTAGCAGTCCTGGCGCATTCCGCGCTCGGCTGCCGTGGGGTGAGCCGAGCCGACTTTCGCTACGACGATCGCGTCGAGGGGACGGGTGGGTTGTTCTGCCTCGAAGTTAACACGCAACCAGGCATGACCGAGACTTCGCTCGTGCCTGAACTCGCCGCGCATGCGGGCATAACGTTCGATGAGCTGGTGCAATGGATGCTGGAAGACGCCTCGCTGAACCGCTGAAGCGGGCGAGGCAGACGGGCAGAAACGGGTCCGCGGGGACGCGAGGGCGGGGGCACATGCGTGCCGGCCGCGAGCGCCGCCAACGTCTGCGCCGCGTTGCTGAATTCACTGCACAATTCACCACTGCTCCGATCGGCCGGCTATTGCACCGTGCGCTGCAGCCATTGGCGGATTTCCATCTGCCGCGCGGCGCGGGCGCTGCTGCTAGCGCGCTTCTGATCGGCGGAAGTCTGATCTACGGCACGGTGGCGGGCGGGCATGTATCGCTTGATCAACGAGCAGATCGAGGCTTTGCGCGATGCCGCCGCCAATGCCGCGGGTTTCAATATCGCCTCGATCGCGCTCACGGGCGAGAAGCAGGTCAGCCGGGAGGACGTGCTGACCGCCGCCGGCATCACCGGCCGCACCTCGCTTCTTTTCCTTGATGCCGACTCCGCCCGCCGCAAGTTGAAAGCCAATCCCTGGATCTCCGAAGCGACCGTGCTGAAGCTTTATCCTGACCGGCTGCAGATCGGCATTACCGAGCGGCAGGCTTTTGCGCTTTGGCAAAAAAACGGCCAGCTCTCGGTTATTGCCGAGGACGGCACGGTATCTGGAGCCTTATGTCGCGCGCCGCTTCACCGGCCTGCCGCTGGTAGTGGGGCCCGGGGCGCGCGAACGCGCGAAGGATATTCTGGCGCTGATTGACCGCCATCCGGAAATCAGCCCATCAGTCGCCGCCGCCGTGCTGGTGGCGCAGCGGCGCTGGAATCTCCGCCTGAAGAACGGCCTCGATATCCGCCTGCCGGAAACCGATGTCGATAATGCGCTCGCGACGCTTGGTCAATCTTGACCGCGAAAAGAAATTGCTGTCGCGCGACATTACGGCGATCGACCTGCGCCTGCCGGACCGGGTGACGGTGCGGCTTTCCGACGAGGCGGCACAGGCACGCGAGGACCTGCTGAAGCCGAAAAGCAAACGCAAGGGAGGCGCGGTATGAGCTCCCTGCATTACGGCGTAACCCCGAAGATGAAGCCGGTCTCCGCCAAGCGCAGCGCCGTGGTGGCCGCGCTTGACGTCGGCACCAGCAAAATCGCCTGCCTGGTCGCGAAGCTGAAGCCGCAGCCGCCGCAGGAAGTGCTGCGGCGCCGCAGCCATGCCGTCGAGATCAAGGGCATCTCGCATACGGTCGCGCGCGGCATGAAAGCGGGCGCCGTGGTCGATCTCGCCGAAACCGAAAACGCCATCAGCCACGCCGTCGATCTCGCGGAACGCATGGCCGGCGTGCAGTTCGAGTCCGTCATTGTTTCCGTCTCCGCCGGCCGCATCGGCAGCGAGCTCTTCGCCGCCTCGGTGGACGTCGGGGGGCCAACCGTATCGGACGGCGATATCGCCCGCGTGCTTGCCGCCGGCAGCCGCCATTCGGTCCGCGACGGCCGCGCGCTGCTGCATTCGCTTCCGATCAGCTATTCGCTCGATGGCGTTACCGGCGTGCGTGACCCGCGCGACATGCTGGCGCGCAACTTCGGCGTCGACATGCATGTGATGACCGCCGACATCGCCGCCGCCCGCAACCTGATGCTGGCGATCGAGCGCTGTCATCTCAATGTCGAAGCGATGGTGGCAAGCCCCTATGTGTCCGGGCTTGCGGTATTGGCCGATGATGAAGCCGATCTCGGCTCGGCGGTGATCGACATGGGCGCGGGCACCACCACGCTCGCGGTCTTCTCCGGCGGCCACTGCGTCCATGCAAGCGGTTTCGCGGTCGGCGGCTATCACGTCACTATGGATATCGCGCGCGGCCTGAATACCCGCGTTGCCGACGCGGAGCGAATCAAAACATTCTATGGCAGTGTGCTCACCGGTGGATCGGATGAGCGCGACATGATCACGGTGCCTCCGGTCGGCGACGATGAGCGCGAGGCGCCGCAATTCGTTTCGAAGGCGAGCCTCGTCGGCATCATCAAGCCGCGGGTGGAAGAAATTCTGGAAATGATACGCGACCGGCTCGCAGCTTCGCCGTTCGTAGCCGAGCCACGCGCTCGCGTCGTGCTCACCGGCGGCGGCTGCCAGCTCAACGGCCTGCCCGAACTCGCGGCTCGCATACTTGGACGGCAGGTGAGGATCGGGCGCCCGCTCGGCATCGCCGGCCTTCCCGACGAAGCCAAGGGCCCCGCTTTCGCCGTCGCGGCCGGCCTTCTGGTTTACCCGCAGGCGGCGCATCTCGAACATTTCGAACCGCGGCGAACGCGGCAGCTCATGACAGGTACAGGTGGCTACATGAACAAGGTCGGCCAATGGCTACGCGAAAGCTTCTGATGGCCAACAAGCAAGTTTCACACAGCCGCCGGTGGCGGACCGGCGGCAATCTGCGGCGCTCGCAAGCCCGCGTATGGAAGAGGCACCCATGACGATCAATCTCAAGGTCCCGGACATTCGGGAACTGAAGCCCCGCATCACCGTGTTCGGCGTAGGCGGCGCCGGCGGCAACGCCGTCAACAACATGATCACCGCGGGATTGTCGGGTGTCGACTTCGTCGTCGCCAATACCGATGCCCAGGCGCTGACGATGTCGAAGGCCGAGCGCATCGTGCAGATGGGCGTGCAGGTCACCGAGGGTCTCGGCGCCGGATCGCAGCCTGAAGTCGGGCGCGCGGCAGCCGAAGAAGTCATCGATGAGATCCGCGATCACCTGAGCGGCGCGCATATGGTGTTCGTCACCGCCGGCATGGGCGGCGGCACCGGCACCGGTGCATCGCCGGTGATCTCGCGCGTAGCGAAGGAACTCGGCATTCTCACTGTCGGCGTGGTCACCAAGCCGTTCCAGTTCGAGGGCCAGCGGCGCATGCGCTTTGCCGAGCAGGGCATCGAGGAACTGCACCAGGTCGTCGATACGCTGCTGATCATCCCGAACCAGAACCTGTTCCGGGTGGCGAACGAAAAGACCACCTTCGCCGACGCCTTCGCGATGGCCGACCAGGTGCTCTATTCGGGCGTCGCCTGCATCACCGACCTGATGGTCAAGGAAGGGCTCATCAACCTCGACTTCGCCGACGTCCGCGCGGTGATGAAGGAGATGGGCAAGGCCATGATGGGCACCGGCGAGGCTTCCGGCGAGAAGCGCGCGCTGACAGCGGCGGAAGCGGCGATCTCCAATCCGCTGATCGATGATTCCTGCATGAAGGGCGCACGCGGCCTGTTGGTGTCGATCACCGGCGGCAAGGACCTCACCCTTTATGAAGTCGATGAAGCCGCCACCCGCATCCGCGAAGAAGTCGACCAGGACGCCAATATCATCGTCGGCGCCACTTTCGACGAAACTCTGGAAGGCATCATCCGCGTCTCGGTCGTCGCCACCGGCATCGACAAGGCCCGCGTGCAGGCAGGCTCTACCGACAACCGCATGCAGGAACTCACCAAACAGCTGCGCGCCGATACCCCTCGGCTCGCCGATCGGGTCGAGCGCACCAATGCTCAAACCGCTCGTGCGCCCGCAAGCGGCGCCTGCTCCTCAGGCGATGACGCAGGCCTTCACCGATACGATCGAATCAGCGGCCAAGGCTGCGGTGGCGGCGGCGGTGATGCCGCAGTCCGCGGTCGAGGACGTAATGATCCGGCCGATCCCACCGAAGCCGTCGCTCTTTCCCGAACCGATCCGCGAAATTGGGCATCACGATCCGGCGCCGGCACCGCGCGCCTTCATCCCGCCGCAGCCGGAGCGCGCCGCCGTGCGCACCCCGCGCATGCCGCGGATCGAGGAATTGCCGATGCCGGCGCAAAACCAGCTGCGCGCCAAGCGCGGCGTGGTTTCCGACACCGATCATCCAGAGAAGCGCCGCATGACCCTCATGCAGCGCCTCGCCGCAGTGGGTCTCGGTCGCAAGGAAGAGAGTGCCGAGCCGCCGGCCGAAGCGCGGCCGCTCGTACGGCAGCAGCCGTCCTTCGGCGCCGCGCCGGCTCGCCCGGCTTCACGCGCGCATGATCCCGCGCGCAGGATCCGGTCTCTGAATATGCAAAAAAGGGAACGCCGCAGGGCCTGGATCCGCTCGGGCGGCAGGCCCCAGCGCATAATTCCTCGGAAGACGATCAACTCGACATTCCGGCCTTCCTCCGCCGACAGGTGAATTGAGCGGCAGGCGTTAACTAAGCGGGCCGTCAGCCTCGCGCTGGCGGCCCGCGTTGCTTTTCCAGACAGGACGCAAACCGAGCGAAATCTCAACTTGCTGAAACTTCAGGCATTTTTAATCAGCAGGCGATACCTTTAAGCGACCGGGGATGGGGGCCGGATCGCCGGAGCCGCCTGCCCTGGGTTAAGCGATGCGGTTAACGTTTGCCCCAGGATTGGCAGGATTGGGGCAGGATCAAGGTAACAATCGGTAACCAAGCGTGAGTTGCCTGACCTCACGTCCTGACTAAGGTGGCTCAGCTACACAGGCTTTTCGTCCCGGGGGACGAAGGGGACCAAACAAAACAATTCGTTCTTCCTTAGATGGCCGGATCATGGCCACGGGGTTGGGGCAGGCCCAAGACGCGGGCCGAGCGTGGGAAAGAAGAATGAAGGCCGGTAGGCAGACCACTCTTTGCGATCAAGTCGCTATAAGCGGTATTGGCGTTCATTCCGGTCTTCCCGTCACGCTCACGTTGCATCCCGCCGATCCGAATTCCGGCATCATCTTCGTCCGCTCCGGCGTGCAAGGCCGTTACGAGCGTGAAGTCCGAGCCGATGTGCACGCCGTCACCGCCACCGAATTCCAGACCGTGCTGGGCGACGCTTCCGGTCCACTGGTTTGCACCTCCGAACATGTCCTCGCCGCTGTCCGCGGCCTTGGCATCGACAATGTTATCGTCGAAGTAGATGGTCCCGAAGCTCCGATCGGCGATGGCAGCGCGGCGCCCTTCGTGGCCGCTATCGACCAGGTCGGCACCGTGATGCAATCGGCGCCCCGCCGTTATCTGCAAATTCTCAAGCCGATCCGTGTCACCCAGAATGACGGCTCCTATGGCGAGTTGCGGCCCTACGCCAAGGGTTTCCGCCTTGAGGCCGAAATTGATTTCGAGCATCCGCTGATCGGCCGGCAATCCCTCGCGCTCGACATGGAACCCCAAGCTTTCCGTCGTGAGCTTTCTCGCGCGCGCACTTTCGGTTTCATGCGCGATGTCGCCAAGCTCTGGAGCGCGGGTTTTGCGCTCGGCGCTTCCTTCGAGAATACTCTCGTGGTCACCGAGAGCCGGGTGCTGAATCCGGATGGGCTGCGTTTCCCCGACGAGTTCGTTCGCCACAAGGCGCTCGACGCCATCGGCGATCTCGCGCTGGCCGGTGCTCCGCTGCTGGGCGCCTATCGCACCGTCCGCGGGGGGCATAAGCTCAACCATGCGGTGCTCTCGGCGCTCATGGCCGATCCGGACGCCTGGACCATCGTCGACGGCAGCGAACAGCCGGCACGGCGCGTGGTGCGGGGCTATGCCGAGGTGGCGGGCGGTTTGGCGGCCGCGGCTTATGGGCCGGACCGGTCCTAGCGCCTTCTCTGGGGCGGCCTTAGCTTTCGCCACATTCCGGGCCGAATGAGCGCATAAATCCTTTAGCGCAATGCGCTCGATAAGGTATTGAGGGTTTGAAATTTCTTGTGCGCCTGGCTCTGCGCCAGGTGCTTTACGCCAAAGCTCGGCGGGGGAACGGGATTTAGCGGCGGCATGTTTTTTCTTGGACCCGGATCTATGAGCGTTCCGCGGCAGGGGCTTCCCCGGCTGCTGGCAATTGTGTTGCTGGCCGCGCCGCTCGGCGCCTGCAGCAGCCTCGGTCTCGACCAATTCAGCCTCAGTTCGTTAAATCCTTGGGCCAAGAAGGATCTGCCGGCCGATGAGCCGGCCGAGAAGCTTTACAACGAGGGCGTCTACCTCGTGAATGAGAAACGCGAATACAAGGAGGCCATCAAGCGTTTCGAGGAAGTCGATCGGCAGCATCCGTATTCGGAATGGGCGCGCAAGTCGCTGCTGATGGCCGCCTATAGTTCCTATCAGGCGAGAGAATACGACGAGACCGTCGCTGCGGCGAAGCGCTACATCGCGCTGCATCCCGGCACGCCCGACGCCGCCTATGCCCAGTTCCTGATCGGCTCAGCCAATTTCGACCGCATCCCTACCGTGCAGCGCGACCAGGCGATCACCGAAAAGGCGCTGGCCGAGTTGGAAGAAGTCTCCCGCAAATTCCCCAATACCGAATACGCCGCCAGCGCGCGCAAGAAGATTGAAGTCGCGCGCGACCAGCTTGCCGGGCGCGAGATGGAAGTCGGCCGTTATTACATGAACAAGCGCAACTACACCGGCGCGATCAACCGCTTCAAGGTGGTGGTGACGCAATATCAGACCACACGCCATGTCGAAGAAGCCCTGATGCGGCTTACCGAAGCATATATGTCGCTCGGTATCACCCAGGAGGCGCAGACCGCCGCCGCCGTGCTGGGTCACAACTTCCCCGAAAGCCCCTGGTACAAGGACGCCTATAGCCTGGTGAAGGGTGGTGGTCTCGAGCCGACCGAAAGTCAGGGCTCCTGGATCAGCCGCGCCTTCAAGAAGGTCGGGCTCGGCTAAAACACCCCCGCGCATGAGGCAGCAAGGAGCTCTCCTCCGCAATTTCTAGGCTGCGGCGACTATTAGGCAGCTGACCGGCCAGTTCACTTTTTGTTCTTTTTATGCTAGTGTCAGATTCTTTCTGAAATCCCGGGCCTTTCCCCGCGATAACGGAGAACTGGCAGGCATGCTTTCCCGGTTATCGATCCGCGACATCGTTCTCATCGACCGGCTGGATATCGATCTTGCCGCTGGCCTTTCGGTGCTGAGCGGCGAGACCGGTGCGGGCAAATCGATCCTGCTCGACGCCTTTTCCCTCGCGCTCGGCGCGCGCGGCGATGCCGGGCTGGTGCGCCAGGGGGCCGAGCAGGGCAGCGTCATCGCCGCGTTTGACCTCAAGGCCAATCACCCTGCCCGGGCGCTGCTCGCCGAGAACGACATCCCCGACGAGGACATGCTGATCCTGCGCCGCGTGCAGTTGGCTGACGGCCGCACCAAGGCTTTCGTCAATGACCAGCCGGTGAGCGTGCAGGTGCTGAAAAACCTCGGCGGGCTGCTGGTGGAAATCCACGGCCAGCATGATGATCGCGCGTTGGTGGACATGGCGACGCATCGCCGCCTGCTCGATGCTTTCGGCGGGTTGGAAAGCGAGGCGGCCGGTATCGAGGCCTTGTGGGACGACCGGCGGCATGCGCAGGAAGCCGTCGCCACTCATCGCGCGGAGGTGGAGCGCGCGCTGCGCGAAGCCGACTGGCTGCGCCATGGCGCCGATGAATTGCAGAGGCTCGCCCCGCAGGACGGCGAGGAGATTACACTGGCCGAGCGGCGAGCCGCCATGATGGGCGCGGAAAAGGTCGCTGAAGATTTGCGCGCTGTGCACGATACCGTCGCCGGCAGCGGGTCGCCGACACCCGCGCTCGCCGCCGCCATCCGCCGGCTGGAACGCCGTAATGCGCAGGCGCCCGGCCTGGTCGAGCCGGTGGTGAAGGCTGTCGACAGCGCGATCACTTCGCTGGAGGAAGCGCGGCTGCATCTGGAACAGGCCTTGCGCATGGCCGACCATGATCCAAGCGAACTGGAGCGGATCGAGGAGCGGCTGTTCGCGCTGCGCGCGGCGGCGCGCAAATACAATGTGCCGGTCGATGGTCTGCCCGCGCTGGCCGGGAAATTTCTGGCTGATCTTGCGCTGATCGACGCCGGTGCGGAACGGCTGAAGCAGCTGGAGGGCGCAGCGCTTGCCGCCGAGCAACGCTATGGCGCGGCCGCCAAGGCACTGTCGACGGCCCGGCGCAAGGCGGCGAATGCCCTCGACAAGGCAGTGAACAAGGAGCTCAAGCCGCTGAAGCTCGAACGCGCGCAATTCTCCACCCAGCTGGCAAGCGACGCCAACAGCGCCGGCCCGCACGGCATCGACCGCGTCGAATTTTGGGTGCAGACCAATCCCGGCACCAAACCCGGTCCGCTGATGAAAGTGGCCTCCGGCGGCGAGCTGGCGCGCTTCCTGCTGGCATTGAAGGTGGTGCTGGCGGATCGCGGCTCGGCGCCGACGCTTGTATTCGATGAGATCGACACCGGCGTCGGGGGCGCGGTGGCTGACGCCATTGGTGTGCGGCTCGCGCGCCTGGCAGGGCGCGCGCAGGTGGTCACCGTCACCCATGCACCGCAGGTGGCCGCGCGTGCGGGGCGGCATTTCGTTATTAGCAAAGACACGCTCGACAAGGGCAAGCGCGTCGCAACCCGTGTCACCGAAGTAGATGCCAACCACCGCCGCGAGGAGATCGCTCGCATGCTGGCGGGCGCCGAGATCACCAGCGAAGCCCGCGCCGCCGCCGAGCGCCTGATCCGGGCGGCGGCGGGATAGCTTGTGCCGTCATTCCGGGGCGCGCCGCCGGTCGCGAGCCCGGAATCGATAACCACGAACCTATCGGGTGCAGTCGAAGCGTACAGATCAGACCAATCCGCAGTCCCGCCTCCACTTCTTCAGTTCTTTTTCTCGCGAAATGGCAGTGTAGGCATCGTCGTAGCATTCATACCAGACGAGGCGAACGACATTGTAACGAGAGGTGAAACCGGGGCACTGCCTTCGATTTGTGCTCATAGACGCGCCGCACTAAATCGTTCGTTACGCCAAGATAGAGCCTCCCATGTTTGCCACTGGTGAGAATAGACGTACATCAGACACCGGATTATGACCCGTAGGGCTAGCTACGCGAGGATTATCGATTCCGGGCTCGCCGCTGCGCGGCACCCCGGAATGACGAATGATAGAGCATGGCCAAAAAGAAATCCCAAAGACCTGCCCGTCGACACCCTAACCGAGAAACAGGCCAAGGCGGAGCATGCGCGGCTGGCGGCGGAGATCGCGGGGCATGACAAGCGCTATTACCAGGACGATGCGCCGACGGTGTCGGACGCTGCCTATGACAAGCTGCGCCAGCGCTATCAGGCGATCGAGGCGCGGTTTCCCGCTCTCAGGACCTTGGAGAGCCTGACGCTGCGCGTCGGCGCGGCGCCCGCGCGCGGCTTCGCCAAGGTGCGTCACAGCGTGCCGATGCTGTCGCTTGACAATGCCTTCAGCGATGGGGACGTGACCGAGTTTGTCGCGCGCATCCGCCGTTTCCTGCGCCTGCCCGAGAGCGACAAGGTCGTCTTCACCGCCGAGCCGAAGATCGATGGGCTTTCGCTTTCGCTGCGCTATGAGGATGGCAAGCTTGTGCGGGGGGCAACCCGCGGCGACGGTAGCGAAGGGCGAGGATGTCACCGCCAATGTGAAGACGGTGAAGGCGATCCCGCACAAGCTCAAAGGCAAAAATCTGCCGGCGGTGTGCGAACTACGCGGCGAGGTCTACATGACCAAGGCGGATTTCCTCGCGCTCAACAAGCGGCAGGCGGAGGCGGGCGGACAGATTTTCGCCAATCCGCGCAACTCCGCCGCCGGCTCGCTGCGTCAGAAGGATCCGTCGATCACCGCCTCGCGTCCGCTCGGGTTCTTCGCCTATTCCTGGGGCGAGCTGAGTGAACGGCCGGCGGATACGCAATCCGGCATGCTGCAATGGTTCGACAAGGCTGGCTTCGACACCAACCCGCTGTGGAAGACGGTCTCATCGGTGGAAGAGATGATCGCGTTCTACCGCGCCATCGAGACGGAGCGCGCGCAGCTCGATTACGATATCGACGGCGTGGTCTACAAAATCGACCGGCTCGATTGGCAGGAGCGGCTCGGCTTCGTCTCGCGCAGCCCGCGCTGGGCGGTTGCGCATAAATTCGCCGCCGAGCAGGCCACCACGGTGATCAACGGGATCGAGATCCAGGTCGGCAGAACCGGCGCGCTCACGCCGGTGGCGAAGCTCGAGCCGGTGACGGTGGGTGGCGTGGTTGTTCAGAACGCCTCGCTGCACAACGAGGACTACATCAAAGGTATCGGCAATGACGGCGAGCCGATCCGGGGCGGCGTCGACATCCGCATCGGCGACAGCGTCATCGTGCAGCGGGCAGGGGACGTGATTCCGCAGATCGTCGATGTACTCCTCGACAAACGGCCGAAGGGCGCAAGACCTTACCTGTTCCCGACACTCTGTCCGGCCTGTGGCAGCCACGCGGTGCGCGAGCTCAATCCGCGCAGTGGGCGGGAGGATTCCGTGCGCCGCTGCACCGGCGGACTGATCTGTCCGGCGCAAGCGGTGGAAAGGCTGCGGCATTTCGTCGGCCGCGACGGCTTCGACATCGAAGGCTTCGGCGAAAAGCAGGTGCAGGCCTTCTATGCGGAAGGTATCGTGACAGAGCCCGCCGATATCTTCACTCTGGAAACGCGCGACAAGCGCGCAGCCAATAAGTTGGCGGCGCGCGAAGGCTATGGCGAAACCTCCACCCGCAACCTGTTCGCCGCCATCGAAGCGCGGCGCACCATCCCGCTCAACCGGCTGATTTACGCGCTCGGTATCCGCCATGTAGGGGAAACCAATGCGCGTCTGCTGGCGCGGCATTACGGCACGATCGAATCCTTCCTGGCCGGCGTCATCGCGGCGGGCGAGGACGAGGACAGCGAAGCGTTGCAGGAACTCACCACCATCGGCGGCATCGGCGAGGTGGTGGGCGAAGCCATCGTCGAATTTTTCAAGGAGAAGCAAAATCGTGAAGCGGTCGAGCGGCTGCTGGAGCAGATAACGGTCACGCCGATGGAACAGGTGCGCCGTGATTCACCGGTCGCCGGCAAGACCGTGGTCTTCACCGGGGCGCTGGAGAAGATGACGCGTGAGGAGGCCAAGGCGATGGCCGAGCGGCTGGGCGCAAAAGTTTCCGGATCGGTGTCGAAGAAGACCGATTATCTGGTCGCCGGTCCGGGCGCGGATCCAAGCTGAAAGACGCGCAGAAGCACGCGGTCAAGGTGCTGACGGAAGATGAGTGGTTCAAGTTGGTAGGTAAATAAGCGCGCGTTAACAGCCATCGCGCTGTTGCTTTACAGTCTCGTTGCTTTGATCTTGCCCACGTGGGGGATGAAATGCTTGTGCAGACCGCAGATACCATTTCGTAGATGCCCAATAACGAGGTATCCGAACCGCATTTTTTCGCTCCGCCAACTGAGCACTATTTGCTCGGTAATTCCGACGATTAGATTTAAATGCGCTGCCGCAAATTTGTTTGCGCGCGCTTCGAATCAGTTGATTGGTCTACTTACGTCGTATAACTTGCCAATGCGGAGGGGGGCCTCCCAACAAAATTTGAGTTGGACGTCCTCGGATTCCGTTAACACCGGCCGCAAACCCGTTCTCCTGCTGAGAATGGAGCGGCGGCCACAGGGGGGATTTCAATGACTTTTACCAGGACCAAAAGCTTATGTTTGGCGGCGGTCGGGATTGTTGGTGGTTCTTTCTTGATCGGAGCCAGCCCGGTTCATGCCCAGACAATCGTTAATCAATCTGCAGATGCGGTGCGTGCCTACTGGACGCCCCAGCGGATGAGGGACGCAAAGGCGGTGGAGCTTCCGATCTCGTCGGAGCCGTTGGGCGACATGAACGCAACGGCGGCTGAAACAGGCCCGCCGAAGGGAGCACCGGAAGGCCGTGCCGTCGGCAAGGTCGATGCATCGATGGCGGTCAAATTCTACACACCGAACGCGGGGGAGGAGGACGACGATGTTGCTCCCACGCAGACGAGTTCCTTCGGGGCTCACTTCACCACACACCGAGTGTTCCCGACTGCTGCGGCACAAACCTCGCCGGCCCTGAGAACAGGGAAGCTGTTCTTCACCAAGCCCGGTGTGGGAAACTTCGTTTGCTCCGCTGAGGTTGGGCGCCATCGCCTGGTATTTACGGCGGGGCACTGCGTGTTCAGCGCTAACCTGAATCCCAAGCGCTTCCACACCAACTTCCTCTTTGTTCCCGGCTTGGCGAACGGCACCGGTCCTACGGGCAGCTGGACTGCGCGGGCAGTGCAGGCCGCCGCATCGTGGAGGAACGGCAACGGCGGCGTGCCCAATGCGCAGGACCTTGGAATCCTTGAAATGAATGACAGGGTGTTTAACGGCGTCGTGCGGAAGATCTCGTTCTTCACTGGCTTTAACGGATGGAGGACGAGCACATTCGGCGCGAATCACGTCACGATGCTCGGCTACCCGTGCAACATCGACAGCTGCAATCTGATGCAGCGAACCGATGCGGGTATCCACTCGTCCGGCGGAAACAACACGTTCAGATTCGGATCGGCGGCGCGTGGCGGTCAGAGCGGCGGTCCTATCCTGGAGAATTTCGGAATCCTCGGCGTGGGCCATCCGCCTCCTGGCGGGTTCGGCAGCAACGTATCGCTGTCGAATGCCTCCTATGGACCAACTGCTACCGAGCCGAAATACATTGGTGCGTCTCACCGAAACAGCGAGTTCGTCACCATACTCAATCAGATGTGCGCTCTGAAAGCGGGCAACTGTTCGTGACGGACGGATCTCGGCGCTGACTACATAAGCGCTGACTACATAAGTTGAACGAGCCGGGGAGCTTCGGCCCCCCGGCTCTCTTTTTTATTTGTACTTCGGACGATGAGGGCCGGTTCGCGGCCTCCAGTTAGCAGGGGGCTCCGGAGTATTGTGAATGCCCTGACAAAAGACTGAGCGATGGGGACTAAATTACCGTCGGAGGATACTATATAACCAGAAGCGCGGGCGCGGGCGCCCATAGCCGGAGGAACATCGTGGCGAAGAAGCTCGTTTGGCAGATCTTTCTGTCTTGCCTTGGGTGCTCCGGGTTGGCAGCCCAAGAAGTGCAGCCCGAGCCCAGGCTGGAGCGGCAACCGGCGCCACATATCGTCGGGCCGTCTGATCCAAATTATTGGACGAAGGAGCGCATGGACAAGGCTCGTCCAATCGAGCTGCATCCACGGCCAGGTCACAAGTCGCCCGAACGGCCCCTTCCAGGTACGGACAAGTCAATCGGCGACCGCGAGTCGCCGCCGGATGGTGGGAAGTAGCCTGCAATGAAAAACGTGCGCCGCGGAAGCTCCAGGACGCCGGACGGTGTTCTGAGAGAAGACCGCCAGGACCGCGTAGCATAAGTGAACCGCGGCCGGCCATCACGTGTCATTTAGAGATCGGTCTGCCAAGCCACGCGGCCGAACGGCGGTTCGCGCGCGTTCAGTCTGGCCCGGTTAGCATCTTCGGCCGCACCAGCACGAGATAAGCCGCCGTCGCGGCAACCAGAATCACCGCCATCGTGATGGCCAGCGGCAAGGCGCCGGTCGCGCCGGCAAGAACGGTCGTGGCGAACTGCGCCGCGGCTGCGCCAAGTGCCATCTGTCCGAAGCCGGCAATTCCCGAGGCGGCGCCCGCCGCCTGCGGCCGCACGCTGACAGCCCCGGCGAAGGAATTCGGCAGCAGCAGCCCATTGCCGAGCGAGATGATGAGCTGCGGCAGGAACAGCGACGCCGGCCCGGCGTCCGGCAGCCAGCCGGTCAGTCCCACCGACAGCGCAACGCCGGTGAGCGACACCAACAGGCCCCACCAGATCATGCGATCGACGCCGTACCAGGCGGAATAGCGCCAGGCGCCGAAATTTCCGGCGAGATAGCCGAGGGCGTTGACGGCGAACCACAGACCGTATTCCGCCGATGTGCGGCCCATGATGCTCACGACCACATGCGGCCCGCCGCCGAGAAAAAGAAAGAATGGCGCGGTGCCAAGCGCGGCGCAGAGCACATAGCCGGCAAAGCGCCGGTCGCTGGTGAGGGCGCGGATTTCCGGAAGGAAGCGGATCGGCTTGGCGTCGGGCTGCACCACGCGCGTTTCCGGTAGCGCGAGCGCGGCCCAGGCGAGCCACGATCAGGCAGGCGCAGGCGATGAAGATGAAAATCGATTGCCAGCCGAACAGCGTGTCGAGGAAGCCGCCGAGCAGCGGCGCGACCATTGGCGCTGCGATCACCACCATGGTGACCGAGGCAATCATCGAGGCCGCGCGATCGCGGTGGTAACGGTCGCGGATGATGGCGCGTCCGACCACAAGCCCAGTGGACGCGCCGAGCGCCTGCAGGCTGCGCGCCACGATAAGCCCGGTGATGCTGCTCGCCAGCAATGCCGCGGCACTCATCAACGCGGTGAGCGCCAGCCCGGCGATGATCACCGGCCGGCGGCCGAACTTGTCCGACAACGGGCCGAGCGCAAGCTGAGAAAAGGCCAGCACCAGAAGATAAAGCGACACGGTGAGCTGTACGGTATCAACAGAGGCATCGAGCACCACGGCGAGATTGGGCACTGCCGGTACGATGATGTTGAGAGTGAGCGGCGCGATCGCCGTCATCGCGATCAGCAGCGCCAAGAGCCTGCGCCGTGCCGAGGCGGCGGCCGGCGTTTCTTTGATTTGATCTTCGGCTTCGCGCTCTTCGGGAGCCAGCATGCGCAACGCAAATCCTTAAGGCAAAGAGATAGGTCAGGTGACGCAAAAACGTTCCGCGCCGTGAGAGGAAGCTGCTATGCGCCGGTGAGCGACGCGGTGGCGCGGTCGAGCCAGGCCTTGGTCGGCGGGTCGAGCAGGGGCGTGAGCGCCGCGCGCACGCTGCCGTGGTAGCCGTCGATCCAGGCGACCTCCTCGCGCGTCAGCAGCTTCAGCTCGATCAGGCGACGATCGATCGGCGCGAGCGTAAGCGTCTCGAAGGCGTTGAGCATTTTCTCCGCGCCTTCCACCACCGGCGCCGCCACCACCAGCACCAGATTCTCGATGCGAATGCCATAGGCGCCGGTTTTGTAATAACCCGGCTCGTTCGACAGAATCATCCCGCGCTTCAGGGCCGCGGTGCCGAGTTTGGCAATGCGCGCCGGACCTTCATGCACCGAGAGATAGCTGCCGACGCCATGGCCGGTGCCGTGATCGAAATCGAGGCCGGCGGCCCAGAGATCGCGCCGCGCCAGCGTGTCGAGCTGCGCGCCGGTTGTGCCTTCGGGAAAAACCGCACGCGCAATCGCGATATGCCCCTTCAACACGCGCGTGAAGCGGTCGCGCATTTCGGCTGTCGGTTCGCCGACGGTTACCGTGCGCGTGACGTCGGTGGTGCCGTCCTGATATTGTCCTCCGGAATCGATCAGGAAGAGATCGCCGGGCACGATGCGGCGGTTGGTCTTGCGTGTGACACGATAATGCACCACGGCGCCGTTCGGCCCGCTGCCGGCGATGGTGGAGAAGGACACGTCCTTGAGCAGCCCACTTTCGCGACGGAAGCTTTCCAGCGCCTGCACCGCGTCGATCTCGGTTAGCTGGCCGGAAGGCGCCTCGCGGTCGAACCAGGCAAGGAATTTCGCCAAGGCTGCGCCGTCGCGTAGATGCGCTGCCTTCGCACCCGCGATTTCCGTAGAATTCTTCACCGCCTTCATGCCGGCGATGGGATCGGGGCCGCGCAGCGGCACCCCTCCGTTCTGCATCACGATGCGTACCAATGCATCGGCCGCCGTCGCTTGATCGAGCCGCATGCGAGTTCTTGCCGGCGGCGTGTGCGCCGAGGTCGCTGACGAAAGCCGCGGGCTCACGCATATCGGCGATCTGCTCCAGCGCGTGGCGCGTTTCATTAGTGAGCTTGCGCCCGTCGAGATAGAGCGCGGGCCGTCCTTTCCCGGGCACTATCGCAAAGCCGAGCGCAACCGGCACATGCGCCACATCCGCGCCGCGGATGTTGAAGGCCCAGGCCAGCGCTGGAGGATCGGAAATCACCAGGACCTCGGCGCGCAGCTTGCGGAGCTCCTCGCGGATGCACATGAGTTTGCTGCTCGCATCCTCGCCGGCATAGCGGGCGTCATGCAGCGTCACCGCTCCGAGCGGCGGGTCGGGGCGATCCTTCCAGATGGCGTCGATCGGGTTCGGCTCAACCGCCACCAAGGTTGCGCCGGCCGCGGCGCAGGCCTTGCCCAATCTCTCGGCGTTCTCCGCGGTATGCAGCCAGGGGTCATAGCCGAGCTTGGTGCCCGCCGGCAGGTTAGCTTCCAGCCATTCGGCGAGCGGCTTCTCCGCCATATGCTCGATGCTGAAAACATTGGGGTCGGTCTGCTCGCGCGCCTGCAGGGTATAGCGGCCGTCTGTGAACAGCACCGCGCGATCCGCGAGAATCAGCGCATTGCCGGCAGAGCCGGTGAAGCCGGTGAGCCAGGCGAGTCGTTCCTCGGATGCGGGCAGATATTCGCTCTGATGGCGGTCGGCATGCGGCACCAGGAATCCGTCGAGTCCGCGCCGCTTCAGTTCCGCGCGCAACGCCGCCACCCGCGGCGCGGTGGCTGCGCTGCCTGCGGGATCGTCGAAAGTCTGGAATTTCGCTTCGTACATTGCCGGCACTTTATGGGCCGCCGCTCACTGGGGCAATGCGCGCTTACCTTCTTCTGAACAAGGCCTCACCCTGTCTCGCTTCGCCATCCACCGTCCCCGAGCGAGGAGGATAAGGCCGCCGCAGCACCAGCGTCGTCCATTCGTCAAGAATGATCCGCCGTTGCAGCACCAGGCCCTGCGCGCGATAGGCAATGAGCGCCGCCTGCGCCTGATTGTTCAGCAGACCGGAGAGCACGACATGTGCACCGGGCGCCAGCAGCCGAGCCAGCGGGCGTGCCAGCCGCTGCAGCGGTCCAAGAAGGATGTTGGCCAGGATAAGATCGAATGGCCCGCGCTTACGAAAGTGATGGGCATCGAGCCCGCCGGCAGGGATGAATTCGATGGCGGGCGCCGTCCTGTTCAGCCGTGCGTTCTCGCGCGCAACCATGAGGGCGCGGGGATCAATGTCGCTCGCCACTACGCGCGTCCGCAGCGCTTGCGCGGCCGCGATGGCGAGCACGCCGGTCCCGGTGCCGACGTCGAGAACGCGGAGGCGCATGGCGCGCTCTCGGTTCACAAGAGACCGCTTCGCCAAGTGATCCAGCGCCAGGAGGCAGCCGCGCGTGGTGCCGTGATGCCCCGTGCCGAAGGCGAGCGCGGCTTCGATCTCGATGCCGATGCGGTTCGCGCGCACCCGCGCGCGGTCATGGCGCCCATGCACCAGAAAGCGGCCGGCCGCGACCGGCGCGAGGCCTTCCAGGCTCGCCGCTACCCAGTCCCTCGCCTCCACCCGCTCGAACACCAGCGCATTGGCCGATTCCGCGCCCAGTTCCAGTGCAATCAGCGCCCGCGTGGCAGTTTCGTTCGGCGGGTCGGAGAAATAGATCGCCGTGGTCCAATTCCCGCCATCGGACTCGAAGGCGGCGACTACCACGTTCTGCTCATCCAGGCTTTCGGTGAGGAATTCGGCCAGCCGTTGCGCGGTCGCGCGGTCTGTGACAAGCCGGGCGCTGTGGCGCAGTCGCAGCTGCGTTATCAACCATCGCTCACAGGTCCGGTCCGAAGGGGCGGGCGACACAGTTTGTCCACCGCCGTCCACAAGCGATCAACCGCCTATCCACAGGCCGTCAACAGGAATAGGCTCCCGGCAACGGGTGCATTAATCGCTAATGGGAGGACTTCCATGCGCATACCGTTCCGACTTTTCGGGCTCACCGCCCTTGTGCTGGCCGCGGCGACCCTGCCGTCGCAGGCGCAGACGGCGAAGGCCGCACTGCAGACCGCCGACGGCAAGGACGCCGGCAGCGTGACCCTGACACAAACGCCGTCGGGCGTATTGCTGGCGCTCACGGTAAAGGGCCTGCCGCCGGGCGAGCATGCCTTCCATGTGCATGAGGTCGGCAAATGCGAGGCGCCGTTCACGTCCGCCGGCGGGCATTTCAATCCGGACAAGAAGAAGCACGGCTTGCTGGTGGCGGAAGGGGCGCATGCGGGCGACATGCCGAACCTGCATATTCCCGCGAGCGGCGAGCTGGCGGTGGAAGTGCATAATCCCGATGATCACGCTGGAGAAGGGCAAGCCGAATTCGCTGTTCGATGCCGACGGCTCGGCGGTGATCATCCATGCCGGCAAGGACGACTACAAATCCGATCCGACCGGCGAGGCCGGCGGCCGCATCGCCTGCGGCGTGGTGCAATAGCGTCGGGGTGACGGTTCATAGGCAGCACGTTTCCACCGCAGTTCAGACTCCATCCACAGCTTTTCCACAAACATGGTACCCGTGCTTACTCACTGCGTGGGCCGGGGAATGATCAGCAGGCGGGCTACGTAATGACAACCCTGCGGTTTTGCCTCTAAGAGAATTTATGCAAGAAACTGCCGCCAAGCCTGCCCGCCCGAAAACGCTCAAGCGCTGGCTCAAGAGCACCTCGAACCGTACCTTCGCGCTTTATCCGGTTCTGGTGTTTTTGTTTGAATATCTCTGGCATGCCGGCCGCATCCATTTTATCGGCTGGAACCTGATTTTGGGCATCCCGCTGCTGATCTGGGGCTATGCGCAATATCGGCTGTCGGGAAATTATCGCGAGCGCGTCGGCGGCGGCGGCCCCGGCATCGAGATCCCGCCCGAGCGTATGGTTGATCAGGGCATTTATGCTTACACGCGCAACCCGATGTATCTCGGCCATCTGATCTTCATGCTCGGGCTGGCGATCACTTTCTGGTCCTGGGCGGCGCTGCTGCTGCTTGCCTTCCATCTTTACTGGTTCCAGCAGCGCGTGCTGGAAGACGAGGCGCGGCTGACTCAAATTTTCGGCCCGCCATACATCGACTATATGCGCCGCGTGAAGCGCTGGATCCCGTACGTCATCTGAGCCCCCCGGCGCGTACCGATCCGGTTTGGCCGGAGACCGCGGCATGGCGCCGACCGGCTATGGCCGGCGTGCGAGTCGGCGGATCGCTTGATCGAGCGTGGAAAGGAATGCCGAGCGATCGCGCGGCGAGAAGGGGCGGGGACCGCTCGTCGATTCGCCAGCCGAACGCAAGTTAGTCATCAGGTCGCGCACCGCCAGCGCCATGCCGATGGTATCTGCCGTGAATGCCCGTCCGTTTGGCGCGATCACCAAGGCGCCCGCCTTCACGCAACGGTCCGCCAGCGGAATATCGGCGGTGACCACGATGGCGGAAGCATCCGCCCGCTCGGCGATCCAGTCGTCGGCGGCATCTGGGCCCGCCGCCACCGCGACACGCTCGATCAGCGGGTCCTGCGGCACGCGCATGAAACTGTTGGTGACGACAAACACCGGAAGTCGATGGCGGCCGGCGACGCGATAGATCTCATCCTTCACCGGACAGGCATCGGCGTCGACGTAAATGCGGATCGGGGCGGGGAGGTCGCTCATAGCCGCGATAATAGCAACAAAGGACTTACCCACGCGTACGTTCATACGCTTTTGCCGCAGAGAAAGGGCTGCCCATCGCAGCCCTTTCTTCGTCGCATCAAATCGATTGATGCGTTCAGGGCCGGACGGCGGCGATCCAGGTGCGCCAGTTTGCTCGATTGGTGGGAGGATTGATTACGCCGGAATATTGATTGGTGATCCATACTTCTCCGCGTCCCGTCGTGGTCGGGCGGGGATCAGGCATGGCGGACGAATAGTCTCCCCAGCGACACTCCTGACCGGCGTTTGGGCATGTGAAGTCGCGATAGCCGCTGACGCCGTTCCTGATCACCTTCGCGCTCAAGGCGCCGCCACTGAAGCTAGAAGCTGCCACGATGCGCGGATTGATATTGTTGACCCTGCTGGATTGATTGTATTCGATCACAAAGCTGTCGCCGAACTGCACGGTCGCTCCGTCCTTACGGCGATCCGGCGAGATTGCGGCGTTAAAGTAAAAATTGCCATTGCCGGCGCCGATTTCGCCGGATCGCAACAGGACAGGGCTTCCTGCCGGGTTGATTTCATACCAGCGCACGACTGAACGGTTTTGGCTCGCGTGCCGGACGGTGTGTTGCACATAAAATGAATGCACCGTGCCCCTGTCGGGATTGATCGCTTGGACGGCTTGGGTGTGGCGGGCGTCTAGGGTGTCGAGGACCTGCGCAAAGTTTGGCTGCAGGGCCGCCGGCGGCATGGTGTAGTTGGTGACAGCCAGCCCGCGAGCCGTTCCGAATATCGGATCCCCGGTGGCGCTGTCTCTCCTGACGCTGAAAAACCAGAACCTGTTGGCCGGCAGGGAGCCATGACGCGCGATCACATAGCCGATGGGATTATTGTCCACCTGGTTTGCCGGCACCGGCGTAAAGACCCGGCAATTCAACGTGTCGCGAAGATCAAGCTGCGTATCTACCTTGAAACTGGCTTCGGCGGGACACGCGGTGCCAGCCGGAGGCTTGCTGATCGCGATCAGATCGGATCCAACGAAGTTCGGCTGGAAAGAATTCACGCCGATGATGATGAAGAAGCTGCTGTCGCCGAGCTTGGGATAATCCGGGAAGCGGGCAGAGTCTGCCGGTGTGTAGTGATACTTGCACCAGTCCGCTGCCGAGAGCGAGGTCGGATTGGCCGTCCTGCTGAAACCGAACGCGAGTTTATTGTTGGTCGAGGAGAAAACAGAATCCATCACGTAATAGAAACGATTCGTCGTCGGATCCCACATGATCTGTGGATCGAAGCTGTTGACGCTCGATGCATTGCCGGCAAGCGCATTCAGCGTTCCAGCGGCGATCGAGGCATGGCTGTTACGGTTATAGATCGTCACGCGTCTATTGACCGTTTGGATATAGGAGAAGGGTCCGATTGTGCCGGTCGAGTCTGATGGAGAGGAATTGGGGTCCGATTGCCCGGCAAAGCTGTGACCTCCGACGATAGCCGCTGCGGGGGAGTCAAATTCGTCTGAAGGCGCTGCAGGTTGTGTCGGCGCGGCGGAATCTCTCTCGTCCTGCAAGGCGCGATTAGCCGCGCTCTTCATCGCGACTTCTGCATCGTTCATCGGCAGCCGGCCGCGCGTCATCGCAGCCTGTGCGGCCGGACTCATCGTGCCATCGCCGTGGATGTTAGGATTCGCTTTCTGAATTGTTCCCTTGCCCTGAGCACGGGCAACACCGACGCTTACCGATAACGAGAGCAAACTGACCAGCACGCACACGGACCAGCAGATTTTGGATACCATTTCGTCCTCCCGCGGCATTCCCAAGTTGTGTCGTTCCACTTCAAGACCTTGTAAGCAGAATCCATCCGTTGAGTTGCTTCACAATTCCGCGTGCAATGGTTTCAAGCTGGGAAGGTCGGAGGGTCGGGGAAACATGGTTTTTATGGAATTAATTGAGCGCCATAAAATCGTCCTGGTGGCGGGGATTGGTGCCGGGGAAAAAGGGGTGCTCGCCGCGTTAGGGACGTAACATGATCTTCAGGCAACTCGCCGCGGTTCTTCTCGCAGCCGCGCTTCTGAGCGCCGGCCTAGCGCTGGTCCGCGCGCAAGGAACGGCCGCGCCACGCACAGATTCGTCTGGTCAGAATGCGGCTGGACCGCCTAGGGCCAATACTGGACTGCCCGAATCGGACGGCATCGCAGGGTCGGCAGGCGACGGGACTGGCCGCGACCAAGGCACCATTACCAGGGCCGGAAAAGATAAGCCCGGCCGGGTCGGGAAAGATGGCGCGCTGCCCAAGCCGAATGTGCGGGACGATATTCAGCATCGCTGCCTCTCGCCGTCGGGAATTTGCTGATTTTTGCCGACCTTGACGGCCATAATCATTTGCGAGAGCAGAAGGTTAAGCTGATGAAGCGGGTTTTTATCAGGTTCAATCAGTAAATCGTTCATCCCTTCTCCTTTAGAATCAACCCCTGAATGCGAGAAATATTCGCCGGGGGTAGATCATGATTCTCTGCAAGCAAGCGCGGCCACTTGCCGCGACAGCGACCTTCTGTGCCGCGATCCTCGCCTTTGCGATTTTCGACGCGAGCAACAGCCACGCCGCAGCCGCCGGTCTATTCGGCACGCCGACCGCAGCGGAAATGCGCGCGGCGCCGCCGAGCACGGGGACAATGCGGGACGGATTGAGAGGTCCCAGCGCCGCTGCGGGGGCCCTGCGCGACCGGTTGGTCAGTCTGAATCCGAGCGAGCTCGCGCGCATCGTTCCCATTGGCGCCAGCGCAGCCGGCGCCCCCACCGAGCGGCTCGCCCGCGCGAAGAATCTCGACGGCGCGGCGACCCTCGACCTGTTTCCTGGCGTGAGCGTAACAGCGCGACGAACGGATATCGAGGCGCCGGAGGAGGGCGGCTTTGTGTGGGTCGGTGAAGACCGCGGCCCGCGGCACGCCTTTGTCACGCTGGTGATCAGCAACGACGAAATTGTCGGACAAATCCAGACCGGCGGGAAACTCTACAGCATCGAGCCGGTTTCGGGCCGCCTGCATCGGATCATCGAGATCGACCAGGACAAGATCCGGGACGATATGCATGCTCCTCGGCTGGAGGAAATGGAAAAAAGGAGCGACGTCCTTCCGCCATCGCCTGAAGCAGTCACGCCGAGGGCAAAGACCACGATCAGGGTGCTGGTTGCGCACACGGCGACCGCTAGAGCCGAAGTCGGCACTGCCGCCCAGATGCAGGCCCGGATCAATCTGGCGATTTCGCTCGCCAACCAAGCGTACACCCGCAGCGGCGCGCAGATTACATTCGCGCGCGTCGGCGGAGCGACTGAGGTCATTTATAACGAAGCAGCATTTTACGACGGACTGAATGGCTTCGCCAATTATCTGGGGGTCATCTGCGATCTCTCCAACATCAATTGCGCGAGCGCCGGCGTGGCGAACAACCAAGCCGCAAGGTTCGCCGCCGTTCGCACCGAACGCAACACTGTTGCCGCCGACCTGGTCGTGCTGATGCGCAAACAGGGCGCCGCCTGCGGTATCGCTTGGGAGCCCGATTTGAATGGGACTGTTGTGGCCGCGAACCACGTCTATGGTTTTTCGGTGGTCACCTCAACCGGATTCTATAACTGCATCGAGGGAAACACGCTGGCGCACGAGACCGGTCATAACCAGGGCCTGAATCACGACCGCGTCCAGCACAAGCTGGACTACGGGGTCGCAACGCCGCCTGCGTCGCAATACAATTTCGGCCACGTGAATAAGACCAAGAAGTTTTTCACGATCATGTCTTATCAATCCAGCTGTCCCGGATGCACCCGTATTCCTTATTTCAGCACGCCGCTGAGAAAATATCCGAATACCAGCACCGGCACACCGGTCGGTGTTGCGCAAGGTGTTCCCGGCCTTTATGGCGCCGCTGACGCGGTGAAGCGCTTGAATCTGAATCGGAACATTGTCGGCGGCTATCGATGAAGGGTTCTCCGTTCATAGAACGGCAGCCCTCCGTTCTTGCTGGGTGCCTACGCATCGCAACTGCCGGCGCTATTTCGGCGGCGCGCTCAGCGTAAGGCGAAATCCGTTCCGTTTGATTCGATCAGCCATTTCCCGTGCGCCCCGACATTACGAGGATCTGCCGGGGTGCCGGCAGATCCTCAGACTTCGCATGCGCCTGATCAGTTCAGCCCGCCGAGCAGCCAGATGATCAGGATGATCGGTAACGGGATTCCGATCAGCCAAAGCAATAATCCGCGTCCCATGGTTTGCTCCATAAATACCCAACGAAATGTGTCCTCTCATAACGGTGCAGGGTGGCCGTGGGTTCCCTGCTGGCCATTCCGCAAGCCGGTGAAACCAGGTTATCCAGGAGGCCGCGGCGTGACACACCGGCATGACACACCTGCCGGATCGCCGGTTCGCGGCTGCAACACGCACCGCGGACGGAGTGCAGGGAAGTTGACGGCCAGCCATTTCATTTTGCGACGCGGCTGCTTACATCGCCTAGCGGAGGCCACAGATGTCCAAACCGCTTGTCGTTTCTATTCCGCATCGGCTCGGAAAAGCCGAGGCCGTGCGCCGGCTAAAGGCCGGGCTCTCGTCCGTGCAGTCGGATTTCAAACACATCTTTACGGTGCAGGAGGAGACATGGCTGGGCGACAGCCTGACCTTCCGAATCAGCGCGCTCGGCCAGGCGGCCTCGGGCGTCATCGACGTACGGGAGGATCACGTGCAGATGGAGCTGCAGCTTCCCTGGCTGCTGCATCAGATCGTGGCCAAGGCGCAGGGGTTGATCCGCAAACGCGGGCAACTGTTGCTGGAGAAAAAATAGCCGCGCGATGGCAGGAAGTGATCTCCGGTTCGGGCGGACCTCAACAAACCGGTGACCAGAAAGATATTGGAACAACACCGGAGCGTATCCGCCCCGGAGAAGTTCTTTAACCCCGGTTTGATCCCTATTTGATCGCGAAGAACAAATCGCGCCGCGCAAAATCGCCGCCGGAAATGTATGAACGAAAAGTTGTTAAGCGCGCGCCCGACGGACGGTGCGGCGCCTGCTGCCGGCTTTTTTCTTGCCTTTGCCGCGGCGCTGAGAATTGAGCGACAGGCCGAGCGCCAGCGCTTTCTGGCGGATCGCACCTTCGGTGCGCTTGAGCAAGCGGGCGATCTTTCCGGCCGGAACGATATTTTTGGCGGCGGTTCTCAACGCTTTCACTTCCACAGCGAGCCACGAACGCCGCTTTTTCTTGGTAGCCAATGGAGCCTCCTGATTTCTTTGAAGAAGGGCCTTCTAGCACAGGCTTTGACGGAAGGAACTACAATTTCCCGTAAAGCTTTTCAGGCCTCCAATCAGATGCCGGACAGATCAAGCTTATATGGAGATGCGAGCAAAGAAAGCTGGCTGCATGCTCGGACCAATCAAACTAAAGTGTAAGCGGCCTCTCTTAATTCCACCCGGGAGCGGCGGGCGGCGCGGGTCCACTGCCGCCGTCGCAGGCAGTCCCTGTGCTGGCTGCTGGATGGGCGGCATGGTCCCTCGTCTGGGGTGGCGCATAGCCATAGGTCGGCGGCGGCGCATACGGGTAAGTCGCGGATTCAGCTGGTGGCGCCCACGGTGCAGCCGGGGCGGGGATCGGAACGGTCTTGAGCGCCTGCTGCTCCGTCTGTGCTGACGAGGCCGGCGCGCGTTTCTTCGCCACGACCGGCGCGTCGTGATCTTCCAGCACCACCACCCGCGCATTGGCCAAGCCTTCGCGCTTCACCAGCGTAAACAATTTCTCCGCATGCTTCGGGGCGAGCCTCACGCAACCATGCGATGCGCGGCGGCCGAGCCGGCGCGTTTCGTAGCTGCCGTGAATGGCGTGTCCGTCGCCGGTGAAAAAGATGGAATAAGGCATCGGGGCCTCGTCCCACTCCTTTGAATAATGATCTTCCTCAAGGCGGAAGGGACGGAAGCTGCCCGCCGGCGTTTCGTAGCCGCGGCGCCCAGTGGACACCGGCCAGATCCAGCGCGTTGCTCCGTCGATATCGACGGTCATCTGCTGCGTAGCCTTGTCGATAGTGATCAGGATTCCAGCCTGCGCGGAAAGCGGGCTGACGCAAAACCACGCCCCGAGCAGCGTGGCAGCTAACTTAGCGAAGCGGGGCATGGACATCATCCGTCATCATTGCGTGGGGAAAAGTGCGCGGCGCTTCTTTGGTTCCCGGTTCCGCAGCGGAACTTCCAGCCGGCGCGGACGGTTACCTCAACAGATGATGAACAAAACGTCAGTTTGAGGAGAGCAACGATGGCCAAACGGATTGTTCGCGTGCGCCAACACCCGGCCACCGAATTCGCCAATCAGAGCGAGGTAAATGAGGCCGACGCGCCGGCGCTCGGTTCCGCCAGCGGCCGCGAAGAAGGCCGGTCGGAGGACGAGCCGCTTTCCGATTTCGAGGCGGAAGTGCTCGACCATGAAGCGGGCGCGCAGCCGCTGAGCGAAATCACCGGCGGCCCGCAAGGCGGCACGCCGGACGAGGACAAAGACGGTCTCAACGAAGTGGAACGCGCGCTGCGCGATGCCGCTGAAGCACCGGTTGGACAAAGAGAGGTCGGGAAGTAGAGTTCAGTTTGCCCTTTCGGGCGTGGGCCAAGCCTGCGAATCTGGATCTTCGCGGCGACTCGAAAATAGAGATTTTGGGCTCACGCGGTTGCAATGCTGATCGTCAGGTAAACCGTGCTCGGCGCGCGCGCCCCGGAACAAGCACTGTTATTTTCCCAACACCAAAGCCCAAAATCGCTGGCCCGCGGCGGATACGGCTGAACCAAGGCCATAGCGCGTCAGGTCCGGCCGCAGCATGTTGGCGCGGTGCGGCGATGAATTGATCCATTGCTGCATGGCGCAGTTCACGTCGGCGCAACCATAGGCCACATTCTCGGCGCGCGCGCCGCGCGGCGCGCGGACGTTGTAAAATCCCGCATGATCCATCGTGCCGCGGCGCGCCATATCCGCCGCATGGGCCCTCGCCAACGCCGCAAGCGTCCCATGCGCGCTCATTGGCTTCAGGCCGTTGGTCTTGCGATAGCCATTGAGGTCGAGCGCCTGGACGGGAGAGGCAAGCAGCGGAATCAGAGTGGCAACAAGGAAAGGCAGCTGGCGGGCGGACAAAGGCATGCGTCACCGACGACCGACAATGATGGCCGGATTATAGGCAAAGACGGCTGCGGTTCTTTGGTTATCGCGGAGGATGGTTTCCATTCGGTGATCGGGATCTTTGCTCATTACGCCTAGCTATTGGCGCGCGGGGGCGGCCTGCTCCACATAGACGCGTTCGCCTTTGCGGGCGGGACCACGCACAACCGGCGCGGCGCCGCCCAATTCCATCACCCAGTAACGCCGTCCCGAAGCTGACAGGGCTGAAGCGAGGCCATAAGTGGTCACGTCCTTGCGCAGCATGGCGGCTCGGTGCCGGGCCGAGCGCGCCCATTGCAGGATGGCGCAGGCTTCGTCGCCGCAGCCATAGCTGACATTCTCCGCGGCGGCGCCGAGCGGCGCACGCTCGCGCAAAAAACCGGCATGGTCGAGCCTGCCGCGCCTCGCCAGATCCGACGCGTGGGAATAGGCCAATGCCGAAAGCGAGGAGTCCATGCGCAGCGCCGCGCTGCCGTGTTTCGCGCGGTAGCTGTTGAGGTCCATCGCCGCAGCGGGCGCGGCGAGGGCAATCAGAATAACGGGGACGAAAAGCAGGTGCATGACGGATTCCCAGGATCGCTGCGCATGATGCGAACTCCGCCGTCTCACAACAAGAACCTGTTCACCCCGATGAAACAGGCCTAGCCTTGCCGCCGGCGGCGGCTACAGCCGCCGGGAAATCAAAATGGACGGGGGCAAGTCATGACACTAACGATGGAAGCACTTCTCGTCATCCTGCTGGTTGGCCTAGCGGCTGGCTGGCTGGCGGGACAAATCGTGCAGGGCACGGGCTTTGGGCTTGTTGGCGACATTGTCATCGGCATCCTTGGCGCCTTCATCGCCAGCTGGCTGTTCCCAACGCTCGGCTTGCGGCTCGGCGGGGGTATTATCGCGACGATCATCGCCGCCGCGATCGGCGCCATCATATTGCTGGTGGTGGTGCGGCTGATCAGGCGTGGCGGTCGCTGGTAGCCCGATTTACTTATTGTTTTTCGTGGCAGGCGTCGCACCGCAGCGAAGGCGAATCCATTCCCGAAGCCGCTCAGGTCGGCTATCGCCAGACCTGAGCGTTCTATGTGGCATTTGGGGTTTCCCGAGAGCAGGGCCTCGCGAGCCCGACAAGTTCACACCCGTGACGGTTCCTGCTCGCTCGGAATGCGGCCCTCGGGGGTGAGCTGGTCGACCGTTTGCGGCAATTCGCGGCTAAGCCCGTCGAGCAGTTCCTGCCGCGACAGCCCGGTTTCCTGCATCAGCCACGTGATGCGCTCCTCGCCCAGCGCCTGTTCCAGCTCAGGCGGCGAGACCGGCTTGTTCGGACCGCGATTGATCCAGGACTCCGCCTTGTCGCCCTGGCCGTGCTGCTGGAACTGCTTGAGCAGGTCGTTAAGTCCGCCGCTCAGCGCGCCGCCGGCGAGCAGACCCCCGAGCCCACCGAGCAGCCCGCCGCCCGCGCCGCCGCCCGCGCCACGCGGATCCGGCGCGCCGGCATTGCCGCCATAAGGATTGGCGCCCGGCATGCCGCCGCCGCCCGGGCTGCGCCCGAGCATGTCCGCAAGCCGGCCTTTGCCCTTCAGCGTGCGATAGGCCAGCACGCCCAGCAGCGCCATGGTGATCGGCGACATGCCGCCGCGACCGCTGCCGCCGAACAATTTGTCGAACATGATGAAACCTCCGGTGTGATGTGTCCGGAGGCTAACGGCCGGGAGGAGGGATGGTTGCCCGAGGATTTAAAGCGTAACCGCGGTAAATGATTGGAACTGCAACATAAGCGGCAGCGTTCTCGCATTATACAGGGTGCCCATCTGCAATAAGGAGAACAACAATGCGGGCGAAAGGGTTGATTTTGCTGGCTGCGATCGCCGCATTCGTGCTGGGCGCAGCGACGGCTGCATCGGCGGCCGAAAAGCCCGGCAAGCCGCTGAATATCAAGCCCACGATCTCCGATCCACGCTCCGACGACTGGCGCAGCCGCGCGATGAGAGCGCGAGCGGAATTTGCGCCAGGTGCGCCCCTGAGCGGAAGAAGCCGCGCGGTGAATGAACGCGGCGATCTCGCGGACGGCGAGGAAGTTGGCGCGGGCGCGCTCGGCCGGGATCGCGGTGAAGGCGGCGGCAAGGAAGAATAGGCGGACAGTAAACGCCGCCAGTCTGGAACGCGCGCGGGATTCTGGGCCCAGGATCCGAAAGTGGATTCAAAGACTGGCATATCCTTGGATTTTGGTCAGGTTAAGCCCTGCGATGCCAGGAATGCGCGGGCTTACATCGGCGACTTCCATGCGCAAGCCGCTGGAGGCACGCAACCTTTCGATGCCAAGTCTCAGTTTCGTTCTCTGTGTTGCGGGTAGAGCAGCTCAGTGTAAGGCACCACCAGATTGCCGGCCCGGGTGATGCCGGTCTTGTAAGGATTGGGCTGGCCCGCGGCCTCAAAGATACGGCCCACGCATTGCTCAAACCGAGCCGTGAAGCCCGCGCGGTCCCAGTAAGTCATGCGCTGCATGCCATTGGGATCGCGTGAGCATTGGGCCTGAACTTCGATCGCGCATGAAACGAACGGACCTGTGCATTGTTGGGCCGCCGCCGTTCGCGGTCCGCCTGCGGAAAAGACCGTGAGCGCGGCGAGAAGGGCCGGCATTGGCATCGAGAATTTCATGACAGGCTCCCGGATCATTGCGTCGGCACGCCTCGGCCGAACAGGGACTTGTCTGATAACACCGGCTCCCAGCTTTTTCTTCCCTCTGCTTGGAGGTAAGGGGCGGTTCCGCCCACGCATCACTGCCGGATTTGCCCGGAGAGTCGGGCACAATCCTTCGACGCATCGGTGAACCCGATATCGGGTATCAAACCGCGGCAAGAGGGCAAAGCGCGGGGTAACCCGGAGTTCGGATTGATCCGCGCTCGGGTTTGTCAGCCGCGCCTTGCCGGCAGTTCTTATTCCTGCGAGCCGGGGATGGCGTTAAAGCGCACCAGGTGCAGCGCAATGCCCTCCGGGAAGTTCACTTCGGCGTCGACGATCATGGCGGAACAGAAGACCTGGACTGAGGTAGCGAGAATTTCAGCCGATCCCTGGTTGATAGCTTCGCCGGGGCTCAGGGTGGCGTCCTCAAAGAACATCCTGGTGAAGTGCGTTGACAGCGTCCGGGTGCGATTTGGCGCGATGGTGATCGAGCGTGCCCCGACTATTTCACCGTCAAAATCCCGCACGCGGATCACCAGCGTTTCATTTACCGTGCTGCCGCTGGTGCAGTGAAACGACGTCGCCCGTCCCCTTTCGGGCGCACCGCCGTTGTCGCTCACGCCGGAAAGGCGGTAGATTCGCTGAAGCGGATCTCCGACGGCTTTTGGCTCAGGCGCGGCGCCCTCCGGATGCGATCGTTGAGCCTGCGCGGGCAGGATCGCCGCGAGCAGGGCCACGGCGACGATAGAAGCTGATATCGATTTCATGATAACCCTCTCGAGAAAGGTGCACGGAGGATTTCCGCATCGAATAATCTCTGAGGTGTCTGCGCGACCGTCTAGCGAAATATTTTTGGTTCCGCGGGCCCCGAATCCGGAACCAAGCGTTATAGTTTTGGTTATGTATTCTTGGCGTGCCGCTTTCAGGGCAGAGCGCCATCGCACCGCACAAGATCAGACCCGCTCGACGAAGGAATCGACCACGCGCTTTTCGCCGGCCTTATCGAAGGCGATGGTGAGCTTGTTGCCGTCCACCGCCACCACATTGCCGTTGCCGAATTTCTGGTGGAATACGCGGTCGCCCACGGCAAACTCGGAAACCGTGCCGGTCGACTTCGCCACCAGCTCGCCTTCGATGGTGAGCGGCGGGCGGGAATAGCCGCTGCGCGGTTCGGAAAAGCCACCGCGCTGATCGCCATTCGAGCGGGCATGGCGGGCGCGGGTGGCCTGCGCGCGCTGCCAGCCGGGCGTGCCGTAGCTCGAGCCGAAGCTCGCCATCTCGTCGAAGCGCGAGGGGCCATAGCCGCTCATGCCGAAGCCGCCGCCCTTGCTCTCGGTTACTTCCACATGTTCCTCGGGCAGTTCGTCAAGGAAGCGCGAGGGAATATTGCTCGACCAGGTCCCGTGCATGCGCCGGTTGGTGGCGAAGTAAATCTTCACCCGCTTGCGCGCGCGCGTGAGCCCGACATGGCCGAGACGGCGCTCTTCCTCCAGCCCGGCGCGGCCCTGATCGTCAAGCGCCCGCTGATTGGGAAAAATGCCTTCCTCCCAGCCGGGCAGAAACACCGTGTCGAATTCCAATCCCTTGGCCGCGTGCAAGGTCATGATCGATACGCTATCGACGCCCTCGCCCTTATCGGTGTCCATCACCAGCGAAATGTGTTCGAGAAAGCCTTGCAGGTTCTCGAAATCCTCCATGGAGCGCACCAGCTCCTTCAGGTTCTCCAGCCGGCCGGCGGCGTCTGCGGAACGGTCCTTCTGCCACATCTCGGTATAGCCGCTCTCGTCCAGCACGATCTCCGCCAGCTCGCTGTGGGGCAGGGCATCCTTCTGCGCCCGCCAGCGGTCAAAGCACTCAAGCACGCCTTTCAGCGCATTGCGCGGCTTCGGCTTCAGCTCGTCGGTTTCGACCACCGCGCGCGCGGCGTCGGTGAGCGGGACGCGGTTCTTGCGCGCATAATCGTGCAGCATCTGCACGGTGGCGTCGCCCAGCCCGCGCTTGGGCACATTCACGATGCGCTCGAAGGCTAAATCATCGGCGGGCGAATTGATCACGCGCAGGTAGGCCAGCGCGTCGCGGATTTCGGCGCGCTCATAAAAGCGCGGACCGCCGATCACGCGATAGGGCAGGCCAAGCGTGACAAAGCGGTCTTCGAATTCGCGCATCTGGAACGAAGCGCGCACCAGAATGGCGATCTCGTCGAGCTTATGCTTCTCGCGCTGGAGCTGCTCAATCTCCTCGCCGACCGCGCGGGCCTCTTCTTCCGAATCCCAGGCGCCGGTGACGGTAACTTTTTCGCCCAACACATCTTCGGTGCGCAGGGTTTTTCCCAGCCGGCCCTGGTTGTGCGAGATCAGATGCGAGGCGGCGGCGAGGATGTGCCCGGTGGAGCGGTAGTTGCGCTCCAGGCGAATGACCTTGGCGCCAGGGAAGTCATGCTCGAAGCGCAGGATATTGTCCACCTCCGCTCCGCGCCAGCCATAGATCGACTGGTCGTCATCCCCGACGCAGCAGATGTTTTTCTGTTTCTTTTGCGCAGGCGGATCCAAGGTATCAGCGAGGTCAAAGGATTCAGCCTCGCCCTTCGAGACGGCGCTTCGCGCCTCCTCAGGGTGAGGGTCAATGCTGCGGTTCTCCTCATCCTGAGGAGCCGTAGGTAGTGCGGCGTCTCGAAGGACGGGGCCCGGGCGGTCGGGAGTCGTGCTCTGCCCCAGCAAGCGCAGCCAGAGATACTGCGCGACGTTGGTGTCCTGATATTCGTCCACCAGGATGTATTTGAATCGCTCCTGATACTGCCGCAGCACGCCGGGGTGTTGGCGAAACAGACGGATATTTTCCAGCAAGAGATCGCCGAAATCTGTCGCGTTCAAAACCTTCAGCCGTTCCTGATAGGCGGTGTAGAGTTTCTTGCCCTTGCCGGCCGCGAAGCTCGCAGCCTCTCCGGCGGGGACCTGATCAGGCGTCAACCCGCGGTTTTTCCAGCCGTCGATCAGTTGCGCCAGCACGCGCGCGGGCCAGCGCTTCTCGTCGATATTCTCCGCTTCCAGCAATTGCTTCATCAGCCTGATCTGGTCGTCGACGTCGAGGATGGTGAAGTCGGGCTTCAGCCCCACCAGCTCCGCATGGCGGCGCAGGATCTTCACGCCGATGGAGTGGAAGGTGCCGAGCCAGGGCATGCCCTCGACCACCTGGCCGACCATTCTGCCGACGCGCTCCTTCATCTCGCGCGCCGCCTTGTTGGTGAAGGTGACGCTGAGGATTTGGCCCGGTCGCGCCCGGCCGGTGGCGAGAATATGGGCGATGCGGGTTGTCAGTACGCGGGTCTTGCCGGTGCCCGCGCCGGCCAGAACCAGCACTGCCCCGTCCAGGCTTTCCACCGCTTCGCGCTGCTCGGGGTTGAGGTCGGCAAGATAGCCGCGCGGCCCCGGCATCGCGCGTGCGGCAATGCCGCCCGGCTTAAAACCAGGCAAGTCGTTGTTTTCAGGAGAAATTTTTACCGGTTCGGCCATGGTATCCTGCTGCCTGGCCACCCCGGCCAGACGTCAACTGTCTATCGCATGATGGGGCGATTCTTCACATTAAAGATGGCGATGGTGGCGAGAGAATGGGAGGGGCTATTCCGCGGGACGGCCACCTCGCGGCCTTGGCAACCGCCGGCCAGGCCGTCACGCCGACAGGAAGCTTTCGATCTCCCCGATCAGCTTCGGCCACGCCGGCTCATCGGCCAAGACGACGTGATTTTCGCTCTCCAGCGTGACCAATTTCGCATGCGGGATCGATCGGGCCATTAACAGGCCTTGGTCGATGGAAGCCACATTATCGTGCCGGCAATGGATCACGAGAGTCGGCACTTGCACCTTCGGCAGGAGATTGGTCACGTCGATATTGTCGCAGGCGTTGCGAATGCGGACGGCGTTTTCCGCCGATGTCGTGATGCGCTGCAAATCGACCAGCCATTTGATCTGCTGTGACGACCCATTCGGCAGGAATACCGAGCTGAAGGCTCTCATAAAGGCGGAATGCTCGTCCCCCCAACCATGTCGCATGATGGCGAGGAAAGCCTTGGCCATGTCGGCCTCCGCCGGCGATCCGCGCTTGTTCCGTCCGACGGCATAGCCGCCATAGAGGATCAGCTTGGAAACGCGCTCGGGATGGCGCACGGCGTAGTCAATCGCAACCGCCGCGCCCTGCGAAATGCCGAGAAAGGCCGCCTTCGACAATTGCATGGCGTCGACCACGGTTTCCAGATCGCGCACGAATGCGTCGAATGAGATGTCCGTGACATCGCGATCGGCCAAACCGTTACCACGGCCGTCATAGCGGATCAGGCGGTAGCGTTCGGCGAGAAATTGCAGCAGCGGCGACCAGATCGGACTCTCCCAATCGTATTCGATGTGGGTGAGCCAGTTGGCGATTTTGACGAGGGGCGGGCCATTGCCCACGGCTGCCACCGCGAGATTGATGCCGTCCTGTGTTTTACAAAAACTGATTTCCTGTTTCGCGATGGCGGGAGACATTGGCGCTGAAGCGTCCAACGGCACTTGCCCTTCACGCGCGGTACCCACAAAGCGCAGGCCCTTGCGCGGGGCGGTGCGGATCAGCCGCTGTTCCTCGCCGCTGTCGCCGACCGCGCGGCGGGCGGCGTTGATGCGCGTGCTCAGCGTGGACTCTGAGACAATCCGCCCATTCCAGACGGATGCGATGAGGTCGTCCTTGCTGACGACCCGATCGCGATTGCGCAATAGATAGACCAGCAGATCGAATACCTGCGGTTCGACTGGGATCAGCGCGCCCTTGCGGCGCAGCTCCCGGCGGCTCGCGTCCAGTACAAAGTTTTCGAATAAGAACAGCACCTGCGGTCCCCGCTCAGCGGATTACCAAGAATACCGCAGTTTTTCGTCCGGGCGCGGGGGAGGGCTCGAGAAAATCAAGCCAATCTCAAGACGGGCTTAAGGGCCTCTCAAAGCCGGAATGCTGCAAATCGGGCATCTAAGCCGGGTCGATTGTGGCGCTTTGGCAATGTTCAAAGGGAGACGACGATGACGCGCATTCTGGCATTCTTGTACGGCTCGGCCGCATACACGATTTTCCTGGGCACGTTTCTTTACGCGATTGGTTTCGTCACCGGGTTGCCGCTGCCGAAAACGATCGATACCGGCCCCGCCGGTTCGCTCTCGGAAGCGGTAATTGTCAATCTGCTTCTGCTCTCGCTGTTCGCCCTGCAGCACAGCATCATGGCGCGCAAGGAGTTTAAGCGATGGTGGACGCGATTTGTGCCGCCGGTGATAGAACGCAGCACTTATGTGCTGCTCGCGAGCTTGGCGCTCATGCTGCTGTTCTGGCAGTGGCGACCAATTCCGGCAGTGATCTGGCAAGTCGACATACCGGTACTGGCCACGGCCCTGACCGCCTTGTCCTTGATCGGCTGGAGTATCGTGCTGGCCAGCACGTGCATGATCAACCACTTTGAGCTATTCGGCCTGCACCAGGTAATCGAGAATCTGGTCGGTCGCAGCCTGCCGGCCCCGCGGTTTCGGACCCCGGCGCTCTACACGGTCGTGCGCCACCCGATCTATATGGGATTTATCATCGCCTTTTGGGCCACGCCGGTGATGACCCTTGGACATCTGATGTTCGCGCTCGTCACCACTGCATATATTTTCGTCGGCATTGCATTGGAAGAACGCGACCTCGTCGCGCAGTTTGGAGACGAATATCGGCGCTATCGTCAACGCGTCGGCATGTTGATCCCATTCCGCCGCCGGGCGGCTGAGGACGAAACGCGCCGACCTGAACCGCGCAACGCAGCGTAACGTGCTCGCGGCGCTTTGCTGGCGCCGCCGCATCTCTGGTAGGCTTCCGCTGTCGGGTTCATGGCTATGACATCGCAGATAATACAGGCTCAGGCGACGCGCGATAGCAAGGCGCTGGAAGCCGCATTGCATTCGCTCGCCGCCCGGTTCGGCAACAAGCTGGTGACCTCGGAGGCCGTGCGGCGTCAGCACGGCCATACCACTACCTGGATCGATACCCAGCCGCCCGATGGCGTGGTCTATGCCAGCTCGACGCAGGATGTGCAGGAGACGGTGCTCGTCTGCGCCCGGCACGGTATTCCGGTGATCCCCTTCGGGGCGGGCACGTCGCTGGAAGGCCACGTCAATGCGCCGTTCGGCGGAATCTGCATCGACCTCACCGATATGAACAGGGTCGTCGCGGTGCACACGGAAGATCTGGATTGCGTGGTGGAGCCGGGGGTCACGCGCAAACAGCTCAACGATTACCTGCGCGACCAGGGCTTGTTCTTTCCGCTCGATCCGGGCGCCGACGCCTCGCTCGGCGGCATGGCGGCGACGCGCTGCTCCGGCACCAATGCGGTGCGTTACGGCACGATGAAAGACAACGTGCTGGCGCTGAAAGTGGTGCTGGCGAATGGCGAGCTGATGACGACGGCGCGGCGTGCACGCAAATCATCGGCTGGCTACGACCTCACGCGCCTGATCGTCGGCTCCGAGGGCACGCTCGGCGTTATCACCGAGTTAACGCTAAAATTGCACGGATTGCCCGAAGCCATCGCATCCGGCGTCTGCCCTTTCCCCTCGGTCGCGGCGGCATGCAATGCCGCCATACTCACTATTCAGTCCGGCATTCCCGTCGCCCGCGTGGAGCTGCTCGATGCGCTGCAAGTCAAGGCGTGCAGCCTTTATTCGAAGCTGGCGCTGCCAGAGACCCCGATGTTGTTCGTTGAGTTTCACGGTACGGATGTCGGAGTCGCGGAGCAGTCGCAACGGTTCGGCGAAATTGCCGGGGACCTCGGCGGCGGCCCGTTCGATTGGGCGACCAGGACGGAAGATCGCACCCGGCTGTGGCAGGCGCGGCACGATGCCTATTGGGCCGGGCGCGCGCTGCGTCCCGGCGTGCAGGCCTTCGCCACCGACGTTTGCGTCCCGATCTCGCGTCTCGCGGAATGCGTCACTGAAACCCAGCGCGATCTCGCGCAAAACGAGCTGCTCGCGCCGATACTCGGTCATGTCGGTGACGGCAATTTCCACGTCACCCTGCTGGTGGACATGGCCGATGCCGAGGAGGTGGCGCGGGCGCGCGCGGTATATGAGCGCATGATCGACCGCGCGCTGGCGATGGATGGCACTTGCACCGGCGAGCACGGCGTGGGGCAGGGCAAGATCAAATACCTTCTTGCCGAGCATGGGCCGGTGGCGCTCGACGCGATGCGGGCGCTCAAAGCCGCGCTCGATCCACACGGGATTCTCAATCCCGGCAAAATTGTCGCAGGCGGCTGACACAGGTCACCGGCTTTTTTTGGCAATCCGATTCGCTGTGAAACGGGCGAATCGGATTCTAGAAGCGCATTCGGTCTTGCTTCTTGATGCCGTAAGCCCCCGAGGCCACAGCGAAAGCCGATGATTCTGGCGTGAAGCAAATCTGTCGCGTCTGCGGGAGAATGCCTGTATATTGTGACATTCCTTAAGCCGGGGCCGGTAAACTGGGCCAATCTGGTCCTTTCGCGGGGTTCGCGTGCAGACCACATTGCTCGGACTTGCGATCGCGTTGATCCTGGCGCTGCTGGCGGCGCTGGTTGGGCCGTCGGTGGTGGACTGGGGGCGCTTTCGCCCCTCCATCGAAACCGAGGCCAGCCGACTGATCGGCGCGCCCGTCCGCATTACGGGTCCGATCGAAGTGGCCATTCTGCCCACCCCGGCGCTGATCCTGCGTGGGCTCGAAATCGGGCCGTCCGATGCCAGCAGCGGCGTGCGTGCTCGCTCGCTTGCGGTCGAGCTCGAGCTGGGCTCGCTGGTGCGCGGACAATGGCGTGCGCGCGAACTGCACTTGGCGGGGCCGCAGTTTAATTTGGGAATTGATCGCGCCGGCAATCTGGCGCTGCCACCGATCGCGCCCGGCTTCGACCCCGACCAATTATCGATCGAACGGCTCAATATCGAGGACGGTCACGCGACGCTGACGGATTCGCGCAGCGGCTCGCGCATCAGCCTCGACAAGCTTTGGTTCAATGGAGATGTGCGCTCGCTGGCCGGCCCGTTCAGGGGCGAGGGCGCCTTTGTGCTTGCCGGTGATCTTTATGCCTACCGCATTGCGGCGGGTCGGGCGGATGAGGGCGTACTCAAGCTGCGGCTGAATCTCGATCCGTTGGAGAAGCCGCTCGCCGTGGAAGCCGACGGCGTGCTGTCATTGGCCGGAACGGCGCCGCGTTTCGAGGGCGCCATGACCGTTTCGCGTCCCGCAGCCATCGCAACCCCGAGCGGACGGACATTTGCGAGCGACCCCTGGCGGCTCACCGCCAAGGTCAAGGCGAGCGCCTCCTCCGCGTTGTTCGAGGGGGTTGAGTTCCAATATGGCCCGGAGGAACGGGCAGTGCGGCTCACCGGCACAGCGGAACTGAAATTTGGCGATCGGCCGCGCTTCGAGGGGGTTCTCGCCGCGATGCAGGTCGACTTCGACCGCGCCTTCGGCTCTGCCAGTACAGGGCGACAATTGCCTTTCGCGGCGCTCAAAACCTTGGGCAATAGTTTCTCCGGCGCGTTGCGCCCGTCGATACCGGCGCGCATCGGGTTCAGTATCGAAGCGCTGACGCTCGCCGGCGCGACCATCCAAAATCTGCGCGGTGACCTGCGAAGCGACGGCGAAGTCTGGAATCTCGATGGTTTCGAATTGCGTGTGCCGGGATTCACTCAAGTCAATCTTAGCGGCCGGCTCGATCTCGCGTCCACGCAGCTCGGCTTCACCGGCCCGGTGAGCGTGGACTCCACCGATCCCACCGCGCTGATCGCCTGGCTGGAAGGCAAGAGCCTGCAATCGGCGACGCGTATGAAGCCGTTCCGCGCTCGCGGCGAGGTCACGCTCAGCAGCGAGAAGATCGCCTTCCACCGGCTCACCGCCGAGATCGACCGCAAATGGGTGGAAGGCAGCTTCGCCTATGCCTGGGCGGCGGGCGAGAAACCGGCGCGGCTCGATGCGGATTTGAATGCAGCCGAGCTCGACGTCGATGCCCTTATGTCCTTCGCGGACGCCGCACGCGGCGCCACGACCTTCGAAACCCCGCGTGAGGTGACGTTGGGACTGGGCATCGGGCGCGCGGTGGTGGCGGGCGTGCAGGTCTCCAACATCGGCGCGCGCTTCCGGCGCGATGCTACCGGTTTGCACGTCGAGCGGCTTTCCATCGGCGATGTCGGCGGCAATGCCTTCGATGTCAGCGGCCGGATCGACGCGACCTCATCACCCCCGCAAGGCACGCTGAGCGTGCGGCTCGACGCGGGCAACCTCGCCGGCATCGTGACGCTGGCGGAAAAATTCTTTCCGGATTCCGCCGATCTGGTCCGACGCGTCGCCCAGCGCATGCCTTCGGCGCAGCTCAACGCGACGCTGGCGCTGGAGCAGAGCGGTGTGGCGAAGCTGGCAATCGACGGCCGCTCAGGCGATCTGCGGGTGACGCTGCGCGGTCAGGCGGCTCGCATCGCGACCGCCGCGGCGACAGACCTACAAAGCCTTGCTGGTTCCGACCTTCGGCTGGAGGGGAAGATCGAGACCACCAAAGGTTCCGCAGTGGTGGACCTGCTCAATCTCGGCAATGTGCTGATCGTTGATGCCAATCGTCCCGGCGAGCTCAGGCTGGCTGCGACGGGCCCGCTCGACGCCCTCGCGCTCGATGCCCGGCTGCTCGCCGGAGGCCTCGACGCCTCGGCCAAAGGCGTGGTGAACTTGCGCGCCGATGCGCCGAAGGCAGAGCTGCGGCTCGCGGTGGCGACTGCCGATGCCCGGCCGCTGCGGCGCGGATCCGCGCGGCCCGCCGCTCTTCCCGCCAGCCTGACCGGCAATCTCTCCCTTACGGGAGATTCGGTCGCGCTGGGTGATTTCTCCGGCACTTTCGGCGGCATTCCTGCGCGTGGGAAGCTGGCGATCGATTTCGCTCCGGCGATGCGAATCCAGGGCCAGATCGAGGCTGACACTATCGAAGCGCCGGCAGCACTTACCGCGCTGGTTGGCCTGCTCAACGAGCCGGATGCCCGCTCCTGGTCGTCCGAGCCTTTCACCAAGGGCCTGCTGGACGACGCAGAAGGGCGCGTCGAGTTGCGCGCTGCGCGAGTGTATCTCACGCCCACCCTGACACTACGCCAAGCGCGCGGCGCGTTGAAATTCAGCGGCTCGGAAATCACTTTTGCCGATATTGAGGGCAGCATGGCCGACGGCCAGGCCAAAGGTCATGTCGTGTTTCACAAGCGCGCCGACGCCATTTCGGCGAATGGCAGTCTGCGACTGACCAATGCCGATGCGGCGATGCTTTTGGCCGGGGAGGGCAAGACTGCGGCAACGCCGGCCAACGCCAACAAGCCGGCAGTGACCGGGCGCGTCAGACTGCAGGTGGATCTCGAGGGCGTGGGCCGCAGTCCGCTGGCCCTGATTGGCTCGTTATCCGGAAACGGACTGGTGTCGCTCTCGCGGGCGCAATTCGCGTCACTGAACGCCAAGGTGTTCGAAACCGCCACGCGCGCGGTTGATCAGGGTGTAGCGCTCGACATGAAGAAGATCAGCGAGATCGTCACCGGCGCGTTGGAAAGCGGCGCGCTAGCGGTGCCGTCGGCGGAGGGCGTGATCACCATCGCGCACGGGCAAATCCGCCTGACCAATCTGGTGACGCGCGCGGAAGGCGCAGACCTGACAGTGGCCGGCAGCCTCGATTTGCTGGAACAGAATCTGAGCGCGCGGCTCGGCCTAGCTGCAAACGAGGCGTCGGGCGACCAGCCGGTGGTATCCATTTCCCTCAGCGGTCCGCTCGCCAATCCGAAGCGGACGGTGGACGTCAGCGCACTGACCGCCTGGCTTACGCTGCGCGCTGTCGAGCAGCAGTCGAAGCAACTGGAAGCAATGGAAGCCAAACGCCGCGCCGCTACCAGGGAAGAGCCACGGACGCCTGTAACTGCGCCGCAAGCCGTGCCACCTAAGGTCGTGACACCGCCGCCTGTGCCGCCAACACCCGGGTACAGTTCGCCAGCCGCACCCACACTCGCGCCGCCGCTGCCCCCGGCGATCGAGATTCAACCCTTGCCTAATATTCTGGAACAAAGACCAGCGCAGGCGCCGGCTCGTGCCCAGAGGGGAACCGCGGCTCAGCCGCGATCCGCTCCTCCGGCTCCATTGCAATTGTTACCGGCCCGCCCCGACAACTGAAGCCACGCTGCGGAATTGAAGCGGCTCGTTAAGGCCGTTCGACTCCCCCTTTGGGACGTCTGCAACCTGGGAGCGATAGTGATCGAGCACGAAAAGCCGGATGCCCGAGGAAAGATTGCCATGCCGGCGGTCGGTATCGATGGTGGCGACAAGTTCCGACAAGGTCATATCCCGCGCCGCCGCGATATCCTTAAGGCCTTGCCAGAAAGCGTCCTCAAGACTGACACTTGTCTTGTGACCGGCGATGACAATCGAGCGTTTAATGACCGGCGATTTCATCAGCTTCTCCCGTTCTAGTCCGAAACAAATCCAGATCGCGGCCGAGCGTTGACGCGACGGGTTTAAACAAGCTTACGGTCAAATTTTGGCAGTCCGTAGGCGAGACGACTTTTCGCGGCGTCTTTCTCCGCCTGCTGTCTTTGGATACCAGCGCAAGCCGTGCGGAGATTGACGACGTCAGCCATATCTGGTCGGAACTTTCATCACATGCATGATTGATGCTGCAGCAGAAGCCACCCCTCTTTGTGCATTACGACCACAAGGTGGCAAATCGCGGAACGCAAATCAGCACGGCCACAGGATGCCGCTATCGTTCACCCAGGGCAAAACACGGTTTGTTGAAGGGCCGCGGCCAACGGCCATCCAGTACTTTCGGACCATATACACGAATCCTAAAGGGAAGGCGGCGATTGCACGCCGCGATTCGCGGCAATCGCAGCAACGACTTACATCCCGCAATTATTATTTAAAATTCATGGAGAAGATCAGCCGGGGCGGATCATTTTTTCCGGCCGCATCAAGCGATCAAACTCCGCGCCGCTAACATGGCCCAGCCGGATCGCTTCCTCGCGCAGCGTGGTTCCGTTCGCATGCGCGGCCTTGGCAATCTGCGCAGCCTTGTCGTAGCCAATCTTCGGCGCCAATGCCGTTACCAACATGAGTGAGCGCTGCATCAATTCGCCGATGCGCTCTTCATTGGCACGGATATCGACAACGCAATTGTCGGTGAAGGAACGCGCCGCATCGGCCAGCAGCCGGATCGATTGCAACATGGTGAAGGCCAGAACCGGCTTGAAAGCGTTGAGCTCAAAATGGCCCTGGCTACCGGCAAACACGATCGTGGTGTTGTTACCGAAAATGCGTGCGCACACCATCGTGAGCGATTCAGACTGCGTAGGATTCACCTTGCCCGGCATGATTGAGGAGCCGGGCTCGTTCTCCGGCAGGATCAACTCGCCCAGCCCGGAACGCGGTCCGCTGCCGAGCAGGCGGATGTCGTTGGCGATCTTGAACAGCCCGGCGGCGACGGAAGTTAGCGCGCCGTGAGCGAAGACATAAGCATCGTGTGACGCCAGCGCTTCGAATTTGTTGGGCGCAGTGACGAAAGGCAGCCGCGTGATCTTTGCGACTTTTTGCGCGAATAACCTGCCGAATTGCGGCTTGCTGTTCAGTCCCGTCCCCACGGCGGTGCCGCCCTGCGCCAGCGGATAGAGTTGCTTCAGCGCCAGCCGCATGCGCACGATGCCGGATTTAACCTGCGCGGCATAGCCGGAGAATTCCTGCCCCAGCGTCAGCGGCGTCGCATCCTGCATATGCGTGCGGCCGATCTTGATGATACCGGAGAATTCCCTGACTTTGGCCTGCAGCGCCTCCTGCAAATGCGCGAGCGCGGGATCAAGCAGATAGGCGATCTCGGTCGCCGCCGCGATATGCATGGCGCTGGGGAAGGCGTCATTGGTCGACTGGCTCATGTTGACGTGATCGTTGGGATGCATCGGCTCCTTGGCGCCGCGCGAGCCGCCGAGGATTTCGTTGGCGCGGTTCGCGATCACCTCATTGACGTTCATATTGGTCTGGGTGCCGGAGCCGCTCTGCCAGATCGACAGCGGGAAATTCCCGTTGAGCTTGCCGTCGATCACTTCCTGCGCCGCCGCGACGATGGCGCGTGCGCGCTTGGCGTCGAGCAGCTTGAGTTCTTTGTTGGTTTCGGCGGCTGCGCGCTTGACGATCGCCAACGCACGAATAAGCGCCGGCGGCATTACTTCCTCGCCGATGGAGAAATTAAGCCGCGCGCGTTCGGTCTGTGCGCCCCAATGGCGATCCGCCGGTACCTCGATCGGCCCGAAGGTATCGCTTTCGGTGCGCGTCTTGCTCATGCAGCACTTGCGCTCACTTTTTGCGGAAGCGATCCAGCCTCACGACCTCGGCACCGGTACTTTTTCCGCCTTTTCGCGGCTTGTCGCCGTCACCATCCGGTTCCTCGTCCTGTGTCGGTGGGGAAGGCACGGCGCGCGGACCGGCCGCAGGCCTTGCCGGCGGCTTCCTCTCGGCGGCCTTCACCGGCACGGGCGGCTTGACCTTTGCTTCTGGCGCAGACTCGTGCTCGTCCTCCTCGGCCTCCACCACGATTGCGAATTGCAGCCCGAATTCCACCGACGGATCGAAAAATCCGGTGATGGCATCGAAGGGAACGCGCAGCCGCTCCGGAATCCCGCTGAAGGACAGGCCGACCTCGAAAGCTTCTTCGCTGACTTCCAGATCCCAGAACTGGTGCTGCAGTACGATGGTCATTTCCTGCGGATACTGCTCGCGCAGGCGCGAGCGACAGCTTCACGCCCGGTGCCGTCGTATCGAAGGAGATCTTGAAATGATGCTCGCCGAGCAAGCCCCTTTTTGGCGGCGTCGGCCATCACCATGCGCACCACGCCGCGGAGCGCATTCTGGGCCAGGATGTCGTAGCGGATGTAGTCCGTCATTAGGCGGTGTCTGGCACGAGCGAAGGATCTAATCAGCCTTAAAGTGGCGTCGGCGCGGCTAAAAAGCCAGATCCACCCGGCGGTCAGCCCCGCGCAGCAGAATAATAGTCGATTCGCCGTTCCAGTTCCCCCATTCCCGCATCCAGCAGATAGGCAAAGGCGAACAGCACAAGCAGCAAGGCCCACATGTGTTCCATCAGGAAATTGGTGGAATAGATCTCGAACAAATAGCCAAAGCCGATAACCGAGACGATCAATTGGCCGATAATGACGCCCTTCACTGCGCGCACCAGACCCAACCGGATGCCGGCGAGGATTTCGGGCAACGCGGCCCAGAGATAGATTTTGGTGAAGGCCTGCCAGCGCGAGGCGCCGTAGCTCTTGGCCATTTCCATCAATGACGGCGAGATGCCGCGGCTGCCGGCGCGGGAATCGAGGATGATGATCCAGATGGCGAACAGCACGACGGTGAGCACGATGGTGGTCTCGCCGAAGCCGAACAGCGCCATGATGACGGGCACGAGCGCGGTGAGCGGCGCGCTGACGAACAGGCTGACCCAGGGCAGCAGCAGGCGATCGATCAGCGGCGAGCGCCCCATGATGACGCCGAGCGGCACGCCGACCAGAACGGAAATTCCCACGCCGAGAATGAACGCCTGCGCGGTGATGCGCAGTGCCGACCAGAAGGTTTCCGTCGGCACGATCTCGAACAGCCGCATGATGCATTGCGACAGCGGCGGCAACAGGATCGTCACATGCGCCTGGCCGATGATCTCCCAGATCAGCGCCCACAGCAGCAGCGAAGCGAATTTCGGGACTCTGTATCCGAGCAGTTCCATGGGATTACTCGACGTAGTCCTTGAGGTTCTGCCAGATCGACTCGACCGTATCGAGATAGCCCGGCTCGCGGCGGATCTGGTCCGGCGAGAGCTCGCGCGACAGCTATCGGCTCGATGATCTTCCAGACTTTGCCGGGGCGCGGCGAAAGCAGCACGATGCGGTCGGAGAGATAGACCGCTTCCTCGATGCTATGGGTGACGAACAGGAAAGTGCGCTTCTCGACCGTGACGAGCTGCAACAGATCTTCCTGGAATTTGCGGCGGGTCTGCTCGTCGACGGCGGAGAAGGGCTCGTCCATCAAGAGCACGTCGGCTTGCACCGACAGCGCGCGCGCGAGGCCGACGCGCTGGCGCATGCCGCCCGATAGCTCATGCGGATATTTCCGCTCAAAGCCGCGTAGGCCGACTTCCCCGATATATTTCTCGGCGACCGCTTCGCGCTCGGAAGTGGGAACGCCGCGCAGCTCGAGGCCGAAGGCGACATTGCGGATCACGGTGGCCCAGGGCAGCAGCGCGAAATCCTGGAACACGAAAGCGCGCTCGGGTCCCGGCCCTTCCACCTTTTTGCCATTCACCATCACCGTGCCGGACGCCGGCGTCAGCAGGCCGGCGATGATCTTCAACAGCGTGGTCTTGCCGCAGCCGGACGGTCCGAGCAGCGAGGTGAGCTGGCCGGCGGGAAAATCGAGGTCGATATCCTGCAGGGCATGCACCGGGCCGGGATAAATCATGGACACGCCGCGCACGCTGACGGCGGCGGTGCCGGTTTGCATCGTTGCGTTTGCTACAGTCACGCGGCGCGCCTTTCAGGCCGGAACAGCATGAGTTCCAGCCGGTCGAGAAATTCCAGGAAGAGGGCGGAGAGGACGATCACCGAGACGATGGCGGCATACATCTCCGGATATTCCGCGATCGACTGGTGATAGGTGATGAGGTCGCCGATGCCGGTTGGGCTGATCAGCAGCTCTGCGAGGACAGCGCCGACGAAGCCGGCCGCGGTACCGAGCCGCAAGCCGGCGAAGATCACCGGGCTCGCCGCCGGCAGGATGACCTTGAAGATGGTTTGCCGGCGCGTGCCGAGAAAGGAGTGGCCCATTTCCAGCAACGACTTCGGGGTGTGCCGCACGGCCTTGTAGGAATTCAGCACGATCACCGGCACAGCCATGATGACGACCACCGATACCTTGGCGGCAAGTCCGACGCCATAAGCCAGCACAAGCATTGGAATGATGGCCGCGAGCGGCGCGGCCTGCAGCACCAGGAAGAGAGGGATGCCGAGCCATTCGACCCGGCGGTCGAGGCCGGTGGCGAGACCCAGCATCACCCCCATAAGGGCGGAGATGGTCACGCCGATCACCATCGGCACGATGGTGATGGCGAGCGCCTGCGGCAGGCGGCCGTCGCGGGTCATCTCCCAGGCCGCCACCGCTGTGGTGGAAAGCGGAGGGAACGCGTTGCTCACGGGCAGGCGGCCGGCATATTCCCAGGCGCCCAGCACGATGACGAAGGACGCCAGTGTCAAAGCGGTGGAACGATAGTCACGCGCCAAGGTCTGCTCGTTGTTCTTGTAAATAGTTGCCATGGAACAATGCGAGCGCGAAACCATCGCGCTCGCATTGCCGTCGAAAGGAGAAGCGGACTACTTCTTGGTCGCCTTGTCGTAAGGCGCGAGGTACCAGAAGTCTTCGACCTTCAGGTTCGAGCCGGTGAGCTGGCCGGCTTCGCCATAGAACTCGAAGTCCGCCTTGGCCGCGTCGCCGCCGCCGGTCTTGTAGAGGCCTTCCTTGACGCCGGTGGTGTAGAAGGCGGTGGTCTTTTCCACGATCTCTTTCGGCAGGTCCTTCAGCATGCCGCGCTTGACGCGCTCCTGCTCGATGATGCCGGGGTTCTTCTGCATCTCGTCCCAGAGCTTGACGAACTCGGCGACCAGGATGTCGGCCTTGTCCTTGTTCTTGTCGAGCCAGTCGGTGCGGGCGAAGAGGATTTCGTCGCTCGAGGGATTTTCGACGCCAGGCAAGGTGGCGAAGCGGTCGCTGGCCTTTTCCATCAGGATCTTGGTATTCGGCAGATCGAGAATGGTGGCTTTGATCTGGCCGTTCATCAGCGCAACGATGCGGTTATCCGAGCCGGAGATGTAATTGCGCTGGCCGAACTGGATGCCCTGACGTTTCGCCATGATGTTGCCGATGGCTTCCGTGCCGCTGCCGCGCGCATGGAAGGTGAAGGGCTGGCCGTCGAGATCCTTCCAGCTCTTATAGGTGGCCTTTTCGACGATCGGGAAGAACACCAGCCGCGTCAGCGTGACTAGGTTCTTGATCGTGCCCTGCGATTTCTGCATCACCGAATAAGGCGTCGCGATGCCGATCTGGGCTTGGCCGCTGATCACCGCCTGGACGGCGAGTTCCTCCTTGGAAAAGGACGTGATCTTCAGATCGACGCCCTTTTCCCTGGCGCGCTCGAAAGCGATCGCCATGGCCAGGGTCTCGACCGAGACCGGCTCACCGAGCGCAACTTGTGCTTGCTGTGCTGAAGCAGGCGCGGCCAGCGCCGCACTGGCAGCCAGGATCAATGCATAAATGGACAGGCGGGACATCAGCTCTCCTCCCGTGCAGCTCCCTTCCGCGGGGCGGCACCTCTTGGTTGTTTATGACGGCATTATCGGCTTGAGCGCGGCCCAAAGGCAATCAGCCCTTTGGAGGAAGCGCGGCACCGCGCCAAAGCAATGGAAATTGGCAAACAATATCAGGCAATAACGGCCAGACTTGGCAGGCGAGCCCGTGCCATTTGCTGGCTCATGCGATGGCTGGCAAGAGGCCCGTGCAGGTGCGGCCGGGCTTCTCGACCCTCGACCGAGGCGCTCAAGCGCCCGTTACCCCGCGACCGCGCTACGCACGTTAGCCCTCTTTGATCGGCAAGATAGAAACAGGAACGATTCACATGAACGACAGCAAACAACGCATCGGGATCATCGGCACGGGCCGGATGGGTCAACCGATGGTGAAGCATCTGCGCAAGCACGGTTACGGGGTCACGGCCTTTGACCTGAGCAGTGACAGCTGCGCGAAGGTGCAGGCGATGGGCGCAAGCATTGCCAGCAATGCCGCCGGCGTTTGCGAAGGAAGCCAATTCGTCATCCTCGGCGTCGGCTACGACGAGGAGGTGAATGCTGTCTGCCTGGGTGACGGCGGGGTCTTGTCCACACTCGCCGCCGGCGGAATTGTGGCCGTCTCCTCCACCGTCTCGCCAAAGACAGTCAAACATCTCGAGGAGGTCGCCGCGCAGAAAGGCTGCTTTATCCTGGACGCGCCGATCTGCCGGGGCCGCTTCTTTGCGGATGAGGGCAAGTTGCTGGCGCTGTTTGGCGGCAGCGCCGATGTGGTGGCGCGCGGGCGGCCGGTTTATTCGGCTTTTTGCTCTGACATCGCGCATGTCGGCGAGGTCGGCCATGGCCAGGCGGCGAAGGCGATCAACAATCTGATGCTCTGGATTACCTCGATCGGGCTGATCGAGGCGGGCCGGATTGCCGAGTCGACCGGCATCGATCTGCCAAATCTCAGAGATGCGTTGATGCTGAGCTCGGCAAAAAGCCAAGCGCTGGAAGACTGGGATCAGACCACCTTCACCTGGGCCTTGAAGGATATGCAGATTGTCGGCGGCATGACGGACGCGGCGGGCCTGGCGCTTCCCCTTACCGGAGCGGTGAAAGAGCTGGTGAAGGAAGCGCGCCGGATAAAAGCCACAAAGCCGCCAGCTTGGACGCGACAGTAAGGCCGAAAAAGCGCTTGGCGCTTCGTCGTACTGAGCGCAAATCCGGCTGCGGCGGCTTTTCCTCGAATGTGTGGAACTGTACACAAGGCAATTGGTTGTCTTACATCGGGCCGCGTTTTTAGCGATGAGCTGTGCGATCTCCGGCCCAGTTAGAACGAATGGAAACGCAAATGTCGGACCCAGCGCATCTTCGCGCCAAGGCGCAGCTTTGCTCCGCCATCGCTGAGCTGATGAGCGACCCGGCGGATGCCAACATGGCGCGCCAGACGGCGGAGCAATATGCTTCGCTGGCTGAAAAGGCAGAGCAAGAACGGGCGGACCAACAGGCCATTGCCCCGCGATCTGCCGGCAAGGCCTCGGGCTAGCGCGCCGCGCCCGCTGGCAATTTTCCAACTTGGCATTGAAGGCGAACAAATCACCACGTCGGAGCCGCGGTTTGCCAAGCGCACCACCGCGGTTTTCAGCGTGTACTGATCCCATCGTCATCGTCGGGCAAAGACGCGCGCTCTATCCGGGCATCCTGGATAACGGACGCGTCGGGACGTGCTAGGTTCGACCCGCAAAGCGGGACAACACATGACACCCAGAGATTGGATTGCGCCCGGCGTCATCGTTGCGATCATGACCGTGTGGCTCGCATTGTCCGCCGGACGCTTTGCATCGATCGACAATCACTACGCCGGCATTGTTGCGAGAATCAACGAGCTTGAGGCCAAGGTGGATCGGAGCATCAGTGCCATTTCTGCTGCCAATAATCAGCACGCTGACATCGCCAAAACGACCGCAGGGCTCGAGGCCAGGTTGGATCGGAGCACCAGCGCCATTTCCGCTGCAGGCGATCAGCATAACGACATCGTTAAAATGATCGCTGGGGTTGAGGCCAAAATGGACGGGGGCATCAGCGCCATCACTGCTGCAAACAATCAGTACGCTGACATCGCCAAGACGATCGCTGCGCTCGAGACCAAGTTGGATCGGGGCCTGCGCGCCGTCGCTGCTGCAGACAGTCAGCGCGCCGATATTGCCAAGAGGCTGGCAGAACTCGATGCCGGGATTGACCGCAGCCTCAGCAGTCTTTCTGGTCAACTCGACGGCGTGGTGCAACAACAGGGCGCACTTGCCGGCCAATTCGGTGAAATGCAGAGCGAATTGAATTTTTTCAAGATGCGACTGGAGAGCATCCGCGAGAAACTGGAGGTGCCTCCAGTTCCGCCTTCGCAGCGCCCGATAACTAACTCGGAGAATTAGATTAGGCGACGGATGTCGACGCTGACGGGCGCGAAGTGTTAACCGGCCCGGCCATGACGCAGGAAAGTTTACAAATCAAAATCAGGGAATAAGTGGAGGCTTTTATTGCCAGGTGCCTCCCAACGCCGCTTTGATCCGTTACAGCGGTTTGTCCGTGACGTGAATGCGGTAGTGAACGAGGGCGCTTTCGGGCTGTCCGGTACGTCCCAGTTTGTGAAACCGTATGGTCACTAGGTCGTCTCCATTCTTCTTCGAGCGGTACCAAAGGCGATTATGAGTGGTCTTCGCTTCGCCCAGCTTCGGCTCCGTAACAAGCTCGATCGGTCGGTACATCCCGCCGAAGGAATTAAATGTGACCGAGCACCATTCGAAGGGCTTGGTTTGCCCCGGCAGTTGCGGCTTTCGGCCGGTGTAATTGACGACGTACCAATCACGCGTGCGCTCTGCGCCGTCAGGCAGCGATCCGCCCTTCATATCGCAATACACTTCGGCCGCATTCGCAGCGCCGCCGCCGAGTAACAGCACCGGCAGAAACATCCACGCAGCTTTCATCTTATTTCTCCCCAACCCCGCAACAAATTTAGCGGCGGCGGCGAAGGGATGCAAAAGCATTCTAATGGAATAAGTGGAGGCTTCTGTTGCCAGGTGCCTCCGAACCCCGCCTAACGGAGCTTAACCCGCTAGGGCTTCAGACTTGGTTTTTCAAACCGCTTACGCGGCCTGAGCAACCGGAGCATAGTTGTCGTTTGCAACTAGTGCTTTGGCCCGATAACGGCGGAACCATGCCGAGCAAAAGAGCGTCCTTTACACCCTCGTCGATCCTAGTTCGGCCCCGCCGAAACCCAGCCTAAAGCTGGGCTTGGGTGGAGCCGCCGGGTACTGCCCCCGGGTCCGAAAGGTTTATTACGACGTCCACTTATCGCCATAGCCGGGTCGCCCCGGCACTTCGTAATATAGGCGCTATTGGTTGACGAAAAAAGACCTGCCGGACGGCGGTTTAACGGCTTCCTCCCACCCCCCGCTTCGCGGTCGCGCTGTGACCACAAAGTGATCGGTCGCCTGCTTCACCGTCGGGAGCCCGACAGCCTTGCGTGCGTTCCTCCCAAGCGCTTGATTCATCGAAGGGAGGACGACCATGACGACACGGCTCCCAACCACGCTCTTCGCCGTCATCGCCTTTGCCACCGTTTCCTGGGGAGCGGCCGCGCAGGCCCCGCAACCCGACACCGCAAACCCGCCGCCCCAGGCGCAGCCCAATCAGGCCCAGACCTCGCCTCCGGCAGCACAGCCATCGCAACGGTCCGAGCCGCAGCAGGGGCAGCCAGCCGGCCAGGAGAAGAAACTCTCGCAGGCTGAGCTCGACCAGCTCGTCGCCCCTATCGCGCTCTATCCCGACCCGCTCCTCTCGAACGTGCTGATGGCCGCGACATATTCGGACGAAGTGGTGGAGGCGAAGCGCTGGCTCGACCAGAACAAGTCGCTCAAGGGCAAGGCGCTCAAGGCCGCCGCCGACAAGCAGGACTGGGATAACAGCGTGAAGGAGCTCACCGCGACGCCGCCGGTGCTCGCGATGATGAGCGATAAGCGCGATTGGACGGAAAAGCTTGGCGACGCTGTCTTCGCCCAGCAGCAGGACGTCATGGACGCCGTGCAGCGGCTGCGCGCCCGCGCCCAGGCGGAGGACAAGCTTAAGACCACAAAGCAGCAGAAGGTGACGCACCGCCGTCAGGACAACCGCGATATCATCGCGATCGAGCCGGTCTCGCGGACCATGGCGTACGTGCCTTACTATGATCCGGGCTTCGTCTACGGCGCGTGGCCCTATCCGGCCTATCCACCTTACTACTGGCCGGGCTATTACTACGGGGCCGATCCGCTGGTCGCGGGGCTGACCTTCGCCGCCTTTGCCGTGGGCGCCTGGGCCATCGCCGACAACTGGTGGGGCGGCGATTTCGACTGGTGGCATCGCGACATCTTTTGTTGCCGCAACGTGCACCGCCGGCACCGGGATCGCGACCGCTTTGCGCATAATGGCGACCGCAGGCGCGGCGATCAGGTTGCCCGCGACCGCGACAATCGGAATGCGGCGCTCAACGACCGCAACAACAGGCGGGACCGGCAGGCCAACGTCGATAACCGCCGCAAGGCAAACCAGAACGTCTCGCAGGACCGGGCATCGAACAAGCAGGTGAAACGCGCCAGCGCCTCGCAGAAGCGCGTCGCCCAGCGTTCTTCGGTGAACCGCAACCACATGCGTTCAAATCGCGGCATCAGCAACCAGCGCGGCCGGGCGAGCTTGGCGCAGCAACGCGGCGGCGGTGGACGCGTTGCCCGTGGCGGCGGCCGAAGAGGAAGGTGAGTGGCGATAGGCCCTAGGGCAATCGCTTCGACAAAGGCCCGGAAGGTTCCAACCTTCCGGGCCTTATTGCGTCGCGGATGCGGCGCGTGGCGCACTCGAGGGCACATGCCGCGGCGAAGTACATTGCCATCACATAAAGCCGTTCAAGGGAGTACGGCGATGAACGAAGCCGTGCGTTCCACCAAGCTGCAGGACATGCGGATGCTGATCGGCGGCAAGCTCGTGGCGAGCGAAAGCGGCCGCTGGATGGAATCCGTCAACCCGGCCACGGAGGAAGTGATCGGCCGCACGCCGGAAGGCACCGCCAAGGACGTCAATTTGGCGGTCGAGGCCGGCGGAAGCCACTATCCAGTCATTCCCGAACGTTCAGCAACGCTGCGGCCTTGGCTGCCAGTTCCGGCGGCAGCGAATAAACTTCGGTGACGATGTCCTTGATTTGCTCACCTGAAAGCGGCCGGACATCGATCCCTGCCTTCCCGGCCTCTGCCAGGAAGTCTTTATCTTCCATGGTGGCCTGGAACGCGCGCCGTAGGACGTTGAGCCGATCTGCTGAAATTCCCGGCGGGGCCAGGAACGGCCAGCCAATGGTCTGGCTGGCGAAAATCGCCTTCATGATCTCCTTCTGCTCTTCGTTCTTAGCCAGGTCTATGACCAGGGGCACGTCCTGAAGCTCGGGGTGTTTTTTGAGTTCGAATTGAAGGAGCCTCACGACGATTTTCTGATCGAGCCAGTTCTGATGAGACGATTTCATGCTGGACCAGTTCCAGCCGCAGCGTCCCTCAACTTCCCCGCGCTCCATTGCCAGAACGATGGCGCCGGTTCCTTTGTAACCGGAAATTAGCTTGAACTTCGAACCCAGCATTCCATTCAGCACCAGTGGAAACTTGCCGCTGTCGGACAAGCCGGTGGACCCGACGATGGTTTCCCTCGTCAGCACGTCCTCGAACTTGGCGACGCCGGTCTTCGACATCACTGCGCAGACATTCGTTTCGTCGCTGGTGCTCCCAATCCAACCGAAATCTGTACCCTTGAATTGAGCCGCCGACGTCTGTCCGATAATGGGATCGAAGGCGGCGCCACGGGCGATCATGCCGATAGCCGTGCCGTCTTTCGGTGCGACATTGGCCAGCCAGTTGGCCAGCCGCAGGCTTCCGGCGCCTTCCATGTTCTTCGGCACGATGGTGGGATTGCCCGGGATATGTTTCCCCATGTGGCGTGCGAGCAGCCGCATGCGCAGGTCATAGCCGCCACCGACGTCAAAACCGACGTAGAGATCTATGGTCTTGCCGTTGAAGAACTGGCTGGCGTCCTGCGCTGGGACGGGCGACGAGAACCACGCGGCGACCAGAACAGCAGGGATGCCGGCGAGAATAAATCGAGAGAGCATCGGGTCTCCCATCGTGCCTAATGAACTGTCTCACGGCAGCCTAGGCCAACGCTCCTCACTGTTGCAACGCTTGTTCTGGAGGTCACGCTTGCGGGGATATCAGCACATTGGTGAGGGGTTTGCGGTCGATCCAGCGACGAAGATTATCCGCGAAGATGCTGCCGAGCCCGCCGCCTATTCCTTGGCTCCCAGCGCCTCCCACATGCGGAGTCATGATCACATTTTCCAATTCCCAGAACACGTGATCCTTCGGTAACGGCTCGGTCGCCATCACGTCGAGGCCGGCCCCGGCAAGCCTTCCGCCCTGCAGCGCCGCTATCAACGCCGGTTCGTCGATCAACTGGCCGCGCGCGATATTTACCACGAAGGCGGTTGGCTTCATTGCCACGATCGCCTCGCGACTCAGCAATTGACCGGCGTCCGCGCCGGCTGCGATCACAACCATATCCGTGTGCGCACAGGCCGCTTTCAATTCGCTCCGTGGTAAAACCTGATCCACATGCGGCACCGCTTCGGACGTGCGGCTGATGCCGGTCACTTTCATGTCGAAGGCTTTTGCCTTCCGGGCGATTTCCTGTCCGATGGCGCCAAGCCCGATGATCAAGAGCTGCTTGCCCGCCAAGTTGTCCATGGATGGCGTGATCTCGTCTCGGGCCCAGGTTTGACGGGTTCTCGCGCTTTCGGTCGCGCGCACGCGGCGGGCAAGGGCCAGCATCAGCATCAAAGCGTGCTCGGCGACAGCAAAAGCGCGCAGCCCGGCGATATTGGTGACGACCACGTTGGACGGCAGCCCATTCTTGATGGCGTTGTCGATGCCCGACGTGGAAAACTGGATCCACTTCAGCGCAGTTCCGTGATTGCGAATGAGCTTGGCATTGTCCGCGGTGTAGGAGCGGTTGTTGATGATCAGGACTTCGCAGTCCTTGAGGGCTTCGCCGAGCTCGGCAGGCTTGCCTGCGGCTACCAGGCTCGCCTGAGGAAATTCCTTGACGGCGTCGATCAGGTCTTCAGGCGGTTTGGCGGCTTCATGATAATAGACCGCCTTCATCGTCGTTCCCCCCGAATTGTCCAAACGCCGTGAAACGATATCTAGCCCTCCAAGTTTCGTCCAGTTTTGCCGCGGCGCGGACGTGCGGTCGCGATGCGCGCCACAGCTCTGTTTTAAGGGCAGGTGTCGTTTTTAAACTGGCCGGCATCGCGCTGGCTTAACGTCCTGACAAGCAATCACTGCGGGACCAGCAATGTAAGGGTTGTCGGATAACTTGAAGCATGAGCCCGGTTCAGACATGGTAGGGGCAAGCGGATTGATAATTTCGCGAAATACGGGAGGAAGAAGAAATGAACATTCAGGTTTCTGCCCAGGGTTTACATAACCCATTGTCCGTCAGCGATGCGGAATGGAATGCACGACTGGAGTTGGCGGCGGCATATCGGCTGATGGGCCACTGGGGAATTTGCGATCTTGCGCATAATCACCTTTGCGTCCGCGTTCCCGACGAGCCCGACGCGCTGTTGATCAAGCATTCCGATGCATTTTTTGAGGAAGTTACCGCTTCATCGCTGGTCAAGTTCGATTTCGACGGAAATCCGCGCCAGGAAGGCTTTTCCAAGCTGCGCGGCGGCGGGCTGGTCATCCACGCCGGCATCATGGCGGCGCGCCCGGATATCAATGCAACCATCCATTCCCACACCGCCGCGATCATGGGTGTCGGCGCGCAGAAGGACGGCCTGTTGCCGATCAACCAGCACGCGATGCATTTCATGGGCAAAATCGCCTACCACAAATTCGGCGGCTTCGAATTCGACATCCGCCAGCGCGAGCCGCTGCTGAAGGACATCGAAGGCAAGAATATCGCCATCCTGCGCAATCACGGTTCGCTGGTGTGTGGCCCGTCGATTGGCGCGGCGATGGTCCAGCATCACCAACTCGAAATCGCCTGCCAGGGCCAGATCGCGGCGCTCGCCGGCGGACGCGAGATCGTCCTGATCGACCCGGAAGTCCAGAAATACGCGATTGAGCAGACCAAGACCTCGAACGCGGGCAGGGGGGACGGCGGCAAGGACTGGAAGGGGATGGTGCGTCTCGCCGACCGGCTGTTCCCCGACTACCGCAACTAGCCCTCTGCCGGCTGGTCCGTAGCCACGGCATTTGAGAACGGGACCGCCGCCTTTTCAAGGTTCAAGGCGGTCCCGCGAATGAATGCGCAAAAGCGCAGCTTTAATAATGTTGCTCCGGGAGAACGCGATGAAAAGGCGGCTTTGGATTTCGCTGTTGGCGATCGGTTGCGCGGTCCTTGGTTCCGGACCGGCGGCGGCCGACGACTTCTTCAAAGGCAAGCAGTTGACGTTGATGACGGGTTCGAATCCGGGCGGCGTCAATGAGGCCTACGCGCGCCTGCTCGCCCGCCACCTGCCGAAGCATATTCCGGGAAATCCGACGATCATTGTTCAGAGCGTGCCGGGCGCGGGCGGCGCCGTGCTTGCCAACCGGCTCGCCGAGAAGTCGCCGCGCGACGGAACCGCCATCGGCCAGGTGCAGCGCACCCTGCTGCTCGACCCGCTGCTGCTCGACAAGACCTTCGCTTTCAATCCCATCGACTTCAACTGGCTCGGCAGCCTGAACCGCGAAACCAATGTGCTGATCGTCTCGGGCGACAGCAAGGTCAAGTCGATCGAAGACGCAAAGAAAACCGAGGCGGTGCTGGCGGCCGGGGGCGCCGAAACCGAGGGTGTGATCTATCCGATGCTGATCAACGACTTTCTTGGCACGAAGTTTCGTGTCGTGTCCGGCTATCCGGGCGACGCTGGCATGATGCTCGCGATCGAGCGTGGTGAGGTCGAAGGCCGCGGCGGTGTCCCCTGGAGCGCCATCAAGGCATCGAGCGCGCAAAAACTCTCCGACGGCAAGATCAAAGTCATCCTGCAAATGGCCTTGAAGCCCAACCCGGAACTGGCCAGCGTTCCCTCTCTTCTCGACTTGGTGAAAAACGACGTGCAGCGGCAGGTGCTGGAACTGCTGTTTGCTCGTTCGGAAATGGGCCGACCCTACGTGCTGCCGCCCGGTGTGCCGGCGGAGCGCGTCGCGATGCTGCGGAAAGCCTTCATTGACACGACCAGGGATCCCGAATTCCTCAGCGAGGCACAGCGCCACGACTTCGAAATCGATGTCATGGACGGCGAAGAGATGCAAAAGCTGATGCAACAGCTTTATGCCAAGCCGAAGGAGGTCTACGACGAGGCCAAGCGCGCCATTAAGGCGGCGGTGGAAAAACGATAGCCTTCGCCAGTGAGCAGGCCGGTCGCAATGAATGTGCAAAAGCGCAGTTCAATAAAATCCGGGGAGAGGACGATGACGAGGCGGCTTTGGACATCGGTGATGGCGATTGGCTGTGCGATCCTGAGTGCGGGACCGGCGCCGGCCGACGACTACTTCAAAGGCAAGCAGGTCACGCTGATGGCCGGCTCGGCGCCCGGCGGCGTCAACGACGCCTATGCGCGCCTACTCAGCCGCCATCTGTCGAAGCACATCCCCGGCAACCCGACGATCGTTTTCCAGAACGTTCCGGGCGCCGGCGGCGCTGTTCTCGCCAACCAGCTCTACGCGACCGCCCCGCGCGACGGTACCGCCATCGGCCAGGTGCAGCGCACGTTGCTGCTTGATCCGCTGCTGCTCGATAAGACCTTCCATTTCAAGCCGCTCGAATTTAACTGGCTGGGTAGCCTGAACCGTGAAACCAACGTGCTGATCGTCTCGGGCGACAGCAAGGTCAAGTCGATCGAAGACGCCAAGAAGATTGAAGCGGTGCTGGCGGCCGAGGGCGCCGAGACCGACGGCGTGATCTATCCGATGCTGATCAACCAGTTTCTCGGCACCAAATTCCGCGTCGTGTCCGGCTACCAGGGCGATGCCGGAATGATGCTGGCGATCGAGCGCGCGGAGGCCGACGGCCGCGGCGGCGTGCCTTGGAGCGCCATCAAGCTGTCGAGCGCGCAAAAGCTGAGCGAAGGTAAAATCCGAATTATCCTGCAGCTCGGCATGACGCCCAATCCGGAGCTGCCCGGCGTTCCGTCGCTGCTAGATCTGGTGAAAAGCGACGTACACAAGCAGGTGCTCGAGCTGCTATTCGCGCGCCAGGAGATGGGCCGCCCCTTCGTGCTGCCGCCCGGTGTGCCGGCTGACCGCGTGGCGATGCTGCGCAAGGCTTTCGTCGATACCACCAAGGACCCGGAATTCCTCGCCGACGCGCAAAAGCTCAACTTCGAAGTCGACGTGATGGGCGGTGAGGAGATGCAAAGGCTGATGCAGCAGCTTTATGCCAAACCCGCGAATGTCTACGACGAGGCCAAGCGCGCCATTAAAGCAGCCGTCGAAAAAAGATAGTCGGCACGCCGGCGAGCAGGGGCCGCTACGAATGTCGATTACTGAGCGCGTTGCGGTCGGCGGCAGCCTGATGGAGGTTCATGTTTTCGAGCCGGCGAAACCCGAGGCCGGCACCGCTTATCCTGCTGATGTACCCAAGGAGTGGTCTCGACGGCTTTCCCCAGCGGATCGCAAGCATGTTCGCGACGCAGGGTTACTGCGTCGCGATTCCGGATATCACCCATCGGCAAAAGCCGGAGATCCCTATCCGCGACCGCAAGCAATTCCTGAGGGATGCTGAAATCATCGATGACATCCGCGCATCAATCGAGTTTTTCCGTTCGGACGCCGTACGAAAGTCCATCCGCGTATTCATTATGGGACACTGCATGGGCGGGCGGCACGCGTTCCTCGGCGCAAGCTGCATCTCGGAAATCGCCGGCGCCATCGCTTACTACAGCGCCGACATGTTCGAGGCTTGGGGTGGCTCGGCGTCTCCCTTTGACCTGCTTGGAAATATCAAGTGCCCGGTGATCGGTTTTTTTGGCGCGAAAGATCGCAATCCGACTCCGGAAGACGTTGACAAGATGGAGGAAAGGCTTTCGGCGAACGGGATCGAACATGTCTTTCATCGCTATCCGGACGTCGGGCATGCTTTTCAGCAGAACGCCGCACGAAGCCCGGAGGAACAGCGGGCCGCCGCCGACTCCTCGGCAAAGACGATAGAATTTCTACGAGCCATCGTCGAACCCGCTAACGACGGGTTGTCCTCCTTTAGGTTACATCGCGATTGAGATCGTGGTAAATCCCGCGACACGACGTCAAGCGAAGCAGAAGGGTCCTGTCATGAACGAAGCTGTCCGCTCCACCAAACTGCAAGACATGCCGATGCTGATCGGCGGCAAGCTCGTGGCGAGCGAAAGCGGCCGCTGGATGGAATCCGTCAACCCGGCCACGGAGGAAGTGATCGGCCGCACGCCGGAAGGCACCGCCAAGGACGTCGATTTGGCGGTCGAGGCGGCGGAAAAGGCGCAGCCGGAATGGGCCGCGCTGCCGGTCTCCAAGCGGGCCGACTATCTGCACAAGCTGTCGGACGGCATGGCCAAGCGCGCCGACGAGATTTTGCGCGTCGAGGTGATGGATACCGGCAACACCATCTTCAAGATGCGCGACGACGTCGGCAAGGCGATCGGCCAGCTCAAATTCTTCGCCGGCCTCGGCTATGAGACGAAGGGCCAGAGCGTTCCCTCGACGCCCAGCCAATATGCATTTCACGCTGCGCGAGCCTTATGGCGTGGTGGGACGCATCATTCCGTTCAACCATCCGATCAGCTTCGCCGCCTCGCGCATGGCCGCGCCGCTGATCGCCGGCAATAGCATTGTCGAGAAGCCGTCGGAGCAAAGCCCGTTGTCGGCATCGATCCTGGCGGAGATCGCCGCGGAAGTGATGCCGCCCGGCGTCGTCAACATCGTGACCGGTCATGGCCGGGAGGCCGGCGATGCGCTGGTGCGTCATCCGCGGGTGAAGCGCATCGCTTTCATCGGTTCGGTGCAGACCGGCATGGCGATCCAGCGCTCGGCGGCGGAAGTCGCGGTCAAGCATGTCACGCTGGAATTGGGCGGCAAGAATCCGATGATCGTGTTTCCGGATGCCGATTATCAGAAGGCGTTGGCCGGCGCCGTCTCCGGCATGAACTTCGCATGGTCGGGACAGTCCTGCGGCTCCACCAGCCGGCTGTTCATTCACGAGTCGCTTTACGACAAGTTCCTCGCCGATCTGGTCGCACAGGTCGGCAAGATGAAGATCGGCGACCCGCTCGCGGAAGACAGCAAGATGGGCCCGATGAATTCCAAGGGTCAGTACGAGAAGGTCATGCATTACATCAACGCGGGCAAGGAAGACGGCGCGCGCCTGATGACCGGCGGCAAGCGTCCCGAGGGCGAACTCTTCAAGAAGGGCTACTGGATCGAGCCGACGGTGTTCGCGGAGGTGAAACGCGGCATGCGCATCGCGCAGGAGGAAATCTTCGGCCCCGTGCTTTCCGTGTTCAAATGGAAAGATGTTGACGAGGTCATCGAGGTCGCCAATTCAACTGAATATGGTCTGACCGCGGCGATCTGGACGCGCGACATCAACACCGCCATGACGACCGCGCGCAAGGTGCAGTCCGGTCATATCTGGATCAACGGCGTCTCCGGCCACTTCAAGGGCATGCCGTTCGGCGGCTTGAAGAATTCGGGCATCGGCCGCGAGGAAGGGCTGGAAGAGCTGCTGTCCTATACAGAAGAGAAAGCCATCCACATCATGCTGTGATGGCGTGGGGTAAAGCTGTAAGAAAAATCCGAGAAGCCGGCCAGGCACATCTTCTCCATTGTCATGGCCGCACTTGTTGCGGCCATCCCGCTGAGGAGGGCAGTGCGTCCCTTATCGGGATGGCCGGGACAAGCCCGGCCATGACAAATCGATAGGTTGCGCCAACCGATTAAAGCGAAGCGCGGCATGCAAGAACAAAGAACAACGATCCCGCCATCGGTCCTGTCGCATCGCCCCTTTCTCTTTCTTTGGCTCGGCCGGATCGTTTCAGTATTCGCCTACCAGATGACCATGGTGGCGCTGGCCTGGCAGCTCTACGACATCACCAACAGCGCGCTTGCTCTCGGTTTCGTAGGGCTCGCGCAATTCCTGCCGCTGATCTTCTTCACGCTTCCGGTGGGCTACGTCTCCGACCGCTACGACCGCCGCAAGGTGGTCCGCCTCTGTCAACTGGGTGCGGGCTGTTGTGCGCTGGTGCTGGTCGCGGGCACGCTGGCGGGGTGGCTCGACAGTATTTTCATCTACGTGCTCGTATTCTTGATGAGCAGCATGCGCTCGTTCGAATTTCCGGCGATGGGCGCGATGGTGCCGAACCTGGTTCCGGCGGACGACGTGCCGCGCGCGATGGCGTGGTTCACCTCCGCGCAGAAGACGGCGACCATTGTCGGTCCCGCGCTCGGCGGCTTTCTCTATATTCTCGGCCCGCGGTGGTGTACGGCCTCTCGGCGTTTTTCTGGGTCGCCGCCAGCATGTTGATGATGTTGATCGTGACGCAACGCGTCGTTCCGAAAAAACAACCGGTCACGCTGGAATCGCTGTTTGCCGGCTTCCGCTATCTTCTGCGTGATCGCATCCTGTTCGGCACCGCCTCGCTCGACATGTTCGCCGTGCTGGTCGGCGGCATCACCATCCTGCTGCCGATCTTCGCGCGCGACATCCTGCATACCGGCCCCTGGGGGCTTGGCCTGCTGCGGTCCTCGCCGGCGCTCGGCGCGCTCCTCATGTCGCTCGTGCTGGCGCGTTATCCGCTGAAGCCGCCGGTCGGCCCAATCCTGTTCGGCGTCACCATCCTGTTCGGCCTTGCCACCATTGGTTTTGCACTCTCCACCAACCTGATCCTGTCGATGCTGGCGCTCGCCATCATGGGCGGCTCCGACGTGGTCAGCGTTGTGATCCGGATGTCGCTCGTGCAATTGCGCACGCCCGACGACATGCGGGGCCGCGTCGGCGCCGCCAATGCGCTGTTCATCGGCGCGTCCAATCAACTCGGCGATTTTGAATCCGGCGTGGTCGCCGCATTGGTCGGTGCGGTGCCTGCGGTGATCATCGGCGGCGTCGGGACGATCGCGATCACCATCGTCTGGATGCTGTTCCTGTTCCCGGAGCTCTATCGCATCCACGCGCTCGACAGCGGCGACACGATGGCAGAGGCGAAGCCGAAGCCGGCATAAAATAAGCCGGAGCACCAGATGGGACGAAACGCATGATCAGGCTCGAGGGCAAAGTTGCGATCGTCACCGGAGCCGCGCAGGGGCTCGGCAAGGAAATGGCTGCGGCATTGGCGAAGGCCGGAGCCCGCGTCGCCTTGGCGGATATCAATGGGGCGGCGGCCGTGCAAGCCGCTGCTGAGATCGAACAGCAGGTCGGACCGGGCAAGGTGATCAGCGCCGCCGCCGATATCAATCGACTTGAAGATTGTGAGCGCCTCGTCGGCGACTGCCGGACGCGGTTGGGTGGCTTGCACGTGCTGGTGAATGCGGCGCGGCGCCCGCATCGCGGTCCCGGCCTGCCGGCAAGCGGCAATAGCCTGGCGTTCTGGGAATCCGATCCGCGAATTTGGCAGGAAACGGTCGAAACAAATGTGGTCGGCACCTTTTTCCTGTCCCGCACGGTCGCGCCTCACCTCATGGCGCAGAAGTGGGGACGCATCATCAACATCACGACCAGTAGTTCCGGCATGAGCGGCGCACGCGGCTCGCCCTACGGCCTGACCAAGGCGGCGCTGGAAGCCGCGACTTTGATATGGGCCGCCGACCTGAAGGGCACCGGCGTCACCGTCAATTCGCTGCTGCCGGGAGGAAGCTGCGCCAACGATCCGGGCAAGGTCACACGCAGCGGAAAGCCGCTGCTGCCGATGGATATTATGAATCCGCCGCTGATCTGGCTGGCTTCGGACTTGTCCGACGGTACGACCGGCAACCGCTATGTCGCGAAATTTTGGGATGCGAGCTTGCCGCCAGGCGAAGCGGCGGAACGATGTCTTGAAGCGCCGGAACTGCGGCGGACGACTTAAGCTGCCCCTGCAGGGCACTGGGCGGCGCGCGTTTACCTGGGGTCCCGCGTTTCCGGCATGAGTGCCAGCACCAGCAGAAGACCGAAGGCTCCGAAGGATCCGAGAAACAAAAACGTCGCGGCGTTGCCAAACATGTCTGCAACATAGCCGGCAACAGTGGTGCTGATGGAGGCGCCGATGCCGATAGCGACGCCGGCGACGCCTTGCGCAAAGTTGAAATGCCCGGTCCCGCGCGTGGTGTCGGCGATGACGAGCGGCATAAGCACGCCGAGCGTTGCCGCCGATATTCCATCCAAAAGCTGCGCCGCTATCACGACAACTGGGTCACTCGAGATGGCGAAGACGGCGCCTCGCACGCAAAGCGGTGCGAAACACAACATCAGGAGAGGACGGCGGCCCCAGCTTTGCGCCGTGCGTCCGACCCATGGGGCGATGGCTGCGACCACGAATTGCGGCGCCAGAATGCAGATCGCGATCACCGCGGTGGCCCATTCCGGCGCGCGGTTCGTCAAGGTTCCGGCCATGATCGGCAGCATCGCGGCGTTGGAGAGCTGGAACAGCACGATGGCCGCAGCGAAGATCAAGAACGCCCGGTTGCTGGCAAGGCCCGCAATTCCAGCGGACCATTTGGCGTCATCGCCTTTGCGCAGCCCGCCCCGCGCCAGATCGGGATCGATGTCCGCAGCCCGGATCTGCGCCAGCGCGAGCAGCGTCGGGATCGCGAGTGCGGCGGTGAGGAAGAAGATCGCCTGGTTCGAATAAACATACGCAACGCCGCCCATTAATCCGGCAGCGATCGCATTGCCCAGAGAGAGGAAGCGGGCATTGCGCCCAAGCCTTGCTGCTCAGCAGGCTGTGCCCCACCAGCCCGAGGCTGATCGAGGCCAGAACCGGTCCGGCCAGACAGCTGGCCATCGCGTGCAGCAGCTTGGCGGCGAGCACCACGCTGAAGATCGGCCAGAATGCCAGCAACAGGGCGCTGGCGCTGATTGCCACCACGGCAAGCCCGGCGAGCAGCCGCTTGGCTGGTACCTGGTCCACCAGCGCGCCGATGGGAATCTGCATCACCATGGCGGACAGCGTGCCGATCGTCAGGATCAGCCCGATGTCCAACTGGGTCCAGTTCTTCGACGTGAGATAGGCGGCGACAAACGGCCCCCACCCGGTCTGGATATCGGCCAGGAAGAATGCAAACCAGTCGAGACCGCGCTGGCTCCGGCTTGACGGTTGGCGCTTTCCCCCTTCAACCGCTGTGGCCATTTCACGCACGCTTACATCGGCTATCACGGCGCTAAATCGCTCCAAGATCGAGGTCGGCGCGATGGCGAAAGCGCCAAGCGCCTTGTAAATTGAACGGCAGCACGTGACGATAGCCACCGCGTTTTTGTGCAGGACTTCAGATCGGAGATTTTACAATGACCCAAACCTTCATCGACGAAATCGCCAATCAGAAGAAGTTCAGCACCGGAGATAACGTCAAGCCGACGCTGTTTCGACTGCATGCCCAGCTGCTCGACCAGGGCCGCAGCAACACCTCTCTCGCCGAGACCGACAATATGTGGGCGACGCTCAAGGTCTACGCCTCGGGCGGCGAGAACGGGCTGCATACCCATCCGAATGAAGATCACATGTTCGTGGTGTTGCAGGGCAGCGCGCGCTTTTACGGGCCGAACGACGAAACGGCGGATCTCGGCAAATATCAGGGCATCATGCTGCCCGCGGGCTCCTACTACAAATTCCAGTCGACCAGCGAGGAGCCGCTGGTGCTCATGCGGGTGGGTTGCCAGGCGGGACAGGGCGATCCTTCCGGGCGGCTCAACAGCAAGGGTGAGCCGATGCCGGGCGACTCAAAGGAAAACGGGCGCGTGCCGGTCATCCCGCGGCCGAATGCCTATTTCGGTTAACTTCTCCGCCATTGTGTAAGGGAGAGCCATGCGAAGCTTGCCATTGTTGGTGGCGCTGCTTGTGAGCAGCGCCGCGTTGGCGCAGACGCCCTATGCCGGGATGCAGACGCGCGGCATCAAGGCGCTGTCGGACAGCCAGATCGGCGACCTGCAGGCCGGGCGCGGGATGAGCCTGGCGCTTGCCGCCGAGCTGAACGGCTATCCCGGTCCGCTGCATGTGCTGGAGCTGGCGGACAAGCTAGGCCTGTCGGCGGAGCAGCGCGGCAAAGTCCAGCAGCTGTTCAATTCGATGAAAGCGGAAGCGGCATCTCTCGGTGCCAAGCTGATCGAGCAGGAAGCGGAACTGGACCGCCAATTCTCCGGCCGCACCATCGCGCCGGAAAGTCTCAGGAGCATAACGGCGGCCATCGCAGCGACCCAGGGCCAGCTGCGCGCAACGCATCTGAAGTACCACCTTTCCACCGCCGCGCTGCTGAGCCCGCAGCAGATCCAGCAATACGCGCAGTTGCGCGGCTATGCCGGCCACGCGCCGGCGGAACATCACCAGCGCCAGCACTAGCCCGGGTCACTTCGTATTCGCGAGCGCGCGCGCCCGCTCGAGCACGGGCTGGGGCAAAGCGTGCAGTCTGGCGAACACCGCCTCCATCTCGGCGCCGGTCATCGGCATCAGCTCCAGGCGCTGCTTCGCCGCGTCCTCGATCAGCGCGGGGTCCTTCAGCGCGGCGTCAAAGGCCTTGCGCAATAATGCGATGCGCTCGGCCGGCACGCCTGGCGGGGCAAAGAACGGCCGCGCCATATTGGCCGGCGCCAGCATCAGCTCGAGCGCGGCGCGATCATCCGCGTTGGAAACGAGATCGCCCAGAAGCGGGACGTCCGGCAACTCCGGATGCTTGACGAGGCCAAGCTGGATCAGCACGGTAACGTAATTGTTCGCCAGCCATTCCGGCTTGTTCACGCGCAGACTCCCGAAAGACACACCGCAGCGGCCCTGCAGCTCCCCGCGCTCGATAGCGAGATCGATTTCGGTTGACGTCAGATAGCCGCGCACCACCTTGAGCTTGGCGTCGAGCATCTTGCTCATGGTGGCGTTGAAGGTGGTCAGCTCCGATCCGGCGCCGGTGGTGCCGACCATCAATTCGCGGGTCTTGGTATCTTCCATGGAGCGGAAGCCGGAATCCTTGCGGGCGATGCAAACGCCGGTCTCGCGCGCCATCGAGCCGATATAGTTGAATTTCAGCGCGTCGAATTGCGTGCCGGGCAAATTAAGAAGTGGCATCAGCGGCACGAAGCGGTGGCCGGTTCCGATCACGGTGCCGTCCTTAGGCGCAGTGTTGTAAAGCGAGTTCACCGCATTGAGGCTGCCGGCGCCCGGCTTGTTGCTCGGGATGATTAGCGGCTCACCGGGAATATGCTTGGATAAGTGCCGCGCCAGGAGGCGCGCATATATGTCGTAGGTCTCGCCGGCGCCGAGCCCGATCACGATAGTGATCTGCTTGCCGCGGTAAAAATCCTCGCCGGTTTGTGCGGCGGCGGGCGGCACGAAACAAACCGTGGTAAGAGCCCCGATCGCAGCCAGGCGCCAAACCAGCATCGCCATTCTCCCGTGACGCGGAAAAGAATAACGGGTCTGGGCAGGCCCGCAAGCGGCAGAGCGCCTCACTAATGCCGCAGCTCCGGCGTGCGCGCCACCGCGATAGCCAGGGCGATGCAGGCCAGCAGCAAAACCGAGCCGACGACGATAAAGCCGTTCTCGATCCCGGCATATTCCACGACCACGCCCATCGCCATCGGGGTGATGATCGACGAAAGCCGGTTGTTGGTGACGCGCAGCCCGACCATCGAGCCCTGCCGGTCGCGCGAAACCGCGCGCGTCTGCATGGAAAACATCAGAGGCTGAACGACGCCCTCGCAGCCGCGCCGCACGGTTTGCGCGAGAGCGAGCAGGACAAAGACGCCGCCCATAAACGGGGTGATCAGCAGCAATGCGGCGGAAACGGTGGTTAAGCCGACCATCAGCCAGGGGATGGGCATCAGCTTGGATACGCGGCCGGCCAGCAGCGAACTGAAGCCGTTGGCGACTTCCGCGATCGAGAACAGCGCGCCGATCGCGGCGGCGGCGAAGCCAAGCTCGCGCAGATAGACGATGAAAAATGACGCCTCGACGCCATTGGTCGCGTGACGGATGAAAGAGACGGCGAGCGTCACCGCAATCGCCGGCAGCACCAGCAGGCGGAACGAGCCGGTGTAGTCGGACAGTTTCGGCAATACGTCGCGCCAGGAAAAGCGGCCGCTTCGCTCGATCACCCTGACGTCCGGGATCTGCGACGAAACGATAAACAGCGTGGACGACCAGGCCGCGATGCAAAGAAAGGAAAGGGTGGGTCCGGCGAGGTCCCAGACAACGCCGATCAACAGCGGGGTGAGCACATTGCCGATACGGGCATAGAAGCTGAACCAGCCGATCTGGCCGGGGTCGCCGCGGGTGACTTCGCCGATCATGGTCTGCGCGCCGATCCAGGTCATGTTGCCCGATAGCCCGACAAGCATCTGCATCAAGACCATGGCGGGAAACCACGGCAGGAAGGGATAGCAGGCGGCGACCGCGCCGCAGGCGGCGGCGAAGAACATCAGCACGCGGCGCGTGCCCAGCCGGTCCATCAAGGCGCCGCCGTGAATGGCGAGGAAAAAGGTGAGCAGCGAGCGCGCGCCGACCAGGGTGCCGATCTGCGTCGGCGAGGCGCCCTGCAGCATCGCCCAGAGCGGAACCACCAGTGTCAGCAGTTCCGCCTGGCCCATGCTGAGAAAACCGGTGGCATAGGCGCCATAGAGGCCGCGGCGGTCGGGCTGGCTGACGTCGGCAGCGTGGTCTTTTGAGGCGGGATCCGGGGACAAGATGGACTCGAGTGGAGGGAACTGGCGGCGCGCGGCGCCTGCGCCTTGGTAAAGCATCGCGCGTGGAGCGCAACTGCCGGAGCAAAGACGATCGTCCTCGGTCAAGCGCGGGGCTACAGCGCCAGCGTCAGCTGCCGCTCCTGCTGCGGCGGATCGCGGTCGATGGACGACAGCGTCACGCCCAGCAAGCGTATTCCCAGCCGCACCGGAAAGATCGGCTCGAGCAGCGCATAACTGAAGCGTTCGAGTTCGGCCTGGCTCGCCACCGGCGCCTCGCCGGTGCGGCGGCGGGTGACCTGCTGGAAGTCGGCATATTTCACCTTCAGAGTCACCGTGCGCGCGCGCGTGGCTGACGTCTCGCAGTAACGCCAGACCTTCTCGATGATCGGGGTCAGCGCCGCGCGCGCTTCGCTAATATCGGTCAGGTCCGTCATGAAGGTGTTTTCGGCGCCGACCGATTTTCGTGCGCGGTTGGCATGCACCTGTCGGTCGTCAACGCCGCGCGAAATCCAGTAATAAAAGCTGCCGGACTTGCCGAAATGGCGGCATAAGAATTCCAGCGACTGCGCGCGCAGGTCGGCACCGGTGTGAATGCCATAGCGGTTCATTTTGGCCGTGGTCGCGGGCCCGATGCCGTGGAATTTTCCGACCGGCAGGTGTTCCACGAAGTCTGCGCCCATCCTCGGGGTGATGACGAACAGCCCGTCCGGCTTGCGGTGATCCGAGGCAAGCTTGGCCAGGAATTTGTTGTAGGAGACGCCGGCCGAGGCCGTGAGGCTGGTCTCGGCTTTGATCTTCGCACGGATCGTTTGCGCGATTTCCGTGGCCGAGGCGATGCCCTGCAAATTCTCGGTGACGTCGAGATAGGCTTCGTCGAGTGAGAGCGGCTCGATCAGCGGCGTGTGCTCGGCGAAGATCGCGCGGATCTGCAGCGAGACGGCCTTGTAAACATCAAAGCGCGGCTTCACGAAGATCAGGTCGGGGCACATCCGCTTGGCGGTGATCGACGGCATCGCTGAACGTACGCCGAATGTGCGCGCCTCATAGCTCGCCGCTGCCACAACGCCGCGCTCGCGCGAGCCGCCGACCGCGACCGGCTTGCCGCGCAGCTCCGGATTGTCGCGCTGTTCGACCGAGGCGTAGAACGCATCCATGTCGATATGGATGATCTTGCGTTGCCGCGCCGCAACACTTATCGCATCGGCGCTGCGGTTCCACGCTCGGCTCGATGACGGGATCAGGTTGCGGCAGAAGCATTGCGCATGTCCGAAGCGGCGCGTCCAGCTCATACACCAGGCCGGTCGGGTTCATATTTCAGCAGAACATTGCCATGAAGCTGATCGGCCAGGCGACCGATCAGGCGCGTTCCAAAACTCGCGCTCGGGTTTTCGACCGTCGGGTGCCGGTCTCGATCCATGTCAACTTCAGCCGTTGAATCTGGTCATCGGTTGACGCTGCAATGGAGAGCCGACCCGTCGCATCGGATAGCGCGCCGTATTTCACCGCATTCGTGCAGAGCTCGTTGAGTGACATCGTCAGCGGCAACACCGCCGCGGCAACGACTTCAATGGAAGTGTCCTGAACAGTAAAGCGCCGGACCTCATGATCATCGAAGGGTTGGATCGCGGCGTCGATCACGTCGGCCAATCGCGCGCTGGCCCAGTTGGCCTGCAGCAGCAGGTCATGCGCCCGACCCAGGGCGACCAAGCGGCTCTCGACGGCCATTCGCCCGTCCTCCAGATTGTCCGCCGTCCGCAGGCTTTGTGACGTGATTCCGATCACTGTCGCCAGGGTATTCTTCACGCGGTGATGCAATTCTTCCAGCAGCAGGCGTTGCAGCCGCCTAGCGACCTCGTTCTCGGTGGCGTCTAGTCCGGCCTGAGCGAGGAGGCGTGCGGCGTCGATGCCGGCTTGGTTCAAAAGCTCGCGGAGACCGGCGACTTCGGCTTCGAGAGCGTCTTCCTTCAGGCTCTTCGTCTCGGCCGCCATCATCACTCCCGCAAGCCCGATTCCCTGCTGCCGACGTATTGTGGCCTCGCAAGATATGAATGCCAAATAGCAGGAGATCGATCCAAGGCATCGGACCGATGCCCATTTACGCGCGACCGACCAGGCGAGGACCTTCAAGCAGCTTTTGGAACCTTTAGGCGCACTGCGTGTTGTGAAGCGGTGCCGAATATCCAGGGGGATATGGCGGCCACCCTTAGGAAAACTCATGTACAATAAGATGCTCACGGCAGGCGCCGTTTTCGGCGCCCTGGTGCTCCCGCTTGCCGCCAATGCCCAAACCAGCGGTGTTGCGGCCGGCGCAACTGCTGGAGCAATCGGCGGTGCGATCGTGGCCGGCCCGGTCGGCTTGGTTGTGGGCGGGGTCGGCGGCGCGGTCATTGGCGGCATTACCGACGCGACCCGTCCGGAGTTCCGGACGTATGTGGTTCAGCAGAATCCGGCTTCTCACACGTATGCTCAGCCCGTTGTGATTGGTTCCGAGCTGCCGGCCCAAGGCGTCACTTACTACGAAGTGCCGGCAAAGTATGGACAGACGCAATATCGCTATACGGTTGTGAACAACCGCACGGTGCTGGTTGATCCGCAGACCCGCCGTGTCATCCAGGTCATCGAATAAACCAAGCGAGAACGTTCGGAAGAAGTCCGGCTGCGCCGGGCTTCTTATTTCCTGCTATTCCTGGCGATCCCCCTCCGAAGCCTATCTCACGGCACTGCTACCACAGAGTCGGGAAAATCCTGGAGACTAACCGATGCCGCGTCCGTCCTTCGACGCGACGAGGTGGCAAAGCTATCGCCAGCAAGGCAAGGCATCGTTCGCATGATCCAGCGTCAAGTTTTCGGGATGTGGTCAAAATCGATATAGGTGCGGGCAGCCGGACTGATGTATGGTCGCTGTGGTTTGCTAGGTCGGAGACTAGCACACAGCGAGCCTGCCGCTTCGCAACGCTTCATCACCCTTGTTAGGAGAAGATCATGTCGGTCGCACGTGTTACTGAACTTATTTCCGCCTCCACCAAGAGTTTCGAGGACGCCATTCAGGTCGGCGTTTCACGCGCTGTTAAAACATTAAAGAACGTGGAAGGCGTTTGGGTCGATAACCAGAAATGCGTGATTAAGAAGGGGAAGATCGCGGAATATCGGGTCAACCTGAAAGTGACCTTTATTCTGCAGGATTGACCTTTCCGGACAGTTGCAGCGTGATTACTGCTCCGACTTCAAAGGCCGCGCATGACTCTCACATCCGGCGCATTTTTGTCCTACGACTTCAATCGGATGGTCGTCCTGTTCACGATGAAGGACGGTCAGACAGATGTGCCGTGTGCTATCAGCACTGCTGCCATGGACGATCTCGATCGGACCAGCGCAGCAAAAAGTCCGCTGCAGCGGGAAGAGCAATTCCTCAGGCTCCGAAATTTGATCGAAGCCTGCGCGGTGCGGAAATATAGGGAGGTCGGACGGGAGGGAAATCCTCCCGGACTGGTTCTTCGCAGCGTCGACTTCCGTTAGGCTAACCACTCGCGGTAAGCGATTGTGCACATCGCTAACCCCAGCGAGAGGCAAGCAGCGGCAGTCGGCTCTGTGGCTACCGAGATCGTGAATGGCCACGCCTGCCTATCATCCTGCTACGGAATGACTGCTTCTCTCCCGCGCGGGCCGCGGCAAGGAGCTTGCCTACCTTCGCTTGAAACTCAGCGTTATGGAATGGGTCATCGAGATTGTACGGCATCGCAGCCGCAGGATCATGGACAAACAGCTCTGGCATGGAAGAAACTCCACCGCAAAAGCGCCACGCGCGCGAGAGTAAATTCATAGTCTTGCCTCTTTGCTGCACATCTCCGCTGCTTAGCGAAGCGCGATGACCCGCACGATCCGGGACTCCGTGTTGCCGGTCCGCAGATCGAACTGGCAACGCGGCGCGTAGTTTGGCCAGTCCTGCAACAAGCAGGCGGGTGCCGTGGTGACGACATCGAATTGCAGGAGCGGCGCTTGCAGGGTCTCGGTCTTCGCCTCCGGCGCCACCGAGGTCAAAACAACCGCGAAGCTGGCCGCAACACTGGCAGCAATTACGGCGGCGATGGAGTTGGCGGCGGATTTGAACATGTGTGCCCCCTCTGTGTGCAGGGCGACAACGGGTATAAGACGTATAAGTTCAATATTTACTTGGGGAATACATGAAATAAACGCCCTCCTACTGTTTTCATTGGCAAATAGAGTGAAAGGTGTAAATAACCATCGGATGGAATAAGATTTAACGTATGGTTTGGCGGGTATTCTGGAGATTCCTAGGAACATCTTCTTCTCGGATGACTTGCCCCTGCAGATAAAGGGGAAGAGTCATGACCGTTCCGATGTCCGCGCGCTCAGCTCCAGTGACACAGTTGGGTCCTCCGTATCTGCGCCAGCAAGCCGATCGCTTTCAGCGGCTCTCACGCAACTGCATGGATCTCACGACGGCGAGAGACCTGCGGCTCATGGCCGAGGAATATTTCGCCGAGGCCACGGTGATAGAGGCAAATATCGAAATGGGCGGTGCATACCAACCCAATAACTGAGTTCTGAAACGAGCCTATCCGCTTGCGAGAGCTTGCCGCGTGATCGCTGCCTTCGATCCGACGGGACCGTTTTCTCAGCCGAGGCGGGGCGTCACATCGGCCATCTCGCGCGCACAGCTGCAGCTTTAGCAACCGGTCGTCGGCGCGGCGGTATTAATTCGGCCCTACTAAAGAGGTCTGAGACCTGATACCCTTCAAGGGCGGTCAGGCGCTTGCTTGATCGAGATCTGCCAAAAAACGGGACGTGCCAAAGTCTCCGCTCGTCGATGTGCAGATCTGATGCCGTTGGCCGGCACGCGATTCCTTTAGCAGAACATATTCCGCGCGAGAGCACATTTCCGCGCGGGCACCAGAGCGCGCTTGCGCCTGCTTGATAAGGCGCGTCCGCGCTCTCTCAAGTAGCCCATGGAGGATGTTATGGATCGTCGTGACAGTCTCAGCCGCTCGCTAGTCCCGGCATCAAAAGACGTCGGATCCAACCATTCCGTTGCCGCGATGTTTGCGGCTGTCGCAACCGCGGCATTGGCTGGTTTGCTGCTTGCCGCAACGCCATCAGCCGCGCAGGCGGCCGAAATCAAACTGCTCGGCCCAGTTTCGCTTCGGGCGGTGCTCCCCGGCCTCCTGCCGGAATTCGAGAAATCTTCCGGGCATAAGGTCACTATCGGCTACGCGACGCTCGGCGCCATCACCAAACGCATCGCCGAGGACGAAGCCGTCGACGTGGCGATGGTCTCGCCCGCGCAGAACGAGGACCTGCAGAAGCAGGGCAAGCTGCTCGCGGGCAGCCGCGTGGACATCGCCAAGGTTGGCTACACGGTATTTGTGAAGAAGGGCGCGCCCAAGCCCGACGTGGCTTCGTTGGATACCTTTAAGCGTACAATGCGGGAAGCGAAGTCGATAGTGCTGGGCGACCCGGCCGCCGGCGGCGGGAGCGGCGTGTACCTGGACGGCTTGATGCAGCGTCTGGAGCTTTCGGCAGACATCAAGCCGAAGACCAGACTGGTGAAATCCGGTACCGAGGTCGCCGAGGCGGTGGCGAAAGGCGAGACCGAGATCGGAATTGGGGTGGCAAGCGACGCGGCGATTGTGCCAGGTCTTGAAGCCATACCTTTGCCAGCGGGCGCGCAGAGCTACTCGGTGTATGTGGCCGGCATAAGCTCGAACAGCAAACAGGTCGATGCCGCTAAGGCGCTGATCGCGTTCCTGACGTCGCCCCCCGTCAAGCAGGCCTTGACGGCCAATGGCTTCGAGTTGCCATGAATCTGTCGGCCAGGGTCATCCTCGCCCAGGCTATGAATGATTTATCCAGGTGCTTTCGCAACGCCCGACCGCGGACGCCAAGTTAGGGCATAAGCAAGCGTGGCGCTGCGCCCTCCGGTCAATTGTCAGGCCGGCGCCACGGCGATATTCATCCCGGGATGTCCGAGCCTCCCGCCCCCGTTCCCCCTCCGGCGCTTCGCCCCGGCCTTTGGAACCTGTTCAGCAGTTTTGCCATCGTCTCAGTCTTCGGCTTCGGCGGCACGCTGGCCTGGGCCCGCCGCATGACGGTGGACGAACGCAAATGGATGAGCGCGGCCGAGTTCAACGAGGTCTTCGCGCTTTGCCAGTTTCTGCCCGGACCGAATGTCGTGAATTTCGCCGTGGTGTTTGGCGCGCGTGTGCGCGGGGTGCCGGGCTCCCTGGTTGCCATGGCTGGATTGTGCGGGCCTTCGCTTGTTCTGATGGTCATCCTCGGCGCGCTTTACGCACGCTACGGTGAATTGCCGGAACTGCAACGCTTCCTTGGAGGCGTCACCACCGCCGCGGCGGGGCTCACGATCGGCACCATGTGCCGCATGGCGGTGCCTTTGTTTCAGAACAAGCAGTGGGTGTCGATCACGCTGATGGCAGCGGTGGTTTTAGCGGTCGGCCTGCTGAAATTGCCATTGTGGTGGGCGCTCGGCATCTTCCTGCCCATCGGCATCATCATCGGCTGGAGGAAGCCGAGATGAAGCCGGACAGCGCAACTCTGATCACGCTGCTACTGCATTTCGGCCTGCTCTCCATCGCCGCGGTCGGCGGGGGCAATTCGGCGATCCCGGAGATTCACCGCCAGGCCGTTGAGGTATCGGGCTGGCTGACGGAGCGCGAATTCGCCGACATTTTCGCGATCTCCACGGCCGCTCCGGGGCCGAACTTCATGATTTCGACGCTCATCGGTTACCAGGTCGCGGGACCGATTGGGGCGCTGGTGGCGACCCTCGGCATGTGCGGGCCGAGTTCCGTGTTGGCCTATTATATCAGCGGAACCTGGGAAAAATTCAAATACGCGCGCTGGCGCATGGCGATCCAGACTGGCCTTATCCCGATTTCGATCGGCCTGATCGGCTCCGCCGGCATCATCGTGGCCCAGGCCGCGGACCACAACGCCGTGGCTTACGGTGTCACCGCGGTGACGACGGTGATCACCTTTGCGACGCGGCTCAATCCGATCTGGTTGTTCCTGATCGCCGGCGCGCTCGGCTACGCGGGCCTTATTTAAAAGTATAAGGCGCCATGTTTTGGCGGCCCGTCCCGGATATGCTACTTAGGATGTCGGCAAAAAGTCCGCGGTGAGACGGACGACGCGGCAGGGAGGAAGGCTGCATGTCGGAAGGTACCCGCCCGGCGGGACGGCGGCGCAAACGGCTGACGACCGGCCATCATACGCTCGATCTCTGGGCAGCCGGGTCGCCGATCGCACTGGCGGCCTTCGCCTTCATCACCGCCTGGCATTTCGACGCGCTGTCCACCATCGGCATTTTTCTGCGCGTCCTCGGTTTCGCCCTGGCTCTGCTGGGGCTCGTCATCCTCGGCCTGCGCGTCCATGTTCCCAATCACCGCGACTATTATGGGGGCCTTGCGCTGATCGCATTGGCGCTGCTCGCCTTCTGGGCAGGCGCTGATCTCGCCGCCATGCGCGGTTTCTCCTTCGGTGCAGGCACGGCCCCGCGGCTTTTCGCCAGCGGGCTCGCAATCGTCGCCGCGCTTATTACCGTCTCGGGTTTGGTGACCAAGGGCGAGCCGATCGGCGGCTATGCGGTGCGGGGTCCGCTGTTCGTGACCCTCGCCATCCTCTCCTTTGCTTTTCTCATCCGCGGCTTCACCTTTCATTTGGGCGAAACCCTTGTGCGGGTGCCGGCCTTCGGCCTGATCATCGCAAGCTTCGTCACCTTTGTGATTGCCGCGGTCGCTTCCAAGGAAACCCGCTGGATCGAGTCGCTCGATTATGGCGGCGGCTCTGACCGCGTTCTGCGTGTTGGTTTTCGTCTACCTGCTTGGCTTGCCATTCCAGCTTTGGCCACGGTTCTGATCAGGAAGTCGCAGCATGTATGAGCTCTTGGCTAATCTCGCGCAGGGCTTCGGCGTCGTCTTCCAATTCACCTTTTTCGATCTCGGGGTCATTTCGATCCCGGTCCCGATGAACGTGGTCTATTGCCTGATCGGCGCGCTCGTCGGCACGCTGATCGGGGTTCTGCCCGGCGTTGGCTCGGTCGCCACCATCGCGATGCTGCTTCCGATAACTTTCGGGCTGCCGCCGACTGGCGCACTGATCATGCTCGCCGGCATTTATTACGGCGCGCAATATGGCGGCTCCACCACGGCGATTTTGGTCAATATTCCGGGCGAGGCCACGTCGGTGGTGACGACGCTCGATGGCCATCAGATGGCGCGGCAGGGCCGAGCGGGACCGGCGCTCGCCATCGCGGCAGTCGGCTCCTTCATCGCGGGTTGCATCGCCACCATCCTGGTGGCGGCCCTGGGCGCCCCGCTGACCGGCATCGCGCTCAAATTCGGACCGGCGGAATATTTCTCTTTGATGGTGCTTGGGCTGATTTTCGCGGTGGTGCTGGCCAAGGGCTCGCTGATCAAGGCTATCGGCATGATTCTGGCCGGCCTTCTGATGTCGATGGTCGGCTCGGATCTCGAAAGCGGCGTTGGCCGCATGACTTTCCAGTTGCCGGAATTCGCCGACGGCATCAGCTTCGTTGTGGTGGCGATGGGCGTCTTCGGCTTTGCGGAGATCGTCCGCAATCTCGAGGCCAGCCCAGAGAGCCGCGAAATCCTGCATGCCAAGATTACGGGCCTGATGCCGACGCGGGCCGATCTGAAGGCGGCGGCGCCGGCCGTCGCCCGCGGCACCGTGATCGGCTCGATCATCGGCATCCTGCCCGGCGCCGGCGCGGTGATCGCGTCCTTCGCCGCCTACACGCTGGAAAAGCGAGTTTCCAAACATCCCGAGAAGTTCGGACGTGGCGCCATCGAGGGCGTCGCCGGACCGGAAAGCGCCAACAATGCCGCCGCGCAAACCTCCTTCATTCCTCTGCTCACGCTCGGCATTCCGCCCAACGCGGTGATGGCGCTCATGGTCGGCGCCATGACGATCCATGGCATCGTGCCGGGGCCGCAGGTGATGACCAAACAGCCGGATCTGTTCTGGGGCATGATCGCCTCGATGTGGGTTGGCAACCTCATGCTGGTGGTCATCAACCTGCCGCTGGTCGGCCTATGGGTGACGCTGCTGCGCGTCCCTTATCGTCTGCTCTATCCCTCGATCCTGGTGTTCTGCTGCATCGGCATCTTCTCCATCAACAACTCGCCTTTTGATGTGGTGCTGGCGGCTTCTTTCGGTCTGGTCGGGTATTGGCTGATCAAGCACGACTTCGAGCCGGCGCCGATGCTGCTCGGCTTCGTGCTCGGGCCGTTGATGGAGGAAAACCTTCGCCGCGCCATGCTGATCGCGCGCGGCGACGTAAGCGTGTTCTTCACCCGGCCGATATCGGGCGGGTTGCTGGCTTTGGCTGGCATCCTGCTGGTGCTTGCCGCGCTGCCGATGATCCGCAAGAAGCGGGAAGTGCTGGTGGAGACGTCTTAGCCAGCGCAGCTATGCTGCGAGTGGGAGGCGAGCCAACCGTGGAGCAAAGCCGATGGCAAAGAGGAAAAAAGCGGCCCGGATCGATTTGCCGACCGCTATGCTGCTGGCCGAAGAGGATTTCGCCGCAATGCGGCCAGCCCTGGCGGTCGCGCCCGATCTGATGGTCCAAACCCTCGCCCGGACACGCAAACGTCGCGCGCAGAAGGCGGCGAAGAAAAAGGTCAAGGCGCGGAATTCGTCTTCAAAAAAGGCAAGCAGATCGTCTCGGAAAAAAACGCGCAAGCCCTCGCCGAAGCGGAAATCGAAGACGGCGAAAAGGGCAGGGCGACGGTAATAATGCTGCCTTAGCCTTTGGTCGTGCGGCGGAATCGGCCCTTTTCAGCGCTCCCGCGATAGGCCAGAATTGCCTCCAACGCGCCCGTTCATAAGGCCGCGGGAGGAGACCACCATGGCATCGACGTCGTTGCTTAGAACCGTTGCCGGCGCGCTCGCCGGCCTAGCCCTCGCATTCCAGAGCCACAGCGCCGTGGCGCAGGATTATCCGGCGCGGCCGATCACCCTGATCGTTCCCTTTGCCGCCGGCGGTCCGACCGACGTGATTTCCCGCATTGTCGGCGAGCATATGTCACGCACGCTCGGCCAGCAGATCGTGGTCGAGAATGTGGTGGGGGCCGGCGGCACCACGGCTTCCACCAAGGCCAAGAACGCGACCAACGACGGCTATACGCTGATCACCGGCCACATGGGCACCCACGCCGCTTCGGTCGCGCTCTATCCCAAGCTGGCCTATAATCCGTCGACCGATTTCGAGCCGATCAGCATTCTGGCCGGCACACCCGTTCTCATCCTGGCGAAGAAGGATTTCCCGGCGAAGGACCTGAAGGAATTCGTCGCCTATGTGAAGGCGAATGCCGACAAGCTCAACATGGCGCATGCCGGCGTGGGTTCGGTCTCATTCACCACCTGCCTCGCGCTCAATCACATTCTGCAAGTGAAGCCGACAACAGTTCCCTTTAGCGGCACCGGTCCGGCGATGAACGCGCTGGTCGGCGGCCAGGTCGATTACATGTGCGACCAGATCGTCAACGTGACGCCGCAGATCAATGCCGGTACTATCAAGGGCTATGCGGTCGGCACCCCCGAGCGCAACCCGGCCTTGCCCAATATGCCAACCTCGAAGGAGGCAGGTCTGCCGGATTGGCAGGCTTCCGCCTGGAATGCGCTGTTCGCGCCCAAGGGCACGGCCAAGCCGATTCTCGACAAGCTCAACGCCGCCGTGGTGAAGGCGCTCGACGACGAAAACGTGCGCAAGCGCCTTTTGGAACTCGGCAGCGAAATTCCTCCCAAGGAAAAGCGCACGCCGCAGGCGCTCGCCGATCTGGTGAAAAGCGAGACCGAGCGCTGGGGCGCGGTGATCAAGGCGGCCGGCCCATCCAACTGACAGGGCATGAGTTTTAACGGGAGGGCGGCCCCGCGGCCGCCCTTTCTTTTTTTCCTGCCGGAATGGTTTATCTAAGCCGCTGTTACGGGTGCCGGCACGACGCTATCCTTTGGACCGGGCATCGAGTCGAATTAAGCAAGAAATCTCAGAAGCCAGCAAACGAACATGCGGCAATACCACGACCTGATAGAGCACATCCTTGCCGACGGCGCGGAGAAGGGCGATCGCACCGGCACCGGCACGCTCTCGGTTTTCGGTCATCAGATGCGCTTCGATCTGTCGGAGGGTTACCCGCTGGTCACCACCAAGAAGCTGCACGTGAAGTCGATTATTTACGAGCTGCTCTGGTTCCTGCGCGGCGACACCAATATCGGATACCTCAAAGACCACGGCGTCCGTATCTGGGACGAATGGGCGGACGAGCGTGGCGAGCTTGGCCCGGTCTATGGCAAACAGTGGCGCTCCTGGCCCGCCAAGGATGGCGGCACCATCGATCAGATCGCCAATGTGGTTGAGATGATCAAGCGCAGCCCGGACTCCCGCCGGCTGATCGTCACCGCCTGGAATCCGGCAGAGGTCGACAAGATGGCGCTGCCGCCCTGCCATTGCCTTTTCCAGTTCTATGTCGCCAACGGTCGGCTTTCCTGCCAGCTTTATCAGCGTTCGGCGGATGTCTTTCTCGGCGTGCCGTTCAACATCGCCTCTTATGCGCTGCTCACGCTCATGGTGGCGCAGGTGACGGGGCTGAAGCCCGGCGACTTCGTGCATACGCTTGGCGACGCGCATCTTTATCTCAACCACCTCGAACAGGCGCGGCTGCAGCTCTCTCGCGCGCCGCGCGCACTGCCGGTAATGAAGCTCAACCCGCAGGTGAGGGATCTGTTTGGCTTCGCCTACGAGGATTTCGTGCTGGAAGGCTATGACCCGCATCCGCATATCAAGGCGCAGGTGGCGGTGTGAGCCAACCGAAGGTCGTCCTGGTTGCCGCCGTGGCGGAAAACGGCGTGATCGGCCGCGACGGGGCGCTGCCCTGGCGGCTGAAATCAGACATGCAGCATTTCCGGAGGCTTACAGTCGGGCGGCCGGTGGTGATGGGGCGCAAGACTTATGAGTCCATCGGCAAGCCGCTGAAGGATCGCACCAACATCGTGATTACGCGCGATCGCGGTTTCGCCGCGGATGGCGTCGTCATCGCGAACAGCCTGGAAACAGCCATGGCCATGGCGCGGGAAGATGCGCGGCAGCGCGGCGCCGATAGCATTGCCATCATTGGCGGCGCGGGGATTTTCAGCGACGGCCTGGCCATCGCCGACCGGCTGGAAATCACCCTGGTTCACGCGGCACCGGCCGGGGATACGTTTTTCCCGTCTATCGACGGCAAAATGTGGCGGGAAACCGCCCGTATGCGGCAGGACGCCGCGCCGGGCGACGATGCGGATGTGAGTTTCATCACCTATGAACGGGCGCGCGCCTAGCGCGCGATCAGCAAAAGTGGGCACCGGTTTTGCGTCCGATCGCGCGCTAACCTATTAAAATGGCGCATGATCTTATCGGCGAACCGGTTTCCACTTCGCCGGATCATGCGCTATAGCGTCGCAAAATGAACGTGCGTTGTAAGCGGCAGGTCACTCCCCTATAACTTAAATGAATGCAGCCGGGCCCTTTGCCCCGCGAGGAGACTATTCATGCCTTGGAGTAATCAGGGTGGCGGACCATGGGGGTCCGGGCCCAAGGGCCCTTGGGGTTCGGGGCCTCAGTCGTCAGGGCCGACACCGCCGGATCTCGAAGATTGGCTGCGCAAGAGCCAGGACAAGCTGCGCACGGTGCTGCCGGGCGGCTCGCTCGGCGGAAGGGGTTTCGGCATTGTTGCCGCCATCGCGATCGTGGTCTGGGGTCTTTCCGGATTGTTTCGCGTGGAACCCGATGAGCTCGGCGTCGTGCTGCGCTTCGGCCAATATCACCGCCAGGTGCCACCCGGCCTGAACTACCATATGCCTTGGCCGATCGAAGATGCGATCACGCCAAAGGCGCTGCGCGTCAACCAGATCGACATCGGCATCCGAAACCTGGCTGATTCACGGCGCGGTGGCACCAGTGCCCGCGACGTGCCGGAAGAGAGCCTGATGCTTACGGGCGACGAGAATATCGTCGACGTCGATTTCTCAGTGTTTTGGCGCGTGAAGCCGGAGACGGGCGGGGTGGGGGACTTCTTGTTCAACATCCAGAACCCGGAAGGTACCGTCAAGGCGGTGGCCGAAAGCGCAATGCGCGAAGTGGTCGGCCGTTCAACCATTCAGCCGCTGCTCACCGGCGCACGCCAAGTTACCGAAACCGCGGTACAGGACCTGATGCAGCGTACGCTCGACTTTTACGGGTCGGGCATCGTCATCCAGCAGATCCAGCTGCAGAAGGTTGACAATCCGGCGCAGGTGATCGACGCCGCACGTGACGTGCAGGCGGCGCGCGCCGACCTTGAGCGCGCGCAGAACGAAGCCCAGACTTATGCCAATCGCGTTGTGCCCGAGGCGCGCGGCCGTGCGGCGCAGGTTCTGCAATCCGCGGAAGCCTATCGCGAGCAGACGGTGGCGGAAGCCACCGGTCAGACCTCGCGCTTCCTGAAAATCCTCGATCAGTACCAGAAGGCTCCCGATGTGACGCGCGAACGCATGTATCTGGAAACCATGGAGCGTCTCTTCAACGGCACCGACAAGATCATCCTGGACGGGCAAGCCAATGGCGCCGTGCCCTATCTGCCGTTGCGTGAGCTCGGACCGCAGCAGCGTCCGGCGCAGGGAGGCACCCGATGAAAACCGGTATCACCGGCGGCGTCCTGCTCGTCATCGCTTTGGCCGCCCTGATCGTCGGCTACAGCTCGCTTTATACCGTCTATCAGACGCAACAGGCGTTGATCGTGCGCCTCGGCCAGCCGGTACGGGTCGTTACCGATCCCGGCCTGCATATGAAAGTGCCGTTTATCGACAGCGTCATCACCGTCGACCGCCGGATCCTCGACCTCGAGGCCCCCGCCCAGGAATTGATCGCGTCGGACCAGAAGCGCCTCGTGGTCGATGCATTCGCGCGCTACCGCATTGTCGACGTACTGAAATTCTATCAAACGCTCGGTTCGATCGAGGCCGCGAAGTCGCAGCTCAACAACATCATGAATTCGGCGCTGCGCCGGGTTCTGGGCGAGGCAACCTTCCAGGAAGTCGTGAAGGAAAACCGGTCTCAGTTGATGGCCCGCATCCGCGACCAGGTCGACCGCGAAGCGGAGTCCTATGGGATTTCAGTGGTGGACGTGCGTATCCGCCGCGCCGACCTGCCGGAGGCGAACAGCCAGGCGGTCTATCAGCGCATGCAGACCGAGCGGCAACGCGAGGCCGCCGAGTTCCGGGCTCAGGGCGCGCAACGCTCCCAGGAAATCCGCGCGAGAGCAGATCGCGACGTTACCGTGCTGATCGCCGACGCAACCTCGACAGCCGAGCAGACACGCGGCGAAGGCGACGGCACACGTAACAAGATCTTCGCCGACGCATTCAACAAGGACAAAGACTTCTTCTCCTTCTACCGTTCGATGCAGGCCTATGAGACCGCCTTTCAGCACAACGACACGCGCATGCTGCTGAAGCCCGATTCGGAATTCTTCCGCTTCTTCGTGGCTCCCAGCGGCAAAGGGGCATCCTCGGCATCCAGCGCCGCTGCCGCGTCGGCGCCGCAACCGGGAGCGCCGCAGACGCAGGGCGCAAGGTAACGACAGAGCCACAGCGCCACGGTGAACCCATGTCTGATTTCATCGTCGCGCTTGGCCTGGTCTTCGTGATCGAGGGATTGGTGTTTTCCGCCTTTCCGGGCACCGCCAAACGCGCCATGGAATCGGTTCAGCAGACGCAGGACGGGTCGTTGCGGATCGTCGGTATCGTATCGGCCGTTCTCGGCCTCCTCCTGATCTGGGCGATCCGCGGTTAACGCGGTAAAAGCCGTGATTCCGTCTTGATCAGGCGGGAAGTTTAATAAGATCGAGCGTTTTCAAGCAAATTGGAACCGGTTCGCGTGCAAAAAAAGCGCTATTCTGGGCGCCCGGTTGCTGCCCTTGCATCCTCGCATGCACAAGGGCAGTCTCGTTGAACGTCGCAGGAGATTTGGCTGCCATGCTTGCTCATCTGACCGACATTGCCCGGCAGGTTGGACGTTGCACGATCGTCACCCTTGCCGGCGTGGCCATCGTTCTGCCCGCCCTGTTTTCGCCCGCGGCTGCGCGTGGCCCTGACGCCATTGCCGATGTAGCTGAGAAGGTTATCGACGCGGTCGTCAACATTTCCACCTCACAGTCGTTGGCGGCGAAAGCTTCGCCCACGCCGCAGCTTCCGCCCGGCTCGCCATTCGAGGAATTCTTCGACGAATTCTTCAAGAACCGCCGCGATGGTGACCGGGGCGGGCGCGGTGGCTCGCCGCGCCGGGTGAATTCACTCGGCTCCGGCTTCATCATTGATGCCGCCGGCATTGTAGTGACCAACAACCACGTCATCTCCGAGGCCGATGAGGTAAGCGTCATCCTCAACGACGGCACCCGCCTGAAGGCGGAAGTGATCGGGCGGGATCAGAAGATCGATCTTGCGGTACTCAAGGTCACGCCCACCACGCCGCTGAAGGCGGTGAATTTCGGCGACTCCGATAAGCTGCGGCTGGGCGAATGGGTGATTGCGATTGGCAATCCCTTCATGCTCGGCGGCACGGTGACGGCGGGGATCGTTTCCGCCCGCAACCGCGACATCAATTCCGGACCCTATGATAACTACATCCAGACCGACGCCTCGATTAACCGCGGCAACTCCGGCGGCCCGCTTTTTAATTTGGAAGGGGAAGTGATCGGCGTGAACACCGCGATCATCTCGCCTTCGGGCGGCTCGATCGGCATCGGTTTCGCCGTGCCATCGAAAACCGTGGTGGCGGTGATCGACCAGCTGCGGCAATACGGCGAAACCCGCCGCGGCTGGCTTGGCGTGAAGATCCAGCCGGTGACGGACGAGATCGGGGAGGCGCTCAATATCAAGCCCGCGCGCGGGACGCTGATCGCCGGCATCGACGATAAGGGCCCGGCCAAGGCCGCCGGCATCGAGACCGGCGACGTGATCCTGAAATTCGACGGCAAGGATATCAAGGAGACGCGTGATCTCACGCGCATCGTGGCGGATACACCGGTCGACAAAGAAGTCGAGGTGATCATCATCCGCAAGGGCAAGGAAGAAAAGAAGACCGTGAAGGTCGGCCGGCTCGAGGATAGCGACAAGAAGCTTGCCTCCATCACGCCGAATGGGGCGGAAGAAAAGCCGGCGGCGGTAAAGAAGGCGCTCGGTCTCGATCTTGCCGACATCAACGACGACCTGCGCAGGAAGTACAGCATCAAGGAGAATGTGAAGGGCGCAGTGGTGACTGCGGTGGAGCAGAATTCGTCCGCGGCGGAAAAGCAGATGAAGCCGGGCGACACCATCGTGGAGATTTCGCAGACGCCGGTGGCGAGTGCGGCCGACGTGCAAAAGCGGGTGGATCAGCTCAAGAAGGAAGGGCGCAAGTCGGCGCTGTTCCTGGTCGCGAACAAGGACGGCGAAACGCGGTTTGTCGCGCTGAATTTGCAGTAGTCTTTCCCTCCCCCTTGGGATAGGGCGATGCTTCCGGAATTTGGGCGTTAATCCTCCACGAATTCTTCTTCCTTGTAGCCCTGCAGATACAGCAGCGCCGTCAGGTCGCCGTGCTCGATGCGCGCATGCGCGGCTTCGGCAACCGCCGGCTTGGCATGGTAGGCGACGCCAAGCCCCGCTTCCTGGATCATCGACAGATCATTCGCGCCGTCGCCGGCGACCAGCGTCGCTTCCTTGGCGATGCCGTGCTGCCGCCGCAGATCAAGCAATGTCTGCAGTTTGGCTTCGCGCCCGAAGATCGGCTCGCGCACGATGCCGGCGAGCATGCCGTCCGGCCCTACTTCCAGGGTATTGGATCGGTTCTCGTCAAAACCGATCATCGCCGCGATGCGATCGGTAAACGACTTGAATCCGCCCGATACCAGGCAGGTGTAGGCTCCGTTGGCCCGCATGGTCATCACCAGCGCGCGCGCGCCCGGCGTCACGCAGATGCGGTCGCGGATGACCTCGTTGATCACCGTCACCGGCAAACCCTTCAGCAGCGCTACGCGTTCGCGTAGCGCCGGCTCAAACGCGATCTCCCCGCGCATCGCGCGCTCGGTGATGGCGGCGACATGCGCTTTCAGATTTACAAAGTCGGCCAGTTCGTCGATGCATTCCTGTCCGATCATGGTGGAATCCATATCGGCCAGGAAAAGCTGCTTGCGCCGGCCTTCGGCAGGTTGCACCACTATGTCGACGGTGCCGGGAAACCGTTCGCGCAGCATGCTGGCAATCGCGCGGCTGTCTGCGGCCGGCGGCGGAGTGAAGGGAATGTCCGCGGCGAGGTTGTGCGCCAGCCATTGCGGCTTGCCGGCGCCGGGCAATTCGGCGCGCGCCGCGTCAACCAGGGCCGTGTAGACGGCAGGCTTGGCGGGATTGGAGATCAGGGTGGCGACGTGAGTCATGCGATCAACGGCTTAAAGCAAGCGGTGCTTATTGCAGGCCCGACCGCGAGCGGCAAGTCTGCGCTGGCGCTGGAACTGGCGGCGAAACTCGGCGGCGTCATCATCAACGCGGATTCCATGCAGGTCTACCGCGACCTGCGAGTGATCACCGCGCGCCCGACGCTGCAGGAAGAAGCGCGGCAGCCGCACAAGCTTTATGGCCATGTCGACGCTGCGGAGAATTACTCCGTCGGGCGCTGGCTGCGCGATGCGCAGACGGCACTCGATGAAGCGAAAGCTGCCGGGCGCGTGCCTATCATGGTCGGCGGCACCGGGCTTTATTTCATGGCGCTGACGCGCGGGCTCGCGGCGGTGCCCCCGATACCCGCGGACATCCGCGCCGCGGTGCGCGGCCGGCTGGAGAGCGAGGGCGTGGCGCCGCTCTATGCCGAATTGACCGAACGGGATCCGGCGAGCGCACGGCGGCTGATGCCGGGTGACGGCTCGCGCATCACCCGCGCGCTGGAAGTCGTGCTGGCGACCGGGCGTTCATTGTCCGATTGGCACCGCGAAGGCATGCCGGCGGTGCTCGGGCCCATGCGATGCCGCACAGTTTTTCCTCGATGTCGACCGTGAGGAGCTCGCACGGCGGATCGATATACGGTTTGACAGCATGCTGGCGGGCGGCGCGCTGGCGGAAGTGGAGCGGCTCGCCGCACGCGGGCTTCATCCGATGCTGCCGGCGATGAAGGCACATGGCGTGCCCTGGCTGATCCGCCATCTGCGCGGCGAGATCGGGCTCGATGAAGCGGCAGAGGGCGGCAAGCGCGACACCAAGCGTTACACCAAGCGGCAAGCCACCTGGTTCCGGAACCAGATGCCGGACTGGCCCTGGCTCAAGGGGGAGGAGGTCTTGGCGGCGACAGCGGAATGGGCGAAAAAGGCTTGACCGGCAAGGGTGGCGTCCCCTATAAGCCGCGCAAGGAAATGAGTATTCGACATGAGCCTGCGTAATTTAATTACCCGACTGGTAGTAAGGGAGCGCATCGCCGCCGGATAGACCCTGCGAATGGCGGTGCGCGGCAACAGGGGCTCTCGGGCCCCTTTTTGATTCCTGTAAGAGAGTTGCTTGGAGCGGCTGATGATAAAGGAAATGAGCGGCGCGGAAATGGTGATCGAGGCCCTGAGCGATCAGGGCGTGCAGCACCTCTTCGGCTATCCTGGCGGCGCCGTGCTGCCGATCTATGACGAGCTGTTCAAGCAGAAGAACATCAAGCATATCCTCGTTCGCCACGAGCAGGGCGCGGTGCATGCGGCGGAAGGCTATGCGCGCTCCACCGGCAAGGTCGGCTGCGTGCTGGTGACCTCCGGCCCCGGCGCCACCAATGCGGTGACCGGCCTGACCGACGCGCTGATGGATTCCATTCCGATCGTCTGCATCACCGGACAGGTGCCGACGCACCTGATCGGCAACGACGCCTTCCAGGAATGCGACACCGTCGGGATCACGCGCCCCTGCACCAAGCACAATTACCTCGTGAAGAACATCGAGGACCTGCCGCGCGTGCTGCACGAAGCCTTCTATGTCGCGGCCAATGGCCGGCCCGGCCCGGTGGTGGTCGATATCCCGAAGGATATCCAGTTCGCCAAGGGCATGTATGAGCGGCCGAAGAATGTCGAGCACAAGACCTATCGGCCGAAGCTGAAGGGCGACCCGGACAAGATAAAAGCCGCGGTCGAAATGATCGCCCAGGCCAAGCGTCCGGTGTTCTACACCGGCGGCGGCATCATCAATTCCGGTACCGTGGCCAGCAACCTGCTGCGCGAATTCGTGCGGCTCACCGGCTATCCGATCACCTCCACGCTGATGGGGCTCGGCGCCTTTCCGGCGTCCGACCCGCAATGGCTCGGGATGCTCGGCATGCATGGAACCTTCGAAGCCAACTGGTCGATGCATGATTGCGACGTGATGATCTGCATCGGCGCTCGCTTCGATGACCGCATTACCGGCCGCGTGGACGCTTTCTCCCCCGGCTCGAAGAAGATCCATGTCGATATCGACCCCTCGTCGATCAATAAGAACGTGCATGTCGACATCGGCATCGTGGGCGATTGCGCCAATGTGCTCGCCGACATGCTGCAGGTCTGGCGCTCGGTGGGCGCGCGGCCGGACAGGGCGGCGCTCGCGGGCTGGTGGAAGCAGATCGACACTTGGCGCGCGCGCAAGAGCCTCGCCTACCGGAACTCGGACGACCTGATCAAGCCGCAATACGCCATTCAGCGGCTTTATGAGCTGACCAAGGACCGGGACGTCTACATCACCACCGAAGTGGGACAGCACCAGATGTGGGCGGCGCAGTTCTTCAAGTTTGAGGACCCGCGCCGCTGGATGACCTCCGGCGGGCTCGGCACCATGGGCTACGGCATTCCGTCGGCGGTCGGCGTGCAGGTGGCGCATCCCGGCTCGCTCGTCATCGACATTGCAGGCGAGGCCTCGGTGCTAATGACCATGCAGGAGATGTCGACGGCCGCCCAATATCACCTCCCGATCAAGATCTTCATCCTCAACAACCAGTATATGGGAATGGTGCGGCAGTGGCAGGAGCTGCTGCATGGCGGGCGCTATTCGGAAAGCTACAGCGACGCGCTGCCGGATTTCGTCAAGCTGGCCGAGGCCTATCGCGGTGTCGGCATCCGCTGCGAGAAGCCGGGCGAGCTCGACGCCGCGATCCGCGAGATGATCCATGTCGACAGGCCGGTGATCTTCGACTGCATGGTGGATCCGGCGGAAAACTGCTTCCCGATGATCCCCTCCGGCCGTCCGCATAACGAAATGATCCTCGGCGACTCCGGTGAGAGCGTAGACGAGGCGATTACCGAAGAAGGCAAGATCATGGTGTAGACGTTATCGCGCCGATCTTCGGGTAAACCCGTGATCGGTAATCCACCCTCATCCTGAGGAGCGTCGCAGAAATGCGACGCGTCTCGAAGGACGAGGGTGGCCAGTGGCCTCTATCCTTCGAGACGCCCGCTGCGCGGGCTCCTCAGGATGAGGTTTGTGTGTTTGCGATGTTGCGTTAAGGACGAGCGATGAACACGACGACTCCCGCTTCAACCAGCCATTACCCGGCCGCGCCGGCCAAGCAGAAGATCGAGTCCCGCACCTTATCGGTGCTGGTCGACAACGAGCCCGGCGTCCTGGCGCGCGTGATCGGCCTGTTTTCCGGCCGTGGCTACAACATTGACTCGCTCACGGTGTCGGAGACCGAGCACGAGAAGCATGTCTCGCGCATCACCATCGTCACCCGCGGCACGCCGATGGTGATTGAGCAGATCAAGAACCAGTTGGAACGCCTGATCCCGATTCACCGGGTGATCGACGTCACGCTCACAGGGCAGGCGATCGAGCATGAGCTCGCGATGATCAAGGTGCGCGGCGTCGGCGATCAGCGCGCCGAGGCGCTGCGCATCGCCAATGATTTCGATGCCCGGGTGGTCGACGATACCACCGAGAGCTTCGTGTTCGAGGTGAGCGGCTCCACCGACAAGATCGAGCGTTGCATTTCCTCACTCCTGCCGGTGGGCCTGATCGAAGTGTCGCGCAGCGGGATCGTCGCGATTACCCGCGGCCCAGAGGGGATGTAAGCGTGGCTTTCATCCTGATCGGCCTGCCGCTGGTATTGTTCGGCGCCTTCTCGCGCGTCTATACGATCCCCGGCCTGGGCAGTTGCTTCTTCATCGACCTCGTGAGCTGGGGACCTTTCTGTTTCGAGGTCGGATCGAGCCTGCCGGATATCATTGTTTACGGCGCGCATGCCGCCGGCCTTGCACTTGTGTTTTTCGGATTTATTCAAGCGCGGCGGGCCAGGCGAATACAGCCGCAACCGCCGCCGACGGCCACGGATAAAGTGGCGTGAGTTGCTGCTCTTGCCCCGCGCCGGGAGAAGTCAAAAGTTGCTAGGCCGCGCTCCGCTGCTTCGCCGGCGTGGTCTGCGCGGTGAGCGTTGCCAGCCGGTCGACAAAACCTTGCAGAAATTTCTGCGTGCTGTCGTCGGTGATGTTTGCCGCCTCGTCGATCAGGCCGGGTTTGAAGGTGATATAGGCCTCGGCCGGCAGCGTGAGCACGCCGAGGAAGTTGAGCATACGTCCGGAGATGTTGCTGAGCCAGCGCGGTACCGATGGCGCCCGGCGACGTGCCGGTGACGAAAGCGGGCTTGCCGCCCCAGGCGCTCTGGCCATAGGGCCGGCTGCCCCAGTCGATCGCGTTCTTCAGCACGGCTGGAATCGAGCGGTTGTGCTCCGGCGTGACGAACAGAAGCGCGTCGGCGCCTTCGCACCTCGTTCTTGAAGCGCGTGACCGCCGCAGGCGTGTCGGTTCCAGGTCCTGGTTGTAAATCGGCAGGTCGTCGATCTGGATGAAGCTGACCTCGAAGCGGCCCGTCGCCAGCTTGGCGATGGCCTGGGCAAGCTTGCGGTTGATCGAATCCCGGCGGTTGCTGCCGACGATGACGGCGAGGGTGAGGTTTGTCATGGCACCTGTTTCCAGTTAAAAATAGTAACCAGGGATAGCTAAGTGACTGAATGAAGACCCGCAAGAAGGCACATCCTTGAAACCAAGCCACACCGATTTGCCCTCCGATTGTCGCGCCATCAGCGACGTGCTCGCGCGCGTCGGCGATAAATGGTCGGTCCTTGTCGTGAGCAAGTTGGGCGGCGGCCCCAAGCGCTTCAATGAGCTGCGCCGGGAGATCGGCGGCATTTCGCAACGGATGCTGACACTCACGCTGCGCGGGCTCGAGCGCGACGGCCTGGTCGTGCGCAGGATCGTGCCGTCGAGTCCGCCGGGCGTGCAATACGACCTCACTGCGCTCGGCCGCGATCTGCTGCAGCCGGTTTCGGCGTTGAGCGCCTGGGCCATCCGAAATCAGGGAAAAATCGAGCAATCCCGGGCCAAATTCGATGCGAAGTCTGGGCCGTGAGGGAGCCGAACTTGGGCCGCAAGAGGGGGCTGGTGCTCTCTCTTGATTTTCGCGCGGCAATGCCGTCTTTGCGACACGGAATTCAGCCAAATAGTGCGGGGAAGGACCTAGAACATGCGTGTTTATTATGACCGTGATGCCGACATCAATCTCATCAAGGGCAAGAAGGTCGCCATCATCGGCTACGGCAGCCAGGGCCATGCCCATGCGCTGAACCTGCGGGATTCCGGGGTCAAGGACGTGGCGGTGGCACTGCGCAAGGGCTCCGCCGGCGTAAAGAAGGCCGAGGGCGAGAAGCTGAAGGTCATGGAAGTCGCGGAAGCCGCCAAATGGGCGGACGTGATGATGATGCTCACGCCCGACGAGTTGCAGGCCGAGATCTACCGCGAGCATATGCACCAGCAGATGAAGAAGGGCGCGGCCTTGCTGTTCGCCCACGGGCTCAACATCCATTTCAACCTGATCGAGCCGCGTGCCGATCTCGACGTGATGATGGTCGCGCCAAAAGGTCCTGGCCATACCGTGCGAGCGGAATATCAGCGTGGCGCCGGCGTGCCCTGTCTGATGGCGGTGCACAAGGACGTCTCCGGCAATGCGCATGACTTGACGCTGTCTTATGCCTCGGCGATCGGCGGCGGCCGCGCCGGCATTATCGAGACCAACTTCCGCGAAGAATGCGAGACCGACCTGTTCGGCGAACAGTCCGTGCTCTGTGGCGGGTTGGTCGAGCTGATGAAGGCCGGCTACGAGACACTGGTGGAAGCCGGTTACGCGCCGGAGATGGCCTATTTCGAATGCGTGCACGAAGTGAAGCTGATCGTGGACCTGATCTATGAAGGCGGCATCGCCAACATGAATTACTCGGTCTCGAACACCGCCGAGTATGGCGAATATGTCTCCGGCCCGCGCGTGGTCAACGAACAGACCAAAGCGGAGATGAAGAAGATCCTCTCCGACATCCAGACCGGCACTTTCACCCGCAATTGGATGCTGGAGAACCGCGTCAATCAGACTTCTTTCAAGGCCATGCGGGCCAAGATGGCGTCACACCCGATCGAGGAAATCGGCGAGAAGCTGCGCGGCATGATGCCGTGGATCAAGCAGCGCGCCTTGGTCGACAAGAGCAAGAACTGATCACACGTGCGCGTCATCGCCGGACATGCATAGCCGGCCCTCCATCTTCTCCGCGAGAAGTGATGCATGCCAGGGTTCAAGCCTGGGCATGGCGAAATGAGTGAGCCACGGGCACGCACCACCATGACCTCCTTCTCCGTCCTGCCCGTCGACCGGCTGGAAATGGGCCATTCCTCCTGGGAGTGGCCCTTTGCGCATGCGCGCCGGCACGAGATCGACGCGCATTTCGCGCAACTGCAACGCGGCAAACCCGAATTGTTTAACGGACGCGTGCTGATGCTGCGCGAATTCACGATCGAGGATCGCGTTTTTCGCGGCCGCACTTTCGAAACCGACTTCGCAAGTCTGCTGGCCTGGCGGGACTGGGACTTTCCCGATCCGACGGTGAAGAATGTCTATGCCATGGGCGCGCTGCGCGGCAGCGACGGCGGCTTCATCCTCGGCGAGATGGCCGCGCATACCGCCAACGCCGGCAAAATCTATTTCCCCGCCGGAACACCCGACCCCGGCGACATACGCGGCGAGGCGTCGATCTGCTGGGCAGCGTCATCCGCGAGGCGGAAGAAGAAACCGGCTTGACGCCGGCGGATTTCGCCGCCGGCGCGGGTTGGTTCACCGTGCTGGCCGGGCCGCGTATCGCGCAGATGAAGTTGTTGCAGGCGAAGGCGCCGGCGGAGGAATTGCGCGAACGGATTGTCAATTTTCTCGCCACGCAGGAGCAGCCGGAGCTGACCGATATCCATATCGTGCGCGGGCCGGATGACCTCAAGGATGCCATGCCGCCCTTTATGGCGACCTTCCTGCGGCATGTGTGGCACGACGCGTGACAAGCCTGTTGTAAAGCGCGCCGCCGCAGTGAACACTGCCGCTATGAAAACTGCCGACATCGCCCACCGTTTCCGCATCGACAGCCCGGACAAATTTCACCTGCGCGACCACGACCCGGCCAGCACAGGCGGCCTCGCCAATAACAAAGACGCATTCAAGGAAATGCTCGAAGCCGATGCCAAGCGGCTCGGCAAATTACAGGAGCGGCTTTACGCGGAAGGACGCTGGGCCGTCCTCATCATCCTGCAGGGCATGGATGCCTCCGGAAAAGACACAATCATCCAGCATGTCATGGCAGGCGTGAACTTGCAGGGTTGCGAGGTGCGCTCCTTCAAGCAGCCGAGTGCGGGAGAGCTCGCTCACGATTTCCTCTGGCGCACGACGCTGCGCCTGCCGGAGCGCGGCCACATCGGCATCTTCAACCGTTCGTATTACGAGGAAGTTCTGGTGGTGCGGGTGCATCCGGAATATCTCGGCGGGCAGAAGCTCCCGCCGTCGCTCGTCACCGACAACATCTGGAAGGAGCGCTTCGAGGACATCATCGCCTTCGAGAAGCATCTGGCGCGCAACGGCACCCTGGTGCTCAAGTTCTTCCTTCACATGTCGCAAGCCGAGCAGAGCAAGCAGATGCTGGAGCGGCTGGAGGATCCGGAGAAGCACTGGAAGTTCAACAGCGGCGACCTGAAGGAGCGCGCGCTGTGGGACAAATACATGGCCGCTTACGAGGACGCGATCCGAAATACCAGCACGAAAGATGCGCCGTGGTATGTCGTGCCGGCCGACAACAAATGGTTCGCGCGGCTGGTAGTGGCCGGCGCGGTGACCGACGCGATCGAGAAGCTGAACCCGCAATTCCCGCCGCTCAGCTCGAAGGACATGGCTGCGCTGGGGGAGCTGAAGAAGGCGCTGAAGGGGTAGGCGCCGTTCGAGGCCGCCACGCTCGTTCCTTGGGCGAAGTGATTGTGTAACACGCCGCGCAGACCCACATTTGAGTTTCGCTTTACGGAGTTTTGCGGATGCATGGGCGTTCCCCCGAAGACTGGCAGCACCGGCATGTTTTTCTCGGCACCGCGCATGACAAGCACGAACGCCAGACCTGGTTCGTAGTGGCGCTGACCGCCGCGATGATGGTGGCCGAAATCATCGCAGGTGCCGTCTACGGGTCCATGGCACTCACCGCCGACGGCTGGCACATGGCGACGCATGCGGCCGCGCTCGCGATCTCGGCACTCGCATACCGCTTCGCGCGCCGCCACGCCGAGGATGCGCGCTTTTCCTTCGGCACCGGCAAGCTCGGCGAGCTGGCCGGCTTCGCCAGCGCGATCATCCTGGCGCTGATCGCGCTGCTAATCGTCTACGAGAGTGCGATCCGGCTGTTCAACCCGGTTCCGATCCGCTTCAACGAGGCGATACTGGTCGCCGTGCTGGGCCTCGGTGTCAATCTGCTCAGCGCCTGGCTGTTGTCGGCGGGCGGCGATGCCGCGCAACACGATCATGATCATCGCCATGGTCACGATCATGCACACGTCCATGGGCAAGACAGCAACATCCGCGCCGCCTTCGCGCATGTTGCAGCCGACGCACTGACCTCAGTGTTAGCCATCCTCGCGCTGCTGGGCGGACGCATTTACGGCTGGACCTGGCTCGATGCCGTCATTGGCATCGTCGGCGCGGTCATCATCCTGCGCTGGTCCTATGGGCTGATCGTTTCCTCGGCGGCCACCCTGCTCGACACCGTGCCGGACAAGAAATTGGCGGCGGAAATCCTCCAGGCGCTGGAGATCGGTGGGGACCGCGTCAGCGATCTGCATCTATGGCGGCTCGGCCCGGGGCATGCCGGCGTGATCGCCTCGGTGATCTCGGATGATCCACAAAATCCGGATGTCTATAAGCGGCGGCTGTCCGGCATCGTCGGCCTGTCGCATATGACGGTTGAGGTGCATCGCTGCCCCGGCGACCATCCGTAGCAAAGGAATAGGGCAGCGCCGCTGACCTATCTCGCCTTGCACCTCCGCGCCGATTTCCTTAATAACAGCGTGCTGGCCGCCGGTTTAACGCCGAATTCACATCGATCCGCGACGCTGGCGTTCGAGACGAGGGTTATTTTGAGCATGACGATGCGCCGCGATCATCGCGCGATCGGTGGGACGGCCAAGCGGCCGGCGCCCCATGCTGCCCTCATTCTTGCTGGGCTGCTGCTCCTTATCCGCCCCTGAGGGCCGGCTGGGCGTTCGCGCCTGGGCACTCAGGGGACCACCAAACCGGATCGGAACCCAGAGCGCCTTGCGAGGCGCTGACGAATGCAAGGAATTAGGCCCATGACCACCCAGACCCAGTCCGAAAAGGACCGTGTCGTCATCTTCGACACCACCTTGCGCGACGGCGAGCAATCGCCCGGCGCCACCATGACCCATGAAGAGAAGCTCGAAGTGGCCGAGCTGCTCGACGAGATGGGCGTGGACATTATCGAGGCCGGCTTTCCGATTGCCTCGGAAGGCGACTTCGCCGCGGTCAACGAGATCGCCAAGCGCACTCAGCAGGCGGTGGTCTGCGGGCTCGCGCGCGCTGGCCAGAAGGACATCGACCGCTGCGGCGAGGCAATCAAGCCGGCCAAGCGAGGGCGCATTCATACCTTCATCTCCACCTCGCCCGTCCACATGAAGTGGAAGCTGCAGATGGAGCCGCAGAAGGTGCTATGAGATGGTGGTCGCCTCGGTAACGCGCGCGCGCGGCTATACCGACGACGTGGAATGGTCCTGCGAGGACGGCACCCGCAGCGAAATCGATTTTCTCTGCCGCTGCATCGAGGCCGCGATCAAGGCCGGCGCCAGCACTATCAATATTCCCGACACCGTGGGCTATACCGTGCCGGAGGAATATTTCCGGCTGATCAAAACGCTGCGCGAAAGGGTGCCGAATTCGGACAAGGCGCGCTTCTCCGCGCATTGCCATGACGATCTCGGCATGGCGGTAGCGAATTCTCTCGCCGGCGTGCAGGCCGGCATCCGGCAGATCGAATGTACCGTCAATGGCATCGGCGAGCGGGCAGGTAATGCCGCGCTCGAAGAAGTCGTGATGGCGATGCGGGTGCGCAACGACGTGATGCCTTATTGGACCAATGTCGACGCCACCATGCTGACGCGCGCCTCAAAACTTGTTTCGGCGGTGACGTCGTTCCCGGTGCAATACAACAAGGCAATCGTTGGGCGGAATGCCTTCGCGCATGAGTCCGGCATCCATCAGGACGGCATGCTCAAGCATACGCAGACCTATGAGATCATGACGCCCGACAGCGTCGGCGTGAAACAGACCTCACTGGTGATGGGCAAGCACAGCGGGCGGCATGCATTTGTGCATAAGCTCGAGGAACTCGGCTACAAGCTCGCCGACAACCAGCTGGAAGACGCCTTCGTCCGGTTCAAGGCGCTCGCCGACCGCAAGAAGCAGGTCTATGACGAGGACATCGAGGCGCTGGTGGACGAGGAGATCGCGCACGCTCATGACCGCATCAAGGTGCTGTCGATGACGGTGATCGCCGGCACCATGGGGCCGCAATCCGCCACGCTCTCGCTCGACATCGAGGGCAAGCACGTCACCACGCAGGAAACCGGCAACGGTCCGGTGGACGCCATCTTCAAGGCGATCCGCGCGCTGGTGCCGCATGACGCGACGCTCGAGCTCTACCAGGTGCATGCGGTGACGGAGGGCACGGATGCGCAGGCGGAGGTTTCGGTGCGGCTGTCGGAAGACGGACGCGCGGTGACAGCCAAGGGCGCCGATCCGGATACGCTGGTGGCTTCGGCAAAAGCCTATCTCGGCGCGCTCAACAAGCTGATGGTGCGCCGCGCGCGGGGCAGGGCGGAGCCGATGATGGTCGGCGGCCAGCGCGTGCATTCCACCGATACGATTTAGCTCTAGCGCAGACTACGAAAGAAAACGCCGCGTCCGAAAGGACGCGGCGGATTTGTTTGCTGCCTTGGCGTGCCGATCAGCGAGTGATCGGATCAGCAGCGGAACGGTCCGTAGTGCCGGCCGGCATGCCAGCCGATGCGGCGGTCCCAGTGCCGGCCTCTATGCAAGCCCCGGCACCATCCCGCGCCATAGGCGCGGTAAACGACCCTCGGTCCCAGCACCACAAAAGCGACAGAACTCGACGGGCGTGAGCGTACAATCACGCGCCGCCGGTCACGGTCACGATCTCGAACGTGCCGCCGGTCACGATCGCTGCGAACGACGGTACGGGTGGTTGTCTTGGATTTGATCTCGCGGCTGGACCGACCCTCGCGACTTTGACTGGTCTCGCGGCGTTGTTCACGGCGCGACTCGCTTTTGCGGTTATCCTGGGCGTCTCGTTTCTCGGCTTGCGCCAGTTGAATGCGGTTCTGCGCACTGGCGATGTTCGATGAAACAGTCACGCCGGACAGGATGACCAACGAGGTCGCCGCAGCAAGATACGAAGCCTTGGCTCTGGATAACATGGATCAACCCTTGGTTCAGCGACGCCCCACACGACAAGAATCGAAGCGGGGTGCTGTTCCGAAAAACGGAAATAATTATTTGAATTCAGATACTTGATGAATTCTTGTTCATCTAAGCGACCGCGCGCTTGAATTCATCAGGCGGCCGAAGCGCATGATGAGCAACGCATCGTCGAGAGTCGCGGCGGCGCAGGTCGCGTGACGGATCTTTACGCAGCAGCTCCAACTGTAAGGCATCGCGTTCTCGTCGCGCAGGTCCGGCGGATGGAGGACAGCTGCTCGCGCGGACCGAAACCCAGCGGATGTGAGCGAATAGACGCACCGTTTAGCCGATTTTTTTTAGCCGATGACAGTCAACTTCGCGGAGTCGGCGGTTTGTCGCAGATCAGTGTCGCAGGAACAATGGTCGGCATGGCGGGTTGCTCCGTTACGACCCACCGGAGAGGATAAGCCATGACCATGAGAGACCCTGATATGCGAGACCCGAATATGCGAGACCCTGAAATGACAACCCGCACGACCGTGCATGATCGCCGCGCCGGCTCGAATATTGGCTGGATAGTGGGCGCTTTGGTTGTGCTCTTGCTGCTTGGGGCGCTTGCCTTCACCTGGAACAGGGATGGCGATACCACGGCAGGCACCAATTCGAATACCAATGCCTCGGCGCCGGCTTCGACAACCGGCTCGGCCTCCACCACCGGCTCAGGCTCGACGGGTCCGGCATCGAACGTGCCGCAATCGAACAGCCCGGCGCGCTAACATAGGATGCGAGATAAACCCCCGGACGTCTTCCGGGGGTTTATTTGTGCTTGTTCATCGCGTCGGCGGCAGAAACGAATTCCTTAATACAGGACGCCAGCCTCCCGATCATGCTGCCATCGCTTGCTGACTAATCCGCGCGGGCCGCGGATGAGCTGGCCAGCTCATCGAGTCGCTTGGCGAGCTGGTTGAGTTCCCATTCGCGCGCCAGGGCCGCGGCTTTGTCCCAGGTCGGCTTTTGTGTGCGCAGGCTCGGCACCGGTGCCTTGCGGTCCATGGTCGCGATCGAGCGGAACAGCAGCAACCGCTCAGTCTGCGCCGCGAAGCGGCCAGCCTTGAACAAACCTTCCAGCGAACCGTGCTTGCGCAGCAGCGCCGCGGCGCCGGCGGGGCCCACGCCCGGAGACTCCAGGCAATCGGTCAGAGGGGTCGCCGCGCAAGGCAATGAAATCCGGAACCTGTTTGGGATCGACGCCATAGCGTTCGCGCACTTCGGCCGGACCGATGCGCGCCATCTCGCCCGCACGCACGGGATAGAGAATGGTCGTCTTGTCGGAGGCCAGCTGGAAGGTGTCGCGGTCGCCGCTTGCGGCCAAAACCGTGCCGCCGCGCCGCTCTTCCGCCGCGACAGCGGCGGCGACAAAATCGTCGGCCTCATAGCCCGCGCCCTTGGCATTTGCGAAGCCGCAGGCGCCGACGAATTCCGGAATTTCTTCGAGCTGTTCAATCAGTGCGTCGTCGAATTCCCGGCCGCTCTGATAGGCCGGAAATTTTTCGTGGCGATAGGTGGCGACTTCATACGTGTCCCAGGCAACAAGAACCGCGCGCGGCTGTTCTTCGCGATAGAGCCGCAGCAGCATATTGGCGAAGCCGAGAATGGCGCCGCCCGGCTTGCGGCCGCGCCGCAGAATTGTTTTTGGCAGAGCATGATAGGAACGGTGGGCGAAAGAATCTCCGTCGATCACCAGGAGTGGGCGGCGAGCTTCCTGCCTGGGCGCCACGGGTCGATTGCCGGCAGGAGCAGGACGTTTTCTAGGTAAGCTGCTCTTCATGTGCGTCGCCGACCGGCCTTTCGGGGCATCCTTCAAAATAACCCAGGCTGGCGCGTGGTCGCTGGCGCCATCCTTTCCGCGCACCGCGCGGTCGACATCTGCGCTCACCAGACGCTTCGCAGCCGCCGCGCTCAACAATAGATGGTCGATGCGCAGCCCCGCATCGCGCGGCCAGCGATTGCGCATGTAATCCCAAAACGTATACATCGGCGTATCGGGATGCAGCGCACGGATCGCATCCAGCCAGCCTTGCTCGAGAATTTTGCGAAAGAGCGCGCGGGGCTGCGGCTGCACCAGCGCATCCTTGGCGTAAGACTTGGTGAGATAGATATCGCGGTCGGTCGGAACGACATTGTAATCCCCTGCCAGCACGGCCGGCACGCCGGTGGCATAGAGATCAGCGGCATGCGCCACAAGTCGCTTCAACCAGGCGAGCTTGTAGTTGAATTTCGGCCCCGGCTGAGGATTGCCGTTTGGCCCATAGAGCGACGCGATGAGTACGCCGTTGACCGCAGCCTCGACATAGCGGCTCTGTTCGTCAGCCGGATCGCCGGGTAGTTCTCCGAGGGTGAGGATCGGCTCGCAGCCGCGTGCCAGAATCGCCACCCCATTCCAGGTTTTTTGCGCGCGCCAGACCGCGCAATAGCCGGCTTTTTCGATCGCCGCTTGGGGAAATTCTCGATCGGCGGCCTTCAGCTCCTGCAGGCAAACCACGTCCGGCTTGGCCGCCCGCAGCCAAGCCAGCAGGTTGGGCAGACGCTTGTTGACGTTGTTGATGTTGAAGGTGGCGATCTTCATGCCGGCGCAACGATTGCACCGAACATACGCTCTGTCGATGCCGAGACCGACCAGAGCCTGTTCAAAGCCCCGCAACCAGCGGGCCTTTCATCGCGATGAGGCCAACCCCTAGGAAAGGCTCAAAGCCGCTGATCCTCAGGAGAGGCACTTTCCGAGAGTCTCTTTTGGCACGCGATCCCAAGCGCTGCTGCGACGGCCAGCCCGGCCACGCCGAGCAATGCTTTATCGCGGGACTCTGGATTACGCAGCATGGTGCGGGTTGCGGCGACGCTACTGTCGAACACCTCACCTGCCATGTCGGACGCCTTTTGGGTGAAATTCCCAATCTCCTCGGCGGACGGCGCGATTGAAGGAGCATTATTGGCCAAGGAGGTCCCGGCCTCCTCGGCGGCGTCCGGGATGTCAGCCGTCCACCGCTGCACGGTATCTCTTGCAGCGCCTGTCAAATCCGCCGTTTTTGCGGACAGGACGTCCTGACCTTGGATCGCCATGTCCTTCACTTTCGAAAGGGCCTCAGCAGCCTGTTCTTTCAGCCGTTGTTTGCCGGATTCCAAGTAATCCGGCCGGTAGCTTCCGAGCGGGCGAGATGCGTCCGTTCGCCACAAGCTGAAAACTCCGAGCCCCACCAGCGCGGAAGCGATGGGCGGATGACGGAGAAAGTGCCACGCCAGTCCAGCCCCAATTGTCAGGGCTGCTGCAGGATTGGCAGCGGCCTTTGCTTTCAGGTCTTCGACCAGCTCGGTTACCTTCGACTGCGCAGCAGTTTTGGCCTGATCGACGAGCGCGTCTTTGGTTTCGAGCGCTTCTTTCTTTAGATCATCAGTAAAGGCGGAAATCGTGTCGGGCGAACGCAACGTGGCCAGACTGCCGGTTAATTTCGCTCGCGCCATTTCTACGTCGCCTTCAAACTGGCGAAGGTTTTTCGCAGGCATAATGATTGATCCTTGCTTCAGCGGTTCTCAATAGATCCAGGCTGACTGACTGGCGGCGACTCGAAGCCACTTCCGGAGCCGTGATCCTTTTTCCCGCTCATGCTGTCGCTGAAAGCGCCGGCGGCGTCGGTTACAACCTCTTTCAACCCGTCCGCGTTTAGCCCGCGTTCCTCGACCGCGCTCCTCAGCGTTTCGCCAGCTTTAGCCGTTGCTTCTTGCAGCTGGCCGCCAACACGGGAGGCCGCATCCGAAAGCTGATCGCCGATCGGACCGAGGGTCTGCCTTTCTATGGCGGTTGCCGGGAAGGCGGCAGCAATGGCTGCGCCCGCCGCGATACCAGCCACCGCCACCAAAAGGGGCTGCTCCTGTAAAATGCGGTTCACCGAAGTCTGCAACGTCGATTGAGCGCTGCTCGCGATCCGTTGCGATTGCGTACCTACCTTGCGCCCTGCCTGTTCGGCATATTCGGACGCCGAGGAAGCGAACGAGCTAGCTGTCTCCTTTAACTGCTGAGCAAAGCCGCGGCCGGACTCCTGCATGTCAGGTGCGGCCTCTCCAAAACCGCCACTCTGTTGGAAATGGGGCGTTTCGGCCTGATATGTCCGCGAAGGCGTGCTTTTGCGCATCAGAAGCACAGCGCCAGCAGCCAGCAACAGCAGGCCTTCTGGATTTTGTTTCACGGTACCGAGCAGCCAATCGCTCATTCCGGCGCCGCCGGTCCCTGATTGGTACGTCATTTGAGTTGCTCCTTAACTGTGGCGATGTCCTGCTTGACTTGGTAAATGGTGCGGGTCGGGGAGAGCTGTTCCTTCGCGTTCGCGCGTCCCTTGGCATAGGCCGCCGCGGCGATGACCGTTAGCAGCGCAGCGACGGCCAGGCAGGACCAGTGCAACGCAATGCCGAAGCCCGACGCAATGCCGAAGATCGCCGCCTGAACCAGAACGAGCACGGCGACAAGGCCCAGCGCCGCTGCCGCGGACATCCAAACGCCGGCCTGGATTTTCAGTGATAGCTTTTCCGAGAGCTCGGCGCGCGCCAGCCGGATTTCCTTCTGAAAGAGGTCGGCCAAATCCGCGACGACATCAGACAAAGCTCGGGGCAGGGGCGAGTTTTTAAGGTGATCAGCCATGATAGTTACGTTGGTATAGGTCTTGCTGGCCAGGTTAAATCGGAGGAGACGCCGTCGGTCGGGAGCTTTTCATCGTGCGGAAGACGAAAAAGCCGGCGACTGCGGCCAGCCCGAAAACCAATGCCGGTTCCCGCTTCGTGAAATCCGAAGCGGTCCGCGCCAGCTGGTCGAATGTCTGCTCCTGCAGCCCTTCCGCGTAGCCATCCATGGTGTTTGCGAAGCTGCGGACAAAACCGGCGACCATCGGTGATTCTTTCGCAAGATCGTCTGCCGCCAGCCTGACCGAATTAGCGAAATGCCCGGCCAAGTCGGCGCCACTGCCGATCTGGCGGTCAAGCAGTTCTTTAACGTTCTGCGTAACCGTCGAGGCGGTGGCGGACGCCGCGTGCTTGGCCTGTTCGGTTGCATCCCGCGCCAGATCGGACGCTCGGGAGAAGGCTTGGTTGGCGGTCTCGCGGATATTCTGATTTTTGTCGCCGGCTCGCGATGTCCTTTCGGTATCGCTGGTCGCGGTTGGTGAGCTGTCTTGTCCGAAATCCTGATTGCTCATGGTCTCCTCCATGGCAACCCAACAGACTGAAGAAACCTTTGTTCCTCGCAGATGTGCCAGTTGGCGCGCGCGCAGCGAAGGGTTCGCCGCGCGCAGGTCAATGCCGAAAAAATTTTATGGCTCGGCGGGTCGCTACTCGAAAAGGCGATCTATTTCCCTAAACGCGCGCAGACGCTTCACTTGCTTTCCTCGGGGCGGACGGTCGCGCGTGAGCGATGGAGCCGCGAGGGGTTTTTTAAATAAATTACCGAGGGGAACACGACATGGGCAAAGGGCGTTTTGCAGCCAGGTCGCCGATGTTTCTTTTCTTTTCTAACGGATTGGGCTTATTTGGCTCGATAGCCATCTCGGTTATTGTGAGCCTTCTCTTGCTCTACGCCTGTTCATCCTAGCTCGCTTCGTCTTGCACCACCGCCAATGCGGAGCGCCGGGATCAGAGTTCTTTGTCGCCCTTGAACCGCGCATAGACGCGCCGCTCGTTCGGGCCGAACAGGATCACCTCGTATTCTTCGGCATCGCCTCCCATGCCCGGGGATCCGCTGGGCATGCCGGGAACCGCGAGTCCTTTGGCCCGCGGGAGTTCGGCAAGGAATCGCTTCGCCGCCGCCGCGGGCACATGGCCTTCCAGCACAAAACCGTCGGCTTCCGCCGTGTGGCAGGCCGCTAGATCGGAGGGCACGCCCAGCCGGCTTTTCACCCGGTTTAGTTCCTGGGTTTCGATCACCTGCACCCGAAAGCCGTTCTGCTCCAGATGCGTCACCCAGCCGGTGCAGCAATCGCAGGCCGGATCCTTGTGGACCGTAATGACCAGCCCGGAAGCAGCAAAGGCGGGTACGGGAAAAAGCGCAGCAGCGGCGAGCCACTGGGTGCAGAAACGCCGGGAGATGGGATGTGCCATTTTCTCTCTCCTGCCAGTCTTGCTTTGGCGGCGATGCCTCATGCCGTGTGGGACCTAAGGATAATCCATAGCAGACTGCGAGCGCGCCACGAGATTATCGGCCTCTCTGGCCCCGAGCGCGAATTAGGGGTGAACGCGGGTGATGTTGCCCCACAATTGCCCCACAATTGCCGACGCCTCGCCCGCCCTTGATCGCGCCAGCAGCACGGTTAAGGGGTATCAAACATTCGCGAGGGGCGAGGCGTCCTTGGAACGAAGTTAGAGTTCCGCAAAGCCGCCCCAAAATACGTCACAACAAGAATTTTGGAGGCGTGGAATGTGGAAGGCTGGGCTCGCGGGCGTTGTAGCGCTTGTAATCGGTTCATCGGTAGCTTGTGCGGGTAGCGGCGAGGTGGATTTCGGTCGCAGCAGTCCTGCCGTGACGCAATCAGGCGTTAGCATGAGCCTTACCCAAGTTTCGCGCCTTAAGTCCGTGCTGAAGCTGACTGCGGCGCAAGAGCAGCTCTGGCCGGCGATCGAGCGGGCGTTTCACGAGATCAGCCAGGCGCAGGAAACAGCCGGCTCGCAGGGCTTCGTGCAGGGCGTGAAAAGCCGCGCTGCTTCAATCGGCCTGAATGCGCTTGCGCTGCGCCGACTAGCCTCGGCCGCCTATCCGCTGATCCGCACACTGGACGAGGATCAGAAGCAGAGCGCGCTGGCTTTCGCGCGCTCGGCCGGCCTGCACAGTGTGGCCGCCGCTTTCTGAACAAAAAGTCAGAAAAACAGCTGAAAGAAGTTTAACTTGCGAAATGCGACACTCCTTCTTTAATGAGGGGGTGTCGAACTGTTTTGGAGAGTGATCGTGCGGAAATTGGTCCTCGCCGTACTGGCGGTATGGGTCATTGCCCTTCCCTCCGTCGCCGATGCGCAAGGCCGCGGCGAAGGGCAGGGACGTCCACGCCCGCAGATCCAGCAGGACAGGCGCGGTGGCGGCTTCTCCGGCATGCTGAATGATATTGCCGGCGCCCGGCTCGACCGTGCCCATGCCGACAAACGCTCAATTCGGCAGCCAGGCAACGGCAGGAATCAGCAGCCAGGCAACGGCAGAAATCAGCGGCATCGCTGAACCTCGGTATCGTTCCGCCGCCTCGCGACTGAGACCGGCCCTGCAACCGACTAGCCTTTCATCTCAGTCAGACAACGCTCGGAAGACCGGACGCTTGCCCATGGATGTCGGCCGTGGGCACGTCTTCGGTTCGTCTCACCGGAACCTGCGGCGCTCATGTTACGTTTCGCGGCTATATACCTCGCCGTAAAAGCCATGCTGGGGCGCGAACGCCAAAAGTCCACGCCGGGCAGCTCGGACGTCGGACCCGAATGACACAGATCGCCCCTCGGCGCTGGCGTGCGCTCTCCGCCGTCATCCGGGCCCTGCATCCGGCGACAGTCATAATATGCCTCGTTCCGGCGATCGGAGTGGCGGGGACTGAAACACCGGCGCCGGCAACGGAGCCTCCGCCCGCTTCGACATCTCACTCTATTTGCCTGATTATTGAATCGGCGGCCGCGGCTAACCGGCTTCCAGTCGAATTCTTCGCGCGTGTAATCTGGCAGGAAAGCCGGTTCCAGCCGGACGCCATGGGCCCGCGCACGCGGAGCGGAGAGCGCGCGCAGGGCATCGCGCAGTTCATGCCGCGGACGGCCCTTGAACGGGAACTGCTCGACCCCTTTGATCCGATCCAGGCCTTGCCGAAATCCGCGCAGTTCCTGAGCGAACTGCGTGCCGAATTCGGCAGCTTGGGACTAGCGGCCGCGGCCTATAATGCCGGCCCGCAACGGTTGCGAGATTATCTCGCGGGCCGGGGCGGGATGCCGGCGGAGACCCGCGCCTATGTCTGGGCGATCACCGGTGTCTCGCTCGACCAGTGGGCCGAACCTGGCACAGTGGATCGGGAGCCGGAACCCGCTCCCAATTGCCAGCAACTCGTGGCCATTCTTAAACGCGCGCCCAACCCATTCGTCCGGGAATTGGAGCAACGGGTTGCGGTCGTGGCTTCAGCTCCTTGGGGTGTCCAGCTGAGTGCGGGTTTTTCGCGCGAGGGCGCATTGCGGAGCTACGCCGCCATTGCGAAACGTCACTCCACGGTCCTGCAGGGTCACGACCCGAGCATTATTGCGAGCCGATTGCTCAGCCGCGGCCCCCGCACATTTTATCAAGTGCGCGTGGGAGCGAATACCCGCCAGGTTGCCGAAACTTTGTGCGAAAAGATTCGCCGGGGCCAAGGCGCCTGCATGGTATTGCGCAACCGTTCGTGAATGGCTGACTTATTTAGAAGGATGAGCGCGAACTGTTGCTGGAGTGTTGCATTTTTGACTCAACAGCCGTGAAAACAAATCTCATCGCCGCATCGGAATAGTTTCTGAATAGCTGCTCCAACTCAAACGGCAGCAGTGTCACACCCTGCGCAACGGCTTTTTCATAAGCAAATTTCGGCTCTCATGGGCAGGCCGATCCTTTCAAATTTTTCATCCTCAGAGCAAAAGGACAACGTCCTTTGTTCGTGACAACACATTCGAATCAGATCAATGATTCATCAGGCCGAAAATTAACGTCGCTTGGGGAGCGCAGAATGTCATTACGTGCAGTCCAGACGGGGAGCAGCCAGATTATTGTCGTGGCGAACGAAAAGGGCGGCTCGGGCAAATCGACGATCGCGATTCATATCGCGGTAGCCCTGATCAAGGCGGGGCACACAGTAGCCACCATCGATCTCAACTCCAGGCAAAGGAGCCTTACCCGCTACATCGAGAATAGACGCGAATGGGCGAACCATGTCGGCCAAGACCTCGGAATTCCGACACATGTTTGTATCGGCGACCAGTCTGTTTCCCGCAGCGCGGAGGAAGAGGCGCTGGTCTATGACCAGCTGATTGAGGCGGTCGAGGAAGTTGCGAAAGGCAACGACTTCATAGTCATCGATACGCCCGGACACCAGTCATCTCTGACGTCGCTGGTGCATACGATGGCCGACACGCTGATAACGCCGCTGAACGACAGCTTCGTCGACTTTGATGTCCTTGCCACGGTGGACCCGAAGACACTTGAACTCACTGGTCCCAGCCAGTACGCCGAGATCGTTATGCATTCGCGGAATGAACGCAGCCTGCTCAATCAGGCCCCGACGAATTGGATCGTATTGCGTAATCGGCTCTCGATGATATCCTCGCGGAATAAGCGGCTGATGGGCGAAAGACTGCAAGAATTGTCGGAGCGCCTTGACTTTCGCTGCGTGGACGGAATTGCGGAACGCCTCATTTTCCGCGAATTTTATCCGCGCGGCCTGACGGCTTTCGACGAGGTGAAGGAAACGACATTGGGGACACGCCCGACCCTGTCGCATGCCACCGCGCGTCAGGAAGTGCAAAGCCTGCTTGATGCGATGGCGCTCAACGTGAATGCGGCCGGCATGCCGGGCAGTCGCGACGCGGCTTGACGGCTTGTGTTGGGCGGATCGTTCGCGGGCAAGGCTCGCTAACCGACAGCAGCCGGTGCGAGCACCGCGACCTTGGTGCCGATCGGCGTTCTGTCGTAGAGATCGACGATGTCTTCGTTGGTCAGGCGAATGCAACCAGAGGAAACGTTCCCGCCGATGGTCCAGGGTTCGTTGGTACCGTGGATGCGGTAGAGCGTATCCTTCTTTCCCTGCCATAGGTAAAGCGCACGCGCGCCGAGCGGATTATCGGGGCCGCCGGGCATTCCGACGCCGCTCTGCAGTTGCGTTAAATGCGGGATGACTTCGGGCCGCCGCTGCAGGATTTCGGGGGTCGGATACCAGTCAGGCCATTCCTGCTTGTCGTGCACCTTGGCGACACCCGACCAGGAAAATCCCTCGCTGCCGACCCCGACGCCATAACGCATGGCGCGGTTGTCGGCCTCCACGAAATAAAGGAAGTGCTCTGACGGATCGACGATGATCGTGCCCCGCGGCTCCCGCGTGGCGAAGTCGACCTCTTTACGGCGAAAGGCGGGATCGACCTCCCTCGAACGCGTTTGGATTTGGGTTTGGGTGGTGACGCAACCTCCGAGACCCAAGGCGGCGGCGATGGCGGAGGCTCCGGTTATCGCTTCACGACGGCTAAATAAACCCACGACTGCTCGCCCTCTGAAAAAGTTCCCTCAGTGTTCTAGCACGGGCAGCGCGGTTCTGGAAATCGCAGCCGCGTCGCCAGCCTCCTGGTGGAGACAATCGGCCGGTCAGGCCCGAAGCCGCCAAGCGCGGTAGTTCGCTCGGCGTGGCCAATTTTTATCGCGGCTTTCAGCCGGCCGGTGTCGGGCTGAGCGGCTCGGGCGACGGAGGCAACACGCTGTCTCGCGACAGCTCCACCACCACGCCCTCGTCGGCGCGCAGATCAATGCTCCCGCTAACCGCTTCTCCGTCGCGATCGCCGAAGGAGGATAGCAGGAGCCGTCCTACCAAATGACCCGACGTGAAAGCGACGCTGGTCGCTTCCTGCCCCATGTTGAGGGCCACCAGGGTGCGTTCGCTTTCTGACTCCCGCGTGAACAGTAATAAATCTCCGCTCACGAACAAAGGACGATAAAGACCCAAGGATAGTGACGGGCGCGAGCGCCGAAGAGCAATCAATCTTCGATAAAGATTATAGAGCGAGCCGTTATCGGCGCGCTGGGCTGTGACGTTTCTCTCGCGATAGGTTTGGGCTATCGGCAGCCACGGCTCCCCAGCCGAAAAGCCGGCATTCTCCGTAGCGTCCCACTGCATGGGCGTGCGGCAGCCGTCTCGTCCGACGCCCAGTCCGGGAACGTTCTTTTCGAAGGGATCGCGGATTTGTTCGGGCGGAATCGTCAATTGCTCCATCCCGATCTCATCACCATAGTAAATCGTTGGCGTGCCGCGCAGCGTGAGCAACAGCATGGCGGCGATTCTTTGCTGTCCGCCGGCTAGCCGGCTGGCGATGCGCGGGCGATCATGATTGCCGAGCACCCAGTTCGGCCAACCGCCTTGCGGAAGTGCCGCTTCATATTCCTCGATCAGCTTGGCAAGGTGATGAGCCCGCCAGGGGGCGAATAGCAAAGCAAAATTAAACGGAAGGTGCAGACCTCCAAGGTCCTGGCCGTAATAAGTGACCAGGCGTTCCACCGGAAGATAGATTTCCCCGATCAGGAGGCGATCTGGAAATTCGTCGGTCACGCCGCGCATTTCGCGGATGATGTCATGCACTTCCGCGCGATCGGCGGTATAGAGCGGAATGACAGCTTCATGCGGCGGTCGGTCCGGTGCAAAGCCCGGATTGGGAGGATTATCGCGAAACTGCTCGTCCTTGATGAGATGCCAGATGACGTCGATGCGAAACCCGTCAACGCCGCGCCGCAACCAAACACGCATCGCATCGTACATCGCGGCACGAACGTCTGGGTTGCGCCAATTTAAATCCGGCTGCTTGGCAAGAAACGCATGATAATAATATTGCCCGGTCGTGCTGTCGTATTCCCAGGCGCTGCCTCCGAACTCCGAGCACCAGTTATTTGGAGGGCCACCGTGCGGCGCCGGGTCGCGCCAGAGATACCAGTCGCGCTTGGGGCTATTACGCGAGGAGCGGCTTTCCACGAACCACGCATGCTGGTCCGACGTGTGGTTGGGAACCAGATCGAGAATGATTTTGAGACCGTGGGCGTGCGCCGTTGTGAGCAGGGCATCGAATTCAGACAGAGCGCCGAACACCGGGTCGATGGCTGTGTAATCTGAGATGTCATAGCCGAAATCGGCCATCGGCGAGCGGAAAATCGGTGTAAGCCAAAGTGCGTTGACCCCCAGCTCGGCGAGATATGGCAAGCGCTGAACGATGCCGCGGAGGTCGCCGATGCCATCGCCGTCGCTGTCCTGAAACGATCTGGGGTAGATCTCATAGATGACGGCTGTCTGCCACCAAGGCGCAGTCATGGTTCAGCCGCTGATCTCGAACAGTGACACGACGTACTTCGCAGTGCTGTCAAAGAAAAATCAGCGGAAAAGTTCCGGATTGCCGGCGGACGGGCTGAACGGTGTCGCTTGCCCGGCGTCCCAGCAAGGTGGTCAAAATGCAGCTGCGGCCGGCCCCGCTGCGCACTGACCAGGCGAAAGCCGGCGCGCGTCGGCTCTGCAGTGTGCGCTTGCGCCTCTGGACAGCGGGTTGACCAAGTCCAGCACAATCTTGCCGGAATTGCCTATCGCGAGCTTTCCAATCTTTAACTTGCCGGACTCCGTTGGCTGAATACCTTCTACGGGTGGGGCGATGATGGTGCCGATTTGGGTGAACCCCTGGTCGGTACAGCGCCGATCTTCGGCTAAAGCCGTGATCGGGTATTGGAGAACGGCCATGTGGAAACCCATTCTCGCCGGAACGGCGGCGCTCGCCATCCTCGGCACGTCACTGGTATATGCCCAGCAGCGCGATGACGGTTCCCCGCGCTGGCGCGGCCATGACGCGGATCGTCGGGTAAATCTTGAGCTATCGCAGGAAGACCGCGCGGCCTTTACCGATGCACGTATCGCAGCACTGAAAGCGGGGCTGCGGCTGACGCCCGATCAGGAGAAAAATTGGCCGGCCTTCGAGACCGCTCTGCGCGACCTCGCCAAGATGCATGGGGAGCGCTACGCAGGCAGACGGCGGGACGAGCCGGGGGCGGGCGATCGCAGTGCTGATGCCGATCGCCGGGGAGACGCAGGCTCCGTGGAGCGGCTGCGCCACCATGCCGAAATGATGATTAAGGCCGCCGAAAGCCTCCAACGTCTGGCCAATGCGCAGGAGCCGCTTTACCAGAGCCTCGACGACAGCCAGAAGAACCGATTCCAGATCCTGTCGCGTGTCATCCGGCATTCGTACTTCGCGCAGATGCGCGGGCATGGTGGCCACCACATGATGCACGGCCACCACGGTATGGGCGACGATCACGGTATGATGCGCGGCGACCGTGGCATGATGAGTCGCGATCGCGACGGCGACGATCGGCGGGGCCCGCGCGGCATGCGCGGCGGCGACCGCGGGCGCGGCGGTGGCATGATGGAAGGCATGGGCGAGCAGCTCTGAACGTTGGACGCCAACATACCCAAAGCCGCCGGCAAACCGGCGGCTTTTTTTCAGCGCGCGGAACGTTAGCAGCTTCAGACCGCTCAACCCGGGTTGATGGCCGTTACCCTCCAGGAGCTGGAATCCATCATCACTCCGTTCGGGCCGAGATGCGCGCCAGCCTCTTCGCCATCACCGCTCCTCCGGCGGCTTCACATGCCTGAATTGAATCAGCAGCAGCAGGTCGTAGATGATCTTGAGCGTCCCGCAGATGATGAGCGGCCATGCCCGAAATGAGGCGGCGAACAAGGCGCCAGCCAGTGCCGGACTGGCGGCGGCGGCCAGGCTGCGCGGGACCGATGTAAAGCTCGCGGCGGCGGCACGTTCGGACGGTGTGACGACGGCCATGACGTACGACGAGCGCGTCGGCACATCCATCTGCGACAACGCTGCGCGAATGAGCAGCAAGGCCAGCGCAGTGGGCAGCGTGGGCGCCATCGCAGCCAGTATCAACGCAATGCTGGACGGTATATGGGTGAATACCATGGTATTGATCAGGCCGATGCGCCGCGACAACCATGCTGCTACCGGAAAGGAGAATGCTGAGAACAGGCCGGACCAGAAGAAGAAGACACCGGCCGCTGCGAGGGACATGTCGAAGTTTTCGAACAACCACAGCGCCAGTAGCGATTGGACGACGAAGCCGCCGGCAAAGGCATCGAGGCTGAACAGCGCGGCAAGCTTGAATACGATCTGCCGCGACGGCCCGAGCGCGGCAGGCGTTACGGATTCCGGCGAGGGGCGGTGCGGCGGAATACGGGCATAGACAAGGCCGCCGAAGACGCCAAGAACGGCATAGAAAACGAACATCGCCTTGATCGCCGTCAGCTGATCGAGGTGCAGCGGCGAGAGCAGGTCTGGAATCGCCGCGGCTAGCGCGCCCACAGCTCCAGCCAGGGCCCCGACCAGGCTATAACGCGCAAACATCCGCGTGCGCGTGGCATCGGCGACTTCCCGCGCCAGCACCGCGTGCTCGACCGGCACGAACACGCTGACGCTGCCGGCCGAGGGATTGATCGTGCCGGCAAAGGCTACCACCAGCAGCAGCGCGTAATCGTGCACCACCGCGAAGGCGACACCCGTCGCGATCATCAAGCTGGAGGCCGCGAGCAGGAGCTGACGATGATCGTAGCGCGCTCCCAGAATTCCGGTTGCGACTGTCAGCAGCGCGGAGCCGAGCAAGGCCGCCGTGGCGATGATGCCCACCTCAAGCGGCGAAAATCCAAGCGCCAGGAGATAGACGGGTAAAAGCACCGCGACAAACCCATCGCCGAAATCGCGCAAGGCCCGCGCTACCAGCAGGCAGGTGGTCGCGGCAAACATCTTGTCCGGATTGCGCGCTTGCATGCTACCCCGCACCGGCTCAGGGGCCGGATCAGGTAGCAGAGCTTGGACGCAGGAGCGTCTTGCGAGGGCGGGGAGTTTGCTTGTGTCCCCGCGTCAAAGTAACAGAAGCCGTCGTCCCGTCGCAAGCTCCGGCGCCGGATGGGTTCGGCAGCGAAAGTCCGGTGCCCCCGAAGCCCAGGCTTGGAAAACGAAAGATTAATGGCGACGCAAAAATTGGTGGCTGAAGCAATTTTGGCCGCGGAATTATGCAAATTCCCCGGACGACGCGATATTTGGGAAGACATCCGCGGAGCTGAGCTAACAGCTCCTTAAGCGCCGTCAAGTATTGCTGGAGGCAGCGCGTGCAGCCTGCAGCCAAGTGAACGCGCAGCAAAAACCGGCGGAAAGACAATCGTGGCAGAACAAGCAAAACTGGTGTTGGAAGCATGGCAGCCCGCGCCGGAGGAAAGGGTGAGGCAGCCTGCCGTTGCGGCTGCTGTAAATGTCTCACTCAACACGGGATTGGCTTCGCTTGAGCAGGAGTGGCGCCACTTTGAGAGCCGCGCCGCCTGCATGCCCTTTCAAACATATGATTGGCTATCGAATTGGCAGCGCTGCGTTGGGGAGAAGGCGGGTGTCACGCCTGCAATTATTACCGCACGCCAGCACGGCAAGCTGCTGTTCATCTTGCCACTAGCCGCGCACCGCAAAGGACTCATGCGTCAAGTCACATTCCTTGGTCACACGCTTTGCGATTACAATGCGCCCCTGCTTGCTCCTGATTTTTCTGCCCAAGTGTCAGACACACAGTTTCGAGCGCTCTGGAACGTAGCGCTGACGCTGTTACAGCGCCAATTTCAGTACGACCTGCTGCTATTGGACAAGATGCCGGAAAGGATCGGCCAACAAGCAAATCCCATGCGCTTGCTCGGCACTAGCTTGCATCCTTCCGGCGCTCACGCCATGGCTCTGGGAGAGAACTGGGAACAGTTCTACTCTGCAAAGCGCTCTTCCGCCACCCGGCGCCGCGACCGGACCAAACGCAGAAAGCTCGCCGAACTCGGCGATCTTCGCTTCAGCACCGCAGAAGCACCGGATGAAATTCGCAAAACTCTCGATATCTTGATCGAGCAAAAGAGCCGGTGGTTTCAGCGCATGGGAATTCGCAACTTGTTCGAAATTCCGGGGCAGAAAGATTTTTTACTCTCGGTTGCAATGACGGCGCGTCCATTTGTGCACGTCAGTCGACTGAGCGTCGGACCAAATTGCGCTGCCGCGAATTTGGGGCTGCTGTTCCAAGGTTGCTATTATCACGTGTTGGCGAGCTACGATGATGGCCCAACGCTGCGTTTCGGTCCGGGGGTGGCCCACCTGCACGACCTGATGCGGTTCGCGATCGAACACGGCTGCAAGTCCTTCGATTTCACCATCGGGGACGAGGCCTACAAGCAGGATTGGGCGGATTCCCGGCTTGAACTGCACGATCATGTGAGTGGAAACGGACTGCTGGGCCGCCTGGCGGCCGCCGCCATAAAGGCCAAGCTGCGCGTTAAACGCTCTATCAAGAAGTCGCCAGTCGCGTGGAGCATTGTCTTGAAAGTCAGATTCATGCTGCGTCGCCGCAGTGTCGCATCGGACTAGCATGGTGGGTTTTCGATGCTCAAAGACTAATCAGCTCGTGTTGGTGAAGCGCCGAGGTGCTTTCGTCGGTCGAATCCAAGTAACGGAAATACAACGAGTTTCAGTTAGAAATTCGCTTGCGCTTGACGCCTTTTTGGTTGCCGCCCGCCTCGAACCAGATGCCCTGTCCGGCTCGCATCAACGGGCGATTACTGACCAAAATCGAGAGAGCGAAAGAAGGCATCGCGACGTGCACGGAGAACTGGACTCTGCAAAGCGATTGGCCGGCCACGCCAACGGCCGGAAGCTCAGGCGCAGTCGTCATTGGCGGCGACTGCGGCGCGCTCGGGGTGGTGCGGAGCTTGGGGCGCGCCGGTATCCCCTGCTTCTTCCTGAAGGGCAAAAATCCGCTTGCAGGTTTTTCCCGCTACACTACGCATCGCAGCGCATGGCCCGGCCCGGAGCATTCCGAGGCGGCATCCTGGCTGGTGGATCTTGCAGATCGCTGCGATCTGCACGGATGGATGCTTTTCCCGAATGCGGACGATGAAGTCAGGCTGATCTCGCAGCATCATGCCGAGCTGAGCTCCGCCTATCGTCTCTGCACGCCGCCGTGGGAAATAACAAAATGGCTTGCGGACAAAAATCTTACCTATAAAAAAGCCGCCGCCCTCGGCATCGATTATCCCAGGACTTACGCCCTAACGGATTTGGCCGATCTTGCGGCGCTCGAATGCCGTTTTCCGCTTATTTTGAAGCCGGCGATCAAACAAGGTCAGAACCTACTAACCCAATCGAAGGTTTGGCGCGTCAGTGACCGCGACGTGCTCAGGCGTGTTTTCAACGATGCCGTCTCGATGGCCGGGCCGGGCGGATTGATCGTGCAGGAACTCGTGCCGGGCGACGGCTCCGCGCAGTTTTCCTACGCGGCGGTTTGCCAGGCGGGACTGCCGGTCATTTCCATGGTGGCGCGACGCACGCGGCAGCATCCCGCCGATTTCGGCACAGGAACATTTGTGGAAACTATCGATAACGCGCGGGTCGAGGCTCAGGCCGAACTGCTGCTGAAGGCCGTCGGCTACAGCGGTATGGTCGAGATGGAATTCAAGCTGGACGCCCGCGACGGCTCATACAAATTGCTCGATGTGAATCCGCGAACCTGGACTTGGAACTCTCTCGGGATTCCGGCTGGCGTGGACTTCCCCTTGGCGATGTGGCGGCTAGCCCGCGGCGAAACCTTGCCACGCATGCGCGCCCAATCAGGTGCGGCCTGGATGTATTTCTCGCGGGACTTGCCTGAAGCTGTGCGCGAAATCATCGCCGGAAAGCTTTCTCCCGCCCAATACCTTCGTGCCTTTCGTAAGCCCATGACGCTGGGTGCCTTCGCACTGGACGATCCCCTCCCCGGACTGATGGATCTACCCATGTCGCTTATGCGCTGGCGAGGGGCAAGGCACAGCATCTTGCTCCCCTTAGGCTGCTGACATGCGGCGCGTAAAAGCGGTGGTATCGACCGCTCCCTTCATGATGCTCGCGCGGGTGGCGGGCGCGGGAGCCGGCTTTCTGGCTCAACTCGTGCTCGCGCGCCTGCTGACGCCGGAGGCTCTCGGAAAGTTTTTCGCCGCAACAAGTCTGGCGGCCGTGCTGGGCATCGTGGCAACGCAAGGCTATCCGGGAATCATACAACGCTTCGTGTCCCGCTATCGCCGGCCTGGCCGAGCAGCCCTGTTGCGCGCTTTCTTCGGACAAGTTCAGCGCGAGAGCTGGCTGGCCGGCTTGTTTTTCACAGCGTTTCTGCTGGCTCCCGCCGTCCTGCTGCCCGCACTCGGCACTGATTCGAGGATCTTCCTGATAGCGACCGCGATTTGCGTTGCCGCTGCCACCTCATTCTCGATTTATCCGCCGCTGGCTTGTGCCGATCGAAAGTTCGTCATCGGCATGCTGCCGGAAAATTTGCTACGTCCCACATTTTTCCTTGGCGTTGCACTTGCCGTTGGGATTTCGGGAATAACGCTTTCGGCGGGAATGGCCGTTGCAGCTTATGCCGCTGTTTCGGCCGGCTTGGCAGTGGCTCAGTTCGTTGTCCTCAAAAGGGCTTTCGCATCGCATGGTCTTCGCGGGCGCAAAAAGCTGCGGCGGCGGTGGCGGCGGGAGGCATGGCCACTTCTCCTCGTTTTGCTGTTCACAACGCTGTTCGCGGACCTGATTATCTTGCTGACCTCGCCTTTCCTCGGCGCGGAAGCCTTGGCGCCGTTCGGCGTCGCGCTCAAAATCTCGATGCTAATCGGGTTTATCGTGCAGGTGACGCATCAGATCTTGTTGCCCGACCTCGCCGACGCGCATCAGCGAAGCAACGCCGAAGAAATGCTGGATGCACTGCTGCGGTCGACGCTGCTGCCGGTTCTGGTCACAGCCGCGGCTTTGGCTGCGGCGATCTTTTGGGGCGATGAGATTTTGGGATTGTTCGGGCCGAGCTATGCGGCGGCAAAATGGAGCTTGGTCATTCTGATTGCGGCCCAGCTTATCCGCGCACTGGCTGGCCCGGCGCCTATGTTGCTGATCCTGGGCGGGCAGCCAGGGAACCAATGCGGCAATCACCGTCGCGTCCTGCGCCGTGTTACTGCTCGGCAATGCGGCGCTTACGCCGCGTCTGGGGCTGCTGGGCGCGTGCATCTCGGTCGTGCTGGTAGCCGTCACATGGACGGGACTGAGCGCAGTGATGCTGGCACGGCGCATGAAGATGGGCGCCAGTCTGCTGTTCGTGCTTCGTCATATCCCCGCGAAGAAATACGCAGGACGCGAGATCTTTGCCCTAATGGGAAAGCGCCCTAACTCCTTGTCAGAGCCGGGCATGGGCGGCATCGGCGATCCGCTTTGAGCGCGTGACAAGCGCCCGCCGCCAACGCGGTATTTTTCAATCTGAACAAACGTTTAGCTGCGGCGCCGGTCTTCAGCATAGCGGGGGATAGCGCTTGCCATGACAGGAATATTACAGTTCTATGACTCCACGCGACGCTCGGGCGGTGAATGCGCAATGACCCGGCGCTGCGCCAGGAATGTCTCTTACGGCCCATTCTTTTAGCGCCCGCCTCGCCGCAACGGATCTCGTTGCGCGGTACGGCGTCACCCCGATCGCAGTCCTCGGGCTATTGCACCTTGCCGCTATCGGCCTGCTGGCCTGGTACGAAGTCTTTCCCGTATCCAGGCTCGCTTTCGTGCTGATCTGGGGCTTATTGAATTTTTTCTGGCTTGCCCTATTGCGGCGGCCGGCGATTGCGGCCGCGCTCTCGCTCATTCTGGTCGCCTTGGTGATCGTCCTCTCCGAGTTCAAATTTCGCGTCCTGTGGATGACGCTGAATTTCCTCGACGTGATGATCATTGACGCCGATAGCTTCGCCTTCCTGTTCACGATCTTTCCGCAGCTCTGGCTTATTGTCGGCATAACCGCGGGGGCGATCGTCCCGCTGCTGGTGTTGCTCTGGTGGATCGATCCATTACGGGTGCGCTTGCGCACGGCGATGGCGGGAATGACGGTCTGCTTCGCCGCACTTCTGGCGCTGGCTTTTACGGTTCAGCTCGAGCCGTTTGAGGCCTTTTACGGGCACAACCACGTCTCCAATTTCACTCGCTCGGGCATCAGCGTGGTTTCCGACCTGATGAAGCACGGTTTTCTCGAATCCGACCCGGTGGTCGCTGATCGCCTGAAGTCGGGCGCTGATGCCGCCTGCCAGCCCGGCAAGCCGCCGCACATCATCATGGTGCATGACGAGTCGAGCTTCGATATCCGTTCGGCGCCCGGCGTCCAGGTGCCGCTCGGCTATGGCGCGCATTTCAAGTCGTTCGACGGCAAGGCGCGGCGGTTTCTGGTGGAAGGCGTCGGCGGCGCCAGCTGGATCGCGGAATATAATGTGCTCACCGGGTTGTCGGCGCGTTCCTTCGGGCGTTTTTCCTACTTCGTCACCCGCATCGCCTCCGGGCGCGTAACGCGCGGCCTGCCGAACGCGCTGCGCCGCTGCGGCTATCAGACTTTCTCGCTCTATCCCTCGCTCGGCGCCTTCATGAGCGCGCGCAGCTTCCAGGCGACCACCGGCATGCAGGTGTTCAAGGATGCCACCGACATGGGTGCAAAGGGGCTGCAGCCGGACGCATTTTTTTATGACAAGGCCACGCGTCTGATCGAGAGCGAGCGCGGCAAGGGGCCGATGTTCCTGTTCGTCTATCTCGCCGCCAATCATTTCCCCTGGAGCTACCGCTTCCGCCCCGACCTCGCGCCGCAATGGCAGGACCTCAACAATCCTCCGGCTATCAACGAATATCTGCGGCGGCAGGCCATGAGCGCGCAGGACTATGCGGGCTTTCTCGCCGGCCTGAAACAGAATTTCCCCAGCGAGTCTTTCCTAATCGTGCGCTACGGCGATCATCAACCGGATTTCGCCGCCAAGATCATGGAGCCCTCGCTTGACGAGAAGGCCGTCGGGGATCGGCTGCTGCGCTTCGACCCCAAATACTACACCACTTATTATGCCATCGATGCGATCAATTTTAAGCCGGTAGATCTGTCCTCCGCAGTCGATACCCTCGACGGACCTTACCTGCCGCTGGTGGTGCAGGAAGCTGCCGGCCTGCCGCTCGATCCGTCCTTCGCCGAGCAGAAGAATATCTTCAAGCGCTGCGCGGGGATTTTCTATGCCTGTAACGGCGGCGTGGAGGCCCGGCGGTTCAACCGTCTCTTGATCGATGCTGGGCTGATCAAGCAGCTATGAGAAGCGCCAGTGGAGGGTAGGGTAGCGTCAAAACCACCCCAGCCGCTCGACCACCGCCTGCAGCCAGATCAGCCCGGCGGCGATGATGGCAAGGCCGACCGCGGCGGAGCCCATATCCTTGATGCGGCCGATGCGCTCGTCACGCGCGGGGGCGACGAAATCCGATAGCTTCTCGATCGCGGTATTGAGCAGTTCGACCACCAGCACCATCAGCAGCACGGCGATCAGCGTCAGCGGCTTCCAATTTTCCGTGCCGATGAAAAAGGCGAGCGGCACTCGCCAGCGCCAGCACCACCAGTTCCTGACGGAAAGCCTCCTCGCTGCGGGTCGCGGCGAGAAGCCCATTCCAGGTATTGAGGGTGGCGCGTAGCAGGCGGTCCAAGACGAATTCCCTATGCAGTTCCCGGTGGCCGATAGGCGATGGACGAAGCCTTTTTCAAAGCTGCCAGCGTCTCCTCCACCGTCAGCAAGGGAGTTGTTTGGAAGGAGCTCAGCGCTCCGCCGGCGCTGATCGCGATCGCGGTGGCTGCCATCGAGACGTTATCCGGTGCCTCCCACAGATTGTAGGCATCGTGATCGCCGAAGGCATACCAGAAACCGTGCAGCTTTCCGCCGACCGATTCAATGTACTGCTTGGCTGCCGCTCGGCGGTCTTCCGGATTTTTGATCAGCTTCGCCCAGGTTTCCGGGGTGTAGCTGAACCGAGTCAGGTAAAGAGGCATAGGGGTTTCTCCGCTTTCATCCTATCCGGCAGCCAAGGCGGTCTGAATTGGTTACACCCGAGACCAGCTAGCTTAACATACAAGAGCGAGGGCGCGATTCCGAGACCGGCGTCAAGGGCAGCAGATTTGAAAGCGATGGCCATGACGGCTGAAGCGTCGCGTTGCATTGCATCGCAGAGTCCGCTGGCCTAAATAGCGTTCGGGGCGCTCGATAAGAAGAACCAATGGCCCGACGATCCGGAAACGCCGATCTGCCGCTGCATGGCGGGCATGTGCCGAAATGGCTGGCCGATCGTATGACACGGCTGGGCGCGGTCATGAGCCAGGCCATTGTGCATCATTACGGCCGTGACGAGTTGCTGCGGCGGCTGTCCAATCCTTTCTGGTTCCAGTCCTTCGGCGCCGTGATGGGCATGGATTGGCATTCTTCCGGAATCACCACCAGCGTGATGGGCGCGCTCAAGCGCGGGCTGACGCCGATGCAAGGCGAACTCGGGATTTATGTCTGCGGCGGGCGCGGAAAGCATTCGCGCAAGACGCCGCAGGAACTCACCTTGATTGGCGAGCGCGTCGGAATCGACGGCGTGGGCCTGGCGCGGGCCAGCCGGCTGGTAGCCAAGGTGGACTCCGCCGCGGTGCAGGACGGCTTCGATCTTTATCTGCACGGCTTCATCGTCACCGACGACGGGCATTGGGCGGTGGTGCAGCAGGGCATGAATGGGGAACGCAAGCAGGCGCGGCGCTATCACTGGCTGTCGGAAGGACTGACCAGTTTTGTGGACGATCCGCACAGCGCCATCGACGGCAAAGGGCAGGGACGGATCGTCAATCTGGCGGACCGCAGAGCCGCGGCCTCGCGCCGCGCCCAGCTTTCGATGCTGAGCGAGATCGGTCCCGACGGCATCGCGCGGGAATTGGCGGCGCTGGAAGGGGATGGGGCGCAGGCACTGTCGGCCACGCAGCCGCTGCTTCCGCATCTGATCATGCCGGAACATCATGATGTGCGATCGGAAGACGTGATTCCGCGCCGGCTGCATGCCGCGTTCGCGGCGGCGGCGGACCGCGGGCCGCAGGATTTCCCCGAGTTGCTGCTCACGCCAGGCGTCGGTGCGCGCACGGTAAAAGCATTGGCGATGGTGGCGGAAGTGCTTCATGGCGCGCCCTGTCGGTTCTCCGATCCGGCGCGCTTCTCCTTCGCCCACGGCGGCAAGGACCGGCATCCTTATCCGGTGCCGCTGAAGGTTTATGACGAGACCATCAAGGTGTTGAAACAGGCGGTGCAGAAGGCAAAGCTCGGCCGCGAGGAAGAGCTCGGCGCGCTGAAGCGGTTGGACGAACAGGCGCGCCTGCTTGAGCGCAGGGCAACCGGGCCGTCGGTAGAGAAAGTCATCGCCGACGAGATGGCGGCGTCGCCGGAATATGGCGGGCGGAGCGTGTTTGGCTGGGAAGGGACTCTAGCGGGTGCGAACAAAAAGGCGCGGGGATAGGACGGGGTAGCCCTACAGCCGTGATGCCCTCTGGGTCGTGGGGCATTTGTAGGCAGCAACCCCGGCTATCGGCATGGCCCGGATAAGGCTTAACTCGGTAGCGATCTCGCAACCCTCTATATTATCTCGAATTTATGCCCCATAATCGCCGCTCTATGCCTCCTGGGGGAAGGCACTGTGGGTCGTCGCAGCCTCTCGATCCGGCTTCATCTCGCCATTTTTGGTGCGCTGATCGTTTTGCCCCTGCTCGCCGCCGGTCTCCTGATCGCCAAGCTCTATGTCGACCAAGCGCGCGAGGCGCTGACAATCCGTGCACACGACATCGTTGATGACGCGACGGCAGCGATCGACCAGGAGCTCAATCGCTACAGGCTCGCGCTGCAGGTACTGGCGTCTTCGGAGGCGCTCGCAGAAGGCAGGTTCGAGCAATTCTATCCGCGGGCAAAAGCACTCAGCCAGTCTGTGACCGACAGTGTCATTGCCCTGCGCCGGACCGATGGGGAGGCGATTTTTGTCACCAGCCTGGCCTTCGGCGACCGTATCCCGAACATGACGGATCCAGGATTGCGGGCGGCCGACCGGCTCGCGATCGAACACCGCAGTCCGGTGATCTCCGACCTGGTCACTGGGCTCGTTCGGCCCACCAGCGTCGCGCTCGAAATGCCGGTGGTGACACACGGCAAGGTCGACTATTTGCTCACCCTGGCGATTTCGCCCAAGGGAGTGCTCGACATTCTCGCCGCGCATTTGCCGGACCGGCGATGGCTGATGGAGGTCGTCGACAACAACGACAGGATCATCGCGCGCAGCTGGGACAATGAGCGCTTTGCCGGGCAGAAGGCATCCGACGACTTCCTCCGTAATGCGCAAGGAAAGTCAGGCAACTTCATCGGCACGACGCTCGAAGGTGCCACGGTGTTCAACGTCTATCAGCGCTCGGAGCTTTCCGGCTGGCGGATCGCCGCTGGAATTCCGCTCTCCGAGCTGGAGGCGCCGCTTCATCGCTCGCTCCTGCTGCTGGCGATTGTCACCGCCGTAGGGCTCGCGGCCTCGCTGATCCTCGCTTTTTTCTACGCGCGCGCGCTGGCGCGGCCGCTACGCCAGTTACGGGGCGTGGCGGAAACGGCAGGCGGCAATGCGAAAAGCGTCCCCACCGGAATCGCCGAGCTCGACGGCGTCACCGGCACTCTCATGCGATCGATCATTGTGCTGAAAGACCGCGACCGCGCCCGCGCCAGGACGGTCAACGAGCTGAATCATCGCATGAAGAATATGCTCGCCATTATCCAGGCGATTGCGAACGAGACGCGGCGGCGCGCAAGCTCGCTGGAGCAATTCGGCAAGGCGTTCGAAGACCGCCTGATCGCGCTCGCCAAGTCGCATGAGGCGCTGGGCGATCGCGAGTGGCACGGCGGCGATCTCGCCGCGCTGATCACCCAGTGTTGCAAGCCATTTTGCGACGAGGCGAGACTCGAGCTACAGGGCCCGCCCGTCGAGCTGTCGCCGAAAGCGGCGGTCGGGATCGGCATGGTCCTTCATGAACTCGCGACCAATGCGGCCAAATACGGCGCGCTGAGCGTGCCGATCGGCAAAGTGAAGGTCCATTGGGATCTGCCGGAGGAAGATAGCCTGCGTATATTGCGGCTGCAATGGCAGGAACAGAACGGCCCGCCTATCCGGTCAGTGTGGAAGGAAGGTTTCGGCAGCGTGCTGCTGCGTTCGGTCATCGAACGCGATCTCGGCGGCAGGCTAGACCTGATGTCGGCGCGTGACGGCTTGTTGGTGATTGCCTGTATTCCGATGTCTGCGCTCATGGAGCCCTCGATCGTACCGCAGGGCGACCCAGTTCGAGGCGGCGGGGACCGAGCGGGGATAGCAGGCCCCAGAATAGGTTGCCGTGCGAGGCCGTCCTTTCAGAGGCGGTTAGCAAGTGTTTGTTTGAGTCTCTGCGTTCTTGAGTCGAAAACAAAACACCCCGGGGATATTTTTCCCCGGGGTGGATCGTCGCTCCTTCGGATTGAAGCATGCAGCGTTGGCAGCTTTCTTTGGCCTACTGTTTTTTCTGCTTCGGATCCTTCAATTCGCTCGCCTTTTCACTTGCCGACCCGCTGGTTTCTGAGTTTTTCATCTGCTGGCCGGGAGCGTAATCTTTCGCAGCGCCACCTTCGTCCTTCACGCGTTGTCCCGGGGCAGACGAGCTTGCGCCCCGTTCAGTACCGGTACGGTCCTGCTGACCCGGCGCATAGCCGCTCGCGCCGGGGGATTCCGTCTGCGCAAAGGCGGTTACCGAGCCGAGCAGAAGGCCGGACGCCGTGATCGCTAACAGTGTGCTTCTTTTCATGCTGGACTCCTTTGCAAAAGGGGCGCTGCTGAACGGCAGCGCCCATGGAGTCAAAACATGGCACACGACTTTGTTCCCGAATGAAGATTCGGCCGCTGGCCCAGCGCTATTTGCAGCGCGACATGCGGCGCCGGGATCAGGCCGATGCAGTGCAGATCGTCGCGGTGGCGCATGGGCAATGATTGGCAAAGACCTGGCCACTTCTGGCGACGCGACTTCGCTAACTGTGTTTGGATAGCGAAGCTCTGCAACACATCGTCTTCACGGTGCGCGTGAGATCGCGTTTGGCGTGGCGCATGCGAATTGCCGGCGCAAAGTAAGCTACCGAAACGGCGGAAAACCTACGACGTCACGTCGCGATACGTTGCGGAAGCTCAATCACATACTTGGATCCGCGGACGGATCCATGCGCCGCGATAGCCGTCCCACACCGGAGCACCGCGCGTCCAATAGCAGCCTGCCGCCATCGGCGCAGGCGGACCCATGTCTACCTCGACGGGGATCGGCTCATAATAATAATAACGCGGCTGGGCAACGGCTGCGCCGACAAGCGTGCCGGCCGCGAACCCGCCCAGCAGCCCGACGGCCACGCCGTTTCCGGCAAGCGCTTTTTGGCTTGGAGAAAGGACCGCGAGAACCGCGGCTGTCGCGCACGCTATACCGAGCTGCTTCATGTCACACACTCTCTACTCGTTCAACCTTGAGCGATCGTTGCAACAATCCGTTAACAAATCGTAACACATACGGCGGCGGTGCTGCGGAGCCGGGTGGCCGGGCTGGAACAGATGCGGAGTTTTGGCGCGGAGAAATCGGCGCGGTAGCGGCGGGACGGCGTCAACAGTCCCGCCTGCTCCTCATTTTGCGCCCGAGTTGGGAATCGCGCCGTTAGCTTCGATAACTTTGGCGCCGTCGGGGCTTTTCACAAAGGAAAGAAAGGCCTTCGTTGCCGGTGAAGCGTCTCCTTTGGCGACCAGAAAGACCTCGCGGACCAGTCGATATTTTCCGGCGGTCACATTCGCCTCGGTAGGAGCAAGGTCGTTGAGCGACAATGCCTTGATCTTGCCGCCGCTCTGTTCCACCACGGTCGTTGTCGTCATGCCGATGGCGCCGGTAGTTGCCGCGAGTTCCTTTGCCATGTCGCCGCCGGTTGGCATGATTTTGATCGAGTCCGCCATCTTCACGTTCTTCAGGCAGGCAATTCCGTTACGCGCGACTTCTGCATCAACCTCACTGTCCGGCCGCGTTCTTGCAGCGACCGCCAGATCGGGTCCGCCTGCCGCATTCCAGTTGGTGAGCGTGCCGGAATAAACCGCGCATACCTGCGTCTCTGTAAGGTTCTTGATCGGCACACTGGCATTGACGCCGAGTACCACGGGCGTGCGCGCAATTTCGTCGACGCTCATGCCGGCCTTGATCAGGTCGTCGATTTTGAGGCCATGACTGGCAACCGCCACATCGATGCTGCCCGCACTCAAGGCGTCGATCCGGGCCTTGGTGCCAAGACCTTTTCCAATTTCGATATTAAGGCCTGGAGACTGGGCTTCGTAAGCTTTGGCAAGGGCTGCGACGAGCGGCATGGCTCCGGTTGAGCCGTCGATCTTCAATGTCGTCTGTGCCGGAGCCGCTGTTGCCGCCGCCATCAGCGTGGTGAGGACAATAGAAATCGGTAAGCCGAATTTCGCCATGGGGCCCTCCCGTCCAGAAACGGCAGGAATTGTGCCGACGGAGCAATGGTAATTTACTCGCGGCAGGCTGTCCACGAAACTGCGCTCGCGTGCAGGCGAGAAGCGATCACGCTAATGAGAAGGGAGCCCGGCCACCAGCCGCTATGAACTCTCCGCCTCAGAAGGACAGGGTGACCGATTTGGCGCGGGCAGCCACCGGTTCGGCCCCATTTGCACAGAATACGCGGATCGGAAGCTTGATCTGGGTGGCGTGGTAAGTGGCCTTCGGGATGATCGTGAGGCGTATTTTTTTCGCCATGCCTGGCAGGACGTCAAACGCCTCGTTGAAAGCGCCTCGCGGAATTCCGCCGACGGTGACCTGAAAGCGCGATACGGCGGCGAGCGGCGCATCGGGGGCAACCGAACAGCCGATCGCCGGGGTAATTCCGGTGTTGCGCACCACGACCTCGAAGTTAGCTGGCGCGCTCGGTGTCGCAGTCGCAGAAACCGGCGTCACCGATGTCGCCAAAGTGGTGGGTGCCGGCAGCGCGCCGACCATGAACACATGCTCGGCCGTCTTGCCTTGAAGCTGGACCTGCACCTTCCAGCGGCCTGGCGGTCCCGTTGTCGGAAGATCGATTTGCCCGAACGAATAGGTAAATGGTTCTACCTGTGACAGCGGGCTCGACGCCCAGCTTTCAAAGATTGTGCCGTCCGGCCGCAGAACCTTGAAATTGAGCGGAGTGTTGGGCGGTTGATCGCGAACATAGGCTGCCACCCACACCTGTGCTCCGGGCAGAAACCGGTCGGAATAGCCGGGATCGGGATTGGAGCAAAAATCCAGATGTGCATTGGGAGGAACAACCCTGTGCGTCGCGACGCGGATGATCTCGGTGTCCAATTTTTCCGGCTGATGCCTCCACAGCGTTTTCGTCGCGCCACAGGTTCCGGCAAACGGATCCACAGTTTGCCCGTTGATGAATCCAGACGCGGTACGCAATTCGAAGTGAAGGTGAGGAAGAAGCGAGGTGCCGGAACTCCCGACCAGACCCAGAACGTCGCCGGCCGCGACACGGCTGCCGATCGAACGCGGGGTGACGGAGCCTTTCTTCATGTGGAAGTAGTAGGCGAAATGCCCATCGTCCTGCTCGATCACGACGTAATTTCCCGGCGAGGCGCCGCTGAAGTTGCACTGCCTGTCGAAATTTCCGTCGTTCTTGTTGATCAGCCTTCCCGGCGCAGCGGCAACGACCTCCGCTTCCTTGCCATCCATCATGCGCCACCAGAACGGACTTAAGACAAAATCGGTTCCGTTGTGACCGTCATAGGTGCGCCTGCCGCAGGTAAAGTCCTTGAGCTTTGCCGTTGCATCCAGGTCGACGTAGTTGGCGATGTGATGCCCGGAAATCGCCTTCGACTGACTGCGCAGCCGCACGGGGAACTGCAGAATTGGGGTGCGCGCTCGCGGAGCCATAGCAGGTCCAAGCGCTCTGGATTGGGCGACGCTCGCGCGGTGCACCGCGTCGATCTCGGCGTGGTTATTGTCCAGCGGCCCCAACTGGATCGGCCCGCCGCCGACACTGGACAGCTGGGCGATTGCGGGGCTCGTCAGCAGGACAAGAGCCGTCGCAGCGTCACGTATCGACCTTTTCCAACATGACATCATCATCGAGCATACTTACCCGGTGCACGCAGCCGCCAATTGGGGGAGGGCGCTATTCGCAATTCTTGAATGTAACAGAGATAGTGTTACCGGCGGCTTACCGGTTCCAGTCGAATGCAATGTGTGGCTGAGAACGTGCCGCTATCCCGCGGCATTCATGCGACACACACATATTGCGAACTGCTCATTCCGATCCGCCGCGCCGCGCCGATTGCCATGTCCAGCCGAGCGCCCATGCGATAGGCAATTCCCCACGGGCCGGTATCATTGATCCTAACAACAACGGAACGGCCGTTTTTGGGATTGGTCACCGTCAGGCTCGTCCCAATCGGCCAGCTACGTGCGGCTGCGGTATTGCCGTTAGGATCAAATCGTTCGCCGTTGGCCGTGCGCTTTGAAACGGAATAGTGGCTGGCAAGAATTTCTTGCCCGGCGCAATTCCCCGACCGCTTGACGTATTTATGGACGGAACTCCATCCCGCTGCATTTGCTGAGGTCGCTGTCAGAATGACAAAAAACGTGACACTGGCGGCGATTTTCATGGCGAGCTTGCCTCTGGTCCATGCGCGATGGGATTTTCTTCAATGAGAACGGTTGGTGCTCGCGTGAGAAGGCGGCAGAAAAGAGGCAGGGCGGCTGCTGCGCGGCGAGGGCCTGATCCGTTCCCTATGGCGCCATAGAGGAGAAGTTATTTTCAGTGGCAAAACAATGATTTGCGAGAAAACCCTTAACGGCGCAGGACTGTCGCATGTTGTGCCGAGCGACAACATGGCAATGGCAATCGCTTCAGCGGTTGCCAGGTGTTGCGCCGTAGGTGCTGTTGTATGTGCCGGTATAGGCAGACGGTGGCGGGGGCACTCCGATTTGTCCGGCATAGGGATTGATGCTCGGCCCGGCAGTCGGGGTGCTGTAGCTCTTGGCCGGTGCCGGACGATACTGCGGCTGAATATTCCTGCGGGTGGAGTCGAACGGTCGGTCGAAGGTCTGTGCGAATGCCGAACCGGTCAATACGAGGAGCGCAAGGGCCGCTCCGATTTGTGTTAGCATGACGTGCTCCTGTTGATGAGCATGATAGCCTTGCATTGAAGCCTGCGACAAGGGTAATGCCGCGCAGTGCTGGGGGGAACGGCCGTGGCCTGCGCGATAGGTCACCGAAGGGCGAGGCTTTTATGCGCGGCACGGCCAAACAGCCCGGTTTCCCGGCTTTGGAATGCGCCGACCGGTCAGTTGCGCAAGGGCTGGACATTAACCAGACGTGCGCTCTACCGACGAAAGTTCACGCTGTGCGATTAGTTGTTGCTTGTCCGCCGCTCGGGTATGCGATAGTTGGATTGCCACCGGTCACGGACCCTAGGGGATCATGCCAGCGCCAGCACAGTTCTTCGGATTAAGTTTTGATACGTGGCTTTGGGTCTTTATCACCATCCTTGGGACGGTCGCAGCCGTGGTCGTGGCAAAACAGAAGAGGCGGCGCTGGGCCGAGCTCGGCGACGAAGAAGAGCCGGCGCCCCACGATGAAATACAACCCGATCGCGCGCACGATACCGGTGGCGACAATCATCCGCCGCGGTGAATAAAGAAACGGCAGGTCAATCGAGGTTACGGCGTATCGGAATCGACATCGCGCGGGTGGCTTTATCTGGTCTGGGGCGCGCAGAAAAAGGCATAGCAATAAGCGCTAGCGCGGCCCGCTTCGTCCACGCCACCTATCTTCCCACAGGCTTGTCCAGATAGGACCTGTCGGGCGGTTTGCTCATGCAGGCCTGCTCGATATCCCGCCGGAAGATTTCGTCCTTCCGGTGTTGCAGCGCGAGAAAACCCACTGTTCCGCCCGGCATCACGCCGGCAAAAATGTAGGTCTCGGGGCTTTGGTCAAGAAGTCCGTTCTTATAATTCTTTGCCTTCTCGCGCATGCTGCGGCACGCCGACGAATTGTATTTCGGGTCCTTGGGTGAAAGCTGCACGTTGAATTGCTGCGCGATCGCCGCAGGACTGCTCAAACTTGCCGCACAAACGGCCACCAACAATATTCTGCGCATGGAGCCCCCCATATCTATTCGGATCATCCGACAGCCGGGCTGCACAAGCAAGTGGCATGCAATTGTTTTCCGGCGTTCCACCGGCCAGACTCCCAGCGCGAAAGCGCCTTCCCCGCGCAGTCACGCTCCTCCTATCTGCTCTCGGGCGCCGCCCGTCACGGCTGGGAGCACACATCCCGGCACTCAAGCAACTTAGAAATTCGGCGACGTTCAGAAGTTTTAGGCGAGGTGAGTAGACGATTTTCGTTGTTACTGTCGCCGTAGGATCAGCCGATGCGCCGCTTTCTGCAGGCACTCCCGTCGAAAACAGGCTGGATGCAGAAAACGGCGCAAGAGATTCCCGCTTGCGTGTTATTTATTCTTAGCCCGCGCTTTCCAGGCTCACCGGCGCCAGGCCGTTAAATCCGAGCGCTCGCGCGCCCGCCGGAGTCAGGTCGATGACGCGGCCGCGAATAAACGGGCCGCGGTCATTGATACGCACCACGACGCTCTTGCCATTGCGCCTGTTGGTCACGCGCACCTTGGTGCCAAACGGCAGGGTCTTATGCGCGGCAGTAAACCCGCTTGGCTTCGCTCTCTCTCCATTTGCGGTCTTTTCGCCGTCATAAGCATAGACAGAGGCAATTCCCGATTCCGCCGTCGCGGTGGATGAGTACATACCGATAAAAAAGGCGCTGCACATCGCAGCGCCGAGGCGCACGATCATATTCACACTCCCGTTTTTTATTTCCCTACAGGCGTGCGGGTAGGCAGCGGCGCGAGCGCTTTGAGGGCGAGAGTGCGGCCATTTTGAGAAACAGGCCTCCGCTATGCATTGCGCATCGAAAATGGAACTTCACCATGCATGACATGCAAGGCCCGGCCGTTGCTGGCACCCCGCTAAATTTTCTGCACTGGCGAGCGCGGCGGTATGACAACGCCGAATTGGAGAAGGCCTATTGGGGACCCGTCGCAGGCCGGATCGCTTGCGCCGCGCAAGAATTGATTGCTGACTAGCGATCGGCTGCAGCTTTCTTTCGTCAGGCGTCCTGCATTTCAAAAGATTTTGCTTCCAAATGCCAGGAAGCCCCGGCATTAAGCGCTGTGGTATGCGGTACAGAGCCCGGCAAAATCCTCATCGGAGACTAGATGCCTCGCTACAAAGAGCCCGATTTTAGAGACCGTCAAAAGGCAGCGGCAGCGGCGAGGCAGGCGGCCTTGGAAAAGCACCGCGCTGCAGCGGCTGATCCAGGTGCCGCTGACAAGCAGGAGGCCCGGGCGGCGGTGATCGAGGCACGCAAGCTTCGCGCCGGCGAGCGCGAGAAGACCAAAAAGCTGCGCGCGGCTGAAAGGGTAAAGGAAGCGGCCCAAGCCGCGGAAGCCGCCAAGCGTGTGGAACAGCAGAAGCGAGAGTCGGAGGCGCTCGCTGCCGCGCAAGCGGCGGAACGCGAGGAGGCGCTGCAGGCCGAGCAGAAGGCCGCCCGCGACGCACGCTATGCCGCGCGCAAAGCTGCGAAAAAGGTCAGGCGAAGGGGCTATTGATCTCGCCACGACGATCGCGTCATCGGCGCCGGCCCCGCCGGCTTGATGGCCGCCGAGATCTTGGCCAGCTCCGGCGCGGAAGTTACGGTCTACGAGGCGATGCCGGGCGCGGTGCGCTCGCCTGGTTGCGGCCCGCAGATGCTCCAGCCGAGCGGGATCAAAACAACTCATAGAGATCGGAGAAGTAAAGAGCCTTGGCGCTGTCCCAGCTGCGCAATCCATAGGCTCGGACGAAATGCGCCGCCGCCTCTGCGCCATGATGGTCTTCGATCTGGTCGGCCAGCACCGCGAGATCGATATAGCGGTCGCCGCAGCCCGCGCTACCGCAGTCGACAAAGCCCACATCTCCCCGAGCATCGACGATAAGATTTGTGAGGGTTGCGTCGCCGTGAACGACGACAAGGTCTTGCTCTGGTGGATTTGCCGAGAGCCGCGCCAGCAGGGCCTGGGGCGCGATTCCACGGTTGCGCGGCGCAAAGCTGTCGGGATCGACCTCAGCGGAAGCGACCGCTTCCGCAGCGCGCGCCAGCCGTATCCCGAGGCTTTCGTCAAATGGACAATCCGCGGCCGGTAGTTTGTGCAGCCTTGCCAGCCCGTGGGCCAGAATATCGATCAGACGGGCAGTCGGAAGCGTGCTTGCCTCGGCCGGCCATCCAGGCACAGCCTGCGTGAGCATGGCAACTTGGCCGGCGCTGTCTTCAACGCGCAGGATCCGAGCGACCCGCACGCCCTGTTCCGCAAGCCATCGCGTGCGCACGATCTCACGCCGCAATGGCGCTACGGCCTCGCCTTGGGCAATCTTCAGATAGCGCTCGGGCAAATCGTCTTGGATGACGCGAAAGAGAAAGGCGCCGCTCATTCCCTCCGTGATGGGGTCGATGCGCGCGCGCGAAAGCTCTTTCCAGTCCGCCCTCTTCAGGAGGGAAAACGGTTCCACGGTACAATCTGGGTTTGCGCGATGCCGAACACGTTAACAAGTGCAATGGTTCACTTACGGGCCGGTGTCCATGACAAGCGTTACTTCATACAGATGTGGATCGATCTCATCGGTCAGTTTATCGAACTTTGTCCATTCCTTACGGAATTCCGGCGACTGATGGGCCGCGTGCAACAGCTCGCGACTCTGCCATTGGATGTAGTTGACGATGCGCCTGCCATCCAGGCTGCGGTGCAAGCTGATCGAGATAAATCCTGGCTGGGCCGCCATAAAGCGGGCGCGCTCAGCCATGAGCGCCAGGGATTCGGCCTGCTTGCCCGTCTCGGGTTCGATGACCGTGATCTGGGTTACCGGCTGATTGTCGGTGTGGATGCGCATAGCCGACCTCGCTTTCGTCTTCCTGGTGGCGGCCGATCGCGCTGTCGATGTCGATCGCCAGCATGGGATCGCTCTTCCTGATGAGAAGGTAACGCTGGTTTTATTAACCGGGTTCCCCGGGGCTCGAGCAGACAGCGGCGGCCGCGTTCTATTTTGCGCCAGCCACGCATCGGGTTTTCATTGCCACGCTTGCGTCCCCACATCGGCTTTTAATTCAGCTTATGTTAGGAAAGGCGGACGCGCACAGCAGCATGAAACCTGGGCATCCGCCCGTAGGGGGCCCGGGGGGCGGAAAGTACGATGGATCAAAGAACAGGGCCGGTGGACGGGGTTCCGGCCACAGAGAATAAGCAAAGGAAGGAGACCGCAAAAATCGCGGGCTTACGCAAGCGCTTTCCGACCGTTGAGTTGCTGCGCCGGCGCGCCCGCTGGCGCGTTCCCCGCTTCGCCTTCGATTTCGTGGATGGCGCGGCCAACGACGAAGTCTGCCGCCGCCGCAATGCCGACGCTTTGGCCGCCGTTGAGATTTTGCCGCGCTATTGCGTGGAGACTAAAGGCGTTTCCACCGAGGTGGAATTATTCGGTCGCAGATATGCCGCGCCTTTCGGCATCTCGCCGATGGGTTCCGGCAGCCTGATGTGGCCGAAGGCCGAGCAGATGCTGGCGCGCGAAGCACAGCGCCGAAACATTCCTTATATCCTTGCGACCCCGGCGAGCGCCTCGGTCGAGGAGATCGCGAAGATCGCGCCGGACGTGTTCTGGTTCCAGCTCTATCGCTTCGCCGGCAACGACCACTTCATCACCTACGACCTCGTGCGCCGTGCGGAAGCGGCTGGTGCGCAGGTGCTGGTGCCGACCATCGACAGCGCGGGCAAAAGCAAACGCCCGCGCGATATCCGATGGGGCGTAAAGGTGCCGTTCCGCGTCGGTCCGATGACCTTCATGCAGATCGCCGCAGCGCCGCTCTGGGCGATGGGCTTCCTGCATCACGGCCAGCCGCGCACGGAAAATCTCGTGCCTTATATCGAAGGCTATGCCACGCGCGACAACACCGGAGAGCTAATGCGGGTCAACTCGACCGGCAGCCATACCTTCGACGAGTTGGCCCGGCTGCGCGACCGCTGGAAGAAACCCTTCGTGGTGAAGGGCGTGCTGCACCCTGCTGATGCCGAGCGTCTGGTTGCGCTTGGGGCCGATGGCCTCATCGTGTCGAACCATGGCGGCCGGCATTTCGACGGTGCGCCGGCAACCATCGATATCCTGCCCGCGATCGTCTCCGCCGTCGGCTCGCGCGCGACGGTCATGATCGACAGCGGCCTCCGCAGCGGCCTCGATATCGTCCGCGCGCTGGCGCTTGGCGCCAAATGCACCTTCGCCGGCCGGCCGTATCTGTATGCGGTCGGTGCCTTGGGAGAAGACGGACCGCGCCACATCATCGATCTGTTCTTTGACGAGTTGAAAACCGAATTCCAGCATGTCGGGATCCGAACGCCGGCGGAGGCTGCGGCGGTAACGGTGCGGCATTTGCGGGCTTGGCAGCCGTAGGACGGACGTCGGAATTGGTGTGGGCGCCTTGGCACGCGCCAGCTATTCGCTTTACCCGCCCCTGCAAACCGGCTCGGCTTAGTCTTTCGTGAGCACTCTGGCAGGGTCGGCTTTGAGGCTGGCGAAGCTCGCAGTGCCTCCGCCCCTGCCAAAGCTGGAGGCGCCTGCACCCAAACTCGCGATGCCGGATCTACTTTCCAGTGTAACAGGCGCCAGCCCGGAGAAGCCCAGAGCGCGCGCAGCGGCCGGTGTCACGTCGATCACGCGGCCGCGCACGAAGGGGCCGCGATCATTGATTCGGACAACGACGCTCTGGCCATTGCGTTTGTTGGTGACGCGGACCTTTGTTCCGAACGGCAATGTGCGATGCGCCGCGGTTAGCCCGCCGGGGCTGGCGCGTTCGCCGCTCGCGGTCTTGCTGCCGGAATAGGCATAGACCGAAGCAATTCCACTTTCCGCCGCGGCGGCGGAGACGAAAACCAATATGGCGGTGCAACATGCAGTAATAAAAGCAGCGCTGCGTATCTCGGCAGACAGGCGCAGAACCATCTTACTTCCCCAAAATTATATCGCGCGATCGGCAACAGCCTGGCGCTTGAGGCCACAGTGGGGCTATTTTGTGGAACGGATAAAAGTGTCAAACAGTTCCGATATGTCTACCTTTTTCGCCTTCCTGCATCACGTGGCGGCATTCACGCTGGTCGCAGCCCTTGCCGTCGAGTTTGTGCTGATCCGGCAGGAGGTTACGCGGCCGGGTGCGATCCGGCTGCTGGCTACGGATGCGGTGTTGGGCGCTTCGGCGACGGCCTTGCTCGTGGTTGGATTGTTGCGGGTGTTCTATTTCGAGAAGGGCGTGAGCTATTATTTTTCGAGCCACGCCTTTCTCACCAAGTTATCCATCTTTCTTATTGTGGCGACGTTGTCCGCCGCGCCTACCATCGAATTCCTGTCATGGCGCAAGGCCGTGAAGGCTGGGCAGGCGCCGTCGCCCGCTCCGGCGAAGCTCAACCTCATTCGCAACATCATCCACTTTGAGCTGATCGGCGTCGTCGTCATCTTGCTCTGCGCAGCGATCATGGCGAGAGGCGGCTGGCAGTAGCGATCCGGCAAATCACGCCTGCGTTTAAAACGCCTTCGCGGCTTCCGCGGCTCGCTTCGGCGAACGTGCCGATTTCCCGCCGCCGCTTTTGTGCAGGAAGGATGCGATCACGGCTTCGGCGCTGGTAATGAAATGCGCGCAGGGACCCGCGGCGCCGACGCTCTGGCGGCTGACACGGGCGCCTTCCAGCAACAGGACCAAAGTATCGGCGAGCAGTTCGGATTCGGTGATGCCGGCTTCGTGCGCAAGCTGCGCCAATCGGTCGCGCTGCTTGCGTTTGAATTCCTCGATCACCTGCCGGGCCGGATGGTCGGTCTCGGCCAATTCCACCGCGGCATTAGCCATGTCGCAGCCGCGGCCGTCATTGCTGTTTGCGCATTCGGCGCCGACGCGGATCCAGGCATGCAGCTGGGCGAGGGGATTCCCCGGATGGGCCGCTTCAACTTCGCTCCACATTTGTTCGACGTCGCGGGCGACGTCGCGCAGGCATTCGCATACCAGCTCATCCTTCGAGCCGAAGTGGCGGTAGAGCGTCATCTTGTTGGTGCCCGCGGCTTCCGCAATGGCGTCGACGCCGACGCCGCGAAGGCCGCATTTGCGAAAGAGTTCGCGGGCCGTGCTGATGATCCGCTCGCGCGGTTTGACGGGCATTAAGCCGAAGCAGTTCTCCATCGGATCCTTTTTTCCAGCACCCCACAAAAATTTTTGGCGGGGGGCTTGACGGGGTGTTACCGGTCTGTCACTTATTGACGTTACTTACTAGTAACACCTTCCTCTGCGCTTGTCAATGGCAATTCTGACTTAAGTGCTTGTTTTTGAAGGGCGACACCATGCCAGCATTCTGCGAACCCACAATTCACGACCTCCTGAATGATCCGATCACCCAAATGGTCATGCAAGCCGACGGCGTCGATCCCCTGGCGCTAAGGCGCGTGCTGGGGTCGGTGGCACTCGAAATCGAGCGCACCGGCCGCCAGGCCGACTACCAGCCGCGACGGCGGCACCCCCCCTCTGCTGTCGCGGCTGGTGGTTCCGATCTCGGCCGATGGGTCCGCGGTCAGTTCTGCGGAGGAGCCTGCTAGTCATGGTCGGATTTTTCATCGAGCGCCCGATCTTCGCCTCCGCCATCGCCGTAATCATGGTATTGGCCGGCGCGCTGAGCTATTTCCTGCTGCCGATATCGCAATTTCCCGAGATCACGCCGCCGCAGGTCGTCGTCAGCGCCGTTTATCCGGGCGCCAGCGCCCAAACCGTCGCCGACACGGTCACCACGCCGCTCGAGCAGCAGATCAACGGCGTCGAGGGCATGATCTACATGTCGTCGTCCTCCTCCAACGACGGCTCCTCGAACATCACCGTCACTTTCGAAGTCGGCTATCCGCTGAACATCGCCGCGGTCGACGTGCAGAACCGCGTCTCCCAGGCGGCGTCATCGCTGCCGGCCATCGTCAATCAGGCGGGTGTGACGATCAAGAAGCAGAACCCGAATTTCGTTCTGATCGTGAATCTCGTGTCGCCGGACAAGTCGGTCGATCCGGTCGCGCTCAGCAACTACGCCTATCTGCAAGTGCTCGATCCGCTCAAGCGCGTGCCGGGCGTCGGCGACGTGCAGCATCTTCGGCGAGCGGCGTTATTCAATGCGCATCTGGCTCGATCCCGACAAACTCGCCGATCTCGGCATCACCGCTACTGACGTGCAGGCGGCCGTGGCGGAGCAGAACGTCCAGGTCGCGGCCGGCAAGATCGGCCAGTCGCCGTCGCCCGAAGGCACGGCTTTCGAGATGCAGGTCAGCGCCGCCGGCCGCCTCTCCGATCCGCAGCAATTCGGCGACATCGTCGTGCGCGCCAATCCTGCCGCCGGCTCCGTGGTGCGGCTGCGCGATGTCGCGCGCGTCGAGCTCGGCGCGCTGCAATATGCCTCCAGCGGCTTCTTCGGCGAAGACTCCACGGTGGTGCTCGCGATCTACCAGATGCCCGGCTCAAACGCGCTCGAGTTGCAAGCAAGGCATCAAGAGCAAAATGGAGGAGCTCTCCAAGCGTTTCCCGAAGCGGCATCCAATACGCGATGCATTACGACACGACGCGGTTCGTCTCGGCGGCGATGCGCGACGTGGTGGTGACGCTGCTGGAGGCCCTCTTCCTCGTCGTGCTGGTGGTCTACATCTTCCTGCAAAGCTGGCGGACGACGCTCGATCCCGGTGATCGCCATTCCGGTGTCGCTGATCGCCACCCTGGCGGTGATGCTGGCGCTCGGCTTCTCGCTCAACATGCTCAGCCTGCTCGGCATGGTGCTGGCCATCGGCCTTGTCGTCGATGACGCGATCGTGGTGGTGGAGAATGTCGAGCGGCAGCTGGAGGCGGGACTGCCGCCGCTGCAAGCAGCGCGCGCGGCGATGAAGGAAGTCACCGGGCCGATCATCGCCACGACCGCGGTGCTGATGGCGGTGTTCATCCCGGTCGCCTTCATTCCCGGCGTGGCGGGGCGGCTCTACAACCAGTTCGCGCTCACGGTGGCGATTTCGGTCGGCATTTCCGCGTTCAACTCGCTGACCTTGAGTCCGGCGCTGGCCGCCGCCTTCCTGCGCCATCGCGGGGAAACCACATTTGCGCCGTTCCGCTGGTTCAACGCCGGTTTTGACTGGCTGGCGCATCGGCTATTCGCGGAGCATCCGCACGCTGGTGCGTCTGCGCTGGGCGATGCTGGCCCTGTTCGTGGCCACGCTGGGCGCCACCTATCTCGTCTCGACGCGGATTCCCTCCACCTTCCTGCCGGTCGAGGACCAAGGCTACTTTTTCGTCGTCGTCCAGTTGCCGGACGGCGCTTCGCTGCAGCGCACCGACGAGGTCGCGAAGCAGGTACGTGATGTGCTGATGGACGAGCCAGGCGTTGAGATCGTCGGCTCGATCAGCGGCCTGAACTTCCTGACCAGCGCCGCGCAATCCAATTCGGCGGTGGAGTTCGCCATCCTCAAGCCCTGGGACGAACGGCCGTCGGAGCAGCATGCATCGAAAATCGTGGAGCGGGTGCGCCCGAAGCTGCTCGGCCTGCCCGGTGCCTTCGTGCTCAGCTTCGATCCGCCCTCGATCCCGGGGCTCAGCGCGACCGGCGGCTTCGAATTCCAGATCGAGGATCTGAGCGGGCGCGGCAGCCAGGCGCTTAACGACGTGACGCAGGCGGTAATTGCCGAGGCGCGCAAGCAGCCCGAGATCAGCCCGCAACAGCTGTTTACGTCCTACTCCACGTCGACGCCGCAGTTCGACTACGACCTCGACCGCAACAAGGTGAAGATGCTTGGCCTCAATCTGCCGGACGTGTTCAACACCCTGCAGATCTATCTCGGTTCGCTCTATGTCAACGACTTCAACCTGTTCGGCCGCACCTTCCGGGTGACCTTACAGGCCGACAAAGATGCGCGCGCCGATGCCTCGGACCTGTCGCGCCTCTATGTGCGTAACAACACGGGCGGCATGGTGCCGCTCGAGCACGCTCGGCACGCTCAAGCCCATCGTCGGGCCCGAGACCATGCCGCATTACAACAATTATGCCTCGGCCAAGATCAACGGCGGCGCCGCACCGGGCTACAGCTCCGGTCAGGCCGTCGCCGCGATGGAACGCGCCGCAGCTGCGGCATTGCCGCGCGACTTCGGCTTCGAGTGGACCGGCATCACCTATCAGGAGCTGCGCGCCGGATCGATCGCCACCATCGTTTTCACCCTCGCCATCGTCTTCGTCTTCCTGATCCTCGCGGCCCAATACGAGAGCTGGTCGATGCCGTTCATGGTGCTGCTGGCGGTGCCGCTCGCCCTGTTCGGCGCGCTGCTGGCGATCTGGCTGCGCGGCAGCCAGATCGACGTCTATTCACAGATCGGCTTTGTCATGTTGATCGGGCTGGCAGCGAAGAACGCGATTCTGATCGTGGAATTCGCGCGCCGCCGCCGCGAGCAGGGACTGGGAATCGTCGAGGCGGCGATGGAGGCGGCGAAGCTGCGGCTTCGCCCGATCCTAATGACCGCTTTCGCTTTCATTCTCGGCGTCGTGCCGTTGATGATCGCGACCGGCGCGGGAGCGGCGAGCCGCCAGTCGATTGGCACCACCACTTTCGGCGGCATGCTGGCGGCTACCATTCTCACGCTCGTGTTCGTGCCCGTCTTCTACGCAGTGATCGAACAATGGCGGGAGCGCCGCACCGGCCATCCCGTAGCCGCGCATGGCCAAACCGCCATGCAGCCGGCGGAATAACAAGGAGAGTCACGTTATGCGCAATTGGAAAATCGGCCTTGTCGCAACTACGGCTGTCGCAGCGGTGGTCGTCACCTCCGTCATTCTTCTCCATGACAAGCCGATCATCGGAGGCACGGCCGGTGCGGCGACGCCCAACCCGGCGATGATGGCAATGCCGGTGCCTGTGACCAAAATCGTCAAGCAGGCGGTTCCGATCTACCTCGAATATTCGGCGCGCACCGAATCGATTCGCAGCATCGCGCTGCAGGCGAAGGCCAGCGGTTTTGTGCAGCAGCAGCATGTGCTCGACGGTACGGATGTAAGGGAAGGCGATCTTCTCTACAGCATTGATCCGCGCGACTATCAGGCGGCGCTCGATCAGGCCAGGGCGCAGCTGCAGCGCGATGCCGCCGTGCTCAGCTACGCGCGGGGCAATTTCGACCGCGGCACGTCCCTCGTTAAAAGCGGCTTCCTCACCAAGGACACCTTTGAGCAGCGCAACTCCGCCGTCGGGCAGGGCGAGGCAGGCTTGGCGATGGCCGAGGCGGCGGTGCGCACAGCGGAGCTCAACCTCAGTTACACGCAGATCCGCGCGCCCTTCGCCGGCCGGCTCGGCCGCAATCAGGCGCCGGTCGGCACCCTGATCGCTGCCGGCGGCGGGCCGCTGAATACGCTTGTTCAGCTCAGCCCGATCTATGTCACCTTCACTCCGAGCGAGTCCGATGTTGCCGAGATCCAGAAGGCGCGCGTCGCCGGCAGGGTCCAGGCGGAAGTGCAGCGACCCGGCGATAGCCACGCGCGCTACGTCGGCGAGCTGACATTCCTCGATAATGCGGTCGACCGTTCGACCGGTACGATCGTCGCCCGCGCCACGATCGATAATGCCGATCTGAGCATGCTGCCCGGTCAGTATGTGCGCATTCGACTGAAGATCCGTACCGAGCCCGACGCCCTCATGGTGCCGCAGACCGCCTTGGGCTCGAGCCAGCTCGGCAAATACATCTATGTCGTGGGCAAGGAGAACAAGGCGGATCAGCGCCTCGTCTCGCTTGGTTCCACCGAGGGAGACCTCGTCGTGGTGCGCGGCGGCCTCTCGGAGGACGATCTGGTCATCAACGGCAATCTGCAGAAGATCGGCCCGGGCGCGCCGGTGCAGCCGCTGCCCGGACAATAGATTTACTGGCCGGATTCGCCCCCTCCGGCCAGCTCTGAACGCGCCGTTACTCTTGCGAGTGCGGCGCGTTTATCTTTTGATAGCGCACCGGTGCCGGCGGGCGCGATCCTGGAACTGGAGCGCCGTCATCAAGTTCAATCGCGTCGCGCAATAACGCGCGAAACTTCCTGTCGCGCTTGATACGCCACTCGAGAACTCATGGCCTCATTGCGGGTCGTGCAGTTTTCGGAATAGAGCAGACGCCATTCCCTCCCGCGCGTCGACTTGGCGCCGGCGCCGGAATTGTGCCGCCGAAGACGCCGTTGCAAATCGGTGGTCCAGCCGACATAGGTGCGACGCTCATCGTTGCGCCGGCTTCCCAGCACGTAGACGAAAAAATCCTTTTGCTGATTTATGGGCTGCTTCGCCATCGTTCGGGGCCTTTGCGATACTCGCGAGTTTGCACCGAAAGCCTTACTGGCGGGTAACCAGAACCGGCGAAGCTCAAACCCCGACAAGACGGCGCCGAGCGACCGAGCGTCCGACGTGCGGGATCGTTTAGCGCGCGCGATTGTCGATAAGTCGGAGAGTGACGCGAAGCCGGCCGTCCAAAGCGGCTTCGCGCCTTTAACAATGCTAGCAGGAAATTGCCGTCGCTTCGCCGCCAGCCGGACCGGTGACCTTGCAGTCCATTCCGACTTTAAGCATCTCCCGGGTGCCGGCTGCACCTTTGATCGTGACCTTCGTGCGCTTGCCTGAAATCTCATATTTCTTGCCGCCGACGGTAATCTTGTCGCGGCCATCCCAGGCGGTAACCTTGTCGGCAAGCGCGGGCCCGATTGCCACCGTTGTTACGAAGCCAGCTGCTGTAAGGGCGAGTACTGTCTTGTTCACGGTTTCCTCCATCTTTTGTTTTTGCCGAATGTTCGGCGCTATCATTATACCTAAGCGTAAAAAACCGACAATGGCAGCAAGGGTGCGGTAACCGGCTTTGAACGGCCGCGGACAACGCAACAAATCGGGGAAGAAACTCTCCCCCTTCCACCAAAACCGAAACGTCCAAAGAGGCTGATTTATAACGGGCACGACCGCTCAGGCCCTGTCCGGAAGCGGCCCGTCGCGCGAAGGCTGGCTTTGCTAAGCAGCCGCGCTGAGCTCAGCGATTTCAATGATTGGGACAGAGAACAGCCGGCTTCCAAAAGCGTCCCTGACTTGGACTTCCGCGTGATGCCACTTCTCGATGTCCGTGCAGCTCAAATCAAGGCTTAACAGCTGCGCATGCTCATGCGCATCCTTTGGATCGCGAAAGTATCGGCCGTGAAAATCGAACGATCGGTCGTGCGGTCCTACCAGATCAAAAAACAACCGCGTCATCGGCGTAGGTCCTCGCTGCATTAGAAAGCGAATTGGCATACTTTGGCCTGGTCGGAGGAAGGTACGGAGGTTCTTTTGAGCAACGATGAATTTTTGTTTCGGATTTGAGACAAGTAAGAGGCAAAGTAAAGATGAATTGTGCTTTGTAATGCGCCAACATCGCCCGGCTGCCCTGGGCTTCTGACCCTCCACGCCGTCGCTTTGGAGTGCTCGCCGACATCCAACACGAATTGCCCGCGTGGTTTCAATGCCTGCGACAGCCGTCATGCGGGCGATCGATGCGAGCCCGGCTTGAGCATCAGGCGGCCAGCGACATTCACCAGCCGAAGCCACAACCTGAAGCGCGAACGGTCCGGAGCTAGCGCAGCAGCGGCTTGCGCCGTTTTGTGCGCCTCTGCCAGATGACCCCGCAGCAGATGAGCCTGGCTTAACCGATACTGAGCGGCAGCATTTGAAGGATTACGCCGCACCACTTCACGATACTGGTCTTCTGCTTTGCGCGGGCTTTTCCAGATCGTGAACCGGTTCTTGTGTGCCGTTTTGTTGGCTTTCATGTGCTGGATCGCCAACGCCACGGCATGTAGAAAGCAACCCAGGCTGCGGACGGTGGCCTGGTCGAAATGTGGGGAGATCGGCTGCCCGCCTTCCGCAACAGCGAAAGTTCCCTGATGGTAGACGTCCCGCAGCCATCCGAGGTTCGGCCGGGAGGGGCGGGCGTTGAACTTCAGGCGGATATTGATTTTTCTCCAGCTTTTGGAGTTCGGAAGCCATGCCGGCCAGCACGCCCCTGATTGAGTTATGGTGGATTGACCCCAGCTCGGCACGGAAGCAGGCTTCGGATCGGCGGGGCCAAAAACTTGTTCGCCAATTATCTGGTTCAGCCACTCGATATCCGGCGATATCTCGGGCTCGTGTTGGAGATAATGGCTTGGCTCAATCGCAAATCTCTCCCCCTTGATCCCGACGATATACATGTGAAATCCGAATGCTCGCGCGCGATTGGCGCGACGATTGATCAAGATCGGAACCGCCGCGTTCGTTTCGCTGAGGATCACGGCGGCTTCGTGTGACATCGACTGGTTTGCGTGCTCTACATTAAGGCTTTCGTGCCAACTCCGGAGGCTCGCCGATCGCGGCGAGGAAATCGGAGATCAGGTCGCCCCCGATGAAACGGCGACGATCGAAGATGCGGATGTCCACATTCTCGCGGCCGAATGCATCAATGTATGGCTGCAGCTTGTTGCGATATTCCGGCAAGGGCAGTCTCCTGCGCGGATTATCCAAGGTAGAGCCGCTTTTAAGCCGCTGCAAAAACGCGCTGGTGGCGAATTCATAGGGATCGCGTACATACACGATAATGCGGTAGCCGGCGGCATACGGGTCCAGCAGCGCCTTCAGCCGTTCGATCTCGGTCGAAGGAAAGGTCGGAAAGCCCTTCGCCGGAGATCACCATCTTCCCGGAAACGTTTTGGGCCAACGCCTTTTTTATCAAAAAGCTAATTGAAGAGTTGAAGGAAGCGGTTTTCTCTGGCGTATCAAGATGCCGCCGAATGTTCCGACTGGTTTCGTGCGGGTTCTCCCTGAGCAGCGAGATCAGGGCAGGGCCGTGGTTTGGCCCGCCGGGCAGCGAATTGATGCCGTGCGCCAGAAGGGTGGCGCGGTTGTCAAACAGGCCATACTGTATCGACTTGGTGCCCGTCTTGGGCACCCCGATGTGGATGTAAAATTTCGCTCGCATGGGCTCCATATACCGCGCTAAGCCGCGCCCGCAAACGTTGAGACTCAATTCCGCTTCGGTTGCCGGGCAAATCAGGCCGCGTATTTAAGCTGCCTGTCGCCGCTTCGCTTGCAGATCGTCGGCGCGGATCATCCGGCCAATTGTCACATGGCCCGCCGTTTTTTCGCGGAGCCCTCTAACGTCCGCGCCTTGGCTGCCGCGGCGGCCGCTTCGGTCTTGTTACCGGTCTTTCGCAAAGCCTGAGACAGCAACCGGTGGAACTCAAATTCCTCCGGAAGAATTGCAATGGCATGCCGCAATGCTTCGGATGCCCGCGCATACTCGCCCTTTTTTCTCATGATCCGGGAACGCAGGTGGTGAAAGCCTGCAACCCCTGGATTGACCGCAAGCAACTTATCGACCATCTCCTCCGCCTGATCCAGTTTCCCATTGAGCAACGCGCGTCTTGCCTCCTGGAAATGCTCACCCTCTTCCAACAGTGTGACGGAACCGGGACGAAACTCGGGAAGCCAGCGCGTGCGCCGCGCGTGATTGTTCACTTTGATGCTGTAAGCCACGGTCGTTGCCTCGTCCAGCGGTTCCGAGCTTCGCAGCGTCGTGTCATATCCGAAGCGGTCCAGATAGTTGCGATAGACATTTCTGAAATATTCCACGTCCTCGGGCAGGAGCCATTTGTGCCAGTCGCCGTAGGCTTTCGAGCGCAGCACCTTCTGCCGTTGGTCCGAGATATCGGGGTCGCTCGGAACTTCAAACCCGTTGTAACGATTCAGCTCATCCAGCTTGCCGTCGACGAAATCTTCGTAGCGGAGCACATGAAAGTCAGGATGCGCCTCCGCGATCTCCGTAAGCGCATTGACCGGGGCATGCGTGCCGCCACTGTTGGGCCCGTATGAATTCGCGCGTTCCATGATCTCACGAAACGAAACGCTGGCAGGCGAGGCAAGTTTGCTTTTCAGCAGGTTGACGTAGCTCTCCATCTTCGCGTCATTATAAAAACCGTGTCCGTTGTTCGGTGCATAGAGCACATAGCTGACGAGCCGATCGAATGGATGGCGGATAATCAATATCTTCCTGTCGAAGTGACAAAAATATTGCGCGTCGCGCGCGTGTTTCATCACGGTAAGCGACTTTACCAGCAGATTTGGCGTGTCGAGGATGTTGAGCTTGGAGAACTCGTCCGGCTCGAACGACGTTTCAACGTCGGGCATGGTATTTTTATAGGCGTAAAAAACCGCCGTGGTGCCCGACTTGCCTGCGCCGTAAAGAAGTATCCGCATCTCAAGAGCCTTTATGAACGCCTTCGGTTCGTCCTTCCCGCTCGCGCCGCGACCCGTTGACCGATGTAGCCTAAGACCCGGAATCAGGCCAATTAAATGTCGAACTTACAATGATTGCTGGCCCCAAATGAAATGCCATCCAACCGCTTTGGACGCGCTGGCTTTAATGCGCCGGCCTGCGGCGAACATGGTGACAACCGCGGCAGCTTCGGAGGCAGCGAACGCTATTGGAAACGGGCACGATACTGCTGAACGACGGCATGATAGAATTCAATATCGGTACGCGCGGCGCGCTTAACTTCGGCGAGTTCGGCGGCGGTAAACTGCAGGGGATCACGACCGCTCTGGGCCTCCGTGTCGTTCGCCTGGCCTGAGGCCTTCGACCCTGGATCCGCCGCCTGCGGTAGTCTTGAATGATTTTCCGAGGTGCTCTGAGCGAGCCCCGCCAACTGAACGCGTTGTTCGGCGGTATTGATCATCAAGGGGACGCGAACATTCGTCGACATGATTCGATTAAAGACCGTGATTCCTTGAGGCAGCGCGTTGGTCAGGAAAAAGAAATCGAGGTCGTCCAGAGAATGTCCATCCATATGGATGAACTGAGCGTCACAAATATTCGGCTGTGAAGCAAAATCGACGATCGTCATTTTTCCGGACGCGATGTCCTTCCCTACACGGCCCGCTCTCTCCATGAAATATACGTGTTTGAATTGCGAAATGATCCGCTCGACCGGTTCACGGAAGCAGGTTGCGAATTTTTGGTCCGCGAACACCTTCTTGTATTTCGATAGGTAGAAATGGCCGTGGATATAGTCGAACCTGCTTAAGATGAACTCCTTGTGCCGCAGGATGAGGTCTTCTTCATCAGGCCGCATCACCACGTTGGCATAGCTCGGATCGTAATCGTAGAGCATGCGGCGATGGCAGCTGGCGTCGAATGCGTGGGCCAGGCTGGTACCGGCGGTTTTCGGAATATGGACGAAGATGATCATTTCTTGTCGCAAAGCTCGTTATCGAAAACAAATGCAATACACCGGCCTTGTTTGATGCTGCGGTAGGCCGGTATCTGCATCTCTTGCCGGTTCAAAAGCAACATCATTGTGCCGCTTGGCCGCGTTCTCCGCTGAGCGGACCCAGCGCCAGAAGCGGCCGCGTTTCGCGTCCTACGCATGTTCGATGATGAATTTGGCGGCATTTTCAAGGTCGCTAGTATCGGTATGGCTCTTGGATTTTACCGCATTTGCGTAGCGTCTCTGAAGATCCGGCGATAATTCCACGGCCTGCCTGATTGCATCGCATAAGCCATCAATGGTCATGGCGCTCGGAATGAGATTGTCGCTTTGGCTCTTGAGCCAGGCGGCAGACCGTCCTGGCGTCTGATAAGTGATCGAGGCAAGGCCGTAACTGGCCATCTGAAAATGGATGATGCCAGGATGCGGAGTTGAGATCAGGGAAATACCGACGTCACCGAGCAGGAGACATTCCTCATATTCACGCAACGGCATCTTAGCTATCATCTCGATCTCGCAACCTGCGGCCAGTTGAACGGGAAGACGCGGCAGCATCGAGCCGATGCCCTGGAACACCCACGTCTCGCTATCGAGGTAGCCTAGCGCGATCGCCTTCTTGATCGCGTGTATTATGATCGCAAATTCATTGCGGGTTCCTAGGGATTCCGGCCTCGCGTATATGACCAGGCGCTTTTTGTCCTTGGCCTTATGCAGGGCCTGGAATGTGTTCCAGTCCCACGGCATAGGCTTGATGACATTTTCGAACGTGGCGTATTTGTAGTGCGGATCGGAAACCGGTGCGACGCAGGCGTAGTCTCTGAAGAATTCATAGAGCTTTCTGGAGTTGTAAATGGCGAGATGCGGAAGGTTGAACGCCGATTGCTTGAATGTCTTGAGAGTGCCGGCAGGATGAAAGTCGGGTTCGTAATCCTGTATGAAAAAAACAGGCGAAACGTTCAGCTGCCTTGCCGCATCGCTCGCCACGAAGTGCGTTTCCGCGCAAAAGGAGATCACCCCGTAATCGCCACCCACCTCGATGCAGCGGCTTTCTTGCAGAAGATGATAGCTTGAAAATAGCTCGGCCAGATCCGGCGCTTCCTTGCGGACTATTTGAAGATTGGTTTCGAAGTGTTCCCGCGTTTGGTTCTTCCTGACGAGAACCAGTTTGAGCTCGCCTTGCTGAAGCCGCTTCACAATCTTCAGAAATTTAAAAAAGGCGAGATAGCCGCCAAAAAAAATCTCGGGGACAAAATACGGAACGAAAACCAAGTAGCCTTTGCCGGGCCCGCGCTTCTCGATCGTTATCGCTTCCATCAGGAAGTCGAGTTGCGAAACATAGTCGATTTCGATCGCATTGGAGAGGCCGGGCACCCGCTGTTCGAGTTGCAGGGTCTTCTGCATGGTCCCTGGGTGTTTGCCTTCCAGCCTTTCGATATCTTCCTGTTCCTTCTCGAACGCAGCCACGGAGATGAAGTTGCGGCCCTCGTTGACGCCGTAGAGCACAAAATGATGGAAGCCCGATATCAGGTCGCCTCTCTGAACGGCGGCGTTCACGTCGGGATAAGCTCTGCGATAGCTTTCCTCCGAGAAGGCAGGAGTTGGTGAAATCGGCATGCCGCGAGAGCACTGAGCATAGTAGTCCAGCGGCGAGATATATTTCTTCCCGTCAATCAAAAATTTTGAAGCCACGAAATTCTGGTCGATCGCAAGCATCAGAGCTCGCCAATGCATGCATTGGGCGGGCGTCGGAATTTTCAATCTTGAAAACAACCTCCGAAACTTGCTTGGATAGATCAGATATCCGAATTCTTTGTCGTTTTTGATCAGCCGATTGTAAACTCTCGGATTTGCCGTTCGAAAGAAGAGCTCCGAAAAGCCGGGGTGCGGATCGTGGCCCATGCGGCCGCCGATGCGCAGGTAGAAGTCGAGCGGGCTCTCGTTCTCTCGTTTCAATTCCCTAAAGGCAGTGCCGTATGTCTCGAGATACCATTGCGCATCAAACGTGCTTGCAATTCTGTCGAGATTTTTGGACCCCCAAGAGTCACCAGATCGAGCCATAGTTTGCAGTTCCTACGAGGAATTCGAGTTTAGTGTTTTTGACGCCCGGGCCGAAATTTCAGCTTTTCTTGCATTCTCGGGTGCCCGTTGAAGGCGTTTTTATACACATAGCGTGCTCGCGAAGGGGTTGTGTCGAGGCTTCGACCTCCTCGGAATGGCATAACGTTCCTTGATTCTCCGCCCGGGGGCCGGGACTCGTTTTAGCGCCGCGCACTGGTGGGTCTATCGAGTGCTTCTTCGTCGCAGTTCAACTCTACCAGAGCAGCCATTTCCGCGGTTTCGGTATTGCTCACGCGCTGTTGCTCTGGGTCCGGTGCGATTGTCGCTGAAGCGCTGTCTGTTGCTCCCATGTAATGCTTCAGAAAAAGACGCATGACATGATTCACCCCTTCTTCCGTCACTGAGCGAAGGTCATCGGCAAAATACCGTCCCTTGTTGAAGCTGCCGGCCACTATTTCGTAGGAGGGGAAATAAGCCACTGCAGGGCAGGCCTTGCTGACCATTTCCGCGGCCACCCGCAAAACTGACTTCGAATAAGCCGTGGAGACAAGGACATGCCGGTTCTCTGCTGTCGCGATCAGCGGAACAGGCGAAACGGTGAGAATAATTTTTGCCTCGGTATTGCGCTTGCGGATCCAGTCGATCAATTCCAACAAATCCCTAGCGATCTCATCGACGCCAAAGTTGATGAACTCGTGTCGCGCTGGATCGAATGTGCCGCCGGCGACACCCGGACACAGCGGGAAAACCGCGCCATCGGCGCGTGAACGCCAGCACTCAGTTAACCCGAGCGTGAATACGAGCACGTCCAACTGCTCGATCAGCTCGCGGACATTTGCGAAGTGCTTCGCTCTGTCTGCACTATATTCAGTGCGCGTGCTGAACCCGTCGGGTTGAATTTGCGGCCGAAACGGATCGATGAACCTGCCGTCGTCAGTTTCCCAGATATCCTCCTCCGGACGAAACTCGTCATAGGTGCGCTTGAGCAGCTGCAGCAATTGGCGCGCCGTGTAGATATTGCCGTAGCGTGCGGAGAACGCGCCGTAATTGTATTGATGGGCGAGCTGGCGAGACACGATCGGATGCGCCTTTTCCGCGACGTAATAGTTGAATCCTTGCTGCTGCAGATAACGGGAAATGTTCTGTGCGAAGCAGCTGCCTGCCGTCGCCACCCGGTCAGTTTTGGAAATTGCAAATTCAGCCTTGATGACGGGATCTATCTCATGCAGCGGCATATCGGCGACTGAGCGGCGCCAGAATGCATAGGCGGGTGCATCTTTATACGGGTGTTGAGCCATTGAAACCAACTATCTGTTGGACGTTGAAAGATGGCGCGCTAATCGATTGATTGACTGCTCACCATACCAAATGTTGCCGTGGGTCGGATCGGTGCCCCATGCCTCGCTGCGCAGCAATCCCTCTGCGTCCGCGGTTTCTTCCGGAATCGTGAGGAATTCAATGTTGTTCGCCGCGCAAAACTCCCGATAGATCTCCGACTGCAGCTTCCATAATTTTAGTCGAAAGCTTGCGGGAGCTATACCCTTGGTTTCGATGCGGTTTGCAAACACACCGGGATGATTGCGGATGTGCTGGTCGCTGGGGATCGGAGGGGGAGATTCGCAGTGTATCATCGGCTTATCGATCAAACCGCGCAGAGCTGAAAACATTTTCAGATGATCTGCCATTGAGTCTCGGAGTGATGATCGAACCAGGTCCCGCGGCACCATCTCGCGGTTTCGGTCCAAATCGTTCCCAGCTGTAAACGTAAAATCATAAGGGCGCGCATGGTTCAAAAGCCCCATAACGGAATGAGCATTGCCCCCGAGATACGACACCACCAGATCCGAGTCCGCGAGGTGCGCCTTGACGTCTTCCTCGACTGCCGGATTGAGCCGGTCGCGGTTATTGGCGTCAGGAAAATAGGGGTTGTATTTTTCCTCACGCATCTGAATGAAAGTGAAGCTCAATCCGGGTGGCAAGCGGGATTCCTGCTGCATCAACTCCGTTGCATGGACAATGCATGCCATGTTGCTTTGCCCAATGGCCAACACACGTATCACTGGATCGTCCTTTGCCTCCAAGACGTAAGCCAATCACGGGCAATCCGCGCCGTTTTTACTGGGCTCAGGTATCCCGATCTTGGCCGGAATCTCAAGTATTTCCTGCCCGATACTCGGCGCCATGCCACGGCTTGATATCCAGGCAAGCTAGGGAGGCTTCTAGGGCTATTCGCAGGCAAATTTTCACATCAAGGCGGAAGCTCGAACGCGACGGATGAGGGCGCTCGAGGCCGCGCTCGTCCCGTCCGGTGATTTCAGCATCAGCTGTTGGGAATTTATTGGTGGGCGCACCAGGGCTCGAACCTGGGACCCGCTGATTAAGAGTCAGCTGCTCTACCAACTGAGCTATGCGCCCGACACCAATAAAGGCTGATAAGCTGTTATCTAGGACACCCGGCAGCAAATGCCAAGCGCAATAACGCGGCCGCGGCCTTGCGGAATTCGAAACATCATTGTTCTCAGGGAAGGGATGGCCCGCCGTCCGACCCTTCATTATTGTCTTTCTGTGGAATTGTCTTCTCCGGAGCCGAGCCCGAAATCCGGGAACGACTGATCGCGAGTCTGGTGCCGCGCACGATCACGGAATGACGATGGAACAGAAAAGGCGGGAAAATGGCAGGTAAAGCGCTGGTCGTGAAGGGCGGAACACTCATCGACGGCACCGGCCGTCCGCCCGTTGAGAATGCCATCGTCGTTATCGAAGACGGCAGGTTCAAGGCGGTTGGCAAAAACGGCCAGGTGCCCGTCCCGGAGGAGGCCGAAGTCATTGATGCGCGAGGCCTGACGATCCTGCCGGGCTTCATCGACGGCCATGCCCATCTCGAGGATTTCCACGGCGAGCTTTACCTCCATCTCGGCATCACCACCGTCGCTACTATCCAGATTTTCCAGGACGGTCCCTGGACCTTGGCGCAGAAACGCGGAACGGAGCTGGGCAAGATCCGGGGGCCGCGTATCTGGATGTCGGGCCGAGCCATCGGCGGCACCCGCGTAATGACCGACGCGCCCGACGGCCGCACCGACCGCGGCAACATTATCGTCACCACGCCGGAGGAAGCGCGCGCCGCCGTGCGCAAGAAAAAAGCGCTCGGCGCCGATATCATCAAGCTCAACGAGTTTTTGCCGCTCGACCTCGTGAAAATCGTAGTCGAGGAGGCGCATAGCCTCGATCTGCCGGTCACCGTCCACAGCATGGACTGCATCGGCTCGGCCAAAGCCGGCGTCGACGCGATCGAGCATATCTGGGCGGTGGGAACGAGTTCGATCCTTTATCCGCCGGCGCGCGAGCAGCTGCATACTGATCGGCTGGGCGGATTGATCGACCAGGAAATCGCCAATTCATATTATCAGACGGAAAATTTTGGGCCCATCATCGACGCCATGGTGGAGCGCGGCGTGGCCTGGACGCCGACGATCGCCAAGTGGCTGCGTCCACTGTCGCCAAGTGCCGAGCGCTTTCGCGCGCGGGAAGATGACATCCTCGCCGATCCTAAGGCTGCTCTTCCGGGGGCGGTCCGCGCGGTCACATACAATGCCTATGACAAGCTGTTCAAGCGTTACAGCAAGGACCAGCTCGAGCGCGCGAAGATCGGCTATCACAAGGCCAATGAATTCATCCGGCGTTTTGTCGAAGCCGGCGGCATCTTGAAGGAAGGCTCCGATCCGCCCCGCGGCATGGCGGCGCTGCTGATGCATGAGGCACTGACCATGGACGTCGAAGCCGGCGTGCCGCCGATGACGGTGATCCAGTCGGCCACGCTCAACGTCGCCAAGACCTTCAAGAAGGACAAGGACTACGGCAGCGTCGAGCCCGGCAAGGTGGCCGACTTGTCGATCATCGAGGGTGATCCGCTGAAAGACATGTGGTGCACGCAGAATGTGAAAGTGGTGGTGAAAGACGGCCAAAGGATCGATGTCGCCTTCAGCGGCTACAAAAATCCGATTCCGGCTTTCTACGCCTATCAGACGATACCGATGGACCTCGACATCGAGCCGAAATCGGCGACGCAAGGGTCCGGCCCAATCACGCTGAAGGTGCGCGGGGAGGGGATCTGGCCCTTCCATCGCGTCATGCTGAAGCGGGAGTTCGGCAGCATCTTCAACTTCAACGCCATCGAGCTGCCGACCCGCTACATCTCTAAGCATGAGCTGGAAGCCGAGATCGCACCCGAGCAGATCACCGAGGCGGGCACTTACACCATCACCGTGAAAGCCGAAGGCGAAATGCTCCCCGAATCGCACCGGGCCCATCTCGTCATCGGCTTTAGCCGATAGCGGCAGCAACGGATCAGGGCGGCGGTGCCAGCCAATTCACGCGCCCATTGATCTGCGCAGTGTAGATCCGGCCGTGGAAACCCTGCCCGAAGCTGCTCAGTCCCGGCAGCGAGATACCGGCCGCGCGGTCGCCGACCGCTTCCTGCGTGCCGACACGCGGGAAGAAGCTGCGGATCTCGCCGGTGCAGGCATCACCATAAATGTAGCGCCGGTCGAGAGCAGGTAGATTGGGGTTATGCACGACATAGCCACCGATAATCGCGCACCGGCCTGCGTTGTGATCGTAGACGAACATCGGAAAAGTCGCGGGGTCCGGCCCCGGGCGCGTATTGTCGAAAACCAGGTCTCCCTCGAATTGCGGCCAGCCGAAATTCGCGCCACGGGCATCGGCAAGCGGCAGGAAATTGACCTCCTCGCGGCTATTCTGTCCTACGTCTGCGATCGCAATGCGTGTGCCATCGAAAGAGAGGCGCCAGGGATTGCGCAATCCGTAGGCGAAGATCTCGTCGAGCCCGGGCTGATCGACGAACGGATTTGAAGCAGGGATGCCGTAGGGCCGGATGCCGACGGGCAGCGGATTGATCCGCAGGATCTTGCCGAGAAGGTTATTCAATTTGCGTGCGTTTTCACCCGTCGGCGAGATCGCCCCGTCGCCGGTGGAAATGTAGAGGAAACCATCCGGTCCGAAGTGAAGCTGGCCGCCATTGTGATTCTTTGCGTCCGGGTGCGGGATCGTGAGCAATACGCGGCGGGTGTTGGGATTCGCGCGTTCCGGGTTTGGACTCCGGCGGAACTCGTCGATTTCGATATCACCGTTGTTGTTGGTGAAAGCCACATAGAAACGGCGGCTCGTCGCGTAGTCCGGCGCAAAGGCGATCGAAAACAAGCCCTGCTCGCTGCCGGCGTCCGCATCGGGCGGACCGAAAACAATGTCACGGATATCGAGGAACGGCGGGGTGAGCCGCACTTCGTTGCGCAGCAGGCGGACTGCGCCAGGTCGTTCCACCACAAAGAGAAGACCGGGCTCACCCGGCGCGACGGTGACAAAGGTTGGATTTTCGAAGGTGCCGAGAAAGGCCAGCCTCGCGGCGGCCTGCGCATAGGCCTGCGTTGCAGCGAAGAGAACGGCGAGCAGGACAATAGTCGCGATTATTGGCTTGCTGGGCAGCCTTGACATGGAACCCTCGCGAAAAGGATTGCGAAGCGGAGAACCGATTTCGCCCCCGCATTATGCAGGCAACGTGATCCAGTCCACGCGGTTCCTATGTGGGCGCTTTGCGATTTCCCACCGACGAAAGCGGCATTTTATTAAAGCACCGCCGTTCGGCGCGCAGCTCACGGCTGTAGCGCTCCCGAACGTCCCTTCGCTCGCCAACCTCTCCCTACTGAAGAGGAGGAAAGCCGCCGCTATGACGCCTTCTGCTTCAGTTTCTCGTAACGGCCGCGTGCCACGATCTCGGCCAGCGTGCCGTCGGGCGCGCGGAATTTCAGCGCCCCCGCGCCGGGCTTCGACAGGATCTCGCCGCCGGCGTTCTTGATTTTCTCCGCAAAAGCTTCCTGGTCTGCCACCTCGATGCCCCAGTGATGGATGCGTGGGCCGGCGCCGGCCCATTTGGCTTCCTTGGCGTCCTCGCTGTCATAGACCATGAGCGCAAGATCGAGCTCGCCGTCCGTCATGTGGCGGGAAATGTGCTCGCGGCTGTGATCGGTAGACACGGTCTTGAAGCCGAAAACATTCTCATAAAACTTTGTCGCCTTTTCCAGGTCCTGCACTTTAAGCGCCAGATGAACAATGCGGTTGTCGATCATTTCCTTTTTTTTGTAACGGCCGATCCCGACGATCTCCGCCATGTTGCCGTCAGGCGCCCGGAATTTCAGCGCGCCTTCCTCACGATCCGAGAAAATCTCGCCGCCGTTTTCCTGGATCTTTTTTATCGTGGCTTCGCGGTCCTCCACTTCGACCCCGAAGTGATGGATGCCTGGGCCGTTGCCGATCAGCTTGGCTTCCGGTTCATCCTCGCTGTCATAGACCATCAGCGCGAGATCGATATTGCCGTCGGTCATATGGCGCGAGGTATGACCGCGCGCGTGGCCCGTCTTGGTCTGGTAGATGCCAAACACGTCCTCGTAGAATTTCGTCGCCTTCTCAAGGTCCTCGACCTTGAGCGCGATGTGTACGATGCGAGCCATGTCTCTCTCCTCGGTTCAGGCACAAGTCGGATATATCCGCCTTATGGTGTTGTAATGGCCAAGCCGGATATCCGACTGGTGCTGTCTAAAATTCCAAATGACCAAGGCGCGCGGTGATCCGCACGCCCCTTCGTTTCGATTTTTAAGCTTGGGACCAATTAGTCCCAGGCTTGGCAGCCCGTCAAGGCCGGGCGCTGCGGTGCTCCGATTGGAGAGCACCGCCGCCCTGCCAAGTAGGCAGTCTGTTGCGCCTACCGCACCACCTTCGCGCCGGCTTCCTTCAGGATGTCACGCAGCTGTCCCTCGTAAGCGGTAAGGAAGGTCCGCGTCTGTCCAGACTTTTCGTTCACGTTCTCCAGCTGGCTGTCGGCGAGGAATTTCTTCCAGCCGGCCGTCTGCCGGAGCTTGTCGAGCATCCCTTCGTAATAGGCGACGGCTGCCGGCGGCATGTCGGGCGGGCCGACAATACCGCGCGTCTGCGGAACGTCGGGGATCTTGAAGCCTTGCTCCGTCAAAGTGGCGACGTCCTTGAAAGCATCCAGCCGATTGTCGCCAATCTGCGCGATCACCCGCAGCTTGCCCGCCTTCACCTGCTCGCCCGCCTCGCTCGGATCCATGATCATCAGGTCAACATGCCCGCCCAGTAGCGCGGCAATTCGCTCGCCGCCGCCCGGGAAGGAAATAAACGCCCAATTGCCGCCGGTTTGTTTCATCAAGAGCTGACGCACGATGTTGTCGCGCGAGGTAATGGATCCACCCGACTGTTTGAGCGTACCGGGCTTATCCTTCGCCACCTTGAGGAAATCAGCCATGGTCTTGAACGGCGAGTCCGCGCGGACCACCGCCAGCGCCGGTTCGGTCACCAGCCGGGTGATCGGGGTCAGATCGTTGAGCCTGTTCTGCGCAGCTTCCTGCGTCAGCGGATCGACGACCCACACCACCGTAAAGATGGCGATGGTGTTGGGATCGCCCTTTTTGCTCGCCATATAGGCTGACGCCGTGGTGCTGCCACCGCCGGTCTTGTTGGCGACCTGCACGCGCACGGGCAAGAGCTTTTCCTGTTCGATGATGGTGACCATCTGGCGCGCCATCACATCGTTGCCCGAGCCCGGTCCGCCGTGCACGACCAGCTCGATCGGCTGCGTTGGCGTAAATTGTGCGAACGCCGGTGCAAAGGCGGCCGAAACCGCCAATATCGCCGCACCGGTAAATAAGCTTCGTCTTTTCATTGCATTTCTCCCTTATGTTTTTGCGATTTTGTTTTGACAGAAAACACCCTGCTTAGCCTCCCGCAAGCGCGCGCACGCGTGCGCGATTGAAGTAGGACAGCACGGGCAGAACCAATACGAGCGCGGCACAGGCTAGCATGACCGCCGAGATCGGGCGTTCCACCAGCATCATGAGGTCGCCCTGCGACATCATCAGGGATTGCCGCAGCGCGCGCTCCATCGCGTCGCCAAGGACAAAGCCCAGGATCAGCGGCGCGCTCGGATATTTCAGCTTGGTCATGATGTAGCCGAGCAGGCCGAAACCGGCGAGCAGGACGGTATCGAACACGCGCCCGGTCACCCCGTAGACGCCGATGATCGAAATGCCGAAGATGAACGGGTGCAGGACGAAGGTCGGCAAGCGCAACAGCTGCGCAAAAAGCGGAACGAGCGGAAGGTTCAGCACCAGCAACATCACGTTGCCGATATACATGCTGGCAACCAGGCCCCAGAACACGTCTGGAGATTCTTGCATCATCAAGGGACCTGGGCGGATGCCCCAGATGATCAGGGCGGAAAGCAGGATCGCCGTTGAGCTGCCACCGGGAATGCCAAGGGTCAGCAGCGGCACCAGCGCGCCGCCGGTGTCAGCATTGTTGGCGCCTTCCGGCGCCGCAACGCCTTCGGGCACGCCGGTGCCGAATTTTTCCGGATGCCGGGAAACGGCTTTTTCCAATCCGTAGGAGATGAAGGACGCGATCGTGCCGCCGGCGCCCGGCAACACCCCGATCAGAAAGCCGACCACCGAGCCATTGAGGAACGCGAAGCGGCAGGCCATGAGATCCGCCCAGGTCGGCAGCAGGTTGCGCAGCCCGCGCGGCACCGGAAGCATTTGGCTTTCCTCGCCGCCTTCGATATTGGCCAAGACCTCGCCCACGGCAAATACGCCGATCGCAACCACCATAAATTCAATACCGCCAAGCAGCGGTGCCTGCCCGAAGATGAAGCGCGCCTGTGCGGTGAAGATGTCCGTGCCGATGCTCGTCAGCCACAATCCCACCAGCAGCGCCAGCAGTCCCTTGATCAGCGAGGGACCGGACAGCAGCACGACCAGTGCCAAGCCGAGCACCATCAACGCGAAGTATTCCGGCGAAGAAAAGCGGAGCGCAAAGGCGGCGACCGGCGGCGCGACCAAAGTCAGCAAGACGATGCCGACAGTGCCGGCAACGAAGGAGGCGACTGCGGCAATACCGAGCGCCGCTCCCGCGCGGCCCTTGCGCGCCATCTGATAGCCGTCGAGGCAAGTGGCGACCGATGACGATTCACCTGGAATATTGAGCAGGATCGAGGTGGTGGAGCCGCCGTATTTGGCGCCGTAATAGATGCCGGCCATCATGATGACGCCGCCGGCTGGATCCATGCTGAAGGTCAGCGGGAGCAACAGCGAAATGGTCGCCGCTGGCCCCAGGCCCGGCAGAATGCCAACGACGGTGCCGAGCAGGCAGCCGACGAAACACCACAGCACGTTTGTCGGCTGCAGCGCGACGTAGAATCCATGCAAAAGCCCGTCGGCGATGTCCATGTTCAGAACCCGAACCAGCCGATGGGAAGTTGGACGCCGAGCAGGACCGGAAAGACAATATAGAAGGCGGCCGTCGCTCCAACACTGGTCAATGCGGCGGCTACCAGGGTGCGCTGAAAGACGAAAGCGACGAGGAAAAATGTAAAGAGTGCGAAGCTGAGGCGAAATCCCAAGACGCCCATCGTCGCGATGCAGGCCGCGAAGGCGAACCAGGTAATCAGCGCACGCTTGCTGCCGTCCCAATCCTTGGGTGATTCTTGCGGCTTTGGTTTCCGCGCGGTGCTGATGATCAGCGCCAGCGCAAGTCCAATCATTAACAGGCCATACCAGGTCGGAAAGAAGCCGGGACCCGGGCCGTCAGGATTGTAGTAGTTCCAGGAGTACGCTTGCGCCACGATATAAAGCCCGAGCGCGGCCAGAAACGCGCCGGACACGACATCGCCATTGCGAAGGTTGTACTTCTGCATTTCCTCTCCCGTCCCCTTGTTTTTCGGGGTATTGAGGAGAACGCTAGCAGCCATCGCGGCGAGACGAAAGCCCGCCAAAAGTCCGACGGGGAGGGCAGTATTGCTGGCCATGGGGGTTAGAATGCCGTTTGCCGCTTAATGTGTGGCACCTCCCTGCTGTGCAACATCAGCGATGACATCGGTTTCCAATACGTCTGCTGCGCCCGCCATGCGCGATCTTATGCGGAATAGTTGCGAGCCAGAGCATGCCCTTCGTGGACGATCTCGACACCCATATCCGCAAGCTGCCCGTGGTGCTCGCGTGCTACGGCAAGCATGGGGCTTTTTGTCGCCTGTGCGGGCGCGCCAGCAGCGGCAGTTCGCAGCTCCGGGTGCCCTTGACCTTGCGCAGTGCCGAGGCAATGATTGTCGAGCCGTTTGACTTTAAATCCGCATCCCGTCAGGAGCTCGCGGTAAGAAATTGACCGAGCTCAGCATGCCATTGGATTGGCGAGAAAAGCGGCTCCGCCAAATCAGATGGATGAGATGAAGTTCACCATACTCGGCGGCAGCGGCTTCATTGGTGGTAATCTCGCGCGTCATCTGCAAGCGCAGGGCCACGACGTCTGCATGCCCGCCCGCGACGCACGACTTGAACGTCATACCCCCGCCGGCCACGTTATCTATGCCATCGGGCTTACGGGTGACTTCCGGCAACGATTGCACGAGACGATCGAGGCCAACGTCAGCTTTCTCAGTTACGTGTTGCAGACATTGAGCTTCAATTCTTTCCTTTATCTTTCAAGCACGCGCGTCTATGGCGGCCTGCCGGCCGAAGCGGTGGCCAGCGAGGCTTCACCGCTTAGCCTCATTCCCAATTCAGACACCGTTTACGACCTGAGCAAACTACTGGGGGAAGCGCTCTGCCTGTCCCAGCCGCAAGCCACGGTCCGCGTCGCGCGTCTGTCCAATATTGTCGGTTCCGGGCAGAGCGAACATACATTCCTCGGCGCGCTCTTAAGTGAGGGCCGTCGGGACGGCCGCGTAGCGGTGCGAGAGGCGCCGCTATCATCGAAAGATTACATCGCGCTCGACGATGTTATTCCATTGCTGGTTCAGATCGCTCTTACGGGACGGGAGCGGCTCTATAACGTCGCCAGCGGAACTCCGCTCAACCATGCTGCGATCGCCGAGGCAATCCGGAAGGCGATAGGCATCAAAGTGGAATTCATGGCGAATGCGCCAAATCGGTCCTTTCCGCGCATCAATATCGATCGTATCCAGTCCGAATTTGCATTCGAACCGCGTCCGATCCTCGGATACATCGCGACCCTCTTGCATCAAAGGAACAACGATGTCCGACGCCCTTCCTGATCCGGTTGCAGCCTTCGAGGTGGAGAAGCGTAAAAGGATTGCTCGCTACGAGGACGAACGTGGGTGGCAGCAGCAATCCGCTGAATGGATGCTCGAAGCCTTCCGTAACCAGTATATGTATAATTTTTCTTGGCTCGGCCGACCGATTATACAGCTGCCGGCCGACATCGTCGCGATGAGCGAGCTCATCTGGGCGGTGAAGCCCGATTTGATCGTGGAAACCGGGATTGCTCATGGCGGATCCCTGATCTTGAGCGCGTCGATGCTGACCCTGCTTGAGGTTTGCGATTCAATCCAGAGTGGCGAACCGTTCGACGTCACTAAACCGCGCCGCAGGGTAGTAGCCGTCGACATCGAAATTCGTCCTCACAACCGCGCCCTAATCGAAATGCATCCAATGATGCATCGGATCGAGATGATTGAAGGATCGTCGGTGGCCCCTGAAATTATCGACCGCGTTCGGGCCACGGCAGCAAAGCGTCATGAACGCATCCTCGTATGCCTCAACTCCAGTCATACGCACGCGCACGTGCTGGCCGAGCTCGAGGCTTATGCGCCACTGGTGTCCAAAGGCTCGTACTGTGTTGTGTTTGATACCATCATCGAGGATCTTCCGCCCACAAGCTTTCCCGACCGGCCATGGAGCGTCGGCAACAACTCGAAGACTGCGGTTCGCGAATATCTGGAATTACTGAGCAGTCAAGGCCGCCAAGGTTTCGACGGTGAGCCGCTCCATTTTGACGTCGACAGTATGACTGAGAACAAGTTGATGCTTACCGCCGCCCCCGGCGGCTACCTGCGCCGTCGATAGCGTGGAACAACGCATGAGCAAAACGGAAGATTGTCTGGCCACGCTCGGGCAGGATCCGGGCCTCAGAGATAAGATGATTGGCCTGTGCCGTATCGCTGAAAAGGCGTTATCGCGGCCGGATTTTGATGTGCGCGAACAGGTCACCGGTCCCATCCTCGATGCGCTGCATCGCGATGTGGGCCCGTTGCAAAAGCGCCTGAAAAGCGGACTTACGTTCCACTTCACCTACAGCGGCAGGATCGCGCGCGATTTCGTCATGAGCGGGGAGGACCCGGACCATGTCTGGGAACCGCAGACCACCAAGCTTCTGCTGCACTTCGCCGAGCGCGCAAGAACGGTTGTGATCGCAGGCGCATATGCCGGCGATCAGGCCCTGCTGGTCGCGCAGCGTCTTGCGAGGGCTGGTGGTGTATGCCACTGCTTCGAGCCGGACCGGAAACAGCTGGCGCTGCTGCAGCGCAACGCGGAGAGTAATCGTCTCGCGGGCAACATGGTGCTCAATGGCATCGCTCTGTGGGACACCGATAATGCCAGCCTCCGTTTGGTCGGCGATGCCGAGCTCGGCCGTCCCGAAGAGGCGTCGCCCGCGGATAGCGGCGAGGTGGTCGCCACTACGACGGTCGACGTATACGGTGCGCAGCAGAAGCTCAACTCCATCGACGTGCTGATGCTGGATGTGGAAGGCGGTGAATATGCTATTCTCTGCGGGGCCGCGCACTATCTCTCGCAGCCGACGGGAAAAGCTCCGCATGTCGTGTTTGAAATCCATCGCGCTTTCGTTGATTGGTCTGACGGATTGGAGAACACGACTATTGGCCGACTTCTGCGGGAATACGGCTATAAGCTCTACGCGATCCGGGATTACCAGTCGAACGTCGACATGGCGGGCCTTCCGATCGAACTAGTGGACGTCAGGGATATTTATCTGGAGGGCCCGCCGCACGGCTTCAACGTGCTGGCCGTCAAGGATGAGTCCGTCGTCACCGATCCTGTGTTCAGAATACGTAGAGGAGTCAGTCCCAAGCTATTGCGCCATCGCGATCCGAGTTTGCACCAGCCGCTGTGATCGCAGGTCCTCACCTTAAGCCTCGTTCAATTGGGGAACGGCGCAAACGAAACGCCCACCCCAATCCCGAACATAGCTGAGTTGTTGTGTCACTTCTTCCTTCAAATTCCACGGGAGGATGAGAACCCGGTCCGGCCGATCGTTTCTCAGGTGCGCCTCTCCCACAATGGGGATGCGGCTTCCGGGAAGAAATTGTCCCTGCTTGGATTCGGCCCGATCCGCGACGTAGGCAAGCAGGTCTTCATGCACACCGGCATAGTTGAGAAGCGTATTGCCCTTGGCCGCGGCACCATAAGCAGCGACTTTCAAACCCTTCGCTTTTGCCGTTAGGAGATAGGCAAGCAGCTCATTCTTCACCGTATCGGCTTTTGCTTGAAAGCCTTGGTAGTACGCCAGCGTGTTCACCCCAACCTTGGCCTCGCGGGCGAGAAGGTCGCGAACGGCAGCTGATTTCGGCCGACGGCCGGAATTCCGCCGCTCGGCGAATACGCGCAAGCTGCCGCCATGCGTCGGCAATTCCTCCACGTCGAATATCTGGAGGCCGTTTGCCGAAAAAATCCGATCGACCACCGTCAGCGACAAGTAAGAATAGTGCTCGTGGTAAATTGTATCGAACTGCCCCTCGGCTATCAGGCGAAGAATGTGGGGAAATTCGAACGTAGCCACGCCATCTTCTTTCAAAAGGGTGGCGAAGCCCTTCACGAAATCGTTGAGCTCGGGCACATGCGCAAGCACGTTATTGGCGACCATAAGATCGGCTTGCCGTCCGTCTTTGGTCAGCCGAAGAGCGACCTGTTCGCCAAAGAATTCTTCTATGATTTCGATACCCTTGGCGCGGGCGACAAGGGCCGTGCGATGTGTCGGCTCCACGCCGTAGCACGGTATCCCGCGCTCGCGCACGAACTGCAGCAAATACCCGTCATTGGCTGCGACCTCCACCACGCATGATTGTGGTCCAAGGCCGAAGCGCGTCGCGACGCTGCCGACATAACGTTTGGCGTGCTGCAGCCAAGTGCTGGAAGTCGAACTCAAATAAGCATAGTCATCTTGGAATAGCTCAGCGGCGCTGGTGTAATCCTCGGTCTGCACCAGCCAACAAGACGCGCAGACCAGCACACGCAGCGGGTAATATTTCTCCGGTTTCCGCAGGTCCGCTTCGGAAAGAATAGGCATTCGACGGCGGCGCCGTGGCCAAATCGACGAAGACATGCCGCAATTCGCTTGCGCAATGGCGGCATTTCACGGATGGACCCCGTTATAACCCGCCGTTACATACGGCAGTGCTGCATCCCGATCCGAAATCTCCGTAATGGCAATCGGCCATGCGATCGCAAGCGTTTCATCTCTTGCGTTCACGCCGTCCTCGGCCTGCGGAGCGTAGGCAGCAGTGTGGCAATAGAGCAGCTCACAATCGGCCGAAAGGGCCTGGAACCCGTGCGCGAAACCCTCGGGAATGATCAGAGAAAAATTGTTCGCCTCGCTCAGGATCTCACCATGCCAGTGCAGAAATGTCGGCGAGCCCTGCCGCAAATCCACAGCGACGTCGAAGACCTCCCCGCGCAGGCAGGAGACCATTTTGATTTCAGCGTGCGGCGACCGTTGAAAATGCATTCCTCTAATAGCGCCTCGCTGGCGGGTTAAAGTCCGGTTGATTTGGGCTATCGGCTTTGTGAAACCGCTTATGGAAAGCTCCTTATTGCAGAAAAGCCGCTGAAGAAAGCCGCGATGGTCGGAAATCGACATGCGCTCAATCCGGATAACGCCGGGCAGCGAGGTCGAATGAATTTGGAACCTTCCGCTCATGCGGCGTCCTGCAGATAAGCCCCTATGCAATGCGCGGTACCGGGTTGCACTCCAGCGACCAGCGCGGACCCCAGCCGAGCTTCGCCCTTTGAATCCAGTATGCCCCCATCAGAAGGATGCGCCTCGCGCCAGAAATGACGGTCTAATCCCATACTTTCCACTGCGCCTTGCCGGTCTGAAAGAGGGTTTCCAATTGCATCTTGTCGCGCAACGTATCCATCGGCTGCCAAAAGCCATCGTGCTCGAATGCCATCAACTGCCCTTCACTCGCAAGCTTGGCCAGCGGTTCTTCTTCCCAATGGGTCCCATCGCCTTGGATATAGTCGATCACCTTTGGCGACAGCACGAAGAAACCGCCATTGATCCGCCCGCCATCGCCCCGTGGCTTCTCCAGAAAACCGGAGACCTCGCCATCCTTTTCCGTATGGAGCGCGCCATAGCGGCCTGGCGGCAGCACGGCCGTTACGGTTGCGAGCTTGCCGTGCTGCTTGTGGAATTTGATAAGCGCGTCGATCGCGATGTCGGCCACGCCGTCTCCGTAAGTGAAGCAGAAATCCTCAGAGCCCAGGTGATCGCGAACCCGTTTTAGACGGCCTCCGGTCTGCGTCTCTTCGCCGGTGTCGATCAGCGTCACCCGCCACGGTTCAACGCGGCGACGGTGCACCTCGAGACTGTTCTGGCTAATGTCGAAGGTAACGTCGGACAGGTGTAAGGAATAGTTTGCGAAATATTCTTTGATCACATAGCCGCGATATCCGAGGCATATGACGAATTCATTGATGCCGTAATGCGAATAGATCTTCATGATGTGCCACAAGATCGGCCGCCCACCAATTTCGATCATGGGCTTTGGACGCACATGCAATTCTTCGCTGATCCGGGTTCCCTGACCACCTGCGAGGATGACAGCCTTCATTTCGTTCTCCGGCGCGGTGGCGATAGCGGGCCAAACAGCGCTATGTGGCGGTAAGTCCCCGGCAGGCCACAAGGCCCATCTGCGGCGTTACATTGCATTTGTCGGGTTATACGTGCTAGGCAATAACTCGTTGTGATTGCATAGGAATAGCGCGCCATCGTCTCCGCCGCAACGTGCCAGCGGCGAAAGTTCTCTTGTTTGGTTAGCACATGTCCACGCTTCTTATCCCGACCCGCAATCGCCCAACATCCTTGTCGAGCGTTTTGCACTTTCTTGCGCGGTATTACCGCTCGACCCGCGTCATCGTCGCTGATGGCAGCGATGAGGAATTCAAAAATCACAATCGGCGCAATATCGAGGCCCTCAAGCAGGAACTCGCGATCGATTACCGGCCTTACCCGGCCGAATTTCCGTATTTCGATCGGCTACTCGATGTCCTGCGCGGGGAAAGCTCTGAATTCCTGATCATGGGCTCTGATGATGACTATCCCATGATGGATACCCTTGGCGAAGCTGAGGCGTTCCTGCTTCAAAACAAAGACTACTGCGTCGCGGCCGGGATGCTGGTCGTCCTGAGGCTCGAACTCGCCGACCAAGTTGTCGGCAAAGCCGTTTCTTGCGCGGCCGATCATCGGGGATACTCCGCTCATGCGGGCCCGTCAGTTCGCCCAATGGTCGTTCCAGACAACCTACGCAGTAACCCGCAGAGACGTCCTGATCGAACGCTACGAGCGCGCAAGCCAACTGTTTCTAGTCAGTTTTTATGACTTCTCGGTCGGCATTCAGGATTGCATGCATGGTAAGATCAAAGCATTGCCGAAAATCGGATTTATCAAAACCGCCAACTACAAACATAGTTATTTGAAGCCCGAAGCCGCTTTGATCGTTTTGCGGCGCAGTCAGTTGGTGTTGCAAGCTCTCGATCAAATTCGCCGGGACCTCATGCATTATGCCGGCCTCGACGAGCAAGACGCGCAGGCGCACAGTGAGGTATTTATCAGGCAGCGGATTGCCGAGCTTGTCGGGCGGCCGGTTCACGCCATGAAAGGTTTCGAGGAGCGAGGGCCGTATTTAAATCCCGTGGTGCAAAAGCAGTTCGATATATTCGATGCGCTGTTTGAAAGGGACACGCCGATCCGAGCGCAGTATGAAGAAAAGCTCAAATACATTCTGGCCGCAATCAAGGCGAGCGCTCAATCTGACGACAACAAGGGAGAAAAGAATAAAAATGAAACGTTGGAAGATCAGATGGGCGAACCGCTGGTGGCCGTTGGCTTCCCCGAGGAAGGATAGCGCGAGTCAGAACGGCAGGAGCGCCGAGCACGTCGAGACCCCGCATCCTTCATCGCCAGCCAACCGGAACGCCAGCCCACCGGGCGCGCCCACGACCGCCTCGCCGTCCCGACGAAAGATCGGCAAACTCATTGCGCTCGACCCGGAGACAATGCTGAGAATTCCGGAAGGTGATGAGAAGATCAGCCTTAGCGCGACCATGGAGCCTGAAAAAAGTAATCTCGACGGGAGCGCCAAGGCCGTCGAAACGCGGCATTCTTCAGCGCGACCCAATCGGACTGTTGACCTATTGCGTGCGGACACGACCGCCTCGCCGTCCCGACGAAAGATCGGCAAACTCGTTCCGCTCGACCCGGAAACAATGCTGAGAGTTCCGGAAAGCGATGAGAAGATCAGCGCTGGTGCTGCGGCCAAGCCTGCAAAACATTCCTGATTGCCAAAGCAGCTTGATCTTTTCTATGAATGCCGACCGAGCAGGATCGCTGCGGTAGCGTGCCAGCGTGCTGGCGAAAGAGGTGAGCATTCAGATGGCTGCGGAGAGTCACGACGCGTCGCGTGATCCTTACAGGGAATGGGTTGCGCGTCAGGGCGTCCCCATTGTGGAAGACTTCGGCATCGATATCCGCAAGGTGCCGGTGGCGCCTTGGGCGCGGTACGGCATGCATGGGGCTTTTTGTCACCTTAGAGGGCGTGACGATTTTCTCTCGATCTTCGCCTTTGAGCTGCCGCCCGGCAAAAAATCGGCCCCGCTGCGCCATATCTGCGAAGAGGTGATCTACGTGATCTCCGGCCACGGCTCGACCGTGGTGACGACGGAAGACGGCCGCAAGCACAGCTTCGAATGGGGACCGAAGAGTCTTTTCTCGATTCCGCTCAACGTTCGGCATCAGCACTTCAATGGCTCCGGCCTAGAGCCGGCGCGCTTCGCCTCCGCTAACAATATGATCTTTGTGCTCAACCGCTTCCGCAACGAAGAGTTCATCTTCAATTGCCCGACGCAATTTCCCGAACGGGTGGGCGGCGACGGGTATTTCGCCGGCGAAGGCGAGTTCATCGGCATCCGGCCGGGCCGGCATCAGTGGGAAACCAACTTCGTCGCCGATCTTTCGTCCTTCGAGCTGAAGGCCTGGGCGGCGCGCGGGGCAGGCGGCTCGATGCTGCGCTTCATGCTGGCCGACAACACCATCGGCGCGCATTCCTCTGAGATGCCGGTCGGCACCTATAAGAAAGGCCACCGCCATTTCGACGGCGTCTGCGTGTTCGCCGTCACCGGCCAGGGCTACTCGCTGCTCTGGCACGAAGACGATCCGGATTTCGTGCGGGTAAATTGGCAGCACGGGGTTGTTTATTGCCCGCCGGATTCAATGTTCCACCAGCATTTCAATGTTGCCAACCATCCCTCGCGCTATCTGGCATTGCAGATCGGCACTGTGCGCTACCCGCTGCTGAAGATGAAACGCGAAATCTGGGACGTCGGCGTCGACAAGGACGTCAAGCAGGGCGGAGCGCAGGTGGAGTATGAGGATCAGGATCCGCGCATTCACAAGATGTGGCTGGAAGAGATCGGCAGGCACGGCGTTACATCCGGCATGGGCAAGTTCATCGACGAAACTCCCTTCCGCCAGGCCGCGCGATGAACGACAGCAGTCAGCCCGCGCCGGCGGGGAAATACCTGGTCAATTCCTACGAGGACTGGGCGAAGGGCGAGGGCGTGCCGATCCATACCGGCGCGGCGCTGGACCTGCTGCAGGCGGAGGTGAAGCCTTGGGCCCGTTTCGGCGTCAACGGCGCCTTCTGCCATCTCGACGGACGCGACGATTTCCTCACGGTTTTCCTCATCGAGCTGCCGCCCAATTCCGGCTCGGCGCCGCACCGGCATTTATATGAGGCCGTTTGCTACGTGCTGTCAGGGGCCGGCTCGACCGAATTTCAGGCGCCTGACGGGCATACGCAGGTGATCGAGTGGGGACCGCGTAGTTTATTCGCGCTGCCAATGAACGCGCACTATCGCCACCGCAATACCTCTGCCGAACCCGCTCGCTTCGCGGCGATCAACGACCTGCGCTATCTGTTCAATTTGTACCGCAGCGAAAAATTCGTGTTCGAGACTGCGCGGCAATTCGACGAGCGGCATGGCGGGACCGAGGTGGTGGCTGATCTCGCGAAACAGCAGCCGGGGCCACTGACGCTTGCTAAGGGGACGCTGTCCAGCGACGTGAACGAACTAGAAGCCGGCACCTATCGGGAGGGCTCGCGTCAGATGTTCGGGGCTCATCTCCTCGGTGTCGATGGCGAAGGCTATATGATGACCTGGGAGGAGGGCTCGCAGGACTATATCCGCACTCCCTGGCGTCATGGCATCGTGACGGCCGCCCCCGGGATGCGCTTCCGCCAGCATTTCAACGCCGGGGCGGGCCCGGCGCGCTACCTCGACGTGCAGATGGGCAGCAAAGACTATCCCAACTTCCGCTACCGGCGCGCGGCCTATGGCGATAGCAGCGTTTATGCCGCCGGCAGCGCCACAATTCCCTTCGCGGAGCAGGACCCGCGCATTCACAGAATGTGGCTGGAGACCCTCACGGCTAAAGGCGTGACACCGCGGATGCCAGGCTAATCCTCCTTTGTCATGCCGGCGCGCGAAGCGAGCGCACGTGGCATCCATACTCCGGAGTCTGGGACGCCAATACCCTTGCGCCGTTTCCCCACCATGCTAGGGGAACACCGCGGCTGGCCGGCCGCATTCATCCACGCGGAAGGGCTATGCACGAATTGGATTTTGAGCACGAACACGCCACGGAGGCTGACCGCGAGGAACTCGCCCGCTTCATCTGGAGCCAGGACAACATCGAGCTGAGCACGATCGGCATCGATATCGGCAGTTCCACCTCTCATTTGTTGTTTGCCAAGGTCACGCTGCAGCGGCAGGCGCTCGGCCTTTCCAGCCGCTTCCTCGTGGTTGGCCGCGAGATAGTCTGGCGCTCGCCGATCATGCTCACGCCCTTCGTGCCGGACGGCACTATCGATGCCAAAAAGCTCGGGCACTTCATCCATCAGGCCTATCACGACGCCGGCTTCACCCGCGCCGACATCAACTCGGGCGCGGTGATCCTCACCGGCGAGGCGATCAAGAAAACCAACGCGCGGGCGATCGACGATTTGTTTGCGGAAGAGGCCGGCAAATTCGTCTGCGCCACCGCCGGCCATAAGCTGGAATGCACGCTGGCGGCGCACGGTTCCGGCGCAGTCACGCTGTCGAAGCAGCGCAATGCTTGCGTGCTGCATGTCGATATCGGCGGCGGCACCACCAAACTGGCGCTGATCGACAAGGGCAAGATTTTGAGCGTCGCCGCTTTCGCGGTCGGCGGCCGCCTTTTGGCGAGCGATGCTTACGGCGCCTGGTCGCGGGTGGACGACAGCGCACGATTGGTGGCGGAAGAGCTCGGCATCGCCACCGACATGCGCAGCATGGGCGACTTGAAGAACCGCAAGGCGATCGCCACGCGGCTCGCCACGCTCGCGGTCGATCAGATCCTGGGCGGCAGCACCGACGCGCTCGGCAAGAAGCTGGAATTGACCGAACCGCTGGCGCGCCCGGTGGAACCGGAATTTCTCACGGTTTCTGGCGGCGTCGGGGAATACGTCTTCGGTTATGAGACAAAGGAACACGGCGACATCGCCAAATTGCTTGCCGCCGAAATCGGGAGCCAGCTCGGCAAGCGCAGCAAGATCACCGTGGTCGATCCCGGTCAGCGCATCCGCGCCACCGTGATCGGCGCCTCGCAATTCACCGTGCAGGTAAGCGGCAAGACCATCTACCTGCCGGAAGACGATGTCCTGCCGGTGCATAACGTGCCGGTGGTGCATGTCGATACCGATCTTTCCGGCAAGATCGATCCGAAAGTTTTCGCCAAGGCGATTGATGCCAAGCTGAAACAGGCCGACCTGGAGCCGAACTCGCGGCTGGCTATCGCCTTCACCTGGGCGGGCGATCCGGAATATTCCCGTCTGCGCGCCGCGGCCGAGGGCATTGTCGCCGCCGTCAGCGCGGGCCGCAAATCAGGCGACGTCCTCTTCCTCATGATCGAGGGCGATGTCGGCCGCACCTTCGGGCACCTGCTGGAGACCGAGCTGAAATTCCCGGGCCACGTGATTTCCATCGACGGCGTGCAGCTGCAGGACTTCGACTATGTGGACGTGGGCGCCATGATCACACCACCCGGCGTGGTGCCGATGGTCATTAAGTCGCTGCTGTTTTCGTAACCGACCCCCTGTCGGCATTATCCCGAGCAGCACTGCGAAGCGGCGCGGTTCCATGGGCGGACATGCTTTGCGACGTAGCACCGCAGGCAACCCGGGCTGCTGTTGGTAGGATGAGGGCGGTTTTTCCGGATAGGCATTTCCGATTGGAAACCATCTGCCCCGCCGCGCGTTTTCCTAAAGCCCTTGATTTCAAGAGCTTTTGGAGTCTCGCCGATGCAAGTCCCCCTCGAAATCACCTTCCACAATATGGAGAGCTTAGATTGGGCCGAGCAGGAAATCCGCGCCCGCGTAGACGATCTGGAATCGATTTACGACCGGCTTACCTCCTGCCGCGTACGCGTCGATCAGCGCGCGACCAATAGCAACGATACCATCCCGCCGGTGGTGCGGATCGAGATCGGCATACCCGGCCGCAAGGATCTGGTGGTGGCGCATGAGCCCGACCGCCTGCAGCTGCAATTCCAACGGCCTGATCTGCACAACGCCATCAACGAAGCTTTCCGCATCGCCGAGCGCCAGTTGAGCGAGTACAAGGACCGGCTGAAGGACCATACCAAGGAGCTGCGCCACGAAGCTGGCCAGCAGAATCTCGGCCAAGTTGCGGAGCTCAATCCGGATCGTGACTATGGATTCCTGCTGACCAAGGAAGGCGGGCTGCTCTATTTCCACCGCAACAGCATGCTGGCGGGCGACTTTGACGCGCTCAAGTTGCGGGACGAGGTCTATTACGTCGAGGACGTCGGCGACACCGGGCCGCTCGCGACCAAGGTGCGGGTAAAGAACGCGAACGCGGAGGAAACAGCACAGCAACAACGTCTGTAGAAAAGACGTGGCTGGCCGGGACAAGCCCGGCCAGTAACCGCGCTTACTTCAGCTTCGGGCCGATGGTGATGGTCAGGCGGCCGACGCCTTCCACTTCGCATTCCATCTTCTCGCCTTCCGCTACCGCGCCGACGCCCGAGGGCGTGCCGGTGAAGATGACGTCGCCGGCAGCGAGCTCGACCATCTCCGACAGCTTCGAAATCGTTTCCGGCACATTCCAGATCATCTGCGCAAGGTCACCTTCCTGCTTCAGGTTGCCATTGACCTTCAGCGTGATCTTACCCTTGGAGGGATGGCCGATTTCCGAGGCCGGGCGCAGCGCACTGCAGGGCGCGGAATTGTCGAAGAATTTTCCGATCTCCCACGGCTGCTTGATATTACGGGAGGCAATCTGCAGGTCGCGGCGCGTGAGGTCGATGCCGACGCCGTAACCGTAAATACAGTCGTTCGCCTTGGCGACCGGGATGTTGCGGCCGCCGCTTTTAAGCGCGACTACCAGCTCCACCTCGAAATGGAGATCCTTGGTCAGCGACGGATAGGGGATTGTCGCGCCATCGCGCACCAGTGCATCCGACGGCTTGGCGAAGAAGAACGGCGGCTCGCGCTCGTCATTCCCCATCTCCCGGATATGCTCCAGATAATTGCGGCCAACGCACCAGACCCTGCGCACAGGAAACAGCTTGGAACTGCCGGCCACCGGAAGCGACGGCGCCGCCGGCGGGGAAATCACATAATTGTCGTTCACGCTCATGATTGTTTATCACCCATTGGAGGAGGGAAACTGGGGAGCAGATGCGCGAAGAACCGTAGCCAGGTCAAGCCATGGCCGCGATGGGATCGCGCGGCTCCTGGTCGCGCAGTTGCAGGCGGTAGAAGGACGCATAACGGCCGCCCTGGCGCAGCAAATCGTCATGCCGGCCGGATTCGGCAATAGCGCCATCTTCCACGACAAAAATGCGGTCCGCGTGCGTCACCGTGTGCAACCGGTGGGCGATCACCAACGTGGTGCGGCCCTGGCAAAGGTGCTCTATCGCCTGCTGTACCGCGCGTTCGGATTCGGAATCGAGCGCGGCGGTAGCCTCATCCAATAGAATGATCGCCGCGTCCTTGATCAGTGCCCGCGCCACCGCAATGCGCTGGCGCTGTCCGCCCGAAATCTGCAAGCCGTGCTCGCCCACCGGCGTGTCATAGCCGCGGGGAAAAGCCATGATGAAGTCATGCGCGCAGGCGGCCTGTGCGGCAGCGACGATTTCCTCTTGCGTTGCGTGCGGTCGGCCGAAGGCGATGTTGTCGCCGATGCTGCCGCGGAACAGGAAGACATCCTGCCCGACATAGGCGATTTGCCGCCGCAGCGATTGGCGCGACACGGTGGCGATATTCTGCCCGTCAATCACGATGGAGCCGGCGCTGATCTCGAAAAAGCGCAGGATCAGGTTGAGGATGGTCGATTTGCCGCCGCCCGATGGGCCGACCAGCGCCGTCAGCTGGCCGGGCTCGGCCACGAAAGACAGATCGCGGATCACCGGCTCGCCCGGCCGGTATTCAAACGATACCTTGTCGAATTCGATCCGGCCGTTCTCCAGTTTAAGGTCTGGCTTGCCGATCTCCGACGGTTCGGTGGCCGGGCTGTCGAGCACCTCGAACAGGATGCGAACGCCCACAAGCCCGCTGCTGAGATCTATGTTTAGCCGCGCCAGCCGTTTCGCCGGTTCATAGGCCAGCAGGAAGGCGGCGATAAAGGAGAAAAACTGCCCCGGCTCGGCGCCGGTCTCAATCACGCGGTAGCCGCCATAGATCAGCGCGATTGCGATTGCGATGCCGCCGAGCGTCTCCATTAATGGGCTGGCGCGATTGCCGACCCGGGCCAGCTTGTTGGATTCCTTCTCGACCTCGGCGATATGCGCGTCAAGCCGCGCCTGCATCCGGTCTTCGAGCGTGAAGGCTTTCACGATGCGGATGCCCTGCAAGGCCTCCTGCATCGTTTCCATGATCAGCGTGCCGCCGGTGAACTGGTTGCGTGCGATGGTGCGGATGCGACGGATGAGTTTGCGCAGCACCAGCATCGCCGGCGGCCCAACGACAAGCGTGACCAGCGACAACACCGGATCCTGGATTACCATGACCGCCGCAAGCGCGAGCAGCGAGAGCAGATCGCGGCCAAATGACGTAATCAGCAGATTGAGCACCTGTGCCGCCGAATTTGCGCCCACGGTCAGCCGCGAGAGGAATTCCGAGGAATGGCGGTTGGCGAAAAAGCCCAAATTCTCATGCATCAGTTTGGTGAACATGCGCCGCTGGTTTTCAGCGATGATGCGGTAGCCGATGCGCGACAGCATGACGGAGTAGCCGTAGGTCGCCGCGCCTTTGAGGGTGAAGACCACGATCGTGGCGAGACCGATCCAGACGATCGCGGGGAAGTCGCGGTTGATATAAGCTTGGTTGACGACCTCGCCGATCAAGTAAGCTGGCAGCGCGGTGCAGACCGCAACAACGGCCATCATCGGGAAGACGAGAGCATAGCGCTTCCAGTGATGCAGCCCCTGTTCGGACAACAATCGCCGGATCAGGGCGAAGGCGCCGTAGGGGTCCGCGAGCAAGGATTTCTTTTCTGCTTCGAGCATCCGCCTTCCGCCGGAATCCGGATTTTGCCCGTTTCCCAAGTTGGCCTGACGCCACGCGCGCCAAGACGACTTGTTGCCCGTCCGGGCGGCTTTTTTCAAGTAAAAATAACGGGGTAGCTTAATCCGCCATCCACGGGCAAGCCCCTCAACCGGCTGGCTTATCCACCGCGGCGTAGTATTGCGGCGCCTCGCGGCGGTCGTACATGCCGTAATCCCGCACAACGCGGACGCGCCGCAGCCGCGCGCCGTCCGGCAGCTGCGTTACCCCCTCGAATGCTTCCGCAGCGGCCTGATTGCGCCACGACATCAGCAGGATCACGTCGCCGGGCGTCAGCACCGCATCGAACACGTCCCACGCGACGAGCCCGCGGGCATCTGCATCGAGGCCAAGCCATTGCGCGATGCCGTCCGGGCTGCCGCCTTTGACCTTGTCACGCGACGCTGCAGTATCGACCAGCGTCACCGTTTTTGCCGTGCCGGTCTCCGTCTCATCCAGACGCTGCTCCTGCAATCCATGGCCGTCCGGCAGGCGTGTATCCCGCGTGACCTGCCCGACACGCAGGTGATAGTCACGCAGGATTTCGGCGCGGCCTTTTTCCTGAACGCCGTGATGGAGCGCGTGCGTGCGCCATCGCACCAGCGCCTTCTCGTCGCGCCAATTGGACAGCGACAGGATACAGCCCTCGCGCGTCAGGCTGCGATAGCGGATGTTGTCGATGAAGCCGTCGATCCTCTCGAGCTCCGGCCGCAGCAGCTTGGCGTTGCCGAGATACGCCTCCCATTGATCTGCTCGCGGCTGAACCTCAAACAGCACAGAGAACATTGCGTGTTCCGTGATTTATCGCAGTTTGAATTCGCCGGCCTGCTGCTCGCGGGAAAGCAAGGCGCGCTTGCGCCTGACGCCGCCGCGATAGCCCGACAGCGATCCATTCTTCTTGATCACCCGGTGGCAAGGAATCAGGACCGCGATTGGATTCTTGGCGATCGCATCCGTGGCGTCGCGCGCATCGGTGGATCCAAGCTTGGCGGCGACGGCGCCGTAATAAGTCGTTTCACCGGCGGGAATGCGGCGCAAAATTTCCCAGACGCGCTTCTGGAAGTCGGTGCCGCGAATGTCGAGTGGCAGCGGGCACGGCCGTTCGGGATGATCGACGGACTCGCTCAGCGCAGCGAGGATATCCTGCAAGCCGGCGGCGTCCTCTGTCACCTCGGCGTCAGGAAAGCGTTCCCGCAGCCGCTGCACACGCCGGTCTTTCTTGTCGACAAACTCAAAGGCCACGAGGCCATGTTCGGAGGAAGCCGCAAGGAACTCCCCGAGTGAGCTTTGTCCGAAGGCGTAGCGAATGTGTTCGGTCATCGTCATCCCGATTATAGGGCGATGACAAGCATGTGGGCACGACCCGGCCTCCGGGCCACCCGAAAGCTGCTGCCGTTTTTCCCTGGTTTTACAGACAGACAGTCGTCAGGCCGTGGCCGTCTGGCGCTGCCGTTTCTCCAACTGCTGCTCCCAGGCCAGCGCATGCGATACGATGGTGTCGAGGTCTTCGAATTGCGGCGACCAATCCAGGCTGGAGCGGATGCGGCTCACATCGGCCACCAGGCTGACCGGATCGCCCGGGCGCCGTCCGACCATTTGCACCGGCAGTTTGCGTCCGGTGACGCGCTCGATCGCGCCAACCACCTCGAGCACCGAATAGCCGCGGCCATAACCGCAATTGAAGGTCATGCCCGCCCCGCCACGGCGCAGATGCGTCAGCGCCGCACTATGTGCGCGCGCCAGGTCGCTGACGTGGATGTAATCGCGGATGCAGGTGCCGTCGGGGGTCGGATAATCCGTGCCATACACCTCGAGCTTCGGCCGCATGCCAAGCGCGGTCTCGACGCCCACTTTGATCAAATGCGTCGCCGCCGGGGTGGACTGGCCGGTGCGCCGCTTGGGATCGGCGCCCGCGACATTGAAATAGCGCAGGATGACGTAACGTAAGGTCATGCGCCGCGGCGACATCATGCAGCATGATCTCGCTCATCAGCTTCGATGTGCCATAGGGCGACATCGGCTGGGTCGGAGCGTCCTCGCGCACCGGCAGCACAGCCGGATTGCCATAGACCGCGGCGGTGGAAGAGAAGATGAAATGTTTCACGCCACCCTTAACCGCGGATTCGATCAGCGCGCGGGTGTTCACGGTATTGTTGCGGTAATAGCCAAGCGGATCGCGCAGCGAATCCGGGACCACGATCGATCCGGCGAAATGGATGATGGCGCTAACTTTATGATCGCCGATAATCGATGCCACGAGGTGCTGGTCGCCCACGTCGCCGACGCACAGCGGTACGGACTGCGGCAGCGCCGAGCGGAAGCCGGTCGACAGATCGTCGAGCACCACGACAGGCTCGCCGGCGTCTGCCAGCGCGTGAACCATGTGGCTTCCGATATAACCGGCGCCGCCAGTGACCAAAACGGTCATCTGTTTATCCTTCGCGATCGATAGCGCCCTCGGGATGCAGGGCGTCCCTTAGCAGGGAATCGTATGGCGGCTACGCTTAACGCCGCGTATATGACTACAGCATGAACGGGCGGGACGGCGGGTAATGGATGACCGATCGCTGAGCGGGCTCGAGGTCATCATCCCCAATCTGCATTGGCGCTATTCCGGCGTGACCGCGACCAGCCGGATGATCGCGCCGCGGCTCGCGCGGCTGCTCCCGGCTGCATGGCTTGGCCGCGACGCGCCCAAAGGCATATCCCGCCTGAATTTTGGCGATCTGCTGCGGCTGCGCAACTTGCCGGCCAAGCGCTCGCGCATCTGGCATGCCCGGCGCAACAACGAGATGATTATCGGCCTGCTGCTGAAAGCGCTGGGCTGGCGGCTGACGCTGGTCTTCACCTCCGCCGCCCAACGTCAGCATACCTGGATCAGCCGCTGGCTGATGGCGCGCATGGACGGAGTAATCGCGACCAGCCAGGCAGCGGCTTCCTATTTGGCGCGGCCGGCGCAGGTGATCCATCACGGCGTCGATACGAGCTTTATCATCCGCCAGCCGATCGCGCGGCGCTCTTTGCCGCTACCGGATTGCCAGGCAAATACGGCATCGGATGTTTCGGCCGATTGCGCGAGCAGAAGGGGACCGATGTCTTCGTCGATGCGATGTGCGCGCTCTTGCCGCGCTATCCGGAGTTCACCGCGGTCATCATTGGCGCGGTGACACCCGATCAGCAGATATTCGTCCGCGGCTTGCGCGCCCGCGTGGAGGCGGCGGGATTGACCGAGCGCGTGCGCTTTTTCGGCGAACTGCCCATCGCGGAAGTGCCGCTCTGGTATCAGCGCATCACGATCTATGCCTTCACTTCGCGCCATGAAGGGTTTGGACTGACGCTGCTGGAAGCCATGGCGGCAGGCAATGCGCTGGTCGCCGCCCGCGCCGGCGCCGCGAGCCAGGTGGTGATCGACGGCCGGACAGGCATTCTCGTTCCGCCAGGCGATGTGCAGGCGCTTGTTGCGGCGCTTGAGCCGCTGATGCGAGATCCGACCCAGGCGGAAGCGTTGGGTCGCCGCGCGCGTGACCGCGCGGCTGATGATTTCGGAATCGACAGCGAGGCGAAGGCGATTGCGAGCTTTTATGAGAAGGTGTGGACGAGTGCGCGATAAACCACAGAGCTTGCGCAGCACGGCGTGAAATCCAGAAGCAGCATTGGCGGTATGGATACTGGCCGTTCGCTTTTTGCGTCCAGGACTGACGGGTATTAATTCGGAGGCGGCGTTCCCGCGGGCGGCGTATTCGGCTTCGGCTGGTTGGCCAGCATGCCGGCGCGGTCTTTTTTCACCTGCGCTGCTTGCTTGGCTTGCGCCGCACGCACTGCAGCCAATTCACGCTCGATCTTCGCCTGCTCTTCTTCACTCACAACCTTAGTGTCGCGCGCAGGCGGCCGCTCATTCACCGCCGGATATTGCAGCTCGGTCGCCGGCCGTTCTGGAGTGCCGGCGGGCTCGCCGCCGGCCCAGGCCGGAATGGAATCAATGGCCGAGGTCGAGCAGCCCGGCGCGGCGAGCGCAAGCATCAGTGCAATAGCGGTGCGTTGGTATCGGGCGGCCACGTCAATCCCTGAGTATCTCACAAGGCGGCGGATATTGAGCCAGATAGCATGGCGAGAGCATGGCCGCGGCTTCTTCTTGCTACAACCGGCTCGGCACTGGCGCGTTGAGTGGCGGGTCTTGATGTATAAAAAATTATCTTGCCGATCAATGGGTTGGCCGCTAGGCATCCGCCGCAACGCTCATAAGCCGCCGGGCAGGCCGCTCACGCCTTGGCTGATCTGCCCATCCCACAACGTGCGCAGGCCGAGCGTCATCATGACGGCGTGGGTCTTTTCCTGCGGGTTGCCGCTGTAGCTATAGCTCGTGGTGTATTGCAGGGCCAAGGCGATGCAATCATCGATATACGTCAACCCGAACTGGGTCTGGTCCACCCTATGCTGGTCAAGGTCATACCCGATGGCGCCGAAAATGCTCCAATTGGACGTGATCCGAAGCGATGATGTTCCAAGCACGCCTTCACGATCAGTGAGGAAGCCCAGCTCCGGTTGCGCGGCGTATTGGCCATAGACGCCCGTGAAGCTCCAGCGGTCGAGATTGACGCGACTCTCGACCTCGAAGCGCTTCACGTCCCAGGTCTCTTCGTCGAAGCGGAAGCGCGAGGTGAAGGCGTACATGCGCGAGGGCTGGTAGGCGAACCGCGCAACGTAATCCGAACGCGGCTTGTCGAGACCGGAGTCCAATCCGGTATTGGTCACGCCGCCCTGGGTGAAGGAATTCTCGCCCATCAGCTGGTAGGACTGGCCGAATAGCACATTGAAGAAGCCGGCATTATTGACTTGCGCGGTGTACTGCATGCCCACATTCGCGCGCGTGCCGCCTTCCTGGCGGTCCCATCCTGAGAACTTGTCGAGCTTGAACAGGTTGCTGTCGTCGAAAATGAGGCTTTGCGCATCTTCGTTGGGAAGCCTGCCGACGCCGGTTTCGTTCGGACGCACGATGATTTGAGCGATGGGCTCGATGGTTTGCGTGCCCCAGGACTGCACGCCGATGAAGGGATAGCGATATTCCAGGCCGACCGCGGGCATCGCGCGCACCAGGTTGGTATCCCCCTCGGGCAAGAAATGGTCGACCGCTGCGGTGGGATCGATCGAAAGCGAGGCGACGTCGCCGCGCGCATAGAGGAACGGCGTGAACACCTGACCCAGCGGGTCGGTGATGCTGCGCCGCCAAGTGGTCTCCGCGGAGAAGCGCGAATAGATGCCGGGAAAGCCGCGCAGCACGCAATTGCCCGGAATCGTTCGGGCCGGGTCCGCGCTCGGCGCGCAGAAGTCGTGGTTGACGGCGGCCTGGGTGATCGCATCGAAGCTCGCCTGCTCGCGCGACAGGCTGGTCAGGTTCATCCTGTAGCTAAGTTCGCCGCCCAGGATCGGCTGGCCGAAGGTGTAGGAATAGTCGATCACCGGGTGAATGATCGGGATCTGGCTCTGGATGTCGAATTCCGAGAAGCCGTAAAAATACATGCTGCGCGCGTCGAAATAGCTGCGATCGCCGCGTCCGGTGAGATAGAGCTGAGAGATGCCTTCCGACGGCGCGTTGCGGATCAGATCCTTGGTCTGCAACCGGTTGATGTTGTAGTCCTGGAAAAAAGTCTTGTCGCTCGGCGCGACGATGTCCCAGCCCCAGCCCCATTTGTCGGAAAGGTTAAACTGACCGGAGCTTTCGATACTGCCGCGGAATTCGCGATAGCCCGGCGTCGGCGTGCCGTCGTCATGGACGAAATAACCCTGATCCCACTGCTTGATGCCCGCGCCGCGGATGAGGAACGCGCCGTCGGCTGTGCGCTGGCGCCACTCGGCTTCCAGCAGCGGCCCCTGTCGCGTGGTGAACATCGGCGTCAGCGTCAAATCGTAATTCGGAGCTAGCGCCCAGAAATAGGGGACGGCGACGGCGGCGCCGATCTTGTCGCTGGATGAGAAAGACGGCGCCAGGAAGCCGCTCTTGCGTTTTACCGTCGGGTCGGGGGCGGAGAAGTAGGGCAGATAGACCAGGGGCTGTCCGTAGAACTCCAGGCTGGCCTGCTCGAAGTAGAGCATCTTCTCGCCCTGGTCGTGGATAATGCGCGCGGCCTTGATCTGCCATAGCGGCGGCTTCTTGGGATCGTCCTTGCAAGGCTCGCAGGCGGTGTACACGCCGCTATGGAAGATCGAAAAATTGCCGGCCGAGCGTTCCGCGCGCGCGGCCGCGATGCTGGTCTGCTGCGCCGCGTCCACGCGCAGAGAATCGACGAAGCCATCGCGATAATCGTCGGAGAGTTCCATGATCTCGCCGTAGCTGACCTGGCCGTTGGGCTCGGTCAGCCGCGCATTGCCTTCAGCGCGCAGACGCTTGGTCTTCTGGTCGTAGATGACCTTGTTCGCCTCGAGTATGGAGCCGTTGTAGTAGATCTGCACATTGCCGACGGCGGCGACGCGCTCGTTGGCGTAGTCGTAGTTGATCTCCCTCGCCTGCACGAGCATCTGCCCTTCCGTCGTCGGCTTGCGGACGGGCGGTTTCGGGCGGGCAGGGAAGGTGACGTTTTGCGCGGAGGCGGGATCGGCCGAAAGGCTTGCGCCGGCCATCACGAGACCGAGTAACAAAAGGAGCGCCACACGCCAAGGAGTCCGCCTTGCGGAAAGGCGGCAACGCCGAGCGCAGGTGGTGGGACGGCCGGCCATCATCGCTGCTCTCGCGGGAGGATTGCGCCCGAACACCTTGGTGCGGATGCCGCGTACGCCGACAGCACTGACTTGGGGTCCATCGCCGCCCTGTTAGCTTTCGCTTTCAGGCCATCAAAAAGCAGAAACGTGGGCGCAACACCACCTGAAATCATTGCTTGACTGTGGCTTAGCGGCGAATTCGGATAAGCCCGGCAAAAGCCGGACACAAGCCGAAGCAGTCGCACCAAGCACGGCGCGGCCCATGCCCCGATCGATCGACCCCATCCGCTCCCCTTACGCCAGTCCGACCTCGGTCTACCCCGAGTCCGGCACTCATTGACTGCCGAGGTCGAAAATTCCGACTTCGGCGGTCGTGGCAGCGCCCCAGCCCTACCACCCAGACCCTGCCGTCCCCAGCCAGTCTGGCAGGATTCTCTATTGAATCCACGCACAAAATGGCTTCGCCAAGGCAAATTTGTCTTGCTTCCCCGCCAATTAGTGGTGTTCCCGGCGGCGGATCTGCGAAACTGGCTAACAAAAGGTAATTAATCAAAAACCGCTCCCGGGCCGGGGGGAATTCCCGCCTCGCGTGCCAAGGTCGTTATTCTAGCACCAATCGTTGTGCCCGGTTGGGTTTAACGCCGGGCCGGAGTGGGGGCTGCCGGTGGGGATCGCTCGGCGGCGCAGTCCTTCCGGCGGGCGACGTCGGCCAGCATTTTCTGCTCGCCTTGCGCTTGCAGATACTCGCCGCGATAGGAGGCCGCCGCCATCAAAACCCCGAAGCTCTCTTTTTCGGCACGCTCGATGAGTGCCTTCAGCTCCCGCTCACGTTTCGCGGCGGTGTCGCTCGCCTTCGCGATTTCCGCGCATGATAGATAGTCAAAGCGTCCCGGCCGGACCAAAAATTCCCCGGAGGCATCGCCTGCGCAGCCGCCGGTGAAGGTCGCGAAGACAAGCGCGGCCGCGTGCAGGATCTGGCGAAAGCGGATGCTATGGAAAAGCGTCATTGCCCAGGATGCCTTCCATGAAGGCGTGCAAATCGCCGCCTCCAAACAGATATCCGCGAATGTGTGCCGCCCGCGCGGCTTCGAGATCGGTTTGTTTATCGCCGACAAGGAAACTGCGATCCAGTTCCACCGGCCACAGGCGCATCAGGTCCAGGATCATCCCCGGTTTTGGCTTTCGCCAATCGGAGTCGCGCTTGTAAGCGGCAACTGTGGCTTCAGGAAGATAAGGGCAATAGCGAACGTCGTCGATCCGTGCACCCTGGTTCAGAAGCTCCAGCCGCATGCGCACATGCAGCTTCTCCACGTCATCCTGAGTGAAGTGGCCACGCGCGACGCCCGACTGGTTGCTGACCATGAAAACAAAATAACCGGCATCATTCAGGCGGCGGATTGCCTGTGCCACATTCGGCATCCAGCGGACTCGATCATAGGTGGCAACATATTCGTCATCGTAGATAAGGACACCGTCACGGTCGAGAAATGCGGCCGGGCGCAGCGTGCGCCTGTCGTATTGCGGCGGGGCGGCTCGTCACCGCTCAGCCTTCCGCAAATAGTTCACGCTCGACGATCGCACAAATGGCATGAAAGGCCGTGAGGTGAATCTGCTGGATCAGCGCGGTTTGCTCGGACGGCACCGCCAGGATGAGATCGCAAAGCGGCCGCATCTGGCCACCCGATCCGCAAAAGCCGATCTTTGTTATGCCAATCTCGCGCGCGGCTTTGAGTGCCGCGATCACGTTAGGAGAATGGCCAGAGGTGGAGATCGCAATGAATGCGTCGCCCTTGCGGCCGAGCCCGCGCACCTGGCGCTCGAACACGCGTTCAAAACCGTAATCGTTGCCGATTGCGGTGAGGACGGACGTATCGGTCGTCAGTGCGATGGCGGGAAGCGGCGTGCGGTCAAAGCCGAAACGCGACAGGAACTCGGCCGCCACATGCTGGGCATCGGCTGCGCTGCCGCCGTTGCCCGCGATCAGGAGCTTACCGCCGTCGCGTAGCGTGCGTGCGATGCGGTCGGCAATGCCGCCGATCGCCGCCATGAAGTCACGGTCGCTTGCCACGCGCTCAAGCAGTTCGCGCGAGGCGCTGAAATGACGCGAAACAGCATCCGGATCGGACATGGGCCGTGTGATCGCTACTTTTCAGTTGTTCCGCTTCGTATCGCGTTGGTAAACGCCGCCCAGCCGTTATGCAAGGTTACGCCAGTTAGCAACGCGTCCCATTTGTATCGCGATCATCGTCCCGGTCTCGCGTTTTGCAGACGACGGCGTGCGATCTCGATCACGCGCCCAGGCGCAATCTCGCTGGTGCTGCGATCGCGGGCGAATGAGCGCTCGGGCTCGACAACCGCCGCCAGTGGGTTGAGCGGGCCCCAGAGCCGTGGGTCGGTGGGGCCGAAAATTCCGATGGTGGGCGTGCCGATCGCCGCCGAGATATGCATCAACCCCGAATCATTGGTCACCGCGAGATCGGCTCCTTTCAGGGCGATGATGGCGTCGCGTAGATCGGTGCCGGTAAGATCGCGCACGCCATTGCCGGCGTGGCGGACGATCTCAGCCGCCGAGCTCTTTCTCCAGCGGGCCGCCGAGAATCCAGACCGTCGCGCCGTCCAGCACCAGCGCCTTCGCCAGCTCGGCATAGTTTTCGGTCGGCCATTTCTTGCCGGGACCGACCGCGCCAGGTGCCAGGGCGACAATAGGGGAGGTGTCGGAAGCGAGGCCTCGGCGCGCGCGCCATTCCAGAACCTCCGCCTCGGGCACGACTATTTCCGGCATCGGCCATTCGGTGGGAAGGGGAACGCCTTTTGGTAGTGCCAGCGCGCCGCAGCGGTCAATCATCCTGGCGAGCCGGCGCTCGCCGAAACGCATATCGTTGATGAGCCACAGGCGGGCCTCACCGATGAAGCCGGTGCGTTCAGGAATGCCGGCGAGGAATGGCGCCAGCGCGGATTTCCAGGTGCGCAGCATAACCAGCGCCGAGCCGTAATTTTCCCGACGCAGCCGCTCTGCGAGCGCATGATAATCGCCGAGCGGCAGCCGTCTGCGCGGCAGATTCCATTCGACGCCCTTACGCACCCCGGGCATGTAGTCGATCAGCGGGGCGCATAGCGTATTGGTGAGCAGGTCCACGGGCCGGTCCGGCCAACGCGCGTGAAGAAGTTTCACCACTGAATGGCAGCGCACGAAATCGCCGATCCACATGTACGGCACAATAAGGATCGGGCTACCGTGGACCGCTGCGGCAGGCTCGTCCTCCGCAGCAGCCTCAGATGGATCAGATTTAGATGAACTATAATTCATTTCTACGATCAATAATGAACTGTCATTCGTTCTTTGCAGGCTGCAGGGCCGGGACGCGGGGCCTGCGTAGCACGACAGGCGGGTCATGGCTCCCTGCGATGATCCTCAAAAGACTGAGGTCCAGCAGTGGATAGTTCCGGCTCGCGTTTAGGCCAAGCTTGCGGCCAAGTTGCGCCCCCGCAGCTAGTCGGGCAAAGCTTTTCACTGCACAGCCCGGGGATGGAGTCGCGATGCTGTTGGTTACCGGCGGGGCCGGCTTCATCGGGTCGAATGTCATCGCCAGCCTCAATGAGGCCGGGCGCAGCTGACATCGCCGTCAACGACGTCCTGGGCGCGGATGGCAAGTGGAAAAACCTCGCCAAGCGCCAATTCGCGGATTTCATCCCGCCCGCTGATCTCTTTCGCTGGCTTGAGGGCCGCAAGCTCGAGGGTGTGATCCATCTCGGCGCGATTTCCGACACGACGGCGACGGACGGCGATTTGGTGATGGACGTCAATTTCCGCCTCTCGCTGCGGTTGCTCGACTGGTGCACCACCAATCGCACGCCTTTCATTTATGCTTCTTCGGCAGCGACCTATGGCGGCGGTGCCGATGGTTTTGACGATGACAACTCGCCCACCGCCTTGCGGCGGCTGCGGCCGATGAATCTCTATGGCTGGAGCAAGCATCTGTTCGACCTCGCCGTGGTGGAGCGTCAGAAGCGCGGCGAGCGGATGCCACCGCAATGGGCCGGCCTGAAATTCTTCAACGTCTTCGGGCCGAACGAATATCACAAAGGCGCCATGGCGAGCGTGCTCTGCCGCGTGTTCGATGGCGCGAAAGCGGGCGATCCGGTGCGACTGTTCAGGTCGCACAAGGAGGGTATCGCGGACGGCGACCAGCGGCGCGATTTCATTTATGTCGACGACGCGGTGTCGGTGGTGCGCTGGCTGCAGGAGACGCCCTCGGTCTGCGGTATCTTCAATGTCGGTACCGGCAAGGCGCGCAGCTTCCGCGACATGATCACCGCCATGTTCAAGGCGCTCGGGCGTGAGCCGAATATCCAATATGTCGACATGCCGGGTGAGATTCGCGGCGCTTATCAATATTTCACCGAAAGCCGGGTCGAGAATCTGCGCAACGCAGGCTACAACGCAGGCTTTACGCCGCTGGAAACCGCGGTGGAGCAATATGTGAAGGGCTTTCTCGACCGCCCGGATCGCTACCGGTAGCCCGATGTTCGACTTCGACAAGGAATTGGCTGATCTCCGCGGGCGGACGGTGCTTTGCGTTGGCGATCTGATGCTTGATGACTTCGTCTATGGCGAAGTCACGCGCATCTCGCCGGAGGCGCCGGCGCCGGTCATCGCGGTCCAGCGCAGCGAAACCAATATCGGCGGCGCGGGCAATGTGGCGCGCAACCTCGCTTCGCTCGGGGTGCGCTGCATCTTCGTGGGCATCATCGGCGAAGACGAGGCCGGCAGGATTTTGAGCGAGAGCTTGCGGCGAGAACCGCTGATAGAGGCCCGGCTTGTCGCCGATGCCTCGCGTCCGACGACCCGCAAGGTGCGTTTCGTGTCGGAGCATCACTCCACGCATCTTCTGCGCGCCGATTGGGAACTAGCCAAACCGGTCGAGAAGGACAAGGAAGACGCGCTGATCCAGCATGTGCTGGAGGCATTACCGAAAGCCGGCGCGGTGATGCTGTCGGATTACGCCAAAGGCGTGCTGACGGCGCGCGTGATCCGCGCCGTGATCGATGCCGCGCAATGAAGCGAGGAAGCCGGTGATCGTAGATCCCAAGGGCCTCGACTACTCGGTCTATCGCGGCGCCACGTTGATCACGCCTAACCGGCAGGAACTCGCCGCCGCCACCCGGCGCCGTGCCGACACGGATTCCGAAATCATCGCCGCCGCAGCGGAACTGGCGCGCCTGGTGGACAGCCAGGCCGTGCTGGTCACCCGCAGCGAGGACGGCATGAGCTTACTGGTGAAGGGCGAAGAGCCTGTCCACATCGCCGCTTATCCGGTGAAGGTGCGTGACGTATCCGGCGCGGGCGACACCGTCGCCGCGGTGCTGGCTGCCATGCTTGCCGCCAATGCCGGCTTTGAGGCCGCTATGCGCGCGGCTAATGCGGCTGCTGCCGTCGCGGTCAGCAAGCGCGGTACCGCGACGGTTTCCATTCCCGAATTGCGCGCGCGGATTCTTCCTGCGGCATCACTCGCGGCGGAAGAAAAGGTTTTGTTCGACTGGTCGATGCTCGACGAGCGGCTGAAGGAATGGCGGCGGCAGGGTGCGCGCATCGGCTTCACCAATGGCTGCTTCGATCTTTTGCATCCGGGCCACATCAAGGTGCTCACGGCTGCCCGTGGCTTATGCGACCGGCTGATCGTGGGGCTGAACAGCGATGCCTCGGTGCGACGCCTGAAAGGCGAGGGCAGGCCGGTGCAGGAAGCGCATGCCCGCGCCGAAGTTTTAGCCGCGCTGGAAGCCGTCGACCTGGTGATAGTGTTCGAACAGGACACGCCGCTTGAATTACTTAAGCGCGTGCGTCCGAAAGTGCTGATCAAGGGCGGGGACTACCGGCTCGATCAAGTGGTCGGTCGAGAACAGGTCGAAGCCGACGGTGGCGAAGTGGTGCTGGTGGATCTGGTTCCCGGCTTTTCCACCACCGAACTGGTAAAGCGCTCGCGCACCGCCACCCAACATTAGCGAACAGATCGAGGTCACCGTGCCGCGGCTGAGCGCCATTGTCATCGCCAAGAACGAGGCAGCCAACATCGCGGATTGTCTCGACAGTCTGGCCTTCTGTGATGAGATCGTCGTGGTGGACGGCGGCTCCATCGACGACACCGCGGTCCTGGCCAAGGCGAAGGGCGCGCAGGTTGTTTCCGCACCGGACTGGCAAGGCTTCGGCTCGCAAAAAAATCTGGCTTTGTCGCAGGCCCATGGCGACTGGGTGCTCTCCGTCGATGCCGATGAACGCGTGCCGTCCGCGCTGGCGCGCGAGATTGAAACCGCGATCACCGACTCGGAAGCTCATGGCTATAGGATGCCGCGGCTTTCCAGCTTTTGCGGACGGGAAATCCGCCACTCCGGCTGGTATCCGGATTATGTGCTGCGACTTTTTCGTCGCAACAAGGCGCGTTTCTCCGACGATCTGGTGCATGAGCGCGTGATTTGCGAAGGGCAGGTCAGACATCTGCGCGAACCGCTCCGTCACCACACCATCACGAGCCTGGAAGATGCTCTGTCGAAAATCGATCGTTACTCAACCGCCGGCGCCGACATGCTGCTCGCCTCGGGCCGCCGGGTTTATTTCATCAGCGGTATCGGGCACGGCTTCTGGACTTTTGTACGCAGCTATTTTTTCCGCGTCGGTTTTCTCGACGGCGCGGAAGGGTTTCTGGTCGCGCGCTATCATGCGCAGACCACTTTTTACCGCTATATGAAGGCGTGGCTGAAACAGCGTCGCGGTGAACGAAGTGATCTGCTCTGAGCCGCCGAGGCTGGCCCGGTCATGAGTTTTTCCGCCGCCTTGCAACCTCATAATGCAAAGCTCTTTCGCGCCGCCGATGCACTCGCGATCGCAACCGCGGCGTCGCTGCCGTGGTCGACCTCCGCCACCGGCATTCTTGTGGCCCTGTGGCTGCTGGCTGTCCTGCCGACGATTGACGTTGTCGGCTTGCGGCGCGAGCTTTCCCAGCCTGCTGCTGCTCTCGCGCTTTTGCTCGTCGCGCTAGCGGCGCTCGGAATCCTCTGGAGCGAAGCGAGTTGGGCGGGCGCTTTCCAGGGTTTTACGCCATTCGCGAAGCTCCTGGTCATCCCTCTTCTGTTTGTTCACTTCCGCCAGTCGGAGCGCGGGCTGTGGGTGCTCGCTGCTTTCCTTCTCTCCTGCGCGCTGCTGCTTGTCGCCTCGCTGATCCTGATCAGCTGGCCGCGGCCGTTCGGCTGGCGGCTGAATACTCACGGCATCCCGGTCAAGGACCGCATCGTACAGAGCGGTGAATTCGTACTATGTGCCTTCGGCGCGCTCTACCTGGCGTTCGAACTGTTTCGCGGAGGTCGGCGCTGGCTGGCCATGGCGCTCGCGGGGCTTGCGGGGGCCTTTCTCGCCAATGTGCTTTATATTGCCGCCTCGCGCACTTCCCTGGTGGTCATTCCGGTCCTGCTCCTGTTTCTGGGATTTAGGTGGTTCGGCTGGAAAGGCACGCTTGCGCTGGCCCTGGCCGGCGGGGCGTTCGCGGCGATTGTTTGGATATCCTCGCCGCATGTGCAGCAGCGCATTTCCGATATTTCGAAAGAAGTGCAGGCCTATGAGACGGATCGCAAGGTGACATCCGCTGGTTTGCGGATCGATTACTGGAGGAAGGCCGTCGGTTTCATCCAGGAGGCGCCGGCCATCGGCCACGGCACCGGCACGATCCGGCAATTATTCGAAAAAGCCTCGGCGGGAGAAACAGGCGCATGGCAAACAGCCAATCCGCATAACCAGACTTTGGCGATCGGCATCCAGCTTGGCATCGTCGGGATCGTCCTGCTCTGGGCCTTATGGTTGTCACACTTTTTGCTCTTTCGAGGCGAGGTCGGCCTGATCGCCTGGATCGGAGAGATCGTGGTGGTGCAAAACATCATCAGTTCATTGTTCAACTCCCATTTGTTTGATTTCACCCAAGGTTGGATTTATGTGTTTGGCGTTGGCCTGGCGGGAGGGATGATTTTTGGCCGCCGGGCTAAGGTCAAGAGTGGCGCGGATACCCAAAGGCCGGTATGAAAATGCGGATGATCCGTCCGCACAGGTTCAACGCAGGCTCATGATTCGACTGCCTCGCCTCACGCCGCGTCAGATGCTGATCGTGGTGCATGATCTGGTCGCCACCGCGGCCGCGATCCTGGCCAGCTTCTATGTACGGTTCGAAGAAAAGGGGCTGGTCGAGCGCTGGGATGGGCTGCTCAGTTTTCTGCCGCTGTTCGTGCTCTATGCCGGCATCGTTTATTTCTTCTTCGGACTTTATCGCGCGAAGTGGCGCTTCGCTTCCGTTCCCGACCTGCAGAATATCTTTCGCGCCTCCACTGTGCTGGCGCTGTCGCTGTTGGTGCTCGACTACATTCTGGTGACGCCGGGATATTACGGCACCTTCTTCTTCGGCAAGATCACGATTGCGCTCTACTGGTTCCTGCAGATGGCGTTTCTCGGCGGGCCGCGCATCGCCTATCGCTCCTTCCGCCATTCGCGTACGCGCCAGCATGCCAAGCGGGAAGACTCCATTCCGATCCTGCTGCTCGGCCGCGCGGCGGATGTCGAGGTGCTGCTGCGAGCGATCGAAAGCGGAGCGGTGCGGAAAATCTGGCCCGTGGCTATCCTGTCGCCGTCGCCGGCGGACCGCGGGCAAGCCATTCGCGGCATCAGCGTGCTCGGTAATTTCGACGACCTCAAACGTACAGTGTCCGATCTTGCCGAGCGCGGCACGCGGGTGAACCGACTTGTGCTTACGCCGTCGGCCCTTGCGCCTGAGGCGAAGCCCGAGGCAATGCTGATGCAGGCTCGCCGGCTCGGGCTGACCACCAGCCGGCTTCCTTCGCTGGATGAGGGCAGCGATGCACTCCGCCTCGCGCCGGTCGCGGTGGAGGATTTGCTCCTGCGGCCAAGTGTGAAGATCGACTACCGCCGGCTGGAAAATTTCGTGCAGGGGCGATCGATCGTCGTCACCGGCGGCGGCGGATCGATCGGTGCAGAAATCTGCGATCGTATCGTTACTTTCGGCGCCGACCGGCTGTTGGTGATCGAGAACTCCGAGCCCGCGCTGCACGCCATTCTTGAACTGCTGGCGGCAAAGCAAAGCAAGGCCCAGGTCGAAGGCCGGCTCGCTGATGTGCGCGACCGCGAGCGCATGTTCCGCCTGCTCAGCGACTTCAAGGCCGATATCGTCTTCCACGCCGCTGCGCTGAAACATGTGCCGTTGCTGGAGAAGGATTGGGGCGAGGGCATCAAGACGAACATTTTCGGCTCGATCAATGTCGCGGACGCCGCTGCTGCCGCCGGCACCGCCGCCATGGTGATGATCTCCACCGACAAGGCGATCGAGCCGGTATCGGTCCTCGGTGCGACCAAGCGCTTCGCCGAAATGTATTGCCAGGCGCTGGACGCCGAATTTCACGCCCATGCCGAAGGCAAGAAAAACCCGATGCGCATTATCTCCGTGCGCTTCGGCAATGTGCTCGCCTCCACCGGCTCGGTGGTGCCCAAGTTCAAGGCGCAGATCGAAGCCGGCGGGCCGGTCACCGTCACGCATCCCGACATGGTGCGTTACTTCATGACTATCCGCGAGGCCTGCGATCTCGTGGTCACCGCCACCAGCCACGCGCTCGGCCCGGAACGAAAGGATGTCTCCGTCTATGTGCTGAACATGGGCCAGCCGGTGAAAATCGTCGATCTGGCGGAACGCATGATCCGACTTTCCGGGATGCAGCCCGGCTATGACATCGATGTGGTGTTCACCGGCATCCGGCCCGGCGAGCGGCTGAACGAGATCTTGTTCGCGCGTGAAGAGCCGAGCGAACAAATCGGCATCGCCGGCATCGTCGCAGCCAAGCCCGTACGCGCGTCGCTGCAGACCGTGAAGGCCTGGGTGGCGACGCTGAACCAGGCATTGGAAAAGGAGGACCGTGAGGCGGTGTTCCGCGTGCTCGGCGACGCGGTGCCGGATTTTCAGGGCAAGGTGGCCTGATCGATCCTCATGCCAAGAATGGAGCCTTCGCGCGTTAGGGGGTGATCTCTGTCGGTTGTCGAAGCACCAGTTGATACTCGCGCCATTCGCCGCCGGGTCATTGCTGCCGGCGTCGTGGGCAATGTGCTCGAATGGTATGACTTCGCCCTTTTCGGCGTGCTGGCGCCGGTCATCGCCACTCATTTCTTTCCGTCCGCCGATCCCCTGGCGGGGCTGATCAACAGCTATGCGGTCTTCGCGATCGGTTTTCTGGCGCGGCCGCTCGGCGGCGTGATCTTCGGCCATATCGGTGACCGGTTCGGACGCCGTCAGGCGCTTGTGCTTTCCGTCACGCTGATGGCGGTACCGACTTCCCTCATGGGCCTGCTGCCGACTTATCAGGAAGTCGGGGTCCTGGCGCCGATCTTGTTGACGCTGCTGCGCATCGTGCAGGGCATTTCGACCGGCGGCGAATTCTCCGGCTCCATCATCTTCCTGGTGGAGCAGGCCCCGGGCCACCGGCGCGGGTTTTACGGCAGCGTCGCCAATTTCGGCGCCATGATCGGCGGATTGCTGGGCGCGGCGGTTGGCTGGCTCATGTCGGAAATCCTGACTCCGGACGCGATGCAGGACTGGGGCTGGCGCGTGCTGTTTTTCACCGGAATCCTGGTCGGCTTGTTCGGGCTTTGGGCGCGCGTCGGGGTGCCGGATACGCCGGTCTTCGCGCAGCTCGCTGCCAGCCAGGGTTTGCAGCCCCGACCGCTGCGCACCGCGTGGCGCCATGAGCGATGGCCAATGGCCATAGCGATGGGGCTCAACTGGAGCGCGTCGGTTGCCTATTACGTCGTCTTTGTCTGGTTCGTGGGCAACATGAGCGAAGTCATCGGGCTGTCCTATCAGACCGCGCTGGGGGTCAGCACATTCGGCCTGGTCGCGGGGCTCCTCGCCACGCTGGCGATAGGTCATCTGTCGGACGTCGTTGGGCATAAGCGCATGCTGGTCGCAGGGTCGATCGCGACTGTCGATTCTCTCCGTTCCGCTATTGATGCTCGCGGCCACCGGCACGCTTGCGGCCGTTGCGCTTGCCCAGCTTGGCCTTGCGCTCTTGGCCGCGATCTTTCTCGGCACGTTGCCGGCAGTTTATGTTTCACTGCATGGCCCGGCGGTGCGGTCTACGGCTCTGTCGGTCAGCTACAACATGGCGCTGGCCTTGTTTGGCGGCACCGCCCCATTGATCGCGACGTTGTTGGTGAAGGCGACGGGCTGGCCGGCCGCTCCCGGACTTTATCTGGTGCTGACGGCGCTCGTTTGCTTGGCGCTCGTCCGTTTGGTGCCCCAGTCTCCACGTTGAAAAGCGTGGCAGCGATCCACTCCCAGCCTTCCAGGACTAGGCCGGGTTTTTGCCCTGCGCAAAACGATAAAGCAGCCCCGCGACCAGCAGCACCCCCACCGTCAGCGTGCCGGCAGACATCAGCGGCGAGGGTGCCAGCACGGTGGCGGTGGCAAGCGAGGCCAGCACGATATTGAGCACGAAGACCTGGGTGACGATTTCGCGTGGGGTGAAGCCGCCATCAATGGCGCGCTGATAGAAATGGCTGCGATGCGCCTCCCAGACCTTTTCGCCCGCGCGCAGCCGGCGCAGCAAGGTGACCGTAGCGTCAGCAAGATAATAGAGGGGTAGCAGGATCGCCGCGGCGACATAGCCTTGCCCCGCCACCAGCAACAATAGCCAGCCAAGCAGAAGCCCGATCGGCAAGCTGCCGACGTCACCCAAGAACAATCGAGCCACCGGCTGGTTGAACGGCGCGAAGCCGAGCATCGCTCCGCATAGCGCAATCGCCACCACGATGGCATAGGCCGGCAAGCCGCCGTTGAATCCGATCACCACCAGATACACCGTGATCGGCACCACTTCGGCAACGGTCATCCAGTCTATGCCGTCCATGAAATTAACGAGATTGACGAACCACACCCCCGCGAGCAGCAGCAGCGCGCGTTCCAGCCAGAACGGTAGGAGCGGCGCGATCCGCGCTTCGTCGGGCAGGGTGGCGATCACGGTGACGACAGCCACGAATTGCAGCAAGAGCCGCGGCATCGCCGCCAGCATGCGGATATCGTCCACCATCCCGACCAGTGCCAAGAGGATGGCCGCGACCATCACCGGGGCGAATTCCCGCAGGGCGGCGTGGCCGAAGGAAGGCTCCGCGGCGAAGACGATCAGGGAGAGAACGAGCGTTGTACCGACCACGGCGATGCCGCCGCCTTGTGCGGTCGGCTTTTCATGCGACGAGCGCGCATTAGGCCGCGCCAGTGCATAGCGCTCCAGCGCCGGTCGCAGCATCACGATCAATCCTGCGCAGGCGGCGGCCGCGGCGCAGAGCACAAGAATTCCCGAGACCAGGATGCCGCTCATCTTAGGTTACAGCCTCAGGCCTGCGGTGCAGGCGCGCCCATTCCTGAAAAGCCACGACCGCCCATAATTGCCAGGCCGTGTCGCGGCGGCCGCTTTGCAGATCTCGTCGCCAACCCTGCACGACCTCCGAATGCAGGATGCCTTGTCGCTTCAGGGCGGCAGGGTCGCTGCCTGCGCGCAACCGTTCGGCGGCCGCGCCTGCGAGCAGAGCGCCGACCGGCATCTCGAAGCCGCGCTTGGGCCGCTGGAAAACGTCGGGCGTAAGCCGGTCGCGGAAGGCGCTGCGCAGGATGCGCTTGCCTTTCGGCCTTCCGCCTTCCAGCGCGAGCTTGTCGGAGCCGGGCAGCGCAAAGCCCCATTCCACCACGCGTTGGTCGAGGTAGGGTGTTCGGGTCTCCAGCGCATGTGCCATGCTCATGCGGTCGACCTTCACCAGCATGTCGCTCGGCAATTCCAGCGCCATGTCGGCGGCAAGCATGGCGTTAATCGGGTCAGAAGTCGTGCGCGGCCTGCCGCAAGGCGGCGATCAGGCCCTCCGGCCGGATCGGCTGCGCGGGCGCGGGGCCCAGCAGGCGGTCAGCCTCGTCCTCGTCGATCAGCCGCATCCAGGCCGCCTGCCGCGCGGCCGGGTCGGCATGCGTAGTTTCGACAAAGCGCCGCAGCCGCCGCAGGTTTTCCAGCATGGGCCGATCTTTGCCTTCCGGCAGATGTGAAAGGAGCGCCCCGAAGCCACGCCGTATGCCAGCAGGCAGCTTGTTCCAGTAAGCCTGATAAAGCTCGGCCCAATACCGGCGGTAGCCCGCAAAAATTTCGTCCGCACCGTCACCCGGTCAGCACGACGGTGACTTGCTGCCGCGTCGCCTCCGACACCAGGAAGGTCGGCACCGCGGAGGCATCGGCAAAGGGCTCGTCGAGCCCGAGGAAAACGCGATCGAGTACATCCGCGGCGCGGGTGAAGTTGACGGAAATCTCGTTGTGCTCGGCGCCCAGATGGCGGGCGACCTGTGCCGCCGCCGGCCGCTCTTCGTAATAATCCGGAGCGCCTTCAAATCCCACCGTGAAAGTTTTCAGCTTGTGGCCGGAGCGCGCCACGGAAGCGGCGACCAGTGCCGAATCGATCCCGCTGGATAGGAAAACGCCGACCGGCACGTCGGAGACGAGGCGCGCGGCGACGGCGGCGTCGAAACGTTGGCGCAGCTCCGCTTCCGCCTCGATTCGATCGCTCGGCCGCATGGGCCGCGAGCCGGCGAGGTCGTACCAGCGCTCGAGCTTCGCACCGTTCTTGTCGAAGCGCAGCCAATTGCCGGCCGGCAGCTTGCGAATGCCGCTCGCGATCGACCAGGGCTCGGGAATAAAGCGGAGCGTGAAGAGAGCACGCAGTGCTGCGGGATCTACCGGGCGTGTTTCGCCCAGCATCGTCTCGCAGGATTGCAGGTCCGATCCGAAGGCGAGCCGGCGGCCGCTCACGGTATACAGCAGCGGTTTCTCGCCGAAACGGTCGCGTGCGGCGAACAGCGTTTGTGTCCCCGCATCCCAGATCGCGAAGGCGAACATGCCGACGATGCGCGGCAGCAGGCCTGCGCCCCATTGCCGCCAGCCGGCGAGGATCACCTCGGTATCGGAATTGCTGCGGAAGCCATGGCCCAGCCCGCGACAGCTCGGTCCTGATCTCCGCGTAGTTGAAAATCTCGCCGTTGAAGGTGATGACCAGCCCGTCGCGCTGCATCGGCTGCGCGCCGCCGGGGGAGAGGTCGATAATGGCGAGACGCGTATGCACCAGAGCGCAATGCCCGTCCGACCAAATGTCTTCGCCGTCGGGTCCGCGCCGGCGCAAGTGATCGCGCGCAGCACGGGCGCGGCCCTCGACATCGCCAAGACCGCCAAGCTCAATCAATCCGGCGATGCCACACATGAATGAAGTTCTCGGTTTCCTTCTCAAATTCCATGCGCGAGGAGGAGTGGCCGGTCAAGCTTCTGCTAATAGGAAGGAAGGGCTGCCGGCATGGAAGGCGCCGCAGCCAATGATTATAGTCGATTGCGCTACAGTTGATTTGCGGCGGCCGACGCGCGCCGCTGCGGGGAATAATCGGACATGCCGGGGCGGCCAGAACGCGGGAAAATCCGGGTCACCCATCTCGTCACCGATCTGGCGCGGGGTGGCGCGGAAGTCTTCTTGCACAGACTGGTCACGGCACAGCAGGATGAGATCCAGCATCGCGTGATCTCGCTTACCAGCGAAGGCGAACTTGGCCCGCAAATCCGGGCGGCCGGGGTCGAGGTCGAGGCCTTGTCGCTTACCGGTGCTGCGGGAGCGCCGTTCGCGCTCATGCGGCTGCTGAGCATGTTTCGCGCCAACACGCCCGACGTGTTGATGACCTGGCTCTATCATGCGGATTTCCTCGGCACGCTTGCCGCCGCGCTCGGCCCGCGCACAAAGCTGGTCTGGAATATCCGTTGCGCCGACATGGACCTGTCGAAATACGGCTATGTCAGCCGCGGGCTACCCCATGTGCTGGCGCGCCTCTCGCGCTTGCCCGCGGTGGTGGTGGCCAATTCGGATGCCGGCAGACACATTCACGAACATTATGGTTATGGACCCCGGCGCTGGGAAATCCTTCCGAACGGTTTTGACACGCAGATCTTCCGTCCCGATCCTGCACAGCGGTCAAAGACGCGGGCGACGCTCGGCATCGATCAGGACGCGCCCGTGGTCGGACTTTTCGCACGCTTCGATCCAATGAAGGACCACGCCACTTTTCTCTCCGCGGCGGAGCTGGTCGCTAAGGCCGGCCCGATGTTTTGTTTCTGCTCGCCGGCCGCGGGACTGACGGGACGGCGTTTAACCGACTTGTCGGCGACCGCGGAGCGTTGCGGACGCGCCTGATCCTCCTGGGAGAGCGGCGCGATATACCCGCACTGATGACGGCGACCGATATTGCGGTCTGCTCGTCGTTGACCGAAGGATTTCCCAATACCATCGGTGAAGCGATGGCTTCCGGCGTTCCTTGCGTGAGCACCACGGTGGGCGACGCCGCCTCGTTGATCGGCGACACCGGCGGGCTGGTGCCCAAAGCCGAAGCGGCCGCGCTTGCGCATAAGCTTGAGGAATTCCTCGAGATGGCGCCGCAGGCCCGTGCCGCCCTTGGCGCGGCGGCCCGCCGGCGCATCGAGGAAAAATTTTCGCTGCAGGCCGTTGTCGCCCGCTATGCCGGGCTGTTTCGCGAGCTGGCCTAAGTCCCGGCAGTTAATTATGAAATCGTGCTGCCGCGGGCGGCATTGCCAGCCAAAGGGATGGCCCTTATACATCGCGCTGGCGGCACAAGGCCTTGAATTCTCCTGAAAAAATTGAGCCGAGCGGGGTCCGGCTTTCCGCTGCGAAACAACAAGAAGGGATGCCCTAGGGCATGAAGACGCTGATCCAAGCGGCGCTTGCTTTTATTTGCCGCCGCAACTTTTTGAGATCGCCCTTGCTTGTGGCGCTGCTGTTTTGCGCTTCACTGCGCCGGGTCGGACGCAGGTCTGGCTGCGAGCGCTATGTGGCGCTGATCCTGCCGCGGCCGGGGCTTAACGAAGACGCGCTGTCGGTGCTGCAGGATATGCCGGAATTCTCGCTGCTGAGGACCCATGCCGGGATTATGAAGGCGATGGCGACCGGCTTTCTTCCCAAGAGCATCGACGACAATAATTACAGCGGCCTGTCACTGGAGGAAGAGGAAGCCAAACGCCGTTACCGTGCCTTCCTGCAGGATGTGCTGCGGCATGTGCTGCGGCTTGCAAGCGTCGATGTGATTGTCAGCGGCAACTTCGCCTACTTTGCCGAACGCGAACTGCATGGCGCGGCCGAAGCGCTCGGCGTGCCTTTCATCGTCCTGCACAAGGAGAATCTGAAAAGCTCCGGCCGCGTTTCTTATTTCGAAAACCTGTACCGCCGCCGCCGCGGTCCTTTTGGGGGCCGCCGCATTCTCGTCTATAACGCCATCGAGCGGGACGTACAGACCGCAGCCGGCATCGTGCCTGCCGACCGCATCAATATTTGCGGCATGCCTCGGCTTGATCGCTCGCATGCCTGGCGGCGTGCGGCGGCCGGCAAGCGGCTCCCGGAACAGCCGATGATCCTGTTCTTTACCTTCGGCGCCAAGACCGGTGTGCCGGTGCTTCGGCGTAAGGGCGCCGGAGGCGACTATGTCGAATCGCTGCCGGAGTTCGACAGCCTCAACTGGGAGCAAACAGCGCGGCAAACCATGGAAGCTATCGCCCGCTTCGCCCAAGCCAATCCGGGCGCCCGGGTGGTGGTGAAGTCCAAGCTTTCGACGGACCAGGTCGAGATCTTCCGCGCAGCCGCCGGCGGCCGAATCACTGCCAATCTGCAGCTGGTCGAAGGAGGCGATCCCCTGTTTCTGCTACAAGATGCCTGGGCCGTGGTGGGGATGAACTCCACCGCTTTGCTGGAAGCTTTGGCCATGGGGAAGACCGTGCTTTGTCCCAGCTACGCGGAGGCGGCCGATCCCAACATGCGTCCCTGGATCGCGGATCTCGGATCCTCGGTGGAATATGCGGAAAGTCCCGCGCAGCTGGCGGCGCGCCTGGCGGAGATCGCCGCTGGCCCGGTCCCCGTCGTCTCCGCCGAACTGGGACTTGCCGCGACTGAAACGCTGGAGCGATGGGCCGGCAATCCCGATGGGAAGGCAGGTGACCGCGTGCGTGCCCTGATCAAGTCGGAGGTTGAAGCCGGCGTGCTTGCCAAACAGCGCACATCAGCAAAGCTCCAAACTGCGCCGGAGAGGGTCGTTTGAGCAGCGCCGTCAACAGCAGTCCGCATCCACGCTCGCTGACACAGCTCCTGCGCTTCACCTTGCGGGGACATTGGCCTGCGGCCGGCGCCTTATTCCTGCTTTTGCTTTTCACCTCCGTCATGGAAGGGATCGGCTTTTCCCTGGTGATTCCGTTGCTGCAAGCGATGCTGTCGCCGGGCGAGCTTGCCGGCGGCAATGTTCTGCAACGTGCGCTGGCGCAAGTGAGCGGGCTGATGCCGCAAGACTGGCGGATCGCCGGGTTGTTCGCTCTGTTGATTGTCGTTTTTTCACTCAAGAGCCTTGGCCTCATCGCCGCTTCCGGCTTGACGCGCTGGTTCGTTGCGACCCTGCGGATGGACTGGGTCGTCAGCGCATTCCTTGCGACCATTCGCGCCCCTTATTCCGAGGTGGCAGCGCGTCCGCACGGCGAAACCTTGCAGAACATCATCGGCGAAACGGAAACCGCGGCGCGGGGCGTGCTGCTGGTGGTCGAAGCTGCGGCGCGCGTCATTCAGATAACCGTGTTGATGACCATCCTGCTGCTGGCGAATTGGCAGGCGACACTGTTTGTTTTGGCGATCGGCGCCGCCGCCTTCGCGCTGTCGTGGAGAAATACTGGCCGCCTTTCGGTCAACGCCGGCACCACGCGTCAGGCGATACGCCAACGCGCCAATGATGTCGTAAGCGAAAGTATCACTGGCCTCCGGACGGTGAAGCTTCTGGACATTGCCGGTAGCCGCACCAAGCAATTGCGGCAGATGTTGCGGGTATCGCGGCGCGTCGACGCGCTGTTCGAGGTGATCAGTAGCTTGCCCAGCAACATGATCGATCTGATTGCGGTGGTGGTTGGATCCGCTGTGTTTGTCTTTATGACTGTGGTGCTGAATCTGCGGATCGAAGAGGCGATTCCCACCATCGCTCTGTTCTTTGTCGTTTTCATTCGTCTTGCCGGTGCCAGCGGCTATTTGTTCTCGCGCCGGCTCCACATCACCACATCGCTGCCTTCGCTGTGGGTCATAAGCGACATGATGGCGACCGCGCCCGAGCAAACGCGCGGCTCGGCGCCCTTCACCGGATTCACCGGCGGTCTCGTGTTCGAAGACATCACGTTGCAGCCCCCAGGACGGCAAACGATCTTCGAGGGCCTCAATATGAAGATCGCCCCGGTCGGATTGACCGCGATCGTCGGTCCTTCCGGCAGCGGCAAGACCACGCTGGTGGATCTCATCGTCCGCCTGCGTGAGCCCGACCGGGGACGTATTCTGGTCGGCGACCGGGACATCCGCGAGTTCGATGTGCGCTCCTTGCGCGCGCGTGTCGGATATCTCTCGCAGGAACCGCAACTGTTTAACGGCACCGTGGCGGAGAATTTGTTGCTCGGCCGGCCGGATGCGACCGAAGCCGAGATGTTGCGGGCGGCAAGCCGCGCGCATGTGCACGAATTCGTCTCTGCTATGGAAAAGGGCTATGCCACCCCGCTGGGCCGGGGAGGGCTCCTGCTCTCCGGCGGCCAACGGCAGCGGCTGGCACTGGCGCGCGAACTGCTGCGTGACCCCGATCTCTATATCTTCGACGAGCCCACCAGCGCGCTGGACCAGCAGACCGAGGTGATCATCGGCGAGCTGATCAACGAACTCTCCCGGACCCATCCCGTGGTGATCATTTCCCACCGGCCGGATGTGATCTCCGGCGCCCACGTGATCTACCGCATCGAACGCGGTAAAGCCCTGGAAATGAGCCGGCCCGAAACCCCCAAAGTTTCTGCCGGCGCCACGCCATGACCGAATCCATTCAGATCAAAGGCCGCCGGATCGGTCCGCAGTCCCCGTGTTTCCTCATCGCTGAGGTAGCGCAGGCACACGACGGCTCGCTCGGCGCCGCGCATGCCTATATCGATGCCGCCGCCGACGCGGGCGCGGACGCGGTTAAGTTCCAAACCCATATCGCGGATGCGGAATCCACACTGGACGAGCCGTTTCGTATCAAATTCTCCAAGCAGGATCAGACGCGCTACGCTTATTGGAAGCGCATGGAGTTCACCCCCGAGCAATGGGCCGGTCTCGCCGCGCATGCGCGCGAGCGCAAGCTTGTCTTCCTCAGCTCGGCTTTTTCGGTCGCCGCCGTCGATCTGCTCAAGAAGGTTGGGATGGCCGCCTGGAAAGTCGGCTCGGGAGAAGTAGGAACGCAGGATCTACTCGATGCCATGCTTGCGGCCGGGGGGCCGATCTTGCTTAGCACCGGCATGAGCACTTACGCCGAGATCGACGAGGTGATGACGCGGCTGCGCCAGCGCGGTGCTGAAGTGGCGCTATTTCAGTGCACCTCACGCTATCCCGTGAGCCTGGCCGAGGTCGGGCTGAACGTGATTGGGGAATTGCGCCAGCGCTTTAAGTGTCCCGCAGGGTTGTCCGACCATTCCGGGACGGTGCATCCCGCGCTCGCCGCCATGGCGCAGGGGGCCGACATGGTCGAGGCGCATATTGTGTTCGATAAACGCATGTTTGGTCCCGATACGCCGGCTTCGCTCACGGTCGAGGAATTCAAGCAGGTTGCGCAGGCGCGCGACGCCATCGCCCAGATGCTGACGCATCCGGTGGACAAAGATCGCATCGCCGAGGACCTGGCGGCCACGCGCACCATGTTCGGCAAGAGCGTGGCGGTGGCGCGCAATCTTCCCGCCGGCACCGTGCTTGCGCGCGACATGCTCACTGTGAAAAAACCCGGCACGGGAATTCCCGCCGCCGAACTCGAGTCGCTCGTTGGCCGCCGCCTCAGACGCGATGCCGACGCTCAGCGCCTGCTGTCCCGGGACGATATTGATGCCTGAATCACCGCGTAAGGTCTGTGTTGTCGTCAACAGCCGCGCTAACTACGGCCGCGTCAAAAGCGTGATGCGCGCCGTCGTGAAGCACCCAAGGCTGAAGCTGCAGCTTCTGGTGGGCGCTTCGGCATTGCTGCATCGCTTCGGCAGCGTGGTCGACGTCATTCGCGCCGACGGCTTTGAGCCGACCGCTGTGGTGCACTCCATTGTGGAAGGCGAAACGCCAACCACTATGGCGAAATCGACCGGGCTTGGGATTCTTGAATTGGCCTCGCAATTCGAGAATATCAAACCGGACGTAGTGCTTACGGTCGCCGACCGCTTTGAGACCATCGCCACCGCGATCGCGGCGAGCTACATGAACATTCCGGTTGCGCATACCCAGGGCGGGGAGGTGACCGGTTCGATCGACGAGAGCGTGCGTCACGCGGTGACCAAGCTGGCGCATATGCATTTTCCCTCGTCGCAGCGCGCCTATGATTTCCTTATCCGCATGGGGGAAGACCCGGAGACCGTACATCTCACCGGCTGCCCGGCCATGGACGTGGTGGCGGATTCTGATCTCTCGCTGCCGCCGGATCTGTTCAAGCGCTATGCCGGCGTCGGCGCCGATATCGACCCGAGCAAACCTTATCTCGTGGTGCTGCAACATCCGGTGACGACGGAATATGGCAAGGGGTTCGCGCAGATCGGACAGACGCTGGAGGCGATTTCGCGCATCGGTATGCAGGCGGCCTGGCTATGGCCGAATGTGGACGCAGGGTCCGACGACATCTCCAAGGGCCTGCGGGTGTTCCGCGAACATCACAATCCCGACTATCTGCATTTCTACCGGAATTTTTCGCCCGAAGATTATGTGCGTCTGCTCGACAACTGTGCGTGCCTGGTCGGCAATTCTTCTTCCGGCCTGCGTGAAGGGGCATTCATGGGCGTGCCTTGCGTCAATATCGGGACCCGCCAGCAGGGACGGGAGCGCGCGGAGAATGTCGTCGACGTAGGCTACGATGCCAGCGCAATCGAGGCGGCGATCCGCAAGCAATTGAAGCACGGCAAATATCCGCAGTCGAAACTGTTCGGCGATGGTACCGCCGGCAAGCAAATCGCAGATATCCTCGCCACGGCGGAATTCCGTATCCAGAAGATGCTGTCTTATGTCAATTGAGATGCGAAGCGTGAAGCGATGAGAAAATCCGCTGGCTCAGCTTCGCGCGCCTGGCACCGGCAAATCATGAAGCGGGTCATTTATCTCGGCGCGGAAGAAGGCTTCGAGGCGACACAGCAGGCGCTCGCCGGCGCGGCCGACGTCATGCATGTCGCGGCCGAGCCGGAGAAAGTCGCCGATGCCTTGCGCGACGCGGATGGCCTACTCGATGCCTCCATGAAAGTGAAGCTCACGCCGGAGATGCTGGCGGCGGCCCCGAAGCTGAAGATCATCTCCTGTGCCACCACTGGATCCGATCACATTGCGCGCGACGGCCTTGAGCAGCGCGGCATTACCGTGCGGACGTTGAAGGAAGACCCTGAGGTTCTCCGCAACATCACGCCCGCCGCCGAATTGTCCTTCGCGCTGTTGATGGCGCTCGCGCGCAAGCTGCCGGCGGCGGTAAATCATGTGAAGGAGGGCGGCTGGACGCGCGAGGAATTCCCCGGCGTCATGTTGCGCGGCAAGCGCCTCGGCCTTGTCGGCTGCGGCCGGATTGGCGGCTGGATGGCGCGCTATGCCCGTGCCTTCGATATGGATGTGATCGGCCATGATCCCTTCCTGCAAAAATTTCCTGACACCATCCGGAAAGCGCCGCTTGAGCACGTTTTCTCGCAAAGCGATTTCGTTTCCATTCATGTGCATCTGTCGCCTGAAACCGCGGGGCTGGTATCAAGCGCGCTGATCGATTCCATGAAGCCCGGCGCTTTCCTGATCAACACCTCGCGCGGCGCCTTGGTGAATGAAGCGGCGCTGCTGGCGGCGCTGGAATCCGGCCGGCTCGGCGGGCGCCGGCCTCGATGTGCTGGAGGGCGAGCCCGACACGGGCAACCATCCGCTCGTGCGCTATGCGCGCACGCATCGACAACCTGCTCATCACCCCGCATGTGCGGCGGCTTCAGCCCGGATGCGGTGCGTGTGGTTTGCGCGCATGCGGCGGGGAAAATCCGCGCCGGCTTTCGAGGCGCGCACCGTGACCGACATCGCGCGCCTGGCCGAAGAGATCACAGCCCATGGCGTGACGCGGCTGTTCGGCGTGCCGGGAAGCGGCGTGACGCTGTCGCTGATCGACGCGCTGGAAAAGCGCGGCATCGCCTTTCAGCTTACGCATTTCGAGGGCGCGGGCGCGCTGATGGCGGCGACCGTGGGGCGGCTTTCCGGCCGCGCCGGCGTTTCACTGTCGATCAAGGGTCCCGGCTTGGCCAATGCCGTGCCCGGCATCGCCGCCGCCTGGTTCGAGGCTTATCCGCTGGTGCATCTGGCGGAAGCTTTTCCACCCGGCTCGCCTGTCTCGCAGGCGCATAAGCGGATGGAGCAGGCCGCGCTGGTCGCGCCCGTCACCAAGGCGTCGCGGTTCTTCGCCAAGGACGGCCCGAGCTTCACATCGATGGCGCATTTCGCCTGCGCAGAAGAGCCGGGGCCGGTGTTGTTCGAACTGGCGCCTTCCGAGCCGGCCAGTGCCGAGGCTTTGCCGGAAATCGCGAGCGTGCGGCAGGACGGCACGCGCGGCGCGCGAGCTTCTGCGCAACGCGAAGACGGCCAGTCGTGATTGCCGGCGCGCTCGCCTCGCGCGCCGGGCTCGGCGCGGCTCTGGCCAAGCTCAACTGCCCGGTTTTCTCCACCGCCGCGGCCAAGGGCATCGTGGACGAGCGGGCGGCGAATGCCGCCGGGCTCTGGACCGGCGTCGGGCTGGAGCTGACGCCTGAACATGTGCTGCTGCCGCAGGCCGATCTCATCATCGGCATTGGGCTCACCGCGCGCGAGGCTTTGCGCTGTGCGCCATTTAAAGCGCCGTATCTCGCCATCGAAGCGGTGGAGACACCGGGCACAGATGCTTTTGCGCCTGCCGCGCGCGTCGGATTGGGCGATGCCTCGGTTGTGCTGGATCATCTTTCCGAGAAAGCCTGGGGCCTCGAAGACATTGCGGAGCACGCTCGAGAAGCTGCAAGCGCGCATGGAAGAGGGCTTCCTTCCGGGCGCGGTCTTCGCCGCGATCGATCACCAGTTTCAGCGCCGCCTGCGCATGGTGATGGACACGGGCTATTTCTGCACTATCGGCGAGCACGCCTGGCGGGCGGCTTCCGCGGATCTCTGTCTGCTGTCGGGGCAGGGGCGCTATATGGGCACCGGCTTGCCGATGGCGCTCGGCGCGGCGCTGCATGACTCCAGCCTGCCGACTGTGCTGGTCACCGGCGATGGCGGCGTCGCGATGTATCTCGCCGAGGCCAAGCTGGCGGTCCAGCACAAGCTGCCGCTGCTGATCGTGCTGATGACCGACAATGCTTTCGGCTCGGTCCGCACCCGCGCCATCAAAGAGCGGCTGACGCAAAAGCCGCTCATCATGGACGGCAAGAGCTGGGTCCCTGTCTTCGATTCGCTCGGTATCCCGGGCACGCGCGCGGAAAATATCAATGCGGTTCAGGACGCACTCGCCGACTGGATGCCGTCCAGCGGGCCGGCTTTCCTCGAAATTCCGTTCGAGCCCGACGCCTATGAGGCGATGGTCGCCGGTATCCGTTAGAGTGGCGCCAAGGTTCTGAACATGGCACCGCACATTCTGATCATCGGCTCCGGCAGCGTCGGTAAGCGCCACGCGCGCAATCTTGCCGCGCTTGGCTGCCGCATCTCCTGCGTCGATCCGCGTGCGGAGCGCCGCGCCGAGCTCGCCGCCGAAACGGCGGTGGTCGGTTCGCATGCCACCGCCGAGGCCGCGCTGGAGGCGGGGGGCTTGGATGGCGTCGTCGTGGCTTCGCCCACCGCCTACCATCCGGCCAACACCCTCGCCGCGCTTGAGGCGAAGCTGCCGGTGCTGCTGGAGAAGCCGGTGGCCAAAAGCGCCGCCGAGGCCAAGATCATGCTGCGGGCGGAGCAGACCACGGGCGTGCCGGTGCTGCTCGGTTATACCTGGCGCTGGTGGCCGCCGCTCAAGCGGCTGCGCGCACTGCTCGACGGCAACGCGGTCGGCAAACTGCGCCACGTGCAGTTCCACATGTCGGCGCATCTCGCCGACTGGCATCCCTGGGAACCTTATCAGGAATTCTTCATGGCGAGCGCCGCGCAAGGCGGCGGCGCCTTGCTCGATGAAAGCCACTGGATCGATCTCATGGTCTGGCTGTTCGGCAGGCCGCAGCAGCTGATCGGGCGTGTCGAGAAGATTTCGGATCTGGAGATTGACGCCGACGACAATGTGGACGTGCTGGCGCTGTTCTCAGAACGGCCTGCGCGTCTCGCTGCATCTCGATCTTTACGGCCGCCCGCATGAGAAATTTATCCGCTTCATCGGCGAAGGCGGGACGCTGATGTGGTCGGCCGATCCGAATCGCATCGCCATCGGCCGCGAAAGCGCACAGAAATGGGAAGAAGAAACATTCGACTATGAGCGCAATGACATGTTCGTGGCGGTGGCGAAGGAATTTCTCGAGGTGATCGCCGGCCGCGCCCAGCCGTCCTGCACGCTGGCGCAGGGCGTCGGCGTGATGCAATTGATCGAGGCCATTCGTACCAGCAGCAAGAACGGCCGCGCAGTTGTTACCTCGGAGGTAACCGCATGATCGAAGGCCGCACCGTTCTGGCGGTGGTGCCGGCGCGCGGCGGATCGAAGTCGATCCCGCGCAAGAATTTGAAAACGGTGGGCGGGGTGTCGCTGGTTGCGCGTGCGGCGCAGGTGGCCAGCTGCCTTGCCATTCATCGATGCCGCGTTGATCTCCACTGACGATCCGGAGATCGCTGCGGAAGCGAAAGCGCATGGCCTCGACGCGCCCTTCATGCGTCCGCCGGAATTGTCGGGCGACACCGCGACTTCGGTCGACATGTGGCGGCATGCCTGGCTCGCCGCCGAGGCGCATTACGGCAAGCGTTTCGATCTTTCCGTATTGCTGGAGCCGACCAGTCCGCTGCGGCGGCCGGAAGACGTCGAGCGCACGCTGCGGGCCTTGATCGATGCCGGCGCGCCGGCGGCGGCAACCGTCTCGCCCACTGCCGGCGCATTATACCCCGCATAAGACATTGAAAATAAACGATAAAGGAGAGATTGATTTTTATCTGGAAGGCGGCGCCAACCACTCTTTGCGGCAGGGGATTCCCGCCTATTACCACCGCAATGGTCTGTGCTACGCAGTCACCCGCGATCATCTGGTGAACGAGGGTTGCATCATCGATCGCGGCGCCGTCGCCGTGGTCGTCGACCGGCATGTCGTCAATATCGACGACATGTTCGAACTCGAATTGGCCGAATGGCTGCTCGAACGGGAGATAGATTAAGTGTCGCGCGCGCCGATCTTCGTCGGGGGCATGTTCAAGTCGGGAACGTCGTTGCTGCGCGCGATGCTGGGGCAGCACAGCGCGATTGCGTCCGGGCTCGAGACCTATTGGTTCGACTGGAACTGGTCCGCGCGCGAATCCGCCAGCATGAAAGTAATGTACGGGCGTCTGGCGCATTTTTTTGACATGAGCGTAGCCGAAGTGACCGGCATGGCCATGCGGCTCGGCAACGGCTGAGGATTTTCTCGAAACGCTGATGGCCGAAGTGGCACGCCGGCAGGGCAAACCGCGCTGGGCGGAAAAGACGCCGGGCAACATCGCGCACGCGGATCGCATCTGGGCGGCATGGCCCGACGCGAAAATCGTCCATATCATCCGCGATCCGCGCGATGTCTTCGCGTCGCTCGTGGAAGCAAGGAAGTGGGATTCCCCCGAGGAGTTTGCCGACCGCTGGGTTTCCACCATCGGGCGCGGCCTGCGCTTGAAGGGCGAGATCAATCCTTCCGATAAATCTTATCTCGCTATCCGTTATGAAGACCTGATTGCCGCGTCGGAGCAGACAATGCGGCGGGTCATCGACTTCATCGAAGAGCCTTGGGAAGCTGCAGTTGCGCAATTCACCGGCCGGCAGGAGGATTTCGACAAGGTGCTGGAAGCCACCGGCAAGGCGTCCACCACTTTGGAACGATTGAAGGAGCCGCTCAGTGGGGAACGCGTCGGAATCTGGCCGCAGGTTCTTACTCAAAACCAGCTGATGGAAATCAAGCGCGCTATCAATGCGCGTGGTTACGGCGACATTTACGAGCGGGTCACAGCGGAGAGCCCGACGGCCTGAGGGCGCGGGAGTTTACATGTCGCGACAGCTTCTCCTGGTGAACTATCATTACGTGCGGGACCCGCATGCGCATCCCTATCCGGGCATCCATCCGATTTCGCCGGACGCTTTCGCGCAGCAGGTCAAGCGTCTCGCGGAACAATTCCATATTGCGACGCCGGAAGAGGTCGAGGCTTTCGTCCTGCAGGGACGGGAGCTGCCGCGCGACAGCGTTTTGATCACCTTCGATGACGGCCTGGTCGATCATGCCGAGACCGCGCGCCAGATTCTGGATCCCATGGGCGTGAAGGCGGTATTCTTCGTCTGCTCGCGCCCGCTCACCGAGCAGCGCGCCGTGCCGGTGCACAAAATTCACTGGCTGCGCGCGACTATGGAACCGGATCGGTTCCGCGCGGAGTTTCTCGCCTGCCTTGCCGGAGGAATGGCGCGGCCGCCGGTTGTCCGACGAGCGAAGAAAAAGCCGCCCGCTCCACTTACATCTACGATCGTCCGCAGGATGCCGATATCAAGTATCTGCTCAATTTCCTGCTTCCGGAAGAAGTCGTGGACGCGGCGACGAGCGCCATGCTCAACCGCACGGGAGTCAGCGAAGCGGAATTCTGCCGGCGAACTTACATGGTCGGCGAGACGTTGCGGGCACTCGAAGCGGCCGGCCACCGCGTCGAAGCGCATACCCACGATCATCAGCCGGTGACGCGGCTCGGGGCCAAGGAAGCAGAACTTATGGGTCGCCACATCCGCGCTTTGCATCACATCCTAGGCCGCCAGCCGCGGTGGATTTCCTTCCCCTATGGTCGCGATTGGGCCTTGCCTCCGGATCCGGCGACCTTTTGCCGGCGCCACGGCTTCGTCATCGGCGTTACCCTGAAGGGCAAATGGGTGACCCCCCAGCACGCGCCCTATGCGCTCGAACGCATCAACACCAACGAAGTCGAACAGGTGGTGAGCGAGCGCGATGTCGCCGTCGGCTAGCTTCAAAGCGCTTTATCTCGGAGCGATCCGGCGCAGCGCGGCGCTCAATTCGCCATGGCTTGCGGCGCTCCTGATTCTGCCGGCCTTGAGAACAATGAAGCCTGCCAAGGCGGCGGACCCCCGCACCGTTGTGATCCTCACCAAGGAAGGCTTCACCGAGGATATCATCACGGCTCTCCTCGATGCCGGCGCGGTTAAAGTGGTCGGCTTGCCGCGCATTATTGTGAAGGCGCTTGCGTCGGCCTTCTTGCCCTATTTCATCGACGACAACAATTACGCCTCCTGCGGCGCTGAGTTCGATGAAGCCAAGCTGCGTTATCGCCGCTTTTTCGCGGGTCTGCTCAAGACGCTGCGCCGCTTCATGCGCATCGACGCAATGATTTCCGGAAATTTCTCTTATGCCGAGCGAACGCGAACTCGCTTCCGCCATGCAGGAGATGGGCACGCCTTTCATCGCGCTGCATAAGGAGAACCTGAAGACGTCGGGGCGGGTGGAATTCTTTGAGCGCATCTATCGGCGAACGGCGCGGGCCATTCACCGGGCGTAAAATCCTCGTCTACAACCAGATCGAGCGTGACTTGCAAATGCGCGCGGGGGTCGCGGAGGCGGCGCGCATCGAGATCGTCGGCATGCCGCGGCTCGACCGCATGCACGCATGGCGGCGCGCCAATGCCGGCACGGTGAAGCGCAACCGCATCCTGTTTTTCGTATTCTCTCCGGCCACGGGGATGCCACGTATCGCCCGAAAAACGGAGATACCTGGGAAGATTTATTTCGAGGAAGAAGAAGCCGATGACGGTGATATATCGTTGATGCGCTTGAGTGAAGAAACCTGCCGTGCGCTTCTTCATGTTGCGCGCGACAATTCCGGCATTGAGGTCGTGGTGAAATCGAAGGGACGCGCTCGCGATTTGCGGGAGACCGCAGCGTTGTTCGGTCTTGCGCGAGAGACTGAGTTTCCGCCCAACATGCGCGTCGTCCATGGCGGCGACATCCTGCAGTTGATCGCGGAGGCCTCGGTTGTCTGCGGCTTCAATTCAACCGCGTTGCTTGAAGCCGTCGCAGCCGGCAAGCCGGTGGTAGTGCCGTGGTTTGCTGAAGCGGAAGCACCTGAGGTCTGGCCTTATCTCATTGACCTGCGCAACATCAGTGTCGCCGCCCCGTCGCCGGAGAGCCTTGCCGACACACTGATCGAGCTTGCACGCGACCCGAAACCGGTGCCGGAGGAGCTCGATTCCGAAACCAGGCAAACGCTCGTACTCTGGACCGGCAATGACGACGGCCATGCCGCTGCGCGCACGCGCGACGCGATATTGAAAGAGCTCGGCAACAACGATGCCGATCGGCAGCGGACGAGTGGGGACTAAATTTGAGTAAAACGTTGCATCTCGACGTCAGCGAGCAGGAGATTGAACAGGCTTTCGCGCCGGGCATTGAGCGAACCGTCTCTGCTCAAGATTCGGAGTGGACCGCCCGGGAAAAACAACTTCGCGACAAACTGTTAAAGCCCTTGCCATGGTGGCGCAGGATATTACGGCCGCGCGCCGATCCCAGCGTGCGCGAAGTATATGAGGATAAATGGACGCCGGAAGCCGCGCTCGCGCGCTTTACGCGCCGACCGGATAATCGCGGCGCCATCGTCTGGGGAGATCGGCGCTACTTCGCGTACAGTATCTGGGTCAAGCGGGTGCATCTGCTTCTCCTGATGCGCCTGATAGAAAAGCTGAAGCCGACCAATATCTTGGAAGTCGGCAGCGGGATGGGGCTGAATCTCTGTATTCTCGCCGCGCAATTCCCAAACATAAAGTTCACGGGCATCGAACTGACGGCTGCCGGCGATGAGGTGGCGCGGGCTTTTCGTGCGATGCCGAAATTGCCGGAACAATTCAGGCAGTTTTCGCCGCTGCCTATCGTGGATGAAGAAGCGCACCAACGCATCGAACTACACCAAGGCAGTGCGGCGCAGCTTCCGTTCAAAAAGGGCAGCTTCGATTTGGTCTACAGCATCCAGGCGCTTGAGCAAATGGAATCGATTCGAGACCAAGTTTTGGAGCAAATTGCGAATGTCTGTTCTGGGCATGTCGCCATGTTTGAGCCGTTCGCGGAATGGAACAAGGATCCCATGCGGCATGCTCTGATTTCGTCGAGAGGTTATTTTGCGGCAAGCTTTACGGATTTACGTCGTTATGGCTTTGAGCCCGTGTTTACCTCTGGCGATATGCCGACAAAACTTGCCTATGGTGTGGGGCTTGTCGTGGCGCGCCGGTTGCAGCAAGAATAATCGGACGCCGCAAGGAACAGGCGTTACCGATTTTAGTGCGGCGGTCAGAAATATTTATATTGGCGCATGCGCGTCTTATCTAACGAAAACTCTTCTGCCAGCTTTAGATTGCTGTCCTTGAAGGAGTCAAAAATAACCTGCTGTTCCGCGACCGATACAACGGGAAGTCTTAGGCGCAATAAATCGGCAGCCCCGGCGCTCACCATTTTCAGCGCCTGTATCGCAATGTGCCGCAGGGATCCTTTGTTGTGCTTTTTCACAAGCACAACGCCACCATCATTCTTGGTCTGATTGAGATGGCTTGCACCCAGATTGTCTTGAATGAGGTTGACGGGAAGATCCATAGCGGATGCAAGCGCTGAAGCGAAAGCGTCTTTGTTCGAGGCAAGATCTTCAAATAACGCGACATGGACATTGTCTTTTCCGAGCACGTCTACATAAGCTCGCGTCACATCGTGCAGATTGAAAATCTTTCCTTCTCCAGCCCAATTCTCTTGGGCATGATAAGCGATAAAATCTGAGAGGGCCTTTTGCGTCATCCTACGGTAATTCTGCACGTAATATGAAGGGATCAGCGTGGCCTGCGCTCGGATTATCAGAAGCACCTCCAGCCTGTCCGCCTTCGACGCAAAATAATCACGCAACTGTTTTGGCGTTGCGATCTCATCGCTGTGCCGCTCGTTCATCATGAACAAGCCCTCGGACAGCAGATTGAGAACGGAATCCGAAAGCGGCCCCAGCGAAATCGCCGGCGCCGCCGTTTTTTGTGACCGATTTGAACCAGTTTTTGAATTCGCGCTTGTTGGCCTTCGCGCCGTAATAGCGACTTTCAAAGGCGCGGCCGAGAAAGTGGATCGCGTTTTTTCTATGCAGCTGCAGAAATAAGCCATTTTGCAAGGTGGTGCTTGCGGCCTTGGGATAGCCGGCATGCACGAGAACCCGCTTCATTACCCTGCCTCCATCGTCACCGTGGATGTATGTTCCGGCCGCACCGTCACCATGCCGAAACGCCCGGTGAGTGCACGATAGCGCTCCACCAATCTCTCGATTTCCCGCAGCTCCAGGCCGGGAAATTTCTGCTTAGCATAGCCACCCGTGGACCGCACAGGGGCAAGAACGGTGCGTGCGATTGTGCGCAACGCCTGCTCGCCTTGGTCGAGCAGACGCGCGGTCAGAGCGCCTTCGCCCAGAGGAATGTCAGGCAGCGCGGAGATATGCGACAGGATGCGTTCAGTGGCGGAAGCGCCGTCCAGCGATGCGATGTAGCGCGCCACATCGGCGCGCACGGCTGGGTCATCCTGCAATGGCGCGCGGTAATTGCCTGCAAACACACTTTCGACCGCGCTGGCCAACTCCTCGAAGCTATGGGCATTGACGCTGACGCGATGCGGCAGAAAGGAATCGTAAGTCTCCGAGCGCGCCTTGCGATAGGCGATTGCCGGCTTGTCCATCAACGCGCCTTCAACGCCCGTCGTGCAGCTGTTGTGAATCGATAATTCCGACGCCAGCAGCCAGGGGATCGAGCCGCCTTCGTAGATCACCTGCACATTCGGAATGCCCGCGGCGATTTTGCGCCAGGTATCGTGGTTCTCGGAAGGGTGAGGGCGCACGACGATGTTGCGCGTCGGAAAGGCGCTGGCGAGCCGCGGCAGCATGTCCTCGAAGGAATGGAACACTTCACCGAGGAAATCGATCCAGCCGCGGAAGAAGACCTTGTCCTTTTCGCCGCGCACGAGGCCTCGCGTCTTCAAAATCCCCATCGTCTTGTCGCGGCCGAAGTAATGGTTGTAACGGGCGAAATTCGTATTGATCAGGATGAAGCTGCCAAAGCGCGCGCGCAAAGCCTCGGAGTTCCGGGCGGTAAAGCTCGCGCAGGCCGGGACGCAATAGGTCGAAGCGCGGATTGCCGGTCTCAAAAATGCGCGGCGGCACGTTGTTCACCGCGCTGCGCACATCATTGGCTTGTTGCTGGCCCCAGGCGAAGCAGGCTTCGACCTCATCGAAGGCTTTCGGCGACACCCGCTCATGCAGATAGGCGTCGCGGTCGCGATAGACGAGGCCTTCCTCGCACCAAGCCAGTACGCGGAAGCCGAGCTTCTTCAGCCGTTCGAAGCTGGGCACTTTCAATGGCGCGATGCTCTTATCGAGGTAAAAGCCGCGCGGAAGCCGGGATAGCCGGCGCAGCAGCGCATTCTGCTCGCCAAGCAGGACGCGGAAGCCGGCCTCCGCCGCGGCGCAGGCAATGAACGTTTTGGCGTCAAGCTCCCGAGCCTTGGTTTCGATCGGGAGAATAAGCCAGGGGCGATCGCTCACCGATGCGCCGGGGCTGCCGCCGGTCTATGGCCGACGTAGTCGTGATGGCTCAACAGGCGCGCTTCGGGCCGGCAGCAATCGGTGATTGGGCTGAATTCCGCGGCGAAATGCGGCAGTCCGTTCATGAAATTACCCGCTCCAAAGTTCACCGAAATTGCCCGAAAGGAACTGATGTAACAAGCGCTTCATGGCGTTATCGAGGAACCCGGTCCCCGGCTTCGTCCGGTCATGCGCTGGGAAGCCGCTCGATCAGCGCGATGTCGCAGGTGCCCGTGACGCCGTCGGAGACGCGGTCAGTCGTCAACAGGCGGACGGGAATCCAGGCGTTTAGTTCGCGAATATAAGTTTCGATCTGGCGGTCTTCCGGATGGCCCTCGTACAGCATGTAGCGCCAGGGGAGCTTGGACAGACCGGCCAGCCAGCCGAGATGTTCGCGGACCGAGAGGTAGCTCAGGATCGCGTCCTGACTGTCGACAGCTTGCAGATGCGCCGGAACGTCCGAGAATAGATTGACGTCTTGATCAAGTCTTTTGCCGGTCAGGGAAAATCGCGTGCAGCCGACTGATAGCAGCACCTTGCGCGCCGCTTCCACCACTTCGGGCTGATCCCATCCGTGCACCCAACGCGCACCGCGGCGAAGATATTCCGCTCCCATCAGACCCAGATTACAGCCGATATCGAAGATCACTTTTCCTTCAATCGATACATGCGCGCGTTGCAGCAGCGCGTCCCAGGCTTGCAGCCGCATACGGGGCGAGCGCTTGGCGGGATAGTCGAGGCCAGGAATTTCCTGATAAAGGAAGTACCCGGTCCTGCCGCCGAGCACACGCATGCGGCCACCAAAATGGCTTTGCTCGGTGACGCTCGCTGCAAGCTCGCGTAGATATCTTCCGTAGTTTTCCAGAACTGAATCATCCGCTGCGGGTGCTGCGAAAGAATCTTCGACAACATATGCGGCCCACGTAATTTTTGCGCCATCGCGGATTTCGAGCAGGTCGTAGAGCCGGGGCGCGCCATTGAATAGGTGCTGATAGTTCAAGCTGAGAAGCCGGGAGAGGTGTGGCACGCGGCCCGCATGGGCAGCAGAAGCATCGCCGGCGTGCTGTGCGATCTTCAATCCTGCGTCAGCCGGATAGGCTGACAGAACCTGCGCGAGCGGCGTCGCGCGCCAGGTCTGCGGCGGAAGATAGATAGCATCGGCGCCTTCGGAAAAGGGTAGATTTCGCGCATTGCACCAAGCTTTGATCTGCTGCGGATTAAGCGTGGGCGTTACCGCGCCGGCATCGACGCGCGAGGGGCTTTGCACCGGCAATTCACGCTTCCAGCTCCCGGCTTGATGGCCGCGGCCGATCCGCGACGCGATCATTTGCGGGGCAAAACGGATCAGGGCGAACAGCTCGCGTCGCAGCACCGCATAACTGATGTAGCTGGAGCGCACAGCGCGAAAGAGCACCGGGTAACGGATCAGAACCGACTTGAGACGGTCGCGTCGCTCGCGTGAAATCATGGATTAGGGATCGATGTCCTCGCAGGCCGGTTTTAAGGGATACGACTTGGCAGCCCGTCAATTACGGCTCGGCGAGCGAGCTTGCGTTTATGGGCAATTGCCTACCGCGTCAAGCAGCCAGAGCCGCCGGTCACGGTCAAGAAAGATTTGGCACTCGAAAGAATTTGCTGTCGCTTTTGCTCTTGCTGGGGAATTCTGCGCGCGATGACTCGGGACACCTCACCGCACCCAGTCCGGCGGCTGCTCTATTTGGTCTCCGAGGACTGGTATTTCCGCTCGCACCGGCTGCCGATGGCGCTGGCTGCTCAGCAGGCCGGCTATGAAGTGCATGTCGCCACCCGTGTGCAAGCCGATGGCGCCGCCATCGAAGACCTGGGAATCACGCTGCATCCGCTGGCTTGGCGGCGCGGCAGCACCAATCCAGTCGACCGCCTGCGGCTGATCGGCGACGTGCGGCGCCTCTACCGCAGGCTGAAGCCCGACCTCGTGCATCACGTCGCGCTTGAGCCAACGGTGATCGGCTCGGTCGCCGCGCTTGGCTTACCCATGCGAAAGCTGAATGCGCTGGCAGGTCTCGGCTTCGTCTTCACCTCGCGCAGCCCGAAGGCACGGCTCACCGGGCTCGTCGTGCGCAGCTTGTTGCGGTTCCTGCTCGCGCGCCGCAACGCCGCCGTGCTGGTGCAGAATGAAGACGATCGCGCCGCCATCGCCGCGCTCGGTATCAGCCAGGATCGCGTTTTTCTCATTCCCGGCTCCGGCGTCGATACCGATCAGCTTACGCCCATGCCGGAACGCCCCGGGCCGGTGACCGCAGGTTTTGTCGGCCGCCTGCTGGACGACAAAGGCATCCGAACGCTGATTGCTGCGCATGAGATTCTGGGCAGGCGCGGGCGGCCGGTTCGCCTGTTGCTGGCGGGCGAGCCAGATCCCGCCAATCCGGCGTCCATCCCGCCGGAGGAGATCGCTTCGTGGAAAGCGCGCGAGGGCGTGGAGGTGCTCGGCCAGGTCGCCGATATCCGCGAGGTCTGGGCCGCGGCACATATCGCCGTGCTGCCGTCGCGACGCGAAGGCCTGCCGAAGAGCCTGCTGGAAGCCGCCGCCTGCGGCCGCGCGATCGTCGCCACCGACGTGCCGGGCTGTCGCGTGATCGCCCGCGACGGCGTCAATGCGCTCTTGGTGCCGCCGGACGATCCTGCCGCCCTGGCCGACGCTATGGACGTGCTGGCGCGCGATCCGGTGCTGCGGCAGACCTTTGGCAATGCGGGCCGGAAGATGGTGGAGGAGGAGTTTTCCAGCGTTCGGATTGGGCAGCAAACCGTGGCTCTTTATGACAAATTGCTTTGCAACTAGCGCTGTATTGCGCCCCTAGCCGGCCCTCGGTAAACAGTGCCCGCGCAGGGCGCAGGGAAATCAGTTTGGCACATACGCGCAAGATAGCAGTGATCGGGCTTGGCTATGTTGGCCTTCCCGTGGCGGCGGCTTTTGCCCGCTCAGGCTCACCCGTCATCGGTTTCGACATCGATCCGGGCCGCGTCGCGGAGCTACGCGCGGGCAAGGATCGCACGCGGGAGGTCAAGCCGGAGGACCTGAAAAAGCTCAAATCTGCGGGTGACCAGCGAGGCCAAGGACCTCGCCGGCGCGGATTTCTACATCGTCACGGTCCCGACCCCGATCGACGAGGCTAATCGTCCCAATCTCGGCCCCATGCTGTTGGCTTCGCGTACCGTTGGCGAGGTTTTGAAAAAAGGCGATATCGTCGTCTACGAATCCACCGTCTATCCCGGCGCCATCGAAGAGACCTGCGTGCCGGTGCTGCAAGAGCATTCCAACCTGAAGGCCGGGAGCGATTTCACCGTCGGCTATTCGCCCGAGCGCATCAATCCCGGCGACACCGCGCATCGCTTTGAGACCATCGTGAAAGTGGTAGCGGCGCAGGACGCCCCCACGCTCGATGTCGTCGCCGACGTTTATGGTTCGGTGGTCACCGCCGGCATCCATCGCGCGCCCTCGATCAAGGTGGCGGAAGCCGCCAAGGTCATCGAGAATACCCAGCGCGATCTCAATATCGCCTTCATGAACGAGCTGTCCGCGATCTGCGAGGCGCTCGGCATCGACACCGGCGACGTGATCGCTGCTGCCAGGACCAAATGGAATTTCCTGCCGTTCTATCCTGGCCTTGTCGGTGGGCACTGCATCGGCGTCGATCCCTATTACCTCACGCACCGCGCGGAGATGGCGGGCTATCATCCGCAGGTGATCCTCGCCGGACGGCGCATCAACGACAATGTCGGTTTTCGCGTCGCACGCGAATGCGTGCGACGGCTGTTCGGTCGGGGCAATGGCGGCTCGCAGGTGACGATCCTGGGCCTGACCTTCAAGGAGAATGTGCCTGACACGCGCAATTCCAAAGTGCTCGACATCGTACGCGAATTGCAGTCGTTCAATGTCGATGTGCAGGTGCATGACCCGCTGGCGTCACCGGACGAGACCAAGCAAGAATACGGTCTGGCGCTGACGGAGCTCGATAGCCTGCGCCCGGCGGACGCGGTCATCCTTGCGGTATCGCATCAGGATTATGTGCGCGGCGGCTGGCCACTGGTGACGCGGCTGCTCAAAGGCGGAGAGGGCGTCGTGCTAGACATCAAATCCCTGCTCGACCGGGCCACGAAACCCGCCGGTGTCGACCTGTGGCGATTGTGATCCATGGCACATGACGCAATCCTGGTGACGGGCGCGGCCGGCTTCATCGGCTTTCACGTCGCGCGCCGGCTGCTGCAGAATGGCCGAAAGGTCGTCGGGCTGGACAACCTCAATGACTATTACGATCCCGCGCTGAAAGAGGCGCGGCTCGCGGAGCTCGCCAAACTGCCGGGATTTACTTTCGTCAAGCTGAATCTGGCGGAACGCGAGGCGATGGCTGCGCTCTTCGCGGAATACAAATTTCCGCAGGTGGTGCATCTCGCCGCGCAAGCGGGCGTGCGTTATTCGCTGGTCAATCCGCACGCCTATGTGGATGCCAATGTGCAAGGCTTCATCAATGTGCTGGAGGGGTGCCGTCATAATGCGTGCCAGCATCTGCTCTTTGCATCATCCTCGTCGGTCTATGGCGCAAACACCAAGCTGCCGTTCTCGGTGCATGACAATGTCGACCACCCCATCAGCCTCTATGCCGCGACCAAAAAGGCCAATGAGCTGATGGCGCATACCTACAGCCATCTCTACCGGATGCCGGCGACAGGCCTGCGCTTCTTTACCGTCTATGGTCCTTGGGGCCGCCCCGACATGGCGATGTTCATCTTCGCGACCGGTATCGTCGATGGCAAACCGCTGCGGCTGTTCAACAACGGCAATATGCGGCGCGACTTCACCTATGTGGACGACGTGACCGAGGCGGTGGTGCGGCTGGCCGACCGCGTGCCGACAGCCAACCCGGCTTGGTCAGGCGATGCGCCCGATCCCGGCAGCAGCCTGGCGCCCTGGCGGATTTACAACATCGGGAACAACCGCACGGTGGAAGTCTCGCGCGTGGTTGACCTTTTGGAGAAGGAATTCGGGCGTCCCGCGATCAGGGAAATGGCGCCCATGCAGCCGGGCGATGTTTCCGAAACCCGCGCCGATGTGGACGATCTGATGCGCGACGTCGGCTTCCGCCCCTCCACCTCTATCGAGGAGGGGATCAAGCGTTTCGCGGCCTGGTACCGGGGGTACCGCGGCATTTGACAGAGGCGGATCGAGGGCTTAGGCGACGGGGAGAAACCCGAAATCCGCCTGTGAGAGGCCCCGATATGACCGCACCGAGCCTGCAAAGCCTGAAGGTCAAGCTGTTCACCGATGGCGCCGATAAGGCGCAAATCGTCGAGATGGCAAAAAACCGGTGGATAGCCGGTTTCACCACCAACCCTTCGCTGCTGAAGAAGGCCGCAGTGAAGGACTACCAGGCTTATGGCCGTGACCTCGTCGCGGCGGTCCCCGACCGGCATATCTCCTTTGAGGTCTTCTCCGACGATATTCCGGAAATGGTAGCGCAGGCGCGCGTGATCTCAAGCTGGGGCAAACACGTCTATACCAAGCTGCCGGTGTCGACGACGCGCGGGGAAACGTTGTACGAAGCCGTGCGCTCGCTCTCGCGCGAGGGCGTGAAGATCAATCTTACAGCCGTCTTCACCTCCGAGCAGGTCGAACGCGCTATCGAGGCTTTTTCGGGCGGCGCGCCGTCCATCATCTCGGTTTTCGCCGGTCGCATGGCCGATCTTGGTCTCGACTACCGTCCGATCATGCGGGATGCGATCGCCCGCGCGCGCAAGACCTCGAATGTGGAGATCATCTGGGCGTCCACGCGTGAGGTATTCAACGTCGTCGAAGCCGACGAAATGGGCTGCCATATCATCACCGCGCCGGCCGATATCCTGAAGAAACTGCCGGCACTCGGCAGCAAAACCGGAGCCGAGCTCTCGCTCGATGCGGTCAGGGCATTCCGCGAGGACGCGCTTGCCGCCGGCCTGCAACTCGCGGTCCCGGCCCCGCGCGCCGCCGAATAGCACCGGCCCGGCGGTTCTTTTCGCGTTTCAAATCAATCAGTTCTCTGTAATACGCTGAATCAAAACGTGTTTCACCACGCCTCCCGGGAGGTGTCCGCGGCGCCCGGATTGTGCTAGAGATAACCGTAGGAACCGGGGGATTCTTCTGAACATGGTGCAGACCGCGAAGAACAACGCGGATGGCCCGTTGCGCGTGGGCGTGATCGGCGTCGGCGTGATGGGCAGCAACCATGCGCGCGTGTTCGCAGACATGCCGGGGGTCAAGCTGGTCGGCGTCGTCGATCTGGATCCCAGCCAACGAGACTTTGTGGCGAAGGCGTTGGGCTGCGCCGGCTACGACAATTTAGATGCGTTGCTCGACGGTGGCGTTGATGCGGTGACCATCGCCGCGCCGACCCATCTGCATCACGGCATGGCACTTGCCTGCATCTCCCGCGGCGTGGATGTGCTGGTGGAAAAGCCGATTGCTTCCTCGGTCGAGGAGGGGCGCGAGATCATCGCTGCCGCCCGCCGGGCCGGCGTTACGCTGATGGTCGGGCATGTCGAACGGTTCAACCCGGCGGTCGAGGCGATCAAGAACGCGATCCATGGCGAGGACATTCTCTCCATTGCAATCACCCGCGTCGGCCCGTTCCCGCCGCGCATGTCGAATGTCGGTGTGGTGATCGATCTCGCGGTGCATGACATCGATCTGATCCGCTGGTTCACCGATTCCGAGATCATCGAAGTGCAGCCGCAACTTTCCAGCGCGGTGGCCGAGCGCGAGGACATCGCGCTTTTGCAATTCCGTACCGCCTCCGGCGTGCTCGCACATATCAACACCAACTGGCTGACGCCGTTCAAGGCGCGCAACGTCACGGTCGCAACCCGCGGCAAATACGTGATGGGCGATCTGCTGACCCGCCAGGTCACCGAATGTTTTGGATTCCAGCCCGACGGCAGCTATTCCATGCGGCATCTTTCCGTCGGCCATGCCGAGCCGCTGCGTGCCGAGCTGATGGCTTTCATCAGCGCGATCACCAGCAATGAGCCGGCCGCCGTTACCGGGGAGGAAGGCGTCGCCTCACTGGAGATCGCCATTCAATGTCTTGAAGCCACGCCCGCCCAGGTCAGGGCCGCGCCGCGCAAGGCTCCCCGTCGCGTCGCCGGCTGACGCGCGCGGTCACGCTTTTGGATTATGAGCTTGATGAACCAGCACACGCGCCTCGATACCACGCCGATTCCCTTCATTGATGTTGCCGCCCAGCGCCGCCGCCTCGGCAGCGCCGTCGATGATGCCATCGCGCGCGTGCTTGCGCATTGCCAATTCGTGATGGGCCCCGAGGTGCAGGCCTTGGAGAAGGATCTCGCCGCCTTCTGCGGCGCGCGCCACGCCATCAGCTGCGCCAGCGGCACGGATGCGCTCTTGCTGGTGCTGATGGCCAAGGGCGTCGGCCGGGGCGACGCGGTGTTCTGTCCAGCCTTTACTTTCTGCGCAACGGCGGAAGTCGTCGCGCTTCTCGGCGCCACGCCGGTCTTTGTCGATATCGAGGAGCCGACTTTTAATCTCGATGTCGCAAGCCTGAAGCGCGCTATTCCGGTCGCGAAGCAAGAGGGGCTGACGCCGAAGGCCGTCATTCCCGTCGATCTGTTCGGGCTGCCGGCGGATCACGACGCCGTGGCAGCGGTCGCCCAGGCGGAAGGCTTGTTTGTGCTTGACGATGCCGCGCAGGGCTTCGGCGCGACTTATAAGGGCCGCAAACTCGGCACGCTCGCGCCCGCGACCGCCACCAGTTTCTTCCCGGCAAAACCGCTCGGCTGTTTCGGCGATGGCGGCGCGGTGATGACCGACGACGATAGTCTGGCGGAAATCATCCGCAGCCTGCGCGTGCACGGGCAGGGCACCGACCGCTACGACAATGTGCGCATCGGGATCACCGGGCGGCTGGACACCATGCAGGCCGCGGTGCTGATCGAGAAGCTGAAGATTTTCGAAGACGAGATCGCCGCGCGTAACGAGGCGGCCAGGCGCTACAATGAGGCGCTTGCCGATGTCGCGGTGGTACCGCAGTTGCCCGAGGGCTATACCTCGGTCTGGGCGCAATACACCATCCGCCTGCAACCTGGCCGGCGCGGCCAGCTCGCCGCCGAACTAAAGGCGCAAGGCATTCCCACCGCGATCTATTATCCGCGCCCGCTGCACAGGCTCGCCGCCTATACGGCTTTCCCGGTGGCGGAAGGCGGCGTGCCGGTAAGCGAGAAGTTGGCGGATGAAGTGATCAGCCTGCCGATGCACGCCTATCTCGATGCACCGACCCAGGACCGCATCATCGGTGCGGTACGCCGCGCGTTGGCGTAGCGCAACACATCACACCTTCGTCATGCCCGGCCTTGTGCCGGGCATCCCGCTTAAGAAGGCACTTTGCCCAACTAAGCGCGATGGCCGGGACAAGCCCGGCCATGACGCGGACAGGGATCAGCTTTAGCTCCGCTTGTAAATATCGTCCAGCCGGACGATATCGTCCTCGCCGAGATAGCTGCCGGTCTGCACCTCGATCAGCTCGAGCGGGATTTTTCCATGATTAGCTAGCCGGTGCACGGAGCCGATCGGGATATAGATCGACTCGTTCTCGTGCACGATGCGCTGCTCCTCACCGACCGTGACTTCGGCGGTGCCGCGCACCACCACCCAATGCTCGGCGCGGTGGCGGTGCTTCTGCAAGGACAGCATACCTTCCTCTCGCACCACGATGCGCTTGACCTGGAAGCGCTCGCCGGCATCGAGCGACTCGTAGTAGCCCCAGGGCCGATAGATGCGGCGGTGGCCGGTCGCCTCCGGGCGCTTCAACGCCTTCAGCTTCTCCACCAGCTCGCGCACGTGCTCCGCTCGCTCGCGCGGGATCACCAGCACGGCGTCGGAGGTGGAGACCACCACGAGATCCTTGACGCCGACGACAGCGGTGAGCCGGTCGTCCGAATGGATCACGCTACTGCTCGTATCGGTGGTGACGACATGGCCCTGCACCGCGTTGCCGGCGGCGTCGCGCACACCCACGTCAAACACCGCGTCCCAACTTCCGATATCGGACCAGCGATAATGCGCTTCCACCACCGCGGCGCGGTCGGTTTTCTCCATCAGCGCGTAGTCGATGGATTTCTGCGGCGCGCGCGAGAAGGCGTCCGGGTCAAGCCGCAGGAAACCGAGATCAGTGGTGGCCGCCGCCACCGAAGCTTCGACGGATTCGACTAACGCGGGCTCGAACCGCCTGAGCTCTGCGAGCAGCACATCGGCGCGGAAAAGGAAATTTCCGGAATTCCACAGATAGCCTCCCGCGATGTAGCGTGCGGCAGTGGCGGCGTCCGGCTTCTCGACAAACTTCTTTACCTTGTAGGCGTCCTTCGGCCCGAGCGGCTTACCGCGCAGGATGTAACCGTAGCTCGTTTTCGGCTGCGTCGGCTTGACGCCGAAGGTGACGATATGCCCGGCGTCGGCGGCTTCCCGCCCAGGCTGGCAGGCTTGCACAAAAAGCTCCGGGTCCAGCATGACATGATCGGCGGCAAGCGTGAGCACCACCGCGTCCGCATCCTGCTTCATCGCCAGCACGGTTGCAGCCGCGATGGCGGCGGCGGAATCCCGGCGCAGCGGCTCGATCACAATCCTCGCATCAAGCCCGCATTTTTCTGCCTGGTGGCGAGCGAAGAAATGGAATTGTCCACCGGTCATCACGATCGGTGCGGCGAAGGCGCTCCGGTCCGCCACCCGTTGCAGAGCCTGCTGATAGGTGGAGAGGGAGCCGACCAGCGGCAGAAATTGCTTGGGCAGCGCATCGCGCGACACCGGCCATAGCCGGGTGCCCGCGCCGCCGGCGAGAAGAACGGGTACGATGGGGGAAGGGGGCATCGGCAGTTTTGATTCGCCTAAACGTCGCAGCGTCTATTTCCCCTTTATTTCACATGGAAGGTTAATGATCGAGCGCATTCTAACCGTCGGGGGCCTGACATTGGTGTCGCGGGTCACTGGCTTTATCCGCGACATCATGCTGGCGGCGATCCTGGGCGCGGGGCCAGTGGCCGACGCCTTTTTCGTGGCGTTGCGCCTGCCCAATCATTTCCGCGCCATTTTCGCCGAAGGCGCCTTCAATGCCGCTTTCGTCCCGGCCTATGCGCGCATCCGGCAGCAGGGCGGCGCGGAGCAGGCCGCTGTCTTTGCCGACCGTATTTTTACGCTGTTGCTGTTGAGCCAGATTGTTTTGCTGGGGGTGGCCCTGGTCTTCACCCCAGAGGTGATCGCGCTGTTGGCGCCCGGTTTCAATGACGATCCCACCCGCTTCGCGCTCGCGGTGGAAATGACCCGCATCACATTCCCCTACCTGCTGCTGGTGTCGCTGGTGACGCTCTACGGCGGCATCCTCAATGCGCTGCAGCGTTTCGCCGCCGCCGCCGCAGCGCCTATCTTGCTGAATCTTTCCATGATGATGACGCTGGCAATGGCGGCGTCCTTTCCGACCGCAGGGCATGCCGCGGCATGGGGCGTGCTGCTGGCGGGGCTGCTGGAATTCGTCCTGGTCGCCGGCGACGCCCGCAAGGCTGGCGTGAAGCCGTGGTTCCGCTGGCCCAGTTTCGATGTCGATGTGCGAAAATTCTTCCGCGCGCTCGGCCCGGCCACCGTCGGCTCCGCTGGCGTGCAGCTTGCGCTCTTCGCCGACACGATCCTCGCGAGCTTCCTCGCCACCGGTGCGCTCTCGGCGCTCTACTACGCCGACCGGCTCAATCAATTGCCGATCGGCGTCATCGGCATCGCTGCCGGCACCGTGGTCTTGCCGGAAATGGCCCGCCGCATTGCGGCGGGCGACGACGTCGGCGCGCGCCGCGCGCAGAACCGCGCCATCGAGCTGACGCTGCTGCTTTCCATCCCCTGCGTCGCCGCCTTCCTGATTGTGCCCGAGTTGATCATGCGCGCGCTGTTCGCCCGCGGCGCCTTCACCTCCGCCGACGCGGCGGCGGCCGGGCAAACGCTCGCGGCCTATGCGCTGGGTCTGGTGCCTTTCGTGCTCATCCGCAGCGTGGTCGCCACTTTCTTCGCGCGCGGCGATACCGCCAATCCGGTGAAGGCGGCGCTCGCCGCGGCCTGCGTTAATATCGGCTTCAAGATCCTGCTGGTGCTGGTGGGATCGCTGGCGCAGGTGGGGCTCGCGCTCGCCACCTCGATCGGCGCCTGGGTCAATCTCGCTTTGGTGTTATGGCTGGCGGGGCGGCGGGGCCTGATCGGCCTCGATCCCGACTTGCGGCGAGCGATGCTTAAAATTGCGGCAGCCGGTATCGCGCTAGGGTGCGCGCTTTGGCTCGGCCAATCTCTCGCCGCGCATTGGGTGCATGAAGGCATGGCGCTGCGCGACGAAGCCCTGCTGGCGCTGCTTGTGGCGATCGGTGCGGTGGTCTATGGCGGAGTCAGTACTGGCGCTATTCGGGCGGCAATGGCTTGCGGCTTTTCGCCGGCCCGCCGAACCGCCCCTTTAACCGGAGGCGTCAAGCGCCTACCTTTGTGCGATCGCCGGGCCCTCAATCCAAGACGCCAATGATTTCCGTCAATTCCTCGCGCCTTATTGCCTCGTGGCTCCTGCTTGCGCCGCTGTTAACGGCCTGCGGTGAGAACCAGCAGCAGGCCGCCCCGCCACCACCGGCGGTTACGGTCGCCAAGCCAGTCAAGCAAATGGTGACCGACCAGGATGAATATGTCGGCCGCTTCGTGGCGGTGGACGCGGTCGAAGTCCGCACTCGCGTGGCCGGCACGCTCGATGCCGTGCATTTCAAGGACGGTCAGATAGTTACCAAGGGCGATCTTTTGTTCACCATCGACCGCCGCCCGTTTGAGAACACGCTGGCGCAGGCACGCGCCAATCTGTTGCTGGCGCACTCCAACCTCACTTTCGCGGAAAGCGACTTGACGCGCGGGCAACAGCTGGTGCGCGAAAGGACGATCTCCGAGCAGGTGTATGACCAGCGTGCCCAGACCAAGCGCAATGCCGAGGCCTCCGTTGCGGCTAACCAGGCGGCGGTAAGTCAGGCCGAGCTCGATCTGCAATTCACCGAGGTACGCGCGCCGATTGGCGGCCGCATCGGCGACCGCCGCGTTTCCCCGGGCAATCTCGTGGCGGCGGGCGCGGCCGCGAGCGTGCTGGCGACCATCGTCTCCACCGATCCAATCCGCTTCGAATTCACCTTCGATGAGGCTTCGCTGCTACGCTACGATCGCCTCGCCAAGCAAACAGCCGATCCGACCACGCGCGGACTTTCGCTGCCGGTGAAGCTCAAGCTGATCGACGAGACTGATTTTGTTCACCAGGGCAATATGGATTTCGTCGACAACGTCATCGACAGCACCAGCGGTACTATTCGCAGTCGAGCGGTCTTCGAAAACAAGGACGAGAAGTTCGTGCCCGGCATGTTCGGTCGCGTTCAAATTCCGGCCGGCCCGCGGGTCGAGGCGCTGCTGGTCCCCGACAGCGCGATTGGCACCGATCAGACGCGCAAGTTCGTCTACGTGGTGGAAGCGGACAATTCCGTGAAGCAGGTCTACGTAACGCTCGGCCCGGTCTTCGACGGCCAACGCGCGGTGAAGGAAGGATTGACCCCCGAGTCCCGCGTCGTGGTCAACGGGCTGATGCGGGTGCGTCCGGGCATCAAGGTCACCCCGCAGGAAGAGGGCGCCGCGCCGCCTGCGCCGCCCGCGACGGCGGCCAAGTAGCGGGCAGCGAACATGCGCATATCGCATTTCTTCATCGACCGGCCGATTTTCGCCGCCGTGGTTTCCATCGTCATCGTGATCCTGGGCGGCGTGTCATTTGCGCGCCTGCCGGTCGCGCAATATCCCGAGATCGCCCCGCCCACCATCAACGTCGCCGGGCAATATCCCGGCGCCAGCGCCGAGATCGTCGCGTCTACCGTGGTGTCGCCGATCGAGGATCAGATCAACGGCGTCGAGGGGATGCTCTATGTCTCTTCTAACTCGACGTCCGACGGCCGTTTCTCCATCGCCGTCACTTTCGATCTCGGGGTCAACCTCGACATCGCCCAGGTGCAGGTGCAGAACCGGGTCGCCATCGCGCAGCCGCGGTTGCCCGCAGACGTGCGCAATATCGGCGTCACCGTCGGCAAGGCCTCGCCTGACCTGATGATGGTCGTCCATCTCTTCTCGCCCGACAAGTCGCGCGACCAGCTTTACGTCTCGAACTTCGCCAGCCTGGAGATCAAGGACGCGGTGACGCGCGTGGACGGTGTCGGCTCCATCACGGTATTCGGCAGCCGTGACTATGCCATGCGGGTGTGGCTCGATCCCGGCCGCATGCAGGCGCTCGGGTTGACGGCACAGGACGTGGTTGCCGCCGTGCAAGGGCAAAATCTGCAGGTCGCTTCCGGCGTGCTCAATCAACCACCGGAGGAACAGCCGCTCGCTTTCCAGGTTTCGGTGCAAACGCAAGGGCGCCTCTCCACCCCCGCTGAGTTCGGCAATATCGTCGTTAAGCAGACCCCGACCGCGGTGGTGCGGTTGAGTAACATCGCCCGCATCGAGCTGGCTGCGCAGGATTACGGCACCAACTCTTATCTTAATCGCGACCCCGCGGTGGCGCTTGCGATCTTTCAGCGGCCCGGCTCTAACGCCATCGCAACTGCGAAGGCCATCCGCGCCACCATGGGGCAGTTGAAGCCTGGCTTCCCCCCGGGTGTCGAGTACGCAATCGTCTATGACCCCACGACTTTCATTCAACAGTCGGTCGATGAGGTGGAATTGACGATTCTCATCGCCGTGGTGCTGGTGGTCCTGGTGATCATCATGTTCCTGCAGACCTGGCGCGCGGCGGTGATTCCGATCATCGCGATTCCGGTCTCCCTGATCGGCACCTTTTTCTTTATGACGCTTGTTTGGCTTCAGCCTGAACAACCTGTCGCTGTTCGGCTTGGTGCTGGCGGTCGGCATCGTGGTGGACGACGCCATCGTGGTGGTGGAGAACGTTGAGCGCAATATCGCCAACGGCCTGAGTCCGCGCGAGGCGGCGATCCGCAGCATGAACGAGGTGGGTGCGGCGCTGATCGCCATTTCCCTGGTGCTTACCGCGGTTTTCGTCCCGTCCGCCTTCATCACCGGCATCTCCGGCCAGTTCTACCGGCAATTTGCGCTGACCATCGCGAGCGCGACGCTGATTTCGCTCACGGTGTCATTGACGCTGTCGCCGGCGCTCTGTGCCTTGCTGCTGAAGCCGCATGAGCATCGCAAGCCGTCGCCCTACTTGCGCCCCATGCACGTTTTCTTTGGTCTCTTTAACCGCGGCTTCGATGCGTTTTCCCACGGTTACAGCCGGCTGGTAGCGCGCGTCGTAAGCATCGGCGGCATCATGCTGGCGGTCTATGCAACGGTGCTGGCGCTGGGAATTTTGGAATTCCGGGCCGCGCCGGTCGGTTTCATTCCGCAACTCGATCGCGGCTATATCATCGTGGCCGCGCAATTGCCGCCGGGTGCGGCAATCGATCGTACCGACAAGGTGCTGCGCCGCGCGGTCGACATCGCGCTGGATACGCCGGGGGTCGCGGGGGCAGTGAATTTCGTCGGCTTTTCCGGCGCCACTTTCACCCAGGCATCGAATTCCGGCGCCGCCTTCCTGGTGTTGGAACCGTTCGACAAGCGCGCAGGGGACAAGGCGAAATCGGCGGCGGGCATCCAGGCTGAATTGTTCAAACGCTTCGCACCGATCCAGGACGCGCTGGTGCTGGTGATTTTGCCGCCGCCGGTGGCCGGCATCGGTAATGCCGGCGGCTTCCGCATGATGATCGAGGACCGCGGCGGGCGCGGACCGGTCGCCTTGCAACAGGTGGTCTACGCCATGATGGGCCGGGCGGCGGAGACCCCGGGCGTGAGCCAGGTCTTCTCGCTGTTCGAGACCTCGACGCCGCAGCTGTATCTCGACATCGACCGTACCAAGGCGCAGCTACTCGGCATCAACGTTCCGGATGTCTTTGCCTCCCTGCAGACCTTTCTCGGCTCGTCCTATGTCAACGACTTCAATCTGCTCGGCCGCACCTTCCGCGTGGTCGGGCAGGCCGACGGCAAATACCGGCTGAAGCCGGACGATGCGCTGAAAATCCGTGTGCGCAATTCCAACGGCGAGACCGTGCCGATTGGCGCCTTCACTACCGCCGGCGACCGCTCCGGCCCGTTCCGCGTGCCGCGCTACAATCTTTACCCGTCGGCCGAACTCGACGGCGCGCCTGCTCCCGGCTTCTCGCAGGGGCAGGCCATCGAGATCATGCAGAAGCTTGCCGCCGAGACGCTGCCGGAGGGCTTCAACTACGAATGGACCACGCTTGCCTTCCAGCAATTGCGAGCCGGCAACACCGCGGTCTTCGCTTTCGTGCTCGGTGTGGCTTTCGTGTTCCTGGTGCTGGCGGCGCAATTTGAAAGCGTGACGCTTCCCTTCGCGGTCATCCTGATCGTGCCGATGTGTCTGGTCGCCGCCATCACCGGCGTGCTGATCCGCGGGCAGGACAACAACATCCTGACGCAAGTGGGCTTCATCGTGCTGATAGGCTTGGCGGCGAAGAACGCGATCCTGATCGTGGAGTTCGCCAAGCAGCTGGAAGAGCAGGGCCGCGACCGCTTCGCCGCCGCGGTCGAGGCCGCGCACCTGCGGCTCCGACCGATCCTGATGACGTCGCTGGCGTTCATCTTCGGCGTGGTCCCGCTGGTGATCGCGACCGGCGCTGGCGCCGAGATGCGCCAGGCGCTTGGCACGGCGGTGTTCTTCGGCATGATCGGCGTCACCGCCTTTGGCCTGATCTTCACGCCGGTGTTCTATGTGGTGTCGCGCGGCGGCGCCGATTGGCTGAGCCGCCGGTTCGGAAGGGCCAAGGCGCTCGCGCATCCAGCCGAATAGGGCGCGAGCGGCGGCGTTTTGCCGCGCTCGACCGGGCAAGAAATCCGCGCATTCCGAGGGGAATAGTGAAGTGTTTCCGGGGTTAAACGAGGGGTTAGCAGCCGCTTTCGCTGACGCAAATGGAGGAACCCGAATGATTCGAGTTCTTGTGTGCGGTCTCCGTCGCAGCCGTTACTTTGAGCGCGACAATGGTCTTGGCCCAGCAGAATCCCATCCTCGCCCGCCAGGAAATCATGAAAAAGTCCGATGAGGACTTGCGGGCGCTGAGCAAAATCCTTCGTGACGAAGCGCCGTTCGATGCCGCCAAGGCAACCGCCGCCTATGCGGCGATGGAGGACAGCTACAAGAAGGTGCAAGGTCTGTTCCCCGACAATTCCAAGACCGGCGAGAAGACCCGGGCCTCGCCCAAGATTTGGGAAAACCGCGCCGACTTCGATACCAAGATGGCTGCTTTCATTAAGGTGGCAGGCGAGGCAAAGGCGAAGGCGAAAAGCGAGGCAGCCTTCAAGGAAATTCACCCGGCCGTCATCAAGGGCTGCGACAATTGCCACGCGGATTACCGCATGCGCCGGCAACCCTGATCGTTTGCCCGATCGTGAACGCAACAAAACGCCCGCCGGCTCGCACCGGCGGGCGTCTTGTTTTCCGCAGGCGTTACTTGGTGACTTGCCCGCGGATTTCCCCGCCCGGATTGGCGGCGGTATGGATGTTCACGTAATACCTGCCGGCCTGCAGGTCCGCGGCCTGCGCATCCGTCAAAGTAGCGGAACCGGTTACCGGGCTATTGGCCTGGTTCGGGATCGGCACGGCGACGCCGGCGTTCTTGCCGGCTTCGGCCGGCCCATGGAAATGCGCCGCGGTGGGAGGGCCGCTCAGACCGGAATAAGTCACGGTCCAGGACAGCTTCTTGGAAGCCGGGTCGAAGTTCACCTCTGCCGAGCCTTTGCCTTGCGTCGTGACGGGCGGCACTTCCTGCGCGCCCGTCAGATCGGCTTTCATCTTCATCTCTTGGGCGAAAGCGGCAGAGGCTGCCAGCAGGGCGACGGCGGCGATGCCGCCGCGTAAAATCTGTCTGTTCACGAGAACCCTCCCTGTTTTTGTGAAGTGACCGGAGCCACCTGCGATAAACCCCGGCTTGTGGCGGTTATTCCTTTCGGCGTCGCGCCGGATGCAGGGGCGGCGAGAGTGTGCTCTTAAAGAGGAATGGACTTCATCCCGGCGCCGTTCCACTTAACTACATATCAGCGTCATTGAGGTCAGGGCCGTGTTGAGAAAGCTGATCATTGTCGGAGCAATTGTCGCCGTCGTCGGGCTGCTCGGATTTGTCATTGTTACGAGGCCGCAGGAGATACCGGCACGTGCACTTGGTCCGCATCAACAGAACCTGGAAAACGGCAGGACCATATTTTTGGCGGGCAATTGCGGCTCCTGCCATGCCTCGCCCAATCAGGACGACGGCACGAAGCTCGGCGGCGGTGGCGCAATGAAAACCCCGTTCGGCACCTTCCATACTCCCAATATTTCCCCTGACGAAAAGGACGGTATCGGGGGCTGGACCGAAGCACAATTCGTCACCGCGCTGGCCAGAGGCACCTCTCCCGACGACTGAGCATTACTATCCCGCGTTTCCTTACCCGTCGTTCCAACGCATGAGCTTCGGCGATCTGCGTGATCTCTTCGCCTATATCAAGACGCTGCCGAAGGTCACGGGCAAGGCGCGAGCGCATGATCTCTCGTTTCCATTCAACATTCGCGTAACACTTGGGGGTTGGAAGCAGTTGTTCCTCGAGGCCGAGCCGTTCCGGCCCGATCCGGCAAAATCGGCGGAATGGAATCGCGGCGCTTATCTGGTGAACGGACCGGCGCATTGCGCCGAATGCCACAGCCCGCGCAATTTGCTCGGCGGCATCGTGCAAAGCCAGCGCTTTGCCGGCGGGCCAGATCCCGAAGGCGAGGGTTTCGTTCCCAACATCACGCAGAAGGGCCTCGGCGATTGGTCCGAGAAGGACATCGCGACCGTGCTGGCAACCGGCGACCTGCCGGACGGCGACCGCGTCGGCGGCTCGATGGTAAAGGTAGCGCGCAATACGGCGCAGCTCAGCCCCGAAGACCGCGCCGCCATCGCCACCTACATCAAATCCCTGCCACCGGTGGATGGGCCGCAACGCCCGCAGCGAGACTGAGGCGTCGGCAGCAAATGCAAGGTTCGGCACCAACGTCGTGAGCATTTACACCGCGATCCTGTTCAAGGTCGTTTCCACGGCGTGTTTTGCGGTGATGGGAGCATGCGCGCGCTGGCTCGGCGAAGTATTTCCGGTCGGACAGGTGGTGTTCTTCCGCAGCTTCGTTGCCTTCGTGCCGGTGCTCATCTTTTATGCTTGGCGCCGAGAGATCTGGACCGCGATGAATACGTCGCGTCCGTTCGGACATGTGGCGCGCGGGCTGATCGGCGTCATCTCCATGTTCTTTTTGTTTGCAGCTTTGGCGCGCTTGCCGATCGCTGACGTGACGGCGATCACTTTTTCAACGCCGTTGATTATTGTGGCTCTCGCTGGTCTCCTTTTGGGCGAGCGTGTGCGCGGCTATCGTTGGTCAGCGGTGATCCTGGGACTTGTCGGCGTACTGGTTATCCTCGCGCCGCATCTCTCCGTAGGAGAAATTGCTGCCATGTCGGCCTCGGCGACGCTTGGGGCGGTGTTCGCCGTGTTGAATGCCTTTTTTGCCGCGGGCGCCTACATCCAAATCCGCCGGCTGACATCGAGCGAAACAACCTCGTCCATCGTGCTTTATTTCTCCTTGATCTCGAGCCTCTGTGGACTCATCACTTTGCCGCTCGGCTGGGTTTGGCCGAACACCCAGCAACTCGGCATCCTGCTGACGATGGGTTTCTTCGGCGGCATCGGCCAGCTCTTCATGACCGAGAGCTATCGTTATGCGCAAGCGTCGCTCACCGCCCCGTTCGACTACACGTCGATCATCTGGGCGGTCATCCTCGGTTACATCGCCTTCGGCGAAGTACCGGCAGCGAGCGTCTGGGCCGGTTCTGCGATCGTCATCGGGGCAGGGCTGTTCGTGATCTGGCGCGAGCGGCAGCTCATCCTGCAGCGCCGACTGGAACGGGGCAATTCTATGCCTCCCCCGCTCTGATCACGCGCCGAAGGCCTTGAAGGTGATGATGGTGCGGGTGTCCTGGATGCCGGGAATAACCTGCACTTTCTCGTTGACGAAATGGCCGATGTCGGTGCCTTCCTCGACATAGAATTTTGCCAACAGATCGAACTCGCCGGCGGTGGAATAAATCTCCGAGGCGATCTCGGCGTCCGCCAGCTTGTTGGCGACCTGGTAGGACTTGCCGAGCTGGCATTTGATCTGAACGAAGAAGGGAACCATCGCAAACCTCCGGGCGCTGCCTTATCCGAATAGTACAAACGGTTTTCGGAGCAAGCGCCACTGATTACCCGCAATGCAGCAAAATCACGCGGCGCTGGCAAGCGCGCTTGCGGGCAGGGCGCAGGGCGGTTAGCTATGCTGGAATGCGCGTTGATCTGCGCCTCTATGCACTTGTCGATCCCGAACACGCGGGTCGGTATAGCCTGCCCGACCTCGCGCGCCGCGTGGCGGAAGGCGGAGCGACGCTCGTGCAACTGCGCGACAAGAGCGGGAAGACGCGGGAGATGGTCGCGCAGGCGCGTGCCATCAAGGGCGTGCTTGCTCCGCTCGGCGTGTCCTTCATCGTGAACGACCGGGTCGATGTGGCCTTGGCTTCCGGCGCTGACGGCGTGCATCTGGGGCAGGACGACATGGACGCGGCCGATGCGCGGCGACTCCTCGGCCCGGAAGCAATTATCGGCCTGAGCATAAAGACGATGCCGGAGGCGCAGGCCGCTCCCTTGCAGCATCTCACTTATGTGGCCATTGGCGCCGTCTTTCCGACAACGTCGAAGGATAACCCGACGCCTATCGGAGCGGAAGGATTCCGGCAGATTGCTGCCGAAATCCGCGCTCGGATGCCGGGATTTCCGGTCGGCGCGATTGCCGGCATTACCGAAACCAATGCAGCGGACGTGATCGCCGCCGGCGCCGACGGGATCTGTGCGATTTCGGCATTGTCGTCGGGACCCGATCCCGCCGCGGCGGCGAAGAAGCTGCGCGGCATCGTGGATACCGCGCTGGAAAAGCGAGCTGCGCGATGACAGCAATCGCCGTCACTATTGCCGGATCGGATTCCAGCGGCGGGGCAGGGATCCAGGCCGACCTGAAAACCTTTTCCGCGCTCGGCGTCTATGGCGCCTCTGTCATCACCGCACTGACCGCGCAGAATACCCGCGGCGTCAGCGGCATTCACGACGTGCCGTCGGCCTTCATCACCGCGCAGATCGATGCGGTATTCTCCGATCTGGAAGTCGGCGCGGTGAAGATCGGGATGCTGTCGCAGCCCGCCGCGATCAAGGCGGTTGCGGCCGGGCTGAAGCGGCACGAAGTGAAAAACGTCGTGCTCGATCCGGTGATGGTCGCGGCTTCCGGCGACCGCCTGCTGGCGCCGGAAGCGGTCGAGGTGCTGCTGCGGGTGCTGATTCCGCGCGCAACGCTGATCACGCCGAATTTGCCGGAAGCCGCCGCGCTGCTCGATGCGCTGGAGGCGAGGACCGAGCCGGAGATGAAGGATCAGGCGCAACAGCTGCTCGACCTTGGCGCAAGAGCCGTGCTGCTGAAGGGCGGTCATGCGGACGGCGCCGAGAGCGTCGATTTCCTGGTGCAGCCAACGAGCGTGGCGCGGCTCGCCGTCGACCGCATTCCGACCGTCAATACCCATGGTACCGGCTGCACCTTGTCGTCGGCGATTGCCGCCGGTCTCGCCAAAGGCCTGTCGCTCGCCGAAGCGGTGCGCGAGGGTAAGGCCTATGTCACGGCCGCCATCGCCGCGTCAGGCAAGCTCCATATCGGTCATGGTTTTGGCCCGACGCACCATTTTCACGCCTGGTGGTGATCTCTTTCCGCGCCCGCTCGCAGGGGTGTGAAGAAAAGTGGCATCGCATTTTCCCGGTTTGACGCCGTTCGGCTGACTTGCCTCAGTGCCGCCCGCAGCGCTACCGTCGCGCATGCCCGAACAATCTCTTCCGCTTCCCACCGCTGCCGACGTCGAAGCTGCCGCCAAGAAGCTGGAAGGCGTCGTGCTGCGCACGCCGCTCGTGCGCTCCCCGGTGATCGACGAGATGACCGGGGGGCAGGTGTTCCTTAAGACCGAGACGCTGCAGCACACCGGTTCGTTCAAGTTTCGCGGCGCCTATAACAAGATTTCCTCGATTCCGCAGGAGCAGCGCGCCGCCGGTGTGGTTGCGTTTTCGTCCGGCAATCACGCCCAGGGCGTCGCAGCGGCGGCGCAAATGCTCGGCATGCGCGCCACCATCGTGATGCCGAAGGACGCACCGAAACCGAAGCGCGACCGCACGGCGGCGTTCGGCGCCGAAGTGGTGCTCTACGACCGCGACAAGGGGGAAGACCGCGAAGTCATTGCGCGCGCGATCGCCAGCGAGCGCGGTGCAGTGCTGGTGCCGCCTTACGACGATCCCTTCATCATCGCAGGCCAGGGCACCGCCGGGCGCGAGATCATAGAAGACCTCGCCGCCATCGGGCTGAAGCCGGATGTGGTGGTGGTGCCGAATTCCGGCGGGGGGCTGACGGCCGGCGTTGCGCTGGCGGTGAAGGCAAAGGTGCCGCAAGCCAAGATCTATACCGCCGAGCCTGCAGGTTTCGACGACTTCGTGCGTTCGCTGCACAGCGGCAAGCGCGAGCAAAACCCGTCGCCGTCGGGCACGATTTGCGATGGGCTAATGACCGGCACGCCGGGGGAGATCACTTTCGCCGTTAACCGCAAGCTCGTAACCGAAGGGGTCACTTTGACCGACAAGGAAGTCGGCGCCGCCGTCGCGTTCGCCTTCCGCGAGTTGAAGCTGGTGGTGGAGCCGAGCGGCGCGATTTCGCTTGCAGCCTTGCTCACCGGCAAAATCGATGTGCGCGGCAAGGTGGCCGTCGCAGTGCTGTCCGGCGGCAATGTGGATCCAGCACTGTTCAATCAGCTGGTAGCTTAGGTAAAACTTTCTAACTAAACAGCGCGATTTTCTGCGCCTCGCTCATGGCCCGCAGCGGTGCGAGCGGATCATGCGACGCCTCCGACTTTGGCTGTTTGGCTCCGGCTTCCGCCGGCGGCGGCGTAGCCGGCGTTCTCACCGCCGGATCGGGGAAGATGCCGGCTTCCCTTTTCGCATGCGCATATGGGATCGCTTCTTTTGCCGCGGCTTGCATGGCAGGGATCTCCGGCGCCGCCGCTGCCGGCGCCTCAGCGTCTTGGTCCGACTGCAGTAATTTGATCTCGGCCGCTGCCATCGCGCTTTCCAGTTCCGCCAAGGGATCGGCGGGCGGATCCATCGGCTTTGCGCGGAAAACCAGTTCCCCTGGCGGCAGCAGCGGAACCGGCCGCAATGTCTGCGCCAGCTGCGACATGGCTTCGGCCAGGAAAAGGTCTGGATCAGCGGCGGCGGATGGCGACGGCGTGACAGGCTCTGCCATGATCGGCACCGCTGGCACCGGCGGGATAGGCGGCGAGGGCACAAGAGCGGATTTCTGCGTTTCCGCTTTGGCTTCCGGTACCTTTTCCAGTTCGGCTTCGAGGCGGCGCAAGATTTTCGAGGCCAGCTCGGCTTCCGGCTGCGAGACCGCCGGATTTTCTAGGATCCCTTGCCCCGGGGGTCGGGCTGCTTCCGCATCCGCCGTCCCGGCCGGCAGTGCCGCAGGCTCCGCGGCCCGTTCGGCCAATCGGCGCGCGGCGTGAGCTTCAGCCAACACCGTTTCCGAGACGGACAATTGCGGCCGCAGGTCTGCCCCCGCCCGGATAAGAGTGGCGTCCGGCTGCTCCGAAGACTCCGCATGCTGCGAGCCGATCATCGGTTCTATCTCGAGCATCAGGCGGCTGATTTCTTCGAGCGTGGCGTCTTGTTGGTCGTGCTGTCCGGGTTGCATCACGGCGTCGATACCAGCTTGCACCAGGCTGCTGCTGGCAAATGACGGCTCGCTCACGGCGGTGGAAGGAGTGGCCAGTTTGCCCGCGTTGACCACGGTATTGATGCGATCCTCCAGATAACGCAGCAGCTGGATCACTTTCCGCGTGCGCTGGCCAGTGAGATCCTGAAAGGAACAGGCGGTGTAAATCTCGGTCGCCCGCGCATCGAGCTCGTCGCAGAGCGCTTCCACCGAACCGCTCTCGCGCATCGTCCAGGCGATCTCCTGCACCTGTTCGGCTGCGGTGAGAATGTGCGAGGTGGCGCTCTCGGTGGTCTGCACGATTGAGTTGAGTTCTTCCATCGCATCAAATGGGCCGCCGCCGGGCGGCTTGATTGACATGATCTCCGCCCGCATCCGCATGATCGTCTGCGCCATATCGGCCATTTCGAGCAGGAGGTCGATCCGCTCGCCGGCGCCTCCCTGACGGATGGCGGCTTGCATGCGTTCGATGGCCGCAAGGCTGGCGTCGGGTTCCGCCGGCCGGCAGCGGCGGGCGTATTCCTCAAGAAAGCGGCGGCCCTGCGCCGTTTCCGACACGGTGGCATAGATCAGGTCATAATCCGCATCCGTCAGTATCGGCTGCGGCTGACTTTTGTGGGCCAAGGGTTGTTCTGACATGCTCTAACCACTGGTGCCGCCGATTTGAAGTCCCTACACCACCCGCGGCAAATCCAGTTAGGAACTTCAAATCGAAAAGCGGCACTAGAATGCTAACGTTGCTAGTGCCCCCTGCTTCCGAAGTTCGTGGCAGAGGATGCCGCGACGTATCACGAACTTCGGGAGCGGGGCACTAGTCCCTATTCTACCAGTCATTCCCATCGCTCCGAACGCGCAATCCGCGAAATGCCCAACGATCCCCAGATATTAGCGGCCCGTTTCGTGCGCCGGCTGGCGCTGTTCTACGTGGCGTTGTTCGTGTCCATCGGCATCCAGTTGCCGTTTTTTCCATTGTGGCTGGAGGCCAAGGGCCTCGACGCCGGCATGATTGGCCTCGTTCTGGCGACGCCGATGGTGGTGCGCCTGTTCTCCATCCCGGTTCTGACACGGCTGGCTGATCGTCATCAGGCCGTGCGCGGCGCCATTATCATTGCTTCGGTCCTCGCCGCCGCCGGAACCATTGCGCTCGGCTTCGCGGAAGGCGGCCTCGCAATCCTGATCGTCTTTACGCTTGCCTCGATTCCTTTCACGCCGGTCATGCCGTTGGCCGAGGCCTATGCGCTGCGCGGGCTGGCGCAGGTCGGGCGCGCCTATGGACCCGTGCGACTATGGGGCTCGGCCGCCTTCATCGGCGGCAGCCTTGGAGCTGGATGGATCATTGATTCGTTGACCGCTGGCAACCTTATCTGGCTCATCGCCGCCGCCATGCTGGCGACTGCGGTCACCGCGGCCGGACTGGTCCCGCTGCCCGCGCATACGCCTGTGATGGATGCACCCGAGCCGTCCTATGAAGGCTTTCTGCGCACGCCGGGATTCGCCATGGTCGCCGCGGCGGCCGGGCTGATCCAGGCCAGCCACGCCGTCTATTACGGATTTTCGTCGCTCGACTGGAAAGCCGCGGGTCTCGACGGCACGGCGGTGGGCATATTATGGGCGATTGGCGTGGCGGCCGAGATCACGCTCTTTGCATTTTCCGGTCGCTTGCCGTTATGGCTTCGTCCTCCCGCGCTGCTGCTGGCTGGCGCGCTTGGCGCCAGCCTGCGCTGGGGGATCATGGCGCTCGATCCACCGACCGCCGCCTTGCCCTTCCTGCAATGCCTGCACGGGCTGTCTTTCGGCGCCACGCATCTCGGGGCGATCGGCTTTGTCGCCCGCGCCGCGCCGGCCGGACGCGCCGCCACGGCGCAAGGCTCGCTCGCGGTCGTGCTCGGCGGCACCATGGCGCTGAGCATGAGTCTTTCGGGCGTGCTGTATGAGAATTTCGGCGCGCACGCCTATGCCGGCATGGCCTTAATGGCCGGAGCCGGTGGCATATGCGCGGTTATCGCGCGGCAACGGCCGACTTGAGCAGGCCACTTCCCTGAGTCAACCCTCTTTTAGGAAAGGGAATGGAAAAGATGTGCAGTGTCGCTCAGCCCCACAGTTTCGGGTCGGCTGGATAAACCTCGCTGCCTTCATAGCGCAGCCCGCTTTCGCGGTCCTTCGCGAGCAGCAGCGGCCCATCGAGATCGACGACGCGCGCGCGCTGCGCCACAAGCATAGCCGGCGCCATCGCCAGCGAGGTCGACACCATGCAGCCCACCATGATCGCAAGTCCTGCGCGCTCGGCTTCGCCTGCAAGCGCGAGCGCCTCGGTCAGCCCGCCGCTCTTGTCGAGCTTGATGTTGATGGCGTCGTATTTTCCGGCGAGCGAAGCAAGCGAAGCGCGGTCATGAATGCTTTCGTCGGCGCAGACCGCAATCGGCCGCGCGATGGAGGCGAGCGCATCATCTCTTCCGGCAGGCAAAGGTTGTTCCACCAGCGTAACGCCTGCCTCGGCGCAAGCGCGCAGATTTTCCGCCAGGTTGTTTTCCGTCCAGGCTTCGTTGGCATCGACGATCAGTTCGGACTTCGGCGCTGCGCGCCGCACCGCGGCGATGCGCGCGGGATCGCCGTCGCCGCCAAGCTTGATCTTCAGCAATTTGCGCTGCGCGACCTTCTGCACGGCAGCCGCCATGCTCTCGGGCGTGCCGAGCGAGATTGTCAGCGCGGTGGTGACCGGCCGCAACAAGGAAAGCCCCGCCAGCGCATGTGCCGGCTTGCCGGCGCGCTTGGCCTCGAGATCCCAGAAGGCGCAGTCGAGCGCGTTGCGGGCCGGCCCGGCGGGCAGAGCGCTTTGCAGAGCCATGCGGTCGAGCCCGCCCGCGACGGCTTCAGCCAGGTCCTTGAGCCTGGCGGCCTCGCCCTCGACCGTCTGCTCGTAGCGGGCGAGGGGCACGCATTCGCCCCGCCCGGTGGTGAGCGATCCGTCGCGCAGTTCGGCCACGACTACGACGGCCTCAGTTTTGGCCCCCCGGCTGATGACGAAGGAGCCGGCGATCGGCCAGCGCTCAATATGGACGGTGAGACGGACTGCCATGCGGTCCTGAAAATAGGGGAAAGGAAGGCGGCGCGTATTCGACCGGCCCCACGGGGGCTGTTTTCAAGTATATGATGGGAAAGGAACGCTGATCTCAACCGCGCTACAAAAAGCCGGCCGAATTTCGGGTTACCCGAGTTCGGGTATTATCGCGCATCCGAAGTCGGATAGATCCGATTTCGGAGGAGGGGGAAATTGAACGACGACAGCGTACTCAGAAGCCGCCGCGAAGGCGACCGGCTGGTGCTCACGGCGCTCGGTCCCTGGACCGCCGTCCATGCGCATGACCTCGAACCCGTGATAGAGGCGCAGACGACCAACAGCCAGCCGGTGCGCGCGGTCGATATCGATCTGAGCCAGGTCAAGCCGCTCGATACCTTCGGCGCCTGGCTGATCGAGCGTCTGGCGCGGGCCTTCAGCGCGCGCGGCGCGGAAACCCGCATCCTCGGGTTGCCGGAGGATTACCGCGGCATCGTTGACGAGGTGCATGGCGCCAACCTGAAGCCCGCGCCGCCGCCGGTGGAAACCAGCCGCATCCTCGTTGCGCTGGATACCATCGGCAGCGCCCTCGTCAGCGTCGCAAACGGCGCGGTGCTGATCCTGCGGATGCTCGGCGCAGTCAGTAAGGCGCTCGGGCGGGCGATCCTGCACCCAACCAAATTCCGTTGGACCGCCATGGTGGTGCATATGGAGCGCGTGGGCTGGCACGCGGTGCCGATCATGCTGCTGGTCACTTTCCTGATCGGCTGCATCCTCGCGCAGCAGGGTATTTTCCATTTCCGCAAATTTGGCGCCGATATTTTCGTGATCGACATGGTCGGCATCCTGGTGCTGCGCGAGGTCGGCGTGCTGATTGTTTCGGTGATGGTCGCCGGCCGATCCGGCAGCGCCTATACCGCCGAACTCGGCTCCATGAAGATGCGCGAGGAGATCGATGCCCTGCGCACCATGGGATTCGATCCGACCGAGGTACTGATCCTGCCGCGCATCGTCGCGCTTGTGGTCTCGGTACCGCTGCTGACCTTTCTCGGCTCGATGTCAGCGCTCTATGGCGGCGGCCTCGTCGCCTGGCTCTATGGCGGCATCGACCCCGATGTCTTCCTCTCCCGCCTGCGTGAATCCATCTCGATGGAGACCTTTCTGGTCGGCATCATCAAGGCGCCGGTGATGGCCTTCATCATCGGCATCGTCGCGTCGGTGCAGGGGCTGCAGGTGCAAGGCAGCGCGGAATTGCTTGGCGCGCACACCACCTCCTCGGTTGTGATCTCGATTTTCCTCGTCATCGTGCTGGATGGCTTCTTCGCCATCTTCTTTGCCTCGATCGGAATATGAGCATGTTGCAGCCGGCAAGAGAGGTGGTGCTGAGCGCGCGCGACGTTGTGGTGGCTTTTGGCGACAAGGTCATCCTCGATCATCTCAATCTCGACGTTTACCGCGGCGAGGTTTTGGGCTTCGTCGGTGGTTCCGGCGCCGGCAAGTCGGTGCTGATGCGGACCATCATCGGGCTCCTGCCGAAGCGGCAAGGCAAGATCGAGGTCTTCGGCGTCGATCTCGATGCGGCCACCGAGGAGGAGCTGGTCGCGGTCGAGCAGCGCTGGGGAATTCTGTTTCAGCAGGGTGCGCTGTTCTCCTCGCTGAACGTGCTGCAGAATGTTCAATTCCCGATTCGGGAATATCTCAATGTGTCCGAACGGCTGATGGACGAAATTGCGGTCGCCAAGCTCGAAATGGTCGGCCTGTCGCCGGATGTGCGGGAGAAATACCCCTCGGAACTGTCGGGCGGCATGATCAAGCGCGTGGCGCTGGCCCGGGCGCTCGCCCTCGACCCAGAATTGGTCTTTCTGGACGAGCCCACATCCGGCCTGGACCCTATCGGAGCGGGCGAATTCGATGAACTGATAAAGACCCTTCAACGGACTTTGGGCCTGACCGTTTACATGGTAACCCATGACCTGGACAGCCTCCACGCCATCTGCGACCGCATTGCGGTGCTGGCCGGCGGTAAGGTGATCCTGGAAGGGCCGATGAGCGCTATGCTGGCCTCGGAGCACCCCTGGTTGAAGGCCTATTTCCGCGGCAAACGGGCGCGTATGGCGATGGCGGCAGAGGGATAGGGTTAGAGCATGGAAACCAAGGGAAACCACGTGCTGATCGGCCTTTTTGCCGTGTGCGTCGTGGCCGCGGCTTTTGCCTTCGTTTTCTGGTTCCACAACATCGGGGGAACCGCCAAGCGGGTCACCTATTTGGTGCGTTTCGATGGCACCGCTGCAGGCCTGCGGCCCGGCTCGGCGGTGCTGTTCAACGGCATCCGCATGGGCGAGGTGACCAAGCTCACCCTCAATCCCGACGATCCGCATCAGGTGCTGGCGACGATCGAGATCGATGCGCGGGCCCCCGTGCGCACCGATACGGCGGTCGGGCTCGACTTTCAGGGTCTGACCGGCATCGCCTCGGTGTCACTCACCGGCGGTTCCAAGGATGCACACGTCTTTGCCCGCTTTTCTGACGCGCCGCCCATGCTGATCGCGGACGCCAGTGCCAGCCAGGACGTCACGCGCGCGGCCCGCGATGTGCTCAAGCGCATCGATACGCTGTTGGGCGAAGACGGCACACTCAACAACACCTTCAAGAATATCGAGACGTTTTCCGCCACCCTTAAGGAGGGCGGGGCGCTCCACAATACGGTCAAGAGCATTGAGATCTTTTCCGCTACGCTTTCTAAGAACTCCAACCGCATCGACAATATCCTGGCAGGGCTGGAAAATCTGAGCGGGGGTCCTGACGGCAAGGGCGACATCCAGGAAGCAGCGCGGTCCATCCGCCAGTTGGCTGACAACCTCGACAAACGCACTGCCGAGATCGGGGCGGGCATCAATCGCTTTTCCGCCACCGGCTCGCGCGAACTGGAAGCTTTCGCAGGCGAAGCCCGGCGGACTCTTGGGGAGATCGATCGCGCGGTGAAAAATTTGGACCGCAATCCTTCCCGGCTGTTATTCGGCGGTAGTGGAAATTCCGTTCCTGCGTATAATGGCAAGCGGTGAAATCGCGGCGGCCGGTCGGCACCGGCCTGGGGGGCTCTGTGCGGGGATCGTCGCGTAACTCCGGCGGCAGGCGGGCCGCTGTTCTGATCGCTTTGCCGTTATTGGTCGCCGGCTGCTCGGTAATGGGCGGTGGCGATCCGCCTTCGACCTTTGACCTCTCCGCCCCCGAGCAATTCCCCCGCGCGTCACGGGCCCCCCGCGCCCAACTCATCGTGCAGGATGCCACCGCGGTTGGCGTGCTCGACAGCGACAAGATCGTCGTGCGGCCGGCCGAGGGCAAGATCGCCGCGCTCGCCGACGCGCAATGGGGCGAGCGACTGACCCGTCTCGTGCAAGTGCGCGCGATCCAGGCTTTCGAGAATGCGAAGCGCGTGCGCGCGGTGGGGCGACCAGGCGACCGCATTGTTGCGGACTATCAGCTATTGCTCGACATCCGTTCCTTCGAGATCGTGGTGGACGGCCCGTCGGCGGAAGTGACGATCGCGGCGAAGATCGTCGGGGACCGTTCCGGCCGCATTGTCGCCGGCCGGGTGTTTAGCGCGCGTGTGCCGGCCAGCGCGACCCAGGGCCCGCCTGCAATCGCCGCACTGGACGAGGCCTGGGGCAAGGTCGCCTCCGACATCGTGCTCTGGGCGAGCACGGTTATTTAGCTCACCTGTGTCCTTGCGAGGGCGCCTACTCGAACCGGCCCGCCGCGTGGGCCAGCATGGTGTAGACCTTGCCGGTTTCCGAGGTGAGATACGTGCGCGCCACAACCTGGCCGCGGTCGTCGCGCGAGACCTCGTCGAGTAACCGTTCGAATTCGGTGATGTAGCGATCCACCGTCTGCCGAAACTCGCGGTCGGCGCGATACTTTTTGCTGATGTCGTCGAATGCCTTCTGGCCCTGTAGCGTGTAGAGCCGGCGGGTGAAGACATTGCGCTCGCCGCGCTTGTACCTGTCCCACAGCTCGATCGCGGCATTGTGGTCGATCATGCGCGCGATATCCACCGACAGCGAGTCCAGCGATTCAATGCTGTGGGCCGCCGTGCGCTCGTCCCTTGCTGGCTCCCTGGGTGCGGTCTCGCGCGGCGCATCGAGCACCGGCTCGTCGTCACGCGAGGCGCGCTGCAACAGGTCGCTAAGCCAGCCGCTGGCGCGGCCATTGCCAGGGGCTGGGCTGAGCGCCGGCGTCTCGGCGCGGCGTGGCGCGGCGTTGCTGCTGCTGGTCAGGCTTACGCTGGGAAGTTCTCGGCGCGGGGCAGGGCGCGGGGTCTCCACCCGCTCGCCGGAGCCCGCTAGCGGGCCGCTCTCTTCGCGCTCGCGGGCATTGGCGGCAGCCGTCCGGCGGGCAGGCTCCGGCGCGTCCAGACCGCGGCCGTGCCGGGCAACGATGCGGTTGAGCTCTGCCAGCGCCTCGATCTGATCGACGATCACGCGGCGCATCTGCGCGGCGCTCTCGGCGGTCTCCTGCGGCAATTCCAGAATGCCGCGGCGCAGCTCGGAGCGCGTGGCCTCCAATTCGCGCTGCATTTCCGCCGCCATGTGCTTCATGCCGTGGATAACCTCGGTGAAGCGTTCGGTCGATTGGCGGAAAATGGCGCCGGTGTCGTTGCGCGCATCCTCATAGATACCGCGCATCGCTTCGGCGGTGCGGTGGCGTTCTTCCTCGACGGTCGAGCGTATGCGGTCGAACTGCTCGCTAATCGCCTGCGCCCCGCCGCTGCTGGCGTCGGAGACGATGCGGGCGATTTCCTGCGCGCGGCCGGCGGCGGTGTCGAGGGTTTCATCGAGCAGGCCGGTGAAGCGCTTCAGCCGCTCCTCCAAATCTTCGGTGCGGATATCCAGCGCGGAGACAAGCGAGTCGAGGCTGACGCGGCGCTCGGCCAGCGTCTCTTCGGTGCGGCGGTTGCTACGGTCGACCAGGTCGACCGCCTCGGCCAGGCCGCGCCCATGGCCCTCGAATTGCTTCGCGAACTGCCCCAGGTCGCCAAGCACGCGCGCGGTCACCGCGTTGAACTTGCCGATCTGCTCGTCCACCTTGTTGGTGGCAACGCCGCTGCGCTCGGTCACTTCGTTCATGGCCGAGACGAAATCCGAGACGCGCGTGACCAACGTGTTCTCCAGCGAACTCATATTCTCATGCGCCCCGCTGAGCACCTCCTGCAGCAGGATATTGGCCTCGCGCAGCCGCTCGAACAGCGTGGTCGTGTCGCTGCGCAGCATGCCATGCGTTGCCAGCATTTCGGACACGGTGGCGGAAGCTGTCTGCTTCGACCGTTCGATCGCCGAATGCGTTGTTTCCTGCAGTTCCTGCAACGAGCGGGTCACCGCGGTGGTGGCGTTGACGCTGGCCTCGTTAATGCCGCGCGTGATGCCGGTGCTCTGCTCGGTCAGCGTCCTGGTCAAGGCGTAACCTTTAGAGTTCGATCTCGCTCAGCGCGTGCTCAGTGGCGCGGCCGACTTGAGCTGCGAAATCCTCGCTCTTGTTGGTCAGCGCGGACAGAAGCCCGCTGCTGCTTTGATCGAGCACGCCGGTCATTTCGGCTGCGCGTGCGCTCACCGCAGCGGCAATTTCGTCGGCCTTGCCAACGAAGGTGCGCACCACTTCCGCGCTGACGCCAAGCAAAGTACGTTCAACGTCTTCGGCATTCTGCTTCAGCGTGCTGCTGATCGTGGCCGAAAGCTCGGTAAGCCTACGCTCGGCGACGCCGCTGCTATTCTTTACCGAAACGTTGAGCTCCTCGATGCGCTGGATGCGACTGTCGAGATTGCCAGCGACTTCGAGCGCGCGGCCGCCGAGCGTGCGCTCGATGTCCTCGATCTTCCCGACCAGTGTTTTGGCAACGCCCAAGCCGTGGTTGTCGATCACATCAGCAATCTCTGAGATGCGGCTTGTGAACGACTGGTCGAGCGCCTGCTTGCGGCGTTCGAGCGCTTCCTCGAGCGCGTGTTGGCGGCCGTCGAACGTTTCCTCCAAGCCGCTAAGGCGGCGGTCGAGAACATTCGCCATTTCGTCGGCGCGTCCGCCAACGCGGCTGTCGAAGCCTTCGACATAGGTGCGCATCGCTTCCGCGACTTCCTCGGTGCGCCGCCCGAGCCGATCCACCAGTTCTCCGCCGTAGGTTTTTACCGTGCGGTCGAATTCCGCCAGATGGCGGGTGATCAGGTTGCCCAGCGTGGTGCTTTCGCGGGTGATCTTTTCGCCCAATTCGGCACCGCCATGGGTGAACATTTCCTCGAAGGCGAGCAGGCGCGCGGCCAGCATATTCTTGACCGCTTCGCCCTTGGCATCGATCACACGCGCCAAGTCCTCGCCTTTCTCGCGGAAGCCATCGGTAACTTTGCCGCTATTGGCGACCAGCGCCTCGGTGATGCGCGCGCCGGTCTGCTCCAGATTGGCGACAACGTCGCCGCCGCGCAGGCTGAGGTCGAGCACGAGGGACTCCCCCGTCGCCTTCAGCATTGAGTTCACTTCTTCCACGCGGCCGGCGATGGTTTCGGCGGTATGCGCGCTGCTGTCGATAATCGCGGTCGCCATCTGCTCGGTGCGGGCACCCATCATCTCGACGACGGCCTGCGAACGCTGCTCGAAATCGCGCGCTATGCCGGACATCTGCGAGTTGACAGACTGCTTCAGGTTGTTCGCCAGGCCGGCGAATTCCTGTTGGATGTGGTCGGTCTTGAAATTCAGACTTGCCGTCATGCGCTCCGTGGCTGTGGAGATGGCATGAGTGGTCTGGCCGCTGGTTTGTTCCAGCCGCTCCAGCAGGTCGCCGCCGCGCTCGGTGAGCGCGTTGATCATGCTGTCGCCGGCGCGGCCGAGCGCCAGCGTGATGTGCTCGCCCTTGTCTGCCAGCGTATGGGTGATGCGTTGCGCGGTTTCGCTCACGCGATCGGCGACGAGGTCGCTGACGGCGGTAATGTCTTGGCTGAGGTCGAGATGGACGCCGGAGATGGCGTTGCGTACCTGCTCGGCCTGGCTGACCAGCGTGTCGCGCTGGCTGGCGAGGTCGTGCAACAGGCCGCGAATGCGGACTTCGTTGTCGTTATAGGCCCGCTCCAGCGCGGAAACCTCATTATGTACGAGCGCCTCCAGCTCGGCGGCGCGCGCCAGCGCGCGCTCCACCCCGTCGCCCATGGCGGCGACTTCGCGGCGAATGGCGTGACCGACGGAAACGATCGACTCGTGTGCGACGGTTTCCGGCTCGGCGAGACGGATGGCGACTTCCGCCATGGATTGCGCGATCAGCCGCAATTCTTGCGAACGCCGGACTATGTGGGCGAGAGCGTAAAAGAAAAAGACCGGCAGGAAATACAGCGCGCCCAAGCCGATGAGCAGGGGCACGACCCCGCGGCTTTCAGCAACGATTGTCTCCAGCTGCGGCATATAAAGCCAGGCAAGGCCCGCCCCACCAACCAGCCAAGCGGCGGAAAAAACCGTAGCGAGGGTGAAGGACAGGCGGGACGGACGGCGCTGCACGGCCTGCAGGATCTGGCCGATCGACTGGCGGTCGTCATTGGCGGCGGGGCGGCGGGAAACCGGCGGCTCTTCGCCGCGCGGCAGTGTGCGAATGGGCGGCGCGGCAAGAAGCTCGTCGTTGTCTTCGGGCGCGCCTTCACGCGGCCTTTCACCTGTCCCATCGCGCGCTCTTTCGGTGACCACGCCACCGTGTGACCCGTTGCGGCGAACATCCGGCGCGATCTCTGGCTCCGCGCTTGCCGACACGAGATTGGCGTCGGCCGTGGCTTCCTGCACCCGCACGTCCAGCGCTTCCTGGATCGCAGACAGCGCCGCTTCGGTCGGGTCGTGAAGTTTCTTGGGATTGTTGGCCATTTCCGTCGTCGCCTCGTTCGTTACTCGTTAGCAGGCAGCGAGCCGGCGGGGTGCCAGGCCGCGCCAAGAGCGCATGCTCGCATCTCCGCAGCCAGCGCAAGCCAGCCCGCGGGGAAGCGGCAGAAATCAAGCAAGTCCGCCCCGCAGGCATCGTATCGGCTTGGCGAAGCAATGGAAACCGGGCTCATTAATCTGTCGTTAATCATCGTTAACAACCGGATTCAGGACTGCGCCGCAAGTGGGCCGCAACATTGAGGCCGTCCTGCGGCCAAAGCGGAAACTCCACAGGTGGTGGCTCAGTTGGCGGCAAAACCGGGGTGTCGCTTGATTGACCGCTTCGCTACGCCGGCTCAACGTTTCATTAACCATAATTGCGGTTTCGAAGGCTCCGAAACTGCCGAGGGGGCCAGACATTTACCCGGTTTTGGCCGTTTCCCAGTCATACTGAACTTCTAAGGGGACAAAGAGCCCCTGGGAGGCATCAATGGTCGATCTCTCGACGGGTATCGTCGATTCGGTTGCTGCGCCCTCGCTGGCGGCCGTCGAAACACCAATTGACGTAACCCATCTCGCCCGCATGACGCTGGGCGACGCCAGCCTCGAGCGCGAGGTCTTGCAGCTCTATGATCGCCAGGCCGGCATTTTGCTCGCCCGCATGCAGCAGGTAACGCCGACGGCCGCTGCCGCCTATGCTCACACGCTGAAGGGATCCTCCAGTGGCATCGGGGCCTTCAAAGTCGCCCGCGCTGCCGACGCCGTCGAGAGCGCCGCCACCAGGAATGCAGAGGCTGATGTCACGGCCGCGATCAGCCGTCTGGGCACCGCGATCAGCGAGGCCCGCGCCATGATCGCCGAACTCCTGCGTGCTCATTGAATTTGCCGCTTCGGGATTAGGCTGGAAGCTGGCGCCGGCGCGCGCGAGGCTATATACGGGGCGCGCCCGGCCTAACGCGCGTGCCGCTTGCGGCCTTCGCGCCTAACATAAACCCTGATCCCCGCCCGATGCCGAAAATCACCTACATCGATTCCAGCGGAACCGCGCGCAGCGTCGAGGGCGAAGTCGGCGCCACGGTGATGGAGACCGCGATTAAGAACAGCGTGCCGGGTATTGAGGCTGAATGCGGCGGCGCGTGCTCCTGCTCCACCTGCCATGTCTATGTCGATGAGGCCTGGAGGCAAGCCACCGGCGAGCCTTCGCCGATGGAGGAGGACATGCTGGATTTTGCCTTCGACGTGCGACCGACTTCGCGACTGTCGTGCCAGATCAAGGTGACCGACGAGCTTGACGGCCTTATGGTCACGACCCCCGAGCGCCAGGCATAACCCGCCGCCGCCGCTTTACGTCGTCAGCGCGCGGCAGTGCCTGGCCGGCATTTCGATGCGGATGGTGTCGCCGGGCGCAATGCCTGCGGAGGCATGCAGCTTGAGCCGCAGCACCGTCCCGCCGCGCAGCTGCAGCTGATATTCCATCGCCTCACCGACGAACAAAGCCGCCACCACCTTGCCTTCCATGAGGTTCTGCGCCGGGTCACCGGCGGGCGGGCCGCTGAGCACGATGTCCTCGGGGCGAATGACGATGGTGACGGTGTCCTTGACCTTCGCGGTCGGCGGCAGGATGCAATGCAGCGCCCCGTTGCCGGTCTCGACGACGCCGAACCCGCTTCCGTTGGCGACGCGGCTCACA
>CAVSLB010000003.1:0-488177 GCA_963728585.1 uncultured Alphaproteobacteria bacterium
GTGTGGTTCGCTCAGGGCATGCATGTGGGCCGTCTGGTATTTGTATGAGTTGCCAGGCGGTCCTTTTCATTTTCACCCTACGCGAGCGCCGACCCGAACCTCCGTGGTGATGGAAGCATCAACCCGGCGCTCCGCCGCGCGATATTCTGCCAATCACTGTACGCACATTACGGCGGTCTTTTACCTTGCGCTCGCTGGAACCCAGGGAAATTAAGAACAAAGGCAGTTAGGATGCGTTGTCCTAACGGAACAAAGCAAATCGCCATCAGGTGCTATGCTCCGGCTAACAACAGGAGGGAAACGTTATGGCCGATGATCTCAAGAAACGCGGGGAGGCAGATCGTCACCCGGGTCAACCTGGGGGAGCCGTATGAAGTGGATTATTGGTGCAAGCAATTTCGATGCCCGCAGGCGAGCTAAAAGAAGCGGTGGATGCTGTCGGCGTCCTCGCCAAGAATGTTCGGATATACATTGCCTCCCATAAGCCAACCGCTACAGACTAGTAATTTTCGCGCGCGGTGGCCCTTTGGCCGGAAGGATTGCGACGTTTCCTTTCGTCAGGTGCGCGAAGCGGAAGGGGCGCGGAAGGATCGGCCCGGCCTTGTCAGGAAACGCATTGAACGCAACTCGGCATAGACGCCCCCCGGCAAGCCCATAGCGCCATGTCCTCGCGAACGCGACTATTCGATTGAGTAGCCCGGACTTCTAAAGCATAAGCGTGATGCAGGCTATTTAGTCACCACACGTTCGATCTGTACTCGCTTAGCCGATGTCTAAGCCCCTGTGTGTGTGGCTGAAAAATGCGTCCACATGATTCTAAGGCCCCGCTTGGGGGTATTGCGCGTGGTCTTGAGCTTCTTCTTACGCGCTCGCTGGTCGCCCCGGTCGCCCTCGCCCTTCTCCGCGGTTTTCTTCGCCTTCTTCCGGCGATCTGCTGCCGAGTGACCTACATCGGCTTGAGATTTGGTGAACTTGCCCTTCTTGCGTCGGATATAACGCTTGTCGCCTTTGTTGGGCTCGATGAGCTTTCGCGGCATGGGCCCCCCTCCGGGCATCCATACTCACTTAGATGAATATTTGTTAATCCACAATAGGGCGAGCGAATTGCACGGTTACGAGGCGCTGTTCGAACCCCCGCTATTTCCGATTTTCGGGCGGCCTCGAGGACTTCGCCAACTACCCGGCGGCCGGCCCAGTTTTCCGGGGACTGCAGTCGGCAGCGATGCCCGACTCAACGGCGTTACCGATTTCAACTCGTTGCACTCTCGCATGAACGATCACAACGCCTTTGCTTATGTCTTTGACCTCCTGATGCTGGAAGATGCAGATAGTCACCCACTGCCGTTGGTTGAACGCCGCAAGCAACTCACCAAGCTGTTGCGTAAAGCAAGGCCGTGCCAGAGCGCGATCTGGTGACGCTCAATCGCATAGAGATGTCCGGGACGTTGCCGCCGGAACTGCGCACGCGCCGTTATGCCAGCAAACACTGGGCTTCTTGCTGCTCGGGCTGTCTCTCTAAAATACGTTGTCGAACCGACATTCCCGTTTCTGCGGGAAAGTCTTTACTTTATCATTGGTAAATCCCCGTTTTACGGTAGTGACGCAGAGACTTAGTTAGATGACACTGCGCGGCGGGTTGACGCTGACGGCGCCTGCGGTATGAGGGCGGCGACCTCACCCATGTTCCTCGTGCTGTTCAATTTCCGCGAAGCAGCCGGCTGAGGTACGTCTTGAACTTACTGATGATCGAATCCGATCTTTCCGCAGCGGCGATCGGGAGACGTCGAAGCCGAGCTGATCCGCATGAGTGATGTCTCGGTCTCCGATGCGGACGATATGATGCCCCCCAATGACGACGCGCTCTATGCGCCGCCCGTTAGACAGGACCAGCGTCACCGTCGTTGCGCCGTATGAGGATTCCGGAAACCTGTCCACCTGTGCGGAAACATGCTGCGGGAGCTTGGGCCAGTCAGCAGGCTCGGCCGACGCCGCCGAAACGTTCTCGTAAGAGGAAAGGCTGCCAACGAACTCGACGACTCGGGCTCGATCCAGATTGAATGCATAGAGGCCGCTTCTCCGACGAAGTGGCCGACGTCGATTTCCAGCAAATGACCCTGGAAACCGGCGATCGGAAAGATGCGCCCGAGGCATAGATCGAAGATGCGTTTGCTCGGCAAGTCGCGCTCGTCCCTCAAGCCTGGGGGGACCCCACGATCCGCACCAGATCACCCTTCTTCATCCCATACTTTCCGGCCGGGACAATTCTCCAGCCCAGTAGACGTCATTCAGGTTTGAACGATCAAGGCCTAACGCTGTTTACCTGAGCGGGAAACGCGGATTTAATCTCCGCAAGCAGTTCGTCCCGAGCAAGGCCGAACGCTCCAGAGGCCGAAAAACTTTGGTTGCGTGTTACCGAACAGAACAACAATTTCAGCATCGGATCGTACTCCATCGAAAGTCGTCCAGGGCAAAAAGACTTCTGCTCCTTCTTTCCTGAGGGTTCGTACTCCACGATCGTCGATGGTGTAGGTCGTCTGCCCGAGAATTCCGAGCTCTTTATTAGTCGCCGCACCCTCCGACCTGGATGAAGCGTGTCAGCGAGCGCACGAACCGCGTAGAAAAGAAATATCGGCAATCCAAGAGATACAGAATCGAAAGCCAAGCTAGCAGCGAATCACCTGTTTCGCCGGCTTGGAAGAGCAGAAATCCGACGAGCCTTTCCGGAGCGTTTGCGACCGCCGAAAGATAAAGGGCGAACGAATACAGGGCTTGCGCTAAGATCCCGACAAGCACAACAACCACAGTGACACTGAGAAGAAGATCCGCTCTTCGCGCGCCTAGTTGGGCTGCACGGGCTACATCGTCCGCCGTCACATCGTGAGTAGCAACGTACTGCATGCTTTAGACATTTGCGCGCGAGGCGCTCGCAGACGGCGTCGATGAAGCAGGCCGCCTTTGTTTATGTTCCATTCCGGTTTCAGGATGTATTGTTCGCGTTTCACAGTCGATGGATTTCATTAGGCTTGGGAAGGCGACGGGCGATGGCGGCACGCAAGCACGGCGGTTGGCTGGACGATTTCAGTTTTGTCCTCTCCAAAGATCATTTCCGGTCGGCTCGACTCGACCGAGAGTATGAAGTGTTCAGCGGGTCGAAGCTGCTGGCCTTTCTCTGGCTGGTGGTCGCGGCGGCGGCGGGCGGCGCATTTGGCGGGACAATGGTCAGCGGTGCGCTGTGGGGCCCCTGGTGGCAGGTGCCGGCGTGGATCGCCGCACTGGTCGTGGCGTCAATCGCCGCCGTCCGGCCGACTCGTGCCGTTTTCGGCCCAGGGCCGATCGGCTTCATGGCGGGGTAGATCCTGTTCTGGGGCGTGCTGATCGGCGCGGTCGCGATGTGGGGCGCGCAACTGGGTGGCGCAGGCTGGGCCTATGGAATAGCCGGCGGGATGGGATTTATCGTCGGCATCACACAAGGCGTTTACGAACCCGACGATCTGCAAGGGTTTGACGGCTTTTTCGCCATCTTGATGATCGGGGCGCCGGCGGGCGCATGCCTCGCCGCGTGGCTCTATCGCCACGGCCTGCTGGGCGAGAGAGGCCTGGCATCGGCGGCATTGGCCGGGACGCTCGCAGCGCTCATTCCCCACGTCCCATCGATGGCTTATTTCTTTGCCCGCCTCGACAATCGGGGTGGCCTGAAGCGCCTGGCGTCGATGCTCCTCCACCGCGACGAAACGGCGGGCGAAGCGATCGTGCCGCTCAACGCGGCGATCCGGCTCGCTCCCGGCGATGCGAGCCTGTTCGACCGGCGCGCACTGGCGCATGCCCTGTCAGGCAACGAGGCCGCGGCGGAGCGCGATTGGGCGCGGGCCGCCGAGCTCGACCCCGGCTCGGTCGCACCGACGATCAGCCGGGGCTGGCTGGCGCTTCGGCGCGATCGGGCGAGCGAGGCTGTGGCGCACTTCGAACAGGCGGGGCGAGCCAACGCAAAAGAGCGATGGGCCTGGATCGGGCTGGCCGTCGCGAAGCTTAAGCTCGGCGACGCGGCCCAGGCGATTGCTGCGCTGGAACAGGTGCCGGACGCGCAACGGCAGGCGCTCGACCTCACCTATTTGGCGGAAGCCCAGCTGGCGCTGGGCGACGCGGAATTGGCCGAGCAAACCGCGAGCGAAGCGATCGACGAGCTGGATTCGATTCATGGACGAACATGGATCGTCCGTGCCGAAGCCCGGCGGTTGCTGGGCAACATCAACGGCGCCGCAAGGGATTACAACAGGGCCTTGAGCGCCAGCGACGAGCCGGGGATCGAGCAGCGTGCCCTCGACGGGCTGGAGGCAATCAACCGGCCCATCAAAGAAGATATGGAATAGACGAGAATTGTGAGGTCAGCTTTTGAAGCTGGCTACCTAGCGCGCAATCTAGCGTCGTGGTCGGTCCCAGCCATGGTTTGGCAGACGGTGCGGTCAGCGGGCGGCCAGGGAGCCGGCGAAGCCGTCCTAGGGCGCTCCTGGGCGTTCTTTGGCCTCAGATAGCCTAATTGGCCGATGCCGACCTGCCGGCTATGCGGGATAGGTGCGATGGCAATACAATTCCCAGACGGAGAAGGTTGGAATGCAGTTCCTCTCCCTCCGCCAGCATTCTTAGACTAACGGCTCTCCGGCGATTTCTGCGGAAAGAGACGAGGAATTTTCGGCATCCTGAGACCGACCTCTGCACCTTGCAACGCGGCGGTCGCGTTAAACCCGTTCTCTAAGGCGCCGTTCCTCCGCAGCTCTGTACGTTCAAATGAAGAGACGATTTAGAGGCATTTTTTAAAACAGGTCTTTATCCAGGGCTGGTCGACATCGAGTTCGAGATTAGCTCGCCACACCGATTCATGCGCAAGTTGAAACGGGCTATTTCGCAGTTCAAATCCTGCTACGGGACCAGCCGGAGCACCGCGACAATTGTCATCAAACATTGCGAGTTGAAGTTGCATGGAGCACCTGATTGAAAGCCATGTGACCCTGCCGAAAAACACTGTACGGATATCGCCAAGACGAAGCAGGCCAAGCTAGAGGCGGGCATCAGGTGTTGGGTGACCGCTTGCCGGCTGAGCGACGGGCAAGCGGACTTTTTTGCCGTAAAAGCAGCAGGCTTCCCTGCTGTTCCCGGTTTAGGGGCCCAGGAAGCGGTCCCGCCTGAGTTTGTGTAGCGTTGCCTTGTCATCCATTTATGGCGGGCGGTAGCTAAACTCCCGGCAATGCTTCAGATCGCATTGTTGTTCGCCTGAGAACGGGGAGTAGCGACAGCCCGTAAACGCCGGCATAGAGGGCAGACGATAGGCCTAACATGACCCAGGAATCCGGCGTCACCCAGAGGCGGTAAAGCGCAATAACCAGGAACGCGGGTCCAGACCACAACAAGATCGGCAGAAATACCGATTGAACGTATCGCCACGAAGAGATGCTTACCAGCCGACACCCATAGCGAAGCTGCAAAATCCCACGGAATAACAGCCCTGCCGTCGCGACGGCGATGGCGACGCCTTCCAGTCCTTGCACTCGGACCAACAGGACCGAAAGCGCCAGAACGCTCAGCACCTCCAGGATGCCGAATATCGCAAGGCGGCGATGCACCCCCATGCTGACGATCATGTTGTACGTGATCCACTGCGATAACGGTATGACTTCGCCGGCCATCAGGATAAGCAAAAGCCGGTACTCTTCGGGCTGCGGCGCGCCCTGCCAAAGACTGAGCAGCTCAAACCCGAACAGGACGGCGCCGCCCAACACAAACAGGCTGAGTGCAAAGGTATAGCGGCCGCCGAGCAGAAACAGCTGCTGTTGTTTCTCGCGTTCACTGCTGAAATGATAAACAGCCGCATGCGGAGCCACCGCGGTGGTCGCGGAAACCATCATCCAGTGGCTGTAAGCGATCAACAACCGGGGAATTGTATAGGTCGTGACCGGGCCGGGCCCCAAGCTATGGCCGATCACGAAGGGGGACACATTCGGCAACAGCGATCTGGTTAAACTCAGGAGACCGAACCAGATGCCAAACACAAACATTTCCTTGAGAACCGGCAGCGAGAAATAGTGCAGCCTCAGCCGCAGTCGCGGCTCCACCCACCAGCACAAAGCGGTGCGGAGAATGTAACCCGCTATGCTTGTTCCCGAGACGATTAGAGCGAGTTCCGTCAACTGAGATCCAGACTGGATATAGATGAAAGTCAGCGCGGTCCGCGCCAGCACAACTGGAATTTCAATCAGGTTGTGCACGTCAAAGCGTTCGTAGCCCCAGAGAAATCCGTAGGAAATCATGCCGGGGAAGGACAGCGCTGTGGTAACGCCTACGATTAAGAGCGCGCGGGCGACGTCGCTCTGCTCGGCCGCAGGCACTTCGAACAACGCAAAGAAAGGGATCGGCAGAAAATAGCTCAGCAGGACAACGACAGCGCAAAGCGCCAGCAACAAGACTGCTGTCGTGGAAATTACAATATTGATATTCCGTATGGCGTCCTTGCTTCTATGCCCGGCAACCAGCCGTCCTACGGCCCCCGATACGCCGAAATCCAAAACTAAAAAATAGCCGGCGGTGGCGACGATCAGCACCCAGAAACCGTAGGTCTCGCGCCCCAATCGGCTGACCAGAAACGGCAGGATCAAAAAACCGCAAAATGCATTGAGAGCCGTGCTGACCGTATTGGCAATCACATTAAGAGCAACGCGGCGGTGGGGCGCAGGCGTTCCGACTGACACCTCGCCCGGCTCATCTGACGGTTGCTGGAACATGCTGACTGATTTGCCTTTAAAGCCGCTGCGACAGCTGGCGAACGGCAACAGGCCTTCTCTCCGACGTCGGAATCTTTTCGGCCAAGCAGCCGGCCTTGGCGATCCGCCGGTAACACTCTCCGAAAGTCTTCGCCTCGAGCCCCCAGGGGTCGTCGATCAAGAGCGAGTCGCCCGGGCAGAGGGTGCCAAGCAGGAAGCCGCGTTGGCGTATCTGTGGGTAGGTCCTGGTCACTTGCTCATATTTCTCCTGGTCAAACACGAAGATCACGTCTGCGTCGGGCACAAATTCCTCCGTCAATACCTGCGAGCGATGTTCCGATAGATCGATCCAGCTGCCGCTGCCGCGTCGCAAGCGTGCTCTGGCGATCGGCGGCCGGCCGCGGGATAATAGCCGGCGGCACGTTTAGCTCGAGGGATCTGGCGAACTCGTTGGTTTTGAATTTGTCGGCAAGAACGGCATAGGCCTCATCGCTCATGAGGTAAAATCGCCCGTGCGGCTCGAGGTCAGCCCGGTGCTGCTGAAGCGGCGCTATGGAAGAATCATGACAGGGAATGACGAGATCGAATTTTTCGCGCGTCACCAGCTCGATCATTCGCGTCTTCCAGAGGTCGTTCTCCATCCGGAAGGAAGGAATGTCGTGACCGCAAGCGACATAGGGAGAGCGTAGCGCGCCGCTATCAGGCTGGTGACAGCCAACATGAACCTCGATGCCGGCTCTGCCGAGAGAGCGGATCACGCTCAGGAACGACTGGCTGTCGTGGCCGAGGACCAAAACCTTGCGTTTCATTAGGCGACGGTCCCCTCGGACTTGCGGTTTCGCTTCTGCGGTGGCGGTCACAACCACGGAAAGGCGAGAGTTGCCTTCAGCCGCGCCGGCGCCGCATTTTCCTCCACCGCGAACCTGTTCAGGTCCAAAGGTGAGTTATTGGGCAGTCGATTGACGCCAGCTATGAAGTTGAAACCGAGACTATAGCCCAGCGAGGCCGCGATGCGGCAAGTCTCCGGACCGTAGGAACCACGCGCCCCCACGGGGTACGCGATGGTGTCTACAGCCTCCCCGAGCAATCCCTCAAGGATGTCCTTCGAGGTCCCGAGTTCATACTCCTGAGCTTTGGCATCGAGGTGGGACAGAATGCGGTGTGTGTGGGTGTGAGAACCGATATCCATGCCGGCTCGCCGCATCTCGCCGATCTGGGCATCATTGACGAAGAGACCTTGCGCCAACCGATGCCACCGAACCTTTCGGCTTGCATGCCTCTCTCACTTCTGCGACCTGCTCGTCCATTGGCATGTGACGACGCAGTTTCACGAACTCAAGCAGCGTCATGATCGTCCGATCAATCACGCCGGGCGCAAGGTCGAACTCTTCTTTGCAGCCCGCCAAAGAAATCCGGCCGGCGGAAGCATTGCGCAGCGACCAGGCGATCTCGTCCCACCACGGCAGTTGCGAGCCACCGATAAACTTGGTCGGGATGAAAAACGCCGCCGTGGCTCCGAGTTCTTTCAGAATCGGCAAGGCAAGCTGGTAATTATCGATGTAGCCGTCATCGAAGGTGATTAACGCCATTGGCCGGCGTGGCCTCCTGCGCTGCAATGCGTAGGACAGCCGGGCGATGTCGACGATGTCGAACCGTTCCTGCAGAAGTCTGATGTGCTCCCGGAAGCGCTCGGCCGAGCAGGAGAAAACGCCCCGATCGAACGCCGATAGCGTGGGATCGCCAATCCGGTGGTAATTGAAGCAGTATAGGTGCCGGCCGAGCGTCCGCCAGCGGAGCTGCAGCGCCCCGAGCTTGGTTAAAATGTCGCGGACAAACGCTCGCTTGGACATGTCGCTTCCTGCGTCCACGCGAGGCAACGCGCGGCGACCTTAAAAACTATCACATCAGCAACTTGTTCCGCTAGGCTGTCGGCCCTTTGATGATGACGGCGAAATGCCTACTGCCGCTGCCGCGGGCGTCGCTCTGGCCGCCACGGTTGGATTTCCGAGGTCCAGCTGTCCGTCTGCTGCCGCGCACGCGCCTTAACCCACAATCCACTTAAAGAGCGCTCGACCGCCGTGACCGATGAGCATCAACCACGCTGCGGTGATCAAAAGAGCCGAAATAATTGTGAGCACTACAATGGTCACGACGACAGGGTGGCTATCGTCCCAGGGATCAGCGGATCCTTTGTCCATAGCGTTTGTCGGCATGGCAAACCGTCCGGCTTGCCACATCAAGTCACGACATCGCAGCGCACACCATGCCGAAAGCAAATAAACCCTAATCCCAATGCCTAATGCAGACAGCTCTCGCCGGGAGCCGTGGGCTAATCCGGACGGCGAATTGAGAGCGAGAATGGTGAGCGCGGCCCTCTTGTGTGCAACCCCTGCCGCCATCGCGGCCTCCGTTCTAATCGCCGGCGCGATTTTGATGGCATTGCAGTGGTGTAGAGTAGCCTCGATTTGTTAGCGAGCTTCGCCCGAGCTTCCGAACTTCGATAGCGTGGTCGTCAATGGGAACTCCGGTGATAATCATGACGAAGGCGAACGCGTCAACCTGCTGGTTTGTTTCCGGATCCTCGTAGGCAACGCTTTCGCGAAAACAACGGACACCAGATCATCAGGCGATAAGCTATTCGCGAGGGTGCGGCCCGCCCGACTGCGGCCCTCGAAGCACGCGCCAAGGATAAGCCGCGCCCGGGAATCTGAGGGATAACGGTCTCTTAATGGGCAAACCGTTATTTTGCCGAAGGGGAGCTGCCCTTTGCTAGCGTTGTTGCTAATAAATCTCTTAGGCTCGTCGATAACCTTCGGCCTGATGCTTTGCTGGGGTTGGGAGTTTGCATTTCTCGGAGCCATCATTGGCGGCACCGCTGCAACATTGTTAGCGGGCGGATGGCGGGCGTACGTGCTGCGCAATGTTAGCGAACAAAACGCGGATCAAAGAAAATTGTGATTGTTCGCAAGACAATAAGGAAGTCAATTTTTGGGCCATAAAGCTCGATATATCTCAAGTCATATGCAAGCTTTTTTTCGGTCGCGAATAAATCAGATGCGTACCCTAACTCTACTTGCGCTAACCCTGTTAATCCTGGCGTCACCGTGTGCCGCGCGTCGTAGTTAGGCAACTTTTCCCTGTATATTTCGACCAGTGCCGGTTGTTCAGGCCTCGGGCCAATCAATGTCATGTGGCCCAGCAAAACATTTCCGATCTGGGGCAACTCATCAATGTGAGATCGCCTGAGAAACCGTCCAAGTGGAGTGATGCGCGGGTCGTTCTCAACAGTTGCAGTTCGATCAGCATCCCAGGTCGACTTCATCGTCCTAAGCTTTAGCATGGGAAAGACGCGGCCACCCCGACCAACACGGTTGTGGACAAAGAATACCGGCCGACCCTCTGCGATCAATATGGCAGAGGCCGCAACCGCAATCACCAGCATAACGGGCAGCGCTGTTGCAGACACAACAGCAATGTCGATGGCGCGCTTGACCGCAGCGTAGAGTTCATGTTTGCGCCGCACAGAACGAGACGAACGGTACAACGCGATAATACTTGTGATGGGATCCATTAACGCTTCACGCTTCATGTTCGCCCCGCTAACTCATACAGCTGAACTTAGAACTACGATTAATTACCAGCTATTAACCTTTAAAACGGGAATTTTTTCTGAATGAATATTCATTCAACGCGCTTATTTACGAGCGGACATGTCTTTACCTTCTTGTGGGAAGCTCTAGGAGTCGCGAGGCTCAGAAAAAACCGCTCGGTGACGCCGTGCGGCCCGGTGCAGCAGCATTCGGCGTCCATCACAGCGCCTTGGCTGCGTCTTCCACCATCCAGGGATATCGGTCGGTCCAGTTACTTCCGTTGCGCGTGAACAAGCACACCCACCCATCCCTGACATGGATCTGCAGTCGGTAGCCGTCGTGCTTGATTTCATGCATCCCCAGCCAGGACCGCTCGGCGGTCTTTCGGTCACTGTCGGCAGGCACGGGATATGAAGGCGGGACCCTCCGTGTCGTGTTGTCAATCACTGTGAGCGTGGTACCGCTATACGCGGCAGCTCAACGAGAGATCTGCAGGAGAAACGCATTGATGTACGTCTGTCCGCTCTGCAAGGGGGCTCTGATCGATGGATCCTGTGGTCCTTGCGACTTTTCCACCGACCTCCACGCCCGCGCCCCCGTGTTTTTCTCCGGCTCTCCGCTCTCGCAGAGGTACCGGGCGATCGGAGAGTACTATGACGATCTCTACGATTCGCGAACTAATGTTTGGGAGGATTACGCCGACCGCGGGCCGGATTCGATCGCATTCATGGCGAGGTTGGTCGAGGAGGTCCGCCCCAGACGCTACCTGGACGTCGGGTGCGGCCAGGGATATCTTCTCGATGCGGTTTCTGGGCCGGAAAAATTCGGGACGGACATTTCGAGACGAGCGCTCGAAACGACCGGCCAGCGAACGGACGCATCCCTGTGCATCGGGATCGTCGAGGAGCTGCCCTATCCGGACGGATTCTTCGACGTGGTTTCAGGAATCGGCGTCATGGAGCACATGATCGACGACATGTCGGCGACGAGAGAGATCAACCGGGTATTGCGGCCCGGTGGCCGGTATATCGTGCTGCTGCTCACGGACAGGATGTTGCTCGAGCGCATCCGGGTGAAGCTCGGCGAATTCGTCTATCCCCGGCCGAAGCCTCGCGAGTTGCTGCGGTGGGCGTGGTCGAGATTGCGCAGCGGCAATCGCAATTCATCTCCGACTTCGGATGATATGCCCATGCAACCGGTGCAGAATTGATACTCTCCGAAAAGCGCCGAGGCTCGATTCGCGAGCAGTGGTTTTCGGGTAGAACGCTCGATCACGAAGCGGCTCGTCCCCGACGCTCCCCTGCCGGGTCATTACATGCGGTTGTACGTCCTCGCGAAATCCGAAGAAGCCCGACCGGCGGCTCGAGTTTCGAGCTGACATGGCAACAGCGCTGATCACGGCGGCCGATCATCCGACCGGCCTGGGCACGGCTCGAGCTCTCGCCGAAGTCGATGTGCGCCTGATCGGGCTTTGCACGAATCCCGCTTCCCAATTCTGCCGATCGCGCTTGTGGCACGACCTCATCGTCGTTCCCGGCGACATCGAAGCCTACCTCGAGAAGCTCGTGGATATCGGCCGATCGGCTGCCGAAAGAATCGTCCTCTTCCCGAGCCAGGACGAGCTCGTTCTGCTGCTGTCGAACAACAGAGAGGAGCTGGAGAAGTACTACGACTTCGTGCTGCCGGAACGAGCCACCGTCGATCTGCTGATGGACAAGACGGCATTTCACCGATGGGCCGAAGCCCATCAGTTCCCGGTTCCCGAGTCGCACGTAGTGGAATCGCAGACTGAGTTGAACCACGTCCTCGAACACATCGAATATCCGATCGCCATCAAGCCCCTGTTTCGAACGTCGAACTGGCAGATCAAGAGTCCCGTCGACAAGATCCTCAAGCTCGCCAGCAGGGCCGAGCTGCACGACATCCGCTTCGATCTCTTCGATTGCGCGCCGCGGTTCTTGATCCAGCGCTGGATCGAAGGTGGAGATTCGGGCGTCCATTTCTGCCTGGTGTATGTCGATCGGACCGGACGGGAGCTCGACTACTACACCGGCCGCAAGCTTCTCCAGTGGCCTCGCCTGACCGGCTCGACTGCGATCGGCGTCGGAACCGACGATGGGGAGCTTCACGACCTGACGAAGAAGGTCATGGCCGCCGCCAACTTCATCGGCCTGGGTTCGGTGGAAGTGAAGAAGAGCAAAACGGACGACCGGTATTACATCACCGAACCGACGGTCGGACGCAACAACATGCAGTCCTACATCGCGGTCGCCGGCGGCGTCAATTTGACCCTGGCCGCCTTCGATGACGCCAGCGCAAGCCACCACCATTGGGATCCGAAGCGGCGGAGAGCGGTATGGATCGAGGAATATAGTCTGTTGCAAGCGTTTCTCCACGGACTGAAACAGCGGGAACTCGGGTTGATGGCGATCTTGCGGCAGATGCACGGAACAATCTCGCTCGGGAGCTTCAGCCTCCGAGATCCCATGCCGCTCCTGCTGCTGGGACGCGACATCGTCAGGGGCCAGCTCAGACGATGGTCGAAACGGTTGACGGCGCAGCGAGCGCATGAACCTCGAGACGACTAAACAGCTGGTCAAAGCAGTCCTGGGCCGGATCGTATTCAGCCCTCGACTGCATCGTCTGCTCCTGTCCAATTCCGCGGTCGTCGTCGCTTTTCACAGCGTGAACGACGACCTGACGAACGACGGATTAACTTGCGGTGTGGAGAGCTTCGAGAGCTACTGCAGGTTCTTTGCCAAATATTTCGAGTCGTTCCGCTGAGCCATTCGCGCGAAGGCTCGCGGGCGGCGAACGGCGGGACGGACAGCGCGCAATCACCTTTGACGACGGGTATCGCGACAACTGCGAGGCTTGCAGCACCGATATTGAAGAGGCTAGGGCTGCCGGCCACGTTCCTCGTACAGAGGAATTCATCGATACGGATTTCGTCCTTGCATGGGAGCAGTCTCTCCGACCACGCCTAGAACGCGTTGATCTGGGTGAACGCCAAGTTGCGGCAATAGAGGATCAGACGAACCGCGATATCCTCCAGTGGTTTCGGAACTTGCCACCCGTGATCAGGAAAAATGCGCTTAGGCGCGTTGGTGCCTCGCGTCTCGGCGCAAGCGATTTACCGAACGTAACGGGGATCTAAGAAGATCCGGAACGTCCTAACAATGATGATGAAGTCCAGTAACGGACCATAGCGCTGGACGTATTCAAGATCGTAATCCAGCTTGCGGGCCGTCTCAGCAAGATCTGCGGCATATCCGACGTTCACCTGGGCCCAGCCCGATAGACCCGGCGGTACGGCATGTCGCAAGTCGTAATTGGAAAGTTGCTCGCGGTAACGATCCACTAGGGCGGGTTGCTCCGGCCGTGGCCCGATGAGCGTCATGTCCCCTACCAAGATATTCCAGAGCTGGGGCAGTTCGTCGATATGCGATTGCCGAAGGAACTTTCCTAAAGGCGTAATCCGCGGGTCGTCCTTAACCGTCGCGATCTGCTCGCTACACGACTCTGGGAGCATCGTCCTTAGCTTCAGCATTCGGAAAACCCGGCCGCCCCTGCCCACCCGATTTTGCGCAAAAAAGATTGGCCTCCCCTCCAGCAGGTAAATCGCGGCTGACGCAACAAGGAGCACCAGAAGCACTGCGGGGGCGCTGCCAAACACGACGACAATGTCGATTAAGCGCTTGAATTTATGATAAAATCTGATTTTGGCGGGGCCGGAGGCATACTCCGGGTAGGAGACATCGATGCTGCTTTGGCCGGAGATATACTCCGGGCAGGAGGCACCTATGCTGCTCACCCCACTCGACGCCCTTACCAACATTACTAAGACCCAGCCTCCCCACAAATGTCCATAGCTTTAATTTGATTGCGACAGGTTTGTTCCAGCCGGACTTAAGAATCTCATGGAGAATCGCTGCCGTTTGGGCGGACCGTGGGCGACGACCCGATTTACTATCGAGGAGAGGTGCGGCTCGGCCCGGCGTCCGCGCCTGTTGCCGCCAATTGCTTACTTTTCGCCGAAAGCTGCCACAGGCTGGCGTGTTTGCCCGTCAACATGAGGAACGCGCCCCAACCGGAAGCAACATGGCCGGTCGCCGCATAGGCGAGATGACCGATCAGCGGCAGCTTTCCCAGGGTAGGAAAGGTCCAAGCGAGGAGCGTTGCAAAAAAAAGCGCGATTTTTGCTGCAAAGAGGTACCCGTAAAGCTTTCCGCCGCCGCCGACCACCAGGGCGGCGCTCAATACGGTTGCGGTAGCAAGGATGAAAGGCATAACCGCACGAAGTCCTTTGCCGGATAAAAACACCAAAGCGATCATGCCCCGTCGAGGATTTCCGAGGCTAAGAAGCCTCAAGAACTGTTGCATGTTCCCGGCGCCGATTCGGACTCGCCGGCGGAAATCCTGACTTGGAGCTGTGTTTTCAAGCTCGGTTGCGACGATTTGCTCGTCGTAGATGGCACGGTAGCCGTCACGAACAATTCGCATCGGCAAGATGAAATCATCATTGATCGTGTCGTCGGGCAATTTTGTCCAAAGGCGTCGTCTGAACAGGTAAAATGCACCATGCGCGCCCATCGGAGCCGCAACGCGGGCTTCCCGACTTTTCACTGTTCTTTGATAGGCCCAATAGGCCTGTTCGCCCGCTTCTGCGTCGTCTTGTAACGAGTAGGTGCCGCAAACAACCGCAACCTCAGGCGTTTCGAAATGCGCAGCAGCGCGTAACAGGGCATCTGAATTGACTACGGCAGAGGCATCGCTCAGAGCAACAATATCGCTTTGCGTCTGAGCGATTTCTTCGTTCAGAACTGCAATTTTTCCCCGGTTTTGCCGATACTCAACGACCTGCCAGTGCAGTCTGTCGGAAAGTGGGATGATACTCTTTTGCGCCTGAAGCGGTGTGTCATCGGTACATCCGTCAAGCACTAGGACAACCGACAGCTCGCCCGGATATTCCAGTTGCGCGGTGTTTTTGATTTTCTTTGCGATGACTGACGCTTCGTTATGGCATGGGATGATAATGGTAATCGAAGGATATTTCGACAGAAAGGACGTCGGTTGAAACGCGGGCGACGCTCGGGCAGATCGAGCAACCAGTTTCAGCAGAAGTGGATAGCCGACGTGATGATATAAAATGAGGGCGATGCAGACCCAATATAAAATTTCGAGTAAGGTCATTGGCTGCACAACGCCCGGAATTGCGCCGAGGTAGCCGCTAACGACATTTTTTTCTGGATGAACTGGCGCGGTGAATCCAGGCTTTCCGAACGTGACAAGATCGAGCGGATGCCATTTGCGATCGCAACAGGCTGGTTCGGCGGCACTAGCAGACTTGTTTCAGGATCAAGCGCTTCGGCCATTCCCCCGACATTCGTGGCGACGACGGGGACACCGCAGGCCTGAGCCTCCAGCACCGTTCTCGGCAGGCCTTCTGCTTCTGACGGTAAACAAAAAACGTCGAAGGCCGGATAAACCCGCCACAGATCGTCACGATGCCCCAAAAAATGAATTCGGTGCGCCAGCCCGAGTTCGTTCGCAAGCTCTTGCAGTTTGTTCCGCTCTGGGCCGTCGCCTGCGATGGCGCAGTGAACATTTTCAGGCAAGTCCGCCATGGCCCTAAGCAGGATATGGTGGGCTTTGACCGGGACCAGACGACCCACTGTCCCCACAATCTGATAGGAGGATGATAGGTCCAACAGCCTGCGCGCTTCAGCTTTGTTGCCGGGAATAAATCTGTCTGTGGCAATTCCCGGAGGGATAACTGCCAAGTCCAGCCGCGGCATCATCCGGGTCAGCGCAGTGCTGACATGGTTGGAAACTGCCACCACCTTGGGCCTCAGCAACCAAAAGCAGCAGCGAACCAGTTTTCGATGGCGCGCGATCGTGTAGTGCCAGGCATCGTGTTCGACATAAATTAGTCGTGGTACGCCTGCCAATCTTGCAGCCAAGCCGCCATAAATAAGAGGTCCGATATGGTGCACGAAGACAACGCGAGGCCGCACTGCGCGCAAGCGCGAGGCGATCACGCCCGCCAGGCCAGGCCGGATACCTTGTTGGCGGTCGAACGCTTCAAGGCGATCTCCGAATTCCTGCAGAGCGCCCCAGTTAGAGAGTAGTTTGGCTTTATTTCCCTGTAGACTAAAGATGCGATCGCTCGCCTCGCCAACGCGCAACAAATCAAGGACGAACGTCTCAATGCCACCCGGTGCCATGTGCTCGACGATATGCACTATACCGTTGGTCATGTGCTCGGTCATTTGGAAAAGTTTGTCGCGAGGATGCTCAAGCGGAACAGACACGCGGTTAAGGGCTTTGCAACAAATTGGGGAGAGACAGCTCCCCCGGGCTGCTAAAGGCACCCAAAATAACGGCGAGCACGCAAAAATGTTTCATGGACCTGCCGCCGGCGAGCTCCGATCCTCGGTACCTGCCAAACGCAAACATTGGATGTTGGCCCTGGGATTGTGGGCGGCCATTTCTACGTCTTTCGCGGGAGCCGGGCTTATCCAGTCGGCTTCGCATGCGCAGGAGATTGGCGCAGCCGCTGCGGCCTCTGCGGAGCAGCGCTCGGCATCTGATGAGGTCCTTACCGCGGTTTGGGCGAATACCGGAGAAGACAAGGTCGCGCAGGAGGAAATCCGCAGCAAAAGCTCAAATCCTACGCTTCTCAACAGCGTTTGGGATGGTCGCAATGTGCGTCTAGTCGGCGCCCGAAATGAAATCGTTGCCTTTAATCTCATCCTGGAAGCAGGATCGAGTTCGGCCAGCCGCGGCAGTTTCGGTCGAGTTTAACCGCCTCACCGGCCCCGGCGAATTTTCGCTCAGCTCTGAGCCGGTACCAAACCCCGCCGGGGTTTTTGATTGGACGCGGCGGGATATCGAGCTGTTCTATGTGCGGTATCTGAGGATCCGCGGGCTCAGCGCGCTGTCCTACGAAACCTACGACGAGCGGCATATTCCCAGCCGGTTCCAGCGGCCGAAGGCGGCGGATGGCTCCTATAGGGGTGGATGGGCCGATCGTCCGGACCACGACAGGCATTATCCCGACATCGCCGTGCCGATGGAGCTGGTGCCGGCGTTTTCAATCGCACCGGGGCAGAACCAGAGCGTCTGGGCGGACATCTATATCCCGAAAGACGCTCCCGCTGGGTTGTTCAAGGGCGAGGTGATCATTCGGGCCGCCGGCGTGGTGAAGTACCGGATGCCGGTCGAATTGACTGTTCGCAATTTCAGCTTGCCGGATATGCCAAGTGCCAAAACCATGGTGGCGACCAGCTACCATGATGTCGCTCAGCGCTATACCGGGGTGGCTTACCCCAATCCGAACTCCCCGCAGGACAAGCTGACCAAGCTGGTGATGGACCGGCAGTTCCTGCTGGCGCATCGGCACAAGATTTCTCTGATCGACGATAATAGCGGAGCCAGCGTCTGGAACCCCAATCAGCCGCGGCCGGAATGGGAGCCACGCCTCTCGGGAGAACTGTTCACGCCCGCCCATGGCTACCGAGGGCCAGGCACCGGCGTGGGCAATAACGTTTTTTCCATCGCCACCTATGGCCGGTGGCAGGACTGGTGGGGAACACCGAGCCCTGAGGTGATGTGGAAGCGCACCAATGCCTGGGAGAGCTGGTTTGCTGCAAACTATCCGAAGACCGACCGCTTCCTATATCTGATCGATGAATCTGAGGACTATGCCCAAACCGAAACTTGGGCGGGCTGGATGAAAAGTAACCCCGGCGTCGGCTCAAAGCTGAAATCCTTCGCGACACTTGATTTGGTTCTCGCGTATGTCCACGTGCCGTCCTTAGACGTCGCTGCTTCCTGGTTCCGGGTAGGGGATACCTCAGCTTGGCAGACGGCCATCGGCAAATTCCGCGCACAAAATGGTAGGCAGTTTTACCTTTACAATGGTCAGCGTCCGGCTTCCGGCTCCTTCGCCATCGAGGACGACGGCGTGGCGCTGCGCGAACTGGCCTGGGGCCAGTACAAGAAGAACATCGATCGTTGGTTTTTCTGGGAGGCCACTTATTACAATGATTACCAGGGGGGTCGTGGCCTGACCAATGTGTTCCAGACCGCCCAGACTTTCGGTGGCCCGCCGAAATTCGATCCGGTGTTCGGCATGAAGGGCTGGAATTCATCCAACGGCGACGGATTGCTGCTCTATCCTGGAATCGACAGAGCCTTCCCGTCGGAGTCCTACGGGCTGCCGGGGCCTATCGCCAGCTTGCGATTGAAATATTGGCGGCGCGGCATTCAGGACGTGGATTACGTCACCATGGCGGCCAAGGTGAACCCGAAAGCCGTCGCGGCGCTGGTGCAGAAAATGGTGCCGAAGGTATTATGGGAAATTGGCGTAGCCGACCCCTCCGATCCAACCTGGGTTCGAGCGCCGACCAGCTGGAGCACCGATCCGGATGACTGGGAAGCCGCCCGCCTGCAGCTCGCCGATATCATAGAGACCGGATGCAATGATTGCTCGCCTTAAAATGCTTTCGCGTGCTCTGGCGTCTCCGCCGAACGTTCTTTTGAAACGCGAGACAATAGAAGCGGCCGCGCAAAGGCACGGGCTACTCGGCGGCCGGATACTGAATATTGGATCAAAGAATGTCCGCCTCGGCCGAGACTCGGTCAATTTGGATGTTGTCCCCGGTCCCGGAGTCGACGTCGTCGGCGATGCCCATGAACTGGATCGTCACTTTTCGGAAAAGAGTTTCGACACGGTTGTGCTGTCAGCGGTTCTGCAATACTGCGAAAAACCCCAGCGCGTAATCAAGCAAAGCTATTACGTTCTCAAGCCCGGCGGCATGTTGCTGTTGGATGCTCCTTTCTTGCAACCTTATTGTTTCGACGGATTGGACCTCTGGCGGTTCAGCGAAGACGGCCTGCGCAAACTGTGTGCTCGATATTTCGAAATCATCGAACTGAAGCCAAGCATCGCTACGGCACCTGCTTTGGCACTCATAATTCAACATGCCGCCTCGACTAAAAAAAACAGGATTGCTGCTGCGCTCCTCGCGTGGGCCGCCACCGTGTTAGTCTACCCATTGCGTTACGTGCCCAGCTCCAACAGCGCCACCGCGGGCGCATTCTTATTGGTCGGACGTAAATTGCCTGTCGAATCCACTTCAAACCAAGGCGCCAGCCTCTATCATGCCAAGTATGTGCGCACGCAGGCTCTATTGGTGCAAAAGCTGTTGCCAACAATATTGCCGGAGGCGGCCGATAGTGTTCAAGCTAATCCACCGGGCCTTCTTGCGAAGCCAGCCGCCCCAATCCATTTTGCAGAAAGGTTGGCGAACAATGCCGGTCTTAATGCAGCTCGCGACGCCGCGCGGTGGCTTTGCAGTAAGGGCTTAGCTTCCGGTCGCCTGATCTGGGTCAGAGAAGACAGGTTCGGCCAACAGTATCGAGCGATCGTTTCCAGATGCTCTAGCTGACCCCACAGGCCATGTTGGTATCTGTCATTATTCCGTTATATAACAAAGAGCGCTCCATCGCGCGCGCGATAAGATCGGTTTGCAACCAGACATTCTGCGATTTCGAGCTTATAGTTATTGACGACGGTTCAACCGATCGTAGCGCCGATTTCGCTCGACAGTACGACGACAATAGAGTGCGGGTAATATCTCAAGCCAACGCCGGGCCAGGCGCCGCACGGAATGCAGGTATTCGCGCGGCTAAAGGTGAGGTTCTGGCCTTCCTAGACGCGGACGACGAGTGGTTACCGGATTTCCTGAAACACAGCGTTGCGATACTCGATCGATATCCAGAGGTAGCTAGCGTCACCTCGGGGTACACTGAAATGCCTGCGATGGTGGAAAGTAACAGCATGCCATCCTTTTTTGGAGTGCGCCCCGGGCTCAGCAGAATAAGCCAAAACACTCCTGCGGATGAGGTTGTTTCGATGCTTGCCTTCATGTCTCCATGCTCAACGGTAATGCGTGCAAGCATCGCTCGCCAGTACGGCGGATTTTTTGATAGCGATAGATGCATCTATGCGGAAGACTCCCATTTGATGCTAAAAATCCTGTTCAACGAGACTGTTTTCTTCAATGAAACTCCTCTCGTTATTTACCATCGGGATGCGTCGGAGCTAACGGATTTCAGTAAGCGGCTTCGCGACATCGAGCCCTTTCTGGTTTTTCCAGATGAGATCACTCGTTCCTGTCCAGAGCACTTGCTCCCGCTTCTCCTGGACGTGCTTTCGCTCCGCGCGATGAAAACCGCCTGTGTGCTGGGCTACTGGGGAGAGTGGAAAAAAGCGTTCGCTCTAAGGCAAAAATTCTTAACCGCCCGCTCCCGTAACCTTCCATACTACTTACCGTCACTTGTGTGCTCGACCCCGGTAGGTGGGATCCTTGGCAAATCCTTCAGGCACGTTAGAGCTCTATTGAACTGGCTACGGGACAAACGCCGGCATACGCCGTTACCGAAAAAAACGGCGCAAACCTGACCCGCGCAATCTGCGGAGAAAATCTCCAATTCCACACAGCTCTGCTTCAAATTCCAGTTCCGACAGGTGATCTCCATCTATGATGCGGGGTAACAACAACAGGTCCGCGCCGGGATAGGCGATGGCAGTCTGGAGTGTCGTTGCGCTGATGATTCCCAAGCTGCGAAGAACGTCGCCGCCCCCAGGAGGCAATGCCCCACCGGGATAGCAAAAATGTCGAAAATCCGCCGGCGACTTGCTTAGAAGCCTGCCCAAAATCTCGCGGTTGAGCGAAATTTGCTCCCGAATCTTCGCAGAAGAGAAATCAGCTAGGCTGTGCGAGTGAGTATGCAGCTCGATCGCAAACCCGTCGCGCGACGTCTGCATAAGCTCGTCTTCGGTCATGTAGGAAAAAACCCGCCGTGTAGCATAGGAGGGACCGGCGAGCTTCAAACTATCTGCAAATTCCAGTGCCGCTGAATAGCGAAGCTCCGCGTCCAGGCCTAAATCGATGGCTCGAGAATAGGTCGTCTTCCGCATGTGGCGAGAGCCCCGCATGGGGAGCATAGATCTTTCGTAAATAGCGTGCCATGACATGCGGGATCGGAAGATTTGAGAGCAGATTTTTTGTGTCGCAATAGATGGTAGCATGCATGCCGTGGCGCGTTAGCCCAGGCAACATATGTGCGTATGTGCTGTACCATCCGTCGTCGATAGTAACGACGACACTGTCCGGCGGAACGCTGCCTTCCCCGCGCAGGGCGGCGACCGCTTCGTTCAGCGAAATTACATTAAAGTTAAGGCGGCGCAGGAGCGCGAGGCGGCTTTCAAACGTCCCCTCCAGGATGAACATTGAATCCCCGGCAAATCGATCCGATCCTCGCCACACGCCATGGTAACAAAGTATTCTGATGCCGCCGTGCGACGCCTTGCGCGCAAGCTCAAAGAGACCGGCCTTCTTCATCACCCCCAGAAGCGCGGTTTTACTGCGCTTTGACGTCCCGTTCCGTGGAAAAGCTGGCATCGCGCGCAACCGCGGTCAGGGCTGAACGACTGGCGTCGTTTTTTGTGTTGCGATGCTTGAAAGCCAGTGTGGAATTTGGAATTGAGTGGGGAGACCAAACGCAAGCACGTAAGCAAGGCCAAGGAGAACGATGGCTGCGATGGTGGACAGTATGGAACGCGCTTGGGATTTAGGCCTTAACCGCGTTGCCACGGGCGGCGGCCCCGCTCCAGAGATTTGCGGCGCGCGGCCTAGAACAGCCAGAAGCGGAAGGCCGGTCGCGGAAATCAATTCATCTCGCTCATAGATGATGGGGTCAAACATTTCCGCGGCCCAGGCCAACGCGACCCCCAGCAGAAGCCCCGCCGCGATACCTCCAAGCAAGAATTTTAGGCGCGACGTTGTGGACATGGTCGGATCCTGGGGAGGATCGACAATTTTGATTCTACCAGGCGCATTCAGAATACCAGGCCCAGCCCCCGCGCTGGTCTGAGGGTATCGTTTTGCAAGGCTGTCATAGGTTTGACGTGCGGCTGTCAGTTGTTGTTCCAACTGAGCAAGTTGGCGGCTCAGATCCACAGACCCGCCGTTGTTAGTGCTGCTCTCGACGTTACTGCCGGCCACCTTGGCCAGCTCCTGTTGAATGGCCGCTTTCTCTTGTTCCAGGGAAAGTATTTGCTGTTGTTGCTTCGTCAGCACGATTTGAGCAGCGTTTTCACTTGGCCCGGAAAGCAACGCTTCGAGAAAGCTCGAAAGTATAATCGAAAGCTCTTGACCCAAGCCCTTAGACTTGGGGCCGCTCAGACGTATCGCGAGAAAGTCGGTTCCTATCAGTTCCACTGATAGCGAGCGTCGCAAATTTCGGACTGCGGCCGTCAGGTCGTTCTCTGGTTTACCCAAGCCCGCCGCCTGCATGCTGCGTATTGCCGGCGCCAAAACCTGCTCGCTTTTTAGCAAAGCTTCCAGCCCTGGGACCTTTTGTTGGATAAATTCTGGTGAAACCAACTCGCTGGCAAATGGATTATTCCTGGCGCTCTCCTGCAGGAGCAGCAGCGCGGAGGTTTCGTAGGATCTCGGAAGCACTAAAGCGGCGGCGAAACTTAAAGGCAGCATCGCCAAGACCGGAGTGAGCAAAAGATATCTTCGCCGCCACGAGGCCTCGGCGATACGAAGCAGGCCATTCCGCAACGAGCCTGCAAAATTGCTGCCAGAGGACGTTTGACCTTCGGCCGCCGGAAGAAAATTCAAAGCCCGCTTGCCTGGGGTCCGAAGCCCACCGGAACGGGAGTCGGCGGGTGGCCTCCAGCGGCTAGGCGTAGGTAGCTCGATCACTGCGACTAACCCCCTCAATTGCTATTAAGACATATCTTGCCGGGCCAAAACCGGCAGCTTCGAGTTAAGCGCTTTCACGAGTTTTTGTTCCGAAACATAGAACGTCACGGCTGTGGAAGATAGCATCCCGGAGATGCTGAAACTGCTGGGTCAGCTAGCCGTTAGGAATTGACTGGCTCGGGAAAGCCCTCGAAGGGTGCTGTCCCATTTTACATTGATCGAGCTTGAGGGATTTTCATGAGCAAACGCATTCTCGTCACCGGCGGCGCTGGTTTCGTAGGCCGCCATCTCCTGGCTGGGCTGTTGCAGTCGGATCCTGACTCAGAGGTGTGGATCGTCGACGACTACAGCACGGGGAAGTCGCCGGATCGCTGGGAGCTCCGGCGGGGCCGGGAGACGCAGGACCTTGGCTGGGGAAAGCGGTACGCGCTCGAGGGGATCGAGTCGCGGCCGTTCACGGTGATCAACGCCAACTTCGCCGCACTCATCGGTGGTGAGCTCGGTCAGTTCCCGACGCTCTCCATTCCGCGCCTGCCGGCGTTCGACGAAACATATCATCTCGCGTCGATCGTTGGTGGGCGTCAGATGATCGAAGGCAAGCCGCTGCTAGTCGGCATCGACCTCGCGATCGACTCCCTGTTCTTCCTCTGGGCGGCCACACGCGAGAGCGCCGGCCGCATCTTGTACGCGTCGTCGAGCGCCGCTTATCCGATCAATATGCAGACGGCGGGCGAGTTCTCCCGGCTGTCCGAAGAGATGATCGACTTCGAGAACGGCGTGCTCGCGCCCGACATGACGTACGGATGGAGCAAGCTGACCGGCGAATATCTCTCGCAGATCGCCGTGCAGAAGCACGGCATGAGCGTTGCTATCGTTCAGGCCGTTCTCAGGCTACGGCGAGGACCAGGATGTGTCGTATCCGGTTCCCGCCATCGCGCTCCGGGCGGCCGCCAGGATGAACCCGCTGTTGGTGTGGGGCAGCGGCCAGCAGGGACGTGATTTCGTTCATATCTCCGACTGCGTTGATGGCGTCATCCTCGCGTGCCGCACGATCAGCGACGGCTCGGCGGTGAACCTCGGATCCGGCGTGCTGACGTCGTTCCTCGAGCTCGCCGCGCTGATGGCAAGGCACGCCGGATACGACGCCGAGGTCAAGGGGACCGACAACCGGCCCGTGGGCGTCGCCAAGCGCGTCTCCGGAGGCCGAAACGCGGAAGCTCTTCTTCGTTGGAAGCCGAAGGTCAGCCTCGAGGACGGGATGCGGCGGGTAGTCGAACACGCCACTTGGCGGCTCGCCAACGGCTACGTCCCCGACGCATGACCGGGCACACTCGGGCATGCTGATTCTCACGAACATCGACGGGTTCCCGAGCCACTGGCGCTCTGCGAACGGTCAGGCCGGGACGTCGCGCGTCGCCCGCACGTTCCCCGAGTTCCGAAGTCAGTTGGATGAGGCGACGCTCATCATCATCGACGGCAACCCACAGTTAGTTCTGGACTTATGCCTGTATTTCCTCATCCACCCCCGCCGCCGACGTCCCCTGGTGAGTGTAGACATCGTCCTTCGAACTCCCCCGCCTGGAGTAGGTCCCGCGTTCAAAACATTGTTCAAGCGCGTACTCCTCACGCGAGTCGACCACTTCATTCACTATTTCAAGGACCTTCGCGGATACTCCCAGTACTACGGCATCACGCCAGAGCGCAGCTCTTTCGTCCCCTTCAAGCCCAACCTCCGGTACCGTTACAATGCGATGCCGCGCGCCGACGGGCGATACGTCCTCTGCTTCGGCCGCTCGCTGCGCGACTACGATACATTCCTGCGCGCGGCGGAGCTGTTCGACTATCCCGCCGCAGTCCCCGCGCCTGACTTCGCCCAGCTAACCAGGCATGGATCGAGATTCACGCGAAGCCTCGACGAGCTACCGGCCAACGTAGAGGTGTTGTCTGACGACGGGAGCCAGGACTCCCAAATTCGCATTCTCGAAGACGCGCACCTGGTCGTGCTGCCGATCCTCAAGTCGAGTCTCCTGTCGGGAATCGGCACCTATCTCAACGCGATGATGCTCGGAAAGTGCGTCATCATGTCGGAGGGCCCGGGCGGATCGGACGTGCTCACCGACCAGGCGCTGTTCGTGCCGCCAGAGGATCCGGCGGCGCTCGCCGAGATGGTCCGACGCTGCTGGGAGGATGATCAACTCCGGCACCGGACCGCCGAACGCGGCCATGCCTACGCCATGTCGCTCGGCGGCGAGCCGCAGTTCTATCAACGGATCATTGATCAAGCCATCGGTTGGATGGGGCACAGTAAAGCGGGCGCCTGAAACGCTATTCCAGATTGCGTTAGGACTAAAAGTAGCCGTCAGGGACCTCTGGTGGGACGAAGTATCCTGCCTTGCGGTAAACCGAAATCAACTTCGGCATCTCGGACGCTTCTGAAAAGTGCGATTTCACATGGCGCCAACATTGTAATCGCATCTTGTCCTGCGCTGTGGTATCGAGCATCATCCACCTGTCGAGCTTCGCCAAGGCGGTCTTGATGTCACCAACATCAAACAGCCAGCCCGTGACATCCTCCTGTACCGCGTCAGGTAAGCCTCCAACACGGCTAGCCAATATGGGCACCCCGGCTGCTAGCGCCTCTAAGGCCGAATAGGGTAGGCCCTCGAATCTGGAAGGCATAGCCAGCAGGCCGATGGTTGGCCAGACCTCGTTAAAATCGGGAACGACTCCGTGGAACGTGACGACGCCAGCGTAGCGCGCTTCAAGTTCCTGCCGCATCGGACCATCGCCATATATATGCCACTCCAGGCCGGAAGGCGCCTGCGATGCGAGCGCACAAAAAAGGTCGGGACCTTTCTCTGCACTGAGCCTTCCGGCGAAAGCGACGCGACGGGGCAGGACGGTCGCTATTGGGCTTGGGTTCTCAGGCAAGAAGTTGACGATGAGGGTTGAACTGAGCGGCAAACGCGATTGCACGGCTGAGCTGACGGCAACCCGTTCTCCCAATACGGAACTCCACTCGTCTGCCCATTCATAGAGCTTCAGCGGCCAGCCCGATCGTTGTCCTGAATGAAACGTCGTGACGACAGGAATGCCAAGAAGGCGCGATGGCAGGCGGCCGAGGATGCCAGCTTTGTATCCGTGCACATGCAATAGTTTCGGCCGATTTTGGGCAAGTGCTTGGATCAGACCTCGGGGAGATCCGCTCAGCACTCGAAAAGGCAAGTTATCCGCCGAAAGTTGGCTGAGCCACTGATTATTGCCATAGTCACGGTAGAGCACGGCCTCAGCGGGAATGTTCCTCTTGCGTAGACACAGTAACAGAATTGCAATGTGGCGCTCGGCGCCTCCGATCGTTCTGCTATCAATAAGATGCCAGATCAACGCAGCGCGACCTTCTCAGGGTGATTTCTGAATTGCGCTGCCCGTCAGGCCTAGGGCCGTTTTTGCGCATGCGAAAACTCCGGCCCATTCGCCGATGATCTGAAGTCTCTCCAACCGGATTGTTCCCGGCCTTCCTCCACGACGAGCCCGATTACGTTCACCTCTGCCGCCTGCAATAATTGAAGAGAGCGTGAGACTTGGGCGCGCGTAACACCGCCTGTTGGACACATCAATACAATCCCTTGGCAAATCGATGCGGCGGCCAGTGGGCTGAGTTTGTTCTTGTGTTCTTGTATCAGAGGGGGCAGATCCAAAATCACTATTGAATAGGTGCGCAATTGCTCGGCGAAGAAGCTGCCGAGCCATCCATTGTTGTTAAACAATGGCTTGGTCTCTGCCGTGACGTTTGCCGAAAGCATATCGAGAAGACGGTTGCTCTCATCGCTGATCGGGCGCCACGGCTCCGTAACGGCCACAGCCGCCGTTTCGTGAATAACCTCTTGTGTCGCGTTCAGATTTGCCAAAAGAATTTTTAGGCCGGCGCGGCCCATTGCTTCTGCAACCATTCTCGCGAATAGCGACGTACCTGAGGCCGCGGTCGGACTGATGAACCCGATCAAACGCGTTCCTTTAATTATCTGCGAGATTGCGATTTGTTCAGCTGAACTTGCCCATTCGTCCATTGGGGTTTCCCGTATCAACGCGAAGGAAAGGGGCTGCTCTGATAGCTCATCCCGCCCTAACGATCGCCCCGCCACATTCGTTCCAGGGGCAGGCCGTAAGCAAGAACTACAATGCTGAAAGAATCAGTAGCGATCGCTTCAAGTACGCCGAAGACGCAAGGCGTCGGTGTGTGCCCATGCTGACAATCATATTATAGGTGATCCACTGCGACAACGGGACAACTTCGCCAAATCAGGATCATCAGCAGCGAAGCGCTTCTTGGGACCCAACCTCGCGGACAATCTCTGTCACTTCTTCCATTTTGATTGGGGTGACTTCCATTGGCAGCGGACCCAACACAGCCAGTAAAGGGGCTTAACTTGTTCCGCTAGCCGAGGGAATATCGCTACGATGTGGGAACAATGCTAAATTCCTTGAATTCTCTGCGACGGAAGGCGCGGAGATTTCTTTCTGATAAGTGATAGCATGGTGCGGATCAAAGCCAACAAACAGTCAGCTCAATCAGCAGTAGGCCTGGCAGCGGCTTGCGCGCTCGCCAGCTTGTGGTTTTTTCAGCCTGATCCCCTGGTCCCTTTGTTCGTCTCGACTTTTGGGGCATTGCTCGTCTGGGCGATCGCGCAGCCGTTTTTCGTTTGCTTGGCCTTCGTAGCTTTTTCGTTTTTCCGACTGCATGAGGCCTATCCGTTTCTTAATCCCTTCCATCTGCCCCTGCTTCTGGGAGCGGCGACGGTGGGCAGTTTGTGCATTCATATTTTTATTGTCCGTTCAATTCGCCCGGAGTGGTCGGCTGAGTTGAAGTGGCTGGGCTTGTTCTTTGCTTTGGCCACCTTTGGGATGGCCCTGTCGGTTAACCGCGATATCTCCTGGACGTTCTGGAGCACCGCATATTGGAAAATTGGATTGATGACCCTTGCTATCGCGTGGCTGCCCAGGTCGAGTGCGGACTTCCAGGCTGCGGCGCGCGTCTTTGTCTTGGGCGGCATGCTCATCGCTGCCGTAACGATCTACAACGCTTACAACGGCATTGGTCTTGTCGAGCTCACCCGGGTTACGGTCGGCCGCGAGTTGAATTCGGTGCTGGGCGACCCAAATGATCTCGCCTTGGTGCTTTTATTCCCCCTCAGCTTTTCAATCGCACTGGCTTTACCCGGCAACGAAAATCTCAACCGCGTTTTGGGTACGGCGGGAATAGCAACAATGATTCCGGCCATAGTTTTTACCCAAAGTCGCGGCGGCCTCTTGGGTGTACTGGCGGTATTGGCCGCCTACGCGCTTCGACATGTTAGGTCGAAAGCAACGGTCATGGTTCTCATGGCCGTTGGCGCTGTCTTGCTCTATTCGGCAATGGGTATCTCGAGCAGGATCTCAGGTGGAGGCTTGCAACAAGGCTTGGACGAATCTGCGCAAGAGCGTTTGTCGGCGTGGGGAGCGGCCATAAATATGGCGCTGGCCAGACCGCTAGCCGGCGTCGGCATCGGGAATTTTGCTCCGAGCTTCTTTTCCTATGTTGAAGACTTTCCCGGGCGGGATATGACAGCTCACAGCACCTGGTTTGGCGTGCTGGGCGAAACAGGCTGGCCCGGTTTAATCGTCTTCGTGGGAATGGTCGGAGTTTGTTTTCGCTCCATACTTCGATCAGATGTTCGCTTAAGTGCTACTGAAGCGCCCGCAATAATGTCGGCGACGGCGTTTGCGTTGATTAGCGGATTGGTGGGGTTCTGCGTCGCTGGATCCTTTCTTACCCAAGGATTCGGATGGCCGATTTATATCATGATTGGTCTGACAGCAGCGGTCTCGCGGTACTCAGCTCGGCGCCGGGATTTGCCGTCTACAAATTAAGCCAAAGGCTGCGCGTCTATTTCCCGGAACTTTAACTACAGCAACGACAATGCGGAAAGCTGTTCCGTATCGGTGCAAAGTTAGAGTTCATGTTTAGCCCGTTCTAACAAAAAACCCCCAGTATGGCGCGCGTTCGTCGCGTGGAAACTCAGAGTGCAACGGGTCTCTTGATCCGTGGCGAAGAGCCAAGCGCGACGCGCAAACAAAAAAATATGGGGGCGTTCTCTATGCGCACAGCTTGGGCTGTCGGCGCCAGCTTGGTCGCGAGCGTTGCCGTTCAGCCGGCGATTGCCTCAAATCTGCCGTTTAACAACACGGCGGAGACCACTCTATCCGAGGACATCGTCTCAGCAGACGAGTCCAAGATTTACTCGCATGGGCCCAAGTTCTTGACCGCTCCCGGTGCGATTACCGCGGTCTGGGCGAATACCGGCGAAGACAAGGTCACTCAGGAGGAACTGAGAACAAGGAAAGGCAACCGAGTTATTCTCAATCGCGCTTGGGACGGCAAAGCGGTCCATCTGTTTGGAGCGAGAAACGAAGTTGTCGCTTTCAATCTCGTCCTTGAAGCCGCCGGTAGCAGAGCTGGCCAGGTTTCCGTCGAGTTTAATCGGCTGACGGCACCGAATGGCTTTGTGATCAACTCGGCACCCCTCGAAAACTCCGCTGGGATTTTTGACTGGACGCGTCGGGATATCGAGCTATTCTATGTGCGATATCTGAGAATCCGCGGGCTGAGCGCGCTGTCTTACGGAACCTACGACGAGCGGCATATTCCCAGCCGGTTCCGGCGGCCGAGGGGGGCGGATGACAGCTTTACCGGCGGCTGGGCCGATCGTCCCGACCACGACAAGCATTATCCCGACATTGCGGTGCCGATGGAACTGGTGCCGACGTTTTCAATCGCGGCGGGGCAGAACCAGAGCATCTGGGCGGATATCTACATCCCGAAAAATGCTCCCGCTGGGATGTTCAAGGGCGAGGTGATCATCCGGGTCGCCGGCGTGGTGACGTATCGGGTGCCGGTGAGGTTGGATGTTCTCAATTTCAGTCTGCCGGATGTGCCAAGTTCGAAAACCATGGTGGCGACCAGCTACCATGATGTCGCCCAACGCTATACCGGGGTGCCTTATCCCGACCGGAACTCGCCGCAGGACAAGCTGACCAAGCTAGTGATGGACCGGCAGTTCCTGCTGGCGCATCGGCACAAGATTTCTCTGATCGACGATAATAGCGGAGCCAGCGTCTGGAACCGCAATCAGCCGCGGCCGGAATGGGAGCCACGCCTCTCGGGAGAACTGTTCACTCCTGCCAATGGCTACCGAGGGCCAGGCACCGGCGTGGGCAATAACGTTTTTTCCATCGCCACCTATGGCCAGTGGCAGGACTGGTGGGGAACTCCGAGCCCTGAGGTGATGTGGAAGGGCACCGACGCCTGGGAAAGCTGGTTTGCGGCGAACTATCCGAGCACCGACCGCTTTCTATATCTGATCGATGAATCTGAGGACTATGCCCAAACCGAAACCTGGGCGGGCTGGATGAAAAGTAACCCCGGCGTCGGCTCAAAGCTGAAATCCTTCGCGACAGCCGACCTGCTGAAGGTAAGAGAATCGATCCCGTCCTTGAGCATCTCGGCGAGCTGGATCTCTGTGGCCAAAAAGCTTCCATGGGAGACGGCTGTCACTGGTGCTCGGACTTCGGGTAAGGAAGTCTACCTCTACAATGGTCAGCGTCCGGCTTCCGGCTCCTTCGCCATCGAAGATGATGGCGTGGCGCTGCGCGAACTGGCTTGGGGCCAGTACAAGAAGAACATTAATCGCTGGTTCTTCTGGGAGGCCACTTATTACGACGATTACCAAGGAGGCCGAGGTCAAACCAATGTCTTTAAAAACGCCCAGACTTTCGGTGGCAAGCCGAAATTCAATTCGGTGCTTGGCATGTCGGGCTGGAATTCATCCAACGGCGACGGAGTGCTATTCTATCCCGGAATCGACAAGGCCTTCCCATCTGAGTCCTATGAGTTGCCTGGGCCAATCGCCAGCTTGCGCTTGAAATATTGGCGGCGTGGCATTCAGGACGTGGATTACATCACCATGGCGGCCCAGGTGAATCCGCAAGCCGTGGCGGCGCTGGTGCAGAACATGGTGCCAAAGGCATTATGGGAAAATGGCGTAACTGACCCGGCTGACCCCACTTGGGTCTTCGCACCGATCAGCTGGAGCATTGATCCAGATGACTGGGAATCCGCCCGCCGCAAGCTCGCTAAAATCATAGAGGGTGATTAGGGCACGAATTTAAGCCGGGCTTGTGGTGCCGGCTGACATGGTATTAAGGGGATGCTATAGTTCCTCTGACGAGGGGGGGTATTTGCTCATCCTTTTAATAACGGCTTTGGTCTGCGCAGCGCTAGCGTTTACCATAGCGTTACCGTATGGCGCTGCGGTTGCGTTGGGTGCTTCGGTCATATTTGGGGCAGCATCAATTGCGCTGACCGGCGCATGGCTTGCGTTCGCAGCTGAACGTCGAACCAAGCCTCGCAAGATGCAGCGTTCCGCCGTTGATGAGAAACAGCGCAAGGATCGGTCGGATCAACTGGAACCTAGGACGCCGCCCGCCGTTTGAGTGGGGCAATCAATTTTCCGGTTACCTAATAACTTTAGGGGTCCAAGATGACGTTCAGGTATGCTGACCTGTCGCGGGTCGCATTTCTCGTCGCTGCCCTGGGCTGGGGAAACGTTTCGTTCGGTAATGAGCTTTCCAGCGTCTCAGCAGGCCTGTCGCCAAAATCGGAAGGCACATCTGGCGCGGCGTCAGAATCCGCGATTCCAACGGCTGTCACTGACGCGCAGAAATTAACGCTGAAATTCAGCGATATCCCACGGCTGAATGGCGACTACCGCGTGAACGCGGACGAAACCGTGACGATCCCTGGATTGGGCAGAGTTGCCGTCGCAGATATAACCATCGGTCAACTTGAAGAAATTCTCAGCGAGCGAGCTACCGGCATCGCGGGTCGGGACGTGTATGTGACCGTGGAGGTGTCGGAATTTCGGCCCATTTTTATTACCGGGAATGTTCCAAGGTTCGGGCCAATGCCATGGCAGCCAGGCCTGACGGTAGAGCAGGCGGTTGCAGCGGTGGGTGGGCTAGTTCAATCGCAAGCAGCCGATACGATCATTCAACGCCGTAGGGCGGAACTTGATGAGCAGCGACTGATCGCAGCAATGGCGAGATTGAAAGCTGAGCAGCAAGGCGCCGAGCGCATTGAAAGTCCCGATGAATTGGTAAAACTGTCGGGCAAGGTTGAAGCCGAAAAGCTTATCGCGGTGCAACTGACACTCATGCACAACCGACGGATATCTCTGCAGAAGCAGATCAACTCGCTCGCGGTGGGGAAAAACCTGGCCCATCAAGAGCTGGAAGGCCTGCGCATACAAAGATCAAAACTCGATGATCAACTCCAGCTGCGTCGTAAACAACGCGAGAAGATCCAGTCCCTGTTGGATAAAAAGCTTACAGTTGCTGATCGGGCTCTCGAAGAGGACATTAAAGTTTCCGATCTTGAGGAGAAGTCCGCAAATATTTCCGTCGCGATCGCCCGCGTGCAGGCGACTATAACAAACTTCGAGCGCGATGCGTTGAACCTTGCTGAAGCCAGGAAATCGGAAGTCGACAACTGAGATCATCAGGCTTGAGCGAGAGCTTGCACAAACGCGCGCAATACTGAACGTAATAAAAGATCCGGACCAAGAACAGGAGCCATCGGTTCGCTTTTTAATTAGCAGGCGCGGAAAGGGAAATGCCTTTAAGCTTATGGAAGCGGAGCGATCGAGCTCTCTTATGCCAGGAGACCTGTTGTCTGTAACGCAAGCCGGGTCTTCCCAAAGATAGGCGCGTTAAGTCGCAATCAGATCCAAGCTTATGGGCGGCGCACATGATCAGGGCCGAAGGGCCCAGCACCATCTTCGTATTGGGTAACCCTTCCTCCTCACGAGGGCGAATAATACAGCGGCGTCCTCAGGTGCCAGTCGCACGCAGCCGCGGCTCGTCGGCAGCCAAGCCGCTTGACGTCGAAGGGAGCAACATCCGCGAACCCGCGGTTTAATCCTTCTGCAATTCCGATCGATTTTCGAAAAAGGTTGGAATGCAGTCCTCTCCCCTCCGCCAGTCCCAAGCGAGAGGAACTCGCAGCTAACTTTCTCCGCTGCGGCAGGAATCTAATAGGCTTGGATAGCGGACGTCCAACGCCGTTCTGAGACAATCCCGTCAGGGAGGTGCTACGCTTATGCCAGTTCACCGCGTGCGTCAGGAAAAGATCAGACGGGAGGCAGGTCATGTTGAGGCTTCTGCAAACTCTGGCAGTCATCCTGTTCGCCAGCGATGCCGCGGCGCAGACCGTCTCGCCCCAGCTAGTCAAGGAGATTGCGCCGGAAGGCAAGCTACGGGCAGCCATCAACTTTGGTAATCCCGTTCTGGCTCAAAAGGACGCGACGACCGGCGAGCCGCGGGGGATTTCGGCCGATCTGTCCCGCGAGCTCGCCCGGCGGCTCGGCGTTCCTGTCGAGTTCGTCCTGTTCGAGGCTGCCGGGAAGGTTGCGGATGCGGTCAAGGCCAGCGTGTGGGACGTCGCGTTCCTGGCCATCGATCCCGGGCGTGCAAACGACATCGCATTCACCGCGCCTTATGTCGTGATCGAAGGAACCTACCTTGTCCCGGCGGAATCGCCCCTGCGGACGATCGAGGACATCGACCGGGAGGGCGTGCGGATCGCCGTTGGAAAAGGAAGTGCCTACGATCTTTACCTGACCCGGACGATCAAAAAGGCGCAACTCGTTCGCGCCCCGACGTCGCCTACCGTGATCGACGTCTTCCGCGACCAGAAACTCGAGGTTGCGGCGGGCGTTCGCCAGCAGCTCATTGCGTTCGCCTCCGGGCAACCAGACGTGCGCGTCATGGACGGGCGCTTCATGGTGATCGAGCAGGCGATTGGAACGCCGAAAGGCCGCGAGAACGGTTTGGAGTTCCTGAAGGGTTTCGTGGAAGACGCCAAGGCTTCCGGTTTCGTTGCGGACGCGCTCACCCGCAGCAACCAGCGCGATGCGGCGGTGGCCCCGCCAGTCCGATGAAGATGCGGGAAATTCACTAATGCGCCGCGCATCGTAGTCTGAACACCAGGCTGCTGACGCCTGCGCTGCGTGCTTCGCCGCCGCCCTCGAACTGGGAGACCCGCGTCGAACTCAAATCATCCGCGCTCGCAGCCACGAGGTGACGATCTCGGCCGCGATCACGACGCCGAAGATCACGAGCAGGACGAGGCCGACCTGATCCCAATATAAGTTGGACAGCGCGGTATCGAGCGCCATGCCGATCCCGCCGGCGCCGACCAAGCCGAGCACGGCGGACTCGCGCACGTTGATATCCCAGCGGAACACGGCGATGCTGAGAAACGCGGGCTTAACCTGCGGCCAGAAGCCCTTCAGCAGGACGGCGGTGCGCGAGGCGCCGGCTGCGGTCAGCGCCTCGATCGGCCCGCTCTGCGCCTCCTCGATCGCTTCCGAGAGGAACTTCCCGGTAAAGCCGATTGAATGCATGGCAATGGCGAGCGTGCCGGCGAGCGCGCCCGGGCCGAAGACCGCGACGAAGAACAGCGCCCAGACCATGGTGTGGATGGAGCGCGTGGCGACCAGGATGAAGCGCCCGATATTGTTAAGAAGCACGGAGCGCGTGATGTTGCGCGCCACCAGCAGCGCCACCACGCTCGCCATCGGCACTGCAAGCATTGTCCCGAGCGTCGCGGTGTGCAGCGTCTCGATCAAGGCGCCATGCACCACCTTCGGATACCAAGACCAGTCGATCGGCCACATCCGCGCGAAGAGGTCGACGGTCTGCTCCGGCGCATCGTAGAGGAATTCGGGGATCACCTCGATCGTGCGCAGCGACCACACCAGCGCGATCACCACCACGAGATAGAAGGCGGACCGCAGGATGCGCTGGCGCGGCGTAAACCGCTGCCACTTCCGGCCGCGCGATCCCGCGTCGGGGGACGGTTGCGCGCTCATTGGAACAGCCGCCGTGTCCATACCGACAGCATCTCGCCGAGCATCACAACGGCGATGATGGCGAGCACGATGGTGAGGACGAAGTCGTAATCGAAGCGCTGGAACGCGGTGAATAGGGTGGCGCCGATGCCGCCGCCGCCCACTAGGCCAACCAGTGCCGAGTTGCGCAGATTGGAATCGAGCTGGTAGGCGCAAAAGCCGATATGGCGGGGCAGCACCTGTGGCAGCACGCCGAGCACCAACACGGAGAGGAACGGCGCCCCAGTCGCGCGCACCGCCTCCAGCTGCCGCATCGAGATTTCCTCGAGCGCTTCCGCGAGCAGCTTCGACAGGAAGCCCAGGCTCGCCACGATCAGCGCCAGCACGCCGGCAAGCGCGCCGAAGCCCACAGCCTTGACGAACAGGATCGCGACGATCACGGGATGAAAGGAGCGAAACAGCACGATTAGCGCACGCGCGCTCCAGGCGAGCGGCGCGGGCGCAAGGTTGCGCGCGGCCGCCACGCCGAGCGGCAGCGAGAGCACGATCCCGACCGCAGTCGCGAGCACCGCGATCTGCAGGCTCTCCATCATGCCGTCGACGAGCAGCTGCAGCTTGTCGGGAGCCGTGTTGGGCGGAAACATCCGCGCGAGGAAGCGGCCGCCCTGGTCAAACCCCTGGACAAACCGGCTCCAGGTGAAGTCGAGCGATTGCGCGGCGTAGAGCGCATAGAGCCCGAGCGCGGCAAAGGCGAGGCGGGCGCGCCAGTTCGGTGGGAAGGCGCGGCGACGTCCTCCTTCTCCCTCCCGCGGGGAAGGGTACGGCGGGGGTGCCGGGACGGCTACTCCAGCCATCCCTCGCCTCCGTAGATCTCGAGGAGATGCGACTCGGCGAGACGCTCCGGAGGACCGTCGAACACGATCCGGCCGTTCCGCATCCCGACGATGCGGTCGGCAAACCGGCGCGCCAGGTTTACATTATGGATGTTGACGATGACCGGGATGTTGCGCGCGCGGGCTTCGACCGCGATCAGCTCCATGATCTCGACCGAGGTCTTCGGATCGAGCGAGGAGGTGGGCTCGTCGGCCAGGATGAGCTGCGGCTCCTGCATCAGCGCGCGAGCGATGCCGACGCGCTGGCGCTGTCCGCCCGACAGCCGGTCGGCGCGCTCGGTGGCGAAGCCGTTGAGCCCGACACGATCCAGCAACTGGAAGGCGCGCTCGATCTCAGTGGCCGGAAAGCGGCGCAACCACGCGCGCCAGGTTGGCAGGTAACCGAGCCGGCCGCACAGCACGTTCTCGATCACCGACAGCCGCTCGACCAAGTTGTACTCCTGGAACACCATGCCGATGTGCCGTCGCGCCACGCGCAGCTCCCGCCCACGCAGCCGCGCGAGGTCATGGCCGTCGAACAAGATTTCCCCGGCGGTCGGGTCGACCAAGCGGTTTATGCAGCGGATCAGTGTCGACTTGCCGGTTCCGGACGGGCCGACGATGGCGGTGATGCCCTTGCTTGCGATCGTGAGCGAGATGTCGCTCAGGACGGGTGCGCCGGCCCGATACTCCTTCCGCAGGTTGCGGATGACGAGTGGGCCCGCGTCGTCGGCGCCGTCCGGGCCCGCGGGAATGCCTGACATGGGAGGCGGCGGGCCTATTGCTTGGGTGGGGACTGCTGCTGCTGTTTCTTCGCCAGCGCCTCGGCCTCACGCTTCGCTTCGGCGTCGTAGGCCGCCTTGTTGTAGGGCGTGCCGGAGCCCTCGGCGATCTCGCGCACAACGTTCCAGGTTTCCTTGTAGGTGATCGGCACGAAGCGGTCGTCGCCGTTGAACTCCTTCTGCATCGCGGGCGGGAAGCGGAATTCGAAGAAGCATCCGGTCAGCTTCTTGGCGAGTTCAGGCGCGAGATCATGCGCGTGCGCGAATGAGGAGGTCGGGAAGACCGGGCTCTTGTAGATGATCCGCAAATCCTCGGCCTTGACGGTGCCGCGGGTCACCATGCGCTCGAACACGTCCGACGCGACGCCCGCCATGTCGTAGTCGCCGGAGACGACGCCAAGCGTCGACTTGTCGTGACCACCGGACATCAGCGGCTTGTAGTCCTCGTTGGGTTTCAGGCCTTCGGGCGGATAGAGGACGAGGGGCGCCAGATGCCCCGAGTTGGAGGAAGGCGCCGTGTGCGCGACGCGCTTGCCCTTCAAATCGGCGAGCTTCTGGTATGGGCTGTCCTTCTTGACCAGCGAGATCAGGTGGTAGCCGTGCGGCCCGGCCTCCGTGCCCTTGGCCGCGAACGGGACCGCGCCGGCCAGGTTGACGGCAAAGCCGGTCGGACCGGTGGAGAAGCCGGCGACGTGCAGCCGGCCCGAGCGCATCGCCTCAATCTCGGCCGAGTTCGATTGGACCGCGTAGTACACCACGCGCTTGCCCGTGCACTGGCTCAGGTGGTCGGTGAACGGCTTGAAGATGTTCTGGTACACGGCCGGGTCTTCCACCGGAGTGTAGGCGAACACCAGCGTCGACGGATCGCGCCACCGCTTCGGATCGCGCGGCACGTCGGCGACCAGATCGTTATTGTCATCGCAGTAGAGCACATCTAGCTGGCCGCGATTCTGGCAGTCGGGCTGCTGCGCCTGCGCATCGCTCGGAGGCATCGAAATCCAGGCTGCCAGGGCAGCCGTGGCCAGGAGTGCGTGGCGAGCCGACATCTCGATGTCCCCCCATGAAGCATGGCCATCTTAGCCAAGCGAATGCGGGGCGGCAACGAGGGATGCGGCCCGCTCCATTGCGGCGGAAACACGATAAGCCATACTCTTTCGCTATCGAAAACGCGGGCCGCCAGTGATGTTTCTCGTTGCCATTGACCAGGGGACCACCTCGACCCGCGCCATAGTCTTCGACGCTGAGCTCCGCGCCGTGGCCAGCGCGCAGGAGGAGTTGCGGCAGCTCTATCCGGCGCCCGGCTGGGTGGAGCACGACCCGGAGGAAATCTGGGCTGCCACCGTTGCGACCGTCCGCGCGGCCATGCTGCGCGCCGATGCCTCAGCGCGCGACGTCGCCGCCATCGGCATCACCAACCAGCGCGAGACCGCCATTGTCTGGGACCGCGAGAGCGGCAAGCCGATCCACAACGCCATTGTGTGGCAGGACCGCCGCACCGACGATGTATGCGCAAGCCTGCGTGCGGCGTCGCACGAGACCGCCATCCAGCGGAAGACCGGGCTCCTGCTCGATCCCTATTTCTCAGCGACCAAGATCGGATGGTTGCTCGATCGCGTCGAGGGCGCACGCCGTCTCGGCGAGGAAGGGCGCCTCGCCTTCGGCACGGTCGATTCGTTTCTGATGTGGCGGCTGACCGGTGGCCGCGTACATGCGACCGACGCGACCAACGCCGCGCGCACGCTTCTGTTTAATATCCACAACGGATGCTGGGACGAGGCGCTCACCGATCTGTTCCGGGTGCCGATGCCGATGCTACCGGTGGTGCGCGACTGCGCTGCTGATTTCGGGCACACCGACCCGAGGCTGTTCGGCGGCGCGATCCGCGTTGCCGGCATCGCCGGCGACCAGCAGGCGGCGACGATTGGGCAGGGTTGCCTGTCGCCCGGCATGATGAAAGCCACCTACGGCACCGGCTGCTTCGCGCTCCTACATACCGGCGCGGAGCCCGTCGCCTCGCGCAATCGGCTGCTCACCACCATTGCCTATCAGATCGGGGGCAAACGCACCTACGCGCTCGAAGGGGCGATCTTCGTGGCCGGCGCGGCGGTGCAATGGCTGCGCGACAGCCTCGGCCTGATCCGGGCCGCCGACGAGCTGGATGGTCTTGCGGCCCGCGCCGACCCGGCTGAGCAGGTCTACCTCGTCCCGGCCTTCGTCGGACTCGGGGCGCCGTGGTGGGACGCGAACGCGCGCGCCGCGATCTACGGGCTTACCCGCAAGTCGGGCGCGGCGGAGCTCGCGCGCGCGGTGGTGGAGGCGGTCGGCTATCAGACGCGCGATCTCCTGGTCGCAATGCAGGCTGATTGGCCGTCCGCGGCGAGCGGCGCGACGGTGCTGCGCGTTGACGGCGGGATGACCGCGAGCTCCGCGACCCTGCAGTTTCTCGCCGACATCGTCGGTGCGCCAGTCGACCGCCCCACCGTCATGGAGACCACGGCGCTCGGCGCCGCCTATCTCGCGGGCTTCCAGGCCGGCATCTGCCCGGATTTCGAAACCTTCGGCCGCACGTGGCGGCTGGATCGCCGGTTCGTGCCCGAGATGGCGCCTGACGTGCGCGAACGCAGATACGCTGGCTGGCTCGACGTGGTGCGGCGCACGACCACCACCGCTTGAATCGATGCCGGCGCACCGGTGCCGGCACCCTCGAAACGATCGCGCGCGCTCACCGGTCACCAATCTTCTCGTCACGTTCTAGTGGCTGTTCCGAGCCGGAGAATGTTGGAATCCCAGTTCCTCTCCCTCCGCCAGGTTGCCGACCTTTCGCGACGCCTATCGCCGGCGCTGTTGAGTCCTTCCCGTTAACGGCTCTTTCGAATGGCGCGCGACGAAACGGCTTATTGCTAGGGCGCTTGAGGGCCGACCCAAGTGCCGGGTGGTAAGGCCGGCAATTCGGCCGCCAATCCTTCGAGTATGCCCTGCACAAGCCTGTCGGCCAGCGCGCCGGACTTTTTTTTCGGGCCGACCAACCCATCGACCAGCAGCAAAGTAAGACCATGCACAAGCGACCAGCAGGCTAGAATGGCACCTGCAATCTTCCGTTCGTTGCGGGAGGTCTCCGAAATGGCGCGTCCCAAACCGCCCGCAATAATCACGCCCGCAAGCAGCGCCTTCGTCTTCTCGGCTTCAGCCAGTTCGATGGCCGGACGGCTGCGATCCGGACCGCCCAGATAGCCCCCAAACATCAGGCTGTAGAGCGCCGGGTTCTCAACGCCGTGATTAACGTAAGCGCGCAACATCGCGAACAACTGCTCGCGGGGATCGCTGAGTCGCGCCATCTCACGGACCATGCGTTTCGTCAGCGTCTCGAATCCCGCCGCCGACACGGCTGCCAATAGCTCACGCTTATCGGCAAAGTGCTTGTAAGGGGCGTTATGGCTGACGCCGGCGCGGCGGGCGAGTTCACGCAGCGAAAGTTCAAGGCTCTGAGTTTCACGCAGAATTTCCAAAGCGGCCTGGACCATCGCACGGCGCAAGTCGCCATGGTGGTAGGGGCGCTCCTCGGACTGGGACCTAGGCATGGCTCGGCAAATCGTTGAGTTGGCACCCATTTAAGCGATTAAGTTGGCGATGTCAACATTATGCATATCAGCCATTCCCAAATGCCGATCTCTTTAATGTAGACACCGCCAACTTTCAACATTATAAAGTTGTCAACGTCAACATTGACCTATTCCGTGGAGCTCGAAACATGCGGCCCTGCATCCTTCTTCTCACGCTTCTCGTGGTGCTTGTCGGCTGCAAGCCAGAGGACACGCCGGACGCACTCCGGCTGGTCCGCGCGCTCATCGTCGATGCCAAATCTGTCCGCGAAGACCGCCAGGCGATTGGTGAGGTCAAGCCGCGTTATGAGAGCGATCTGTCATTCCGCGTCGCTGGCAAGGTGCTCTCCCGGCTGATTGATATCGGTGCTTCGGTAAAGCAAGGCGCCACGCTGGCGACACTCGACACGCAGGACTACCAGAACCGCCTTCGATCAGCGGAAGCGGACGTTAACTCCGCCGAAGCTGCACTTGTTGAGGCGCAGGGCGCCGAGGCGCGCCAAGCCAAGCTCTTGAAGGACGGTTGGACGACGAGAGCGACTTACGACACCGCGCTGCGCAATCTCCGTACCGCTGAAGCCAAGCTCGCCGCCGCCAGGGCCAATCTGGACCTTACCCGGGACCAGCTTAACTACACCGAGCTTAAGGCCGATTTCGACGGTGTGATTACCGCCGTCGGCGCGGAAGCAGGCCAGAATGTCAACGCTGGCCAAATGGTGGTGAAGCTAGCACGACCGGACGACAGGGACGGCGTCTTCAACATCGCTGAAACGGCCTTTGCTGATGTCAGCGACGCGCACCCCGAAGTCATCGTCTGGCCGCTGACCAATCCGAGCCTGACGGTGGAAGGGGTGGTGCGGGAGATCTCCCCGGTCGCCGATCCGGCGACGCGCACCTACACAGTAAAAGTCACGCTGAAGAATCCGCCGCCGCAACTTCGCTTCGGCACGAGTGTCGGTGCCCGCTTGAAGGGGAAGCCCGCTCTCGCTGTCGCGCTGCCGCTCTCCGCTCTGTTTGAAAAGAACGGTTCGCCGGCTGTCTGGGTGCTCGATCAGCCCTCGAGCAGCCTCACTCTCCGGCCCATCACGGTCGCACGCTATGAGGCAAATACCGTCGTCATCGCCAGCGGCCTGATCAAAGGGGACATCGTCGTCACCGCGGGCGTGAATACCCTGACGGCCGGCCAGAAGGTCCAGCTTGCCGAAGCAACGTTTACCCGGGAGCAACAGCAATGAAGACTTTTAACCTCTCGCGCTGGGCGCTGGAGCATAAGAGCTTCGTCGTCTACCTCATGCTGGTCGTCACACTCGCCGGCATTTTCGCATATCGCCAGCTCGGGCGTGACGAGGACCCGCCCTTCACCATCAAGACGATGGTGGTGAAGACGTTGTGGCCCGGGGCCACTACCCTGGAGACGATGCGCCAAATTACCGACCGCATCGAGAAGAAGCTCGAAGAGCTGCCCAACCTTGATTACGTGAGGAGCTACACCAAGCCAGGCGAGTCCGTGGTGTTTGTGTATTTGAAGGACTCGACTCGTGCGTCGGACGTGCCTGATCTTTGGTATCAGGTGAGAAAGAAGGTCGGCGACATCAAACACAACTTTCCACAAGGTGTGCAGGGTCCCTTCTTCAACGATGAGTTCGGCGACACTTACGCCCTGATCTTCGCGCTGACATCGGACGGATTCTCTCACCGCGAGCTGCGTGATTATGCCGAGCGCGTGCGAGCCGAGCTGCTCGGCGTTTCCGACGTTGCAAAGATCGATCTTCTCGGCACCCAGGACGAGAAAATCTATCTGGAGTTCTCGACCCAGCGGCTCGCCGCTATGGGCCTCGACATGTCCGAGCTGATGCAGACTCTGCAGGCACAAAACGCGATCCAGCCGAGCGGGACACTCGACTCAGATGCAGAGAAGATCGCCATTCGCGTCTCGGGTCAGTTCACGTCGGAAGAGAGCTTGAGAGCAATCAATTTCCGTTTCAATGGCCGATTTTTTCGACTGAGCGACATTGCCGAGGTGAAACGAGGCTACGCTGACCCACAGCAGCCGATGTTCCGCTACAATGGTCGCGACGCTGTCGGTCTCGCCATCTCGATGCGCAAGAACGGCGACGTCCTGGCCTTCGGGGAGCACATTAAGAAGCGCCTCGCCAGGGTGACGACGGATCTGCCAGCCGGAATCGAACCCCATCTGGTCGCCAACCAGCCAAAGGTCGTCCAAGATGCCGTGGGCGAGTTCATTAAGGTCCTGATCGAAGCCATCGCCATCGTTTTGGCCGTGAGCTTTTTGTCGCTCGGTTGGCGCCCTGGCATCGTCGTCGCGATTGCGATTCCGCTGGTTCTTGCGATTACCTTCGTCGTCATGAATGTTGCCGGAGTAAGCCTGCAGCGCATTTCGCTCGGCGCACTCATCATCGGACTAGGCCTTCTGGTCGACGACGCGATGATCGCGGTGGAGATGATGATCAAAAAGCTGGAGGAGGGCTACGACAAGGTCAGCGCCGCATCGTTCGCCTATTCCGCCACCGCCTTCCCGATGCTGACCGGAACGCTCGTCACCATCGCAGGTTTCGTCCCCGTGGGCTTCGCGGCGAGCAGCGCCGGCGAATATACCTTCACGTTGTTCGCCGTTGTCGGAATCGCGTTGATTGCTTCCTGGTTCGTGGCCGTGCTGTTTACGCCGCTGATAGGCGTCTTCATTTTGCCAGACAAGATGAAGGGCCACGGCCATGAGCCGTCGCGCTTCGCTCGGGTATTCCATAATATGCTCGATCGCGTGCTGCGTCTGAAATATTGGGTGATCGGCGCGACCATTGCGCTGTTTTTTGCCGCTCTCGCCGGCATGCAGTTCGTGCAGCAACAGTTCTTCCCAAATTCCGACCGTCCCGAACTTCTTGTCGATCTCACGCTCCCGCAAGGGTCCTCGATCGATGCGACGCGCAAGGTGGTTGATGAGCTCGAGAAAATCCTGAAGACCGACCCCGAGATAGAGCACTGGTCCTTCTACATCGGAAGCGGCGCCATCCGCTTCTACCTGCCGCTCGACCAGCAGCTCGCGAACGACTTCTTCGCGCAAGGCGTCATCGTCACAAAAGGATTCAAAGTTCGCCCGGCCGTGCAAACAGCGCATTCTCGCCGCGCTGCAGCGGCCCGAATTCGAGCAGGTGCAGCCGCGCATCAGCCCCTTGGAGCTTGGACCGCCGGTCGGCTGGCCGCTCAAGTTCCGCATCAGCGGTCCCGATCCCGCGAAAGTCCGCGAGATCGCACAGGACTTCGCGTCGCTGCTGGGCAAGACTCCCAATGCGCGGAACATCAACTTCGATTGGAACGAGCCTTCCAAGGTAGTGCGCGTCCAGGTGGATCAGGATCGAGCTCGCGCCCTGGGTATCAGTTCGCAGGCATTGAGTCAGACCATCAATGCTATCCTGTCGGGCACCTCCGTCACTCAATTGCGCGATGACATCTATTTGATCGATGTCGTCGCCCGCGCCCTTCCCGACGAGCGCGCCAAGCTGGAAACCCTGCGCAGCCTGATAATCAACGTTGCCGGCGGGCGCTCGGTGCCGCTTGAGCAGGTCGCGAAGCTCTCTTACGAGATCGAACCGCCGATGATCTGGCGGCGGCATCGTATGCCAACAATTACGGTGCAGGCCGATACGGCGCCGGGACTCGAAGCAGCGACGGTCGTTAAATCGCTCTCCTCCGATTTGGCCGCGTTCAAGTTGAAACTACCGGCGGCCTATGACGTGGTTGCCGGCGGCACCGTCGAGGAGAGCGCTAAGGCGGAGGCCAGCATTTTCGCAGTCTTCCCGCTGATGATCCTGATCATAGTCACAATCCTTATGGTGCAGCTGCAGAGCTTTCAACGGCTGTTCCTCGTGCTAGCCACCGCACCGCTGGCTCTCATCGGGGTCGCCGCCGCGCTGCTTATCTCGCGCGCCCCGATGGGATTCGTTGCGATCCTCGGGATCGTCTCTCTGATCGGCATGGTGATCCGCAACTCGGTGATCCTGATCGACCAGATCGATACCGAAATCGCCGCGGGCCAGCATCCATGGAATGCGGTGATCGAGGCGACGGAGCACCGGCTGCGCCCGATCCTGCTGACCGCCGCTGCCGCGATCCTGGGCATGGTCCCGATCGCCCCCACCGTTTTCTGGGGACCAATGGCATATGCGGTGATGGGCGGGCTCGTGGTTGCAACGCTGCTGACGCTCGTCTTCCTGCCGGCGCTGTACGTTGCGTGGTTTCGCATCGAGCCGGCGAAAGCGTTGGGGATACCGGTAGAGGAAACCATTGAAGATCAGTACGATAAACTGGCCGGGGCGATGCAGGCGGCGGAATGATCCAATTGCTGCTGGAACTGTGCCGCGCAGCATTGGAGAATGTTGGAATTCAGTTCCACTCCCTCCGCCAGCATCCTTGGCTAGCGGGTCTCAGGCGCGATTTTCCGCGGAAACAGACGAGGAATTTGCGGCATCCTGAGACCGACCTGCGAGGTCGCGATAGCTCGAATCCGCGCAGGACCTGTTCGATTTAGAAATTGCGTACCGCTGACCGATAATCACTAAACGCCGATGCCTGCCTTGATACGTCGAGGGGTGAAGGGCAGATCACGGATGCGTTTTCCGGTCGCGTCTCCGATCGCATTGGCGATGGCGGCCACGGCCGGGCCCTGGCTAGCTTCGCCGGTGCCGAGGAAGGGCTGGCCCGGCCGATCGATCACATGCACATCGCGATCAAGTCCGCTAAATCTCACTTGTTCAGAGCTGCGTGCCCGATGTCAGCCAGCCGCTACTACGCGTGAACTCGCGTCGACGCCGGAAGCCAGACTTTGATTGCGTTCCCATCCGGCCGAGTGCCGCCGTAATTGCGCCTGCGGAAGGGCTCTCGCACCAGCGCCCCACACCGGCACAGTCCGGCCCGATCTCTATGGTCGATAACTCTGCAGCGGGACGTTCACCTGGCAGCAAACCCCGCTAGGTGTATAATCCAACGATGTCTTGGCAAATGTCGACATCAGCAAAGTGGTGCCAAATCCATGTCGCGACGGCTTTATGACTTGCGGCCCACCGTCTTCGCGCCAACGGAAAACCAGTTCGGCTCCCTCTTCCACGGACCAGTCCACCACGACACGTCCGGATGGGCTGGACAATGCCCCATGTTTGACAGCGTTCGTGGCGAGCTCATGCAGCGCGAGCGAAAAGCTTTGCGCTTGCTGCGGCCCAAGCAACACTTCCGGGCCGGCGATGGTTGCGCGTGCTGAAAACGGCTCCAGCTCTGATCGGACGAGATCACCAAGACGAATCCGCGACCAGTTGGACTTAACGAGGTTGTGGTGAGCGCGTGCGAGCGCATGCAGGCGTGCCTCGAATTTTTGCCTCGCCTCATCCAGGCTCAGCTCGCCAGTCAGGCTACGTTGTGCAATCGCCTGAATAACGGCAAGCAGATTATTGCTCCGATGCTGCACTTCGCGCGTCAGCGTTCGCTCCACGGCAGCGGCACGCCTGCGGCCGATGCTGACAGCCAGCTGCCGAGATACAGTCACTGCCAACGTCACCTCCGCATTATTGAAGTGATGCGGTAGATCGTAGTAGCTAATGACATTACCGATTATCTGGTTATCCAGCACCAGAGGAATAAACGCGAGCGCCCTTACACCCTCCCTCTCCAGGATGTGTTTCAGCAGCTCCGGTTCGTCGGCCTCTCGAATATCGGGAATGCAGATCGGCTGCGGTCTACAAGTATCAAGCTTCCAAGGGAAGTGTGCTTCGACATCTGCGCGGTAGCCTTCGGATAACCCGTGCCACGCGACGAAGCGCAGCACGTTGGCGTCGTCGAAGAGCAGTAAGGCTGCCCGGTCACACTGCAGGGCATTTAGAACAGCAGTAATCGCGGCTTCGTAGGCGTCGGACAAGGCAGTCGCGTTTTGCAGGCGTTCCGAAAATTCAAACAAGGCCGTCAATTCGTTAACGCGGCGAGCGAGAATAGCTGCGGTCTGACGGCGAGGGCGCTGCTCCCGGCATATTGATACCCCACCAAGAATGTGCTGGCGATGATCGACTATCGATGAAATCGTGAGCTTTACGTTAGTCAGTGTTCCGTCTTTCCGACGTATTACTGTATTGTATTCCCGGTACCAGTTGCCGCTCTTCAGCTCGGCCAATACCGCCCGCGCTTTTTGGCAACTTTCAGCTGAGAAGAGGGCCGACATTGGCTGACCCACGATGTCCTCGGCGGTGTAGCCAAACAGATTTTCGCCTTCCAGATTCCAAGAGGTGATAACGCCGTCATTATTCCAGCTCCAGATCGCGTCCCGCGAAACGTTTAGGACGGCGCCAAACAAGCCTGGATAAGTCGCTTCGGTATCCGCATTGGCCCACAAAGCGGGGCTTCTCACATCCGGCATGGAATCTCGGGGAGTGTCTGTGTTTCCATCTATCGGCGTGATTTTCATCGACATAACGCCTGTCCCGCCGCCAATATAGGATTTTATTATACTAGGGTCCGCGGTGGGACAGGGCTATTAAGTTGGCTGCGATATGCTGGTGCCGCTCGACCTATTATTCTCCAATTTGTCGTAATGTGTCGGCGTTCAGTTCGTCAGGCCGCGGGCTTGGACAGTTCGGCTCGCAAATTCTCTGCTTCACCGAAAATCGAGGCGGCTCCAGCTGAGGCTGTCGCAAGTATCGCACCAATCATTGGTTGTCGTTGCGCTGAAAAGGTAAGACCATAGTCGATCACAACCTCCACCTTGATATCGGGATAATCCGGCAACAGTCCCCAAGGGCCGGCAAAACGATCGTCTCGGCCGCGTGCTCGGTAACTGTTATGCGGATGGTGCCGGCGGGTTTCTCGCGCAGTTCGCTGAGCGCCGCCAGTTCGGCATCGATCTCCTCGAAACGGGGACCCGATGCACCTTCTAAATCCGCGCTTGGCACCTATCGCAACGAGCGCGTCATGCATCACCTCGTCGCTTTCCAGCACTTCATGCAACAGCCGATCATCGCTGTGCTGGGTATACTGGCTGGCGCAGCAGCGGCCAAAATCGGTTATGGCGGCTGACCGGCCGGCGGAATTCTCGCTTACTTCGGCGTCCTGGTCGGCGCGAAGCTGACGCGCAATTCCGCCCCTTACCGCGACAGTCATTTGCGCGGATAGCCATTCCGACTGCGAGAAGTCGATCAACGACGCGGACCTATAGGCGCGAAATGCGGAACATTTAAACCTTCGTTTCGAGTTTCCGATCCCTTTCGGTCAAGGGCGCTTCCTTTCGCATAATTGAGGCGCAGATCTTGATCGCTTTAATGTTGATGACAATCGGGAATAGCCGACCGCAAAAAACCAGAATTGTAACGGCTCGCTCAACGCGCCCAGGAATGGAAGAGGGCTAACTCTTCGAATGCGGGCCTGCCCCTCGCCAACAATGAAACTCAGGTTTGCCCGCAATTTCACGGCCAGATACTGCCGACCTGGTTTGATAGCCAGTTGCGACCATGGCCGTCGCCTTGCAGAGAGTTTTGTGAATATCGAACGAATCAAGAGGAGAAACAAAATGAAGGTCAGCGTCATCGGATTGGGAAATATGGGCAGCGGGATCGCAGCCAATCTTCTCAAAGCCGGCCACACAGTCGCCGTCTATAATCGGAGCAAGGAAAAGGGTGCGCCGTTGGTCGCGCTTGGCGCCAAGGCGGCCAAGAGTGTTGCCGACGCCTGCAAAGCCGACGTCGTCTTCACAATGCTGGCCAATGACCATGCGGTAAGGAGCATTGTCTACGGCACCGAGGGCATGCTCGCGCAACTCGCCAAGGGTGCAATCCATATTTCGTCAAGCACGATCAGCGTCGATCTGGGGGAGCGGCTCGCCAGCGATCATGCGGGTGCGGGCCAGCGATTTATCTCCGCGCCGGTGTTTGGACGCCCCGCTTTGGCCGCGGCAGGCAAACTCTTTGTCCTCGCCGCCGGCGAACCAAGCACGATAGAAGTAGTGCTGCCGCTGTTTAACGCGATCGGCCAAAGGACCTTCATTGTATCAAAATCGCCGAGGGCCGCCAATCTGGTGAAACTCAGCGGCAATTTTCTGATCGCGTCGGTGATCGAATCCCTCGGCGAAGCCATCGGTAAAGCGGGTATCGACGAGAGAGCATATCTGGACATCCTGACCTCCAGTTTGTTCCAAGGTCCCGTCTACAAGACCTATGGCGAACTGATCGCAGAGCGGAAATTTGAGCCCGCCGGCTTTGCGGCGTCGCTGGGTCAAAAAGACATCGGTCTTGCGCTGGCGGCCGCCGAAGCGCTCAACGTGCCGCTGCCGCTTGCCAGTCTCCTGCGCGATCAATTCCTGACCTTGCGCGCTCATGGCGGCGACAAGCTCGACTGGTCTGCCATCGCCGGGTTGGCGGGCAGGGACGCGGGATTAGGCGAAGAGCTCGAATCTCCCGGCAAGAGGTTGGCGGCGGCATAAGGAAGGGCAGGACCATCACTATGCGTGGCGTCCTAAGGGAATTACTAGGGCCGTTCGTGGACGACGGCGCACTTGCGCTCGAGATCCTGGCCGTCATCGCGCTTGCCGCCGCCTCAGCAACTCTTGTTCCGGATGTGCCGTCGGCGGCGGGCTTCATCTCTATTTGGTTGCTTTGCCGCCCTTTTGGCAAACACAGCGGGTGTCGCGGCGCACCGGTTTGCACGAACCTAATTTCGCCAACCTTTGTAATGCTTGCGGTATGCCAAAGGATTGGGTTGCAAGCCGAAAGTTCAATTTCGTCGCATTCGCGCGGAGATCAAAGTCCGCTTACTCGCAATCTGATGACACGAAACAGCACCTGAAATCTCCAGCTCAAACGGCGGTCGCCCGAAGCGACAAATTCTTCGCCCGCGGGAAATTTGAGGATAATCGATCGGCGTATGTTAGCGGAGAAGGTTATCTAATGCCAATATCAAGTCCGGCACGCGTGCTTATCATCACGCCCCTGCTTCTCGCTATCCTGACGGCCTGCAGCGAGAGCCCGTCGCAAACTCAGGGTACGCCGCCCCCACCACCTCAGGTCACAGTCGCACAGCCGACCAGCCGGATGATCGCCGCACAGGACGAGTATGTCGGGCGCTTCGTCGCCGTCGATTCAGTTGAGGTGCGCGCACGCGTCTCCGGCCATCTGGAAGCCATCCACTTTCGCGACGGGCAGACGGTCAAGAAAGGAGATCTTTTATTCACCATCGACCGCCGGCCGTTCCAGGCCGCGCTCGATCAAGCGCAAGCGAACCTTGCACAAGCAAGAGCCAATCTTGCATTCGCGGAAAGCGATTTGGCCCGCGGCCAGAGCCTTGTCGGCAATTCGGTGATCACCCGGCAGACCTTGGATCAGCGGATGCAGGCAAACAGCGTCGCGAAAGCGGCGGTCGCCGCGCAGGAGGCGGCGGTGCACCAGGCGACCCTCGATCTCGAATTCACCGAGCTGCGCGCGCCGGTAGCCGGGCGCATCGGCGACCGACGCGTATCGCCGGGCAACCTGGTGATGGGTGGGACCACGGGAACCACGAGCCTGCTTGCCACCATCCAATCATCCGATCCGATCCGCTTCGAGTTCACCTTCGACGAGGGATCGTATCTGCGCTTCCTGCGTCTCGCCAAGAGCGGCATCACCGACAACGGAACTAGCGTGTCGGTGAAGCTCAAGCTCCTCGACGAGCCGACCTTTGCCCACGAGGGCAAGATGGATTTCGTCGACAATGCAATCGACCGCTCCTCGGGCACCATCCGAGGACGCGCCGAGTTCGCGAATCCGGACGGGACGTTCACGCCCGGGATGTTCGGGCGCGTCCAGTTGCTCGGCCGAACCAGCCAGTGAGGCCCTGCTCGTGCCGGACGTCGCCATCGGATCCGAGCAGGTGCGCAAATTCGTGTTCGTCGTCGATTCCGAGAATGTTGCGCGGCCGAAATACGTGACGCTCGGTCCGGTGGTCGACGGCTTGCGCGTGATCGAGGACGGCCTTGCATCGGACGACCGCGTCATCGTTAACGGCCTGACTGCGCGTGCGTCCCGGTATCAAGGTCGCGCCGCAGGGAGCGCACACAGCGGCTGCGGGCGACGCCGGCACGCAGGCCAATTGAACCACCGGAGCCCACCGTGCGCATATCGCATTTCTTCATCGACCGACCGATCTTCGCCGCCGTCGTCTCCACCGTGTTCGTGATCATCGGCTTGGTGTCGTTCGGCCGATTGCCGGTCGCGCAGTTTCCGGAGATCGCACCGCCCGTGGTCAATGTCACCGGTCAGTATCCCGGGGCAAGCGCTGACGTGATCGCCTCAACGGTCGTCGCTCCGCTCGAACAGCAGATCAACGGCGTCGAGCGCATGCTCTACATCTCGTCCAACTCGACGGGGGATGGCCGTTTCTCGATTTCAGTGACGTTTGATGTCGGCACCGATCTCGATACCGCTCAGGTTCAGGTCCAGAACCGGGTCGCCATCGCCGAACCACGCCTGCCGTCGGACGTGCGCAACATTGGCGTGATCGTCAACAAAAGCTCGCCCGACCTGATGATGGTCGTGCACCTCTATTCGCCGGACAACTCGCGCGACAACCTCTTCATGTCGAACTATGCCAACGTCCAGATCACCGACGTGCTCAGCCGCATCTACGGCGTTGGCCTGGTCACCGTGTTCGGCAGCCGCGACTATGCCATGCGGGTCTGGCTGGATCCGGATCGCCTGCAATCCCTTGGCCTGACGGCAAGCGACGTGGTTACGTCCCTGCAGGACCAAAACGTGCAAGTGGCTTCCGGCGTGCTCAATCAGCAGCCCGTGGCGCAGCCAGGCGCGTTCGAGGTGGCGGTGCGGACGCTCGGCCGGCTTGCCGACCCCGGCGAGTTTGCCAATATCGTGGTCAAGCAGAGCGCAAACGCGGTGGTTCGTGTCAAAGACGTGGCTCGGGTCGAACTGGCCGCCGTCGACTACCAGACCAACTCCTATCTCGATGGCAATCCGGCGCTCGGACTTGGCGTCTTCCAGTTGCCGGGATCGAACGCGCTCGCCACCGCGACAGCAGTCCGAACGGCTATGGACGACCTCGCCAAGAGCTTTCCGAACGGCCTTAAATACACGATCATCTACAACCCTACCGAATTCATCCAGCAGTCGGTCGATGCGGTCTTCGCGACCATCCGCGACGCGATTCTGCTTGTGGTGCTGGTGGTCGTGCTGTTCCTGCAGACTTGGCGCGCGGCCCTTATTCCGATCGTAGCCATCCCGGTATCGCTTATTGGAACGTTCTTCTTGATGACGATGTTCGGGTTCTCGATCAACAATCTCTCGCTGTTCGGCCTGGTGCTCGCCATCGGCATAGTGGTCGACGACGCGATCGTCGTCGTCGAGAACGTCGAGCGCAACATTGCCGCCGGTCTTTCCCCGCGCGACGCGGCTAGGCGGAGCATGGACGAGGTCGGCTCGGCATTGATCGCTATTACGCTGGTGTTGTGCGCAGTGTTCGTTCCCACCGCGTTCATCACCGGCATTTCCGGTCAGTTCTATCAGCAATTCGCACTGACCATCGCCGGCTCGACGATCATCTCGCTCGTCGTGTCGCTGACGCTGTCACCGGCGCTGTGCGCGCTGCTGTTGAAGCCGCACACGGAGCAGGCGCGGCGGTGGTGGACGCTCCCGATCCACGGTTTCTTTCGCGCTTTCAACTTCGGCTTCGACGCACTTGGGCGCGGCTATGGCTGGCTCACCGCGCGGGTGGTGCGCTTTGCCGCGCTGATGGTCGTTGTGTATGCCGGCATCATTGCCCTTGGTCTCACCGAGTTTGGCAGGACGCCGGTGGGATTTATCCGCAGACCGATCGCGGGTTCCTCCTCATCGCGACGCAGCTTCCCCCGGGCGCCTCGCTTTCGCGCACTGACGAGGTCAATCGCCGCGCCGCGGAACTTGCCCGAGAAGTGCCCGGAGTTGCGCACACCGTGAATATCGTCGGATTCTCCGGCGTCACCTCCACGCGCGCCTCGAACTCGGGGAATATCTTCGCCATCCTGGACCCGTTCGAGCAGCGGGCACACGATCCGAGCAGATCAGCGGCGGCAATTCAGGGAGAGTTGTTCCAGCGTCTCAGCGCCATCCAGGAGGCTTTTATCGTGGTCGTGGCGCCGCCGCCGGTCCAGGGTATTGGCAATGCTGGTGGCGTCCGCATGATGATCGAGGATCGCGCGGGACGTGGCTCGCAGGAATTGCAGGGCGCGGTGACCGCGATGATGGATCGCGCCGCCCAGACGCCGGGGTTGAGCCGGGCGTTCTCGCTGTTCGAGACATCCACGCCCCAGCTCTATCTCGACATCGACCGCACCAAGGCTCAGATGCTCGGGGTCAACGTTAGCGACGTATTTAGCGCGCTGCAGACCTATCTCGGATCGTCCTATGTCAACGACTTCAACCTGCTGGGCCGCACCTTCCGGGTAACCGCGCAGGCGGACAGCGGCTATCGGCTCGATCCCGAGGACGCGCTCAAAATTCGTGTGCGCAACTCAAACGGCGACACGGTGCCACTCGGCTCCTTCACCACCGTGCGCGACGTCGCCGGCCCCTATCGGGTGCCGCGGTACAACCTCTACCCGGCTGCCGAGCTCGATGCCACGCCGTCACCCGGCTACTCACAGGGTCAGGTGATCCAGATCATGGACCAGCTCGCCGCCGAGATACTGCCCGAGGGCTTCAGTCATGAGTGGACAACGCTTGCGTTCCAGCAAATTCGCGCCGGCAGCACCGCAATGTTTGCTTTCATGCTGGCGGTCGTATTCGTTTTCCTGGTGCTGGCTGCCCAGTACGAGAGTTTGACGCTGCCGCTTGCGGTCATCCTCATCGTGCCAATGTGCCTCATTGCGTCCATCACCGGCGTGGTACTGCGCGGGCAGGACAACAACATCCTGACCCAGGTCGGCTTCATCGTGCTGATCGGGCTGGCGGCGAAGAACGCCATTCTGATCGTTGAGTTCGCCAGGCAACTGGAAGATCAGGGCCGTGACCGTTGGGCAGCGGCGGTTGAAGCGGCGCAGCTGCGGCTGCGTCCGATTTTGATGACGTCACTCGCCTTCATCTTGGGCGTCGTGCCGCTGGTCTGGGCGGTGGGCGCCGGCGCGGAGCTGCAGGCAGGCGCTGGGTACCGCGGTTTTCGCCGGCATGATCGGGGTGACGGGGTTCGGGCTGATCTTCACGCCAGCCTTTTACGTGATTGCCCGTTGGCTCGCTGGGCTCAGGCGCAGGCGCAAGCTGAACGCCGAGTTGACGTTACAGCCTGGCGAGTGAGCCGCGCGGAGCGAAGCCGGCGTGGTCGCGTGATCTCAGCGAAGCGCCGCGTTCGCAGCAATTGGGCGCCCGCGAGTGCGAACGGGGCGTAATACGGCACATTCTTTACTTCCGTGGTGCTGACAAAGCGGGCGGCGGCCTATGATCTTGCCGAAGTTGCTTTCGCTTATAAATTCCGCGCTTTCTGTTCTTGACGAAGGGCGGGGGTCCACTTCCAGAGAAGGTTGGAATCCAGTTACACTCCCCCCGCCAAACTTGCGGGCCGGCGCCGCAGTGGCTATTCGTCCGGCATGCTGGGGAGACAAAAATGGCAAACGTTTCAATTCATCCCTCCATCGATTCTGGCGTGAAGCAGGGTCGCGATGACTTCAAGGGCGGGACGCTCGTCTGCGCGTGCGCGGCAAACCCCGTCCGCGTGAAAATCACCGGGGCGATCGCTCACAATCACGCGTGCGGCTGCACGAAGTGTTGGAAACCGGAGGGCTCGGCCTTCTCGGTGGTAGCCGTCACGGAGCACACCAACGTTCAAGTTGTTGAAAACGGAGATAAGCTAAAGGTCATCGATCCGAATGCACTAATTCAGCGCCACGCCTGCAAAGAGTGCGGCGTTCACATGTACGGTCCGGTCGAGCGCGACCATCCCTTCAAGGGTCTCGTCTTCATCCACCCCGAACGTTTCCAAGAAGGCGGCTGGCCGGCTCCTCAGTTCGCCGCGTTCGTATCGTCGGCGATTGAAGGTGGTGTTGATCCTGCACTCATGGATGGCATTAGACAGAAGTTCAGGGCCCTCGGTTTGGAAACGTATGACTGCCTCTCGCCGAGCTTGATGGACTACATCGCGACCTGGACTGCCAACAAGACCAAGAACAGGAGCCATTAGTTCGCTATTTAATCAGCAGGCGCGGAAAGGGAAATGCCGGTAAACTCATGGAAGCGGAGCCATCGACTTCTCTGATGCCAGGAGACCTGTTGTCTGTTGCGCAAGTCGCGTCTTCGCAAAGATAGGCGCGGTTACCTCGCGATCAGATCCAAAGGTGGCCGGTAGCCAACCAAGCTGACTGAGGATGATGCCTGTCTACCAAGAGTTCCTTTATCCACTCGGCCGAGGCGTTACAGCGCTGGTGGTTATGGCCACCGAACATGAATACGGCGCGCACCTCAAACAGCTCGGCATCAAGCCGCTGATCACCGGCGTCGGGCCGGTGCAGGCTGCCATCGAACTCACGCATGCCCTAGTACAACTGATCGATGCGCAGCCGTCGCGCAGACCGGACGTGATCATCAACCTCGGATCGGCGGGCAGCGCAACGCTGGAGCAGGGCGCGGTCTATCGTGTGGCGCGTTCGCATTATCGGGATATGGATGCCAGCGCTTTCGGCTTCGCCAGGGGCCAAACTCCCTTCAGCCCTCATCCAGGGACCGTCGAGGCTGCGCCGATCATGCCGGATTTTCCTTGCGCTTCATGTAGCAGCGGGGCGAACGTGGTCAGCGATCACGGCATAACCGGCGCTGACTTAGCGGATATGGAATATTCCGCACTAAACGAGGTGGCGATGAGATTCGGCATTGCGCTGATCGGTTTCAAGGGCATCAGCGACGGTGAAAAGCCGCTCACCGGCGAACTCGTGCAGTGGACAGAATTGCTTCCTGTCATCGACAGGAATCTCGCAGTAGCGATCGCAAGTCTGAAGACACGGATTGCACAGGGCGAGATCAATAAAGATGATTTGACCCAGATGCCGTCGCACTGGAGGCCCGAACACGCAACTTTTGGACGTCAGGCGTCGCGCTCGACGACAGGGCACCGGTCAAGCGGAGACCGTTGACGACGAATGCCGTTTCTGTCCCGGCCCGACGGCGTAGCCGAATTCGACGCACTGCGTTTCCGCGTAAGGATCACCTAGTTCTCGCGCATGTTTCGATGTGCTGCTGGTGGACGAACGTCCGCCGGCCCGCGTGGCTGAACGTAGCGACGGTCTGCACCGAAGCCTGAGCGTCGCGTAATCAGGTCTCAATCTTTAATTGTCGATCGAGCGGAGCATGCCCAGCGATTTGGGTGCGAACGGCCACGCTTTACCAGAATTTAACCCGAGCAAAATCACTCCCGCCCAGTTCGCATTATGGTTCGCTCCGGTCAGCTCGAAACTGCCGATCAGCGCCTACAAATTGGCGCAAATTAACCAACATCCTAGGAGTCCCGTCCCAAAACGACACGTTATCCATACCCGGGTAATTCCCGCGCAAAACCGCTGCCTAACTTGCGCCTCATATGGTTTTGGCCTAGAGGTAAAGAAATAGTAAACCTGTGCCGGGGCATGTGTCATGGAATATCGGAAAAGTTTAATCGGCGCGGCCAGCATTTTGGCCCTTTCCGTCGGTATGAACCAGACCGCTGATGCATCGGCCGCCCCACCGCTTGGTGAAGAAAAAGTACCGCTGGCGCGCGATATCACGTCGGATAATCTCGCTGATCCGCTGCTGGAATTGATTGTCCGGACTCAGGGATCTTTCACGGAAGAGGCAATCCGGTCGGCGCTCACTTCCATGTATGCCGATGCTACCCAAGCCGACATAGATCGGCTGCCCGAGTTGTTGAACAACATCGCTACGCTGGGTATTGCTCCAAACGTGTTCGAAGTTTCCAAGCAGACGTTGATGGATATCATTTCATCCGCCGCGATGGACGACTTGGCGAAAGAGCAGATCGTCGCGCAACTCGAGCACGGCGCTGGTCTTATTCAGTTAGCTCAGTCCAGAACCACTCAAGAAGAGATTCTGCGGCGCCGGGGCAGACGAGATCCGGCCCAAGTCGGCCAAACCCGGGAACCCGGTTCGGTTGGTCAAATTGGTCCTGGCGGCTACTAAACGAGGGGCTTGCGTCTAAAAACTGTTCCTTCCTATGATTCTCTGGGCCGACATCTTGCTGAGATGCGGCCCTTAGCTATTTGGTACCTCTCTCGTTGATTTAGCGCGCTTTATGGGATGCGCCGTCTGGTGCCACGCCCACGCAGTGCGAATGATTGTGCCGAGATCGGAGCTATGCGCGCGGAATCCTAACTTGCTGGCCGCGCGCTTGGGATCCGCCACCAGTTCTGGCGGATCTCCGTGTCTTCGTTCCGCATAGACAATCGGTATTGTTGCGCCCGTCATCCGTTCTATTTCATCGACGACTTGTTTCACCGAATAGCCTCTGCCGGTACCGATGTTGAAAATACCGGACGGGCCGCTGTCAAGAAGAGCGCGAAGGGCCAGAATGTGGGCGTCGGCAAGATCGGTTACATGAACGTAATCACGGATAGCCGTGCCATCGGGTGTCGGATAGTTGGAGCCGAATATTTGAAAGTTTTCGAGGTGGCCTTGAATCCACATGAGTGCGCGTGGAATCAGATGGGTTTCCTGATCTCTTAGCTCGCCGATTTCGCCATCCGCGTCGGCACCGCAAGCATTAAAGTAGCGCAAGGCCGACCAGCGGAGATTATAGCTGTCGCCATAATCGGCGAGCATCCGCTCGACCATGAGCTTGGAAGCTCCATAGGCGTTTATCGGATTGGTAGTGGTCTCTTCGCTGATCGGCTGTTGGTTAGGGATGCCGTAGACCGCGCAAGAACTTGAAAACAAGACGGTTGACACTCCGGCCGCGCGTAACCCCTCCAACAAATGATAAGAACCGACGACATTATTGGCGTAATATTTGGCCGGGTCGGAGATGGATTCCGCAACCGCAGCATAGGCCGCAAAATGGATGGCGGCGACGACCTGATGGTCCCTGCACACATCTCTTACGGTCGACGTATCCGCGATGTCGCCAACGACCAAGGGACCCCAGCGTACAAAATCGCGATGGCCCAGGGACAGGTTGTCCAGGGTGATCGGCTCATAACCGGCGCGCCTGAGAGCCTTGCAAGTGTGCGACCCTATATAGCCGGCGCCACCAGTGACTAGGATCTTATGTGGCATTCAGAACTCCAGATCTGGCATCCAATATGCAGCTCGACCGCTTAAGTCATGGTTAGCCCTTGATTAAACGGCGGGCCAGCGCCGTTCTAGATGTGCTTTAATGGCAACAATTAAATGGGAATTAGGGCTTTGGGCACACGAGAGCGGTTGCTACCCACGGTTGGCCCTGCCAAGATTGTGCCACAACGAGGGGGCTGTCTGTGCGAATTCCTGTAGGTGTTACTGCGGTTGTAATTTCTGCGGCATTCCTGGGCGTTTCCCCCAGCTGGGCGCAAGGTACGACAAGTTCAGGCCCCACTCTCATTGCGACGCCATCTCCTGTCCCACCTGCGCCTGGCGTGGCTCCTTACATGGAAGCTTGGGCAGGGGCCGGTGCCACCCATACCTTTTTTGGTGGATGGGTGGGCGGCGTGCTCGCCTTGAGCCCGCATCGCAATGTTTGGGAAACCGGCTTTGTGCTGCGTTACGAAGCGGCAATTGGTAAATATGACGTGGAGACTCGGAATATAGACGACGTTCTCTTCAACAGCGGTGCCCTGATGTTTGGTTACCGCCAGAAGGTCGGCGACGGATTGCTGAGCGGCTATATCGGCGTCAATTACGAATCCCACGACAATAACGATCGGTTCGCCGATATTCGCGGGGTTGAAGGCGGCGTGAGAGCCCTCGTCGAGTATTATACGCGGATCCTGCCAACCTGGGATTTCTATGGGCAGGCATCCCATTCCACCGCCTTTGACACGACGTTCCTGTTCGCTCGCTCTGGCGTCCAGCTGGCGGATACGATTTGGGCTGGACCGGAGACCGCCTTTTTCCGAAACGAGTCCGACTATCGGGAGAACCGACTCGGCGGATTTGTGAGATTTGAACGGGCTCTCTATGGGAACGGCATCACATTTTCAGGCGGCTGGGTAAATGCCCTGCGTTCGCAGGATGACGACGGATGGTATGCCACCGTCAGTCTAGACTTCCAATTCAGGTAGCGATGCAACGCGCGAAGTGTGACGTTTCCGCCGCCTAGCGCGCTGACCAAAGGTCCTGGATAAAAACTAAACTATATGACCAGTCGGTCGGTCGGCCGTTAACATAATCTTTGTGTTTTCTGGACCTTCTGTGATGTTCGTTGTATGACGAACCGACACGGAGGACACGATAGCTCCAAGTAAGAGAGCTTTCGACCGACGATATCACGATGAACAAACCTGTTCCTGGCATCGAGCTTATGCAATCCGCTAGGTCGGACGCGTTCACTGACCGAAAAATTTGCATTGTCACCGGAGAACTGGAAGGCCCCAATTTCAATGGGGGCGTCGGCACGACGAACCGGGCACTGGCAATCGTCTTGCGTGAACTCGGTTACGACGTCGATATTCTCTATACCCAAATCGATGACGGTGAGCCGCGGAGCACTCGCGGCGAATTTGCGGATCACGTTACCGATTATGCGAATTTGGGCATCCGCCTCATGTGCATCAACAACCAGTCACCGAGCCACGACTGGCAAGCAAGGTCGTTTCTCGCCTTGCAACATCTCTTGAGACATCAATACCGGCTTGTCTTCTTTGACGATCTATTTGGAACTGCTTACTACCCGTTGCTTGCGCGTAAAACCGGGAACGAATGGCTGCAAAAAACGATTATGTGCGTTACGACGCATGGCAGCATGGAGTGGACCAGCGACGTCAATCGCCAAGCCATCATGAATTTTGAAACGCTCCCCTTGATCGAAATGGAGCGAAGGAGCGTCGAGCTTGCTGACGTGGTGAAGGCGCCGAGCGCTTACATACTGGAAAAATATCGCAAATATGGCTGGGCGATCGCCCGCGACTTCATCGTGCTGCCGAATTTTGTTTCGCAAATCACTATGCCGCACAAACCAATCCGGCGGGGAGTTGGCGAAATAGTCTTTTTCGGTCGCCTTGAAAGGCGCAAAGGCCTGCGGATGTTTTGCAACGCGCTGGACCGAATCAAGTTTGAGCTCAAAGATTGCACGGTAACTTTCTTGGGTAAGGCGTTGCCGGAAGTAATGGAAAAGTTGGTACAGAAATCGGCAACTTGGCCCTTTCGCACGCGTCTGCTCACACAGTTTAATCAAGCGCAAGCGGTTTCCTATTTAAAAACCGGCGACCGTCTCGCGGTGATGCCCTCGACCGAAGATAACAGTCCCAGTGTTATCATCGAATGTCTGCAAGCAAATATCCCGTTCCTTGCCAGTTCCGGCAGTGGGGGCGAAGAACTTTTGGACGAAGAGAGCCGCAAAGAAAACCTTTTCGAGCCTTCGGTCGATGGGCTTTGCAATAAATTGTTGCAGGCTATCAATTCGGGCGCGATGACCGCCCGCGCGGCATTCAATCCCGAAGAAATCACCCGGGCTTTCGCTGAATGGGTAGAAAACACGTTGAGGTCAGCTCGACCGGCGTCACGCCCAAAAACTAAAGCGCCGCTCTCTCGTAAAGCAATTCTAGTCGTTATCGTGCCGCCTGATATCAGCACTGATCAATCAGTGGCGAACCTTAAGAAAGCGTTTGCCGGGTTTCACGGTCGCATTCGGATCGAGGTGCTGGCCAGCCAGCCGAAACCGCTCGCCAAAAGAATCGCGTCTTTGGGCAAGGCCCTCCCCATCAACGTGAGTCACGTTAGCGATTTTTCCAAAATCTCAAAGGCTGTCGGCCGGCTAGATCCGACCATTCTGGGAATATGCCATATCAGGCAGCTGATCACTCCCGAATGGTTTGAACGAGCCCGAACCTGCTTCCAAAATACGGAATCGATTTCCGCCGTTACGGGTATGGCAGGGGAGGCCGCCAAGGCAGAGGAACTGCCCGCCAGACGCTATGTCAGCGCAGTTGATAAACGTCATGAAATCCGCCGCTACCTTATGGGGAACGCCCCGCCGCTTTTTGCGCTCGTCCAATCGACCAACAGCGGCTTCTTGTTGATGCGGTCCGAGTTGCTCCCACTTCTCGGCGCCACCGCATTATTCGACGAAAAGTATGACCGTCTGCTTGGCATGGAGCACCTGATTTACGCAATGCTCATCAAGCTGCACCGGTCGGGGCATAACTTCGAGCTCGTGCCTGACCTTTTGCATCGTGCGCTCGGAGAAATTCCCGTTACGACCCCTGAATTACCGGATTTTTTGCGTTCCCTGGCTACAGACCTGTATGGGCATGCTGCTGGAAGCGACCAGTGGCTTCTGAGCAGGCTTGCGATCGATTCCGGGCTCAAGCACGACCGGTTCAGGACCAGCGACGAATATCGCAATTATCTTTCTGCCAAGACCGGCATCAAGCTATCGCCAGTAAACGCAGACACGACGTGGGAACAGCAATCTCGCGAACTCGCCATGCTTGCTCAGACAAGTGGGCAGATCGAGCTTTCGACAGATCTGGTGAGTCGTTTGGTCTTTCCGCGGATCCCGCTTCAAACTCTTGGTGCCACCGAGCGCATATCAACTGCGGCTGAGATCGTTAGCTTAATGGATTTAATCTCGAGCGCCGCGTGCGTAAAAATAAATCTAGTGCATGATTGGTCGCTCCAGTGGGATGAGGGGAACAGAAGTATTCGGTTGCATGCAAATTGTGCTCGCGAAGGGCGGGCCGCGCTGTTGTTCAAGTCAGTCGATCTTTCGAAGGTTACGCTTTTTACCTGTAACCTCACCTCACCCAAAGGCGCTAATCCCGTTAGAACTAGACTGGATATTGTCTCGCTAGATCGGACGCAGGCTTATTCGGCTGACAAAATTCTGAACGCAGATGAGGACGCTACCTGGGAGGTCGCAGTCCCTGAAAAATTACGCACGGAATGTAAAGTGACCCTTTCGGTGGAGATGGCAGATCCCAGCGATGACACCGAGCACGGTTACGTAAGTATTGAGGACCCGTGTTTTGTCGGCGGTTCTCTGGGGAATCTGCAATGAGTGTCCAGCGGTTGGCGGATTTGGATTTGGGCTCCGCTGGAGTTGGCAAGCCCCTCAAAATTTGCGTCGCATCGTTTCTTGGCACCGGCGGGACCGGGGGTGTGGGCACGGCCACGCTCGCATTGGTCAAGCATCTTGCGGCGTCGGGTCATAAGGTCACTCAGCTTTGGACAGCCGTGCACAAAGGCAAGCCTATCAACGTCGACGAACCTGGTGCGGGCAAACGCACTTGGCAATATTGGACAAAGGATCTGGAGGCCAACGGTATCGCGCTGGATTTTATTCCCCACCAAGGCGACCACCGGGAATGGGCGCAGAAGTCATGGCTGGTGAAGGAGTTCATCGCAAAGGGCGACTTTGATGTTGTTTATTTTAACGACTGGCAAGGGGCAGGCTATTATTCGCTTTTAGCCAAACGCGCCGGCATGGCGCCATTCGCGACCCAGCTTCATTGCGTGATTACTCATTCGACCAAGCAGTGGATTTGCGAATCGAACAGCGAGTATCTCCAAGGGCCATCCGACATCGAAGTTATCGGCTTGGAACGGAAGAGCATCGAGATGGCGGATGTCGTCATTGCTCCAAGCCGCTATATTTTGCGTGAGTACGAAAGCTACGGTTGGCGGCTGCCCGAGCAAACCTTCCAGCAGCCTCTTCCCATTGCGCTTCGCCCCACGGCGTCTGCAGAGGCGCAGCAAGCAGCCGGCCATACCGTCCCGATCGACGAGATTGTCTTCTTCGGTCGGCTGGAAGCGCGAAAAGGTCTTTGGCTTTTTTGCGAGGCGCTGGATCGGCTTGGTAGCAAACTGAGAGGGAAGGTCGTCACATTTTTGGGGCCGGCAACCCACGCTTACGGAATCTCTACGGCTACGCAAATTGTCGAACGGAGCGCCCGCTGGCCGTTCCAGATACGGCTCTTGACCGGGCTCGATACTAGCCAGGCACTGCAGTATCTAAAAACCGGCAACCGATTGGCTGTTATGCCGTCTCTCGCCGATAACAGCCCTTGCGTCATCTATGAGTGCATCGCTTCCGCCATACCCTTCGTCAGTACCTCGGGAAGTGGGATAGAAGAGCTGATTGATCGCAGCTCGTTACCTGCGGTTTTGGCGGAACCGAACGTGAAGGCGCTTGCCGAGAAACTGGACGATGTGCTTGAACGTGGCGCGACGTTGGCGCGACCCGGCTTTGATTCGGAAGAGAATCTCGAAACCTGGTCCAAGTGGCACAACTACATTGCGACGAACAGGTTGCGTTTGGTGAAGGCACCAAAGGGCGCAACCGGTCAACCCGTTGTCGTGGGCGTTCCACTGCTCATTTTCATCGATAACGGGACTTGCGAGCTAGGCCAGCTGGTTCAAAACTTGGTGTCACACCGCAAACGTTTTGGCGGCGGCGCCCGGTATATCCTTCTCTCTTCGCGCAGGGGAGCTATAAAAAATCTGCTTTCCAACCTTCTTGAGGGGGGAAAGAGCCCCCCGATAGAGCTTTTCGATCCATCCGAGATAGAGCGTGCGCGAAAAATAATCCTTTCCTCGCGATTCGCGTTCTTCGTCGATGCGGATGTGGAAATGTTGACGCCATTTTTCGTGCTTGCGCTCGACATGCTTGCGCGAAATCCTTCAAGCCTTGTGACCTGCGTCGGCGCGGTGCGGTACGATAAAAATGCCGCACCGTCGATAGAAAGATTGCCTGTCGGTGACATTGCTGGTGTTTCTGTTTTTGGCAGATCGCTAGGTGGCCCGGTATGGGGCGTCTCGCCCGCCACAATAAACGAGCTGTTGAAAAAACTAGAGCTGTATGACCGCCAGGCCGACCGCTTTGTTTCTTCATCGGCGCTCGGCGATATTTTTACGCATCGCTGTCGAGTGGCGAATGTACCCATTGAGCTGATCCCCGTGGTGGGCGCGGTAATTCACCGAGAAAGTCTGGAATCCCAACCGGAAACCAGAACGGAGGATCCGCGGGCTTATTGCCGTGCGATGGGTCTCAACCCGTCGCTCGCTAGCGGCGGGCCGGCTTGGTTCGCGATGGCCACATTTGGTCCCAATCCTTGGGAAATATTGCCGACAACAGATGGCCTATTCCCGTTACCGGCCCCTACACGGGCGGTTAGCCAGAGTGAGCTGGCCGAACCGTCCTTATTGGCAGCGGCCCTTGGACGGCCGGAACTGGCTTTTCAGTTGGAGGGTTCCGCGGGTGCTTCCCCCGAGCGTCTGCAAACCCTTAATAGGGTCGCCGTCGAGGTTGCCCGCCAGTCATCAGTTGTAGATCTCCTCGGCGTCCTTGCTGAAGGACGGGGAACGGAATTTGGGCCGGATGGCTTCCGAGGCATCACGTGGCAAACTCCCAAGGAAACAAGCGACACCATCGCCGAATCCACGAAACTGGATTCAGTCGTCGTATATGTGGATGCCAGGCTCCGACTCGAGTTGCGAAAAATCCGGGCCAACGCGAGTTTGCGAAGCGGCGGTCCCGCCAGACTGGTTTTTTTCGATGTTTCGCTATCGGGTCAGTCCTCTCTTAACATTGCAGTTCGCTCCCGAAGCTTGGATCCTCTGTTTTTCCGCGCCATTGCCATAGACCAGGGATCGGGACAGGAAATCGGCGAGAAATCCGTACGGCTCACGCGGAGTGCGCCCGCAGATCTGTCGATTAATCTTTACAAAATCTATGGGCCGGCGGCGGTGGTCATGGAATTTAGCGGCGTCGACAAGATGGAAGTATTGTTCGACGCGTTGGCGGCCGTATAATTCCACCTGCCGATACATTTTAATTCGTAAGCCCCGCGACTAAGAATGCCCGCACAAAATCGAAAAAAGCGACCCGAGCCGCTAATTTCGGTGGTTCTGTGCACGCACAACCGCGCCGATTTATTGGATCTCGCGCTGAAAAGCTTGCTCGATCAAAAATTTCCGCGCCGCGACTTCGAAGTTTTGATTATCGATAATGCCTCGACCGATCATACGCCGCAGATCGTCGCGCAATACGACAGCGCAAATATCATGCATTACATATACGAACCGAAAATCGGTCTCTGCAATGCCAGAAATACCGGCTGGCAAGCGGCCGGCGGACGGTTTGTCGCGTATTTGGATGACGATGGCCTTGCGGCGCCGGGATGGCTCACAGCAATCCAGACCGCATTCGCCACGCATCCGTCAGGCGTTGGTGTGGTAGGTGGGCGCGTACAACCAATATGGGAGCAACCTCGCCCTTCGTGGCTTGCAGACGCAATCGCATACTCTCTCACCATCGTGGATTGGGGGGATGAGCCGAAGTTCATCAACGACCTTTCGCGCGAATGGCTTGTGGGCGCCAATATGGTTATTCCTAAACAGGTCTTGGCCGAAATGGGAGGATTTCATCCTCGGCTTGGCCGAGTGGGAAGTTCATTGGTCGGCGGCGAGGACGTGTTCTTGCAGAAACAGGCTCTCTCGCGCGGATATCGTTGTCTTTATTGGCCAGAAGCAGCCATCCAGCACCTTGTCCCCGCGGCACGTTTAAATCCCGAATGGTTCTTGCGCCGATATTATTGGCAAGGGGTTTCGGATGCCGTGATGTTCCTTGCAGAACAATCTCCGCCCCCGACTGACTATATCAATATTGCGCTTTCCAGAAATAAGCGGCTGCAAGGACGCACGTCGCGGATATGTTGGCCGCTCACAGCACCCAAAAACCCGGACCAGTTTACCGATGCATGTTTAGCGCTTGTCGACGCTGGTTTTGTAGCAGGCTTGCTCGGGGCGGCAGGTCACTAGAATGGCGATACGGGTCCGCTGCGAGTATTCCCAATATCGATGGTCGGGAGTTCCGACGCGCTACATGGACCTCGTCCGTTACCTTGATAGGTCACAATATCATCCGGACCTGCACGGCACATCCGATCTTGAGGCGGAAAGCCAGCTGCCGAAGTGGTTGGAACCTCTTCACGGCTGGCTGAAATGGTTCGTAGGGCACAGCGGCATGCCCTGGTATCGGCTTGGCGCTTTTGGCGCCGAAGTGGAAGCGATGCAAAGCTGCAAGGCGCAGCAAACTGACATCATTCACTTCATGGATGGCGAGCACTGCGGTCAATTCCTGCCGCGGCGTATCCGGGAAATGGGAATGACTACGGTTAAAACCGTGGCGACTTTCCATCAGCCGCCTGACCTTATCCGCCAGCTAATCAACGATGAAATGCTCAGGTGGCTGGATGCAATAATATTGGTCTCTCCTTCCCAACTATCATTTTTTCGAGACCGGGTGCCGGATGACAAGCTCCACGTCGTATTGCTTGGCGTCGATGCCGAGCTGTTCAGTCCATCCGCTGCGAAACGCAATGACGATCAGGTTGTTTGCATCACGACCGGCTTACATTTGCGCGATTGGGATACCTTCACCAAGGTGGCGCTGGCCATGCCAGACATCAAATTTGTCGTGGTTACCAGCTCTAGGGTAAAGTTTGAAGACATCCCTAATCTCACGCTTTGCAGTGGTATCAGCGACGCTGCGCTGGCTGATTTGTATCGGTCGGCGGACATTCTATTTTTGCCACTGCTCGACACGACGGCAAATAACACCCTGCTGGAGGGCATAGCCAGTGGTCTGCCCGTCGTGGCCACCGACCATGAATCGGTGCGTGCCTATCTCCCTAATGAGGAAGCAATCCTGATCAAGGGCAACCGGGTCGAAGGATTCGTAGCCGCGATAAAGCGGCTGCAAAACGATCGCATCCTCCGTGACGCCATGGGGAAACGATCGCGTGCCCGGGCGGAAGAACTTTCCTGGCTGAATATAATAAAGCAGTATGAGGCGATATATACCAACGTACACGCATCCGCAGTTTCAATGCCGCCGCCAGTGCGCGGCAACGACGAGGCGGTTGCGCGATACGCGCCCGCTGGCGATCGTGCCAAGTTTGTGTCTGTAAAAGAGCGTTTTCAGCCTGACTCCATGTCGCCTCCAGACAGTTCCTTTCAGGACATGGATATCTTTGGCTATGCACTGCTGGATGCTGGATTGAAAGAAGAGGCGAGGTCTGTATTTGAGAGCTTGTCAAAATCCACTCCCACGGGATTTCTTGGATATGCGGGATTGGCGCGCGTTGCTGAAACGCAATGGAAATGGAACGAAGCCATCGCTGCCGTTGACAAGTACTTGATCGCAGCGCCGGCGCACATACAACCGCGCCTGATTTCCAAAAAAGCGAATTATCTCGCTCAAACCGGCGCAGTTCTGGAGGCAAGGGAGTGTTTGTTATCTATCACAGGTGAATTTGATGGACTGCTCGCGTTGGCGCGGCTTTCTAGCCTCGAATCCCGAGATCACGCTGAAAGATATTGGAAATTGTGCATGGCGCAATTTCCGGATCAACCGGGCGGCTTCCTGGGTCAGGCAGCTGAGTTAATTGCTCAAGGTAACTATACCGAGGCTGACGCGGTGCTTACCCACACGATGGGTGTGTGGCCCAATATGTTGGCCCCCAAAGTGCTTTGGGCGCGGTGCGCAACCAATGCCAAAAATATGCGGGTTGCGCGGGCGCGGTGGAACGCGGCACTGCCTGACGGCGGCGAGGACAGCGATTTTTCTACCGCGTATGCCCGCTATCTCGGACTCCTGCACGATCGCGCCGAGGCGGAAAACTATCTCCGCTCAGTCAAGCTATCTCCGATAGCGACGGCTGACTTCTTTCTCGAATACCATAGCGCCAGCGGCGATTTGGAAATGGCTATAGAGTACGCGCGGAAGCTTTCTTTCTTGCAGATAGACGCGCTGACCCCGCGGCTGCGGGAGGCGGCTTTATACATGCGTCAAGGCGCTTCGCAAGGACTGCGGACGGCAGAGACAATTCTTCGCGATGCCTTAGCGAGCGCTGCGGAATCGGTAATTGTCAAGGCCGAGCTTGCCGAGCTTCTGATCCGTCTTGGCATGGACGACGAAGCCAAACAGATGTTGCAATCGATCAATGCGGAAGACAAACGGGCTCAGTTTGAAATTCTTCGCCTTTGGGCGACGCTAAGCGACCGAAGGGACCTCGCTGCTCTAGAATATTGGAAGTGCGCTTTCCTCGATCTAGGTGCGCTCGCCACAACTAAGAATTTTTCGTCTGATCTGAATCTGACTAATCGCTGCGGCTTTTACTAGATAATGCGGGGGCGCTCGGTACGCGCAACCGAGGCCTTTGACTCATCAGCATGCCGGAGCTGTGGCAGCGTCGCAAGCTATCTCCATCTGCAAAAATTTTTCCCTGCGAGGTCATATGGAAACCGCGCAAAAAAAATCTAGCAAAAAGCAAGGCGGGTTATCGGTTCGGCTACGCTCCTGCGCACTTTGAGCGAATCCGGCTTAGTTCGCCGAACCAGATATGTTTATTTCGTTTCAGGGCTTTCTCAAGCTCAGGTGCCTGCGCTTCCATTCCCTTGAGGATTTTACGGAGCTCTTCTATCGGCTGAGTGTAAATTCCTAACTCTGGCGGATACAAGACGGTGTTTACAAACACATCACAGTCCCACTCGTCCGCCATCAGACAAATGTCCGCGAGCTCGTGCCAATTCGGACGCATCATACAAAAGTTGAAGATAAAACAAGTTCGCCTGGATTTAGTGTATGCATGGAAACGTCGCGCATTTTCCATCACCTCGTCGAACACCGCATTGATGCGGATGCTTTCGTAGGTGGAACGAGTAGTCCCATCGAGTGAAACAGTGATTCCCATTGGGACCTGTTCCAAGATTTTTTCGACGCGCTTATTGTACAGTGTTGCATTGGTCGTGACATGGCAGGGAATATGAAGATCGTCCTCGATCATCATGTCCCATATCCGCTCATACTCGGTGATCAGAAACGGCTCGCCTCCATAGAAACTCGCATGATCCAGATGCGGCAAATATTTGCGCAATGATTCCAGAATTTCATCAGAATAAATCCTTGGCAAAGGGGCGAGCTTCTCGCGTTTAGCCCGGATGGCGGAAGAGAACTGTCCGGAGCACATTATGCATTCAAGATTGCATGAGTTACTCAATTCAAATTCCATTTTTTTTGGCCAGGGCGGCGTCTCGTTCAACACCTCTAAGTATTCAAAGCTATCCGTAAACAGATTTTCAAAACTGCCACCCGCCGTCTGAAACTTACAAAATTCGCAACCAGGTCCGTAGTTATAATTCTTCAAGGCGTCGCGTAGTACCTTTATCCGCGCACCCGACCATATTTCATCAATCGTGTTCTGCAGCACGTTACCGACGGGGTATTTAGAATTTTTGCAGCACGCTCGCACGTCGCCTCGGTTAGCAAACCAAAGGGCAACGAACGGCGCGTAACAAAGTGAGCGAAACGGCTTTCCGTCAAGCGATCTGCGCTGGTCTATTTGATCACGAAATGCAAGGTTCACTACAGAAGGTCCCTATGAAATAGCTCTTCGGTGAAGTCCGTTCGGATTCGGAAGTCATCGGCACGAGCGACGCAGCGCAGGGCAAAAGAAGCGTAAAGCGAAACGCGTTCTAAGTCGATAGTAGCCTGCAAACGCAATGCCAAGCGTGGGTTTCGCCAGATCCATGTAAAGATTCCTCCGGACTCCCCCGTGTAACAGGGTTAACGGCAGAGCCAATTTGAGCTAAGATATTGCTGCAAGATCCCAGTGGTCAATCTGCACGCGACACGCTTCTCATCCGTATGATTAACCGATGCGGACCTGCCACATCCTGCGTCCCCGAAATTGGCCGATAAGTAAAGCGGGTGGCAGGTACAGCAGCTTGCGGAATCGATCGAACCACTGACTAATCGTTGCGTGTCCGAATCGGATCAAATTAAGCAACAGGGCGGAGGGTGTATTGGGAAGTTACTATCAGGAATTAGATCGGGCCAGCTTTGACTACGAACTGCAAACGCTTCCTGATATTCCCCTTGAAACATTTCGGGGACCGGTGTTCGACCCGACCCGTCCATACGTAGCTTGCATCGGCGCGGCCCAGACCTTTGGACGGTTCTGCGCCAAGCCTTACCCTTCCATCCTAAGTGCCAAATGTGATTTTCAGTTTCTCAACTTAGCCGTCGGTGGCGCGGGTCCTCGCCTTTTCGCGTCACCCGGCTACCTCAATTATTTGAACAATGCCGAGTTCGTTATTGTGCAAGTGCTTGCCGGGAGAAGTGAGGGCAACTCGCTTTTCGACAATACTGGAACGGGCGGCTTGTTCGGGTTTCGAACTCAAAGATAATAAACGGATGCGCTTCGAAGATTTTCTCAGCGATTTGGTAGAAACACAGTCGCCTGATGTGGTTGCGCAGGTGGTCCGCGAAACCCAAAGTAATTATGTGAAAAGCTATGTGCGCCTTCTCAATCAGATTCATCGGCCGAAGGTGCTACTTTGGATTTCAAACCGCCGCCCAGATCATCCCGAAGACCTGACTTGGAGAACGCTTGGCGCGTATCCTCATTTGGTAAATCGTGCGATGCTGAATGAAATCCGGCGATACGGCGACGTTTACGTAGAATGCGTTTCCACCGCTGGCGTTCCTCAAGAATTGTGGGAGGCAGACAAACCGATTGATGGAGCGGAGCTGGAGCAGGGGAAGTTGATGAATTATTACTATCCGACGCCAGCAATGCATATCGAAGTGGCGGAGGCACTGGAACCGATCTGCCGCCATTTCTTACCAAAGCAAAACGACACCATGGACCAGCTTCCGCCCAACGGCCGCTCTGAATACACGATGACTAAATTCATCATTCTTGCTGCAGAACGAAGCGGATCTGATCTGCTCCGGGGCCTTCTGGATTCTCATCCGGATTGCTTTGTCGGCCAAGAGATTTTCAATGAAGTCTACTTTGAGCAGGGATGCGTCCCTTGGTACATCGATCCAGAGACGGGGCGTCACCAAGAAAATCCCGCAAATTATGACTCAGAATTGGTTGATCTAAGAGCAAAAGACCCGGGCAGGCTAATTGAACGATTGATGGAAATGGCGCGAGAAAAGAAGTTTCACGCTGCCGGGTTCAAACTTATGTATTATCATGGAGAAAACAAACAAGCCGCACGCACTTACCTTGTTTCGTCGCCAGATGTGCGAATCATCCATTTAAAGAGAAAAAATCTTTTGCGCAGATTGGTATCGCTTAAACGCGCCCAAGCCGCGGACGCATGGAATGTAGGATTGGGCAGTCCCAGGCCAACTTTCAAGCCCGTTGAACTGTCTGCAATGGAATGCGTCGCGGACTTTAGCGAGATTGAAAGGCAACAAACCTTGTACGATGACCTATTTAAAAACCACGCATTGATAAATGTTTACTACGAAGATTTAGCAGAAAATCCCCAAAAGGAAGCTGCACGCGCCGCTGCATTTCTTGGTTTGAAGCCGTTCGATGAATTCGAGATTCGTTTTAAAAAGCTTGCGATAGAGCCGCTGGCCCACGCTGTCCCTCGATACGCTGAATTGAAGACAGTGTTTGATCGGTGGGCGTCGTTTTTCGACGAATAAACGGGCGAGAACGCGACTACGATTACATAGCAAATTTACTCAGGATCGCGCACAGCTCCGGGTTCAGTTTTTCGGCGGCTGCGAGACATTTCCAGCAATGCTATTCGGCGCATAGTCATTCCCAGGGCGGGTCACGCGTACTATTTTAAGCTAGGCGGGGTTTCAGCGCCGCTCCGCGTCCGCCTTCCACGATTGGATGAAAATAGCCGATCGTGCGCTTTAGCCCATCAACCAAATCGGTCTTCGGCGCCCAGCCCAGGGCTTCGGCAGCCATTGAGATATCGGGTTTGCGCTGGCGCGGATCGTCTTCCGGCTTGGGGGCGTGAACAATCCGGGATTTGCTTCCCACCAATTCTATGACGATCTTTGCGAGCTCCAGTATCGTAAATTCACCGGGATTGCCGAGATTGATCGGTCCCGTCACCTGATCCGCCGTCCCCATCAGGCGAATGAGCCCATCGACCAAATCGTCCACGAAACAAAATGAACGCGTCTGCGAGCCATCGCCGTATATTTTCAGATCCTCGCCCAACAGCGCCTGGATCACAAAATTCGAGACAACTCTCCCATCATTGGGGTGCATGCGAGGACCGTAAGTATTGAAGATGCGTGCGACTTTGATCGGCAGTTTGTGTTTGCGCCAGTAGTCGAAAAACAACGTTTCAGCGCACCGCTTTCCCTCGTCGTAACAGGAGCGGATCCCAATGGGATTGACGTTTCCCCAATAATCTTCCGTTTGCGGGTGCACGGTCGGATCGCCATACACCTCGGACGTGGATGCCTGCAGAATTTTTGCATTCAAGCGCTTGGCGAGGCCAAGCATGTTGATCGCGCCATGCACACTGGTCTTGGTTGTTTGCACCGGGTCGCGTTGGTAATGAATCGGGGAAGCAGGGCAGGCGAGATTGTAGATCTCGTCGACTTCAACAAAGAGCGGAAATGTCACGTCGTGCCGCATCAATTCAAATCTGGGATGCGTGAGAAGATGCTCGATGTTGCGCTTCTGGCCGGTAAAAAAATTATCGACGCAGAGAACTTGGGCGCCGCTCTCTAAAAGCCGCTCACACAAATGAGATCCCAGGAAACCGCTTCCGCCGGTGACTAATATTCGTTTTTCTAGATGCATTTAATTCTCCCAGATTGCCGGGACCGGCATATCACATTTTAAGTAAATCCGTAGGAGGAGACATGTCCTTTCGTTAACGGCATTTGCTCGCGGAAGCGACCACAAATGCGCAGGCGAAGGACAAGACGACGCAAGCCTCTGTTGAGGTAAATAATTGGATCGGCGCGCAAATCGCATTAACAAAGGCCGGTTCAGAGAACCTTAGATTTTCTCTGGTTTAGCTTCCGGAACGACAGGGAGCTAAACATGAAAAAACTAACTGCGTCATCTGCGCGCTCAATTCGCCTTACGCTACTCGCTTCTGTTTTAGCGGGCGCGACGGTTGCGCCTGCGCAGGCAATTCCCCTTGCGCACGGTTTGTCTATCTTCACGGCTGCAATCGAAAGAGCAAAAGCTCCGAACGGCTGGAGCGCGTTTTGCGCACGCTACTCGTCAGAATGCAATAAACCGAGCAACGCCCGCAAGATCGCGCTGACGGCAATGGCCAGCGCCGCCCCGGCCGTTGACTGGGACGGAGCAAATAACAGCGGCATCGTGGCCATGCAGGACTGGCCCATCGCCAATATTTGGATGGCGGGGGGTCAAGAGGCCGAGCAGGCAAACACCACTCCGGCTTATTGGGACGCTACGTTTGATGTTCAGAGCTTGTTTATTCCAAAGGCCGAGAACGGTTTTCTGGAGGCTAAGCAGGACGCGTCGTCCACCGCCGCAATTTCAGAGGCACCCAGAAAAATCGAGCTGACGTCTGACAACTGGGAAATGCTGGTGCGGACCAATAGCCGCGTCAATCGGCAGATCAAGCCGGTCTCGGACTTGAAGCATTTCGGCCGGGTGAATGTGTGGGTATATCCCACCGACGGCAAAGGCGACTGCAAAGCCTATGCACTCGTCAAGCAGAAGGAGTTGATCGCCGCCGGCTTCCCGCGCGAAGCGCTGCTCATCACGATCGTCTGGACAAAAGAAAACCAGGGCCACGCGGTGCTGATGGCCCGCACCAACAAGGGTGACTACATCCTGGACAACCTGTCGCCGAAGGTATCGTTGTGGACTCAAACGACGCATGACTATGTGAAGCGGCAGTCCGTCTCGCATCCCAACCAGTGGGTTTACATAGACGGCTATCGTAACCCGAAACAAAAGATGCAGGTGGCTAACATCGCGGGAGAGTGAGGACGGTCTTCCCGATGAGTTCTACGACGAGGCCAATTGCGAAACGGGGAGTCACGCCAGAAATCGACGTGACTCCTCTTTACTTCGGTACGGAAGTCATCCCGCGGTTCGCGCCACGCCAAAGATAACGCTGAGCCACGCACAAAGAATCTTTGGTGGTTTAAGCCAGCGGAGCCGGCGTTGCCTGCTAATCTGTAGCATCAAGCATTGCTCGGTTGGGAGGATCCTGCTCTAGGATCTATCCTGTCACGGATTCTGCTTAGCATCAGCACCATGTCGGAACGCTTGGATACGCCTAATTTCTGGAACACGGCGTGAAGATGAAGCTTTACCGTACCCTCGGAGAGCATCAGCCGGTGAGCGACTTGCTTGACCGTCATCCCGTCGACTATGAGAAGCGCGACCTCCCGTTCCCTGCGCGTCAGCCGCTCCAAAATATCTTCGGCCAAACGGCGTCGCACGTTTTCCCGTTCGAGTGGCCCCTTGACTAAACCCTCTGGAAGCCACCTTCGTCCCGCGGCGACAGCATTCAAGCAATCAATCAGGGTATCGGGTGCCCAGTCCTTGAGAAGCATTCCATGAACGCCGTGATCAATAGCAGCATATATTTCGGCATCGTGCATGAATGCAGCCAGAAGCACGATGCGCGTAGGAAGGGCGCCATCAACCACAGCACTCAGTATGCTTAGACCGCTGCTTTTCCCAAGCTTTAGATCGAGAACAGCTATCGTGGGCTTATGCTGCCGGATGGCCGCTAACGCTTCATCGCCGTCGCTAAACTCGCCGACGACGTGAAATCCCGGATGACTTTGAATGAGGGCACGCAACCCGCTCAAAACCAGGGGATGATCGTCGACAAGAATGACCGAGACCGTCATGTCAGCGGCAGCCTGATGTGCAATGCGACTTCGCCAGCCGCACTCAGCAATGTCATGTGACCGCCGCTGCCGGTCACCCGGTGCCTTATGGACCGCGGGCCGAACTCGAGTTCCGTCGGTGACTTCCCATCAACCGGAGTCCCCAGGAAGGCAGCGCCGTCGTTTGTGATGCGTAAATTCAATTGGTCAGGTGCGATCTCCACTGCGACGTCGAAGTTGCTGGCATTGCCATGCCGGCAGGCATTGGCAGCCGCTTCCATGAGAATAAAATCGATCTCTTGCTGAATGCGCTGGGGAACTGTCGCTGATGCAGGCTCGACCTTCGCGTGCGTTCTGCACCTCCAAATGTCCTCTATCTTGGCCAGGGTGAGACGAATGGCCTGCTCCAGCGGAACGGGTTCCTTGCTCTGACTTCCGCGCAATTGCATCGCGAATAATCGTATCTCTCGCTGCTGAGTGACCAGTTGCTTTCGTATTTCGGTCAGCGCATCTTGCAACTTGGCGGCAATTGGGTTTTCCGCCATCTCTTTTAGCTGCAGCGCGGCTGCGGTCATCACCTGTAAGGTGCTGTCGTGCAGGTCATCCGCAAGCCGTTCTCGCTCCTTGGCAACAGCAGCTTCCTGTAACTGCACACGCAACTCGTATTCCTGGATTTGATTGCCAATACGATTGCCGACGATCTCTACGAGCGCCAACAATTCATCTCCGAACCACGCCGGGTCATCGAAAAACACCCGGCCTTTTGTCGCGGCAGTCTTGAATGGCGCCGAAGCAATCCGGCCGGTAATTTCCAGTCGTTTGCAAAGAGGTTCACTGATGGCGGCACGCTCCAGCTTCTTCCCGCCGGCTGGAGTAAGCGCGTTGAGGTCATGGCAATGCGCGATCTCGAAGGGCCAATCCGCAATTTGCGGCGCAATCGCTTCCTCGAAACCAATTGCGGAAAACGACGAGGTTGCTTTTTTCCCGCCGGCCCATGTGCTGACGAAGAGTAAGGGTTCCTCCTCAGTTTCCCAAACCAGGATGACGCGGCGCGACTGCATCACATTGGCGGCATGAGATAGAGAACGATCAATGGTAGGGAAGTCGTCCAACGCGATATCTTCGAGCGGCCACGCCGCAAGCTTTGCGAGACGCTCGCTAACGCGATCGCGATAAGCTCCGTAATAACCAAACAGGGCGGCGCCCACGAGCAGATAACCGCTCCGCATGATAAAGCGGTCGATCTCGCCCACGCCGTCGATGGCGGTGACAGCGAGCTGGATCAGGACCAGTGCCGCGCCCGTCGCTATCGCCCCGCGGGCTCCCCACTGCAACGTTCCGGAGATCAGAGCGAAAGTGGCAAGGACGAAGAACGGGCTGGTTGGCCCTTGCGTGAGATAGATGAGCGTCCCGATGAGATACACGTCGATGACGTGCGTCCATGTGTATTGGCTTTGGCTAAACGATTGCGAGACCGCGACAGCGATCGCATAAGCGACATAGAGAGCAAGAACGGAATAGGTAAGGGGGGGATGGCGATCCGGCTGGGTCGGGTCGAGCCAGATAGCCAACAGCGCAAAACACGCCAGCACAAGCCTGGCGTCGGCAATCACCGTAGCCGGCGGACGATCGAAGAGTGGCCGCGGCCAAAAGCTCGACTGATCGGTGATTGCACGCAAGCGCAACGCGAACCGCCCTCCAAAAAGATAAGTAGACTGAGCAAGCTGTATTCGCTCTTCCTGTTCGGAACCATCTTCCCGGACCGCGAACGCCGGTTAGTGTTAACAGCTATCTATTTGATATATCAGGAAAAATTGCAGGCCCCCGATTATCTATAACTGTAGATATATTGTTGGAAAAACTCCTTCCGCGTGTAGTCGGTGAATTGGCTGGGGGCACTTACGGAATTTCAGCGTCAACAACAATAACAACACAGACGCCTCATGGATTCCCGGTCGGCCTGACCACGCCGGAACGAGTGCTGCTTCGCCTCTAGGAGGCGGAGTGAGGGGGAGTGAGTCACATGATCATGGAGTTTACGACCCGTAGTCTCGCGGGCGGTACCGCCGCGCGGGTCTTCGTGCTGGCCGCCGCCGCGACAGCATTGCTACTGTCTGGCGCGACGCCGGTGCACGCGCAGACAACGACGATCTACGCCTGCTGGCCGAACGACACGGGCCGCGTGCGCTTTGTCAATTCTCTCGCCGAATGCAGGGACAACGAAATGGCGATTTCCTGGAACGTCCAGGGGATACAAGGCCCGCCGGGTCCGCAAGGACCGCAGGGCCCGCAGGGCCCGCAAGGGCCGCAGGGACCGCAGGGCGCGACTGGCGCCACGGGTGCGACCGGCGCCACCGGCGCCACCGGCGCCACCGGCGCCACGGGCGCGACCGGCCCGCAGGGCCCGAAGGGCGATACCGGGGCCACCGGTCCGCAGGGCCCGCAAGGCGAGAAGGGCGACACCGGCGCCACGGGTGCGACCGGCGCCACCGGCGCCACCGGCGCCACGGGCGCGACCGGCGCCAAGGGTGATAAGGGCGACAAGGGCGATACCGGCGCCACGGGCGCGACCGGCGCCACCGGCGCCACCGGCGCCACCGGGCTGGCTGCCTGGGAAAGGCGGAGCCTCACCCTGGCCAACACCAACGCTAATAGCGTCACCGCCACTGCAGTTTGCACCGGCACAAAGAAGGTTCTGGGCGGCGGTGCGGATCAAACCGGGACTTATGACGTGGTGAAAAGCTATCCAGCCACCGACAGCAGCTGGACCGTCTCGCTCGAGAAAAATGGCCAGAACACGACTGTCACGGTCTATGCGCTCTGCGCCAACACCAACTGATCCGGCGGAAAGGGAGAACTGCGATGAAGAAGCATGCAAATCTGATGGTGTTGTCCTGCGCCGCCGCGCTGCTGCTGAGCGGTCCGGCGCTCGCCAACCACTGCGCCGCCGACCTCACGCAAGTGCAGCAGCGGCTTTCGCAACCGACAAGCGCGACTGCGAACGCCCTCGAGGCCGCCGCGGCATTGGTGCAGGGTGCGGTCACGACTTGCCAACATGAGGAAGCAGAAATCGCTGCGGCCCTTCCTGGCGCGCCTATTCTTCAGCCGGGCTACGTCACGGTTGGCCGGTCCATGCTGGTGAACTCGCTGCAACTGATTGACGCCAAATAATCGACCGCCCGTCGGCGGAAGACACGCCGGCGGGTTTCACTTGGGCGGGCGCCGGTCTGGCCAATGCGGCCTCGCGTCCGGCGCCCGCCCCGGCTTCCGGGGGCGCGCATTCGGGCGGCCCTGCCTGCGTTTTGGGTGGACGGTGATGCTGCTTTCGTTGCGCGCAGTTCTGCTCTCGGTGCTGGCCACGGGCCTCATCCACAACGATGCCCAGGCGCAGATGCCGGATGGGGCCGCTTTGCTGGCCTCCGCCGCCGACGCGGTCGAGGCGATGCCCACCGAGGCCGGCGAGCCCGTTCCAAAGACGGGGCGACTCGGCGAGCTCACGCGGGAGACCGGGCGTGACAACGAGATAGTGCTTGAGTCCAGCAGCGCGACGCGCCGCGAGATCCTCACTCGCCTGTTCGCGGGGCGCGGGGTGGAGATCGAGTGGCGCAACAAGGCCTTTGCCGACGAAAGGATGCAGGGCGGCCGTCTCAGCGGACCACCCGTCGAGCTCGCTCGCCGGCTGCTCGCCCGCGTGAGCTATGTCATGTCCTACGACAGTAGCAGCAATGAACCGCGCCTGGCTCGCATCGTCGTTCTCGGCTCCGATGCGCCGTCGGTTACGCGGAGCGCCGTCGTGCCATCGCCCGCTCGGCAGGAAGCGAGTGAGGCGGCCAGGCGGAGCGCCGGCGCGCCATCGCCCGCTCGCCAGGAAGTGAGTGACGCGGAGCGCCGACGCAAGGCAATCGAGGCCACCCGGCGTGCGATTACGGCCGCGCAGCGGCGATAGATGACGCTAGTCCCGGCCCGAAGCCATCCAGGTATGTTGCGCCAGCCGATAGACCAGCAGACCGTCGACGTGCCTACGGCCTTGCTTCCAGGATCATATTGAACGGCGTCGCCGCCGCCTTGCGGAACCTGGAGAAGCCGCCGTGGCGGACGACATCTCCGATGCGCTTTGCACCGGCCTGCGCGCCGAGCGCGAGCCCAACCTCCTGATTGAGCGCAGTCGGCACGCATATGTGGGTCGAGCCGGCGTAATAGACTCGTCCAACCGGATTGAGATTCTCCGCAAGGGTGTCACCTGCGGCTGGCTCGACCAGCATCAGGGTTCCGTCGCCCGCCAGCGCGTTGCGGATATGCGCGACGGCTCCGATCGGATCGCCCATGTCGTGAAGTGAATCGAACATCGTCACCAGATCGTAATCGCATCCCGCGAAATCCTGCGCCCGCGAGACCTCGAAACGAACGTTCTTTTTGCCGTTTGCCTGCTTCCTAGCGTGCGCGATCAATTCATCGTGATAATCGACGCCGATGAATTCGGAATTCGGGAAGGCATCCGCCATCAGCAGAGTCGAGACGCCGTGTCCGCAGCCGACGTCTGCGACTTTCGCGCCCTGCTCAAGCTTGCCGATCACGCCGTCAAGCGCGGGCAGCCACTCGGCAACCAGATGAGTTCGGTAGCCCGGTCGGAAAAAGCGTTCGACGCCGCAGAAGAGGCAGTTGCAATGCTCGCCCCAGTGCAGACCCTTGCCACTCTTGAAGGCGTCAGCGAGTTTTGGTTCGTCGTGATAGATCGCGGAGAGTAGACTGAACCCTCCCACCATCAATACCGGGCTGTCCTCGGCTGCAAATACCGCCGACTGCTCGGTTGACATCGAGAACTTGTCTACGTCGGCATCGTAGTCGACAAAACCTGACGCGGCCTGGGCGGAGAGCCACTCGCGCACATAGCGTTCATGCGTGCTGGTCTTTTTGGCCAACTCGGCCGATGTGACCGCGCCTTGCGACAGGGCGCGGAACAGCCCGAGCTTGTCTCCGAGGATCACGAGGGCGGCGTTGGAAGCCGCGCCAATTTCATTCACCACGGTCTTGAGCAACGGCTCGAGCTTGTTCATGTCCAGGTTCATCGCTCATTCCCTTGATTTGGAGGGGCGCGGGGGCGCGCCGTCGGGACACGGCGTACTATTGCTGGCCGTCTGGCGTGAGTGGCAGAATGGTCGTTTCCGGGCCATTTGAGCCAAGCCGCCCATGAGCCAGAAACGCGTCCACGTCAGCATTCCGGTATTCCCCGAGTGCGATCCCTCCATCATCTATGGCGTGTACGACACGCTGTGGGCGGCGGGGCGTTCCTGGGACTACATCAAGGGAGGAACCGCGGACGGATTATTCGAGCCGCGGTTGGTTGCGGCCGACGATAAGCCCATGAAGCTGATTACCGGCGTCAGCATCATTCCGCAGGACGCCATCAGGTCGGTCAAAAACACCGATGTGGTGTTCGTGCCGAACGTCCTCATCGGTGCGTCACAAGCGCCGAGCTCGCTCGATCGCGGGCTGATCAACTGGATCAAAAGCATGCACCGGCAGGGCGCGCAGCTTTACGCCTCCTGCGGCGGATCGATCGTGCTGGCGGAGGCGGGGCTGCTGGAGGGACAGGAAGCGACCACGCACTGGGCCTATGCGCCGGTATTCCGCAAATATTATCCGAACGTCACGCTGCGCATCGAGCGCATCCTGGTGCAGACCGGTGCTGCGCAGAACATGTATTGCGGCGGCGGCGCCTCGTCCTGGCAGGACCTCGCCCTGCTTCTCGTCGCCAAGCACGGCGGCACGGAGGAAGCGATCCGGATGTCAAAGCTGTTTCTCTATCAGTGGCATCGCAATGGACAGCTTCCTTATGCGTCGATGGTCCAGAACGTAAACCATGGCGATGCGGTCATCCTGCATTGCCAGCAATGGATCGCGCAGCACTACGACCGCAGGGACATCATTGCCCGGCTTGTACGGGAATCGGGATTGCCAAAACGCAGCTTTGACCGGCGGTTTCGCGCTGCCACGGGCTATTCGCCCCTTTCTTATGTCCAGACGCTCCGCGTCGAGGAGGCCAAACAGCTGCTCGAAACGGGCGCGGTGGCCGTGGAGCAGATCGGCCGCGAGGTTGGCTATGAAGATGCCGCTTCCTTCCGCCGGCTGTTCCGCAAGCTCACCGGCCTGGGGCCGGGGGAATATCGACGCAATTTCCAACCGCCGAGCAGTATTGTCGGAAAGGAGGCGGCGGGAAGAAAATCGCCGTAGAAGTTCCAAGAAAATCCGAGAAAGATGTTGGGAAATACAGTTCGTCTCTCGCCACCCGGCGAAGCCCGAAAATGAAACGGGCCGCCCTGACGGACGGCCCGTAACAAAAATTGTTACCCGATTAGTTTGAGGCCTTTCCTTCCGTGCTGGCCTTACCCTCGGTGACGAACCAGCCGCCCTTGATAGCTTCGTCCCAAACCCTGAACACCGCCGGCCCGATGCCGAGGTCGAGACCTTCGTCGTCATCGCCCGACATATAGCCGTGCTTGCCGGCATCAAACTGGATGAGAGCAGTTTTGGGCGAGGGGTTCATCTTCTTGTAAAGTGGGATGATCACCTGCTCATAGACTTCCTTGCTGTGATCGCGGCTATGGGCCGAGATCATGAACAGGTTCGGCGGCACAGGCTTGACGTTCGGGCCTTCCAGCTCGCGCGTAAATCCGATGTAGCGCGCCACCAGCGCGTTGGTATCGGACTCGTTCAACTTCATGCGCTCAGCGGTGACCCGGGCGGCCTTTTCCAGCGAGCCTTCGATGGCGTGCGTGACGACATATTCGGCCTTGAACTGCGCCCGCTTCTGCGACTTGTCCCAGCTGTCGAGGACGTCTTCCATGATCATGGGCAGCCGCATCAGGGCCTGCGGACCTTCCTTGCCCAGCACTTCGGGTCCGACGTAACGGGCGAGGTCGCGCCAGCTGCGGATATAGAGTTCTTCGAAAGGATCCTTCCGCGAGGGGAGCTGCTTGGCCGTTTCCACCAGCTCATATCCTTTGATCTTGCCCATTTCGCCGCTCCAGGCATGCTTCGCCCGGTTGATATATCCGAACGGCGAATTCTCGATGGCGAGCACGCCGGCCACGTTTGGCACGCGTTGTGACAACATGTTGACAAAGGGCCCGCCGGTCGAATGTCCATGCACGTAGATCGAATATTCACCCTCCGGGAAGTGCCGGCGCATCGCCTGCTTGCCGCCTTCCTCGAAGGCGAGCGGCCAGGCCGCCATGCGATGGTAGAACAGCGTCCCTGGCTTGGCTTTGGCGAGGCGGCGGACGCCGTAACGCGGGCGCTTCGTGCGGTCCTCCACCACTTCGTATTGATCGCGCGTGATCAGTTCGTCTTTGACCCAGATCGGCGTGCGGATCGAGCCGTCTTTCTCGACCGTCTGCCCGGGCCAGTCGCGGCTGGCCTCCTGCAGGTAATGCCTGCCCGGAAAACTCATGGTGACGACCTTGTAGCCGAATTTCTGCGAGAGTGCGGAGGCTTGCAGGTGCATCGACTTGAAGTCGCCCGATCCGCCATGCAGCAGGAAGACGCCGATCTTCTTTCCGTCCGCGCCGCCGGCAATCTTGCTTGGGTCGGAGGGAGCGTAAACGCCCGTTCCGATGTCCCATTCCATGCCGGCCGCGTTGATGCGGAAGAGATCTTCAACCCATCCGTCGGCTCCGTTGGTCGGAATGTTGGGCCGACCCATTACCTCTTTTGTCGCCGCGACGAGTTCGTCATAGGGCACGAGCTTCGGCGGTATATAGTCGGCGAGAGCTGACATCGTTCCAAGACAAAGCGAGGTGGCTACGACCAGCGTGCCCGCTAGGTGCGGAGCGCGCGAAACTGCTGAATATGATGATACCATGGCCTTCACCTTCATCGGGTCATGTTGCCGCAAGAACGTAAGCTTTCCAAGATGCAGGACGATGTCAATATGCAGATGACGTCCATCTTGCGCAGCAACATCGCACTCGCGGCAACGGTTTTTTGCAAAACCGGCGTGCCGCGAATTAATCAGACAGCTGGCCTAGCGCCAATCGGCACGCGAGATCACTTGGTGCCGATCGCCTCGCGCGCCTTGCTGACAAGTTCCGGCTTTGCAGCATAGAGTTGGTTCACAAATTCAGTGATTTTCTCACCCGACATGGGCTGGTTGAGCTCGATATTAAACTTCTCGGCCTCGGCCAGGAAGTCGCGGTCCGTCATCATGGCATCGAAGGCCTTGCGGAGCAGTTGCAGCCGGTCGGCTGGAATGTTTGGCGGACCATAGATCGCGCGCGCCATGGTAGATTGGGCCACAATAAGCCGAAGAACCTCGCGTTCGTCATCCGTGCGCGTGAGCTCGATCACCGTCGGCACGTCCGGCAGGCTCGGATGCCGCTCCAGGGAAAACTGCGCGAGCACGTTGATCTTTTTGTCCCGCAGCCAGTCCGGCTTGTTGGCCTGAATGGAGGAGAAGTTCATAGCTCCAATGCCAAGGGTCTCGCCGCGCTCCATGGCAAGGGTGGTATCGGCGGTGCCACCGTAGCCGGTGATCACCTTGAACTTCACGCCGAGGATGCGGCTCAGCGCAACGGGATACATGACGCTCTGGTCGGTAACCCCTGCGCCGCCGGTAATGAGCTCGGTGGTGAAGAGATCCTTTGCCGTTTTCACCGCGGCCGTATGCCACGCGATCGATACGGCAACGTCGCTGGTCATGCTCCCGATCCAGGAGAAGTTGCGCGCGTCGTAGCGCGCGCCGGGCGAGCCGAACAGCGCTGCGGTGCCAGTGGAACCCGGTCCAAGGCCGATCACCGTCCCGTCCTGTGGTGCGCTGGAATAGATATAGCTCGCCATCACGACGCCCGCTCCGCCGGGCATGTTCTGCGGAATGACGGTCGGATTACCGGGCAAAAAGCGCGAAAGATGGCGCGCGAAGAAACGCGCATAAAGATCGTAACCACCTCCGGCGGGGTGGCTGATGAGCATACGGATTTCCTTGCTCTTGTAAAATTCTGCGGGGTTTTGGGCCGATGCAGGGGTTCCCGCGGTAAGACCGGCACCAACGGCAAGCATGACGAGCAGACGTCTTCCCCTAAGCATGCCTCTTCTCCTTTGCGGATCACGGCAAGCGGCGCAAAGTGCCCGCTGCCGCGATGAGTCCTCCGAACTGAGTTATTCGCGCGTTCTTATCCCAACGTGACAAGCAAATTGATGAGCGTTACAATATCCGACATAGCCTTTGTTTTGGCATTTTTTGCAAATGCTTGCTGCGACTTTTTAGCAGATAAGGACGCGGAGGATCGGTATGGCGCAGAAAATTCGGCTCCAAGGTGACAGCAATGCGCATGACCGTCCCTGGATGGTCGCCGTCGAGCAGGGCTTCTTTGCCGATGAAGGGCTGACGGTCGAATATCAGGAAGATAATCCGAAAGGCATAGCGGGACGGGTCGAGGATTTCTCCCAGCGCTGGAAGGAATCCCAGCTGCAGCAAGGCGCCTTGGAAGTTTACCCAGTATGCGAATGGGGCGCGATCGAGCGCGTGCAGAGCTTGGGCAAGGGAAAGATCATCGGGCTCGACACCACAATCCGCACCGGCGCGATCATGGTGCGCGCTAATTCCAAGATTCAGAACGTGGCGGAGCTGCGCAATATTCCGATCGCAGTGACCTGGCATGCCGGCACTTTCTATGCCGCGATCGAAGTGCTCGAGGCGGCGGGGGTGCCTTTTGAAGACATCAAACTAGTCCACGCCAATGACCGTCTTGAAGCTCTCCTCAGCGGAAAGACCGAAGCCGCTGCTTTGATGGAGCCGCTGGTCAGCCGCGCAGCTGAAGCGGGCGCGCGTAAAATTGCCGACCTGCGTTGGCGCGGGGGCATCGTTGCCGGCGGGGACGTGGACGAAGAGACGGCGGCGAAATTGCGCCGGGCGTTGAATCGCGCGATCGAGTGGCTGCGCGAAAGCGACGACCGCTCGCGCCAGGAGCTGTTGCGCGATCTCAGACCGGAGTTGCGCCCGAACGGCCTTTTGCCCGAACTGGTCGGTGTGCAAAGCTACAAACCAGCGGAATTCCAGGAGAAGGTCGACTGGATGCTGGATCGCGGCTTTCTGAAGGAAGCGCCGGCCTACGAGGACGTTGTAAGAAGCAAGTAGCTACTCGCGGCCGCGAGGTCGTTCCGCCCCCTGGGGCGTAATCAAAGCTTGATCCGCAACAGCTGCGCCCGCCGACGATGCCGCGGCGGGGAGCGGCTTCCTCAGTGCTCTTCGAACGAAACCGCAACGTCGCCGTTGGCGGAAAGACGAACCTTGTTTCCTTCGATGTCCGCCACCAACCCGATATTGATGTAGTGATGATGGTGGGGTTGGTGACCCTGCCCACTGTCGTCTTTGGTCATCTTGATGCGGCCGCCCTCGACGCGGTCGACGGTGCCGACATGGACGCCGTCCGCTCCAATAATCTCCATATGCGGCTTAATCTTGCTTGTATCCATGTGGCTGTTCCTCCTGCGGGGACAACCTCCCGATGGGTAATTTGGTTCACCGACTCGCGGACGGATTCAGCAGACCGCGAGGGCTTGTCGGCCGTCCGCAAAGAAAACCTTTTATCGAGCAAGCCGATGAAGGGTTGCCCGTAACGCGCTGCGGTGACGCGTCAGAGTTTGATCCGCAACAGCTGCGCCAGCTCGCCGACGATCCCCCGGCGGAACAGCAGCACGCAGACGACAAAGATGGTGCCTTGCACCACGAAGACCCATTGGCCGATATGGGTCAACAAATTTTCCAGGCTGACGATGAAGAAGGCGCCGGCAACAGGTCCGAACACCGTGCCGAGGCCCCCGACCAGCGTCATCAGCACGACCTCGCCGGAGGTCGGCCAATCCACGTCGGTGAGCGAAGCGAGCTGAAACACGATCGCCTTGGTGGCGCCGGCGAGACCGGCAAAGGTCGCCGACAGCACGAAAGCAACCAGCTTGTAGCGTTCCGTCCGGTAGCCGAGCGAAATCGCGCGCGCCTCGTTTTCCCGTATGCCCTTCAGGACTTCGCCAAATGGGGAGTTGATGATGCGGTAGATCGCCAGAAATCCGCCAAGAAAGATCGCCAGCACCAGCAGGTACATGTTGCTTTGATCGGCCAGGCTGATCACGCCGAACAAATGCCCGCGCGGCACCGCCTGGATGCCGTCCTCCCCGTGCGTGAACGGGGCCTGTACGGCGAAGAAGAACATCATTTGCGCCAGCGCGAGCGTGATCATCGCGAAATAGATTCCCTGCCGGCGAATGGCAATCGAGCCTGCGATCAGACCGAGCACTGCCGCAGCCAAAGTTCCGCCGAGGATTGCCAGCTCGGTCGACAGCGGCGGCAGGGGGATGACAAGCCACTTCCCGGCCCAATAAGGGATCTGGATGGTTCCGACCTTGGCGAGATGAGCGGCGACGTAACTCGCCCAGCCGAAATACAGTGCATGGCCGAAAGAGAGCAGGCCGACATAACCGATCAGCAGGTTGAAGGCGCAGGCGAAGAGCGCGAAGCAGAGCGCCTTCATCAGGAATACCGGATAAACAAAAAACGGCGCGATCAGGAGCGCCAGCACCATTGCAACGAATGCCACCGTCTCGCTGCGCGAAATGGCGGCTGCGGTGGGACTGGATGTCAAGCTGGCGGTCTGTGTCATGCTAAGCGCTCCGCCCGAACAGGCCGGCCGGCCGGATCAGCAGCACAATGGCCATGATGATGAAGATCACGGTGTTGGAGGCTTCCGGGAAGAACACCTTGGTCAGGCCCTCGATCAGCCCGAGGCCGAAGCCGGTGACGATCGCGCCCATGATGGAGCCCATGCCGCCGATCACCACAACCGCGAAGACCACAATGATCAGGTGAGCGCCCATCTGCGGGGACACGTTGTAGATCGGCGCGGCCATCACTCCGGCCAGCGCTGCCAGCGCCACGCCAAAACCATAGGTCAGGGTGATCATGCGCGGCACGTTGATGCCGAAGGCGCGTACCAGCGCCGGATTTTCCGTGGCCGCGCGCAGATAAGAGCCCAGTTTCGTGCGCTCGATCACGAACCAGGTGGTGAGACAGACGACCAGGGAAAACACCACCACCCAGGCGCGGTAGTTGGGCAGGAACATAAAGCCGAGATTTTGTCCGCCCTGCAGCAACTCGGGAACACGATAGGGCAGGCCGGAGGAGCCGAAGTAATTCCGGAAAACACCTTCGATGATCAGCGCCAGTCCGAAGGTGAGCAGCAGCCCGTAGAGATGATCGAGCCGATAGATCCACTTCAGCAAACTACGCTCGATCAGCACGCCGAAGGCGCCGATGGTCAGCGGCGCCACGATGAGCGCGACCCAATAGTTCAATCCGGCATAGCTCAGGAGAAAATAGGCGACGAAGGCGCCCATCATATATTGCGCGCCATGGGCGAAGTTGATGATGTTGAGCATGCCGAATATGACGGCAAGCCCGAGGCTGAGCAGCGCGTAAAACGAGCCGTTGATCAATCCGAGCAGGAGCTGCCCGAACAGCGCTTGCGACGGAATGCCGAAGATTTCGAACATCCAGAATCCTCGGCAGACGTACCGCTATATGTGCGGCGCCCTCAATGTCAACCGCTGACCAGCGGACAGCCACCATCCTTGAGCGGCCGGAAGGCCTGATCCGCCGGGATCGTGGCACGCAGCTTGTAATAGTCCCAAGGAGCCTTGGATTCCGACGGCTTCTTCACCTCGAACAGATACATCGGGTGAATCTTGCGGCCGTCGGCGCGGATTTCGCCCTTGCCGAACAGCTTGTCGTCGGTCGGCATCGACTTCATCTTCGCCACCACCGCCTTGCCGTCGGCATCGCTCTTCAGCTCGGAGATGGCCTTTAAATAATGCGTAACGGCGGAATAGACGCCGGCATGCACCATGGTGGGATGCACGCCTCTATTCTGCGGCGCAAATTTCTTCGCAAATTCACGATTGCCGTCGTTGAGATCCCAATACCAGGATTCGGTCATGATCAGGCCTTGCGCCGTCTGCAGGCCGAGCGCGTGCACATCCGTAATGAAAGCGAGCAGCGCGGCCAGATTTTGTCCGCCCTGCACGATGCCGAATTCCGCTGCCTGTTTGATGGAATTGATGGTGTCGCTGCCGGCGTTGGCAAGTCCGATGATCTTGGCCTTAGAGCCCTGCGCCTGCAGCAGGAAAGAGGAGAAATCCGTCCCCGGGAAGGGATGCCGCACCCTGCCGAGAACCTTGCCGCCATTTTTCTCCACTACCGCGGCGGTATCGCGCTCGAGCGCGTGGCCGAAGGCATAATCGGCGGTCAGAAAGAACCACGTATTGCTGCCGCCTTTGACCAGTGCCGTGCCGGTGCCATTGGCCAGCGCCCAGGTGTCGTAGGTCCAGTGCACGGTATTGGGCGAGCACTTCGCGCCTGTGAGATCGGAGGCAGCGGCGCCGGAAACCAGAAAAACCTTGTTCTTATCGCGCGCGATCTCGTTCACGGCGAGCGCGACGGAGGACGTCGGCACGTCCACGACGACATCAACCTGATCGCGGTCGATCCAGGTACGCACGACGTTGGAGCCGACGTCCGGTTTATTCTGGTGATCGGCGCCGACGATCTCGACCTTCATGCCCTTGGCGGCCGCGCCGAAATCTTCCACCGCCATGCGGGCGGCGAGAACCGAGCCCTGGCCGCTCAGGTCGGAATAGGTGCCCGACATGTCGTTCATCACGCCAATTTTAATGACGCCGTCGGTGTATTGCGCGAAGGCGGAGCTGCTGGTCAGAATCGCACTCAAAACCGCTAGATTTCTAAGAGTTTTCATAGCCTTCTTCTCTGTCATGAGGGCTGTCCAACGATATCACACCCCGAGATAGGCGTGCAGCTTGCTAAGGTTAGTCTTTAGTTCCGGAGCGTCAAAACCGTCGATAACGCGCCCGTGCTCCATCACGAAATAGCGATCCGCGACGGTCGCGGCGAAACGGAAATTCTGTTCGACCAGCAGGATGGTGAAGCCCTGCTCCTTGAGCGCGCGGATCGTTTTTCCGATCTGGTTGATGATCACTGGCGCCAGCCCTTCGGTCGGCTCATCAAGCAAAAGAAAACGCGCGCCCGTTCGGAGAATTCGGGCGATCGCGAGCATCTGCTGCTCGCCGCCGGACAGCTTGCTGCCCTGGCTGTCGAGGCGCTCTGAAATATTCGGGAACAACGTGAAAATATCTGCGCGTGACAGGCCGCCCGGGCGCACCTGCGGCGGCAGGTCCAAATTCTCGTCCACGCTCAGACTGGCGAAAATGCCGCGCTCCTCCGGGCAAAAGGCGACGCCGGCGCGCGCGATCGTGTCCGAGGTCAGCGAAATCAATTCCCTCTCCTCGAAGCGGACCGACCCGGTGCGATGGCCGACCATGCCCATGATTGATTTCAGCGTCGTGGTTTTGCCGGCGCCGTTACGGCCGAGCAACGTTACCACTTCACCGGCGCGTACCTCGAAAGTCACGCCATGCAGGATGTGCGATTCTCCGTACCAGGCCTGTAGGTTTTGCACCGCGAGCAGGGGGCGGAGGGGCTGAGCTTCATTCATGGCCCGTCCCCAAATAAGCTTCGCGCACTTCCGCGTTAGCCGAGATGGTGGCGTAATCACCTTCCGCCAGCACGCGCCCGCGTGTGAGCACGGTGATGCGGTCGGAGATGGTAGCGACGACGCTCAGGTTGTGCTCGACCATCAAGACCGTTCGGTTGGCTGCCACTCGCTTGATCAGCGCCGCGATGCGGTCGATATCCTCATGTCCCATGCCGGCCGTCGGTTCGTCCAGAAGCATCAGCTCCGGATCGACTGCAAGCGTCGTCGCAATCTCCAGCGCCCGCTTGCGGCCATAAGGCAGCTCGACGGCAGGGATCAGCGCGAACTGCTGCAGGCCGACATCCTCGATCAGCGCGGCCGCGGGGCCATTGAGATCGTCGAGGACGCGCTTCGAACGCCAGAAATCGAAAGAGCCGCCGCGCTTTCTTTGCAGCGCAAGCCGAACATTCTCCCGCACAGTGAGATGAGGAAAAACGGCGGAGATCTGGAATGAGCGAACCAGGCCGAGTTGCGCCACTTCCGCCGGCGCAAGCTTGGTGATGTCGTTACCTTTGAATACGATGCGGCCGCGCGTTGGCTTGAGAAATTTGGTGAGCAGGTTGAAACAGGTGGTCTTGCCGGCGCCATTTGGCCCGATAAAGGCATGAATGCTGCCGCGCCGGATAGCGAGATCGACACCGCTGACGGCCACGAAGCCAGCAAACTCTTTGGTGAGGCCGTCGGTTACGAGGATGAAATCGTCATTCACGGGCCCACCACCGGGTAGAGAGGGTCATGGCTGCCTAAACAGTTACGGCTGAGCTTAGTAGGTCCGCTGCCGGGGGGCTATCCGCCAAAGCGTTACGCGGCATAAAGAAAAACCCTCCGCCGACCGGGGCCGGCGGAGGGTTCCCCATCCCCCACAATCGCTTTAACGGGCCGTCCTAGCGGACGGTCTGAGCTTCCGGCGCCGCTGCCGTTGGTGTGGTCGCGGTTTGCGGCTTGGCAGGCTTGGTAGTGCGCGGTTTGGCAGCCGCAGGTTGGGCTGTGCCCGGCAGGGGCGAGCGTATCGATGGGTTCGGCCGCGCGGCCGTTCCACCGTTCAGGCTGGCCAAGGAGCTGATGAAATCCTCGGGATAGAGTCCCGAGCTGGGGACCTTCAAGCCCATGGACTTCGCCACGTCGCCAACCCACGCGTTGCAGTTGTAGAGAACGGCGTGCCAGAGCGGCGAATTCTTCTGCAGATGGCGGATACTGGCCGAAACCTTGGCGTATTCGTCTTCGGTGAGGAGAATGCGATAGCGCGCGGTGATATATTCGTCCTCGGTATCGCCGTCGCTCCAGCCGTTCTCCGAAACCACCGGGATCACGTGCCCGATCATCCAGGGCACGGAGCTTTCGGTCGCAGGATGCAGGCCGGCGACCTGTTCTTTCCTTACCTGCCCGACTTGGCCGTTCGCATTAAGCTTCCCGTGCACCAAGAAGGTGTGGCCATAACTCAAGGCGCTCCGGGCGCGGAATTCCACGAAGTAGCGCTTTCCCGCTGAATTTTGCGAAATCGTAATCGGAGCAGCTGGCGCTGCCGCTGCCGCTTGTCGCGGATTTTCCTGCGCCATCGCTCCGGGAAGGGAGATCCCCCAGGACAGTGCGACAGCGCATAAAGCCGCCAGGAAACTGATTTTCTTGTTGGCCTGCATCGCCGATTTCTCCAGAAGCGGGCATCGGATGCCGCATCGGCATTCGCGGCGCAATACACGCTCTACACGTGTTCTAATACCAAACCGGCGCGAGCCGGGAAGCCCGCGTGGAAACAAGAATGGCGGGCCGGCTTTTACCCCGGCCCGCCAGTCAAGATCAGCTTAGCCCTTAGTGACGACGGCAGCAGGCGCCTTGCCTTTGCCCTTGCCGATCGGGGCTTTGCCCTTGCCAACACATCCAGCCAAGCTCGCCGCCGCGAAGCAAGCGATCAAAGCAATCGCGATCTTTCTCATGGAGAACCCCTCTGCCACACCATGTTTGATAGGTAAAAACCCACGATCCCATATAAGAGAAATCCGTCTGCCGTTGCTAGTGCATAAAAGCCACACTTCCTCCCCAAAAGGCTGCACTTCCCGCCCGAATTTCCGGAATTCCCAAGGAACAAATAGCTTTTAGCGTTCCACGACAATGGGCGTCCCGACCGCAACTCGTTCGAACAGGTCCAGGATGTCTGAGTTGAGCATCCGGATGCAGCCGTAGGAAACAAATCCGCCAACCGAGCCTGGACGGTTTGTGCCGTGAATGGCGTATTCGCCGCCGGCAATCGTCAGGGCGGCGGCCCCCATCGGGTTGGTCGGCGCGCCTCCGGGAATCACATAGGGCAGCCGCGGATTGTCGCGCCGGATCTCCTCCGGCGGCGACCACGCCGGCCTGATGTATTTGCCGCTGATGGCCGACTGCCCGGACCACTGCTTGTCGGGACGGCCGACGCCGACCGGATAGCGCACGGCCTTGCCGTCGCCGAGCACGTAATAGAGCCGTCTTTCGCGCGTTTTGACCACAATGGTGCCCGGGCTATAGCCGCCCAGGCTGACCATGCCGCGCGCTGATTTTTGTGTGTTCTTCGCTGCATCCGTCACTGAAGGGATGGCAGCTGGCGGACTCGGATCGCTCAGCCGGGCCAGGACCTGGGCCTGTGGAGCGGAAAGCGGCACACCGAGCGCCAAGCCCAGCGCGCCGACGCTCACAAGGCCACGAATGCCATTCCCGCAATTCATCCCCAAACCCCGCCCGAATCAATTCGACGCCCATGATGCCCGGTCCTCGCGACGGCATAAACGACCGGCGCCGGACGTAAGGATTTTAAGCGCCAAACATTGCTCAGGATGCAGTCTGTTCGTAGCGGCGGCAAAAAGTTTTCGCTGACTGCGGTAAATCCGCTACGCTGCGTGGCTTAGTAAACCCCCGGAATCAGCCGTTTGGTGCGCGCCATATAGGCCCGATAGTCGTCACCAAAGGTGTCGAGCATCAGCTGCTCCTCCTGGCCGACCCGGAGGAAATACAGAATTCCGAAGCCGAACAGCCCCGAAAGTCCCGCCACCCAGTTGGGCAGCAACAATGCCTGCGCGACGGCCCAAAGCCAGAAGGCCGTGTACATGGGATGCCGCACATGTCGGTAGACGCCCTCGGTGATCAGCCGGTGATCCCGGCGCACATCGAGGCTGACCGACCAATTGCGGCCAAGCGCGCGATGGGTGGCCAGGAACATGGCAAAGGCAGCAATCGCCACCAGCAAACCCAGCCAGGCCTGCATCGGTCGGAATGGATAATCGGCAAATTGCGGAAAGCCGGTTGCCACATAGAGGAAGGGCAGGATTCCCAAACCGGTCAGTGAGATCAGCAGCAGCGCAATTTCGCGGGCGCCGCGGGCGCTGCGAATGACCGGCGTGCGCCGCGCACGGCGTGCATAGGGATAGCGGATAGCGTACCAGGCCACGGCGAGCAGGACATAGATCGCCTTGGCAATGGCAGGAGTCATGCAGACGCTCCTTCCAGGAGCGTGCCGTCCGGGCCGATCGCGGAGAGCGCGCCGTCGCCGCGCGCCTGCCGCTCCGCGCTCAATGGTCCGCACACCAGCATGAAATAATCATATGCGTTGCGGAGGTTGTTTCCGCTGACGAATTGCAGATGCATGCGCAGGGGGTGGTAGCGGATGCGCTGGTAGATCTCGGGATCGAGCATGTGCCGGATACGCACCATGCGGACCAGCGGCACGCCACGCGCGGGCAGGCCCATCGCCGCGAGCGGATCGCGCTTGTAGAAATTCATGATGTCGGAGATTGCCTGATAGTCGCCCCAGAAGATGCCGGGCGCGGAGGCGACGCGCTCGGCGCCGCGCGGAAGGAACCGGCCGCGCGCATGCAGCCCGATCTTCAGGATGGAGGAGCCGACCGAAATCAGCGCGACGCGTGCGGCCTGTTCGGCCCGAGCTGGGCTCGAGCTTCAGCGCGCGGTCGAGCAGGTCGATTGCCAGCACGGCGCCGAGGCTGTGGCCGATCGACGACGATCTCGTCCGCCTCGCTTTTGCGCGCAACGTCGACGAGTTCGCGCGCCGTGCGGTCGAGCTTGGCTTCCACCGCGCGGATCGCCATGGCGCACATAATCGCGGGAAAATATCCAGTCGTCGAACAGTAGATGCAGAAAAAGTCGTCGTCCCGGCCATTGCCAGAGCAGGGCTAAGATGGCGAGCGCGACCGCGATGCCGACCAGCAAATAGCCGCTCGCGCTCGCGGCGTAACGGCCGATGCATATGGCAAGCGCCGCCATCGCCGCGAACATCACGAAGGGATAGAGGAAAAATCCCGCATAACGCCAGTTTGCGCGCAGATATCGTGGCAACGCATTGACGGCAAAATCGAGCGAACGCCAATAGCCCTTGCGGAATGCGCAGCCACATCGGCTTCTCCGCCGCAGCTTCGATCATGTCGCTCCAGTCGACGAGATGGTAGTGCGTGTCGACTTGCCAGTTCGGGCCCGAGGCGGTTACCCGCCAGTTCGTATCGTCCGTGCCGTCGGCAACCGAAGCCTGCACCGACCAGGTTTTTTCGAAGCGGCGCAGTTCGCGCGCAAAGCGTTGCTTCACTGCCGCGGGCGGGGCGGGATCGTAGCCTGGCAGATGGAACACTCGCCGTTTCCGGGTCACGGCGTCGGTCATCCCATTCACCCGGCTTTCGTGGCAGCGCGCCGCCTGGCAGTCGCGGCCTCGTCCACAGCGCGCCCGGCTTTATCGATCACGACGCCATAATCGCGCTCGGCGGCTTGCATCGAGACATAACCCTGCGCCACGTCGGCCAGCACCTGTGCCGGATCACGTGCCAGCGGGTCGCCGAAACCGCCGCCGCCCGGTGTATCGAGCCGGAAGACGTCGCCTTCCTTCAGCGGATAATCGGCATAGCGCGTCGGCAGCCGCTTGGCGGCGGCGCTGTCGGGATTGATCCAGATATCACCGGTTCGGCCGGTCTTTCCGCCGTGGCTGCCATGCGGCGGAATCGTGTGCTTCATCGAGCGGATGGAGAAGCGCGCGTCTGCCAGGTTGAGATATTCGCGCCGCAAGCCCAGTCCGCCGCGAAACTGTCCGGCGCCGCCGGAATCCTGGATCAATTCGAACCGCGTCAGCCGCGTCGGGAATTCGCTTTCGATGATCTCCACCGGGGCGATCTTGGCGTTGCTCTGGTTGACGGTTATGCCGGAACCGCCGTCCCTTGCCGCCCGCGCGCCGGCGCCGCCGGCGAGGATTTCATATTGCACATAGCCTTTGCCGGTATAGGTGCTGCGTCCGCCGATGACGATCGAGCGGCTGCCGCTGCCGTCGGCGCGCGCACGTCCCGGCACCACATGGCTGAGCGCGGCGAAGATCGCATCCACGACCGCGTGAACGGTCGGATTGTAGGTATTCACCGGTGCGGGGAAGCGGGGGTTGATGACGCTGCCTTCGCGCGCGGTGATGGTGAAAGCGTTGATCATGCCGCTGCAGACATACATATGCGGGTCGATTAGCGAGATCAGCACATAGGCCGCGGCGGCCTGTGCCAGCGGGGGCCGGATATTTGCCGGCCCCTTGGTCTGATCGGCCGAGCCGCTGAAATCGAAATGGATGCCGTCGCCTTTTTTCTCCACCACCACATGCACGCGTACTGGGGTATTGAGCTCGATGCCGTCATCATCGACCAGGCGCTCCGCTTCGAAACGGCCGTCCTTCCATTCGGCGACGGCGCCGCGCAGGCGCTGCTCGGATAGCTCAAATAGGCGCGCGTAGCAGGCCCCGATCTTTTCGATGCCATATTTGCTGACGAGCTCGAGCAGCCGCTGTTCGCCGAGACGGCACGAGCCGACTTGACCGCGGATATCGCCGAGCACCAGCTCGGGCGTGCGGCTATTGGCGGCGATGATGCGCTCGATGTCGCCTGAGGTGACGCCGCGGCTCTGGTAGCGCACGGCGGGAAGATGCAGGCCTTCGTTGAAGGTCTCGCGCGCCTGGCCGGAGCAGCTTCCCGGCACTGGACCGCCGATGTCGCTCTTGTGCGCGATGCTGCCGCCGAAGCCGAACAGCTTACCCGCAATAAAGATCGGCGTGATCACCGCCATGTCCGGCGCATGCGGGCTGCCGCCCTGATAGGGATGATTGATCAGGAAGGCATCACCTTCGGCGATGTCGTCGAATGCTTTCAGCACCGCCGCGCAGCAGGCGGGGAAGGCGCCGATATGCAGCGGCAGAACCACGTGCTGCGCCACCACTTCACCCTTGGCATTCATCAGCGCGCAGGAAGCATCCTGCAATTCCCGCACGATGGTGGAAAAGCCGGTGCGGAACAGCGAATTTTGCATCTCCTGCACGATACCGGAGAGGCTGGACCTTTACGAGCTTCGAGATGCGACCGCGTCGATGTGCATGCATCACCGCTCCTGCGTTACGATCAAATTTTTCCATTCATCCACGCGCACTGTCTGGCCCGGGCAGATCACGGTGGTGCAGTCGAACTGGTCGAGCACTGCCGGGCCACTGAAGGTCAAGCCCACGTCCAGCTTCTCGCGCTGATAGATCGGGCAATCAATTGTCCTGCTATCGAAGCGGACTTTACGTGTTTCGCGCAACGCATCTTTCAGCGGGGTGCCGGTGCGCTCAAAGCGCGGCATCTCAACCGGGGGCACCATGCCGACGCCGCGGACGCGATAGGAGACGATCTCGACCGGCTCGTCCGGCGCCATATGGCCGAACATGCCGCGGTGCACCTCGTCGAAGGACTTGCGCAGGGCTCGCAGCCCTTCCGCGGTCATCATTTCCGGCTCGCAGGGGATGGTGATTTCATAGCCTTGACCGGCATAGCGCATATCGAGCGAGCGCTGGACGCGGATTGTGTCGGCGGCGAATCCGTCGGCGCGCAGATCCTCCAACGCCTGCGCGACAAGCTGATCGAACATATGGGTCAAGTCTTTAGCCGCCATCTGGGCCAGCGGCGTCATGCGCGACTGGATGTAGTCGTGCTTGATGTCCGACATAACCAGCCCAATGGCGGAATAGACGCCGGGATAGAGCGGCACGATGACGCCGGCCATGCCGAGGTCGCGCGCGATCCGGCAGGCATGCACCGGGCCGGCGCCACCGAAAGCCAGCAGCATAAAATCGCGCAGATCATGTCCACGCATGGTGGAAATGGCCTTGATCGCCTCCGCCATTTTGACGTCGATGATGCGCACGATGCCCTCGGCCGCGTCCGCCAGCTCCATCGCCAGCGGTTTGCAAACCACATCCTCGATCGCCTCGCGCGCCTTGGCGGCGTCGAGATGCATTTTGCCCCCGAGGAAATTGTCCTCGCCGAGATAGCCGAGCACGACATTGCAGTCGGTGATGGTCGGCACCTTGCCGCCGCGCGAATAGCAGGCCGGACCGGGCACCGCGCCTGCGCTTTCGGGTCCGACTTCCAGCGCGCCAAAACGATCCACCTTGGCGATGGTGCCGCCGCCCGCGCTCACGGTGTTGATGTCCATCATCGGCACGGCGATATCGCGGCCTTCGATCTTGCCGCGGCTGGAGAGGAATGGCTCGCCGTCCTTGATCAGAGCGACGTCGCAGGAAGTGCCGCCCATGTCGAAGGTGATGATGTTCTGCATTCCGGTCATGCGGCAGGCATAGGCTCCCGCAGTCACGCCGCCGGCGGGTCCGGATAGCACGGTCGTCACCGCCTTGCGCGCAGCGGCGTCGAATGTCGACATGCCGCCGTTCGACTGCATGATGTATTTTTGTTTGGTGTTGATACCCGCTCCGGTCAGCCGCTGCTCCAGTTGGGCAATGTAATGCGCGAGTATCGGCTGCAGGTAAGCGTTGATCACCGTCGTGCTCAGCCGGTAATACTCGCGGATCTGCGGCAGAATTTCCGACGAAAGCGAAATCGCGCAGCCCGGCATTTCCTGGCGGATGAGCTCCGCCACGCGCTGCTCGTGTTGTGGATGCAGAAATGAAAATAGCAGGCAGACGGCGAGGGATTCGACCTTCTGCTCCTTTAACCTGCGGAGAGTTTGCCGCAGCGCCGCCTCGTCCAGCTCCCGCAGCACGGTGCCGCGAAAATCGACGCGCTCCTTCACTTCTCCCGTCGCGCTGGGCGTGACCAGCAGCGGCGGCTTATCGTACATCACGTCGAAAATCGCCGCGCCGTAGGGACGCGCCTGCTCGCCCACGGGATAGACGGCGCTGAAGCCTTCAGTCACCAGGAGCCCGGTGGCGACGCCCTTGCCTTCCAGCAGCGCATTGGTGCCGACCGTGGTGCCGTGACAGAAATAGCTGATCTCTTCCGGGCGCACGCCCTTGGCCAGCAGCATCTCGAGGCCGTGCAAAATCGCGCGTGAAGGGTCGTCCGGCGTGGACGGCACCTTGCTGATGGAAACCGCGCCGGTTTCCTCATTCAAATAGACGAAATCGGAAAATGTCCCGCCCGTGTCGACCGTTACGCGGTAACGCCCCATTCCCAAATACCTTGTTCTTCCGGTCTGCTGCTGGGTTCTTCCTAGCGCAGCCAGTGCGGCGAGGGAAACAGGGTCGAAAGACCCGCGCGACGGCGGCTCGACACCGACCTACCCGGGCGATAGGAATGGCCCAAGAACCCACAAAACAAGGCAGCTGATGGATGAAGCTGAAAGATCAGGTGGCGATCGTAACAGGCGGCGGCCGCAATATCGGCGAGGAAATCGCCAAGCTGTTTGCCGCTGAAGGCGCCAGGGTCGCGATCCTCGACATGGACAAGGCGCGCGGAGAAAATGTCGCGGCCGAGATTAGGGCCTCCGGTGGAGACGCCGCCGCTTTCGTGGTTGACGTGTCAAAGGGCAGCGATGTGGAACGGGGCGTATCAGACGTCACCAACCGCTTCGGTCGCATCGATATCCTGATTAACAATGTGGCGATCTCCGACAACAAGACCATCATTGACCTGACGGAAGAGGAATGGGACCGCGTCATGAGCGTCACCCTGAAGGGCCCGTTCCTGATGGGCAAGTTCGTCGCCAAGCAGATGATCGCGCAGGGCTCGGGCGGCAAGATGGTGAATATCGCCTCGACCTCGGGCTGGCGCGGGCGGCCGCGTGCCATCGCCTATACCACCGCCAAGGGCGGCGTGATCAACCTGACCCGCAGCATGGCGGTGCAGCTCGCGCCGCATAATATCCGGGTCAATTCAGTCTCGCCCAACAAGGCGGGCTCTCCGGTAGGCCGTGACGAGTTCAATCCCGACCGGCCGATCACCAACCTGCTTAAGCGGCCGGTCGAGCCGTCCGACGTTGCCAAGGCCGTGCTGTTTCTAGTGTCCGACGACGCCACTTTCGTGCTCGGCGAGAATCTGTTCGTCGATGGCGGGGTGATGGCTGTCGACATTCCCAGCTAGACGAAACGCAGGCCTGAGATAAACTTTCGCCGACAATCGCGCCAATGGCGCGCACAAGAGGAACCCATGGGAAATAAGGCGCACGATCCAAATGTAGAACGGGTTTTTGTCCGCCCGATCACCGGCAATTACGGGCTGAAAGACGAGCTAAAGCGGCTCCGCTCGATACCGCGCGTCATCAAGGGGAAGGACCTCAAACTTGACGGCGGGCCGCAGCATTACAGCCGCCACTATATGGAGCCGGAGGACGGCCGCACCCAAACGCTGCATATTCATCTCGAGGAATATGCCCCCGGAGGCAAGACCTCCAAGCACGGCCACGTCAACGAGGCAGCTTTCTACATCCTCGATGGCAAGGGCTACGAGATCCATGACGGCATCCGCTACGACTGGCAGGCGGGCGACGTGGTGATCGTGCACAACAACTGCGTGCATCAGCACTTCAATGCGAGCGAGCGCGAGCCGGCGCGGTCTCTGGTGCTGAAGACCAAGCCGATGTACCTGTTCATGAACATGCTGTTCCAGCACACCGTGGAACGCGAGGACAAGAATCCCTCTCCGACGCAAGGCAATTTCGTGCCGCGCGACGACGAAGAAAATTACAATCACCCGGCGGAATAAAGCGCCACGGTCAACGGGAATCGAAGAGGTCGAGGAATGGCGTGGGATGAATCGAAGGCCTGGAACCAGGGCGCGCTGAACGAAAAATTCTACCAGGCGCTGCTGGATGAAGCCACGGAAGCGCCGGAGCGCAACGCGCGGCGCAAGAAGGTCATCCGTCCCGACGAAATGCCGTGGGAGATGTCGCGGCAGGGGTTGCTCAAACACCTGCTTAATGCGCGCATGAACACACGGATGGAGACCGTGGACGCTTACATGCAGTTCATTCCGCCCGGCAGCCGTTCCGGCCGGCATCGGCATCTGGCGGAAGAATGCCTCTACGTGGTCGAGGGCCGCGGTTACGATCTGCATCAGGATTGCGACGTGGAGATCACCGACACCTACCACTGGACGCCGGTGAGCGAGATCCAGCGCTTTGAGTGGGAAGCCGGCGACATGATTTACATTCCGCCGAACACCATTCACCAGCATTTTAACGCCGACCCGAAGCGGCCGGCGCGGTTGATCTCCGCAATCAACCGCATTTACCAGAGCTGCGGGCTGAACGACCTGGAGCAGTTCGAGAATGCCCCGGAATACGATCCGAATGTCGTTCTCACGGCCGAGCTGGTGCGCCGTTACATGACGGCGCTGAAAGAACCGGCCCAAGCCATTTTTTGAAATGGCCTTCGAAAGATGTAAAATCCCGCCATGACCCGGGCGGGTCTGTGCTATGCTTGCCAGCAATAACAAAGGGATAAGCCAACAAGGGAGACGGCTATGGCGGGTGCTCAGGTTGCCGGTATCGGCAGCGGTCACGATGAGCGGCAGCTACGAGAAGACTTCGTTACAGCCTGTCACATCCTGGTCAACGAGAACGTCGCGGAAGCGGCCTTCAACGTGAGCTGTCGGCTGCCTGGCGGCCGCATGATGGCGCACCCGATTACGAGCCCGACGCGAGTCACCGTCGAGAATATCCAAATCTATGAGCCCGGCGCCGTGCTGAAGGACTACAAGGCGCATCCGGCGATCTACGCGGCGCGGCCCGACGTCGGCGCCATCGTCCACACCCATCCGCCTTACGCGATTGCCTTCGGCACGCTGAATGAAGAATTCCATCCGATCCATCACTATGGCGCGCCGTTCCATGGAAAGATTGCCACTTATGCCAGCCCCGGCCAGACCAAGTCGGAAGACCGGGCGGGGGACATTGCGCGGGCGCTCGGGCCGGGCTGCGCGCTCCTGCAACAAGGACACGGCACGATCGTGGTCGGGAAGGATCTCAAAGAAGCCCTGCTGTTGACGCTTTACCTCGAAGAAGCCTGCAAGATATTGGCAATCACCCGGCAGATGGGCGGCAAGCCGCAATATTTCTCGCTGCAGGAATCCGAACAGATCAGCCAGCAAATCCTAAAGCAGCGTTCGCAGGACAAGGCGTGGCTGCATTATGCCGACAAGCTGCGCATCGCCGCGCAAAAGCCGTCTTACGCCGACAAGCCGGGCGGGTTGCGGTCAGTCGTCGCGTGACGCCGAGAAAGCAATAACCAGGGAGGGATCGGTATGGCGCCGTTTCAGAGAAAAGTGATGGAGGCGCTGTTTGTCGATATTGCGGACCAGCCGCCGCTGACCGGCCATAGCACCAAAGGCACGCTGTTCAGTTCCGACCACTATCATGTCTGGGTGCATATCGACAGCGAGCCCGGCAAGAAGGGTCCGATGCACAAGCACTCGGCCGATGAGATTTTCTACTGCGTGCAAGGCGAATGCACGATCCATTTTCCCGACGGCGACAGCGAGAAATTGAAGCCCGGAATGCTCGTGGTGATTCCGAAAGATCAGTACTATCAGCTGCACAATACCGGCGGGGAGAACATGATCTTGCTTGGCAGCCGCGGTGAACCGTCGGGCAAGGAACGCCACAACGAGGGCGGCAAAGTGATCAAGAATATCGAGGGGAAATACGTCGTCGATGCGAATGCGTGACCGGTAACGAGCAAAGAAATACCGGCGCGACGGGAGGATGCTAACGAGAGGGAGACGTTTCAATGCGACGGCAAGCGTGGGTTCTCGGCCTCGTCATGGCGGCGGGTTTTGTTTTCAATGCATTCAGCGGCCCGCCCGCGCGGGCTTCCGAGGCTGCCGACTTCTACAAAGGTAAGACCCTCACCTGGATAGTTTCGACCGGGCCGGGAGGCGGGCACGATTTCTTCGCGCGACTGATCTCCAAGCACATGGCAACGCTCCTGCCGGACACCACGATCATCGTGAAGAACGTTCCCGGCGCCGGGCATATCATTGGCGCCAACACGGTCTACTTTTCCAAGCCGGACGGGCTGACGATTGGTTCCTTTAGTACCGGACTGGTCTACGCGCAGCTCGTCGGCATGCCGGGAATCCAGTTCGACCTCACCAAGATGTCGTGGATCGGCAAGGCGGCCTCCGACACGCGCGTGCTCGTCGTCAGCACCAAGTCGCCGTTCAAGACGCTCGCCGACATGCGCGATCCCAACCGCCAGGTGCTGTTCGCGTCCTCGGGCATCGGCTCGGGCTCGCACATTGAGGCGAACATGGTGGCGCGCGCCTTCAAGATGAACGCCAAGCACCTCACCGGCTATAACGGTAGTGAAGGCCATATGAGCATGCTGCGCGGAGAGACGCATGCCTCGATGGACGGCTCCGAAACCTCGATGCAGCTCGTCAACAAGGGCGGCGCCTTCCTCATGCTGCAGTTCGGCAAGGAGCTTCCCGGCGTGCCGGACGGCCGCGATTTCGCCGACACCGACGACGCCAAGGCCGTCGTCAGCCTGCTGGAGGCGCAGTCGCTGCTGGCGCGCATCACCGCGGGACCGCCCGGCATTCCGGCGGACCGCCTGGCCTTTCTGCGCGAGATTTATCTGAAGACGCTGGCAAGCCCCGAGCTGCAGGCCGATCTCGCGAGGGCGAAGCGCACCACCACGCCGATGTCGGGCGAGCAAGTTACCATCGCCATCCAGAAGGCGCTGAACCAGCCGGAGGATGTGGTGGCAACGCTGAAGTCGCTGGTGACGAAAGTCGACTAGTGTCCCGAATCCGAAGTTCGCCCACATCGTGCGGCGAGCCCCGTTGCGAACTTCGATTCAAAGGGACACTAGAAATCATAGCGTTGCTAGTGTGGCTTTGGTTCAGAAGTTCCCTCCATACCTGGCCGCGAGGGACGGGGAACTTCTGAACCGCCACACTAGCGAGCTTTGATCGCACAAATGAAAACGGCACCCGCGAGGGTGCCGTTTTTTGTCTTGGCATCCTGTCGTTTTATCCGGGGATCATCTCCGCCAGGAGGCGGCCGTAGCCCTTCACCGGCTCGCGGATCGACAGTCGGTGCTGGATTTCCCAGCACCGCGCCGGAACCGGATGGATAACCGGAACACCAAGGTCACGCTCCAGCATGTCGATTACCGGCAGCACGCGCCAGCCGGAGCCAAGCATGTAGATCGCGTCGGCGCCCTTGTGCTTGAGGAACATCTTCTTGATATGGGCGTAGACCATGCTCTGACGACAGGTTCTGGATCTCGATCAAACGGCACATCGATGCCGTCCATGCCAGCACGTTGAAGCCGGCTTCCTTGAAATATTTCGCGAACAGATCGTTGATCTTGCCGGTGAAATAGGTCGCGCCGACGATCTTCTTGGCTTTCAGCGCCCGCAGTGCGCGCACATGATTGGTGCCGGAGGTGAACATCGGGATCTTGTATTTCTTTTCCCATTTCTTCAGCAGCTCGGCCTCGCCCTTGTAGCCGAGGAACATGAAGGGCGGCGCGCCTTCCGGATGAATCAGGTCGCATTCCAGCTCGGCCAATTCTTTGACGAGAGGCTCGAATGGCTCGACGGAGCGCTTGAATTCTTCGGTCGTGCCCTTGTTGATGCTCAGATAGAGCGGCACGACACCGATGCCCTCCGGCAGCATGCGGATCAGCTCCTCGAGCGAACCCGGCCGCTTGGTCGGCTTGATGCAGCCCAGAGTTCCACGCCAACTCGTAAAGGCCATTTGTTTTCCCCTTTAGGTGATAAGGACAGCGGGCGCCGGTGAGGGCGCCTCCACCCGTTTCCTGTGCCCCTCGTCCGCGTGCCAGCCGAGAATGGCGAGCATGACAAAGAAGCCGATGACATAAGCGACGGCAACATGCCAGCCGTGGCGCAGCCAGAGCCCGACCGATTTCGCCTCGGGATACTGGTTGGCCAGCGCGACACCGGCCGAGGATCCGAACCAGATCATGGAGCCTCCGAAACCGACCGCATAGGCCAGGAAGCCCCAGTCATAACCGCCCTGATTGAGCGCCAGCGCGGTGAGCGGGATATTGTCGAATACCGCGGAAATGAAGCCCAGGCCGAGCGCGGTCTGCCAGGAAGCGGCGGGCAGCTTCTCCACCGGCATCATCGAGGCGGCGGTGACCAGGCTTAGAAGGAAGATCGTGCCCTTGAAGGTCTCCGGCATGACTTCCCAATCGGGGCGGCGCAGGGTCGCAGTCACCAGGATCACCGCCCAGACCGCCAAACCGATTACCGGGATCATGTCGAGCAGCGCCGGAAATCGCAGATTGGCGATCACATTGGCCAAAATCGCGATCACCAGAATGGCCGCGACGATGCCGATGCGCGTCCATTCGATATCAAGCCCGCGCGGCGCGTCTTTCGCGATCGGAGAATGGCGGTGCTGCTGCAAAGCCGCCGGGATGCCGAAGATCACCATCGCGACGACCGCTGCGACATAGGCCTCCAGCACGATCAGCGGGCTGACGCCGTCGATCCACATCATGGTGGTGGTGGTGTCGCCGACCACGCTGCCGGAGCCGCCGGCATTGGAGGCGGCGACGATGGCGGCGAGGTAGCCGATATGCACTTTGCCGCTGAACACATGCCGCGCCATCGTCCCGCCGATCAGGGCGGCGGCGATGTTGTCGAGGAAGCTCGACAGCACGAAGACCAGGACAAGCAGCACAAAGGCGCCCTTCCAGTCGTCCGGCAGATAGGCCGGCATCACATCTGGTACCCGGCTTTTCTCGAAGTGCCGCGACAGCAGCGCAAAACCCATCAGCAGCAGGAACAGATTGGCCAGAACCACCCATTCGTGCTGCATGTGCAGCGCAAGCCCGGCAAAACCGGTGCCGAACTTAAATCCGGTAAAGATGAGTTTGTAGGCGACGATGGTCGCCAAGCCCGTCAGCGCTACTTGCAAAGTGTAGTGATGAAATAGCGCCACGCCCAGCAGCGTGAGCGCGAACAAGATGAAATCGACCGGAATGCCGAAGAGATATAGCGGTTCAATCATGAGATCAAAAGGACCGAGGCGGCGGATGCGTGCCAGATGGCAAAATGAAGCACGCGCGGGAAGCTGACCCTAGCGCACGGCGGCAGCGGAAAGAAATAGTCTTCGTCGGCCGCCGCTGCGGGCTTGACCCGCGCCCGTCTTCTTCCACAATGCCGCGCCTCTTCCGGCTACAGCCCTCACGGAAATACAGCCCATGGTTTTTGCGGAGAACAAGGTCGATCTCGCCTCGGAGATCGACGATCTGGTCCTAGCCAACCACATCCTGCATGCCGAAGGAGTGGTGGATTCCTTCGGGCATGTGAGCTTCCGCAGCCCGGAGCGACCCGACCGCTTCTTCATGGCGCGCGCCATGGGTCCCAAGCTGGTTACCGCAGCCGACATCATGGAATTCGACGCCGAAGGTGAGCCGGTCGATCGTCAGGGGCGCGGCATCTACAGCGAGCGCTTCATCCACTCCGAAATCTACAAGAAGCGCTCTGACGTTAACGCCGTCATTCACAGCCATTCGCCCGGAGTGATTCCGTTCAGCATCACCGACGTGCCGTTGCGCGCGGTCATGCCGCCGGCCGCCTTTTTGCACACCGGTGTGCCGGTGTTCGAAATTCGCGACGCTGCGGGCATGACCGATATGCTGGTCACCAACGTCAAGCGCGGCCAGGCTTTGGCGGAGCGTCTCGGAAACCATTCTGTTGCGTTGATGCGCGGGCACGGTGACGTGGTCGTGGGCTCCGATCTGCGTCTCGCGGTCGCGCGCGCGGTCTATACCGAAATTAATGCGCGCATCCAGATGCAGGCGGTCATGCTGGCGGCGGGCGGGCGCATCGAATACATGGCGGCGGAAGAATGCGCACTACGCGAGGCCAATACCGCGGGGCACACACGCGGTTCGGGCATGGGCCAGGACCGGGTCTGGGAAGCGCTGAAAAGCGCATTGGTCGATCAATAACGAAGTCAGGGAGCGAGGACCGATGGCCGGGTACAAGCTGGCGACCTATCAATCCATGCAAGGTCCGCGTGCCGGCATCGTGGTGGAAGAGAGTGTATTCGACGCTGCCGAGTTGAGCGGCCAGGCTTCCTACGCCAGCGTGCTCGGGATTCTGGAAGACTGGCACCGGGCGAACGACACCCTGCAGTCAGCACTGGCGAAGCGCGGCCAGGAAACGAAGGCGATGCCGCTGGTGCAGACGCGGCTGCGTGCGCCGATCCTGTGGCCGTCGGCGATCTATTGCGCCGGCGCCAATTACAGCGACCACGCGGCGGAAATGGCGAAGCGGGCCAACCGGCCGGAGGAGCCCAACCCCAAAACGCTGGGCCTCAAGCCATGGCACTTCATCAAGGCCTCGCGCGCGGTGGCCGATCCGGACGCTACGGTCAACGCGTCACGCTACAGCCAGAAACTGGATTGGGAAGTTGAACTGGCGGCGGTGATCGGCAAGCCGGCGAAGAACGTTTCCGTGGAACAGGCGCTCGACCATGTGGCCGGTTACACCGCGGCGAACGATCTTTCCGCGCGCGATCTTTCCCGCCGTCCGCACGTGCCCGACACCTCCGCCTTCAAGTCGGACTGGATCGGGCAGAAGAGCTTCGATGGCTCCTGTCCGCTCGGGCCGTGGATCGTGCCGGCGCAGGACATTCCCGATCCGCATAATTTGGCGATCAAGCTCTGGGTCAATGACGCCATCAAGCAGGATTCCAATACCGGCAAGATGATCTACAACATCGCCGAGCAGATCGCGCATCTGTCATCAGGCATGACGCTGCATCCGGGCGACGTGATCCTTACCGGCACGCCCGCGGGAGTCGGCTCCGCGCGTAATGAATATCTTCAGCCCGGCGATGTGGTGAAGATCGAGATCGAGCGTATCGGCGTCTTGACCACCACGATTGCATGATGCGAACGACCGCTAAGGTTTGATCAACTTGCCGACATTGCCGGAAAGAATCTTCTCGCCGTCCGTGCCCAGTCCGCGCAGCTGCTGGACGAAGTCTTTCACCACATGGCGCTCACGCACCTCCTGCGGATAGTCGGTGGCGAACACGATCCGCGCGGAAGGGATTTCAACCAGCGCGGTTTTGATGGCGGAAATCTCGCAGCAGAAGCCCGCCGTATCGAAGATGATGTTGTTGCGCAGGTAGTAGTCAAAGTCCTTTTCCGCCTTCATGCCGTGGCGCGGGTCGCCCTGGGTTCCCCAGAATTCCTTGTCGCGGAAGCCGCGGATGCGTCCGAGCATGGAAGAAATGCCGCCGCCGAGATGCGCCATATGCACCGTCAGCTTCGGATGCCGGTCGAACACTCCGGAATCCACCAACCGGATGGTGGCACCAATCAGCGAGAATTCCCGGCCGACCGCGCGCGCCAGATCCAGGGTGTCGAATTGCTTCGTCTGGTTCAACTTCAGCGCCGGATGAACGAAGACGAAAATGCCGAGCCGCTCGGCCTCGGTCCAGAAATCCTCATAGGCCGGATCGTCGAGATACTTTCCGTCGGTCTCCGAAGTGATGACGACACCCGGAAATCCGAGTTCGTGCACGCAACGTGACAATTCTTTGAAGGCTTCCTTGCCGCCGAGCGGATGCGCATGCGCGGCACCAATGAAGCGGTCGGGATAATCGCGCTCGGCCTTTTTGGCGTTGTTATTGACGATTTTCGAGGTTTCCTGGTCGGCGCACATGCCGGCCGCGCTGGTGATGAAAGCCGCATCGATCCCCGAGGCATCCATCATCGCGACATGCTCATCGAGGTTATAGAGCAGGGAGTGGATGGTGTAGCTCGGCGCGCCGTTCTCGTCGTAGCGCAGGATCCGCCGGTCGCCGGGATCTTCTTTGATCAGCTCGCGCGGCGTGAAGTGATGCTGGAAATCGACGATCATGGCAGCCTGCTTGTTGGGGAAAAAAGCTTAATGCCTTCCCCGCATCATGCAAATCAAGGGCATGGCCCGTGGGCAAATGCGGCTTGACGCCGGGCCGTCACACGCTACTTTGCCCGCCGATGTCTCTTCGCCTCGCCAGTTTCCGCGTGAATGGCCGTACCAGCTACGGCGCCGTGACCGACAAGGGCCTTGTCGATATCGGCCGCAAGCTTTCCGCCAAATATCCCACGCTGCTCGACGTATTGCGGGCCAATGCGATCGGGGAGGCGCGCCAGGCCGTTTCCGGTCAGCCGGATCATCAGCTGAGCGACGTGGAAATGCTGATCCCGATCCTCGCGCCGGAAAAGATCATTTGCGTCGGGATCAACTATCCGGAACGCAACGAAGAATACAAAGACGGCCGACCCGCGCCGAAATATCCGAACCTGTTCGTGCGTTTTCCGTCCTCCTTTGTCGGGCATGACCAGCCGCTGGTGCGGCCGAAAGTCTCGGACAAATTCGATTATGAGGGCGAGATCGTCCTGGTGATCGGGCGCGAAGGACGCAACGTTCCGAAGGAAGAGGCGCTGAAGATGATCGGCGGGCTGACGCTCGGCAACGAGGGCAGCGTCCGCGACTGGGTGCGGCACGGGACGCTGAACGTCACCCAGGGCAAGAATTTCGACCGCTCCGGAAGCCTCGGGCCGTGGGTCGTCCCGGCCGAGGATGTCGATCCCGGCATGGGTCTGCATCTCACCACCAAGGTCAACGGCGAATTGCGGCAGGATGACAATACCGCGCACCTGACCTGGGACTTCGCCTGGCTGATAAATTACATCACCACTTTCACCACCCTGCGCCCCGGCGACATGATCATGACCGGGACGCCCACCGGCGCCGGCGGCCATCACACGCCGCCGAAATGGCTCAAGCCGGGGGATGTGGTGGAGGTCGAGGTTCCGGAAATCGGCGTGCTGCGGAACTCCGTGGTCGACGAGGGCTAGTGCCGCCGATTTGAAGTTCCTACACCACTTGCGGCAAATTCGGTTAGGAACTTCAAATCGAAAAGCGGCACTAGAATCATAACGTTGCTAGTGCCCCTTTGCTTCCGAAGTTCGTGTAAGAGAATGCAGCGACGTATCACGAACTTCGGAAGCGGGGCACTAGTGCCGCCGATTTGAAGTTCCTACACGACTTGCGGCAAATTCGGTTAGGAACTTCAAATCGAAAAGCGGCACTGGAATCATAACGTTGCTAGTGCCCCTTTGCTTCCGAAGTTCGTGTAAGAGAATGCCGCAACATATCACGAACTTCGGAAGCGGGCACTGGAGCCATCTTCGTCCCGCGCCGGCGGGGGGTTTTTACACGTGCAGCCGCATGGTAGCGGTGCGCCACCAGTTATCGGGGATTATCAATGGCCGCATTGAAGCTTAACTTCGCTGCATCGCTATACGATCGTCTGCAGCCGCTTTACACCGGCGAGATCAGGCCGGAGGGCATCGACCTCAACTTCATTCCGATCGAACTCCCGCGTCCGATCTTCGACCGCATGTCGGGTGGAGAGGAATTCGACGTCGCCGAGTATTCCAGCTCCGAATACATCCAACGCTACGCCGCCGGGAAGTGCAATTTTATAGCGATACCGGTGTTTCCATCGCGCTCTTTCCGCCATGACGTCATCGGCATCAACAAGCATGCCGGCATCAACAAGCCAAAGGATCTCGAGGGCAAGCGCATCGGCGTTGCGCTCTACACCATGACCGCGGCGATCTTCGTCCGCGGCCTCCTAAGCGACGAATACGGCGTTGATTTCTCCAAGTGCAAATGGGTGCAGGGCGCGATCAACACGGCTGGCTCGCACGGCGACCCGCATGTGCTGCCGTTGTTGCAGCAGCCGGATCTCACTTACGCCGACCCGCGAAAGTCGCTCGACGACATGCTGGTCTCGGGCGAGGTCGATTGCACCATGGGCACCAGCATTCCCCGTTCGATCCTGAGCAATCCAAACGTCGGCCGGCTACTGCCGAACTATTATCAGGACGAGAAGGATTACTACAAGAAGACGAAGATCTTCCCGATCATGCACCTCGTCGCCATCCGCAAGGACGTCTACGAGAAGCATCCCTTTGTCGCGACCAGTCTCTATAACGCCTTCGTGCAGGCCAAGATTCTGGCGCTGAAGAAGATGTTCTCCACGCGCGCGCTTCGCTACATGATGCCGTTCCTGCCGGCGCAGCTCGACGAAATTCGCGATGTCTTCGGCGACGATCCGTGGCCCTATGGCATCGAGGATAATCGCCCAACGCTTGAAGCGCTGGTGCGATACATGCAGGAGCAGCATTTCATCGCCAAGAAGATGCCGATCGAAGATCTGTTCGCAAAGACTTACGGGCATACCGAGCCGGCATTCTGATCACGGAGATCCAACTGCCATGAATAAAATCGACGCGATCATGGACGACCTCGTGATCGCCAATCGCATTCTCGCGCGCGAAGACGTGGTGGATGCCTATGGCCATGTCAGCATCCGCCATCCCGACAAGCCCAATCATTTCTTCCTCGCGCGTTCGCTCGCGCCGGAACTGGTAACGCGCGACGACATCGTCGAATTCGGCATGGACGGTGAGCCGGTGCGCGACGAAAAGCGTCCGCTCTATCTCGAGCGTTTCATTCACGCCGGTATTCTGGAAGCGCGGCCGGATGTAATGGCGGTGGTGCATGCGCATGCCGAGGATATCCTTCCTTTTGGCATCGCAACAGATATGCCGCTGCGGCCGGTGATCCATGCCGGCAGCTTCATCGGCGCGAATGTGCCGGTGTGGGATATCGCGGACAAATTCGGCGACACCAATGTGCTGGTTTCCAATATACGAGCAGGCGCGGGATCTGGCGAAAAAGCTCGGCGGCAACAATGTGGCGCTGATGAGCGCTCACGGTTTTGCCTCGGCCGCCAAATCGCTGATCGAGGTCGTGCGCATGTCGGTCTATCTGCCGCGCAATGCCCGCGTCCTGCAGAACGCCAAGGTGCTCGGCGGCAAGATCAGATACCTGTCGCAAGGCGAGATCGACGCCCGGAATAGGGGCTACAGTCCTTATTCCACCGAGACCTGGCGCACCTGGGAATACTGGGCGAACAAGGCCGGCTGCGGCCACCTGCTCAATCGGCCGGACGGCGGGCCGATCTACGTCCACGATCACAAACACGAACATAAGTAAGCCGCTTGGCGGCCGGAGATAACAAATGAAGCTCGCGAGCTATGGGGTGGACGGCAAACCCACTTTCGGCGCCGTGGTAGGTGATGGCGTGGTCGATTTGAGCCGCCGCCTAAAAGGCAGCTACCGCACCCTGCGCCACGCGCTCGAACAAGACGCGTTGGACGAAATGCGCACCGCGGTGAAAGGTGCCGAGCCCGACCACAAGCTGACGGATGTGCGGTTCCAGCCGGTCATCACCAACCCGAAAAAGATCCTCTGCGTCGGGATCAACTACAAATCCCATGCCGCGGAATCCGGCCATGATGCACCGGCACTGCCGAATATCTTCACACGCTTCACCGATACGCTGGCCGCGCACGAAGGCGCAATGGTGAAACCCAAAGCGTCGAATAATTTCGATTTCGAAGGCGAGCTTGCTCTGATCATCGGCAAACCGGGTCGCGCGATCAAGCCTGAGGACGCACTGAGCCACATCGCCGGCTATACTTGTTTCTGCGATGGCAGCGCCCGCGACTTCACCAAATACTCGCTGGTCGCGAGCAAAAATTTCCCGCGCACCGGCCCGCTTGGTCCCTGGTTGGTGACGACCGACGAAATTCCCGATCCCACTAAGCTGGTGCTGAAGACACGGTTGAATGGCCAGGAGATGCAGAAGTCTGGCACCGACATGCTGATCCACGACATCCCGGCGATCATCGCCTTCTGCTCGAAATTCACCGAGCTCTCCCCGGGCGACGTCATCGCTACCGGCACACCGGAAGGCATCGGCGGCAAGCGCAATCCGCCGGTCTGGATGAAGGCCCGCGACGTGCTGGAGGTCGAAATCTCCGGCATCGGCACGCTGCGCAGCCGCATCGTCGACGAGAAATAACGTAGGCGCGGAAGCGCAATCCAAACACTCCACCTCATCCTGAGGAGCCGCGCAGCGGCGTCTCGAAGGATGGGCAGCGGCCTTGATGGTTCGAGACGCGTTGCTGCGCAACGCTCCTCACCATGAGGAGAGAGTTTGTTGGCCGTTGAGAAATGAATGCGTAAAAAAAGCGCCGCCCGAAGGCGGCGCTTTCAATCAATCCCCGAATCTCGCTCAGGCGACGATCTGCTCGACCTTGCCGTCGGCGCCCTTACCCTGCGAGCGGTACTGGCCGATATTCTTCAGCAACGCGGAGTCGGAAACGGTGTAGAGCACCGCGTCGTTCTTGCCGGTATTGACGTGGCGGCGCCACTGGAAATTCGGCACCACCATGATGTCGTTCTCTTCCCAGTCGTAGCGCTGGCCGCCGATTTCCGAGTAACCGGAGCCGGCCATCACCACGATAAAGGTGCTGCAGGTCTCGCGCTTGAACTTCAGCTCCTCGCCCGGGCGCAGCAGCTGAACTTTGTAATCCAGGGTCGGATAGACCGGCTTGCCGGTGACCGGATTGACCAGCTGCATCTGGATGCCTTCATAGGCATCGCCCTGTTCCTTGCGCAGCTTGTCGAGAGCGGCGCGCAGGTCGGCGCCACGGTAGTGGAACATCGGGGTCGGGTCCTGGCCCCAGCCGCGCTGGTGGTTGACGAAGGTCGGCTGCAGGCCGCCGTTGCCGTAGAGCCGCGAGGAATGACCGTCCTGGTAAATGGTGGGCTGGCTTTTCTCGTTGCTGCCCGGCTCTGCCTTCATACTCCTGGTCGACCCAGGCGCAATCGAGGAATTCCATCAGCGGCCAGTCCAGCATGTCGATCCAGATCACCGGCGCCTTCGCGTCATTGGCGTGGTCATGCCAGGTGCCGTTCGGCGTCAGGATGATGTCGCCCCGCACCGCCTCGCAGCGCTCGCCTTCCACATTGGTGAAGCCGCCTTTCTCTGAGAGGATGGTGCGGCTGGCGTTCGGGCTGTGAATGTGCGCCGGGGCGACGTCGCCGGGATTGTAGATCGAGATGGCGCAGCGGATGGTGTTGGTAACCTGCAGGCGTCCGCCGAGGCCGGGGTTCGTGAGCAGGATGCTCTGGCGGTCGGTGAATTCGATCGGCGAGACTTCGGCCTGGCTGGCGATGCCCGCGATGCGGTTGAGGAAGGGGCTGTACTCCTTCCAGCGCCAGCGGTGGGCGGCGGTCTTGAGCTGATTGGCCGCCACACGGCCGCTTGCCAGCGGCGCAATGCCCGTGTCGCCACCGGTGTCCGCAAACCAGGGCAGTTGCGCCGGCGCATTCATCTGGGTGCGGACCCAGATGTGATGGCTTGACGCATCTTTGTTGAGCTGCTCAAGCAGCTGGCGCGCCTTCTGAATCGAGGCGGGTGCTTCCTGCGTGGCGACGGCCATTGTACGTCTCCCTGAGAGAAAAGGTTTGCCCGGCGAGCCGGGCTCTAGGATCAATTATAGTCCTGGTTTGGCTTTTGCAACGAAGCGGCGCGCATTGCACCCTCGCGAAAAGCGATAGCTGTCAAATGATCGCGATTAATGCGCTGACAAGAATTGCTGCAGTGCACCGGTGAAGTTGCCGGGCTGTTCGAGATTGGACAGGTGTCCGGCACCTTCCAGTTCGACCAGCTTGGAGCCGGGAATGGCTGCGTTGATCGCCTTTATGCCCGGCACAGTGGCGTCCTTCGTGCCGACGATGAGCAGGGTGGGCGCAGTGATGCCCGGCAGCCCCGGGCGCAGGTCATAATTGGCGAGCGCGCCGGCGCAGCCGATGAAGCCTTTGACCGGCGTCTTGCGGATCATGTCGCAGGCTCTCTGAAATACCGCCGGATTGTTCTCGATGAATTCCGGCGGGAACCAGCGCCGCGCGGTAGCGTCCACCAGCGGCTCGATCCCGTCCTTCTGCGCGATGGCGATGCGCTCTTCCCATTGCTGGGCGGACGCGGGCGAGGAGGCAGGGCCGCAGTCGCAGACGACAAGCCGGTCCACGCGGTCCGGGATGTTTTGACGCCAGCGCCAGCCCGGTCATCCCGCCCATCGAGATCCCGACAAAATGCGCACGCTTGATCGAGAGCGCATCGAACAGGCCAATCACATCGGCAACCAGCAGATCGAAATTGTAGCGGCCGTCCGTCGCCTCGGTGCCGCCGTGGCCGCGATGGTCATAGCGCAATATCCGGAAGGATTTATTCAGCGCCGCGGCCTGCTCGTCCCACATCGACAGATTGGTGGCGAGGGAATTGCTGAAGACGAGCCAGGGCGCGCCTTCGGGACCTTCGATCTGATAATTGAACGTGATGCCGTTCGCCTTGATTTGCATGAGGGGCGTGAATCCTTTTCTTGGGACGGATTAGCGGCCCGCTTTTCCGAGGAAATCCTTCAGCAGCGCGAGCAGCGCCGCCGGACCGGTGGTCGGCATGAAATGCCCGGCATCGATCGCTTCGAAACGCGCGTTCGGAATTTTGCCGGCGATCTCCTGGCTGCCGGCGAGCGGTCGCACGGTGTCCTGGCGCCCGCCCACCACCATGGTCGGGACGTTGATGGCCGGCAGCATGCTGACGACATTGGTGCGCGCCAGCATGCGGTTGGCATGGGCGAAGCCGACCGGATCGTTGGCGAGATAGCGCCCGCGATAGGCTTCGTAGGTTTCACGATCGGTGAGTTCCGGCGGATAGGATTTCTCCAGCGTGATCGCCAGCACGCCGCGCATGCCCTCGCGCTCGGCCAGATCGGCGCGGTCGTTGAGCGCGCCGGCGCGGCTCGGATCGACGCCCAGCGCGGGATTGCACAAAACGAGCGAGGCGACATCGTTCGGATGCCGCTCGCGGAAGGCGAGCGCCTGCGTGCTCGCGGCCGCCACGGCGACAATGTGATAGGGCGGCTCGAGCTTCAGTTCCGTCAGCAAGCCTTCGATATCCTCGACGGCGGTATCGTTGCCGAATTGCGGCCGGACCTTTTCCGTCAGTCCGGCGCCGCGCTGGTCATAGCGCAACACGCGAAAGTTATCGGTCAGGCCCGGTGTCACCTTGTCCCAGCTGTGAGTGTTCCCCCCATCTCGTGCAGGAGCAAGACAACAGGCCCTTTCGCGCCCTCGAGCTTGTAATGAATGCTGATCCCGTTGGCGGTCGTGAAAGGCAATGTCAGATCCTCCGATGGCTGCGATTTCGGCGGGGACTTTATGGCATCGGGATCAGGTCGATCCAGAGTCCGCAGGCCGATAAGACGGCTGGACCACCAGGCCGGGTTTCCCGGTTAAATAGGAACTGATCGCGCGCGGGAGAAAACGCATGATTGCTCTTACCGTCAACGGCAAGCCGCAACGGGTGGATGCCGATCCGGCCACGCCGCTGCTGTATGTGTTGCGCAACGATCTGCAGATGAACGGCGCCAAGTTCGGCTGCGGTCTCGGTCAATGCGGCGCCTGCACGGTGATGATCGACGGCGAGGCGCATTTCTCCTGCGTGACGCCGGTTTCCAGCGTGCAGGGCCGGCCGATCAAGACGGTGGAAGGCCTCGGTACGGCGGACGATCCCGGGCCGCTGCAACGCGCCTTCATCGAAGAGCAGGCGGCGCAATGCGGCTATTGCATTGCCGGCGTGTTGATGCGGGCGCAGGCTCTGCTGGAGAAAAATCCCGCGCGTCTCGGAAGCTGAAATCCGCGCCGGGCTGTCGCCCAATCTCTGCCGCTGCGGCACCCATGCCCGCATCGTGCGCGCGGTGCGCCGGGCGGGCGCCGCGATGCAGCGCGCCGATGCCGATCGTCAAACCAAGGGAGCCGCCCAATGAACGCGCCGCTCTCGATCGATATTTCCCGCCGCGGCCTGCTTGCCGGCGGCGGTGCTGTTGTCGTCAGCTTCTCGCTGTTTGGCATGAGCGAAGTCACCGCACAGGCCGTGCCGCAGCCGGGCGCGGCCGTCCCCGACAACGCCATGCTGGATTCCTGGATCCGCATCGACGCCCAGGGCGTGGTGACCGTTTACACCGGCCGCACCGAATTCGGGCAGGGTGTGAAGACCGCGATGATCCAGCTCGCGGCCGAGGAACTCAATCTCGATCCGCAAAGCGTGAAGATCGTCAGTTGCGATACCGCGCTGACGCCGAACGAAGGCTATACCTCCGGCAGCCGCGCCATGGCGGATGGCGGCGTTTCCGTCCGCGCAGCGGCCGCGCATCTGCGCGAGATATTGCTCAATGCGGCGGCGCCTAAGCTCAGCGCGGATGCCGGGCAGCTCAAGCTGGAGAAGGGCAGGATCGTCGCGCCGGACGGCAAGAGCGTCGGTTTTGGTGAACTGGTCGCCGACGACGTGGTGCATGTGAAGCTGAACCGGCAAGCCAAGCTTAAGGACCCGAAAACTTACAGCGTGGTCGGCAAGGAATTTGCACGCGTCGATATTCCGGCGAAGGTAACCGGCGGCGTCGCTTTCCTGCAGGACCTGCGACTGCCCGGGATGGTACATGCCCGCGTCGTGCGTCCGCCGAGCTACGAAGCACGCCTGCACTCAGTCGACACTGCGCAGGTGGAGAAACTTCCGGGCGTGCTGAAGGTGGTGCGCGACGGCAGTTATCTGGCCGTCATTGCGGAGAAGGAGTTTCAGGCGATCACGGCGATGCGCGCGCTGGCTGCCGCGGCGCAATGGGAGGAGCAGGCCAAACTGACCGATTATCCCGCTCTCTATGACTTCCTGCAAACAACGCCATCCGACAAAGTCAATGTGCTGGATACCAAAACAAGCCCGGCGCCGGGTGCACGCGTCATCGAGGCGACTTATCGCCGTCCCTTCCAGATGCACGGCGCCATCGGTGCTTCCTGCGGCGTCGGGTGGTTCCAGGACGGCAAGCTGACGGTCTGGGCGCATAATCAGGGCGCCTATCCGCTGCGCCAGGCGGTGTCCGAATTGGTGAAGCTGCCGGAAGACCAGATCCGCTGCATCCATATGGAAGGGCCCGGCTGCTACGGCCACAACGGCGCGGATGATGCCGGCGGTGACGCGGCGATTCTGGCGATGGCTTTCCCAGGACGTCCGGTGCGCGTGCAATGGATGCGCGAGGATGAGCATGCCTGGGAGCCTTACGGCTCGGCCATGGTGACCAAGGCGCGGGTGTCGCTCGATGACACCGGCAACATCGTCGATTGGCATTATGACGTGTGGAGCATGGCGCATTCGACGCGGCCCGGCGGGGCCAAGAGCATGGCCGCCGCCTGGTATCGCGAGCAGCCTTTGACGCTGCCGCCGCCGCGGCGTGCCCTCGGGCTCGGAATCCGACGGCAACCGCAATTCCAAGCCGGCCTACAAACTGCCGAGCGCGCGCGTGACCCATCATCACGTCAAGGAAATGCCGCTGCGCGTTTCCGCTCTGCGTTCGCTCGGGGCTTACATGAACGTCTTCTCCATCGAGAGCCTGATGGACGAACTGGCCGCGGCGGCGGGCGCCGATCCGGTAGAGTTCCGCCTGCGATACCTCGAGGATGCACGCGCCAAGGACGTCGTGAAAATGACCGCAGAGCGCTTCGGCTGGAATACGGACAAATTGCCGAAGGGGCGGGGACGCGGCTTCGCCTATGCGCGCTATCGCAATTCTTCCAGCTATGTGGCGGTCGCGCTAGAGGCTGAGGTCGAGCCGTCGACCGGAATGGTGCGGATCCCGCGCGTGGTATCCGCCGTCGATAGCGGACAGGCGGTGAGCCCCGACGGTATCCGCAACCAGATCGAGGGCGGCATCCTGCAATCCATCAGCTGGACGCTTTATGAGCAGGTCGGCTTCGACCACACCCGCGTCACCAGCCGGGATTGGGGCAGCTATCCGATCCTGCGTTTCTCCGACATGCCAGAGAACATCGAGGTGCATGTGATCGATCGGCCGGGCCAGCCCCTGCTTGGCGTAGGAGAGGCGTCGCAGGGACCGGCGGCGGGCGCCATCGCCAATGCCATTGCCCAGGCCACGGGCGCTCGGCTGCGCGACTTGCCTCTTACCCGCGACAAAGTGAAGGCGGCGATGGAGGCCTAGGACGTGAGGAGGGCAAGAATGCGTTTTAGCACGGCTGGCTCTTTGGCCGGCATGGTCGGATTTTTCGGCCTATTGTTGTCGCTCGCCCCCGCGCCGGCCTATGGGCAAGGCGCGCAAAGCGCAGCCGCGGATCGTCCCTGGCTCGACCCGGAGCTACTGAAGGCGGCGCAGGCGGAAGGATCCCTGACCGTTTACTCTTCCACCAATGAGCAAGAGGGCCTTCCGCTCTGGAAAATCTTCGAGGATGCCACCGGAATCAAAGTGAACTACATCCGCGGTGCCGACGGGCCGCTGATGGGCCGTATCGCCATGGAATACCGCAGCAGCGGCCAGAACACCTGGGATATCCTGCAGACCACGACGCTGAACAAGGTGCCCCCGGAACTGTTGGCGACTTTCGATCCTTCCGAAGCGAAAAACATCCTGCCCGAAGCGCGCGACCCCGGCCGCCGCTGGTATGGGGTTTATGCCAACTACAATACGCCGAGCTTCAACACTCAGCAGGTCAAGCCCTCCGAGCTGCCGCAGAGTTATGAGGAATTCGTCACGCGCAAGGAGTGGGCAGGAAAGATCGCGATCGATCGCAGCGACAACGAATGGCTGAAAGGAATCATGATCCACTACGGTGAAGAGAAGGGGACGAAACTCATCAAGGACATCGTCGCCAATCTCAATCCGGTGGTCGTGGACGGCCACCTGGCCTTGGCCCGTTCGGTCGGCTCGGGAGAATACCTGGTTGCCTTGAACCAATATCTGATGTTGACGATGAACGTGAAGCTCGCCGGCAATCCCACCGATTTCTGGGCCTTGGATCCGGTCGTGCTGCTGTTCGGCCAGGTCGGCATCAATGTGAAGGCGCCGCATCCTAATGCCGCCCGTCTCGGCGCGAATTTCATGCTCAGCAAAGAGTCGCAGCAGTTCCTGACCAAGTTCGGCAGGATTCCGACGCGGCCCGACGTCACCAGCAATCCGCCCGGTATTGTGGAAACGTTGCAGAAGAAGAAAATCATTACGGTCCTGCTGACGCCGGAGGAAGAAAAACAATGGCAGAAAACTTTCGACGCGCTTTTTAAGCCGCGCTGAGTGATTAGAGGCGCGCGGGTTGCCGCCGCACGGGCAGGCAGAGACCCCTCATGTCGAGAGACGATGCATGTGGCGATCCATCGGCCAGCCCTGTTCGGCCGGCGTCCCCGCGCTCGGCGCGCCGCCTGGTTTTGGAACACGGCTGCGTGAGCTTCCACTGACCACGATCACGCGAAGGCTGTTATGCGCAACTGATGCCGCAGCGATTTGCCACCAGACGAGACTTTTTGGGTGCACCGCAGCAAAAGCGAACTTGCATTTGAAATGCGAGTTCTTCTCTGCGTAAGTAGCCACCAAACCAAGTTTGGGTTATGGAGCCCAGCCGCATTCAACAGCTTCCAATTCGAAGCTCGCGGCAAGGCGAAAGGCCCTATGCCGGAAATCAAGTGAATGGAGTGAAGCAATGCGGATCAGAAATCTTGTTCGCGGCACGGCCGCTGCAGCGGTGTTGGCCGTTATGCCGGCGACGGTGGGATGGGCCCAGACCCCCGCGGAATTCTACAAAGGCAAAACCGTCGACATGATGGTCGGCTACAGCGCCGGCGGCGGTTATGACGTCTACGCGCGCATGGTCGCGCGCTATCTCGGCAAGCACATTCCGGGCAACCCGACTGTCGTCGTGAAGAACCTGGAAGGCGCCGGCAGCCTGCGGCTTGCCAACGCCCTCTACAACGCACTGCCGAAGGATGGCACGGTGTTGGGGACCATCGCCCGCGGCGGAGCTTTCGATCCGCTCCTCGGCAATAAGGCCGCTCAGTTCGATGCCAGCAAATTCAACTGGATCGGCAGCGCCAATGACGAAGTCAGCGTCTGCGTCGCCTGGCATACCGCCGGCATCACCAAGATCGAGGACACTTTCAACAAGGAGCTCGTCGTGGGCGGCACCGGCCCGTCAGCCGATACCGATCAATTCCCGCGCATCGTGAACGGCGTGCTCGGCACGAAAATGAAGATCGTGAGCGGTTACCCAGGCGGCAACGACGTCAGCCTCGCCATGGAACGCGGCGAAGTGCAGGGTCGCTGCGGTTGGTCCTGGTCAAGCGTCGTAGCCACCCGAAAGGAATGGTATGAAAGCAAGAAGATCCACGTTCTCGTCCAATTGTCGCTGCAGAAACATCCAGATCTGCCGGATGTCCCGCTGATCCTCGATTTGGCGAAGACGCCGGAGCAAAAGCAGATCCTGACCCTGGTGTTTGCGCGTCAGGCGCTGGGCCGGCCCTTCGTCGCCCCTCCGGGAATTCCGCAGGACCGCGTGGCCGCGCTGCGCAAAGCCTTCATGGATACGATGAAGGATCCTGAATTCCTTGCCGAAGCCGAGAAGGCACAGCTCGAAGTCACGCCGATCCCCGGCGAAGAGGTGCAGAAGATCGTGGTCGAGGCCTACAAGGTCGATCCCGCGATTGCAAAGAAGACGGAAGAACTGCTCAAAGTCAAAAACTGATCCAGAAACAATGCCGGCGGTCTAGCTCCGCCGGCATTTCCACACAAGACACATCCAGCTCGGCCGGTAGCGGCGCTTAATCACGAAGGTATTCCCAATGGACGCGAAAACAGAGAAGAAGGCCAAGAATTACACGGGCTGGCAATCCGACATCATTGTCGACCTGATCAAGCAATACGGCTTTCCCTTCATCACGCTGAATCCGGGCGCGAGCTTCCGCGGCCTGCACGATTCAATCGTGAATTACGGCAATAACGAGCCGCCGATGATGCTGTGCAACCACGAAGAAATCGCGGTGCAGATTGCACATGGCTATGCCAAGGCCACCGGCAAGCCCGCCGCGGTGATTCTGCACAACCTGGTCGGTCTGCTGCACGCCTGCATGGCGATCTATTACGCCAATCTGGACCGCGTGCCGCTCTTTATCATGGGCGCCACCGGCCCGATGGACGAGCACAAACGCCGGCCGCACATCGACTGGACCCATACCGCACTGGTGCAGGGCAATGCCGTGCGCGACTACACCAAATGGGACTATCAGCCGACATCCATCCATGGCGTGCCGGAATCCTTCGCGCGCGCTTATTCGATCATGACCACGGAGCCGACCGGCCCGATTTACATGTGCTACGACGCCGCGCTGCAGGAAGCGCCGCTGACCGAGAAAATTCCGCTGCCGCCCAAGGACGCCGCCGCCACGCCGGCCCGCATGATGCCGAATCCGAAGGCGCTACAGGCCATTGCCGACAAACTGCTGGACGCCGAGCATCCGATGCTGATGCCGGAATATCACGGACGCCGCGAAGGCGGCTTCGAGAGCCTGGTGAAGCTGGCCGAGACGGTAGGGGCGGCCGTCTGGAGCATTCCGAGCTCGCTCAATTTTCCCAACAAACATCCCCTCTCGCTCAGCTTCGACAAGCAGTCGCTGAAGAAGACCGATCTGTTGCTCGGCCTCGACGTGCGCGATTACGAAAAGCAGTACATGGAACTCAACAGCACCATGCGTACCTTGGAGTCGCTGGTGCCGGAGAGCTGCGATTTCGTCGAGATCGGCTTCGGCGAGATCAACATCAGCAAATGGGCGATGGACTATTGCCGTATGCAGCCCACCTCGGTGCGCGCGCTTGGCGATACCATCCTCGGCGTGCCGGAGCTCACCCGCATCTGCGGCGAGCGCATCGCCAAGGACAGCAAGCTGCAAAAGAAGATCGCCGACCGCAAAGCGGCGATCGGCAAGCGGCATGACGAGGTCTGGGCCAAGTGGCAGGAGGACACGAAGAAGAACTGGGATGCATCCCCGATCACCTTCGGCCGCCTGTCGCACGAGGTCTGGGAGGTCATCAAGAACGAGGACTGGGTGCTCGCCGCCAACGACCTGAAGCGGACGATCCCGAAGGTCTGGGACTTCGACAAGCCCTATCGTTGGCCCGGCGTGGAGCTCGGCACCTCGACGCAGATCGGCATTTCGATCGGCGTGGCGCTGGCGCACAAGGCCGCCGGCCGGCTGGTGGTGGACATCCAGCCCGACGGCGACCTGATGTTCGACGCCGGCGCGCTCTGGGTCGCGGCCAAGTATGAGATCCCGATGCTGATCGTGATGCACAACAACCGCGCCTACTACAACGACTGGGAGCACCAGATCCGCATGGCCAAGCTGCGCGGCACCGACGAGGCCAAGGCCCATATCGGCATGGACCTGTTCGGGCCGGAGCCGGATTTCGGCAAGCTGGCGCAGTCGATGGGCTGCTATGGCGAGGGCCCGATCGACAATCCGAAGGATATCCGGCCGGCGCTCGAGCGCGCCATCGCGGAAGTGAAGAAGGGACGCGTCGCGCTGGTCGATACCGTCACCCAGCACCGCTAAGCGCCAGCGTCGATCGTCATGCCCGGCCATGTAGCAAGCCGGCAGACACGAAACTTGTCTGCGATGCCGGGCATCTCGCTTAGGGACGCGCGGCATAAGCGAGATGGCGGGACATAAGGCGTAAACGCCGTCTTCGCGGGCTATGCCCGGCCATGACGAGAATTAAATCCGAATGCTGGAGATCAGATACCAGCGCCGTCTATCAGCGGCATGCGGTTGTGGATGCCGCACTCGGTTTTCTCGCTGTCGGCCCAGCGGCCGGCGCGCGCGGAGTCGCCGGGATTGGTGCGGCGGGTGCAGGGCATGCAGCCGAGCGAGGTGAAGCCTTGTCCCGCCAGCGGATGACGCGGCAAGTTCCAGCTCTTGAACATCTTGGCGATTTCGGCAGGGGTGACGCGCGCCAGCGGGTTGAATTTCAGCCGCGAGCCTTCGACTTCCACAGCGGGAATGCCGCTGCGCTGGCCGCCCTGATAACGCTTGCGCCCGTTGATCCAGGCATCGAAGTCATTGAGCACTTCACCCAGCGGCTCGACCTTGCGCAGATAGCAGCAGGCGTCTGGATCAACGGCCCAGAGATCGCGTGCCGGATCCTTCTGCGCCAATGCCGTGGCTGATGGCGTGATCGTGCGCACGTCGGTGAGCCCCAGACGGCCAATCAGCGTATCGCGATAGGCGAGAGTTTCAGGAAACAGCCAGCCGGTATCGAGAAAGACGACCGGGATTGAAGGATCGACGTCGGCAACGATCTTCAACAGCGTTGCGGATTCGATGCCGAAGGAAGACGCCACCGCGACGCGGCCTCTGCCGACGCTGTGCAGCGCCTCCGCGACGATCGCCGTCGGGGTCGCCTCTGCCAGTTTTTCACTGAGCTTGGCCGCCTCGACGGCCTTTAGATTGGCGTTCATGGCGCAGTAAACATCCGAGAAATAGTATATTTTTCTATATAGGAGTTGATGGTCGGGCGCAAAGAGAAAGTAATTTCATATTAAGGGCTAAATTAGGGAAGAACTCCTAAGAACTGCGCATAACGGCAGGCCTAGCCGTCGCGCGGCGTTCTGCCGCGCGACGTTTCCGAACTGCTCGCTCGGTCGTAAGGGTAGGTGCGGCCGCTACTCGGCGGCCGCCCGCGCCGGCTTCTCGGCGGAGACGATGTAATCCATCGCCGCCTGCACGCCGCCCTTCTTGAACGGGATGCCGGCAAGCGCGAGCGTCATTTCGGTGGCGGCGAGCGCACCCATCAGCATCAGCTCGTTGGTGTCGCCGAGATGGCCGATGCGGAAATAGCGCCCGACGAAAGGTCCGAAGCTCGCGCCGTAGGAAATGTTGAAGCGCTCCAGCGCCAGATTGCGGAAGGCGTCGGCGTTGTGCCCTTCGGGCAGCAGCACGCCCGTCACCGTCGGGGAATAATATTTCGAATCGCGGCAGATGATCTCCAGCCCCCAAGCTGCGCACCGCGCGGCGCGTGGCTTCCGCCAGACAGGTTGTGGCGGGCGAAAACGTTTTCCAGCCCTTCCTCGTGCAGCATGTCGATCGCCGTCGGCGAGGCCGTGCAGCATCTGCGTCGCCGGGCGTATAGGGGAAGAAGCCACTCTTGTTCATGGCGATCATCTCGTCCCATGCCCAGAACGACTTCGGCAGCTTGGCGGTCTTCGACGCCGCCAGCGCCTTGTCGCTCACGGCATTGAACGACATGCCGGGCGGCAGCATCAGGCCCTTCTGCGCGCCGCCAATGGTGACGTCGACGCCCCATTCATCGTGGCGATAATCGGCGGAAGCCAGCGAAGAGATCGTATCGACCAAATAGAGCGCCGGGTGCTTGGCGCGATCGATCGCCTTGCGGATCTCGGCGACTGGCGAGAGGCAGCCGGTTGCGGTCTCATTGTGCAGGACGCAGACCGCCTTGATCTCGTGGTTCTTGTCATCGCGCAGCTTGGCTTCGATCGCTGCCGGGTCGGCGCCGATCCGCCAGTCGGTCGAAATGACTTCCGGAACGCAGGCCGTATTTCGCCGCCATGTTTTTCCATGCAGGGCGAACTGCCCGGTCTCGACGATCAGCACGCGGTCGCCGGGCGAGAGCGTATTGACCAGGGCGCCTTCCCAGGCGCCGGTGCCGGTGGCGGTGTAGATGATCACCGGGTTGGTGGTCTTGAAGATGGTCTTGATGCCGTCGAGGCAGCGCTTGGCGAGCTTGGCGAATTCCGGCCCGCGATGGTCGATGATCGGCGTATCCATGGCCCGCAGCACGCGGTCGGGAAGTGGCGTGGGGCCGGGAATATGCAGGAAATGCCGGCCGATCGGACGGGAGGAATTCTTCGCCATTGCAGTAGTCCCTTGTGCGCGGGGCGCTGCCCGCCGGATATCTTGTGGGGTTGAACTATGAATGCGACAGTCGGGTCAAGGGCGTTTGGACGAATTGCGTACCAACCCTGTACAGGACGAGGCCTCTGAAGACGGGTTGATTTGGCTGTAACGCATATGCCGGGCCTGGAACGGCGGCTGAAGGCCGAATTGCCCGAGGTGCATTTCGACCGCTTCACCCGCGGGCGCTATGCAACCGATGCATCCCATTACCAGATCGTGCCGCTCGGGGTCGTGGTACCGCGCAGCATAGCGGAAGCCGAGCGCGCGCTCGCCGTTGCGCGGGCGGAAGGCGTCAGCGTCACCCCGCGCGGTGGCGGCACCTCGCAATGCGGCCAGACCATCAATGACTCGCTGATCATCGATTGCTCCAGGCATCTCACGCGCATCCTCGAGCTCGACGTCGCCGGCCGCCGCTGCGTGGTGGAGCCGGGCCTCGTGCTGGACGAACTCAACCGCGCGTTAAAACCGCATGGCTTATGGTTTCCGGTCGATATCTCGACCGCCTCGCGCGCCACGCTCGGCGGCATGGTGGGCAACAATTCCTGCGGCGCCCGCTCGCTGCGCTACGGCAACACCAAGGAGAATGTGCTGTCGGTCGATGCAGTCCTGCCCGATGGCGCACAGCGCGCATTTCGGCCCGGTCGCGCCGGATCTTTCCAGCCTTCCGGCAACTTCTCCGCTGCGGCCGCTCGCGCGCGAGCTGCTGGCCATCGGCGCGCGCGAGGCCGACGAGATCGAGAAGCGCTTTCCCAAGGTGCAGCGCCGGGTCGGCGGCTATAACCTCGATTCCTTCCTGCCAGGCAATAACGATCCGAACCTCGCGCATATCCTGATCGGCTCCGAGGGCACGCTCGCCTTCACCACCCGGATCGAATTGAAGCTCTCGCCCCTGCTCGGCAAGCGCGCGGTGGGCGCCTGCCATTTCGGCAGCTTCCATGCCGCGATGGATGCCGCGCAACATCTCGTGCGGTTAGGTCCGATCGCGGTGGAGCTGATCGACCGCACGATGATCGAGCTGGCGGGTCAGATCGCCATGTTCCGGCCGACGCTGGACCAATTCGTGCGCGGCGAACCCGACGCCATCCTGCTGGTGGAATTCGGCGAGGACGATCACGAAGAAAACCTGCGCCGCCTGCGCCGGCTGGGCGAGGTGATGGGCGATCTCGGCTTCGGCTGGGACAAGAGCGGCGCGCATTGGGGCGGCGTGGTCGAGATACTCGATCCGAAGCTGCAGGCCGCGATCACCGACGTGCGCACCGCCGGCCTCAATGTGATGATGTCGATGAAGGAAGAGCGCAAGCCGATCTCCTTCGTGGAGGATTGCGCGGTCCCGCTCGAACATCTGGCGGAGTACACCTCCCGGCTGACGGATATTTTCGAAAAACACGGCACCCGCGGCACCTGGTATGCGCATGCCTCGGTCGGCTGCCTGCATGTGCGGCCGGTGCTGAATCTGCGGCTCGACAACGACCTCAAGGCGATGCGCGGCATTGCCGAAGAGGCCTTTGCCATGGTGCGCGCCTACAAGGGCTCGCATTCCGGCGAGCACGGCGACGGCATCGTGCGCTCGGAATTCCATGAGCCGATGTTCGGCACGCGGCTGGTGCGCGCTTTCGAAGAAGTGAAGGACCGCTTTGATCCCAACGGCCTGTTCAATCCCGGCAAGATCGTGCGCGCGCCGAAATTCGATGACCGCAACGTGCTGCGCTACGGTCCGGACTATCACCCGACACCCCTGACGACCCAACTGAACTGGTCGGCCTATCCCGGCGTCGGCGGCGGCTTTCAGGGCGCTGTGGAGATGTGCAACAACAACGGCGCCTGCCGCAATCTTTCCGGCGGCGTCATGTGCCCGTCTTACCGCGTGACCCGGAACGAACGTGACGTCACCCGCGGCAGGGCCAACTCGCTGCGGCTGGCCGTCACCGGTCAGCTTGGGCCCGACGCGTTTTCTTCCGACGAGATGGCGGAGACGCTGAAGCTTTGCGTTTCCTGCAAGGCCTGCCGGCGCGAATGCCCCACCGGCGTCGATATGGCGCGCATGAAGATCGAAGTGCAGGCAGCGCGCGCGGCGAAGCATGGACTGTCCCTGCACGACAGGCTCGTCGGCTATCTCCCGCGCTACGCGCCCTATGCCAGCCGGCTGTCCTGGGTGCTCAATCTGCGCGACGTTATTCCCGGCGCGGCGAAGTTGTCCGAAGTCGTCGCGGATTTCAGCGCGCGGCGCAGACTTCCGAAATGGCGGCGCAATATCTTTGACGATTCAAAAAACAGCCAGACGGCCGGAGTAGCGGGAGAGGTCGTTCTCTTCGCCGATACCTTCAACCGCTATTTCGAGCGTGAGAATGTCGACGCCGCCTTGTCGGTGCTGCAGGCCGCCGGTTATCGCGTGCATGTTGCGGCACCGGTCGATGAGGAAACGCGCCCGCTCTGCTGCGGCCGCACCTTTCTTGCGGTCGGGCTGGTCGACGAGGCGCGCAAGGAAGCCGAACGCGTGCTGGCCGCACTCGACCCTTATCTGGCGCGCGGCGTTCCGGTGATTGGACTGGAGCCGAGCTGCATCCTCGGCTTCCGCGATGAAATCCCCGCGATTATTCCGGGCGACGCGTCGCAGCGCCTTGCCGCCAACGCTCTTCTGTTCGAGGAATTCCTGGCGCGCGAGGCGCAAGCCGGGCGGCTGAAACTGGCGCTCCGGCCGGTGGCCAGACAGGCGCTGCTGCACGGCCATTGCCACCAGAAATCCTTCGGCGCCATGGGCGCGGTGGAGGCAACGCTTAAGCTCGTACCGGGGCTGGATGTCGAGACCGTGGACTCAAGCTGCTGCGGCATGGCCGGGTCGTTCGGCTACGGCGCCGACAACGTCGATGTATCACTGGCCATGGGCGAGCTGTCGCTGCTGCCGCAGGTGCGCAAGGCCGCAGCCAGGCACGCTGGTGGTGGCCGACGGCACCTCCTGCCGGCATCAAATCCAGGATGGCGCGGGACGCGAGGCCATCCATGTCGCGCGCGTGCTGGCGATGAGTGTCGCTGCGGCGCGCGGAATCTGACCGTCCACATTTAGGGGATTTTTTAGGGCAGCGAGCCGCAGCGGCCGCGGCACCGCTTGAGATGATCAAATCGCGGCCAGGCAAGCGTCGGCCTTCGTCCGCGTTCAGCACGCGCACGTTCCTGATCAGGCAGCGGCTAGCGGGATCGAGATCCCTCTGCCGTCAACCTTGCGCCCGTCGCTCCTTGAACCAGGAGCGGGCGTTGAAGGCCATAACGGCAAAAAAGAGCAACCCGAGAAGGTGGGGCCAGTATTCGCCGACGAGAGTGAGGATGTTTTCCATGCGCGGATTTCTTAGACCAGCGACAGGCGTGAAGTCTAGGGAATTTTTGACAGTGCACACCGGCACAGCGCTTCGCCGCAGATCCGATCCGTTATCGATAAAAGTAATCCACCAGTCCCATCGACACCGGCGGCACGTAGGTCACCAGCAGCAGCACGGCGAGAAGAACGCCGATGAACCATGTGTTGACCTTGGTGACCTCCCAGATGTCGGCCTTCGCGATGGCGCAAGTCGCGATCAGCACGCTCGCAACCGGCGGCGTTTGCTGCCCGATGGCGAGATTGAGCGTCACGATGATGCCGAAATGAACCGGATCGACGCCGGCCGCTATGACCAGCGGCAAAACAATCGGAACGACGAGGATGATGGCTGCGGCGGAATGCAGGAACAGTCCAAGGAAGAGCAGGAAGATATTGAGGATAGCAAGGATGGCGTAAGGGTTGCTGGTGATCGAGAGCATCCCCTCCGCCAGTCGCTGGGGTATCTGCTGCTCGGTGAGATAGACGCCGAGCAGAGCGGACGTCGCGATCAGCAGCATCACCACGGCGGTCTGGATGGCGCCGTCCACCGCCGCGCGATACAGATGCGCCAGGTCGAGGTCGCGATGAATGACGCCGGCCACGAACAGGGCTGCGAGCACGGCAAGCCCGGCGCCTTCGGTGGCGGTGACAAAGCCTCCGAAGATTCCGCCAAGGATGATCAGTGGCAGCAGCAGCGCCCAGGCAGCCGCCTTAAACGTTTCCCATACCCGGCGTGAGCTGAAAACGATCCTCCACCGGCCAGCCCAGCCTTAGTGCCAGATAGTAGGAAATGGCCATCATGCCGAGCCCGCCCAGAATGCCGGGGATTATGCCGGCGACGAACAGCTGCACGATCGAAACATTGCCGATGACGCCGTAAAGGATCATCGGAATCGAAGGCGGGATGATGATCGCAAGGCTTGCCGAGGAGGATGTCACGGCGGCGGTGAATTCGCGCGAATAGCCGCGCTTGATCATTGCCGGCATGATGATCGGGCCGGTGGCGGCGACGTCGGCGACCGCCGAGCCGGAAATTTCGGCGAAGAACATCGACTGCACGATATTCACATGCGCGAGGCCGCCGCGGATAAAACCGACCATGGCGACCGCCAGATCCATCAGCCGCTGCGTGATCGAGGACGAGTTCATGATCGCGCCGGCGAGGATGAACATCGGAATTGCCAGCAGCGGGAAACTTGTCGCGCCCTCGAACATCACAAGTGCGAGGTTCGGCAGCATATAGGCGCCCTGGGTGATCCAGATGGCGCTGACGGCGATGACACCGAGGGCAATGGCGATCGGCACATTGAGCATCACGAGCCCGGCCAGAGCGGCGATCATTAAGAACACAGTGGCGGTCACCGCATGCGCTCCTCGGCCTGCTTGACGAGATCGGCGTTTCCGCCGCCGAGCGCCTCTTTGAGCTCGGCGTCAATCAGCGGACCCCGCCGGGCCTCCTCCAGCATTTCCGGGAGACGCAGCGCCTCGGCGATAATGAAAAGCACCGACGCGATGGGAATCACCGAGACAACCCATTGCTGCTGCACGCCCGGCAACGAAACCAAGGTAAGTCCCGCGATCACTTGAAAGACCTGCGCACCGGTAAAGGCGAGCAAGGCAAAGAACAGGATGCTGATGGCGGAAGCGAGGAAGGTCGCGGCGACACGCCAATTCGCCGGCAATGAATTCACGAATCCCGCAAAGCCCAAATGACTGCCGCGCGAGGCGGCTAGCGCCGCGCCGAAATAGGTTAGCCACGCCAGCGAAATCGATGCGATTTCGTCATACCAGACGAGCGACGTGCCGGCCCAGCGGAAGATGAAGCCCATGGCCACGATCGTGGTGACCGCGAACATCAGGAAGACGGCAATGACTTCCAGGAAGTGATCGTAGAGTTCGGCGCAGTTGCGTCATCGCTTCCGCCGCAGGTACGGCGCCCCCGAAAAGTATGGCGCAAAGGAAGAAAAAATGCCGGGCGATGGCCCGGCATTTTGGAGGTCGATCAGGAGCCCTTGGAGAGGCTGAGCGCCTTGTCGATCAGCGCCTGGCCGCCCGGAACTTCCTTGGCGAACTCAGTGTAGATGGTCTTGCTGGCGGCGACGAAAGCGGCCTTGTCGGCTTCGTTCACCGCGATGCCGGCCTGTTTCATCTTTCCGAGCAACTCGTCGTCAAGCTTCGCCGCGATGCCGAGCGCGACCGGCTCCATCTCGACCGCGGTTTCCTCAAGTGTCTTGCGGACATCCGGGGGCAGTCGGTCCCAGCTAACGCCGGCGGTGAGCCAGGCCGGCGTATAGACGTGGCCGGTCATCGATAGATATTTCTGCACTTCATGGAAGCGCAACGGATAGATCTGGGCCAGCGGATTTTCCTGCGCGTCCATCACGCCGGTCTGCAGCGCGACGAATACTTCCTTCAGCTCCATCGGGCTCGGTGAAGCGCCATAGGCCTGGAACATCTTCACCCGCCAGACGCCGCCGGGCACGCGCAGCTTGATGCCCTGCAGATCCTCGGGCTTGGCGATCGGCTTCTTGCTGTTGGTGATGTGGCGGAAGCCGTTCTCCCAGGTAGCGAGAATATTGTAACCCTGCTTGGCCGCAATCGGCTTCAACGTGGGATTGATGACATCCTTCGTGATGCGCGCGGCATGATCGCGGTTCTGCACCAAATAGGGCATCTCGAACACGCCGAACTCCGGCGCGACCGACGTCATTACGGTCGAGGGCAAAGCGAGATCGACGGTGCCGAGCTTCAGTTTCTTCAGCAGCTCACCATCGCTGCCGAGCTGGCTCGAGCCGTAGACCACCACCTTGGCCTTGTCGCCCAGCTTCGCATTGGCGCGCTTGGCGAATTCCTGCGACGAAAGATCGAACAGCGAGCCCGGCCCGCCGACATGGCCGAGTTTCACTTCGGTTTGGGCGGCAGCTGTGCCAATCGACAGAATGGCCGCCGTTGCGAAGCCTAGAAAAATATTCGGTAGCGACATGGTTATCCTCCCATAGCCGATGCCCCGTGCGGTTGATCCGCCGGGGTTTTTAGGCTTTTTGGCCTGGCATTATGAATATCAATGCAAATAGCCACGCCAGAGGCAAGAGCGCGATTGTCGCTGGCAATGGTCTATTGGTATGAGCATTACAGACGCAACAGGTGCGTCAGATTCCCGATGATGCGGGGGACAATCAGCCTTGCGCGGGCGCGGTCGCGCGGGACCACCTCGATCCGGTCGTAGCCTTTCAGCCGGTAGAACAGCATGGAGAGCAGCCAGCTGCCGATGAAGATGGCGACGATCAGGTAACCGAGCATCTCCAGTTCTTCGTTCAATGCGCCGATCAGATCCCACAGTCCGCCGCGCAGGCCGAACTTCTCGCCGATCAGTCCGAGCGCTTCGATTCCTCCGACCAGCACCGCGACGACAACGGAAACAAACGTAATCGTCATGTTGTAGTAGAGCTTGCGGACCGGTTTGACGAAAGCCCAGCCATAGGCGCGAACCATCAACACGCTGTCGGTGGTGTCGAGCAGTGTCATGCCGGCGGTGAACAGCGCCGGGAAAATCAGGATCGACCACATCGACAATCCGCTCGAGGCCTGCGCTGCGGTGATGCCGAGCAGCGCCACCTCGGTCGCCGTATCGAAGCCGAGCCCGAACAGGAAGCCGAGCGGATACATGTGCCAGCTGCGGCCGATCAGGCTGAACAGGCGGCGGAAGATGCGGGCGAAAAACCCGCCATTGGCCATCAGAATGTCGAGATCGCTCTCGGAATAGGTGCCGCCATTCTTCACGCGGCGGAACGCCTTGTAGACATTGATCAGCACGACCAGGTTGATGGCGCCGATCAGCAGCAGGAAGGCCGCGGAAACCGAGGTGCCGATCATGCCGCCAACCGGATGGAATTCCTCCATCTGATCCTTGAACGCCATGGCGGTGATCGCGATGCCGACCGAAGCAAGCACCACCACTGTCGAATGGCCGAGCGAGAAGAACAGGCCGACGGTGAGCGGCTTCTTGCCTTCCTGCATCAGCTTGCGGGTCACATTGTCGATGGCGGCGATATGGTCGGCATCCACCGCGTGGCGCAGGCCGAAGCTGTAGGCGAGGAAGGCGGTGCCCAGCAGGATCGGGTTGTCGTGCAGCGCCAGGAAGGCCCAGGCCCAGACGGCAATATTGACGGCGATCAGCACTGAATAAAGCCCGATGGTCTTTCCGCGGGTGTGGGTATCGCTGTCATCGAACACGCGCAGAAGCCGGGACGCCATTCAGGAACCTCAGCCAAATATCAGGGCGCAGGAGTATGATGTTCTTTGAGAAACATCATATCGAGTATGATCTTTTAGCAAAAATGTCGTACCCGGCGCAAGGGCTCCGCGGCCGTAGATCCGACCTTATTCCGGGCGGTGACGGTGCTTCACGGGATGCGGATGCGGATGGTCATGCTCGCCTTCCTCGTGCGAATGCGGCTTGATCAGCATATCCGTCGGCACCAGCACCAGCCGGCCATGCCGCACGCCGCGCTCGGCGATCACATGTTCGGCGAAGTGCTGCACCTTGCCGGTCTTTCCGCGCAGGATGGTCACTTCCATGCAGCTGTCGTGGTCGAGATGCGAGTGGATGGAGGCCAGCGACATCTCATGATGGTCATGGAAAGTGTCGGCCAGACGCTTGGAGAGCTGCCGGGCATTATGGTCATACACATAGACCAGAGCGGCGACGCATTCGCCCTTTTCGTCGAGCGTGGCGGCTTCCTGGCGGATACCGGCGCGGGCCAGGTCGCGAATGGCCTCCGAGCGGTTCTGATAGCCGCGGGCCGCGATGATCCGGTCGAGCTCGGCCATAAGCTCGTCGTCGAGGGTAATGGTCACGCGCTGCATAAGATTGTCCAGGTTGCTCGTCCGCATCGGCGGACACGGCTTCTGCTTATCACATCGGCGGGCATTGCGGCTAAGCCACCGGACCCGCGCGTAGCGCCTCAAGATCGAACCGATCGATCTCCCGCAGCAATTCGACGAAGGCTTTTGCGCCATGCGCCAGCGCGGCCTCACCTTTCTCGGCCGTGGCAATGCGCGCATTGCCGACGGCGCCGGAGGGATGCAAATCCTGCGTCATCCAGCCGAAGCCGGCAGGACGCGAGGCATGCAGCCAGCGGAATTCCCTTTCCATCGCCACCGTGGCCGGGATGAAATTATCGGCCTTATCCATCTGCACGGCGTCGGGCCGCGCCGCCAGCATCAGCGAAGTCTCGATCTCGCCGCCGTGTATGCCGTGCCTTTGTTCCTCGGCGGAAAACAGGCCGTCCGGGTAACCGAACCGATGCCAACCGCAGGTCACCACCAACATTGCGTTCCGTGCGCGCAGGTCGCGCGCCACAATGTCCATGACAGCGGTGTTGCCGCCGTGGCTGGTCATCAGCAGCAGCTTGCGCAAGCCGGCGCGGTGCACGCGCTCGCCGATCTCCGTCCAGGCGCGGATAGCGGCTTCCGCCGAGAGCGTCCGCGTGCCGGGAAAAGCCACATGCTCTTGCGAGAATCCGATCGGCTGCAGCGGCAGGAAGGTCACCGGCAGCTCCGCGGGAATGATCTTCCGCGTCCGCGCGAGATAGGCTTCCGCGATAATGACGTCCACCTCGAGCGGCAGGTGCGGGCCATGCTGTTCCACGGCGGCGAGCGGCAGCACGGCGATCCAGCGTGTTTTATCGACACCGGCGGCGAGATCCTGCGCGGTCATTTCCGCCCAGTCGCGCTTGGGAAGTGTGCTCATTCGCGTCTCGCCAACCGGTCTTTGCTCGCCTATTGTCGCGGAAAATAACAGAGGATGAAACGATGAATTTCGCGGGCTTGTTGCGCGCCCTGACGGTTGTCGCGATCACCGCCGCGCCCGCCTCCGCGCAAACGCTGGACAAGGTCACGTTCGCGACAAACTGGGTGGCGGAAGCGGAGCACGGGGGATTTTATCAGGCGGTGGCGGACGGCACCTACAAGAAGTACCGCCTCGACGTCACCATCATTCCCGGCGGCCCGAACGTAAACAACCGCATTCTGTTGCCCGCCGGCAAGCTCGACTTCTTCATGAGCGCGAATTCGCTGCAGGCCTTCGATGCCGCCGAGCAGAACATCCCGACCGTGTCGGTCGCCGCGATCTTCCAGAAGGATCCGCAGGTGCTGCTCGCGCATCCGGACGTGGCGTCATTCGATGATCTGAAGACGCGGACGCTGTTCGTCTCCAAGGAAGGCATGGCCAGCTATTTCCAGTGGCTGAAGGCCGACTTCGGCTTCAAGGACAGCCAGGTGAAGCCCTACACCTTCAACCCGCAGCCCTTCCTGGTCGACAAGCGCTCGGCGATGCAGGGCTATGTCACCTCGGAGCCTTATGCGGTGGAGAAGCAGGGCGGCTTCAAGCCGAAGATTTTTCTGCTGGCCGACAAGGGCTTTGATTCTTACTCGACGCTGATCGAAACCCGCCGCGACCTGATCGAGAAGAAGCCTGACCTGGTGCAGCGCTTCGTCGATGCCTCGATCATCGGCTGGTACAATTACCTCTACGGCGACAACAAGGCCGCGAATGCGCTGATCCGCAAACATAATCCCGAGATGAGCGACGAACTGATCGCCTATTCGGTCGCCAAGATGAAGGAATATGGCATCGTCGATTCCGGCGACACGCTGAAGCTCGGCATCGGCGCGCTGACCGATGCGCGCATGAAAAGCTTCTTCGACAAGATGGTGCGCGTCGGCGTGACCAAGCCAAATGTGGATTATCGCCGCGCCTATTCCACCCAATTCGTCAACAAGGGCGTCGGGCTGGACCTGCGTCCGAAGCAGTAGCGACCGTCAGCGCCGCGGCGGCGGGCGATCTGACGTCCGCTTGAATGTCGCATCCCCTCCATCAGTGGCTGGCTTTGCCCGCCACCCAGGTTTCGATCACCTCGATCTGCTCGGGATGGAAAGCCACCATGTCGGCGCGAAATCCGCCCGCCAATTGGCCGAGCCGGCCGCCGAGCCCAAGGAATTCCGCCGGGTTACGTGATGCCAGCGGCAGGGCGTCTTCCAAGCGCAAGCCGAGCATCTGCACGCAATTCTTCACCGCCTGCGCCATGGTGAGATAAGCGCCGGCGAGCGTGCCGTCCTTGCGGCGTAACTGGCCGCTGCTCGCGCTGATCTCATTGCCGTAAAGGGTGAACGTCGCACGGCTTCCGCCGACCGGCGGCATCGCATCGGTGACCAGCATTGGCCGTCCTAGCCCGCGCAACGCCAAGCGAAGCGAGGCCGGGTCGACGTGCTCGCCATCGACGATCAGTCCGTAAAAGGCATCGGGCGATTCCAGCGCCGCCGCCACCGGCCCCGGCTGCCGGCTCAGTATTTGCGGCATGGCATTAAACAAATGCGTGAAACCGGTGAGCCCTTCGCTCATCGCATCGCGCGTCTGTTCGTAAGTGGCCATGGAATGTCCGAGCGAGACGCGAATGCCGGCCTTGGCGAGCTGCGCGATGGCGCCCTTCGGCATCTGCTCGGGCGCCAGCGTGATCAGCGTGACGCCTTTGCGCGGCTTCGTCAGCAGTGCCAGATCGGCCGGCGTGATTGTGCGGATGAATTTCCTCTCGTGCACGCCCGGCCGCTCGGGCGAAATGAACGGGCCTTCCAGATGAATCCCGAGCACGCCCGGCTCGCGATCCATGGCGGTCTGTACGGCATCAATCGCGGCGGGCATCTTTTCGGCGGCGTCGGTAATGAAGGTCGGCAACAATCCGGTCGTGCCGAATTTGCGATGCGCGCGGGCGATCGTCGCCACCGCTTCCGGCGTCGGGCTGTCGTTGAACAGCACGTCGCCGCCGCCATTCACCTGCACGTCGATGAAACCGGGCGCGAGCCATGCTCCCTCAGGCAGCGCATGAACGGGCGTATCGCGCGGCACTTCCGCCCGGTGCACGATCCGGGCGATGTTCTCGCCTTCGATCAGCACCGCCGCATCATGGCGCACGGTTATGCCGTCGAAGATGTGGTCCGCCGCCACAGCCTGCGTCGTTTTATCGTTCATCGCGTTCGCGTGACTTTCCGCAGATGCCGCGGCTGGTCGACATTGGTGCCCCGCCGCCCGGCCAGCGTGACCAATAATCCATACAGGCTTTGGATCAAACAAATAGCGTCGGCGTCGGGATGCTCGGGCGACAAGGACGGAAGACTTGCCCGAGGCTTCGCCTGTGCCGGTGACAAAGACCGATGCGCCTTTGCTGCCCAGGTCGGCCGCGAGCTCGGCCAATCCCTTCGCTGCCGCGTCGGTCGGCATGAAGATCAGCACCGGATAATGCGTATCCACCAACGATACCGGGCCATGCATGAATTCGGCGCCGCTGAAAGGCTCGGCCGGCAGATCGCAGGTTTCCTTGAATTTCAGCGCCGCCTCGCGCGCGATGGCCAGCGTGGGTCCCCGGCCCAGCGTCAGCAGGCTGGTCGCTTCGGCCAGCGCGCCCAGCGCGGCGCTCCAATCAAGGTCGGAGGCCGCCGCCAGCCGGTCCGGCAAGCGTTCGAGCGCCGCGGCGAAACCTGCATCTTCCGTCCATGCTGCAGTCAGCCGCAACAGCGCCGCCAGCGATGCCACGAAGGTCTTGGTCGCTGCCACGCTATGTTCGGGCCCGGCGCCGATCGGCAGCACGATATCGGAATCCGCCGCCAGTGGGCTGGCCGTGTCATTGACCATGGCCACGGTGATCGCGCCGGACGCCTTCGCCATGCGCGCGGATTCGACCAGGTCGTCGCTCCGGCCGGACTGCGAGATGGAAAGGAAGAGCTGATCTCTCAGCCGCATCTCCTTGCGGTAGACGCTGGCGATGTTGGGCGCCGCCGGCGCGCAAACGATGCCCAGATGCCGCTCGAACAGATGCTTGCCGAAAGTGGCGGCGTGCGCCGAGCTTCCGCGCGCGCAGGTCACCACCACGTCGGGCGGTCGGCGTTTGAGCCGCGCCGCCAGTTCCGCCAGCGGGGCGGCGAGCGCGTCCGCCTGGCGCCGCACCACCACCGGCGCCTCGCGGAATTCCGTCGCCATCTGGCGATCGCGCTCGATCCATCAGGCGCGCTCGAGCAGCGGAAAGCGGGGGCGTACGGCGGCCTGTCGCGCCAGACGCAGCGCGCCATCCAGCGCATCGCCTTCCGGCGCAACGATATGAGATTTGATGACTGGCGACAGCCAGGGTGCGACATGCGCGGCGAGACCGCCGACCACCGACAGCCGCTGCGTTCCGAGCGAGATCAGGCGTTCCGCCAAACCGTCGATATGGGCTGCAGCCATTTGCATTAGCTCCCGGCCGACCCGGTCGTTTTGTGCCGCATGCTCCACGATCAGCGGCGCAAGCGAGCCGAGTTCGCGCGGTGAAGCATTGAGCGTCCATTGCAGGATAGCATGCGGGTCCTGCTCGAACCGCGCGAAAATCGCGCGCAATAGCGGCGACCAATCAATCCGCCCGTCATAGGCCCAAAGCAGTCGGCGCAGCGCTTCATGGCCGATCCAGGCGCCGCTGCCCTCGTCGGAGATCGGCCAACCCCAGCCCCCGATGCGAAAGTGCAGCCCCTTACGCTCCGCCCAGCCGATGCTGCCGGTGCCGATGATGATGATGCCGCCGTCGCGGCCAGCCATGCGCGCCGACACAGGCGGCATGCGCATCGGTGGTCACGATCGCCCGGCGGAAGGGATGCGGATAGTCCTGTGCCGCGGCCAGATGTTCGGGCTCACTTGCCCCGGCGAGCGCAAGGCAGGCGGTGATGCGGGAGGAATCCCTGCTTGAGAGACCGGCCTGGACGAGGCATTCTGTCGCTGCCTGGAGAATCGCTGAAAAGCTGCGTTCCAGGCCGAGGCGGATGTTCGCCGGGCCGGCGGTTGCTTCGCCGAGTTTCGCGCCCGTAGCGTCGCTCAGGCGCGCCCGGCATTGCGTGCCGCCGCCGTCAACGCCCAGTAGCAGCGCGTTTGGGCCCAAGGGACGCACTCCGAAGCACTCCGTTTCCCTAGCCCCGTCAAGTTGTTAACGCGCCAGAACGAAAATGGATCAGTCGCGTTGTCTTCAGCGGCTAAAGCCCTGGGGTGAGCCATGAATACCGAGCGTCCGAGCCCGCGTTACACGAATATCGACCTCTGGGAGCCCGCAGACATCCTGGACGCCATGATTGAGGGGCAACTGGCCGCGGTCGCCGCCGTGCGTGCGGTGCGGCCGGCGATCGAGCGGGCGGCAATCGCCACCGAAGCGCTGCTGAAGGAAGGTGGACGGCTGATCTATGCCGGCGCCGGTACCTCCGGACGCCTGGCGGTGCAGGACGGCGCCGAGTTGATGCCCACCTTTAGCTGGCCGGAGGATCGGCTGCTCCTCTTCATGGCTGGCGGCCAGGACGCCATGACCCGCGCGGTGGAAGGCGCCGAGGACGAATTCGAGCACGCGCATCGGTTGGTGCAGGACCACGAGGTCGGCGCGAAAGACGTGCTGATCGCGGTGGCGGCCAGCGGCACCACGCCGTTCACGCTCGCTTGCCTGCGCGAAGGCAAGAAGCGCGGCGCGCTCACCATCGGCATCGCCAATAATCCGGACACCCCGCTGCTGAAGGAAGCCGATCATCCGATCTGGCTCGACACCGGCTCGGAGCCGATTGCTGGCTCGACCCGGATGAACGCCGGAACCGCGCAGCGCATTGCGTTGAACGTTTTATCTTCGCTGGTGATGGTGTTGCTCGGCCGCGTCTATGACGGGCTGATGGTCGATTTGCAGGCGGTGAACGAGAAGCTGGTGAAGCGCAGCCAGCGCATTTTGACGAGGCTCACCGGCCATGACGGCGATGACGCCCGCGCCGCGCTTGCTTTGGCAGGCGGCAATCTAAAGCTCGCGGTGCTGTTGTTGCATGGCTGCGATCTGAACGAGGCCAACGACATCCTCAGTCGCGCCGGCGGGCAGTTGCGCGCCGCGCTTAGTCTGGTGGACAAACCGGCGAAGGAAAGCGATCGCCCGCAATACTCCGGACGCGTGGCGGCGCCCGCCATCGGCGGCCGCTTTCCGGAAGACGACTAGCTGATCTTTGCATCGCGCGTGATCACGGCTGGCGATCCGTCACCGGCGCTGTCATCATCACGTCCGCGATGGAACCGGGCGTGGAAATAACCGGCGAGGGGGGTGGGCATGGCGCGGCGGGTTCGCCGCTCCGCACGATTGCCACGCTGCGCGGCGTCGGCAAAACCTTTCCCAACGGTGTCACCGCCGTCAAAAATCTCGATCTCGACATCCAGGAAGGTGAGTTCGTCTCGCTGCTCGGCCCATCCGGCTGCGGCAAGTCCACAGCGCTGCGCATGCTGGCGGGTTTCCTCCCACCCTCGCAAGGCACCATTGCCTGGCGCGAGAAGAGAGCTCCCGGGGACCTAAGCTTTGTCTTCCAGGCGCCGACGCTGATGCCGTGGGCGACGGTCGCCGGCAATGTGCGGCTGCCGCTGATGCTGCTTGGGCGCGACGACGAATCCGCAACAGCTCGCCTGCAGCAGACCTTGGAACGCGTCGGGCTTGATGCTTTCGCGCGCGCTTATCCGCGCGAATTATCCGGCGGCATGATGATGCGGGTCTCCATCGCGCGTGCGCTGGTCACCGATCCGAAGCTGCTGCTAATGGATGAGCCTTTTGCCGCGCTCGACGAGATCACCCGCTTCAAGCTTAATGACGACCTGCTCGCGCTGTGGCGGCAGTTGCGCAAGACGGTAGTCTTTGTCACCCATTCGGTATTCGAATCCGTCTATCTGTCGCAACGCATCGTGGTAATGACGCCGCGGCCCGGGCGTATCTTTCAGGAGATCGTCATCGAGACGCCTTATCCGCGCGACGAGAGTTTCCGCACCTCGGCGGAATATGCCGCGCTTTGCCGGACGGTGTCGCAGGCATTGGCGCAAGCCATCCGGTGGCTGCGCGGCATGAACGAGCGTCGCCTACTCCGCATCCTGCTGCCTGCCATTGCGCTCGCGCTTGGTGTCCTGGCTTCTGGGATCTGGTGGTACGGATCAAAGGCATTCCGCCTTATGTGCTGCCGTCACCCGGCTTGGTCTTCGCTACGCTTTTTTCAGATTGGTCGATCCTGGGCCCGTCACTCGCGGTGACGCTGCTCACGACGGTGCAAGGCTTTCTCCTGGCCTTGATCGGCGGCATCGGGTTGGCGGTGCTCTTCAACCAGTCGCGGCTGGTCGAATATTCGCTGTATCCCTATGCGGTGGCGTTGCAGGTGACGCCGGTGGTGGCGATCGCACCGCTGCTCCTGATCTATCTGCCGCAACCCGCCGCGGTGCTGGCGTGCGCCTGGATCGTCGCTTTCTTCCCGGTGCTCGCCAATACCACGCTCGGGCTCAATTCAGTAGACCGCAATCTGGTCGACCTGTTCCGGCTTTATGGCGCGTCGCGCTGGCAGATATTGCGCCATCTCAAGCTGCCGTCGGCGCTGCCTTACATCCTGGGCGGGGTGCGCATCGCGGGCGGACTGGCGCTGATCGGGGCGGTGGTGGCGGAAATCGCCGCCGGTTCGGCCGGCGCGGGCTCCGGGCTTGCTTATCGTATCGCCGAGTCAGGCTATCGGCTCGACATTCCGCGCATGTTCGCGGCGCTCTTGTTGCTGTCGGTGGTGGGCGTCGCGATCTTCTTCGCGCTCACTTTCCTGTCGCACCTCGTGCTGCGCCGCTGGCACGAAAGCGCGTTGCAGCCGGAAGGCTAATGTCCTGATACCGAAATCCGCCACACTAGCGCAGGCCGACAAGATAGAGAGCCATCCCGGCGAGCGAGCAGGCCGCCAGCGTCATCATCATTCCAGCTTTGAAGCGGAAAATAGCGACGGCCGCGGCGACGGAGAGCGCGAGCGCCCAGGGATCGACGCTCGCCAGAACCGGCGCATCGAAGGCGAAGCCATAGCCGCGCACCGGCCGCACCTGGTGAAAGATCGTGTGGATCGCAAACCATAATGCGAGATTGAGAATTACGCCCACGACCGCCGCGGTGATAGCTGACAGCGCTGCGCTCAGCGATTTGTTTCCGCGCAGCTTTTCGATAAAGGGCGCGCCGAGGAATATCCACAGAAAGCACGGCGCGAAGGTAACCCAGGTGGCGAGCAAACCGCCGAGCGTTCCCGCCAGCATCGGCGACAGCGTGCCGGGATCGCGAAACGCCCCCATGAAGCCCACGAATTGCAACACCATGATCAGCGGACCAGGCGTCGTCTCGGCCATGCCAAGGCCGTCCAGCATCTCACCTGGATTGAGCCAGCGATAATTCTCCACCGCCTGCTGGGCCACGTAAGCCAGCACCGCATAGGCGCCGCCGAAGGTGACCAGCGCCATCTTGCTGAAGAAGACCGCGATCTGACTGAAGACGTTGTCGCTTCCGAGCGTCAGCAACAGCGCCGCCACGGGTGCGAGCCACAGTGTCAGCCAGGTCGCTGCGACCCCCAGGGCGCGCCCCGCCGTCGGCCGCACGTGATCGGGAGCTTCGTCGCCGAGCAGGCTGTCCACCACCGCGGTTTCTTTGCCGCTCCCGCCATGGCCGTTGCCCGCCTGGAATGCGCTCCAGTTGAACCAGCCGCCGAGGAAACCAATCAATGCCGAGCCAAAGATAATGATGGGGAAGGGGACGTCGAGAAAGAAGATGCATAGGAAAGCCGCGCCTGCGAGCGCGATCATGATGTTGTTTTTGAGCGCGCGCTTGCCGACGCGCACCACCGCTTCCACCACGATGGCGAGCACCGCGGCTTTCAGGCCGAAGAACAGCGCTGCCACCACGCCGACCTGCCCATAGGCGGCATAGACATAGCTCAGCGCCATGATGGCGATGATGCCGGGTAAAATGAAGAGGCCACCCGCCAGCAGGCCGCCGCGCGTCCGGTGCATCAGCCAGCCGACATAGGTGGCGAGCTGCTGCGCTTCAGGCCCCGGCAGCAACATGCAGTAGTTCAAGGCATGCAGAAAACGGGTTTCGGAGATCCAGCGCTTCTCCTCCACCAGGATGCGATGCATCACCGCGATCTGACCCGCCGGCCCGCCGAAGCTCAGGGCAGCGATGCGCACCCAGACGCGAAAGGCTTCGCCCCAAGAGACCCCGTGCTTGAATGTGGCGGTTCGGCTGGTCGCGGACAAATCTCAACCTCCCTCAGCTGCTACCTCGCCACGGCGACGACTTACCTTGCCGCACCATATGACACGTCATCAAATGCCGTCACGCTGTCAGCTTTGGTCCAGAGTCCGATTTGGCCGGCTTCGGAAAAGGTGCCGTCTTCGACCGCAAAGGCAGGTTTGCCGTTGAAGATAACTTTGAAATGGCTGCCGGCAAATTCCACGCGCAGGGCATGCCATTGGCCCGAGGGGACCGGCATCTTGATTCCGTATCCGCCTTTGCGTCCGACAATATCGAGGGCGCTGCGCGTCCCATTCACGGTCTTATAGGCAACGACGTTATCTTCCAGCGCATTGGCGCGGACGACGTAGTAGTTGTTGGCATCCCGCGCTCGCCAGACAATACCCGCCGCGCGATCCTCCGATCCCGATATGGCTCTAAACCAAATTTCGACAAAGCCGTTCTTGAGGCTTGTCCCATCCTTAAGCAGAAGCGGGTAGGTGGCGGTTCCCGACTGCTTGACCACCCTTGCTTTAGAGCGCGCCGTCGGGTCCTCCTCGACTGTCCATTTCGGGTTGCCTTTGCCGGTCATTGTCGCGGTCCACCCTTTCGGTGAAGCGCCAACCGTATCATCCGCGAAGCTTGCTTGATCTGCCATGGCAATACTCGCCTCCATCATGCAAAAGACCAGGGCTCCCGCGAGTATCGTCGCGCGAATTGCGACGTTGTGCAGATCCATCACCGCGATCTGGCCCGCCGGCCCGCCAAAGCTCAGGGTGGCGAAGCGCAGCCAGACGCGGAACGCCTCGTCCGCAAAACGGGATGTGTCAAGAAGGGTGGATCGGCCGGTCATCTCGCTCGCAGGCATCTCAACCTCCCTCGTTCCCGAAGGAGGCGGTGCTTGGGCTTGCGAGCCTTGGAAAGCGGGGCGACCGCCGCAGGCCCCGCATCGATTCCTTAGCGTAAGTCGGCTGAGCGTGCAACAGCGGCGCGGCAATGCTGTCAGCCGCATCGGCCTCTCGCGGAATTGGCTGCGGCTCACTAGGTTGCCCTGCTGTGCCCTGCTTTCAATCCCGCTGTTGAAATCCCCTTATGAAAGACATCCACCACGAACGCCGCCAGCGGCTCACCGGCATCGCCTTGATGTGCGGTGCGGTCGCTTTATTCGCGCTTCTGGATACGGTGGCGAAATATCTCAGCGCGCAGATGCCGACCTCGCAGATTGTCGCCGCGCGCTACATCACCGCATTTTTGCTGGCATTGGTGCTGGTCAATCCGATCACCCATCCCCGGCTCGTTGTCACAGGTCGGCCGGTGCTGCAGATCGTCCGCTCTGTGCTGATGCTTGCCACCACCGTGTTCAACTTCATCGCGGTGCGTTATCTACAACTCGACCAAACCCTGTCGATCATGTTTTCGGCGCCATTCCTGGTGGCCCTGCTGGCCGGGCCCGTGCTTGGCGAAAGGCTTGACTGGCGCCGCTGGGCGGCAATCGCCGTCGGCTTCGCCGGCGTGCTGCTGGTGACGCGTCCTGGTACCGGCGGCATCCATCCAGCCGCGCTGCTCATGTTTGCCGGTGCGCTCTGTTATGCCGTCTACGGCATCATGACCCGCGCGCTTGCGCGCACCGATTCCAACGAAACGACATTGTTTTATACCAACTTGGTCGGCGTCGTCTGCATGCTGCCGATCTTGCCTTTCGTCTGGACGCCGCCTCAAGACGCGCCTTTCGTGGGCGCTGATGCTGGTGATGGGTTTCCTCGGCGGCCTCGGCCATTATCTGCTGATTGTCGCGCATCGGCTCGCGCCGGCGTCGGTGCTATCGCCCTTCATCTACAGCCAGATGGTCTGGATGATTACGCTTGGTTATCTTGTCTTCGGAGACGTTCCTAACGAGTGGACTCTGATGGGTGCCGCGATCGTGATCGCGTCCGGCCTTTACCTGATCCATCGTGAGCGCCGACGCCGTTTCATCCCGCCCGCGCCGGATGTTGTCGTGTAGAGCCAAGGTCCGCTATCTAAATGGTCGGAAGAAGTTGAGGACGAACCATGTATGACAATCTTCTCGCGGGCGTGCCGACCGACCTTTGGATCGGCGGCACCTGGCGCAAATCGTCGGACGGCCAGCGCTTCGACGTGATCGATCCGGCGACCGAGAACATCATCACCTCGGTTGCCAGCGCCACGGTTGACGATGCCAAGGCTGCGGTCGATGCCGCGAGCGAAGCCTTTCCCGCCTGGGCGGCAAAGAAGCCGCGCGAGCGCGGCGAAGTTCTGCGCAAGGCCTTCGAGCTGATGCATGCGCGACGCCGAGCGCATCGCCAAGCTGATGACGCTGGAGAATGGCAAGGCATTGCCGGATGCGCGTGCCGAGGTGGCCTATGCCGCCGAATTCTTCCGCTGGAACGCGGAAGAGGCGGTGCGCAATCTCGGCCAGTTCTATAACGCGCCCGCTTCCGGCGCCCGCACCCTGGTGCATCATCGGCCGGCCGGCGTCGCGGTGCTGGTGACGCCATGGAATTTCCCCGCCGCCATGGCGACGCGCAAGATCGGTCCAGCGCTCGCCGCCGGCTGCACCGTCATTCTGAAGCCCGCGTCGGACACGCCGCTGACCATGCTGGCGCTGATGCCGATTCTGCAGGAAGCGGGCGTGCCGGCCGGCGTCGTCAATGTCATTCCCTCGCGTTCATCGGGCAAAGTGGTGAGCGCCATGCTGCACGATCCGCGCGTGCGGGTGCTTTCCTTCACCGGCTCGACCGAAGTCGGCCGCAAGCTGCTGCAGGAGGCGGCGGATAACATGATCAAGCCGGCCATGGAGCTTGGCGGCAATGCGCCCTTCATCGTGTTCGAGGATGCCGACATCGATGCGGCGGTCGACGGCGCGATGATCGCCAAGATGCGCAACATGGGGGAAGCCTGCACAGCGGCCAACCGCTTCCTGGTGCACGCAAAGGTGCAGGAGGAATTTTCCAAGAAACTCACCGAGCGCATGCAAGCCTTGAAGCTGGGCAACGGGCTCGACGACGGTGTCGCGGTCGGGCCGCTGATCAACCAGGAGGGGCGCGACAAGGTGGTGGCGCTGGTCGAGGACGCGGTGAAGAAGGGCGCCAGGGTGCTCACCGGCGGCAAGCCGCCGGACGGCAAGGGATATTTCTATCCGCCGACCGTGCTGGTGGACGTGCCGGACGGCGCCAAGATGCTGGATGAAGAGATTTTCGGTCCGGTCGCCGCCATCCAGAGCTTCACGTCGGAGGAAGAGGCGATCCGGCGCGCGAATGATACCATCTACGGGCTTGTCGCCTATCTCTATACCCGCGATCTTGCCCGCGGCATGCGCGTCTCCGAACAGCTCGAATGCGGCATGGTCGGGCTGAACCGCGGCCTCGTTTCCGATCCGGCGGCGCCTTTCGGCGGCATGAAGCAGAGCGGCATCGGGCGCGAAGGCGCGCATGAAGGGCTGATGGAATTTTTGCAGACGCAATATATTTCGACCAACTGGTGAGGGAATGGCGAGCGAAAAACCTGACGTGCTGGTGCTGGGGCCGGAGAAACCCACGATCATCGATGGCCTGTCGCCGCGGTTCACTCTGCACAAGGCCAACGACGCCGAGACCGTCAATGCGCTGGTGCCGAAGCTTGCGCCGCGCCTGCGTGCGATCGCGGTTTCGGTCAGCGGACCGTTCGGGCGCGTCGACGAAGCGCTGATGTCGCGGCTGCCCAAACTCGAAATCGTCTCGACCTTCGGCGTTGGCTACGATCACATCGACGCCGCCTGGGCGGGGCAGCATGGCATCATCGCGACCCATACGCCGGACGTGCTGAACGAAGAAGTCGCCGACACCGCCATGGGGCTTCTGCTTTGCACCGTGCGGCAGCTTCCGCAGGCGGACCGTTTCGTGCGCCGCGGCGAATGGCTGAACGAGGGAATTCCGCGCATACGCAGACGCTGCGCGACCGCACGGTCGGCATCGTCGGGCTGGGCCGCATCGGCAAGGCGATCGCGCGCCGGCTCGACGCCTCCGATGTTCCGGTGGCCTATCACGGACGCAACCGGCAGCCGGACGTGGCTTATCGCTACTATCCCGATCTGGTGGAGATGGCGCGCGCGGTCGACGTGCTGCTGGTGATCACGCCCGGCGGCGCCGGCACCAAGCATCTCATCAATGCGCAGGTGCTGGAAGCGCTTGGGCCGAACGGCATCCTCATCAACGTGGCGCGCGGCTCGGTGGTGGACGAGGCGGCGCTGATCGAGGCTTTGCAGAAGAAAAAAATATATGCCGCCGGCCTCGACGTTTTCGCCGAGGAGCCGCGCGTGCCGCAGGCGCTGATCGACATGGAACAGGTCGTGCTGCTGCCGCATGTCGGCTCGGCGTCGGTATATACCCGGCGCGCGATGGACCAGCTCGTGGTCGATAACCTGCTCGCCTGGGCCGATGGCAAGCCGCCGTTAACCCCGGTGCCGGAAACGCCGTGGCGCGGCAATTGGAGTAGAGCCGCAAACTGAGCTATCATCGGCGCATGCTGAATTTGCGCATAGCTGCATTCATCGTTGCCGTCATTGCGCTTCCCGCCGGCGTTTGCGCGCAAGCCACGCAGCCGTCCGAGGAAGCGAAGGAAATGAAGGGCACCTGGGAAATCTCCAACGCCGACCGCGACAAGCTCTGCATGGTGACGCTCACGCCTGAACCGGCGCCGGGCGGAATGAAGCTCGAGTTCGAGCCTGCCTGCGCCGAAGCCTTCGAGGTGACCAAGAACATCCGCGCCTGGCGGCTCGATAAGGACGGCTTGCATTTCGTCGATGTCGAGAGGCCGCGCGCTGATCGATCTCGACGAAGTGGAGAAGGGAATGTTCGAAGGGATGCGTCCGGGCGAGGGCCGCTATTTCGTGCAGAGCCTCGCGGCCGTGCGCGCCGAAGCCAAGCCGGAGCAGGTCTTCGGCGAGTGGCAGGTCAGCCGCGGCACGGATGAGGCGATCTGCGTCATCACGCTTTCCAACAAACGCGGCGGGGGAGAATTTTTCGCTCGAGCTGAAGCCGGGCTGCGGCGCGCTGGTGACCGGATTTCAATCCCACGTCCTGGCACATGGACCGCGGGGAACTGGTGATCTCTTCGGCCCGCGGCTCCTGGCGCTTCGAGGAAGCCGGCGAGATCGCCTGGCGGCGCGTGCCGGAAGGCACCGATCCGCTCTGGCTGGTGCGGCAGATGGATGATACTCAGCCGTCGGAGGGCGGTGGCGGTTGAGCGGCGCAGCGGTTGCCGATCGTGACCGCATGCGGAGCTTTTTTTGCGTTCTCTCTTGCGCAGTATCTGACTGCTCTACTCCAATCGCAACTAGATCAAGCTTCGCGACCTCGATATGGCCACCTGGATTTGATTGGCAGCCGCAGCAACCAATCCATTATGGCTGATCTGCCCTTGAGCCGCAGCCTTCAGAATTACCTCAGCGAGGTACAACTTGGTTGTTGGAGTTGAATACTCCGAGGGCACTTTCGTCATGACTTCTTCAAGCGCGTTTCGCATGAACTCCTTGAATGCGTTCAGGATCGAAATGCGGCATTCGTTAACTCCCGATGGGTGTTTGGGCTTTCCAATTTCGCAGACCAATTTCGCAGGCCTCAGGTGGACACGAACCAGCGACCTTCATAGCTCGCCGCGATCTTTGTCTTTTGACAGGTCGGCATCACTCGGCCGCGAGGCATCCAGTGCCTGCGGTTGGCCGACTTCAGAAGTGTGATCTGGTCGAGGCAGGATCGGCTCGGTAAGACGATCATTGCCCGCGGCTTTTTCGACGCTCGGCGCCGCCGAGGCAGCGTACTGCGCTGCAAGAAACGCCGCGATCTCAGAGATTGTCGTGTTTCTGTTCATCACTACCTCTACCGATGGGGCTGATCGATGCCTCGCCTTTGGTTGGCCCGAGGTATTGACGAATGAGCGACTTGAAAATGCTATATCTATTGCATTCGGTGTTGAGAGGAACTCAGCAATGAACCGAGGCAACCTGGCCGATCTGAACGCGTTCGTTGCCGTGGCCGATCACTTAAGCTTTCGGGGCGCAGCGTCGCGCCTCGGTGTCACCCCTTCGGCACTCAGTCATTCGATACGCCAGCTGGAGGATCGCCTCGGGGTGCGCTTACTCCACCGTACGACCCGGAGCGTCTCGCTAACCGATGCCGGCCTTCGCTTGGTCGAGCGGTTACGGCCGGCGATCGGCGAGATCGCCGACGCGCTGGAGGGCATGAACCAGGAGCGCCAGCGGCCTTTGGGTCGGCTGCGGATCTATTCGATCCATCTGGCGGCGGCGGCTGTGATTGCGCCGGTCTGGGGACGCTTCTTATCGACGTACCCGGAAGTCCACCTCGAGCTCGCGGTGGGCGAGGCACCGCTCGACATCGTGGCTAATGGATTCGACGCTGGGATTGGTCCGCGGGAGTGGGCGGCCGCGGACATGATTGCCGCCCGGGTGACGGGACCGAATCAGGGTGGCGGTGGTTGGTGCGCCGTCATACTTCGCGCGGCAGCGACCGCCGCGCATGCCCGACGATCTTTCACGGCACAGCTGTGTTCAATATCGCCGGGCGGGGCTCGGCGCTGTGTTCAAGTGGCCGTTCGAGCGAAACGGCAAGACGCGGCGAATTTTGGTGGATGGCCGGGTGATGGTCAACGATCCCGATTTGGCTGTTCGCGCGGCGGCTGACGGGCTCGGGATCGCTTACACTGCCGAATCCCTGGCCGAGCCGTTCCTGCGCTCGGGACAGCTGATCCGGGTGCTGGAAAGCTGGTCGCCATCCATCGAGGGCCTGATCCTCTATTATCCCGGTCACCGACAGGTCCCAGCCACGTTGCGCGCCCTCATAGACATGATCCGGACGGCCCGCGGCTCGGCACCGAGGAAGCGTTCACTACCGAACCCTTTTACCAAGGACTGAGGGGTTTTGAAGTTCACCGTCACTGGTCATGGGCCGCCTCTCAAGCACATTGCTGCCGATGCCGTTCGCGGCGCCCATTACGACGGGGACCTTCGGCTGCAGTCTCATGAGACACGATGCCTGGCGGATTGGGCGGGTGTCCGGCCCGCCGAGGGTGTTGTGAAGTCGTAAACCTCGACGCCGTGCGCGCTAGTCGGCAACGTCAGGACTTCGGGATGGCTGAGCGTCTTCATCGCGTCCCGGTGTCCGGCACGCCAGTGATCCTCCATCGTCCGCCGCGAGAACTCGTAGTCCTTGGAATGGCCTTCGTAGGTCGGCGATCGATAGACGAGCTGCACGATATTAAACACTGCCGGATCGGACGCTTCGGCGAGCAGCTTCGCTTGCGGCGTCGCCTTAAGATCTTCGGGCATTTGTGCGAGTAGTTCGTTGAACGCAGCGCGCATCGTCTGCAGCCTCCGGAAGTCGTTGGTTGCGGCGCGAGTTCGGCTCGAATACTGGATTTCCTTCATGCGTACCGCGACCTCGCTGAGGTCCCGCGGCAGCTCGCTGCGCGCGCTCCACAGGTCGATCTGGAATACCAGCGTGTCAAGGCCGGAGCGCGCCGACAACACCCAGTCGAGCGCCGTGTTCGAAACCATGCCACCGTCCCAATACAATTCGCCGTCGATCTCGATCCCCGGGAAGGCAGGCGGAAACGCGCCGCTCGCCATGATATGCTCCGGTCGAATTGTGTCGCTCTCATTGTCAAAATAAGCAAAGTTGCCGGTGCGGATATTGACTGCACCGACGCTGAAGCGGGTGGTCCTTGCGTTGATCCGATCGAAATCTACCAGCTGTTCGAGCGTCGTCTTTAATGCCGAGGTGTCGTACCAGCTGGTTGCCGCAGTGCTACCGTTGGCCAGGAGATAGGGGGGCGGGCAGCGCGGGCTGAAGAAGCCGCGGACTCCGTTCGTCATGACCGCGCCGGCGGCGAGCTGGTTCACCCAGCCTCGCGCAACATCGCCGCTTAGCAGGTCCGTCCACCAGGCACTCACGCCGCCGTCACCAGCGTCGCTGATCAGCTCCCAGAACGCGCGTAGCTTGGCGACGCGCGCCTCCACGGGGTTACCGACGATGATCGCGCTGTTGATCGCCCCAATCGAAATGCCGGCGATCCATGTCGGCTCGATGCCACATTCGAGCAGCGCCTCGTATACGCCGGCCTGGTAAGCACCGAGTGCGCCGCCCCCTTGAAGTAGCAGCGCAACGCTCTCGAACGGGGTCGCACAGGGCCGGCGCATCTCGGCGGGCGCGCGGGCGGGCCTATTCACCCTCGCACCAACGTGATCGAGGCGCCTATGAATTCGCTGCCTTCGGAACGGATCACAACAGACTGTGAACTTCCTCGGGTGGTGAGAAAAACATTTGCTGAGAACGCTGCCGCGCTTACGACGGCTTGAAATCTTCCACTGGTGGCAATGCCCTGAAGATTGCCGCTGATATTCCGGGTGATTTCCTGCCATGTCCCTGTCAATTTGCCGTCGTTCGAAACGACATCACTGCTGAGCTCAAATCTATAGCTGTCGCTCGCACAGCGGAGGGATTGCTGTAATACAGTGCCGTTGTTGCCGATGGCATAGGTTGCCTTGCAACGAACGCGTTCTTGGGCGCCGCCTGCCAGCGAGATGGTCCCGCTCCCTGACCAACGGCCGGCCATTCCGGAAAACGGGCGAGACGATGATTGAGCAAAGGCGGCCGATGATAAAAGTGAAAAAAGCAAGATCGGGACGACGACGATCGACCGATTGATCTTCAACTTAGACATGTGATTTCCGCCGTCGGCAGAAAATTCGATGTGTAGCCACATTCCGGCGTGAGAGCCGCCGAACAGGGACGATCCCGGCGGCTCTCACGCGCCGTCGATCGGACAAGGGGACGCGTCCAATCGCCGGTGCTGGCAATGAATGAAGTGTGGGAAGCGCCGTCATAATCGCGTTCGAGCCGTCGGCGCCAATCGTTGCCGATGAGGCAATGGATTGCGACATTGGAAATCCGTCCTGTTCGGAGCCGCCAGGATGGGGCGCCGTGACAGCCAGATATGGCAATGAGTAATCCGACGAAAAGGCGAATAAATTCGATCGTTCTTTTCCAATAATTGTACAAGCGGCCGGACTGCCGGAAATCCTAAGAGCGCGGTGCGGGTTTCAATCTGGATGCCGTGCGGCAATTTCCGCAAGGCGGGCGCGCTGCTTTTCCCGATTTAAGATCGTGATTTGTGTCCGCGAGTTCGCGTAAACACATTATGGAAGAACAGTGCGTGGCCGGCATGGGCACATCCAATGAATGAGCCAGCCAGCCGGCTTGTGCGCCTCCACGCTTCATTTTCTCGGTCTTGGCACGGGCCTGCTTCGCTGTGACTGCCGACGCCTGGTGCCTCTGGTCGGCCTTGCAACTTGTGCCACTGCCGCCTCGGCCCCGTCCGACAGCGTCACCAAGCGCTCGATCAGCCACCGCCCGGCCGGCCCCGGCGGCGTATCGGTCTTGTGAATGGCCTGCAGATTATGTTCTCCACCACGCCAGTCCGGGAAGATCCAAACGCACAAGTCTTCCGGCTTTGATATCGGCGCGAACGATCGGCTCTGGCATTCCGCCCCAGCCGATCCCGGCGAGAAGGAGCTTGTGCTTCGCTGCTAAATCGCCGATGCGCCAAGTATTGAGGCTAACGACGCCGAAGTCCCGGCTCTCCGGCGCGGGCTGCTCCGAAAGAACAAGTTGGACGAAATCGCGGGCCTGCGGCGGCGGCGCTGCCCTTCGCCTGGGCCAGCGGATGACCGGGCGTGGCCACGGGAATGATCTGGACGCCTTTAATGCCGATGTGGCGAAACCCGGTCATGTCCATGTGCAACAGGCTTCCTATGCCGATACGGGCAACGCCGCTTCGGATTACGCGCTCGACGCCGCCAAGGGTTTCTACCAAGAGGCGGACCGGCACCGTCGGAAACCGGGCGTGGAATTCACGAAGCAGCGTCGTTAGCCGATCGCCCGGCAACAAGCTGTCGACCACAAGTGACACCTCGGGCTCGAGTTCATCGAGGAAACCTCGGACGCGCGCGCGTAGTGTCTCGATGCTATGGGCAACCGCCCTGGCTTCAGACACGACCGCTTCGCCCTGCGGTGTGAGCTTTGGCTTGCGGGTCGTTCCGCGATCGAACAGAGAAAGACCGAGTTGCGACTCGAGCGTGTCGATTGCGTAGCTAACCGCGGACGTGGCGCGCCCCAGATGTTTGGCGGCGGCGGTGAAGCTTCCCGTTTCCGCCACGGTCAGCAGCACCAGAAGCTGATCGACACTCGGAACGGCGGGACCCCGCATTTCGAATTCCCTGAAAAGAACGTTCAGTTTTATACGGATTTTTTTGGGCCGGGTGAAGACCTAACTTTTCGGGAGAGGGGCTGCCCCACGTCCTTCTTGCGGCCGCAGCCCTCACCATCGCTGTCGAGGAAGAAACCATGCTGAATGTGGCGATCATCATCGGAAGCACCCGTCCCGGCCGCAAGGCCGAGGATGTCGCACGCTGGGTCCACGGCATCGCAGCGAAGCGGAGCGATGCCTCCTTCGAAGTCGTGGACATCGCGGCCTTCGACCTGCCGCTCCTCGACGAGGCGCTGCCTCCCTCGATGGGCCAGTATGCACAGCCGCACACGAAAGCCTGGGCCGCAAAGATCGCGACTTTCGACGCGTTCGTGTTCGTCACGCCCGAGTACAACCATTCGACATCAGGCGCGCTCAAGAACGCGATCGATTATCTGTTCCGCGAATGGAACGACAAGGCCGCGGGGTTTGTCGGCTACGGCGGCGTCGGTGGAACGCGAGCCGTCGAGCAGCTGCGACTGGTCATGGGCGAGACTCAAGATCGCCGACGTCCGGGCCCAAGTCGCGCTGTCGCTGTTCACCGATTTCGAAAATTTCTCCACGTTCAAACCGCGGTCCTCATCAGGAGGCGGCGGTCAACGCGATGCTCGATGACCTCATCCCATGGGGCCGGGCGCTGCAGACCATGCGACTGCAAAACAGCGAGCGAGGGGCACTCTGAACCTCGGCAAGGAGATTCCTCAATGTCCGAATCCACCACGGCGACGCAAGAGCGCACGCGCCGGATCGTGCATCGCACCTTCGGCGACCGACAGGGGCCCATCACCCGCCTGATGAGCCCCTCCGACCTCGGCCGCAGGCTCAAGCCGTTCGTCTTCCTCGACCTGTTCGATGCCGAGAGCATCCTCGTTTTCAGGCTTCGGGTGGCATCCGCATTCGGGCATCGCGACGCTCACTTACCTTTGGGAGGGCAGCGTCCGCTACGAAGACACGACCGGCGCCGCCGGGTTCTTGCCCGCCGGCGGGGTCGAATGGTTCAAGGCCGCCGGCGGCGCATGGCATGGCGGCGGTGCCGGCAACTCCGGCCGGTCGCGCGGATTCCAGCTCTGGCTCGCCTTGCCGCCCGAGCAGGAGCTCGGGCCGGTCGAAAGCATCTACCAAAAGCCGCGAGGACATTCACGCGAGCGGACCTGCCGCGGTCCTGCTCGGCACCTTGGCGGGGTGTCGAGCCCGCTCAAGGCGCCCGTCCTCGATCAACTATCTGGCCGTGCGGCTCAAGGCCGGCGAAGCCTGGCGCTACGAGCCGCCGGCCGATCACACGATTTGCTGGGTTGCGCTGGCTTCGGGACGGCTCGCTGGTCCCGAGCCTGCCCTGGCGGGCGAGCTGGTGGCCTTCGAGCCGTCGAACGAGGCGATCGACTTCCGAGCGGAGGCGGACACCGAGTTCGTCCTCGGCTCGGCCGCAGGCCATCCGTACGAACTCGCCCTCGGATATTACTCGGTGCACACGAGTCCGGCTTCGCTTCACGCCGGCGAACAGCGCATCGCCGAGATAAAGGCACGACTGCAAAAGGAAGGCCGTTTGTAGTCAATGGAAGGAACTGAACATGGCGTCCAAGATCGAAAGTTGATAGCTGTGGTCAGGCAAGCGAGCAGAATTCGGAGGTGGGCCCGCGCGAATTTCCCGCTTCGAGGAAGCCGGCGAGATCGCCTGGCGGCGCGTGCCGGAAGGCACCGATCCGCTCTGGCTGGTGCGGCAGGTGGATGTGCAGCCGTCGGAAGGCGGCGGGCGGCTGAGGCACGGCCACTGCGGCGTTGGCCTTTTTCCCTCGTTCTCCTGTTTCGCAGTAGCGCTTGACCATCAAACGGTCGGGGCAGAGGATATTTCTCTCATCCGCACGGAGAGGCGGTTCTCGGCAACAGAGAGGAAACACCATGTCAGGCCGCATCGAACGTTCCATCGAAGAGCTTTATCGGGACGATCCCGAACGCGCCGATGCGGTCGTGTTTGGACGCGAAACCGCGCCAAGCCGCCGCGGATTTTTCGGCGGCGCCGGCTTGGCGGCAATGGGTGCCGCGGTCGGCGGCGTCATTCCGTTCGGGCAAACTATGCCGGCCGGATTGATCCCGGCAGCCCTGGCGCAAGGCGCGCCGGCCGCCACTCCTCCGGCCGCTCCCGCCGCTCCGGCCGCGGCGCCGAAAGGCCCGCAATATCTTCAATTCCCGGGCAAGAGCGACAAGCTTGTCGTGCTCGGGGAAAAGCCGCTGGTGGCGGAGACGCCCGAGAGCCTGCTCGACGACGACACCACGCCGACCGACAAATTCTTCATCCGCAATAACGGTCTCATTCCGGATCAGGCCAAGGATGCGGACAGCTGGAAGATCACGGTCGATGGCGAGGTCAACAACAAGCTCGAACTCACGCTTGGCGAATTGAAGTCGAAGTTCAACGCCGGTGACGCTCCGCATGGTTCTCGAATGCGGCGGCAACGGGCGTTCTTTCTTCACGCCGCAGGCCCGCGGCAATCAGTGGACCAATGGCGGCGTCGGCTGCGCGGAATGGACCGGCGTTCGGGTCGCGGACGTGCTGAAGGCCGCAGGGCTCAAGCCTTCCGCGGTGTTCAGCGGGCATTACGGTTCCGATCCGCATCTCTCCGGCGAGCCAAGACCCTCGCTGTCGCGCGGGGTGCCGCTGAAGAAATTGATGGACGAAAACAATCTGATCGTCTGGGCGATGAACGGCCAGCCGTTGCCGAATATCCATGGCTTCCCCGTGCGTCTGGTCGTGCCGGGCTGGCCCGGATCGATATCGAGCAAGTGGCTCACCCGCATCTGGATTCGCGACAAGGAGCATGACGGTCCCGGCATGGGCGCGACCTCCTACCGTGTCGCGATCAAGCCGATGATTCCCGGCGACAAGCCGGACGAGAAGAACTTCAAGGATCTGGAGTCGATGCCGGTGCGCTCGATCATCACCAATCCGGCCAATGGCACCAAGCTGCCGGCGGGCACCAAGGAAGTGCCGCTGCGCGGCGCCGCCTGGGCCGGCGACCACACTGTCAAACAGGTCGATGTCTCCACCGACTTCGGCGCCAACTTGGACGCCTGCCCAACTCGGCAGCCCGAAGAATGCATACGACTGGCAGCGCTGGACCGCTTCGGTGAAGCTGCCGTCAGACGGCTATTACGAGATCTGGACGCGCGGGATGGATGCGCGCGGCATCATGCAGCCGCATGTCGCCGGCTTCTGGAATCCGCAGGGCTACGGCGGCAATCCGATGCATCGCGTGGCGGTGCTGGTCGGCTGATGCGGCGGCGAAATGCAAAAAGCCGCCGCACAGGTGGCGCGGCGGCTTTTTCTTGCCTTTGCCCTGCTCGGGCTGTTGCCGGGCGTAACCGGCGCGCAACAAGCCGCGTCGCCTTTCACGCCGCGCGACGAAAATCCCGAAGATTTCCCGGCCGGCCCCGGACGCGACGATACTTTTTATAGCTGCACCGCCTGCCATGGCTTCAAGCTGATCGCCCAGCAGGGCATGAACCGCCGGCAGTGGGAAGATTCCATCAATCTGATGGTCGCCAAGCACAACATGCCGCCGCTTGACGCCAAGACGCGCGAGACCGTGTTGAATTATCTGGAGGCCACTTTTCCGCCGCGCACGCAACGCGGCTGGCAGAATCCGTTCCTCAATCGCTGATTGCCACAATTGTGTGCTAAACGGCCGTCCGCGGGCTACGATCGGGTAAATCGTAAGAGAAGGCGATGATAGTCTCTGGACCAACGTTAATAGTCCTGGGTGTTGGCCTTGGAATGCTGGCAGCCGAGCGGCTGATTCCGGGGCGCCGTTGGCCACGAGTGCAAGGATGGGTCGCCCGCGCGGTCTTATTTAATTTGATTCAAGCCGGAGTTGTGCTCCTCACCGGGCTGACGTTGGATGCCTGGTTTCCGCAATTGCGGCTTTGGGACCTTGAATCGCTCGGCGTCATCGGCGGTGCGCTGGCCGGCTATCTCGTTATCACGTTCGTTTATTACTGGTGGCACCGCGCGCGCCATGAGATTCCTTTTTTATGGCGGTGGTTTCATCAGGTGCATCACAGTCCGCAACGGATCGAGCTTCTTACAAGCTTTTACAAGCACCCCCTCGAGATCGTCGCCAATGGCGCGCTGTCCAGCTTTGTTCTTTATGCACTGCTTGGCTTGAGCCCGTCGGCGGCCGCGCTTGCCGTCACGGCAACTGGGGTTGCGGAGCTCTTCTACCACTGGAACGTGAGGACGCCGTACTGGCTGGGCTTCATCATTCAGCGGCCGGAAAGCCACTGCATTCACCACCGCGAAGGCTGGCATCGCAGCAATTATTCTGATCTTCCCCTGTGGGACATCTTGTTCGGCACATTCGATAACCCGCGTGCTTCCGAATTCCTGTGCGGCTTCGGGCCTGAGGGAGAAGCAGAACTTCCGGCCATGCTCATTGGCCGCGATGTCAATGCCCGAGAGGGAAGACAGTGAACTGGCGAGAGCTTGCGGTGGCCGCTGCATTGATTGGTGTTGGTTGTGCCCAGATGCTCGGCGACGTGTTGAACATCCCGACGCTAAAGGCGATTGGGGCAGCCAGTGGGGCTTCGCCGGCACCCAAGGTCTTCACCGCGCAAGACGGTTTCGAGACCTACGCCAATCGCTTCTTCATGGAATGGCAGGACGGCAGCGGCGCCAATCACGTACTTGAGCTGATGCCGCATCTCTATGCCAGCGTGCGCGGCCCATATAACCGGCGCAACGTTTATGGCGCGGTGTTTTCATATGCGCCAGTCCTCGAAGCCAATCCACTAACGCGTCCGATGTTCGAAACCGTTGTGAAACGTTCATTCTGCGGGGCGCAGCCGGTGTTTGTTGAAGTCGGCCTTCCGACCGATGCCGTGCGCCATGGGCCGCTACGCGTTCGCCTCGAACCGCGCAGGCCGTCGGACGTTCAGAGCTTCAAACTCACCTACGACGTGCGATGCAGTGAGTAACAACTGGACCGCAGGGCAATACAGTCTGTTTCGGGCGCTACTCGGCACCTATCTGTTCATCCATTTCATGCACTTGCTGCCCGGTCGGCCGAACTTTTCTCGAACGAAGGCGTGCTGCCCGATGGCCGCCTGAGCCCGCTCTTTGATCGTTTCCCGAATCTGTTCTGGTTTAATGACGCGCCGTGGTTCGTCCATGCCTGCCTCGCAATATCCGCGACAGCAGCGATCATATTTGCCCTCGGTTGGCAGGACCGGCTCGCAGCGCTGTGGATGTGGCTGGTGCTGGCAAGCCTGTTCGGTCGCAATCCCCTGATCTCAAACCCAAGCCTGCCGTATGTTGGCTTCATGCTTTTCGCGCATGTCTTCGTCCCAGCCACGACGCTGGGCTCATTGTCGGCCCTCAAGCGCCGCGATGCCGAAGGCGGGTGGCGATTGCCGGCGACCGTCTTCCTGTCGGCTTGGGTGGTTCTGGCGCTTTCCTACAGCTACAGCGGTTACACCAAGCTGCTGTCGCCGTCCTGGGTTTCCGGCGACACCATCTCGTTCGTGCTGCAAAACCCGCTGGCACGTCCCTGGTTCTTGCGCGATTTCTTGCTTTGGTTGCCGCCGATCTTCCTCTCGGTGCTGACCTGGACAGTACTCTATGTCGAACTGGCGTTCGGTCCGCTGGCGCTGTGGCCAAAGGCACGGCCATGGCTCTGGGCGGCAATGCTGGCGATCCAGTTTGGTTTTCTCTTCCTGCTGAACTTCGCTGATCTCACAATCGGAATGCTGCTCTTCCATCTGTTCACGTTCGATCCGGGCTGGATCCGTGCGCAGTCATTCAGGCAGTCGGAAGTGCTATATTACGACGGCAAATGCGTCCTCTGCCACGGATTCATCAGGTTCTGTTTGAACGAGGAGCGCAGCGGAACTTTGAGATACGCGCCGTTGCAGGGTGCGCACTTCCAGGCCGCTGTTCCCGAGGTAATTCGTAACGAGCTGCCTGACAGTCTCGTCTTGCGAACCGAGGATGGAACGCTGCACCTTCGCTCAAGTGCGGTGATAGCGGTTCTCATGCGAATGGGCGGGCTGTGGACCGGCCTTGGCTACCTACTTCGCCTCGTGCCGAGACCGCTGCGTGATGCCGGTTACAACCTCGTTGCGGCCACCCGCTACCGATTGTTCGGATACACCCAGAAAGCTTGTCCGGTCGTTGCCCCCGAATTGCGGAGCCGCGTGATCGTCGATTAATCAACCGGCGCCCCTGATAGCACTCGCTGATCAGATCAGCTTCAGCGCCTTCAGACTGGCATTGCCGTGTCTGCCGACGATGATGTGATCGTGCACGGAAACCCCCAGCGGGCCGGCGACTTCGATAATCGCCTGCGTCATCTGGACGTCCGCGCGCGAGGGCGTCGCATCGCCCGAGGGATGGTTGTGCACGAGGATGATCGCGGTGGCGCTGAGCTCGAGCGCGCGCTTCATCACCTCGCGCGGATAGACCGGCGTGTGATCGACGGTGCCCACCTGCTGCACTTCGTCGGCAATCAGATGATTGCGCTTGTCGAGGAACAGGATGCGGAAGTGCTCCTTGTCGGCGAAAGCCATGCTGCTGCGACAATAGTCTTGCACCGCATCCCATGACGACAACACCGGACGTTCTTTCACCCTATCGAGCAGCATCCGGTTGGCGGCGGCATGGACCACTTTGAATTCTATGACGGTTGCCGGCCCCACGCCGTCTACTTCCAGCAGGCGGGCTTCCGACGCGGCAATCACTTCGGCAAAGGAACCGAACTTTTTGAGTAGCCTTTTAGCGAGGGGTTTTACATCGCCGCGCGGCTGTGCCCGAAACAGCAACAGCTCCAGCAGCTCGTAATCGCTGAGCGCGCCCGCACCGGCTTCGCGGAAACGCGCCCGCAGGCGTTCGCGGTGGCCGTGATAATGCGGCTTGGCTTCCGCGACTTTGCCCGGACTTTCCGCAAGGTGATCGCTCGCCATACGCCCGCCGTCCTGAAGCACTCAACGACCTCTATTAGAGGCCTTTGCCGGCTGGGAGGGAAGGGGCCTTGCCGCGTCAGCCGCCATAGGGCGGCTTGTGAAAGCCTTTGGCCGAGGTGGTGAAAATCTCCACGCCTGTCTGCGTGACGCCGACGGTGTGCTCGAACTGGGCCGAGAGCGAGCGGTCGCGCGTCACCGCGGTCCAGCCGTCGGCCAGCACCTTCACATGCGGACGGCCGAGATTGATCATCGGCTCCACGGTAAAGAACATGCCGGGCTTCAGCACGGCGCCTTCGCCGGAGGAGCCGATATGCACGATGTTGGGCTCGTCATGGAACAGGCGCCCGAGCCCGTGGCCACAGAAGTCGCGCACCACGCTCATATGCTCGGCTTCGACATAGGGCTGGATGGCGGCGCCGATGTCCCCGGTGGTCTTGCCCGGCGCGATCGCGGCGATGCCGCGCATCATCGCTTGGTAAGTAACCTCGATCAGGCGCTCAGCGCGGCGCGGGATTTCCCCTACCGCATACATCCGGCTGGAATCGCCATGCCAGCCGTCGACGATCAGGGTGACGTCCACATTAACGATGTCGCCCTCCTTCAGCGGCTTCTCGCTGGGAATGCCGTGGCAGACGACATGATTGATCGAGGTGCAGGTCGCCTTGCGGTAGCCGCGATACATCATCGTTGCGGGGATTGCGTTGTGGTCGAGCGCAAACTGCAAGACAAGTTGATCGATGCGCTCGGTGCTGATGCCCGGTTTCACCTCGCCCACAAGCATATCGAGGCAGTCGGCTACCAGCCGGCCGGCCTTGCGCATGTGCTGGAAGGCATCCGCGCCGTGCAGCTTGATCTGTCCGGTCTTGCGCAGGGGCGCAAGCCCAGCGTCAACGTAATTCATGGGGAACCATCAAAAGTGTACAGGTGTGAAATGTAAGGCCTTCCCAGCTAGGCGCAAGCGTGGACAGCGCATGGCGGCTAATTCGGGGTCGCAGGGCCTGGCCTGACCAGGATGGCCGGAATGAGGAGTCAGTGGCTGTCGCGTGGCGTCGTCTTCTGCGCGATTCGCTGATATTTCACCGCCGGCTTCAGTACCATGCCGTCGGAAAGCTGCTCGACACTGGCGCGGTGCATCTCCTGCCACGGCGTCTGGCTGTTCGGGACCTGGTAACCTCCGGCGCGCTCCAGCACCGCGCGGCGCATGGTGAGCTCCGTTTTGGAAACCAGAATGTTGGCGGTGCCCTTGTTGAGATCGATCCGCACGCGGTCGCCGGTCTCCAGCAAAGCCAAGCCGCCGCCCGCGGCAGCCTCGGGCGACGCGTTGACGATGGAAGGCGATCCGGACGTGCCGGACTGACGGCCGTCGCCGATGCAGGGGAGGGAATCGATGCCTTCCTTGATCAGCGCGGCAGGCGGCTGCATGTTCACCACCTCGCCGCTGCCGGGAAAGCCGATTGCCCCGCAGCCGCGGATGAACAGCAGCGTGTCCTCGTCGATCTTCAGCGAAGGATCATCGATACGCGCGTGGTAATCCTCCGGTCCGTCGAACACCACGGCGCGGCCTTCCAGCACATTGTGCTCCTTTGGATTCGACAAATAGCGCGCGCGAAAATCCTCCGAGATCACGCTGATCTTCATGATGGCGGAATCGAACAGGTTGCCGCTAAGCACCTTGAAGCCCGCCTGCTGTTTCAGCGGATTGCTGTAAGGAAAGATAGCCTTGCTATCGGGCGCCTTGGCGCGCCTGACATTTTGTTCAATCGTCCTGCCGTTGACCGTTGGCGCGTCGCCGTGAATGTGCCCCGCCTTCAACAATTCCTTCAGCACAGCCGGCAGGCCGCCGGCGCGGTAATATTCCTCCCCGAGATATTCCCCAGCCGGCTCCATATTCACGAGCAAGGGGACGTCTAACCCGATCTTCTGCCAGTCCTCAATCTCCAGGCGGACGCCGATGTGACGCGCCAAGGCATTGAGATGGATCGGCGCATTGGTCGATCCCCCGATAGCGGAACAGGCCACGATAGCGTTCTCGAAGGCCTTGCGGGTGAGGATGTCGGACGGTTTGAGATCCTCGCGCACCATCTGCACGATGCGCCGGCCGGTCTCATAGGCGATCTGCGCGCGCTCGCGGTAGGGCGCCGGAATTGCGGCGCAGCCCGGCAGCGACATGCCGAGTGCTTCCGCCAGCGCATTCATGGTCGAGGCTGTTCCCATCGTGTTGCAGTGCCCAATGGACGGCGCGGAAGCAGCGACGATGTCGAGAAATTCTTTGTAGTCGATCAGGCCGGCGGCGTGATCGCGGCGCGCCTGCCAGATCACCGAGCCGGAGCCCACACGCCTTCCCTTGTACCAGCCATCGAGCATCGGCCCGCCGGAGAGAACGATGGCGGGAATGTTCACGGTCGCCGCCGCCATCAGAGCCGAAGGCGTGGTCTTGTCGCAGCCGGTGGTGAGCACGACGCCGTCGAGCGGATAGCCGTACAGCACCTCCACCAGGCCGAGATAGGCGAGGTTGCGGTCGAGCGCGGCGGTCGGGCGCTTGCCGGTTTCCTGCAAGGGGTGAGTGGGAAACTCTAGCGCGACGCCGCCGGCGGCATGGATGCCTTCGCGCACGCGCTTGGCCAGCTCGAGATGGTGCCGGTTGCAGGGCACGAGGTCAGAGCCGCTCTGCGCGATCCCGATGATCGGCTTGCCGCCGGTCAATTCTTCCTTGGTCAGCCCATTGTTGAGATAGCGCTCGAGATAAAGCGCAGTCATCCCGGGGTTATCCGGATTGTCGAACCATAGGCGGGAGCGCAACGCGCCCTTAGGCGGTATTTGCGGCTTCGACTTCTTCGCCATCCGGACCTCCTAGGATGCAACTCTTTAATCTAGGCATCTCGATTTGATTTCACAGCCGGGATGCGTTGAACTGCGCTGGAAAGGCTAGGGAGCGCTGAGCAGATGTTAATTCAACTCTTGACCGGGGGGCTGGTCAGCTTCGCCAATTTCGGCATTCATGCGGTGATGACCGGTCTGATCGTGGTCGTCACGCGCCACATTGCGGGAACCACCGACGATCTGCATGTCTTCATGCGCATCAGCGCCTTGATGCTGGTCACCGTGGTCGGCCCTGACCGCCACCCATGTATCGGAGATCGCGGTGTGGGCCGCCTTCATGACCGTCGCCGGCATCACCGCGCCAAATCTCACGCCGTTCGAATTCGCTTTCGAGAATTACGTTGCGCTCGGCTATGGCGACGTCGTTGCCGGCAACGGCTGGCGCCTGATCGGGCCTATCATGGCGCTGAACGGCCTGCTGCTGATCGGATGGTCGGTAGCGATCATCTTTGAGGTTATGCGGATGGCAGAGCTCCAGTTCGGGCGCCGATCCCGATGAAATGAGCTTAATCGACACGCGATCAGCGACCATAAGACAAGTTGAGGAGCCTATGCTCAAGACAATCGCTTCCTTCGACCGGATGGGTGAAGAAAACGCCTTCGCGGTGCTGGCGCGCGCCACCGCGCTGGCGGCGCAGGGGCGGGACATCATCAATCTCGGCATCGGACAGCCGGATTTTCCGACCCCGCCGCATATCGTGGAAGCGGCGGTGAAGGCGCTGCGTGACGGCCAGCATGGCTACACGCCGGCGGTCGGCATCCTGCCGCTGCGCGAAGCGGTGGCGGCGGACCTGCACAAGCGTTTCCGCGTCGAGGTCGCCCCCGACCGCGTGCTGATCGTGCCAGGCGGCAAGGTCACGATGTATATGGCGATCCTGATGTTCGGCGAGCCGGGCGCGGAGATTCTTTATCCCGATCCCGGATTTCCGATCTATCGCTCGATGATCGAATATACCGGCGCGACACCCGTGCCGGTGCCGATCCGCGAGGAGAACGGTTTCGCCTTCTCGGCTGAAGAGACATTGCGATTGATCACGCCGAAGACGCGCCTGCTCATACTCAATTCGCCCGCCAATCCGACCGGCGGCGTCACCCCCAAGGCGGAAGTCGACAAGCTGGTCGCGGGCCTGGAAAAATTTCCCGACGTCGCCGTGATGTCGGACGAGATCTACGACCAGATGACCTATGACGGCGGAGCCGCATGTATGCCTACTCTCCTATCCGTCTTTGCGCGAGCGGCTGATCCTGTTGAACGGCTGGTCGAAGACCTATGCCATGACCGGCTGGCGGCTCGGCTATTCGGTCTGGCCGCGGAAGCTCTACGACTATGCGCGCAAGCTCGCGGTGAATTCCTATTCCTGCGTGAATGCGCCGACGCAATTCGCCGGTCTCGCCGCGCTAACCGGTCCGCAGGACGAGGTGGCGAAAATGGTCGCTGCCTTCGATGCGCGCCGCAAGGTGGTGGTGGAAGGGCTGAACAAATTGCCGGGCGTGTCCTGCGCCACGCCGAAGGGCGCGTTCTATGCCTTTCCCAACATCAAGCGCACGGGCTGGAAGGCGAAGCCGCTCGCCTCCGCGCTGCTGGATGAAGCCGGTGTCGCCATCATCGGCGGGCCGGACTTCGGCATTCTCGGCGAGGGCTATGTGCGGCTGTCCTACGCCAATTCGACGGAAAATATCGTCAAGGCGCTCGGCCGCATGGGCGAGTTTCTGGCGTCTCGCAAAGCTGCGTGATGGTTTGACAGCGACGGTCGCGGCTTCCGGCTGCGATCCTGAGCGTGATGCGCAAAACTGCTGATAACGTCGCGAAACCGGGCCATGGCTTGCTGGCAGGAGCCGTTGTCCCTTCTATGCGGTTAAAGGATTCGGATTTCGATGGATTCCCTCGATTCAGTCAGCATCGCCATTCTGCTGGGGGCGGTCCTGGTGTTGGCCGGCATCCTGTCGAGCCTGGTCGCATTGCGTTTCGGCGCCCCTTTGCTGCTGGTCTTCCTTTTGGTTGGCATGGTGGCCGGGGAGGGCGGTCCGGGCGGCATCAAGTTCGACGACGTCGGGCTGACTTACACAGTCGGCTCGGTGGCGCTCGCGCTCATCCTGTTCGATGGCGGGTTGCGCACGCGTATCCACACCTTCCGCAGCGTCCTGGCCCCCTCGGTCACGCTCGCAACTATTGGTGTTCTGCTCACAGCGGCCCTAATCGCGCCGCTCGCCAAGGTGGCACTCGACCTGAGCTGGCTGGAAGCGCTGTTGGTCGGTGCGGTAGTGGCCTCTACCGACGCTGCCGCGGTGTTCCTGCTGATCCATTCGCGCGGACTGCGGTTGCGTCCGCGCGTTGCCGGCACGCTCGAGGTCGAATCCGGCACCAACGATCCGTTCGCCGTCTTCATGACCATCGTGCTGGTCGAGATTCTGATGCTTGGCGATCAGCATTGGCTGACCGTGCTGGTCAGCTTCGCCCGCGAGGCGATCCTCGGGACCGTTATCGGTGTGCTGGGCGGACGAGTCGTGGTCTGGGCGCTGAACCGCCTGGGCCTGGCGCAGGGCCTGCACGCGCCGTTCGTCTGCACCAGCGCGCTGGTGCTGTTCGGCCTGGCGGCGAGCCTGCATGCCTCCGGATTTCTCGCGGTTTATCTGGCGGGACTTGTCATCGGCAACCGGCCGACGCGCGCGCATAACACGGTGGTGGTCTTCCTCGATGCCGTCACCTGGCTGGCGCAGATCGTGATGTTCGTGCTGCTTGGCCTCCTGGTCTGGCCGGAACGGCTGTTGAGCACTTTGGGACCGGCGCTGCTGGTTGCCTTGGGCCTGATGTTCATCGCCCGGCCGGTGGCCGTGTTTCTCTGCCTTTGGCCGTTCCGCTATCCGCTGCGGGACAAGATCTTCATTTCCTGGGTCGGCTTGCGCGGGGCGGTGGCGATCTTCCTCGCTTCCATCCCTTTGCTGGTCGGCCTGCCGAAGGCGCCGATCTATTTCGATATCGCCTTCGTCGTGGTGCTTGATCTCGCTTCTGGTCCAGGGCTGGACGATCGCCGCCTGCGGCGCGGCGGCTGCGCCTCGCTTTGCCCGCCGCGAGCCGGCTTCCGCGCCGTATCGAGCTCGACCTGCCGGGTCAGCTTGGAGCAGGAACTGGTCGGCTATCCCGTCGGCGCCAATAGCCCCTATCTGCGCCGCCGCCTGATTCCGTCCTGGGCGAAGCCGACGCTGGTGGTACGAAACGAAAAGATTCTTACCGCCGCGGAAAGCGACAGCGTGCAAGAGGGCGACTACGTCTATCTGCTGGCGCCGCCGGAGAAGGCCGAAGCGCTCGACCGCTTCTTCGTCAATATGCCGCCGCCGGCCAAGCCCGATACCCGGCTGCTCGGGGACTTCTTCGTTTCCGGCGACGTGACGCTCGGCGCGCTGGCTGAAATCTACGGTTTGCAGATCGCGGCGAGCGATGCCGACATGACGCTGGCCGAGGATTTCGCCGCGCATTTGATGCGTCCGGCGAAGCAAGGCGACACGCTGCCTCTGGGAAGCATCGCGCTGGTCGCGCATACGGTGGTCGACGGGCGCGTGACAAATGTCGGCCTGCGGCTGGCCGATCCCGAAACGGGCGAGCCCCGCCCGCTATGGACGCGGATCAAAGACTGGCTGAAGGAACTCTAGGCCTCGTCATGCCCGCGCTTGTCGCGGGCATCTCGCTTAGGCGAGCAGTGCGTCCCTCATCGAGATGGCCGGGACAAACCCGGCCATGACAAAGTTCTAAAGCGGATGCCGGGCGATCAGGGCGACGACGCCCTCGCCGGTATCCACCATCATCGCCTCCACCCCGAATATCTCCGCGACCCGTTGCGGCGATAGCGCTTCGCCGGGCACGTCGTCGGCGACAATGCGGCCGCCATCCATCACCAGTACCCGGTCGGCGAAACGCGCCGCCAGCGCGAGATCGTGCAGGATCGCCAGCACGGCCCCGCCGTCACGCGCGGCGCTGCGCAGCAGTTCCATCACCACCAACTGATGCCGCGGATCGAGCGAGGCCGTGGGCTCATCGGCCAGCAGCACGGGGGCTTCCGTGGCAAGCGCGCGCGCCAGCGCGATGCGCGCCCGCTCGCCGCCGGACAACGTGGTGACGCGGCGGTCGGCGAAAGCTTCGGTTGCGGTTCGCTGCATCGCGCGGCCGACCGCGGCGCGGTCTTGCGGCGAAGGCGTTGAGAACGGGTCCATATGCGGATGCCGCCCAAGCGCGACCACCGCGGCGGCCTGCATCGGCCAATGGAATACGTGGCCTTGCGGCAGATAGGCGACGGCGCGGGCCCGCTCGCGGTTACCCATGATGCCAAGCTGGCGCTCGCCGATCATGATCTCGCCCTCCGCCGGCAATAGTCCGGCCAGAGCGCGGATGAATGTGGTTTTGCCGGCGCCATTCGGTCCCACCAACGCCACCAACACGCCGGCATGCAGCGTCACGCTCGCGCCCCGTACCACGGGGGCATCGCCCAGCCGGACGGTCACATCGCGTGCGGACAGGAGCGCCGCTGCGGCTTGCGCGCTCACGACGGCGATCCTTCCAGCATGCGCCGCTCGGAGAAAATCATCGCGACAAAGAACGGAACGCCGATCAGCGCCGTTACCACGCCGAGCTTGATCTCCACCACGCCGGGCAATAGACGCACGGCGATATCCGCCACCAGCAGGAGCGCAGCTCCCGTGAGTGCCGCGGGCAGCATCAGCCGCGCCGGGTCATAGCCCACGAGGCGGCGGACCAGATGAGGCGCCACCAGGCCGACGAAGCCGATCGATCCGCAGATGGCCACCGCCGCGCCTACGCCGAAGGCGACACCCACGACTACGGCCCGACGGGTGCGATCGATGTTGACGCCAAGCGAGGCGGCGGCATCCTCGCCTAGCGTCAGCGCGCGGAACGCGCCCGCATTCATGCCGAGCATCACCCAGCTGGCCAGCAGAAAGGGAAAAGCAATCAGAAGATGATCGCTGCTGCGGTCCTGCAGGGAGCCGAGCAGCCAGAAGGCGACCTCCATCGCGACATAAGGATTGGGCGCCAGATTCAGGATGAGTGCGATAGCGGCCCCGGCGAAGCTCGCGAGCGCAAGCCCGGCCAACATGGTGACCGTCAGGCTGGCGCGGCGGCCTGCGATCGCCAGAAGAGCCCCGATCGCCAGCATGGTTCCCGCGATGCCGGCGAGCGGCACGGCATAGGAGGTCGCGCCGGCCAGGCCGAAGGCGATAACCAGCGCGGCGGCGGCAGCCGCTGCCTGCGGGGCGCCGAACAGCGCGGGCTCCGCCAGCGGGTTGCGCAACAATCCCTGCAGCGCAGCCCCCGAGAGGCCGAAGGTCGCGCCAATGAGCAGCGCCAGGATAGTGCGCGGGAGGCGAATGTCGCGCACAATGACCCCGGAAATTCCTTCGCCGCGGAAAAGCGCGTCGATCACGCGGTCGAGCGAAAGATTGGCAGGGCCGACCATCAGCGAAACACCGAAAAAGATCATCACGAGCGCGGCCAAGGCCGCGTTCAGCGCCAGGTCCTGACGATTGAGCCAATTCATCGGTTGTCCGCGCGACTCGCCCCCATCGGCTGGCCATCTCCTACAGCGTCCCGCCCCGGGCTCCAATGGATTTGCCTGTCGCGTCATCGTTCTGTTTCCCTCCCCCTGAAAGGGGGAGGGTCGGGGAGGGGGTCCGCCACTTGCGCTGACGAGATGATCCCCACCCGCGTTGCAACGCAGCCAAGCTGCGCAGGCTGCGTAAACTTGCCTGCGATGCAACGCGGCCTCCTTTTCAAGGGGAGGTAAAGAGTCAGCTATGGTATGGGTGGCGGGGATTTCGCCGATGAGAAAAATTGCCGCTGCGCTGCTGTTGGTTTTGTCCGGCCTGCCGGCCTTCGCCGATTCGCCGCACCGCGTCGTGTCATTCAATCTCTGCGCCGATCAACTGGTGGTGGCATTGGCGGATTCAAATCAGATCGCCGCGCTCTCGCCATATGCGCAAGATCGTCATTTGTCCGTGGTTGCCGAGCGGGCACGCGCCTTCCCGACGCTCGACTGGAGTGCCGAGGGCACCGTCGCCTTGGGCCCCGATCTCGTCCTGATAGGCCCCAACGACCGGCGCGAGACGCGCCGCATGCTCAACGCTCTCAACATACCCGTGGCCGATGTTGCGCTGGTAACCGACATCGCGACGGCGCGGGACCAGATCCTCTCGATAGCCGCGCGCCTCGGCCACCCTGAACGCGGTGAAGCGATGGTGCGCGCGCTGGATGACGCACGATCGCGGCTCGCCGCCGCCGCGCGGCCGATTGCAAAAACCGCGCTGGTGGTTGAGCGCGGCGGTTATGTCGAAGGGCCGCAAAGCCTGGTGGCGACGCTGCTGGCGGAAGCCGGCTTGCGCCTGCCGGCGGGAGCGCCTGCCGGCTATGGCGGCTATATGTCGCTCGAGATGCTGCTGGTGACGCGCCCCGATCTGCTGGTGCTGAAGGATCCGCCCTTGCAGCCGGAGGATCAGGGCGCGCTGTTCTTCACCCATCCGGCGGTGGCGGCGCTCTATCCGGCGAACCGGCGCATCGCTTTGCCGACGCGTTACACGTTGTGCGGCGGGCCGGCGCTGATCGAGGCGCTGGATTATCTCGCGGACGTGCTGGGCCGGAACGTGAGGCCGGGCAATGGGCGGCCGTCTCCCGGCATCGATCGCTGGCGAAGGCGGGGTTAGCGCTGCGCCGCCGCCCATTCCTCAACAATGCCCGCCAATGCATCGAGCCCGTCGGTCAGTGCCGCCGGGCCGGGCTGCAGAATCAGCGTCGACTTGATCTCCCGCAGCCAGCCGTTTCGCACCGCCGGCAGCGTCTCAAAACCGGGCCGCGCCGCTACCTTCGCCGGCACGAATTTCTTCCCGCACCAGGAGCCGACGATGATATCGGGCCTTGCGGCGATCACGTCCGCGCCGGTGACGATGCGATCCTTGGCATTCTTGCGCAGGGCCAATGCGGGAAAGGTCTCGATGCCGCCGGCGGCCTCCACCAGTTCCGACACCCAGCCGATGCCGGAGATCATCGGCTCGTCCCATTCCTCGAAATAGATGCGCGGACGCCTCCGCAGGGCTTCGGCGCGCGCACGCACCGCGATGATACGTTGCTCGAGCGCGGTTGCGAGCGTTTCCGCTTTGTCGGCTGCGCCCACCAGCGCGCCGAGCGTGCGGATCATGTCGAGAATGCCGGCAATGTCGCGCTGATTGAAGGCATGCACGGCGATGTTGTTGCGCACCAGATCCGCCACGATGTCCGCCTGCAGGTCGGAAAAGGTGAGCACGAGATCCGGCTCGAGTGCGAGGATTTTCGGCACATCGGCGGAGATGAAGGCCGAGACGCGCGGCTTCTCCTGCCGCACCTGCGGCGGCCGTACCGCATAGCCGGAGACACCGACGATGCGTCGTTGCTCGCCGAGGAGATACAGCGTCTCCACCGTCTCCTCGGTCAGGCAGACGATGCGTTCGGGAGGAAACATGATGCTTTACGTCCCGATCGCGCGCATCGCGTCAAGAAACTCAACGCCGCGCACCGCTTTGACCCGCCCGTCTTCCAGCCACACGATTGAGGTCGCGAGGCGCCGCACTTCGCCGGCATCGTGGCTGACATAAACCATCGGCACGCGCGCTTCGTCGCGCAGGCGCTCGAGATACGGCAGAATTTCCGACTTCCTCCTGGCATCGAGCGAGGCCAGCGGCTCGTCGAGCAGCAGCAGGCGCGGGCGCATCAACAGCGCGCGGCCGACGGCGATGCGCTGGCGCTCGCCGCCCGATAATTTCCCCGGCCGCCGCCCCAACAGCGGGCGGATGTCGAGCAGGTCGATGACGCGATCCGCTTCCGCCGCGTCCGCGGAAAGCCTGCTCATGCGCCGGCCATAGTCGAGGTTGCGCGCCACCGTCATATGCGGAAACAGCCGGCCTTCCTGAAAAACATAGCCGATGCGCCGCCGGTGCGCGGGCAGATTGATGCCCGCCGCGGAGTCGAACAGCACGGTGTCCTCCAGCAGGATGCGTCCGCGGTCAGGCGTCACCAGTCCCGCAATCATGTTGACGAGCGTGGTCTTGCCGGCGCCGGATGGTCCGAACAGAGCGGTGATTCCGCTCTTCGCCTCAAAGCGCACCGCGAGTGCAAAGTCGCCGAGCCGCTTTTCCGCGTCCACAAACAACATCTCACTCTCCGTGGAAACGCGTGCCGGCGCGCCGCGCCAGCCATTCGGAGGCAACCAGCGCCGCGAGCGCGATGATGATGGCGACAACGACAAGCCGGCCTGCGGCGCCTTCGCCACCCGGCACCTGCAGGAAGGTATAGATCGCCGCCGAGATGGTCTGGGTTTCGCCGGGAATGTTGGAGACGAAAGTAATCGTGGCGCCGAATTCACCCAGCGCCTTGGCAAAGCACAGCACCATGCCCGCGATGATGCCCGGCAGCGCCAGCGGCAACGTGATGGTGAGGAAGGTGCGGGCACGGTCGGCCCCGAGCGTGGAGGCGGCATCCTCCAGCTTTCGATCAATCGCCTCGAAGGACAAGCGGGCCGCACGCACAAGTAACGGGAAACCCATGACGCCGCAGGCGAGTGCCGCGCCGGTCCAGCGGAAGGCGAAGACGATGCCGAAATGCTCTTCCAGGAAGCTGCCGATCAGTCCTTTGCGGCCGAATGACAACAGCAGCAGATAGCCGGTCACCACCGGCGGCAGCACGAGCGGCAGATGCACGAGGCCGTCGAGCAGCGACTTGCCCCAGAAATTCTTGCGCGCGAGCAGCCAGGCGACGGCGATGCCGAAGGGCAGCGCGGCGAGCGTGGCGACGATGGCAATGCGCAATGACAGATGGGCCGCGATCCATTCGTCAGGGGAAAGATCAAACAATCGGCACCCTAGGAGTTCTTGGCGAGAATGGTGAAGCCGCGTTTCTCGAAGATGGCGCGCGCAGCCGGGCTCTGCAGGAAATCAAGATAGGCCGCCGCATTGCCGGGTTTTGCCGCCGCGGTGAGCGCAGCCGGATAGATGATCGCCGGATGGGAATCCGCCGGGAAGGCGCCGATCACCTTTACCTTCGGCTCGGCCTTGGCGTCGGTCTCATAGACGATCCCGAGCGGCGCTTCTCCGCGCGCGACCAGCGACAACGCCACCCGCACATTCTCCACCATCGCAAGCTTGGGCTGCGCCGCGGTCCAGAGCCCGAGCTTTTCCAGCGCCGCCTGCGCGTAGCGTCCGACCGGGACTGCCCGCACGTCGCCGGTGGTGATGCGGCCGTTGCCGGCGAGCCCCGCCAGATCGAAACTTGAATTGATCGTGACGTTGCTGATTTTGGCGTCCGCCGCGGCGATCAACACCAGCCTGTTGCCCAGCAAGTTGACGCGGGTGTTGTCCTGCACGGCCTTTTTCTGCGCGCCATAGTCCATCGATTCCAGATCGGCGGAGATGAACACTTCCGCGGGTGCGCCTTGCTCGATCTGCTTGATCAGCGCTCCGCTGCCTGCATAGCTGGTGACGATCTCGACGTCCTTGGCCTGCTTGTAAGCGGCATTCACTTCGTCGAGCGCGTCCTTCAGCGAGGCGGCGGCGAAGACGATCATGCGCTGGTCTTGCGCGGCCGCCTGGTTGGTCCCGAAGGCGCAGAGCGCAAACAGAAGCGTGAGCAGCATGCGGACGTGTTTCATAGCGGTTCTCCGGACGGCAAGCCATCGGATGGCTTCGTTTCTAAAATCGGAAGAGACCGCCCGTGAACCACCGTTCCGGGTTCCTGCAGCGCGTGCACGACGCGCCGCATGTCAGGTCGACACGCTAGCAAGTTTTGCCATCCGGGCAAAGGGGCTCGGCATCCTGAACGCCCTGCAAATCCATGCGCCTGCGGGGTTTTCTGCCTCGTCTGCGGGACGTGGCGGCACGCTACCTTGCAGCGCACCCTATAGTTGGCTACTCATTCCGGCCCCCTGGGCGGTCGCCTGACATGGCGGTGCGCAGACACCATGGGGCCGGGGTGATCGGCGCGGCGGCCTACGGGGTCTTCATTTGATGCTTTCGGACTATTTGTTGCTGGGCGCGATTGGCTTCGTCGCTCAGCTCATCGATGGTGCGCTCGGCATGGCCTTCGGCGTGATCTCGACGTCGGCCATGCTGACGATGGGAGTCCCGGTGGCGCAGGCGAGCGCCATGGTGCACACCGCGGAAGTATTCACCACCGCCGCTTCGGCTGCGTCGCATATCGCGCACGGCAATGTCGATTGGAAACTGGTGGCGCGGCTCGGCATCGGCGGCGTTATCGGCGCGGTGCTCGGCGCCTGGGTGCTTTCCAATGTCGATGCGAGCGCAGCGCGGCCATTCGTTGCGTTCTATTTGCTCCTGCTCGGTATTTTTATCTTGTTGAAAGCCGCGCGCCAGATCCCCAGGCGCGACGCGCCATTTGCCTGGGCTCCGCCGCTCGGTCTGGTTGGCGGGTTCTTGGATGCCAGCGGCGGCGGGGGTTGGGGACCGATGGTCGCCTCCACCTTGATCGGTTCGGGTCACGCGCCGCGCAAGGCCGTCGGTTCGGTCAACACCACGGAATTTTTTGTCACGGTCGCGGCGGCCACGACCTTCTTCATCGAGCTTGGCATCGCGCCGTGGCGGGAGCTGATCGCGCTGGTGATCGGCGGCATGATCGCAGCTCCGCTGGGTGGATGGGCGGTGAAGCGTCTGCCGCCGCGCGTGCTGATGACAATGGTCGGCGTTCTCGTGGTGACGCTTTCCGCCTGGCAACTCGCCCGCGCGCTCAAGATTTTGTAAGCGCGTCGTTCCGCCTACGGCGCCATCAAGACTTTGCGGCAGGCCGCCGGCAGTTCCGCCATCGTGATCGGCGGCTTCGGCTTCACCGGTTCCTTCGGCGGCTTGGGGTGCAGCACTGCGTCGCGGAACCACCAATCGAGTTCCTTGCCGCAGCCGTCGCCGGCGGGTACCGGCTCCTGCGGCTTGCACTCTCCTTCTCCCGCCGGGCAACGCATGCGAATATGGAAATGGTAGTTGTGCCCCCAATAGGGCCGTACCTTGTTTTGCCAGGTGCGCGAACTGCCGCTGTCGCGGCACAAGCGCTTTCTTGATCGCAGCGTTTACGAAAACGCGCTCGACTTCCGGCTGCTCGGCGGCGGCCTTAATAATGGCGGTGTGCTTCGGGGTCCAAACCTTCGGATCGACGTCCTTGCGGTGGTCCGCGACCATGTCGACAGCCGACATTTCTTCGCGCTCCTGACGCGTGAGCTCACGGTCAGGCATCGGCGTAAGCCAGATATCGGCATCGAGACCGACTTGGTGGCTGGCATGGCCGGTAAGCATCGGGCCGCCGCGCGGCTGCGACATGTCGCCGACCAATAGTCCGTTCCAGCCGAGCTTCTTGCCTTTTTCCGACAACCGCTCAATCAAGCGCACCAGATTGGGATGGCCCCAATTGCGGTTGCGCGACAGCCGCATCACCTGCCAGGTTTCGCCATTCACCGGCAGCGCGGTGGCGCCGGCGAGACATCCCTTGGCGTACCAGCCGAGGGCGCGCGCTTCGAGCGGTGCGGGCCCGTCCTTGCGCCCAAACAATTCCTTCGCGGGAGTTTTCGGATCGTCCGGTTTGGCGAGCGGCGCCAGCGGCTGTGGGTTGACCGCGCCGGGCGTTTGCGCCCAGGCACCCGCCGGCAAAACGAAGATCAGAACACACCAGGCGACCGCCTTCGCAAACATTTGAACTCCCTTATCCGCGCCGCGTTCCAGCCAGAAGCTGATACTCGAAATCGCGAGGATTATAGCGCAGGGCCTGATCATTTCACCGAGGCAGACGCGGAGGCGCAACCCTTTCCTAGCCCAAACTTCAATGACCACAAGGCTTTACAACGGGTTCCAGCCGCGCGATGCTGGTTAACAGGCGGTTAAGCCTGTTTTGGGGCCGGGGAGCGTCATGCATACGGTCATCGTCGCAGCTGCAGGGGCGGCCATATGCGCCCTGCTTGTGACCGGATCGCGACCCGCCGCCGCCGACATTCTGGTGAACATCAGCAAGACCGCGCAGCGGATGTCGGTTCTGGTCGATGGCACCGCCCGCTACAATTGGACGGTGTCGACCGGCGCCAAGCACTACACAACACCTAGCGGCGTTTACAAGCCGCAGTGGCTGGCGCGGAAATGGCGCTCCAGGCAATACGCCAACGCGCCGATGCCGTATTCCATTTTCTTCGATAGGGGCTACGCCATCCACGGCACCACAGAAGTTGCCCGGCTCGGCAAGACCGCCTCGCATGGTTGCGTGCGCCTGCACCCCGACAACGCCGCGACGCTCTATTCGCTTGTGCAGAACCAGATGGCGAATACCCGTGTGGTGGTTTCCGACGACTTGATCGAGGCGCCGCGCGATGCGCCGAGAAAGAAGCCCAGTCACTTCGTGGCGGACAACGTCGTGCCAGAAAAGCCGGTGGTCGAAGCAATGGCCCTGCCGCAGAAAATCGCGGAGCCGCAAGTGACCGCGGGGGCGCCGGCAGAGACCACCGCCGTCCTGCGTGAGAGGAAGAATTCGGCGCGCCGCGTTCACCGCGAGACGCAAAGGCCGCTGCGCACTGCGCGCTTCGAGCGGCCCGGATTCCACTGGTAATTTTTTCTTCGCGCTGACCGCAGCCGATTTCGGTTTTATTCGATCACGATCTCGCCTGTCATGCCGTGGCCGGCATGCGTCGTGCCGTCAGCCTGCTTAATCCCGCAGCGCAGATCGTCGGCGCGGCCGGCGGCCACCGGGACGAACCACCATTCGGCACTGTGCCCCGGATAGACCTCGACCTCGCGGATCGCGCCCTTGAACTCGGCAAGCGTGGTCTTTTTCCCCTCGCGCTCTTGCGTCACCTGCACCTTGCGGGTCCAGATCATCTGCGAAAAAGCATGCGAGGTGAAATAATGCGGGTCGCCGCTCGCGTTGCGCAGGATCAGCTTGTAGAGTTTGCCGGTCTCAAAGCGCAGCTTGTCGGGCACGAAAACGTGCTTGCCGCCCATGCCGAGATCGACCGTCACCTCGATGGGATTTTGTTGCGCCAGGTCGCCCGCGGCATGAGCGGGTGGAATCAGAGCGCGCGCTCAGCATGACAGCCGCCGCAAACGCCATCGAAATTATTGACCGCATGACGCTTCCCCTGTGCTGGGTGGAACAAAGCAAAATACTGCAATTAAGAATTAGTTGCAACTGCCGGCGGAGAAGCCGCGGGCGTTGCAGGCAAGGCCCTGCTGCATGCTATCGTGCAGGCAAAGCGATCAAGGGAGGGCGTAACGATGCAGCATCAAGTCTCTGCAGGTGTTCTTGTTCTGGCGCTTTTGGCCTCGCCCGCGTTCGCCGATCCGGTGGCCGATTTCTACAAAGGCAAGCAGATTCAATTCGTCATCCGCTCCGGCGTTGGGGGCGGCTACGATCTCTACGCCCGCGTTCTCGGCCGGCATATCGGCAAGCATATCCCCGGCAACCCGACGGTCATTCCGATCAATATGCCGGGAGGCGGCGGTATCAAGGCCGCCAATTACGTCGCCAATGTCGCGCCGAAGGACGGCACCATCCTGACCATCGTCAGCCAGGGCCTGCCGGTGGACCAGGCGCTCGGCATCAACACCGGACTTGAGGCCGATCTGCGCAACTTCAACTGGCTCGGCAATATGAGCTCGCACAACCAGGTCTCGGTGGTGTGGCACACCTCGAAGACGCAGAGCTGGGAGGATTCGCTCAAGCGCGAGACGGTGATGGGCACGACCGGCGCCGGCTCGATCTCCACCCAGGTGCCGGCGCTCTACAACAATGTGCTGGGCGCCAAGTTCAAGCTCGTGGTCGGATACGCCGACGGTGCGGATGTCAATCTCGCCATGGAGCGCGGCGAGGTGGAGGCACGCGCGACCAACCCCTGGGTCAGCTACAAGGCGGTGACGCCGCATCTCATCGAGAAGAAGATGATCAAGCCGATCGTGCAGATCGGCATGAGCAAGGAGCCGGACCTTCCCGACGTGCCACTGATGCGCGACCTCGCCAAGACGCCGGAGCAGAAGCAAATCATCGACTTCATCTCGCGCTCGGTGTCGGTCGGGCGGCCGATCGCCACCACCCCGGGCGTGCCGGGCGAACGCGTCGCGGCTTTGCGCAAGGCCTTCGACGCCACTTTGGCGGATCCGGAGTTTCTCGCCGAAGCCGAGAAGCAGCGCATGGAAATCCGCGCGATGACCGGCGCGGAGCTGGCGCAGCTCATCAAGGACATCATCGAGACGCCGGCCGACATCCGCGAGAAGGTGAAGCTCGCGATTGTCCCGACCAACACGGTGGAAGTGCCGAAGACCAAATAACGGCGTCGAGTAAACGCAACGTCCAGAAACAGAAAGAAGGGCGCGCCGAGGCGCGCCCTTCTTTATTGATTATGAAGGTTCAGCCTGCATCCTTGCTCTCATCCAATGCAGCGGGGGAGGAACCATGGCGCAACTTGGCGACATCGAACCGGACGACATCCGGACCATTCCCACTTTCCGCGCAGCCTATTCCGACCGCACGGCACTGCTCATGGCGAAGCTCGCCCTGCGCGCCTATGAAGCATTCGATGCGGACGATAAATCCTGGCTGAAATTTCACCAAAGTTTCCAGCGCTTGGGATTGACCGAATATGACAGGCTGATCGACGCGCCCGTGGGAACCGCTGGCTTCGTCGTGGCGGGCGATGACATCATCATCATCGTGTTTCGCGGCACCGAGAACAGGCTTGACTGGATGACCAATGTGCAGGCGGCGTGGATCACGCTGCAGGGCGGCACCCGCGTGCATACCGGATTCTTTCAGGCCTATTGGCCGATCCGCGACCAGCTTTTTTTAACGGTCGTAAGCCTGCTGAAGAAAAAGCCACGGCCGGTTTATGTCACCGGCCACTCGCTCGGTGGCGCATTGGCGCTGATGGCGACTGCCGAACTGGCCAATCACGACGAAGCCTTTGTCCGCGACAGCATCGCGGCCTGCTATACCTTCGGTTGTCCGCGCGCCGGCGACAGCTCGTTCGATCAACATGTGAAAGTGCCGCTGTACCGCGTGACCAACGGCGTGGATATAGTTCCGGCGGTGCCGCCGGCGCTTCTTGGTTACCGGCATGTCGGCGACTCGCGCTATTTCGGACGACCGGGGCAAGCGCCGTCGCGGCTGTCGCCGAATCTCTTCCAGAAGCTTTGGCGGACGTTGTTGGGTCTGGTGGCATTCCTGCGGACATTCAGATTCCGCAACATCGCCGACCACGCGATGCCGGTTTATGTCGGCAAATTGCAGGTCTGGGCGGAAGCCAACATCCAGCAGACACGCGCAAGGCGCGCGGCAACGGCGGACCCAGAGATCAAGGCAAGCTCGACGTCTGCTTAAACATCCACCTTCAGCGCGGCGATGAACGCCTCCTGCGGGATGTCGACCTTGCCGAACTGCCGCATGCGCTTTTTGCCCTTCTTCTGCTTGTCGAGCAGCTTGCGCTTGCGCGTGGCGTCGCCGCCGTAGCATTTCGCGGTGACGTCCTTGCGCAAGGCGCGCACGGTCTCACGCGCGATGATCTTGCCGCCGATCGCGGCCTGGATCGGGACCTGGAACATGTGCGGCGGAATCAGCTCTTTCAGCTTCTCGCACATGCCGCGGCCGCGCGCCTCCGCGCGGGTGCGATGCACCAGCATGGACAAGGCGTCGACCGGCTCCTCATTGACCAGGATCTGCATCTTCACCAGGTCGGCGACCTTGTAGTCGGTGAGGTGATAGTCGAATGACGCATAACCCTTCGACACCGATTTCAGCCGGTCATAGAAATCGAACACCACCTCGTTGAGCGGCAGGTCGTATTTGACCATGGCGCGGCTGCCGACATAGGTCAGCTCCTTCTGCATGCCGCGGCGGTCCTGGCAGAGTTTCAGCACGGCGCCGAGATATTCGTCGGGCGTCAGGATGGTCGCCTCGATCCAGGGCTCCTCGATTTCCAGGATTTTCATCACGTCCGGCATGTCGACCGGATTGTGGATTTCGATCTCCGAGCCGTCGCGCAGCTTCATGCGGTAAATGACCGACGGCGCGGTCGCGATCAGATCGAGATTGAATTCGCGCTCCAGCCGCTCCTGGATGATTTCCAGATGCAGCAGCCCGAGGAAGCCGCAGCGGAAGCCGAAGCCGAGCGCGGCCGAGGTTTCCATCTCATAGGAGAAGCTGGCGTCGTTCAGCCGCAGCTTGCCCATGGCCGCGCGCAAATCCTCGAATTGCGCGGCATCGACCGGAAACAAGCCGCAGAACACCACCGGGATCGCCGGCCGGAATCCGGGCAGCGGCTCGTCGACCGGGTTGCGCTCGTCGGTGATGGTGTCGCCGACGCGCGTGTCGGCGACTTCCTTGATCGAGGCGGTCAGCATCCCGATCTCGCCGGGACCGAGTTCATCGACGAGCTGCAGCTTCGGCGTGAACACGCCGGTGCGATCGACCTCGTAGGAGGACTCGATGCCGATCATGCGGATGCGCTGGCCTTTTCTGAGCATGCCATCGACGATCCGCACCAGCACGACGACGCCGAGATAAGCGTCGTACCAGCTGTCCACCAGCAGGGCCTTCAGCGTGGCGTTGCGGTCGCCCTTGGGCGGCGGCAGGCGGGTGACGATCGCCTCCAGCACATCCGGAACGCCGAGACCGGTCTTGGCCGAGATCATGACCGCGTCGGAGGCGTCGAGACCGATGACGTCCTCGATCTGCTGCTTGATTTGGTCCGGCTCCGCCGCCGGCAGGTCGATCTTGTTGAGCACCGGCACGATTTCATGGCCGGCATCGAGCGCATGATAGACGTTGGCGAGCGTCTGCGCTTCCACGCCCTGGCTGGCGTCCACCACCAGCAGCGAGCCCTCGCAGGCGGCGAGCGAGCGGTTCACCTCATAGGCGAAGTCGACATGGCCGGGGGTGTCGATCAGGTTGAGGATGTAATCCTTGCCATCCTTGGCGCGGTATTTCAGCCGCACGGTCTGCGCCTTGATGGTGATACCGCGCTCGCGCTCGATATCCATCGAATCGAGCACCTGTTCCTTGCCCAGCATCTCGCGGTCGGTAAGCCCGCCGGTGAGCTGGATCAGCCGGTCGGCGAGCGTGGACTTGCCGTGGTCGATATGCGCGACAATGGAAAAATTGCGGATGTTTTGGATCGGGCCGGCCGTCATAGGGGGCAGATAGCACCCGAGTCCGGTGGGAACAAGGCGAGTTCTTCTCGCTCTTCCCCACCGAGAGAGGGTTGGGGTGCGGGCCTGTGAACCGGAACCTACGTCGCCATGCTATTGAGGATATCCTCAGCGCTCCAACTGTCGTGTAGCATCGAGGAATTCTTCGTCAGTCGGAAACTTCTCCAGGCCTGTCAACCCATCCTTCTCGCCCTCGATATTGGCCCAGCGGACAATGCCTCCGCGATCGACCAGAAACTGTCCGATCATCTGCCCGCCGTAGCGGTCCGACCAATCGCGCCGGTCTTTCAGTTCGGCTTCCACAGGAACGAAGCCGTCCCGCTCGGTCAGCGCGCGCTTGATCCCCGCGAGGTCAGTCGAAGGAATCTGCAGGTCACGGGCCAGCTCAATGTGCCTGCTCTCGACGGCCAGAAGGATATCTGGTGTCAATGGCGGCTGCGGCACGCCGTAGGCACGATGCGTAACCAATTCCGGATCGGCCGCCAGCGGCACGTTCACCGGCCGATAGCTGTAATAAAGCCGCACGCGTTCCGGCCGCATGGCGACAATGGCCAATGCCTCAATTCCGAGCGCCTGCAGCTTCTGGCGCGTTGCGCCGAGCTGGGCGATGTGGCGCCGGCAAAATGCACAATAGAGCCCACGCATCATGGCGAGTAGCACCGGCGTCCTGCCGCGGTAGTCGGACAGGGATATGGTGCCCTCCCGGTTCACGGCGGGTAGCACGAATTCTGGAGCGGGCTCTCCGGCGCGGACCGGCGAGCGGCGTTCCGTCGTGATCATGGACCCTCCATCTCAACTGAGAAACGGCAAGACCATCAATGCGTCGGGATCGATTCCGGCGCGCTCACACACGTCCTTCGACTTTGCCAGGTAGACCTCCGCCAGCGCTTGGTTCCCGGTATCGAGATGTAAAGTAGCCAGCCCGTCGTAGCACGGGAACAGAAGTTGAGGTTCGCCGGCCTTTTCAGCCAAATCGAGCGCTTCCGCAAAGGAAGCGAAGGCCATGGCATGATCACCATGGCACTGGTAAATCTGGCCGAGCACGATCAGCGGCACTGCGAGGTGATCGAGCAGCCCGAGCCGACGGTCGAGATCGATAGCCATCCGCGCGGCTTCTACGCCCTGCGCCTCGCAACGATCCGTAAGCGCGCAGTAGGAAACCGCGAGGTTTGCGTAGATCCGCGACTGAAAACCAAGATCGCCGATCTTTTTCGCGGTCTCAAGTCCGCGCAGGCAGGTGTCGATGCTTCGGCGCGGATCGAGTGAGCTGTAGAGCACGCCGAGGTTCGCATAGCCGCGGCAGGCGGCCTGCGGAAGGTCGTGCGCCTCCGCGAGCCTGATGCTCTGCTCAATCTGGTCAACTGCCTCGCCGAGAGAGCCGGTGCGCGCCAGCGCGACGCCTAGCGTATTGCAAGCTTGTGCCCGCGTCGCGGCTGCCTCGCGCACGCGTTCTCCGTCGAAGGCGGCACCTGCTTCGCTTGCTGCTTCAGCCAGCGCCTTCCTGGCCCAGTCGATAGCTGCTGCGTTGTCGCCCGCGCGGAACGCAAGCCGGCCGATCTCCTGGAACAACTGAGCACGCTCGATCGAATTGCCGTCGGAGCCAAGCCGTTCGAGACCCCACGTGAGGCAGACGCTGGCTTGCGCGCGGTCGCCCGCTTCCCAGTGCAGGCAGCCGATCTTGCGATGCAGTCGCGCAACGTCGGCCACATCGGCTGTGGTCTCGATCGCTTGTCGCAACGTTTCGTAGTGCTCCAGCGCTTCTGTCCGCCGCCCGGTGAGCGCGAGCAGATCCGCTAGCCGCTCGCGCACCGTCTGCATCTCGGTATGGCAAGCCTGACAATCGGCGAGCGTGTGCAACGCGCGCTCGTAGTGGCGGATCGCGTCGTCGTTTGCATAGACCCCACGCGCCCAGTCGCCGGCCGCCATCAGGTAGCGCGCGCCCCTGGCCTTGTCCGGTGCGAAGCTCCAGTGGTACCCGAGAGCTTCCAGGTCGCTCAACCGTCCAGGATGCGGTCCGGCGGCTCGTTCGAGCGCGCGGCCGACCCGTTCGTGCAACTCCGCCCGGCGGGACAGAAGGAGATTCTGGTACACCACCTCGTGAACCAGGGCGTGCGTGAACCTGTAGCGGTTTGGCTCTCGCCCATGCCCCACCTTCTGGATAAAACCGGATTCGATAAGGTGATCGAGTAGGACATCGGCATCGCCGGCGTCGCTCGCAATCTCAAGCAGAAGCGCTTTGTCGAACTCCATTCCTAGCACTGCGGCCTGCTGCAACAGTCGCCGGGGGCCGAGGGTAAGTCGATCGACGCGGGAGAGCAGCAGCCCGTGCAGCGTGGGCGGAATTCTGGCGGCTTCGCGCGCGGTCACGCAAGTCCAACGATCACCTTCGCGAACAAGCGCTCCGCCGGTCACCAGGCTGCGGACGATCTCCTCCGCGAACAGGGGATTGCCTCCCGCCCGAGTCGCGACGAACGATTGCACGTGGGTGAATTCGGCTCCGTCCACCGGGCCGAACAATTCGCTAACCAGTGTCCGGATATCGTCAGAGACGAGCGGCGCAAGCTGGATGATGGACTGTGCCACCCAATTCGTCACCAGCGCGGGCATGTCGGAGCGGTGCGACACGAGCACCATCAAGGGCCGGTTCGCAAAATGATCCACGATGTCGCACAGCAGATCCACCGAGGCTGCGTCGGCCCAGTGGAGATCCTCTACGATGACCATGAGCGGACTCTGTTGCAGTCGCCGCTCGATCAGCATGCGTATCGCCAGCGAGATCTGGCGCTTGAGCTGTTCGGGCTCGAAGTCGCCAGCCCGCATCGGCTCGATGCCAAGCACGTAGCTCAGCATCGGCGCAATGGCTCCCGCCACCTCGACGGGACCGTCCAACGTGCGCACGCCCGCCTCCAGCTTTTGCCGGGCGACATTGAGCGGGTCGTCGTCTTCGACCCGGTAGGCTTCGCGTAAGAGCGATGCGAAGATGCCGTAGGTAGGCTCAGTGAGCGACGAACATGCCGTCTGACGCACAGTTATGCTCGAGAGCCGTCCGTCCAACTCTAGGCGTTTGAGGAACGCCGCGATAAGCCGCGACTTGCCCATGCCAGCCTCTGCGATCAGGCATGCTAGCTGGGCTTGTTCGCGCAGCATGTTCTCGAACGCTGCGAGAAGCTGGCCAAGTTCCTCGCTGCGCCCAATCATCGGCGCGACCATGCCGTGCGCCGCTAGCCCACGCGACGAGCGCGGCTCGGCAAGCGGGCCGAGGAGACGGTGAACCACGATCGGCGCCGACTTGCCGCGCAGGGTCATTTCACGGGTTTGTTCGAATGCGAAACGATGCCGGGTGAGCGCGTGGGTAGCATCAGACACAAGGATCGAGTTCGAAGCTACCGCTAAGAGACGGGCGGTCGTATTCACCGTGTCGCCAGTCACTGCGTAGGAGACTCCCGCTGCATTAGAGAAGCTTCCGGCGACAACCGGGCCGGTGTGAATCCCGATGTGCAGGTTCAGCGATTTTCCAAGGCGCGGCTCCCAAAGCTTGCTCAGTTGCGCGCTGCCGTCGAGCAAGGCAAGCGCAGCGTGCAGCGCCCGCTCCGGATCGTCCTCATGGGCATCCGGCGCACCGAACACCGCCATTACCGCATCGCCCACGAATTTTTCCACGAACCCGTCGTAGCGCGTAACGGCCCGCCCGAATGTTTCGAATATTGCATTCTGCAGCGCGCGGAGGTCTTCAGGGTCGAGCGCTTCAGCAAGCCTGGTGAAATCGGTGACGTCGGCGAACAGCACCGTTACTTGGCGTCTGTCTGCTTCTCGGTGGGTCGCCTCTTTCGTTCTAGTACGAGGCGCGAGCGCCGTGCCGCACCGGACACAAAATGCAAAATCAGCGTCCCACGAGGACCCGCACGCCGGACATGCAAAAGCCTGCCGGCGCCCACAGCGCGGACAGAAGGAAAATTCCTGCAATAACTCGAAACCGCAACCAATGCATGCCATCGTAGTGGATCGCTGGGCCGCGCCAGGTGACTGTAATAGCGGCTATAGTATAGGACTTTGTCTATTCAGGCAGAGACAGGGAACTCCCTTGCTCGGCATGGGTGCGTACCCGCCCTTAAACGATATCCCGATTTTGGCCGAGTTGGCCGACTCTGCTTTGGAGCGGTTGGCCCAGAACTGCAGGTGGCGGACCGGGACGGTGCGGCTGGGCAAGTCTCCCCTGAGCCGTTTAAGGTGGGACGGGGAGGCAGCCGTGGCACACCTGCGACAGGTTATCACCGGCGATCAGCGGCCAACCGAGATCGAGGCGCAGCTCCATGTTGCGCTCGACAACATGCCCGGCGCGCTCGTCTACACGGACGACGATCTCAATATCGTCTTCTGCAATGAGCGGTTCAGGGAGATGTACGGAGCGCCGCGAGAGCTGCTGCAGCCCGGCCGTCCCTATCCTGATTTCCTGCATTATCTGGCGGAGAACGGCTATTACGGCGACGGCGATGTCGACGCCCTGGTGGCGCAGCGCGTGGCGAGTCTGCGCAATCCCACGGGCAAGAGCTTCGAGGACCACACGCCGGACGGCCGCTGGTATCGCATTCGCCGGCGCCGCTCGCCGGCCGGCGGCACCGTCACGGTGATGACCGACGTCACCGAAGAAAAACAGGCCGAACGCAAGCTGGCGGAGAAGGAGGCGCAACTGCATGTCGCGCTCGACAACATGCCGGGCGCGCTTGTCTACACCGATGACAATCTGAACATCGTTACTTGCAACGATCGCTTCAAGGAAATGTACCGCGCGCCGCGAGAGTTGCTGCAACCGGGCCGTTTCTATCCTGATTTCCTGCGTTATCTGGCTGAGAACGGCTATTACGGCGAGGGCGAGGTGGATGCGCTGGTCGCCAAGCGCGTCGAGAGTCTGCGCAATCCCACGGGCAAGAGCTTCGAGGACCACACGCCGGACGGCCGCTGGTATCGCATTCGGCGCCGGCCGGCGGCGGCAGGCGGAACGGTCACGGTGATGACCGACATCACCGAGCAAAAACAGGCCGAGCGCGAACTGCTCGAGGCCAAGCAGCGGACCGAGGAGGCCAACAAGCTCATCACGGAAAAGAACCGCATGCTTGAAGCGCTGTTCAGCGAGATTCAAGACAAGAACCGGCAGGTGGAGGAACAGGCGGCGCAGCTCGCCGAATGGAATGCCAAGCTCGAAACGCGCGTTGCCGAACAGGTCTCGCAGCTCGGGCGATTTTCCAAGCTCACGCGATTCCTCTCGCCGAAAATCAGCGACCTGATCATATCTGGCGACGCGGACGATTCGCTGAAGACGCGCCGCTCGGAGATCACCGTGGTGTATGTCGACCTGCGCGGCTTCACTGGATTTACCGAGAGCGCGGAGCCGGAAGAGGTCATGAGCGTGCTACGCCAGTATCACGCAGAACTCGGCCGCATCATCATTGCGCACGACGGAACGATCGAGCATTTCGCCGGAGACGGCATGATGATCCTGTTCAATGCGCCGGTGCCGGTTGAGAACCACGAATTACAGGCGATCCGCATGACGCTTGCCATGCGGGAAGCATTGACCGCGCTGTCGGTAAGCTGGCGAAAGCGGGGCCATGAGCTTGGCTTCGGAGCGGGCATCGCCGGAGGCTACGCGACGATCGGCACGATCGGCTTCGAGCAACGGCTCGACTATGGCGCTGTGGGCCCGGCTTGTAATCTGGCTGCCCGGCTTTGTGGCGAGGCCAAGGACACTCAAATACTCGTTGCGCAACGCGTCTTCGCAAAGGTGGAGACCAGCATTGAAGCCGCGCCGATCGGGGATCTGGTGTTGAAGGGATTTCACCGGCCGGTCCCGGCCTACAACATTTTGGGGATGCGCCTGGATGACTTGGGGCCATCCAAAGCCGCCGCCGCAGCCGGCCCGCAGCTGTCGATCGGCTAATCCCCTCTGGCCTCGTCCACGAGCTTTGCCAGCTTCGCTACGTTTGTGATTCTGAGGTCGCTACCTTCGCGCCGGAGCAGACCGATCGTGGTGAGCCGGCTGAGCTCCCGCGAGACTGCCTCCCTGTGCGTGCTGATGCGGTCGGCAATATCCGAAAGCGAGGGCGCAGGGGAAAGCACGACCTCGGTTTGTCGGTCACCTGCTTCGCGCGCCAGACGCAGCAATTCTGCATGTACGCGATTCTGAACGACAAGCGTACTGAACTCGAATACGCGCTCCGATAGCCGCCGCACGTCGGCAGTCAGATGGTGAAGCGTGGCAATAGCCACGCTCGGCTGTTCGAGCATCAGGCTTTCGAATTTCCCGGCGGAGAGTGAAGCGATTGTGCATGGTTCGAGCGCTTCGACGCTGGCCGAGCGCGGCTTTCGATCAATGGCTGCGAGCTCGCCGAACATTGTCCCCGCCTTCAAGTCGACAAAGACCACGGCTTTGCCTTCCAAAGAATGAATGACCACGCGCGCTCTGCCGGCCAACAGGAACAAGACATCGGTGGATGGATCCTGGAAACTCAAGATCTCTTCGCCGGATTCGTGCTGAGACCATGCGCAGCTGCGCGCGACACGCTCCAGCGCTTCATCCGACAGCTTGGCGAAAATCGGAACACGTTTAAGCCCGGCTATGCGCTCATGTTGGAGCATGGACGCCTCTCTGCCTGTGTTTGGCTGGCGGATGTGACCAATCAACGCAGCCAATCATCTGCTAGCAGCCGATATTTCGCATTGGGAAATGCCAACGCCCGCCGGGACGGCTTGGCGCAAGGATCATCGCACGCGGACCTTTGTACCCCCGCGATGGAGGGCACCATGCCCAAGCAAATCAAGCTTTATGCTTACGCGGCGCTTGTCACCTTTGCGATCGTCCCCCCGTTACATGCGCAAACATCCGAGCAATCTTACGACATCCCGATGCCGCCGGCCATTGCGGCCGCGCAACAGGTCGATGAAGCTTCAGGAATTAGCTATCCTCACTTCGGCGCGGCCGAATTTCGGCCGGATAAAACCCGTGCCATGGAAGGCTTGCTGACGAAGATCGCGACTTGGCTGTCGACGGATTTCGGCCTGCCGGCAATCGGGGATCCGCCACGGGTCGAATTTGCGTCTCCGATGAAGCTTATGGCTATGCGCTACAAGGGCATGCTGCCGGACCAATGGCGCGAGGACGGCATGCGCGATCCAGCGATGCAGGCTGCGCAGGCGCGCGACGTCGTCGCCGTATACAACGATGCGTCCCGGACGATCTTCCTTCCTGACGCCTGGACCGGAACGACACCGGCGGAGCTATCCGTGCTCGTGCACGAGATGGTCCACCACCTGCAGAATTCGGCCGGGCTCAGTTACGAGTGCCCGGCAGCTCGGGAAAAGCCCGCCTACCTGGCGCAAGATCAATGGCTCAAGCTGCACGACCTCGATCTGGAGACGGAATTCGAGATCGACAAGTTCACTCTTTTGGTCAGCTCGGCCTGCCTACGCTGACCAATAGCGATAATGGTCGGTCTGAATGAGCCTTCCTGCGGGGTGCCGATATAAGTCGCCTGCTTGTCGCTCATCTGGTCAGCTTGATGGCCCGACATATTCCGCTGCCTCGAGAGGAGCGGGAAAGGCCTTCAGACGCCGACGTTCAATTCAGCAGTTCCACGTCCATCATCCAGTCGTTGATGCCGACAGTGACAGTTTCCGGTAAATCAAGCGCGCGCACCTGAATTTGGATGACATACTGGCCCTCGCTGAGGCGTCTCACCCACTGAAAACCGAGGCCGGTCGGTCGCAGGAGTCGGCCGCTGAGGCCCTGGTTGCCACCGGCCACGGGACGCAACTCCTCGCTCCCCGCGATAGCGCGGATGAAACAGAACTCGTTGCCGGTGCCCCCGTTGCAGGTCACGCCGCCGGTAAACCGCACTTTGACGCAGCGGGTCTGGCCTGAGGGCACCGTCACGGAGAGGACGGCGCCACGTATGCGGACAAAACTGTTGCTGGTCGTTGCGAACGGTTCGTTTCCGGTAGCGACGATGCTCTGGACCGGTGCGCCGCAGTTCGTGTTCGTGATCTCGGCTCGAGAAATGCCGGCCGTTACGGTGGCGAATAACATTGCGAGCAGGCATGTCTTAGCGATGTCAAGCATGTCACGGCTCCCCCTTTGCATGGCGGTAGCTTACCATGGAGCGGGACTCGAGACCATCTCAGCTCCGCTCCGCGGACATGTTCGCGCCGGCCGCGAAGCGAAATGGCAGGACATTCCGCGATCGCCTAGCTCGCCGCGATCAGTCGCCTTAATACCGATAATGGTCGGTCTTGAACGGGCCTTCCTGCGGAACGCCGATATAGGTCGCCTGCTTATCGGTCATCTTGGTCAGCTTGGCGCCGATCTTGGCGAGATGCAGCCGGGCGACCTTCTCGTCGAGATGCTTGGGCAGGGTGTAGACCTGCTTCTGATATTTGCCCGGATTGGTCCAGAGCTCGATCTGCGCCAGCGTCTGATTGGTGAAGGACGCGGACATGACGAAGCTCGGATGGCCCATGGCGTTGCCGAGATTAACCAGCCGGCCCTCAGACAGCAGCAGGATGCGTTTGCCGTCGGGGAACTCAATCTCGTCCACCTGCGGTTTCACATTGTGCCACTTCAGGTTCTTCAGGGCGGCGACCTGGATCTCGCTGTCGAAGTGGCCGATATTGGCCACGATCGCCCGGTCCTTCATCTTGCGCATATGCTCGATGGTGATGACGTCGACATTGCCGGTGGCGGTGACGAAGATGTCCGCGCGCGGCGCGGCATCGTCCATGGTGGTGACTTCATAGCCTTCCATCGCCGCCTGCAGCGCGCAGATCGGATCGATCTCGGAGACCAGCACACGGCAGCCGGCATTGCGCAACGACGCGGCGGAGCCTTTGCCGACATCGCCGAAGCCGGCGACCATTGCCACCTTGCCGGCCATCATCACATCGGTGCCGCGGCGGATTCCGTCCACCAGCGATTCCCGGCAGCCGTACAGGTTGTCGAATTTCGACTTGGTAACGCTGTCATTGACGTTGATGGCGGGGAAGAGCAGGCGGCCTTCCTTCGCCATGATGTAAAGCCGGTGCACGCCGGTGGTGGTTTCCTCGGTCACGCCTTTGATGGCCTTGCCGACGCGCTCATACCAGTCCGGGTCTTGCTTCAACCGTTGTTTGATCGAGGCAAAAAGGACTTCCTCCTCCTCGTTGGTCGGCTTGGCGATGACGGAGGGGTTGTCGCGCGCCTGAATGCCGAGATGGATCAGCAGCGTGGCGTCGCCGCCGTCGTCCAGGATCATGTTCGGGGTGCCGCCGTCGGCCCATTCGAAAATGCGGTGGGTGTAATCCCAGTAGTCCTTCAGGCTCTCGCCCTTCACCGCGAAGACCGGCGTGCCGCCGGCGGCAATGGCGGCCGCCGCATGGTCCTGGGTCGAATAGATGTTGCAGGAGGCCCAGCGCACGTCGGCGCCAAGCGCCTTCAGCGTCTCGATCAGCACCGCGGTTTGGATGGTCATGTGCAGCGAGCCGGCGATGCGCGCGCCGCGCAGCGGCTGCGTGGGGCCGAATTCCTCCCGCGTCGCCATCAGGCCCGGCATCTCGGTCTCGGCGATCGCGATTTCCTTGCGGCCCCAGTCGGCGAGACCGATGTCCTTGACGACATAATCGGTGGCGGGGGTGGTACTCTTCGCGGCAGTACTGGCGGCGGTCATGACAATCCTTGCACGGCATGAAGGGATAGCGCACACGCGACAAGTGCACGCCGTTTGCGCCAGGCAAATGGCCCTGGCGCGGCTGGCGCAGGCTATAGCAGGCCTAGCCGCAGGCGGCAATAAGCATATAAAGATTTCTTTATATGTACTTTCCCTCGCCCCCGGCGCGCGAAGGTCGGGGTGCGTAGTTCGAGCCTAACCGGCTCGCTTGGTTCGCCAGCTCTCCAAGGGGAGACGGACGCGGCTCAATCCTCTTCCCCGAACCCGCTCGCAACCAGATCGGTGATAGCGCCCATCACATCTGCGGCCTGCTTACCGCTGGCTTCTACGGTGATCTCCGTGCCGGTGGCGGCAGAGAGCATCATCAGGCCCATAATGGAGGTGCCGCCGACGGTTTCGCTGCCGCGGGTGACGGTGACTTCGGCATCGAATTTTTCCACGGTTTGCACGAATTTCGCGGAGGCGCGGGCGTGCAGGCCCTTTTTATTGACGATCTCCAGCACCCGGCGGATGGCACCTTCGCGCGGCTGCGGGGTATCGCCGTCGCCTAGCGCACCGTCCCTCATTTCCCGCTGAGGACCCGGCTGGCGATCGTGCAGTATTTGCGTCCGGCTTCCTGCGCTGCCGCGACGGCATCCGGCAGGCCGCAGGTCTCGCGCACTTTCGCCAGCTTGATCAGCATCGGCAGGTTGATGCCCGCCAGAACCTCGACTTTGGGCCGGCTCATCACAGAAATAGCAAGGTTGGAGGGTGTTCCGCCGAACATGTCAGTGAGGATGGCGACGCCTTCGCCGCTGTCGACCTTCTTCACCGCCTCGATGATGTCGTTGCGACAATGCTCGATGTCGTCCTCGGGGCCGATCGTAACGGCCTCGATCTGCCGTTGCGGTCCGACGACATGCTCCAGCGCCGAGCGGAACTCAGCGGCCAATTTTCCATGGGTGACGAGGACAACGCCGATCATCAAACACCGATCCACGTGCACATGCTGGGTGCAGTGCACGAAAGTCGCGCATTCATTACTATCCGCAGCCCGAGCGCAAGGGCCTTTCCTGCCAATTCGGGGAAATATTGCATTGCGGTATCAAAGGGCAGAAACCTGTCTGCCCAACACTCCGGATAAGGAGCCTATGACGCATATAGTTACTTTTTTGCTCGCGCTCAGGGGCCCGGACTGCCTCGGGACCGCTCACTCCCGAGGGTGTGGAGCAGGGCCAAGACCAGGGGAAGGGCTTCCTGGCCGGATGCGACCGCAAGCCGCGGCAGGCGAATTCCTTCGATAACAGTCTCCTGGGCATGCCTTTCCGGCAGACGGGTAGCGTCTTCCGCCGCTAAGTCGACCACGCAGCCGATCACCGCGACTGGCTCGGCTTCGAGTGTTCGAATGCCGCTGCCCCGCAGCTCCAATAGCCCCTTCAGCGCTGAGGCGGGCCGCACCAGCAGGCGGCCATTCACCGCCTCCACATGCGCACGGTCGTCAGCGACAAGGCGGGCAAAAGGCAGGCGTCCCGTCCTGCACCGCTTGTAGCAGTGTGAGCGTCAGTCGTGATTTGCCGGATCCGGAGCGACCGCGGATCAGCACCGCCTTGGCTCCGACCAGCACGGCACAGGCGTGCATTGAGGGACTGCTTGCGCTCATGCGTCGAAACAACCGAGCAGCGGCGGGATCAACAACTGCCGCCGTGTGTTTCATCACGTCGCCGGGAGGCGAACGACAAAGCGCGCCCCAAGCACTTCGTCCTCGCCAGCGCCGCTCCTGCGCGTGCGGTTCTCCGCCCAGATGCGCCCACCATGCGCCTCTACGATTTGTTTGCAGATGGAAAGCCCGAGCCCGGAATTCTGGCCGAATCCCTGGTGCGGACGGTCGGTATAGAAACGCTCGAAGATGCGATCCAGCGCGTCCTCACGCAGGCCCGGCCCGTCATCGTCTACCACGATCTCGACTTCGTTTCTCACCCGCCGGCAGGTGACCCGCACCACCCCTCCCGGCGGGGAGAAGGAGCGCGCGTTGTCAATCAGATTACCGATCACCTGACCGAGGCGGGAGTCGTGTCCCGGCACCTTGAAGGCCTGCGGACCGCCGCCTTCGAACATGAGCGCGACGCTGACATTCTCCTGCTTCACCTCATTGGCCACCGCTATCAGTGTCTTCAGCAGCCTGGCCACGTCCACCGGGGCGGATTCTTGCCGCTGCAATTCGGCGTCGAGCCGGCTGGCGTCGGCAATGTCGGAAATCAGCCGGTCGAGCCGTTTGACGTCATGCTCGATGACGGTGAGCAGCCGTCCGCGACTTTCCTCGGTCTTGGCGCGCGGCAAGGTTTCCACCGCGGAGCGAAGTGAGGTGAGCGGGTTCTTCAATTCATGGGCCACGTCCGCGGCGAAGCTCTCGATCGCGTCGATACGGCGGTAAAGCGCATTGGTCATTTCGCGGATCGCACCAGAAAGATGGCCGATCTCATCGCGGCGGCGCGTGAAATCGGGAATCTCCACGCGCGAGCGGATCCGCCGGCGCACGAGCTCAGCGGTCTCCGCCAGGCGCCGCACCGGGCCAGCGATGGTGGCGGCGAGCACGTTCGACAGCACCACCATCACCCCCAGCAGGATCAGGAAGACCTTGACGATCTGCAGGCGTTCGGCCGTGACCATGTCATCGATATCGGCGCCTTGCGTGGACAGCATCAGCGCGCCTCGCACAGCGCGGAAGCGCTGAACCGGGACCGCCACCGACACGATGACCTCGCCGCGATCGTTGACGCGAACCATGCTGGCTTTCTGTCCGGTCAGCGCGAGCGCCACTTCCTGATAGCCCATTCCGTTTTCCGGGCCGAGATCGCGGTAAAGCGGAAGATCACCACGGCCGAGCCAAGTGCGAATAGCGGTCAAGTTGCGCTCGATCATCCCAGGCTTTTCCGCGGTCGGGGAGGGCAAATCAAAACGCAACACATCGCCGCGGCGGTCGAGGTTGCGGCTGTCGAGAATGAGGCCGCCATCGCGGTCGTAGATCCGCGCGCGTGTCCTGGTGGGAGAGACCAGCCGCTGTAGCAGCGGACCGACCCGTTCCGGATTGATCGGAAATTCCAGACCGGACAGCGCCTCGTCCGTCGGGCCGTAGCTTTCGCCCGCGCGCAATTCGAGCAGCCGGTCGGGATCGATCTGCACCGAATCGATATCGGCGGTCGCAGAGGCAGCAATGGCGCCTGCCATGATCTCGCCCTGGACCAGCAGGCTCTGGATGCGCGCGTCGATCAGGCCGGCCCGGAACTGCGAGAGATAGAGAATGCCTATGACGAGCGCGAGCAGCCCAAGGACGTTAAGCGAGACGATGCGCCGGTTGAGGCTGGAGAAGGTGAGAGCGATGAAGAATTGCCAGGTGCGACGCAGCCATGCGCGAAGGCCGCGCGGCTCGGAGCGGATAGTCTCCTCCGTGCCTTCGGTCTCGGCCTCGCTGCCCGCAATCTGGATTGTCCGATCGAGCACGTGGTTCAAGCCTGCCGGTTCATTCTAGCCGCCATGGTGTCCGGCATTCTAGAACAGCCGGCCCCATCCGTCAGGCCCCAGGGCGGGCGGCGTCAGGTCTCTTTGAAACGATATCCGACGCCGTAGAGCGTCTCGATCATGTCAAAGTCGTCGTCGACCGCTTTGAACTTCTTACGCAGCCGCTTGATATGGCTGTCGATCGTGCGGTCGTCGACGTAAACCTGATCGTCATAAGCCGCGTCCATCAGCGCATTGCGGCTCTTCACTACGCCGGGCCGGGTCGCGAGCGCCTGCAGAATGAGGAATTCGGTGACGGTGAGCGTGACCGGTTCATTCTTCCAGGTGCAGGTGTGCCGCTCCGGATCCATGCGCAGCTGTCCGCGCTCCAGGGCCTTGGCGTCTGATTTCCTTCGGCGCGGCGGCATCCTTCGGCGGGCCGCGGCGAAGCACGGCTTTCACGCGCTCCACCAGCAGCCGCTGCGAGAAAGGTTTGCGGATGAAATCGTCGGCGCCCATCTTCAGGCCGAACAATTCATCGATCTCCTCATCCTTTGAGGTCAGGAAGATCACTGGCATGTCGGACTTCTGCCGCAGCCGGCGCAGCGTCTCCATGCCATCCATGCGCGGCATCTTGATATCGAGAATGGCCAGATCCGGCGGCGATGTCTTGAACCCGTCGAGCGCCGAGGCACCGTCGGTATAGGTCATGATGCGATAGCCCTCTGCTTCTAGGGCGATCGAAACGGAAGTCAGTATATTGCGGTCGTCGTCGACGAGAGCGATGGTCGGCATGAGCCTATCTTTCGTTGACGGAAGCCACCCCGTTGCGTTGAAGCCCGTAAAGCTGGGCTGAAATGTGACATATCTAGGTCAAACTAATGATTCGCCAATGAGTTCCGAACATAAGCCTCCGGAGGTAGAAGTGCTAGCTGCAGGGCTGAAATGTATTTTCCTTATGAACGTCCGTTAACCACTTAAAGCGCGTCGGCGCATGAAAGAGCAGTCCGATTTCGATCCGCGGCGGGCGGCAAAGCGGCTGCTGCGTGAGGGACGCAGCGGCGCGCTCGCGACTTTGATGCCGGGCTCGGGCGACCCTTATTGTTCGCTGGTCAATGTCGCGACTGCCGCCGACGGTGCGCCGCTCTTGTTGATCTCCCAGCTTGCCGTGCACACCAAGAATATCCTCGTCGACAACCGCGTCTCGCTGATGCTGGACGAGCGCAAGCAGGGCGACCCGCTGGAAGGCGCGCGGGTGATGCTCATGGGCAAGGCGGTGGTCACCGACGATCCGGCCATCCGCCGGCGTTATCTTGTGCGTCATCCGGAAGCCGAGATGTTCGCCGGCTTCCGCGATTTTGCTTTTTACAAGATCGAACTGACCGCCGTGCATCTGGTGGCGGGCTTCGGGCGCATCGTCGATCTTGAAGCCCGGCGAGGTACTGACGGATCTCAGCGATGCCGTGGCGCTGGTGGAAGCGGAGCCGGATATCGTGGCGCATATGAACCAGGACCATGCCGATACCTGCCGGCTTTATGCGACGAAGCTATTGGGTGCGGCGGAGGGGGACTGGCGTTGCGTCGGCTGCGATCCTGAAGGGATGGAATTACAGCTCGACCGAACGGCGCTGCGGTTGTTTTTTCCGCAGCGCATCATTTCTCCCGGGGCGCTCCGCCAAAGCCTGAAAGATATGGCGGAAAAGGCGCGGGCCGTGAAGCCTGACGGATTAGGGTTATCGCGACCGGACCGCCGAGACGCGTTTCAAACAGGCCCGGGTTTCGCTGAATGCCCTTGGCAGGCAATCGGTTATTGAACTATAGGCTCGCGCAGGCGCCGCGGGCGCGTATATTGTTCATCACCGCTTAGGCGGTACTCGGAAAAAAGCTTTGGCTTAAGAAGCTTGTCTTCGGGCGGAAGCGTTTGCTGGAGGTGTTTCGTGCAGGAATCTGGTGTGAGGAACGGCGCCTATGGCGCCGATAAATTCGGGCTAGAAGGGCTCAAAGCCGTTCACTGGAATCTGACGGAGCCGCGTCTCTACGAATTTTCCATCGCCGCCAAGGAAGCGCAGATCACCGCCGGCGGTCCGCTCTGCGCCGATACCGGCGTGCATACCGGCCGCAGCCCGAAAGACAAATTCGTCGTCGTCGATACCGCCACCAAAGATACGGTGTGGTGGGAAAAAAACGGCAAGCTCACGTCCGAGAAATTCGACGTGCTGCTGAAGGATTTTCTCGCCCATGCCAAGGGCAAGGAACTATTCGCGCAGGATCTCTACGGCGGCGCTGATCCGAAATACCGCATCAAGACCCGCGTCTATACCGAGCTTGCCTGGCATTCGATCTTCATCCGCGCGCTGCTGCGCCGCCCCGAGCGCTCCGAACTTAAGAGCTATGTTCCCGATCTCACCATTCTTTGCTTGCCGAGCTTTAAGGCCGATCCGAAGAAGCATGGCGTCCGCAGCGAGACCGTCATCGCGCTCGATTTCACCCGCAAGATCATCCTGATCGGCGGCAGCTACTATGCCGGCGAGATGAAGAAGTCGGTATTCTCGACCCTCAATTTCTTTCTGCCGTCACAGGGCGTGATGCCGATGCATTGCTCCGCCAATGTCGGCAAGGACGGCGACGTGGCGCTGTTCTTCGGCCTCTCAGGCACAGGCAAGACCACGCTGTCGGCTGACCCGAACCGCATGCTGCTCGGCGACGATGAGCATGGCTGGGGCCCGGAGGGCGTATTCAATTTCGAAGGCGGCTGCTACGCCAAGACCATCCGGCTATCGCCCGAAGCGGAGCCCGAGATTTATGCCACTACCCAGCGCTTCGGCAGCGTGCTGGAGAACGTGGTGTTCGATCCGGAAACGCGGGTCTGCGATTTCGACGACGAGTTGAAGACGGAAAACACCCGCGTCGCCTATCCGATTGAGTTCATTCCCAACGCGTCGCTCACCGGCCGCGCCGGCCAGCCGAAGAACGTGGTGCTGCTCGCGGCCGATGCCTTCGGCGTGATGCCGCCGATCGCCAAGCTCACCCCGGCGCAGGCGATGTATCATTTCCTCTCCGGCTACACCGCCAAGGTCGCCGGCACGGAAAAGGGTCTGGTCGGCGTCGAGCCGGAATTTTCCACCTGCTTCGCCGCGCCCTTCCTGCCGCGCCACGCCTCGGTCTATGGCAATCTGTTCCGCGACATGATCGCCAAGTACAAGGTCGATTGCTGGCTGGTGAATACCGGCTGGACCGGCGGCATTTACGGTGTCGGCAGGCGCATGCCGATCAAGGTGACGCGCACGCTGCTCACCGCGGCGCTCGATGGCAGCCTGCGGAACGCCCAATTCCGCACCGATCCGTATTTCGGCTTTGCGGTGCCGACCTCGGTTCCCGGTGTCGAGCCGCACATCCTGCACCCGTCGAAGACCTGGGCAAACAAGAACGAGTTCGACGTCACCGCGCGTAAGCTCGTGCACATGTTCCAGAAGAATTTTTCGATTTACGAGAAACACGTCGATGCCGACGTGCTCGCCGCGGCGCCGGAAGTGCGCATCGCCGCGGAGTAAGTTTCCGTCGCATGTTGTCGTCATGGCCGGGCTTGTCAGCGCAAGTCGGGTTTATCCGACTTGCGCCACTTAACAAGTGCGCAACTCAGGCAAGCCCGAGTTGCGGTGCCATCTCGATTCTCAGCGGCATGGACGTGCCACTTTGGCCGCCGAGCCGGGATAGAGTGGGGGCTGCATGCAGATTCTTGTCATCGGAGCGGGCGTGATCGGGCTGGCTGTCGCGCGCGCTGCCGCGCAGGCCGGGCAGGAGGTGGTCGTGGCGGATTCCGCCAATGCCATCGGCACCGGGATTTCCTCCCGCAACAGCGAGGTGATCCACGCCGGGATGTATTACCCGACCGGCTCGCTGCGCGGCCGACATTGCGTCGGGGGACGACGGATGTTGTACGCCTATTGCGCCTCGCATGGCGTACCGCATCGCAAATGCGAAAAGCTGATCGTCGCCACCGACGCGGCGGAGCAGGTGAAGGTTGAAAGCATCCACGCGCAGGGTCTGCGCAACGGCGTCGAGGGATTGCGCCTGATCGGCGCGACCGAGGCGCGGGCGCTGGAACCCGCCCTTTCCTGCACCGGCGCGCTGGTCTCCGCCGAGACCGGCATCATCGACGCCCATGGTTATATGCTCGCGCTGCGCGGGGATCTGGAAGACCGCGGCGGTCGGATCGCCTTCAACACGCCGGTGGAAGGAGTATCGCGCGCGGATGGACGCTGGCGGGTGCGTTTCGGTGGCAAGGAAGCGGGCACCATCGTGGTGGATGCCGTGGTGAATGCCGCAGGCTTGGGCGCACAAGCGTTAGCCAAACGCACCGAAGGTTACCCCGATGAGCGAGTCCCGCCGCTCATCCTCTGCAAGGGGAATTATTTCTCCTATGCCGGCCGTCCAGTCTTTACCCGGCTGATTTATCCCGTGCCGGTCGACGGAGGCATCGGTATCCACATCACGCTCGATCTCGCCGGACGCATGCGATTTGGGCCGGACGTGGAGTGGCTGGAGCGCGAGGATTATGCGGTGGATCCGGCTCGTGCCGAAGCCTTTTATGCGCGCATCCGGGGCTATTGGCCCGGCTTGCCGGACAACGCGCTGATGCCGGCTTATTCCGGCATTCGCCCTAGGCTCTCGGGTCCCGGCGTGCCCCAGCAGGATTTCATGATCGAGGGCCCGCTCCAGCATGGCCTGCCCGGTCTGGTGCATCTGTTTGGAATTGAATCGCCGGGGCTGACCTCGTCGCTCTCCATCGCTGACGAAGTCGTTTCTTATCTCACTTGAATGCGGCGTGGGCTATCGCTACCGGAGGTACGTTCCTCGGCGTTCCGCGGCGCGGCTCTTCGGCGCGGGCGTTGGCGGCCAGTGCTGCAGCCGAAACCGACCGCGGCCGGATCGGGGTGCTCGCAAGCTTGCGATCCTGCACCGGGGAGAAGTCGGAGCCCCTGCCGTTATTGCCGCGATAGCTCACCAGGCCTTCGTTGGTGACCACAATGTCGCCGGGCCGCAGGGTCGGATCGGATTGCGCGTCCACGTGTACCAGCCCCCCGGCCGATTTGCCGTTGCAGGTGCAGCCGGAGACCAATTGCTTGCGATAGACGAAAGCCGCAGGCAAGGCGGCATAGCGTTTGCCGTCGGAGGAAACCGCATGGTCGATGCTGCCCCCGGTGAACAGCTTGGTTTGCGCCGCTGGACACATGGAGGCGCAAGCCTGCGCGGCGGAGCCGTCCACGCTTTGCACCGGGAAAGGATGGCCGTCACACAGGCGCACGCAATAAGCGGTCGAGGGGCCGCTTTCGCTGCGGTAGCCCTCGATCGAGCGGGAAGGATCGGCGTAAGGGCGCACCGAGGGCAAAGGTGCGGGCGGAGGCGCCGCCGAGCGGCGGATGCCGCCACCGAACAGGAAATCGAAAATGCCCTGCGCTGAAGCGCTGGGGATAGGAAGCGCAAGCGTGCAGGCGACCGCCGCCATCGCGAGTGCGAAACGCCCTATATTCTTACGATTTTTCAACACGCTTTTTCCTGCCCGCTGCCGTTTTCCGCCCAAAGCCTCAACGCAGCGGGTGAAGAAAGGTTGCTTGGGATGCGCTTGAATACTGTGCACAAGCCTTCATCATGAAGGGATGCGTTCGCGTTCAGCACCATGTGGCGAATGCCGCCTAAAGGAGATCCCCGTGCCGGCGAAAACCCGTTTCCTCAATCCCGAAACCTTGACCAAGCCGCCTGCCTATTCCCAGGTTGTGGAGGTTACGACGCCGGGCCGGATGGTTTTTATCTCCGGTCAGATCGGGGTGGGCCGCGACGGCAAGTTGGTGCAGGGCGATTTCCGCGCGCAAGCGGTGCAGACTTTCGAAAACCTGAAAGCCGCGCTTATGGCCGTGGGCGCGGGCTTTGAGCATGTGGTGAAGCTGAACAATTACCTCGTCGAACTCGAACATCAGGCGATCCTGCGCGAGGTGCGTGCGCTCTACCTGAACATGGCGGCGGCGCCGGCCAGCACCAGCGTGCGCGTGGTCGGTTTCGCGCGCGAGGGCGTCTTACTGGAGGTGGAGGCGATCGCGATGCTGCCGGAATAACGGCGGACGCTAGTGCGCCTCGTCCCAGTTGTCGGCGGCGCGGGCATCCACCTGCAGCGGCACATGCAGCGAGACCGCGGGATGCGGCGCGTCGGTCATGACCTGCCGGATGACGGGCAGCGTCCTCTCCACTTCCCTTTCGGGCACCTCGAAGATCAATTCGTCATGCACCTGTAACAGCATCTGCCCCGACAGCTTCGCCTTGTTCAGGGCCGGCTCCATCCGCACCATGGCGCGGCGAATGATGTCGGCCGCGCTGCCCTGCAGCCTCGCATTGATGGCCGCGCGCTCGTTAAAGGCGCGCAGCGAAGGATTCGACGCCCTGATATCGGGATAATGGCACTTGCGGCCGAACAGCGTGAGCACGTAGCCGTGCTTGCGGCAAAATTCCTTGCTCTCGTCCATGTAGTCGCGGATGCCGGGGAAGCGTTCGAAATATTTCTTGATATAGGCGGCGGCTTCCTCGCGGGCGATGGCGAGCTGGTTGGCGAGACCGAAGGCCGAGATGCCGTAAATGATGCCGAAGTTGATCGCCTTGGCTCTCCGGCGCACTTCGCCCGGCATATCCTTCACCGGCACGCCGAACATCTCCGAGGCGGTCATGGCATGAATGTCGATGCCTTCCTGGAAGGCCTTGCGCAATGCCGGCACGTCCGCGACTTCGGCTAAGAGCCGCAGCTCGATCTGCGAATAGTCTGCAGAGACCAGCTTTTTGCCCGGCGTCGCCACGAAGGCGCGGCGAATCTTGCGGCCTTCCTCCGTGCGTATCGGAATGTTCTGCAGGTTCGGCTCCGATGACGACAAACGGCCGGTGCTCGTCGCCGCCAGCGCGTAGGAGGTATGCACGCGCTTGGTCCGTGGATTGACGTAGGTAGGCAGCGCCTCGGTATAGGTCGAGCGCAGCTTGGATACCTGCCGCCAATCCAGGATGACTTGCGGCAGCTTGTGGCCCATCTCGGCGAGCTCTTCGAGCGCACGTGCGCCAGTCGACCATTGCCCGGTCCTGGTTTTGGTGCCGCCCGGCAGGCCCATCTGGCCGAACAGGATATCGCCGAGCTGCTTGGGACTTCCCGGATTGACCTGCGTTCCTGCGATCTTGTTGATTTCCTGCTCGAGCGCGGCCTGTTTCTTGCCGAATTCCTGCGACAGCCGCGCAAGCACGGCCTGGTCGATCGATATGCCGCGTTCCTCCATGCGCGCGAGGACTTGCGCGCAGCGGCCGCTCCAGCGTGTCGTAGACGGTAGCTACGTGTTCGGCCACCATGCGCGGCTTCAGCGCCTGCCAGAGTCGGAGCGTCGCATCGGCATCTTCGGCGGCATAGCTTGCGGTGCGCGCGACCGGCGTCGCTTCCGGCGTCAGCAACGCCCGCTCCTTGTTCTTGACGTCATTGAAACGAGACGGGCTGCGGCCGAAATAGCGGTTCACCAGGCCGTCCATGTCGTGCGCGCCCTTGCCGGCGTCGAGCACGTAGGACATCAGCATGGTGTCGTCGACGGCCCGATGCGGACACCGCGGCAGGCCAGCACCAGCCAGTCCTGCTTCACATTGTGACCGATCTTGATGACGCTGAGGTCTTCCAGGACAGGCTTCAGCGCGGCGAGCGCGTCCTGCTCGGAAATCTGACCCGTCGCAGAGCTTGGGCGCGAACAAGCCGGCATCGGCGCCGCTCTCGTCGCCGGCTTCGCGATGGCCGAGCGGAAGATAGGCGGCCTCATTCGGCGCGACCGCGAGCGCGATCCCGCACAGCTTTGCCTGCATCGGATCGATGCTGCTGATTTCGGTTTTCAGCGCGAGGAAACCGGTGTCGTAGGCGCGCGCGATCCAGTGCTCGAGCCGGCCGAGCGTCGCTATCGTCTCGTATTTCGCAGGATCGAACTTCGCGCTGCGCAGCGCTTCGATGCGGCGCTCGGCCAGCGAGATGGGGGTGAGGCAGGCTCAGCGCCTGCGCTCCCTCTCCCGCTTGCGGGGGAGGGCTGGGGCGGGGGCAGGTCGCCGAGGTCGAGGCTCCCCCGGCCCGCCGCGCTCCGCGGCGCCGACGCACCCGCTGGCGGCGGAGCTGAAGTGATGGCGATCTCGCCGGAAATAAGCTTTGGATTGGCTTCGATCTCGCCGGCGTCGACGTTGCCCTTCTCCGCCACGCGGCGCGTCAGGGCGTTGAATTCCATCGCCTTCAGAAAGGCGATCAGGTTCTTGTAATCCGGCTCGTGCACGGCAAGATCGGCCACCGGCACATCGAGCTTCACATTCTGGTCGAGCGTGACCAGTTTCTTCGAAAGCCGCGCATTTTCGGCGTGCTCGATCAAGGCTTGCGCGGCGCTTCTCCTGCTTGATCTCGCCGGCGCGCGCCAGCAGCGTTTCCAGGTCGCCATATTCGATGATGAGCTGCGCGGCGGTCTTTACGCCGATGCCGGGCACGCCCGGAACGTTGTCCGATGAATCGCCGATCAGCGACTGCACCTCGATCACCTTGTCCGGCGTCACGCCGAACTTCTCGAATACCTCCGAAGCGCCGATGCGCTTGTCCTTCATGGTGTCGTAGAGCATCACCGTGTCGCAGACGAGCTGCATCAGGTCTTTGTCCGACGATACGATGGTGGTCGTCGCCTTGGCTTCGCAGGCGAGCCGCGCATACGTGGCGATCAGGTCGTCGGCCTCGAAGCCGGACTGTTCGAGGCAGGGAATATCGAAGGCGCGCACCGCCTCGCGGATCAGCGGGAATTGCGGAATGAGATCGTCGGGCGGCGCCGAGCGGTTGGCTTTGTATTCGCCATACATGCTCGCTGCGGAAGGTTTTTTCCGACTTGTCGAAGACCACGGCCAAATGGGTTGGCCTATTGTCGGGCGGCATCTCCTGCAGCAGCTTCCACAGCATATTGCAGAAGCCGAGCACGGCATTGACCTGCAGCCCGTCGGACTTGCGGGTACAGCGGCGGCAGCGCGTGATAGGCGCGGAAAATATAGCCGGACCCGTCCACCAGGAAGAGATGGTCTCCCGGCTTCAGCGCGCGCGATGTGGCAAGGGCTTTCGCGTCCGGTCTGGCGGCGGCGGGCAGGGCAGGCGCCGGCTTCGGCGCGGGCTTGGATTTGGCTGACGGCATGGCCCGAATGTGGGCCGTCAGAGCTGGATGAATCAACGCCGCAGCGGCAAGGCTGTGGACTCAATGATCGTCACCCCCGGGCTTGACCCGGGGGTCCATCGAAAGAACTTTGAAGGCGCAGGTGATGGATTGCCGGGTCAAGCCCGGCAATGACGAGAAAAGGGCCTATTCCGCCGCCTGCAGGGTCAGCCGCGGCTTGGGAGCGAGCCAAAAGCGCTCTGGACGCTCGAACAGGAACCGCAGCGTCGTCTTGCGCACGAGCCAGAACAGCAGCAGCGGGCCGATCACACCCGCGCACGTGACAATCACCGACATCAATCCGACGCTGGCTACCAGGCCGGTCTTGAGGAGGAGCACGCGCGTGCCCGCCATGAACAGGAAGAAGGCAAGATAGATGACGATGGAATGTTCGCCACAATAGCGCAATGCGTCGAAGATACGCAGCTGCGCCAGCAGCGCAGCGAGCGTGACGATGGCACCCGCGCCGAGCAGGCCAAGCAGCAGCGAGACGAGCGGCCATTCCGAATAGCCGCCGGAGACCATCAGGCGCGTTAAACGTGCCCCAGAGCAGCAACCCAGCGAGCGCGCCGGCCGGCTTCTCCTGCACCACGCCGGCGAGATTGAAAATATGCGAAGCCAGCCAATAGCCGGTGTAAAAATAGACAAAGCGGCTGGCGAATTCATCGACGACCATCCAGCCGGTTTCAATCGGCGCCGCTTCCAGCCCCGCGGCGGCGAGCCAGATGACGAGCGGCGGTAGCCCACGCGTGAGCTTGCTGACGACAAAGAAGATCGGCAGCAGATAAATGAACCATAGCGTGCCGAAGGGTTCGATGAACGACAGCGCGTAGAGCTGCAGCGTCGCTGCCGCGCCATGCTCGGCGGCGAAGGCCGGGGCCTTGAAGGCGAACTGGATGGTCATCCACAGCACGTAGAAATACGCAAAGTGCACGACCTTGCGGTCGAGATAGGTTTTCCAGTCGCGGTCTATGACGCGCGACAGGAATAGCCCGGAGATCAGGAAGAAATCAGGCATGCGGAAGGGCTTTGCGAAAGCGACCACCGCGTGCAAGAAGCCTTCGTCGCCGGCGGCGGCGCCGACGCCGAGCGTGGAATGCATCATCACCACCATGACGATGCAGATGCCCTTGGCGTAGTCGACCCAGGCAACCCGATGGCGCTGCGATATCGGCGTTCTGTGTCATTGCTGTTCCGCTGCGGCGATTGCGTCCCATAATCGGACGGACAAATTGCATTCGCCTTTACCGGGGCAAAGGGCGTGCCAAAGTGCAGGCAGGAGATTGTTAACCATGACGCCCGGCGGGTACCGCCTTGATGCGCTTCGAGAGCCGCTGCCGATCGACGCCGCATTGCCGGAATTGACCGCGGCGCTGCGCGCCAGGAATGCCGCCGTGCTGGTCGCGCCGCCGGGCGCCGGTAAGACCACGCGCGTGCCGCTGGTGCTGCTTCAGGAGGCCTGGGCGAAAGGCAGGATCCTGCTGCTGGAGCCGCGGCGGCTTGCGGCGCGGGCAGCGGCGGCGCGCATGGCGGCGACGCTGGGGGAGCAAGTAGGCGACACCGTCGGCCTGCGCGTGCGCTTCGGCTCGAAAGTATCGCGCAAGACGCGCATCGAGGTCGTCACCGAAGGCGTGTTCACGCGGCTCATTCTCGATGACCCGGGATTGAACGGCGTCAGCGCCGTGCTGTTCGACGAATTCCATGAGCGCTCGCTCGATGCCGATCTCGGCCTGGCGCTGGCGCGCGAGGCGCAAGAGGGTCTGCGGGAAGACATCAAGCTGCTGGTGATGTCGGCCACCATCGACGGCGCGCGGGTGGCGAAGCTCCTGCATGATGCGCCGGTGATCGAAAGCCAGGGCCGCGCCTTTGCGGTGGAGACGCGGCATCTGCCGCGCGATGCGCGCGAGCCGATCGAGAAGCTGGTGGCGGCAGCGGTGATGCGCGCGTTGCAGGCCGACACGGGCTCGTTGCTGGTGTTCCTGCCAGGCGCTGCGGAAATCCGCCGCACCGAGACCCTGCTGCGTGAGCGCATCAGCGATCCCGCCATTGAGATCTACACCCTGTTCGGCGCGCTCGAGCAGCAGGAGCAGGACAGGGCGATCGCGCCGACGCCGCCGGGCCGGCGAAAAATCGTGCTGGCCACCTCGATTGCGGAAACCTCGCTCACCATCGAAGGCGTGCGCGTGGTGGTGGACAGCGGGCTTGCGCGCGTGCCGCGCTATGAGCCGGATGTCGGGCTGACACGGCTCGAAACCGTGCGCGTCTCGCGCGCGGCGGCCGATCAGCGGCGGGGCCGTGCGGGCCGCACCGAGCCCGGCATTTGCTATCGGCTGTGGGACGAGCCGCAGACCGCCTCGCTTGAGCCTTATGCCCAGCCGGAAATTCTGGCCGCCGATCTCAGCGGCTTCGTGCTCGATCTGGCGCATTGGGGCGTCACCGATCCGCACAAGCTCGGCTTTCTCGATCCGCCGCCGCAGCCCGCCATCAACGAGGCGCGCGCCCTCTTGCGTGAGCTCGACGCGATCGACGCGGAGGGACGCATCACCGAGGAGGGTAAGCTCCTGCGCGGCCTGCCGCTGCCGCCACGGCTGGCGCGCATGATCGTCGACGCCGCCCGCGAAGGCGCCCGTGAGCTTGCAGCGGAAATCGCCGTGGTGTTGACCGAGCGCGGGTTGGGTGGCAACGACGTCGATCTGCGCCACCGCATTGAGGGACTGCGCCGCGACCGCTCGCAGCGCGCGAAGGACGCGCGGCGAATGGCGGAGAGGATGGGCGAGCTTCTTCTCCCTCCCCCGCTTGCGGGGGAGGGATGGGGAGGGGGCATGGTGAGGAAAATTCCCCCTCCCGGCGCTTCGCGCCGACCTCCCCCGCAAGCGGGAGAGGTGAAAAAGAGCGCGCGCGGCGAATCAGAAATCTCCATCGGCTCCATCCTCGCGCTGGCTTATCCCGACCGCATCGCCAAAAACCGCGGTCCGGGCACGCATTCCTTTCTGCTGGCGAATGGACGCGGCGGAGGCATCGACCCTGCCAGTCCGCTTGCGCGCGAGCCATTTCTCGCAGTCGCCGAACTGGCCGGAAAGGCATCGCAAAGCCGGATCCTTCTGGCCGCCCCGATTTCGCCTGCCGAGATCGAAGCGCGTTTTGCCGCGCATATCGAAAGCCGCGAAGAGATCATCTTCGACAAGGCTAGCGCCTCGCTGCGCGCGCGCAGGAGCCGCCGGCTGGGTGCGGTGGTGTTGAACGAACAGACGGTGCCGGTGCCCGGCGAGCGCGGAAGCGGCGGCGATTCTGGCGGAAGGGCTGCGGCAGCTCGGCCTCGATCGTCTGCCCTGGACCAAAGCTTTGGCGCAATGGCGCGACCGCGTGCTGTTTCTGCGCCGTGCGGAAGGCGAGGAATGGCCGGACCTCTCCGATGCCGCGCTTTCCAAAGACATCAATTGGCTCGTGCCGTTTCTCGAAGGGAAAACGGCGCTTTCGCAGTTTTCCGCCGACGAATTCGCCGCCGCGTTGCAGGCCCTGCTGCCGTACCCTTTGACTCGGCGGCTGGAGCAAGAAGCGCCGACGCATTTCACCGCCCCCACCGGTTCGGCTGTTCCGATCGAATACACGGAGGAGGGACCGAAGCTTTCAATCCGCGTGCAGGAGCTGTTCGGTCTGGACCGCCATCCGGCCATCGCCAAGGGCAAGACTCCGCTGATGATCGAGCTGCTCTCGCCAGCGCATCGGCCGGTGCAGGTGACGCGCGATCTGCCGAGTTTTTGGCGCGGCAGTTATGCCGCGGTGAAAGCCGAGATGCGAGGGCGCTATCCTCGGCATCCCTGGCCGGACGATCCGGCGCGGGCCGCGCCGACGCGGCGCGCCAAGCCGCGTGGGACCTAGGCGACCCGCACGGGCCACGCGCGCCGCATCATTTGCGAAGCGCCAGTCGGACCCGGCCCGACATGCCGAATGCGACTATTCCGATTAATTCATCGCTCACTATCCGTCCGGAAAAGCGGCCTATCCAAACGATCGCGTTAGGACGGTATTGGGAACCGCATGGTGTAATTCCCCGAAATTGCTCAATTCGGCAGAATCATGCGGCAGTTCCTAGTCATCGCCGGGCTCTTTCTTGGCGCTCGGCACGCATTTTCGCGGGCTATGCGGAGCGGGTGCTGGACGTCCCTCCCGCACCGAAAGCCGCCGCCACGCCGGCCATGCCCCAGCCGCGCAACCCTGGCCGCACCGTGATCATTCCGCGCGACAGCCGAGGCCATTTCCAGGTCGATGGCCGTGTCGACGGCAAGCGCATAGGATTTATGGTGGACACCGGCGCCTCCGTGATCGCGCTCACCGCGCGCGACGCGGCCCGGCTCGGCATCCGTCCGGCCTCACGCGAGTTCACCGCCGAGGTGAAGACTGCCAACGGCACGGTGCGGGCGGCTCGCACCCGGCTCAACCGCGTGGAGATCGACGACGTTACCGTGCGCGATGTCGCCGCTTTGGTCGTGCCCGACGAGGCGCTCAGCGAAAACCTGCTCGGCCTTTCCTTCCTCTCCAGGCTGCGCCGTTTCGAATACAGCAACGGCAAACTCGTCCTCGAGCAATAACTTTTAAGTTTTTGGCATGGCCACCCGGCAACCTTCCCGTGCTGCGGCGCTTTAGGTTATTGCTGCCCGCGAAATCCCGGTTCCAGCCCGAGGACGTTGATGTTCCCGAAGCCGAAAGCTCAACTCACACCCAATACCTATGCCTATGAATCCGAGCCGATGGTGAAGGCTACCGGCTTTCGCGAATACGACGCCCGCTGGCTGCTCGGCAGCGAAATCAATCTGATGGGTATCCAGGCACTCGGCATGGGGCTCGGCACCTTGATCCGCGAAATGGGCGTGCGGCCGGAAATCGTCACCGCGCATGATTTCCGCGGCTATTCCGCATCGGTGAAGATGGCGCTGGTTTCCGGCCTGATGGCGGCGGGCTGCAAGGTGCACGACATCGGCCTCGCCATGACGCCGATGGCCTATTTTGCGCAATTCGATCTCGACGTGCCTTGCGTCGCCATGGTCACCGCCTCGCACAACGACAACGGCTGGACCGGCGTGAAAATGGGCGCCAACCGTCCGCTCACTTTCGGGCCCGACGAGATGGGGCGGCTGAGCGAGATCGTGCTCAACGCGCGCTTCGACCTCAAAGGCGGCGGCTCCTACCATTTCGTGGAGAATTTCCCGGCACGCTATCTCGCCGATCTCACCAACCGTCCGAAGCTCAAGCGCAAGCTGAAGGTCGTCGTGGCCTGCGGCAACGGCACGGCGGGCGCCTTCGCGCCGCAGGTGCTGGAGGCGGTCGGTTGCGAAGTGGTGCCGCTCGATTGCGAGCTCGATCACAGCTTTCCGAACTACAATCCGAATACCGAAGACATGAAGATGCTGCACGCCATGCGCGACGAAGTGTTGCGCGTGAAGGCGGACGTAGGGCTGGGATTCGACGGCGACGGCGACCGCTGCGGCGTGGTGGACAATACCGGCGACGAGATTTTCGCCGACAAGGTCGGCGTCATGCTGGCGCGCGACATGTCCACGCTGCATCCCGGCTCCACCTTCGTGGTCGACGTGAAATCGACCGGCCTGTTCATCACCGACCCGGTACTGCAACAGAACAAAGTGAAGGCCGATTACTGGAAGACCGGCCATTCCTACATCAAGCGGCGGGTGAACGAGCTGGGCGCGCTCGCCGGTTTCGAGAAATCGGGCCACTTCTTTTTCAACAAGCCGTTCGGCCGCGGCTATGACGACGGGCTGATCTTCGCGCTCGCGGTCTGCGACATGCTCGACCGCAATCCCGAAAAGAGCATGGCGGATCTGAAAAACGCTTTGCCGAAGACCTGGGGCTCTCCGACCATGGCGCCGCACTGCGCCGATGAAGTGAAATATGGAATCGTCGACAAGGTGGTGGCGCTGTTCCAGGAAGCCAAAACCAAGAACGAGAAAGTCGCCGGCCAGGCGATCCGCGACCTCGTCACGGTCAACGGCGTGCGCGTCACGGTGGAGGATGGCACCTGGGGCCTGGTGCGGGCCTCATCCAACAAACCCGAGCTGGTCGTGGTGGTGGAAAGCCCGGTCTCGGAGCAGCGCATGCGCGACATGTTCAAGTCGGTGGACGCGGTGCTGCGCAAATTCCCGGAAGTCGGCGAATACAACCAGACGATCTGATCGCGCCTTACACTTCCTTGTAGACGTCGACTTCGACGGCGCCGGGAAACATCGAGCGCCAAGCTTGCAAATAAGTCTGCATCCGGGCGTCGCTGGCGATCTGCTGGCGGTTTATCTCGAAGCCTTCGGGCGCCTCGTATTCGATCTCCTGCGTGAATTTTGCCGGGTCGTCGACGTTTTGCAGCAAGCGTATGCGCGTCTCGCCGAACATCTGGTAAAATGGCGCCATCGCCTTGACCATGGCGCCGATCTGGGCCGAATCCGCGTTCGGCAACGTGAATTTGAAATGCAGCGTTCGCCGCAGTTTTGAATCGCTGCTCATGGCAAGAACTCCTCCTAGCGGCGCTGACGCTACCGAAACGTCTCGCGATAGCGATGCGCGGGATACACGCCCAGAATCTTCAGCGTCTTCGGCTGGGTGACGAATTCCAGCTCCTCCAGCGCCAGCTCCAGCGCGCGCTCCTTCGGGTGGCCTTCCACGTCGGCATAGAATTGCGTTGCCGAGAAGCTGCCCTCGATCATGTAGCTTTCCAGCTTGGTCATGTTGATGCCGTTGGTGGCGAAGCCGCCGAGCGCCTTGTAAAGCGCGGCCGGAATATTGCGCACCTGGAAGACAAAAGTGGTGATCAAGTCCTTGTGGGTGCGCGCCGCCCATTTGGCCTTGCGCGACAGCACAATGAAGCGCGTCGTGTTGTACTCCTCGTCCTCGATATTGCGCTTGAGGATTTTCAGCTTGTAGATCTTCGCCGCCAGCTCGGAAGCGATCGCCGCGCGCGTCAGATCGCCGGATTCTGCAATCTCGCGCGCCGAGCCCGCGGTATCGGCGGAAACCACCGATTTCAGCCGCAGCTTGCGTAGCGTCCTGCGGCATTGGCCGAGCGCCATGATGTGGCTTTCCACCGTCTTCAGCGTCTTCAGCGTGGCGCCCTTCGGCGCCATCAATTGATGTCGCACGGGAAGAAAATATTCGGCGACGATGTGCAAGCCGGAATGCGGCATCAGGTGGTGGATGTCCGCGACCCGTCCGGCGACTGAATTTTCGATCGGGATCATGGCGAGTTCGGCTCTGCCGGAACGCACGGCGGCGAAGACGTCCTCAAAGGTCGGGCAGGGCAGCGGCTCGTAAGCCCGATAGGCTTTGCGGCAGGCGAGGTCCGAATTGGCCCCCGGTTCGCCCTGAAATGCGATTTTCTTGTGCTTCGCCATGGCCGTTCGTTACGCGCTTCTGCTTGAGCGAGTCAACGCAGCGCGCGCTTGCGCCAGCTCCTCGGCGGTGTCGACGCCGAGCGGCACGCTGTTAACGATGGCGACGTCGATCCGCATGCCGGCTTCCAACGCCCGCAGCTGCTCCAGCTTCTCGCGCCGTTCGAGCGGGGAAGGCGGAAGCTCAACGAAGCGCTTGAGGGCCGCGCGCCGATAGGCATAGAGCCCGATGTGATGGTAGAGCGGCCCCTCGCCGAACGGCGCAGTGGCGCGGGTGAAGTAAAGCGCACGTAAGCGGCTGGACGAAATCGGCGAGCCCACCACCTTCACCACGTTGGGATTGGTCCTTTCAGCCGGCTCTTTTATCTCAGCCGCCAGCGTGGCGATGTCCACCGCCGGATCGGCCAGCGGCTGCAGCACCGCGCGCAAATCCTGCGGCGACAAGGTGGGCAGGTCGCCTTGCAGATTGACCACGATGCGCGCGCGACCCTGCGGATCGAGCTTGCTGAGCGCCTCGAAAACACGGTCGGAGCCGGAAATATGATCGGCCCGTGTCATCACCGCCTGGCCGCCCGCCTTTTCCACCGCCTCGGCGATCTCGCGCGCATCCGTTGCGACAGCCACCGGCCCGAGCGCCGCCTCCTGCGCTCGCTGCAGCACCTGCACGATCATCGGCTTGCCGGCGATGTCCGCCAACGGCTTGCCCGGAAGCCGGGCGGAGGCCATGCGAGCCGGAATCAGGATCAGAAGGTCGCTTTCGGCCATTGCCCCAGCCGCCCCCGCGCAACATCCGGCCAGGAATGCATTTATCGCCGGTTCCGGCGTGCTTATACGGGTTGCCAGGGGTGAGGCAAACCGGTTATCTCTGCGCCGCCGCGGGCTTCCCAAGCTCGTGCTTGAATTCCGCCTCATCCTCCCGCGGAGCCGATTTTTGATGGACTCATTTGAACTCAACAAGATCCTGGGCGCGGTTCTCGCCACCTGCCTTTTCCTGCTTGCGGTGAACATCGCCGCCGGCGCGCTGTTCACCGCGCCGAAGCCCGGAAAGCCCGGCTATGCCATCGCCGTGGCTGAGCCGACGCCGGCCGCGCCAGGTGGTGCCGCCCCGGCTGCATCCGAGCCGATCGAGACGCTGCTGCAAAAAGCTTCGCTCGAGCGGGGCGAAGCTTCGGCCAAGAAATGCGTCGCCTGCCACACCTTCGAGAAGGGCGGCCCAAACAAAGTCGGCCCGAATCTTTGGGGCGTCGTCGGCCGCCAGCGCGCGTCGGTCCCCGGCTTCAATTATTCCGGCGCCATGAAAGGCAAGGGCGGCGAATGGACCTTCGAGGAACTCAGCAAATTCCTGGCCGCGCCTACCGGCTATCTCCCCGGCACGTCGATGACCTTCGCGGGACTCACACGCGGCAGCGAACGGGCGGATGTGATCGAATATCTGCGCACCCGCGCTGATAGTCCGGTGCCCAAGCCTCAGGTCGCGGAAGCTCCGGCCGCGGGCCAGCCGCCTGAGGGACAGAACCAGCCCGGAGCGGCGCCCGCCCAGCCCGGCAATGCCGGTGCGCAGCCGGGCCAGGCGGCCCCGAAACGCTGAGCTGTAGTAACGACGTCAACCAAATTTTACGACGGCCGGGCCATGGCCCGGCCGTTTTGCGTTTGCATGGAAACACCTGCCTCGTCAGGGCGTTTCAACTTACCGGGAGTTCACTGGCGGTCTTTCCAAAAACCGACATAATCCCTGAATTGCTAGGCCGACGTGACCCTTCTTGGCCCCATTACGGAGTTATTGCCGTGCGCCTGACCCGTCGAGCCGTCGTCCAAGCCGGCGTTTTCACCCTTGCCTCTCCGGCACTCAGCGCGATCGGCGGACGCGCGGCCGCCGCGCAGTCCGCAACGCCAGGCTCTGCGTCCACCTGGCGGCACGGATTGTCGTTGTTCGGCGATCTGCGTTATCCCGCCAGCTTCAAGCATTTCGACTACGTCAATCCGGCTGCTTCGAAGGGCGGCAGCGGTACGCCTGATCGCCGGCGGCCAGACCTTCGACAACCTCAATCTCGTGGTGTCCGGTGTCAAAGGCAACCTCGCGGCCGGCGTCGACCTTCTCTACGACAGCCTGATGGTCCCGGCGCTTGACGAGGTATCGGCCGAATACGGCCTGCTGGCGGAGGCGGTGAGTTATCCCGAGGATTATTCATCCGTCGTCTACCGCCTGCGCGCTAACGCCAAATGGCATGATGGCAAGCCGGTGACGCCGGAGGACGTGATCTTCTCGCTCGAAGCCTTCAAGAAGCACCACCCGCAGCTCTCCGCCTATTACCGTCATGTCACCAAGGCGGAGAAAACGGGCGAGCGCGACATCGCTTTTACTTTTGATCAGCCCGGCAACCGCGAACTGCCGCAGATCGTCGGCCAGCTCAGCGTGATGCCGAAGCATTACTGGGAGGGCACGGACAAATCCGGCAACAAGCGCGACATCGGCGCGACGACCCTGGAAGCGCCGCTTGGCAACGGCGCCTACCGCATCAAGGAATTCACCCCCGGCCGCACGATCGTTTTTGAGCGGGTGCAGGATTACTGGGGCAAGGACATCCCCGTGAATGTCGGGCGGGATAATTTCGACCAGATCCGCTTCGAATATTTCCGCGATTCCACCGTAGCGCTGGAAGCGCTGAAGGCCGATCACGTCGATTGGCGCACCGAGAACAGCGCCAAAAGCTGGGCGACCTCTTACGATTTCCCCGCGGTCCAAGAAAAGCGGGTGATGCTGGAGGAATTTCCCATCCGCAATGTCGGCGTGATGCAGGCCTTCGCCTTCAATATCCGCCGCGACAAGTTCAAGGACGCGCGCGTGCGCCGGGCATTCAACTATGCCTTCGATTTCGAGGAGATGAACAAGCAGCTGTTCTACGGCCAGTACAAGCGCATCGCGAGTTACTTCGAAGGCACCGAGCTGGCCGCGCGCGGCCTGCCGCAAGGCGAGGAGCTGAAGATCCTGGAAAGCCTGCGCGACAAGGTGCCGGCCGAAGTCTTCACCACGGCCTATGCCAACCCGGTCGGCGGCAATCCTGAAAACGTGCGCAACAATCTGCGCGAAGCGGTGCGCTTGCTGAAGGAGGCAGGCTTCGAAGTGCGCGACCGCAAGCTGGTGGATAGCAGGAACGGCGAGGCTTTCCGGGTCGAGTTCCTGGTGGACAATCCGAATACCGAACGGTTCGTGCTGTTCTACAAGCCGGCTTTGGAGAGGCTAGGAATCGACGTCACGGTTCGCACGGTCGACGATGCGCAATATACCAATCGCGAGCGCAGTTGGGATTTCGATATCGTTATCGCAAGCTGGGGCCAGTCGCTTTCCCCGGGCAACGAGCAGCGCGGATTTTGGAGTTCGCAAGCGGCGGATCAGCCCGGCTCGCGCAATCTCGTCGGCATCAAGAATCCGGCCGTGGATGCGATCATCGAGCGGGTCATCTTCGCCAAGAACCGCGACGAACTGGTTGCCGCCACAAAGGCGCTCGACCGCGTGCTGCTCTGGAATCACTACGTGGTGCCGCAATTCACCTATGACAAGGTTCGCACCGCGCGCTGGGACCGTTTCGCGCGCCCGGAAAAGATGCCGACCTACGGCATGTCGGCTTTCCCGACGATCTGGTGGTGGGACGAAGCCAAGGCTTCCAAGACAGGGTCGCGTTCGTGAAAGCATCGGCTGACGCGCCGCGACACGCTCCTTCTCGGCGCCGGCGCCGTCGCGCCTGTCGCACGCCTGCTGCCTTGGCGCAAGAGGAGCCGGAACGCCACGGCATCTCCGCCTTCGGCGACTTGAAATATCCCGCGGACTTTAAGCATTTCGATTACGTCAACCCGGACGCCCCGAAGGGCGGGCTGTTTTCCCAGGTCGGCTCCACGCGACAGTACAACCAGAATTTCCTCACCTTCAATTCGCTTAACAGCTACATCCTCAAAGGCGATGCCGCGCAGGGCATGGAACTGACCTTTGCGACGCTGATGGCGTCCGCGGCGGATGAGCCCGACGGCCTCTATGGCCTGGCCGCGCGCGCGGTGCGCATTTCCGCCGATGGATTGACCTATCGTTTCCTGCTGCGGCCGGAGGCGAAATTCCACGACGGCACCCCCATCACGGCACACGACGTCATCTTCTCGCTCACCACGCTGAAGCAGAAAGGCCATCCGATCATTCAGCAGCTCACGCGCGATATGGTCGGCAGCGAAGCGGAAGGAGACGATACCGTGGTCGTGCGCTTTGCGCCCAAGCGCGGACGCGACGTGCCGCTGTTCGTGGCGACGCTGCCGATCTTTTCGCGCGCCTATTACGCGGTGAAGAATTTCGAGGAGTCGACGCTGGAGCCGCCGCTCGGCTCCGGGCCCTACAAGGTCGGGCGTTTCGAGGCCGGCCGCTATATCGAATACGAGCGGGTGAAGGATTGGTGGGGCGCGGAGCTCCCGGCGCGGCGCGGGATGAATAATTTCGACGTCGTACGCTACGAATTTTACCGTGATCGCGAAGCAGCGTTTCAGGCCTTCACCGGAAAAAACTATCTGTTTCGGGAGGAATTCACCGCTCGCGTCTGGGCCACGCGCTACGATTTTCCCGCGATCCGCGACGGGCGCGTCAAGCGCGAGATATTACCAGACGACACGCCTTCGGGCGCGCAGGGTTGGTTCTTCAATACCCGGCGCGACAAGTTCAAGAACCCGAAACTGCGCGAAGCGCTGATCCTGGCCTTCGATTTCGAATGGACCAACCAGAGCATCATGTACGGCGCCTATAAGCGCACGCATTCGGTGTTCCAGAATTCCGACCTGATGGCAGTGGGCAAGCCGGGGCCAGACGAAGTGGCGTTGCTGGAGCCGTTCCGCGGCAAAATCCCCGACGACGTTTTCTCCGAAGCCTTCGTCCCCCCGGTGTCCGACGGCTCCGGGCAGGACCGCGCGCTGCTGCGCAGGGCCAGCCAGCTGTTGCAGGAGGCCGGTTTTCCGATCAAGAGCGGCAAGCGGGTGGATGCCCAGGGAGAACCGATCAGGATGGAGTTTTTGCTCGACGAGCCGAGTTTCGAGCCGCATCACATGCCTTATATCAAGAATCTCGGCGTGCTCGGCATCGACGCGACGTTCCGGCTGGTCGACCCGGTGCAATATCGCGCACGCGTGGACGATTTCGATTTCGACATCACCGTGCAGCGCTTCAGTTTTTCTTCCACCCCGGGCGACGGCTTGCGCACTTATCTTTCATCGCAGGCGGCCACCACGAAAGGCTCACAGAACCTCGCCGGTATCGCGGATCCCGCGATCGACGCACTGATCGACGTCGCGATCGACGCTGAGACGCGCGCCACCCTGACCACCGCATGCCGGGCGCTTGACCGTGTGGTTCGAGCGGGGCGTTACTGGGTACCGCACTGGTATCTGGCTTCGCACCGCATCGCCTACTGGGATGTGTTCGCCCGGCCGGCCGCGGCAAAACCGCGCTATGCACGCGGCGTTCCGGAAACCTGGTGGCACGACCCGGTCAAGGCCGCAAAACTGGAAACGAGATAGCACCATGCAGCGCAGCCGTTTTACCTCCCCCCTTGCGGGGGAGGTCGGCCCGAAGGGCCGGGAGGGGGGTACCTCAAGCGCTCGACGCGCTATGTTCTTCACCCCCCATCCCAACCTTCCCCCGCAAGGTGGGAGGGAGAGCAAACGCCAACGAAGCCGAATGACATGACCGCCTATCTCATTCGCCGTCTGTTGTTAATGATTCCCACCTTGTTCGGGATCATGCTGGTGTCTTTCGCGGTGGTGCAGTTCGCACCCGGCGGGCCGGTGGAAAAGGTCATCTCGCAGCTCACCGGCCGCGACACCGGCGCGACTTCGCGCATCTCAGGCTCGCCCGGCGGCGACTTCGGCGTCGGCCAGCAGATGCCGGGCGGCGCCATCGAGACGGTGACATCGAAATACCGCGGCGCGCAGGGTCTCGATCCGGAATTCATCAAGAGCCTGGAAAAGCAGTTCGGCTTCGACAAGCCGGCCTACGAACGCTTCTTCCTGATGCTGTGGAATTACGCGCGCTTCGATTTCGGCAAGAGTTATTTCCGGGATGTGAGCGTGTTGCAGCTGATCAAGGAGAAGCTGCCGGTCTCCATATCGCTCGGGCTATGGATGACGCTGGTCACCTATTTTATCTCGATCCCCCTCGGCATCCGCAAGGCGGTCGGCGATGGAACGCGTTTCGATACTTGGACGTCCGGTGTTATCATTGTCGGCTATGCCATTCCCGGGTTTCTGTTTGCCATCCTGCTGATCATTCTGTTTGCCGGCGGCTCCTTCTGGAATTTCTTCCCGCTGCGCGGGCTGACGTCGGACTATTGGGATGCGTTGCCCTGGTACGCGAAGATCATCGATTACTTCTGGCATCTGGTGCTGCCCATCACGTCGATGATGCTTGGCGCCTTCGCGACCATGACGCTGCTGACCAAGAATTCCTTTCTCGACGAGATCCGCAAGCAGTACGTGCTGACCGCGCGCGCCAAGGGGAATACCGAAAAACAGGTGCTGTACGGGCACGTTTTCCGCAACGCGATGCTGATCGTGATTGCCGGCTTTCCCGGGGCTTTCGTCGGCGCCTTCCTATCGGGGGCTCTTCTGATCGAAACGATCTTTTCGCTCGACGGCCTTGGCCTGCTGAGCTTCGAGAGTGTACTCAACCGCGATTATCCCGTGGTGTTTGCCACGCTTTTCGTTTTCTCGCTGGTCGGTCTCGTTGTGAATTTGCTGGCCGACCTGATCTATACCTGGGTCGATCCCCGCATTGATTTCGAGACGCGGGAAGTCTGACATGGACGTGCGCAGCGGCATCGCCGTTCCCGAAACCACCGCGGTATCCCCGACCGGCCTCGTGGTGCCGCCCGAGGGCAAGCGCATTGCTATCTCGCCGCTCAACAAGCGGCGGTGGCTGAATTTCAAGGCCAACCGGCGCGGCTACTGGTCGCTTTGGATTTTCCTCGTTCTCTTCATCCTCAGCCTGGTCGCGGAATTCATCGCCAACGACAAGCCGTTCTATGTGCGTGCCGACGGCAAGTCCTACTTCCCGGCGATCTTCACTTATTCCGAAACCGACTTTGGCGGCGACTTCGAAACCGCTGCGGATTACCGCGATCCGTTCCTGCAGAAGCTGATCGCGGAGAAGGGCGGGTCCATGATCTGGCCGCCAATCCGATATTCCTACAACACCCACAATCTCGACCTGCCGACGCCAGCGCCGTCCAAGCCCACTTGGCTGCTGACGGAGAAAGAGTGCGAGCCGGTGGTGAAGAAGAAAGGCCTGACCTCTTGCCGCGATCTTGAATACAACTGGCTCGGTACCGACGACCAGGGCCGGGACGTAGTGGCACGGATGATCTACGGCTTCCGTATATCGGTTCTGTTCGGATTGATCCTCACCATCATATCGTCGATTATCGGTGTCGCCGCCGGCGCGGTGCAGGGCTATTTCGGCGGCTGGACTGATCTGCTGTTCCAGCGCTTCATTGAAATCTGGACCTCGATCCCGTCCCTCTATCTCCTGCTCATCATCTCATCGGTGCTGGTACCCGGCTTTTTCGTGCTGCTCGGGATTCTTTTGCTGTTCTCCTGGGTGTCGCTGGTCGGGCTGGTGCGGGCCGAATTTCTGCGCGGACGCAACTTCGAGTATGTGCAGGCCGCGCGCGCCCTCGGCGTCTCCAACCCCGCGATCATGTTCCGCCACCTGTTGCCCAACGCCATGGTGGCGACCATGACCTTCCTGCCTTTCATCCTCTCGGGATCGGTCATGACACTAACCTCCCTCGACTTTCTCGGCTTCGGCCTGCCGCCGGGCTCCCCGTCGCTCGGCGAGCTGCTGGCGCAGGGCAAGTCGAATGTGCAGGCGCCCTGGCTAGGCCTCACCGGCTTCTTCACTGTTGCGATAATGCTCTCGCTGCTGATCTTCATCGGCGAGGCGGTGCGCGATGCCTTCGATCCGCGCAAGACTTTCGGGTGAGCGGGATGGATGTGACCACCGACAAACTGCTCGACGTGAAAGACCTCTCGGTCGCCTTCAAACAAGGCGATAAAATAATCCTGGCGGTCGATCGCATCTCCTTCGACATCGCCAAGGGCGAGACGGTGGCGATCGTGGGAGAATCCGGCTCCGGCAAGTCCGTCACCGCGCTGTCGGTGATGAAGCTCTTGCCTTATCCCGCCGCGCGCCATCCCTCGGGCACGGTACACTTCAAAGGCCAGGAATTGCTGCACTTGCCGGAGCATGAAATCCGCAAGGTGCGCGGCAACGACATCACCATCATCTTCCAGGAGCCGATGACCTCGCTCAATCCGCTTCACACGATCGAGAAGCAGATCGGCGAGATACTGGATTTGCACCGCGGCATCAGCGGCGCGGCCGCGCGCCGGCGCATCCTGGAATTGCTCACGCAGGTCGGCATCCCCGAGCCGGAGACGCGGCTCGGCAGCTACCCGCACCAGCTTTCCGGCGGCCAGCGGCAGCGCGTGATGATTGCCGTGGCGCTCGCCAACGAGCCGGATCTGCTGATCGCCGACGAGCCGACCACCGCGCTCGACGTTACCGTTCAGGCGCAGATCCTGAAACTGCTGAAGGACATCCAGACTCGCCTGGGCATGTCGATGCTGTTCATCACCCATGACCTTGGCATCGTGCGCAAGATCGCCGACCGCGTCTGCGTCATGAGCAAGGGCAAGATCGTGGAGCAGGGGCCCGTCGAGCGCATCTTCACCGCTCCGGAACATCCCTATACGCGCGCGCTGCTTGCGGCCGAGCCGAAGCCGGATCCGGCGCCGCTGCAGCCGGCCGCGCCCGTCGTGGTGCAGACCAACGGCCTGAAGGTGTGGTTTCCGATCAAGCGCGGCGTGCTGCGTCGCGTCGTCGGTCATATCAAGGCGGTCGATGGCGTCAGCATCGAGGTGCGCAAGGGCGAAACGCTGGGCGTGGTCGGAGAATCCGGTTCTGGTAAGACCACGCTGGGCTTGGCCCTGCTGCGGCTGATCTCATCCGAGGGCCCGGTGGTATTCATGGGGAACCAGTTGCAGGGCCTGAAATTCAAGGAAATGCGGCCGTTCCGGCGCGATATGCAGATCGTGTTTCAGGATCCCTTCGGCTCGCTCAGTCCTCGCATGTCGATTGCCGATATTCTCGCCGAGGGCCTCGACGTGCATCAACCGAAGCTTACACGCACGGAACGCGACCAGCGCGTGGTGCGCGCGCTGGAGGACGTCGGCCTCGATCCGGAATCGCGCTTCCGCTACCCGCATGAATATTCCGGCGGCCAGCGCCAGCGCATCGCGGTCGCGCGCACGTTGGTGCTGGAGCCAACCTTCATCGTGCTCGATGAACCGACCTCGGCGCTCGACATGTTGATCCAGGCGCAGATCGTGGACCTGCTGCGCGACCTGCAGAAGCGCCGCAACCTGACATATCTTTTCATCTCGCATGACCTGCGCGTTGTTGCGGCGCTCGCCAGCCGGTTGATGGTGATGCGCCACGGCAAGGTGGTGGAAGAAGGCCCCGCGATGGAGCTGTTCAAGAACCCGAAGAGCGACTATACGCGCGCGCTGTTCGCCGCCGCCTTCAAGCTGGAAACCGCTTCCGCAGGCGTGGTGGCACAGTAAGTGATGCCGCAGCAGTTTTATTGTCATGGCCGGGCCTGTCCCGGCCATCTCGATTAAGGGCGCACTGTTAACGGGATACCCGCGACGAGCGCGGGCATGACGATCTTCAAATGCGTCTTACGCTGGTGATTTCCCCGCCACCGCTTGAGCGGATGCGTTCCACCGCCTCGGCAATCGGCTCGATGGCGACCGCCATATGAAAGGCGTTGGCGTGAATCATGGTCTGCGCGTCACGCGCGATGGCGACGTGGCCGTGCCAGAAGATCAGGTCGCCGCGGCGCAGGTCGGAAACAGACCCAGGCTGTCCCAAAGAAGCTTCCTGCATATAGGTGTCGCGCGGACAGTGATGGCCGCAGGCATTCAGCGCAATCTGCACGAGGCCCGAGCAGTCCACGCCTAAGCTGGTCTTGCCGCCCCAGAGATAGGGGCTGCCGACAAACCGCTCGGCGACGCCGACAAAGTCGCTGCCTTTGTCCGCGATCGGCACCAGATGGCGGAACGGAATGTATCCGGCCGAGGTAAAAGCCAGCGCGCCTTCGACCCGGTCGAGCTCGACCTGCGCGCCGAACGGCAAGCCGTGCAACGGCGGCAGCTTGATAGAAGGCCCCGGGAAAGCCAGCGTGCGCACCGCGCTGACTTTGTGGCTGCGTGCCAAAGCCGGGGGCACCAGGGCGCTCGCCGGCAGCCAGCCGACATAGTCGTCATTTTCCAGTTGGCCCCAAGCCCAGCCTTCCTCGGTGATCTCATAAACACTCAGGCGCTCGCCCATCAGTGCTTCGGTATCGAGCGGGGAATCGGCTTGCGGCGCGCGCCGCAGCGGCGCCACCGGATCGCTTACTTCATAAGGCATGCCTTCGACGAAACGCGCTGCCTGTACCTTTCCTTCCAGATGACTGGCGGCCAAGTCCGGTCGCGCTGGAGTCAGCCGGGGATCTAATTCAGCCATAACGCTCCTTCAGCAATGCATATATAGCGCGCGCAGCCTGGCATTCCCCGCCCTCAGGCCGGCCCGGCTTGGCGCTCGGCGTCCAGGCATAAATATCCAGGTGCAGCCAGGTTTTGGCGGCCTCGACGAAGCGCTTCATGAACAGGGCACAGGTGATCGAGCCCGCAAAGCTGCTGGTCGAAACATTGTTGATATCGGCAGTTTTCGACTCCAGCATCGCCTCATAAGGCTGCCATAGCGGCAGCCGCCAGAGCGGGTCATTCTCGGCCGCTGCATGCTGCGCCACCTTGGCCGCCAGAGCTTCGTCATCGGTGTAGAATGGCGGCAGCTCCGGCCCGAGCGCTACCCGCGCCGCGCCGGTGAGCGTGCCCATGTCGATTAGCAGTTCAGGCGCTTCCTCGTCGGCGAGCGCCAGCGCATCGGCCAGGATCAGCCGGCCTTCGGCATCGGTATTGCCGACCTCGACCGTGATCCCCTTACGCGAGCGGTAAATATCGAGTGGCCGCATCGCAAAACCGGAAATCGCGTTTTCCACAGCGGGGATGAGCACGCGCAAGCGAATCTTCAGCTTGGCGTCCATCACCATCTGCGCCAGCGCCAGGACATTGGCTGCGCCGCCCATGTCCTTCTTCATGATCAGCATGGCGTTATCGGGTTTGATATCCAATCCGCCGGAATCGAAACACACGCCCTTGCCGACGAGCGTGACCTTCGGCGCGTTGCGGTCGCCCCAGGTCATGTCGATCAACCGCGGCGTCCCCGCGGCGGCGCGGCCGACCGCGTGGATCAGCGGAAAATTCCGCGCCAGCAGATCGTCACCCACGACCACGCTGATTTTCGCATTGAACCGGGTCGCCACATCGCGCGCCGCATTCTCCAGCTCCGCCGGCCCCATGTCGTTTGCCGGCGTGTTGATCAGATCGCGCGCCAGGAAGGCAGCTTCCGCGATGCGGGAGATTTCGCCGGCATCGACGCCTTCCGGGATTTCCAGCCGCACGGTCTTGCCGTCGCTTTTGCGGTAGCGCGTGAAACGATAGCTGCCGAGTGCGAAGGCAAGCGCAGCGAGCCGTGCATCATGCGGGGCATTGCCGAAGCGATAGTCGCCGGACGGGAGAAGCTCGGCGAGCTTGCCGGGCAAGAACAGATTCTTGTTGGCGGCCTTCTGCTCTTCGATGCCGAACAGCACACCGCCCAGTTTGTTATTCGCCCCCGGCAGCAGCAGGTGACTGCCCGGCCGCGGCTCGTAGCCGGCGGCGCGGGCGAAAAGGCGCGTGGCAGCATCGAGCGGCCCGCCGCCGTCTTCCCAAGCGGCAGCGGTGACGAACCAGATCGGGACGGCGTCGAAAACTTCGGACCCAACAAAGACAGGATGCATGCAAATTCCGCTTCTGAGACGTTGGCCGTGCTCGTGCCGCCGATTTTGAAGTTCCTACACTACCTGCGGCAAATTTCGGTAAGGAACTTCAAATCGAAAAGCGGGACTGGAAGCATAAAGTGGGCTGGTGCCCCTTTGCTTCCGAAGTTCGGGTGAGAGGATGCCGCTATGTATCACGAACTTCGGAAGCGGGGCACTAGCACGAAGCCCGCGTGCCGCGAAAGCCGGTCCCGGTGGAAAGACGCGAGCGAGGCCGCTAGAGTGCCGCGCGGACTTTCCGGGCCCGACAACGAAAGAAGCTCATGAACGACAATCAGCCAAAATACGAATTCAAGAACGTCAAAGTCTCGCGGCTGCCGCCTTTACCGGAGCCGCTCGATCCGATCATCACGGAACTGTTTGAGGACACCGCGCGCCGCGGCGGCAGCATTCTCAACCTGCACCTGACTAAGGCGCACGCGCCGAAGCTGCAGGCCGCGGGCAGGCATATCACCCGCGCGTTGCGCAACGAATGCGATGCGCCGCGGGTACTGCGTGAGATCGCCATCCTGCGCGCAAGCATCCTGGTCGGTTGCGCTTATGAGGAGCATCACCACCGGCCGCTCGCGCGGGCTGCTGGGCTTACCCAAGAACAGGTTGATGCGGTCAAGGACTGGCGGCCGAAGGCGCATCTGTTCGACGAGAAGCAACAGACATTACTTGGCTATGTGGACCAACTCGCGCTGAACAAGGGCGACGTGGATGACGCGGCCTTCGCCGCCATGGAGAAGCATTTCAGTCCGCAGGAAATCGTGGAGCTGACGATGTGCGCCACCAGCTATTACGGCGGCGGGATTTTTATGAAGGCGATGCGGATCCAGCTGGACGAACCGGACAAAAAGGCTGCGCCGGGGAAATTTTGAGCTTGGGTACGGTCAGGTGCGTTAACCTATCGTTAGGGTTAACGCCTTATTGCTGAGGGCCGGTGGGCGCCGCAGGATGCGCCCCAAGCCATGACCCGATCGCCATGCGATTAGCCCCCCTCGGCCCCTCCCGCCTACTCACTTCGACCGCGCTTGCGGCCTTCCTGGCTGCGGGCCTCGCGGGCTGCAAAACCACCAAGGGCCCGGAGACCACTGGATCTCTCGCCGCCGCGCCCCGGCCCGCCACCGAGGCGGAATGGCGCAGCGCGCTGGAAAAATGGGAGGCGCTCTATCGCGCCCATCCCGATAACCTCGTCAACGTGATGCACTATGCGCAGGCTCTGCGCGCCACCCGGCAACGCACGCAGGCCGTGGCTGTGCTGGAACAGGCCTCGATCAAGAACCCGCACGATAAGGCCCTGCTCGGCGCCTATGGCCGCGCGCTCGCTGAGATCGGCAACTACAATCAGGCATTCGAGGTATTTTCCCGCGCGCATACCCCCGACATGCCGGACTGGCGCCTCCTTTCGGCGCAGGGAGCAGTGCTTGACCAACTTGGTCGTTATGAAGAAGCGCGGCGCTATTACGCCTCCGCCTTGAAGATTATTCCGGACGAGCCGTCGGTGCTGTCCAACCTCGGACTGTCCTATGCGCTGTCTAAGGATCTGAAGCAGGCGGAAGCCACGCTGCGGCAGGCCGCGGCGCAGCCTGGCGTCGGATCGCGCGCGCGCCAGAATCTTGCCCTCGTGGTGGGCCTGCAGGGCCGCTTTGCCGAGGCCGAGGATATCGCGCGCGCTGACCTGCCTGCCGAAGCAGCGGCAGCCAACGTCGATTACCTTCGGCAAATGCTGGCGCAGCAAAAGGACGAGATTCAGAAGCCCAAGCCGGCACAACAGCCCAGGCGGGCTTCCTCCGCGCCGGCGCTCCGCAGCTAGACTGAAAATTCGGGAACGGCAGCCGACGCGCGTTAGCGTATGCCCATCAGTTTGATGACTGCCGGCCCGAGGATCACCACGAACAGCACCGGCAGGAAGAATACGATCATCGGCACAGTGAGCTTGGGTGGCAGGCCGGCGGCCTTCTTCTCGGCTTCAGCCATGCGCATGTCGCGATTTTCTTGCGCCATGGTGCGCAGCGTCTGGCCGAGCGGGGTACCGTAGCGCTCAGCCTGCTGCAGTGCCACGCAAACAGACTTGACGCCTTCCAGATCGGTGCGCTTGGCCAGATTCTCGTAGGCCTGCCGACGCTCCGGAAGATAAGACAGTTCCGCGGTGGTAAGCGTGAACTCCTCCGCCAGCGGTACCGATTGCGTGCCGATTTCGTCGCTGACCCGCTTGAAGGCGGTCTCGACCGACATTCCCGACTCCACGCAGATCAACAGCAGGTCAAGTGCATCGGGAAATGCGCGCTTCATGCTCATCTGCCGTTTCTGAATTTTGTTCTTCAGAATGACGTAAGGCATTTGCATGCCGATATAGGCGGCAATCAACAGGACGCCGGCTTTGACCGCCAAAGGCTTGTCGAACTTCCCCATAACGAAAATGTAAAAAGCCGCCGCCGATACCAGGAGGATAGGCGACACCAGCCTGAAGAACAGGAAAGTGACATAAGGCGCCTGACCCCGGTAACCGGCCTGTATCAGCTTATCGCGCGCCTCTTCCTGGCCGAGCCATTTGTTAAGGTTGAAGCGGTTGACGACCGCCTGCATATATTGCCGTGGCGACTCTCGGAGCGAGAGCTTGTCGCCCTGCGCCATCCGTTCGCGCTCGCGCTGACGGATTTTCTCCCGCTCCAAAGCCACCGATTTCATGCGCTTTTCCAGCACATCGTTGGCCAGCAGCGGCATCGCCAGCGTCAGCACAGTGGCGATGGCCGCCAGCGCGGCGAACATCATCGCCAGGAGCCGGGTATTCTGAAGCGCGTCCATCAGGATCTGGATCATTGGCGGCTCAGAAGTCGAAGTTGATCATTTTGCGCATGACGAAAATCCCCATCGACATCCAGACCGCCGAGGCGGCCAATAGCAGGTTGCCCAGCTTTTGCGTGAATAGCAGCATGATGTAGTCGGGACTGGTGAGATAGACGAGGCCCATTACCACAAATGGAAGAGCAGCAATAATCGCACCGGAAGCCTTTGCTTCCATCGACATGGCCTGGATTTTCGCCTTCATTTTCTTACGGTCGCGCAGCACACGCGAAAGGTTGCCGAGGGCCTCGGACAGATTGCCGCCGGCCTTCTGCTGGATGGAGATTACGATGCCGAAGAAGTTAGCCTCCGCAACCGGCATGCGCTCGTAAATCCTGATGCAAGCTTCGCCTAAAGGCACACCGACTGCCTGGCTCTCGATGATGGCGCGGAATTCACTTTTTATCGGCTCTTGAGAGTCGTTGGCGATCACCCTCAGGCAGTCCATCAGCGGCAGGCCGGATTTGATGCCGCGCACAATAACGTCAACGGCGTCGGGGAAGCCTGCGAGGAATTTCGATTCCCGGCGCTTTTTGAGAAAGGACAGAATCCAGAACGGCAGACCGAAGGCCGCAGCGAAGCCAACCCCGGCCGCCGGGATGATACCTGTACCGGTGAGCATGAAGGCAAGGAAGGCACATACGCCCAACACGGCGGCCGTCAGGAAGAAACGCTGTTTCGACCAGGTGAGGCCGGCTTGCGAAATGCGTACGCTAAGCGGCGGACGCTTGCCGGCCCTGTGCCGTGCGTCGATCTCCTTCAGGGTGTCCTCGACCTGATCGCGGCGCGACTTGCCGACGACGCGCGCGGTACGGGTGGGTGTCGCGCGCGCCACGCTCTCCCGCCGCTGCTCCACGCGCCGCTCGCCGGTAAGAAGGGGATAGATAAAAACCCATCCCAACCCGCCAATCGCGACGGTCACCAGGAAAGCGAGGGCGAGCGGATGCATTGTCAGCTCTTAGTTGCTTGTTCGGCGGCGTCCAGCGCGGCGGCCAGCTTCTGCTCCTCGCCAAAGTAGCGCGCGCGGTCCCAGAAACGCGGCCGGCCGATGCCGGTGGAGCGATGCCGCCCCACCAGGTTGCCGTTCGCGTCTTCCCCGAGCAGGTCGTAAACGAACAGGTCCTGCGTGATGATCACTTCGCCTTCCATGCCTATCACCTCGGTGATGTGGGTGATGCGGCGCGAGCCGTCGCGCAGGCGCGCCGCCTGGATGATCACGTCGACCGACGCACAGATCATCTCGCGAATGGTGCGCGAGGGCAGCGTAAAGCCGCCCATGGTGATCATCGATTCCAGTCGAGAAAGCCCTTCGCGCGGGTTGTTGGCGTGCAGCGTGCCCATCGAGCCGTCATGGCCAGTGTTCATTGCCTGCAGCAGATCAAAAGCCTCGGGGCCGCGCACCTCGCCGACGATAATGCGTTCGGGCCGCATGCGCAGGCAGTTGCGGACCAGATCGCGCATGGAGACCTGGCCTTCGCCTTCCAGGTTGGGCGGCCGGGTTTCCAGGCGGACCACGTGCGGCTGTTGCAGCTGCAATTCGGCCGCGTCTTCGCAGGTGATGATGCGCTCGGTATTGTCGATGTATTGCGTCAGGCAATTGAGCAGGGTGGTCTTACCGGAGCCGGTGCCACCCGATATGATGCTGTTGACGCGGCAACGGCCAATGATCTGCAGGATCTGCGCGCCCTCGGGTGTGATCGTCCCGTATCTCACCAGTTGGTCCAGTGTCAGCTTTTCTTTCCGAAACTTGCGGATGGTGAGGGCAGGGCCGTCGATTGCCAGCGGCGGGGCGATAACGTTGACGCGCGAGCCGTCGGCAAGACGCGCGTCGCAGATCGGCGAGGATTTGTCCACGCGCCGGCCGACTTGGCTGACGATGCGCTGGCAGATGTTCAAAAGTTGTTGGTTGTCGCGGAAACGAATCCCGGTGCGCTGGATTTTGCCGGCGACTTCGATGTACACGGTGCCAGAGCCGTTCACCATGATGTCGGCAATATCGTCGCGTGCCAGCAGCGGTTCCAGGGGTCCATAGCCGAGCACGTCGTTACAGATATCGTCGAGCAGTTCCTCCTGCTCGGCAATCGACATCACGACATGCTTGATGGCGATGATCTCGTTGACGATATCGCGAATCTCTTCGCGTGCATTCTCGGCATCGAGCCGCGCCAGCTGCGCCAAATCGATGGCCTCGATCAAGGCCCCGAAGATCGTGCCTTTGACCTCGTAATAGGATTCCGAGCGCCGCGTGTCGGCGTTAGTCATCATCTGTGCGCTCGACGGCGTGGACGGATTTCGGCTGGGGCTTTCCGGCGCACCGATCAAAGGTGCGCCAAGCCCGGCCGATGGGAACGGCGTACGCCCGTGCTCCACGGGCGCCTGGGTGCTGGGCGCGGAAGTGGGGGCCGCGACCGGCCGCGGTGCTTCCGCTACCGGGCTGTGGGTTTCAACGGCCGCCGTGCTGCGTTTTCCGAACAAAGGCGAACTCCAACGAGAGGCGTCAGGCCGGGCGCTTACTGAACCTCGCCAGCAGCGGGCTCAGCAGGCCCGCCCGCTGACGCTTAGCTTCCGGGCGGCCGGTAAGGAGCTGCGCCATCAGGCGGAAGGATTCCGTGGTCTTATGGCTGGCGGAAATTTCCGCGATCATCTGGCCGTTATTGGCAGCGGTGCCGAACAATTGCGGCTCGAAGGGAATGGTCGCCACCGGCTGGTCATCGAGCGCCTTGGCGAAATCAGCCACTTTGATTTCTGGCCGTTTCGGCACACCCACCCGATTGAGGCAGTAGAGCGGGCGACGGTCGTTCGGCCGCGCAGCGCGCAGCAGATCGACAAGGTTCTTGGTATTGCGCAGATTGGCGAGATCCGGCTCGGCTACGACCAGAATATCGTCGGCGCTGACCAGCGTGCGGCGAGTCCATCCGGTCCACTGGTGTGGCACGTCGAGCACGACACAGGGAATGGTGGAGCGCAGCGAATTCGAATATGGCCTCAAAAGATTCCGAGGCAAAGTCATAGACGCGTTCCAGCGTCGCGGGCGCTGCCAGCAGGCTGAGATGATCGGTGCACTTCGACAGCAGCCGGTCAATGAAATTGGTGTCGATACGCTCGGGCGAGAAAACTGCGTCCGCAATACCCTGCGAGGGGTCCTGGTTGTAATCCAGACCAGCCGTGCCGAAGGCGAGATCCAGATCGGTAACGACAGCATCCAGACGGAGATCGCCTGCGATGGCCCAGGCCAGGTTATGGGCAACGGTCGAGGCGCCGACGCCACCCTTGGCACCGACTATCGCGATGACGCGGCCGAGCGGCTTGGTATCCGCAGCCGGCGCATACAGGCCGCAGATCGCGCGAACGACGTCGATCGTGCTGACCGGAGCGATCAGATATTCGCTGACTCCACGCCGAACCAGCTCACGGTAGAGCACCACATCGTTGATCCGGCCCACGACGATGACGCGCGTGCCGGCGTCGCAGACCTCGGCCAATTGGTCGAGGCCGGCGAGGATGTCGTGCCCGCGCGTCTCGGTTTCGAGTAAAACAACATTCGGCGTGGGCGAGGTGCGATAGGCCTCGACCGCCGCGGTGACGCCGCCCATCTGCAGCTTCAGGTGCGCCTTGACAAGACGGCGGTCATCGCCCGCGGCCTGCACCGCTGCGGCGGTTTCCACGGTGTCGCAGAACGCCTGGACGGAAATCCGTGGCGCCGGTGCGATGTGCTCGTCTGGCGCGATCGGCTCGTTCGGGACGAGCTCGGCTTCTTCCGCTTGTAATGCGTGTGTGATCATCGGCCTACTTCTGTGATCATGCCTTGGTTTGGAGTGGAATAGCGCGTGCCGGTGGGATCTCCCTTGCGGTAATTTTCGAGCACGACACTGCGGCGCGCCTTGTAGGCATCGGCATCTTCGCCCCGGGGCTGCACCAGGTCGGCGGGGTTAGCGACCATGGCGGCCAGATTGCGCTGGTTGGCGCAGCCGAGATTCCAATACGGCTTGTTCTCATAGTGCTGAGGCTCGTACGTCGGCCCGAGATCGGCCGGCCAGAGGCCGCAGGGGCCCGCTTCGGCGGCTACCCTGGGATAATTCAATCGCACCGTGGCAATGGCGATGCGATTTTTCGGGTGATAGCGTCTCACCACTACGGCGTTCGGCGGCAATCCAGCGGCGGCCAGGAGCGAGCGGGCTTCGCGCACGGCCTCGTCGGCGGCGAGTTGGTTGGACATGCCGATCGGCTGATCGATGATGATGCCGCCGGTGGCTTCCTTCTTCCATGCCTGCGCAAAAGCGAGCACATCGGCGCGCTGGCTGGCGTTGAGGCCGCCCCGGTTCGATCCGACGAAAACCTCGATGGCGTGATCGGTTTCCTTGATCGTTATCGGATGACGTTGGCGATAATCGGTCGGAATTGAAGCAGTCGTATCCTTGACAGTGTAGCAGCCGGAGAGCAGCACCGCGCCCGCGGCGGCGAGCACGCCACCGATGACAGCAGACCGAAGTCTTCTCCGGTCGATAAGGCAGGAGCGGGAGCCGGGCATGAAAGTTTCCTCAGGTCAATCGAGGTTGTAACCGTAGTTTCCGTGATAAATCTGGTTTGGATCGACGCGGCCGGCGATGCCATAGATTCGATTGAGACGGCCCAGCAGCACGGTCGAAGGATCGGATGCGTCGGCGAAGCCATCGTCAGGCTTCGACAGATTCTTTTTCGCCGTCGCGCGCACAAGATAGGGCGTCACCAGCACCATCAGCTCGGTCTGGCGGTTGACGTAGTCACGGCTTTTAAACAGCGCGCCCAGTACCGGAAGCTGCATCAGGCCGGGAAAGCCGTTGATATGCTGCCGCGTCTGTTCTTGCAGGATGCCGGCCATCGCCATCGAGCCGCCGGAGGGAATCTCAAGCACGGTATCGGCCCGGCGGGTGCGGATTGACGGCACCGTCAGGGCGGTCGGGGAACCCGGCACCGTAAATGTCATCGCATTGTCGGTGGAAAGATCTGCAACTTCCGTCATGACCTTGAGGCTGATACGGCCTTCCGACAGCACGACAGGGCGAAAATTCAAACTCACGCCGAACTTCTTCCATTCGATCTGCTGCTGGCAAACCGGCGGCGAGCGGGTGGTGTCGCAGCTCAGGCCTGCCGGGATGGGGAATTCACCGCCGGCAACGAACGTCGCGGTTTCGCCGGAGATCGCAGTGATGTTCGGCTCTGCCAGGGTGCGAATAACGCCGGCCCGTTCCATCGCCCGCAGCGTTGCGCTGATGCCGGAGTTCGACACCGTAAAGTCGCTGTTACTCAGGGCCTGACCTGTCGCGCTGAAAGGAGTGTTATTGACGAGATCGATGACGGTGGCGCCCAAATTGACGTTGGCGTTGAGGTTGATCCCAAGCTGCTTAATCACATCGCGCTGCACCTCGGCGACGGTCACCTTCAGCAGCACCTGGTCGCGGCCGCGGACGGAGATGCCATTGAACACTTTGCCTTCCGAGCCTACGAGCCGTACGGCGAGATCATAAGCCTGCTGAGATTCCTCAGGGCTGCCGACGCTACCCCGCAACATGACTCCATCGCCGACGCCTTCGATCTGCACATCCGGCAAAGCCTGCCTCAGTGCCGCGCGCACGCCGTTCAGGTCGCGCGTGACCGCAATGTCATAGCCCGCGATTTGCCGGCCCGCGGCATCGAAGAAAAAAACGTTTGTTTGTCCAACGGCGACGCCGATCAAATAGGCACGTCGCGCCGAGCGCACGACCGCGTTGGCAATCTTGGGATCCGCCACCAGCACGTCCTTGATGTCCGCCGGCAGGTCGATTACTACGGATTTTCCGACGCCCAGGGGGATGAACTGCGAGGTTTCCTCGCTCGCGGTGATAGCCGCCGTTGCGGTCCTTCCCTTGACCACGCGTGAATCGGCCGCACCCGCAGGATTAAGCAGGGCTCCGCCGACCAGCACTGCCACCGCTATCCGGGACGGCGCCCGCACCAGGTTGGTATGCCGCATTTCGGCTGTCCCCCTCTTGTCCTTCATCTCGGCGTCGTCGTGGTCGTCACGCCGAAGCGGACAGTATTGATGCCGACGCCACGGCGTTCGGCCTTTTCTTCAGTCTCCGACTTGTTGCCGTCAGCAAGGCTGCGCAGTGCGAGCGACAGCGTTCCGAGTTGGCGCGCGAGCGCAAGCGTTTCCGCCTGGCGTGGACCAAGCTCGAGCGTGGCGGTCTTGCCAACCACCACCTTCTGGCCGCCTTTTTCCTCGATTGCCTGGTCGATCGCGAGCACGCGAATGTTGGTGAGAATCGTCTCGCTGACGAATCCGTCCTGGCCGGAGGCTTTCTCCTCGCGATCGCGCCGCGACAAGATCACGTCGACATGATCGTTAGGCAGGATGAACCCGCCGGCGCCGGTTTCCGGCGAGATTTCGGTGGAGACCGCGCGCATGCCGGACGGCAGGATCGCAGCCATGAATCCGGAGCCGTTGGTCTTAATCAACTTGGCCTCGCGGATCGGCTCGCCGGCAACCAGCGGCGAGCGCGCGAGCGATCCAACTAAGTCATTGACCGCGTTCGGTTTTTCGGTCTTGCGGATAAAATGGGGACCGGCGGCAGCGGCCGGCCAGGTCTGCCATTGCAGGTCGGCTGCGGAGACGGCTTGTCCGATGCCAATATCGCCTTTTGCGACAAGCACCTCTGTCGTTTCCATGGCCACTGGCTTCGGCGCCGGCGGCGTTTGTGTCTGCCGTCCGGCCATAAGTGCTGCGAGGCCGCCGGCAGCGACAGCGACGCCAAGCACAATAATACGCGCGACTTTCATACGCTTGCTTTCCCAACAGACAGTGCGGTCGCCTACTTCCGAGGGTGGAGCGGATGCGCGCTCTCCCCAAAGCCGATTTGATCATGCAAAGGTCAAAGCATGGTTAATTAGGCGTATCTAAATCGAGTTAATGGAACGTTGCCGCCGCCGGCGGCGACCGGACGATGCGCCGCTCAGCCGGTGATGCTCTGCATCCAGGGTGTGGCGGGATAGACCACCATGGCGGCCGCCGCGAGTGCGATGCCGTAAGGCACGCCGCCCTTCGGCTCGTGCAGCCGCTCGGCCCAGGTATGCCCTAAGAGCAGGCCCGGCAGCGGAAACGCTCGAAACTGGAGGAGTAGGAGTGTCAGCGCGCCGCCGAAGATCGCGCCGTAGAGCAGGTATTCCATGAGATGCTCAAAGCCAAACCATAAAGCGGTCGCGGCCGCCAGCTTGGCATCTCCACCGCCGATCCAGCCGCGAGTGAAGAATGCGAATGCAAGAACGAGGACGAGCAGGCCGGCAGCCCCATGCATCGCGATCTGTTCCAGGCTCATCCCGGTCGCGACGGCTAACAGTAAGAAGCCGCCGATCATAAGCAGCGATACCCGGTTGGGGATCGTCATGGTCAACAGGTCGCTCGAGGCGGCGAAGGCCATCATGGCCGGAAACAACAGCAGCTTGATGGCTTCGGTCATAACGCCCATTCCATCCATGCGGGATCCATGCGCGATGTGCCCCGCCCGCAGACTACGCTCGCCGATATTGCGGATCGGTTAGCGCAACGGAGTCCGGTAAAGAAAAAGCCTGCCTCCGTTGCGGGAGGCAGGCTTTGACCAGATTTGGCAGCATTATTCCGCAGGCTGCAGAGCTGTGTTGACAGCTTGGAACGTCGCGGACAGCGAAGTCCCGAGCGCCTGCACGGCAGCGATGATGGCTACGGAGATGCCAGCGGCGATCAGGCCATATTCAATGGCGGTGGCGCCGGAGTCGTCGCGAAGGAAACGTGACACATTACGCATAGTCGGTTGCTCCATAAAAGATGACAGCGTGGCAAGCGTTCAGACCCTAACCGCGAGACCTTAAGAAGGGGTAAGATGGACCCCCCATTTTTGCAGCGGTAGCGAAGTAAACGGCTAACAAAAAGGTCCGCCTCAATTCAAAAACGCGTGGTACTCTTTGCCACTTATCGAGGACCGGCGTCTGACGCTCGCGTAGGGCGCACTATGACCGGCGACCCTAAAAAAGTGGTAAGGGCGAACGCGTGCTTTTTAACTAACGGCAACCAAATTTTTCCCCGGGATCTCTGCCGCCAAAGAACCTGGTGGGATGTGCCTTCGCCCGCTGCCATCCGTCTGCCAATAACCTGCAGATCCTTATGATCGCTGCCGAGAAGGCCGCGGCGATTAGCCTCTTCGCCCCTGCCTCGCCTTCCTGTCTCTTTCTGGTCCCAGATAGAAACTTGGCGGGCATCTCTTGCGCCGACGTTAAAATTCCCAAGTCCGCACTGATCCTGGCCGAGGCATTTCCAGTTCGTTCACCATTTGCCGTCAATCCTAGGCTGTTCTGCGCGTGGCCGATTGCGGCCGTGGTCCAACGCATAACGGGAGAGTGCCATGTCGGTCGTGTTAGATGGGTTCGGCCCGAACGGTAGGCGCCTTATTCTTGTTGCGGCATTGCTTGTTGGTGCTGCACTGCCCGCCGCCGCGCAAAACGGAAATCCTGACTCCGCTCTTATGCTCACGCTCGATCAGGCACAGGTGATAAAGCTGCCCGAGGGCGCGGCCACGATGGTGGTGGGAAACCCGCTGATTGCCGACATCTCCATACAATCGGGCGGCATGGCAGTCCTGACCGGCAAAGGATACGGCGTTACCAACATTGTTGCTCTCGATCGTTTCGGCGCCGTGCTCGAACAGAAGACGATCGAGGTGCAGGGCGCGCGTGACAGCGTGGTCGTCTACCGCGGCGTCGAGCGTGAGTCATATAGCTGCATGCCCAAATGCGAGCGGCGTATTACCTTGGGCGACAGCAACACGTATTTCGGGACAACGCTTGCGCAGACCGGCGCCCGGACGGGGCAGGCCCAAGGTGGCGGCCAACCTTCCGCCCAACCGCCCAAGTAACCCTACTTCGGTTCATTTGGTTAGCGCGTCCTAAATGCCTACAGGCATTTTGTGCGCCTAATCCGCAACGTTTCGACAACGCCTCTTTGATACTAAAAAGCACGGCGGAAAGCCGTCTTGTGGGTTATCTGACAGATGGTTGACTTGATCAGCAGGAAATTGCGTGCAGGCGCTTTTCGCTTCGACATTCTGCGCGCCTTCCGGCGACGCGACGATGGCGCAGTCGCGGTAGAATTCGCCTTTGTGCTTGCACCGTTCCTGGCCGTGCTCTTCGCGATCATGGAAACGGCGATGGTGTTCTTCGCGGGCCAGACGCTGGAAACAGCGGTGGCGGACTCTTCGCGACTGATCCTGACGGGCCAGGCCCAAAACGGCGGCTTGACCCAGGCAACTTTCAAAGAAGCTGTGTGCGCCAGGATCTATGGCCTTTTCGACTGCGACGCGGGAATCACCGTCGATGTGCAGAAATACACCGTTTTCGCCGATGCCGATCTAAGCCGGCCGGTGGACGAGGAAGGCAATGTCAAACCCGGCGGCTATAACCCGGGTGGCCCATGCGAGATCGTGGTCGTGCGGCTGATCTATCAGTTCCCTGTCTATCTCTCGATGATGGGCTTCGACCTCGCTGACATGAGTGGCAACAAGCGCCTGCTGGTGGCGACCTCAGTGTTCCGCAACGAGCCGTACCAGGGGACCTGCTCATGAGCCTTCAGCTTCGACTGCGGCGTTGGGCGCGGCGCTTTGGCTGCGACACAAAGGGCGTTTCTGCGGTCGAATTTGCGCTCGTGCTGCCGCTGATGTTAACGCTTTATCTGGGCGGTGCCGAGGTGGCACAGGCAATCAGCGCGAGCCGCAAGGTCACGCTGGCGTCACGCACGGTGGCCGACTTAGCGTCGCAGTATTCAACCATCAGCGAAGCGAACATGACCAACCTTCTAAACGCTTCGGCGGCGGTGATCTCGCCATTCTCGTCGAGCGCGCTCACGGTGACCGTGTCACAGGTCAAGATCGACGCCAACGGCAACGCCAGCATCGACTGGAGCAAATCGCGGAACGGCACCGCACGCTCCGGGTCGCGTCACGCTGCCCGAGGCGCTCAAGGTGCCCAATACCTGGCTAATTTGGAGCGAAGCGGAATACGGCTATACACCGGCGATCGGTTACGCCATGACCGGCACGCTTCAATTAAAAGACCAGATGTATATGCGGCCGCGCCTGTCGCCTTCTGTGAAGTATCCTTAGTCGTTAGTGATTTATGCCGCAGTTGCGCGCGGAATTGGCAGCGCCGTGGTCGACTTGATTTTCTCCATCGCGAAGCGCGACGTCACGTTCTTCAGCGGTACCGACGCGATCAGTCTCTTATAGAATGCATCGTAGCCCTGAATATCGGGCACAATCACCCGCAACATATAATCAACATCGCCTGCCATGCGGTAGAACTCCATCACCTCGGGCATGGCGCCCACCACTTCGGCGAAACGCCCGAGCCACTCCTGCGAGTGGTCTCCTGTTTCCACGGACACGAAGACGGTGATGCCGAGCCCGATCTTGTCCTGATCGATCAGAGCCACGCGCTTCAGGATGACGCCATCGGCTTCCAGCCGCTGAATGCGCTTCCAGCACGGGGTAGAGGAAAGCCCGACCCGCTGGCCGATCTCGGCCACCGAAAGGGAAGCATCCTCCTGTAAAACCGCGAGGATCTTGTAGTCGATGGCGTCCATGGCCGAATCCTTGAAATGACCGGGCTAAATGCCCGCACGCTTTCGAAAGGATATTCTCTTTACGCGTCTATATCGAGCCTATAAAGAAAATTATTCTATATGCAAGCCTTAGCTTAGACCGAGCGCCGCGCCCAATAGGGTCGCAAAACGTTCCAGCGTGACAGGGTCATAGGAGCGCGGCTTCAGTTCCCCCAGACCGGCTGCGGCCAAGCCGGGTCGCTCCTGCTCCGGGCGATGATATGGACGTGAAGCTGCGGCACCACATTGCCCAAAGCGCAAATGTTGAGCTTGTCGCAAGCGGTGATCTCCTTGAGTGCGCTGCCGGCTTGGGTGATCTCACCCATCAGCTCGGCCCGTTGCGTCGGGTCGAGGTCGAGGATTTCCGTCAAGCCGGGCGGCCGCGGCACGAGGATGATCCAGGGATAATTGGAATCCTTGATGATCAGCACCCGCGAGAGCGGCAGATCGCCAACGCTGTGGGCGTCGGCAGCGAGCTGCGGATGCAGAGACCAGAGGTATGGATCGGACATGGCAGGCGACAGATTATTTTATTCGCCCCGGGGCGGTATGGGCGAAAGGGCCAATTGCGGGTCCACTCGCGCTTGCTTTCCCGCTTTGTTCGCCCGATATAGAAAGCGGGAGGTTGGCAGTGGACGGACCACTCGCCAACCGGGTCAGGTCCGGAAGGAAGCAGCCCTAACGAGCTCCGGTTCGGGTCGCTCGTCAGCCTCCCACCTTTTCCCTTGCCGTTTGCAACACAATACCGCGCAGCCGCCGCGGCGTGGATCGGAAAGCAGGATGAGCACCGCCGATAATCAGAGCCGCCCTGCTGCCGCCGCCCCGGAAGGTGCGAATCCGGCGTCCTACCGCGTGCTGGCGCGCAAATACCGCCCGGCTACCTTCGACGACCTGATCGGCCAGGATGCAATGGTGCGCACCGTCTCCAACGCCTTCGATACCGGCCGCATCCCCCAAGCCTGGATTCTCACCGGCGTGCGCGGCGTGGGCAAGACCACCACCGCGCGCATTCTCGCCCGCGCGCTGAATTACGAGCTGCCGGACGGCTCGGTGACGGGTCCGACCATCCACATGCCCAAGCTTGGCGTGCATTGCCAGGCGATCATGGAAAGCCGACATTTCGACGTGCTGGAGATGGACGCCGCCTCGCACAACGGCGTCGATGACGTGCGCCAGATTAATGATGCCATCCGCTATGCTCCAGTGAGCGCGCGGTACAAAGTATACATCCTGGATGAAGTGCACATGCTCTCCGGCGCCGCCTTCAACGCGCTGCTGAAGACTCTGGAAGAGCCGCCACCGCACGCCAAGTTTATTTTCGCCACCACAGAAATCCGCAGAGTACCGGTGACGGTGCTGTCGCGATGCCAGCGGTTTGACCTCCGCCGCGTCGAGGCCTCGGTGCTGGTGCAGCATCTCGCCGGCGTCGCCGAGAAAGAAAGGGTGCAGGCCGAGCCGGAAGCGCTGGCGCTGATCGCACGCGCCGCGGAAGGCTCGGTGCGCGACGCGCTCTCGCTGCTCGACCAGGGCATTGCACATGCGGCAGGTCCGGTGCGCGCCGAAGATGTGCGGCAGATGCTCGGCCTCGCCGACCGCGTGCGCATCGTCGATCTGTTTGAAGCGTTGCTGCGCGGCGACATCGCTTCTGCGCTGAAGGAACTGCGCGACCAATACGATTCCGGCGCCGATCCGCTGATCGTGCTGACCGAGCTCGCCGAGTTCACCCATTTCGTCACCCGCGTGAAGGTGGTGCCCGCGGTGGCGCAGGACGTTTCCATCAGCGAAGCCGAGCGCAGCCGCGGCCATGCTTTTGCCACCCGGCTTTCGATGCGCGTTCTCTCACGCACCTGGCAGATGTTGCTGAAGGCGATGGCCGACGTGAAGGAAGCTCCGCGTCCGCTGGCGGCGGCTGAGATGGCGCTGGTGCGCATCGCCTATGCCGCCGACCTGCCGACGCCGGACGAAGTCATGCGCTCGCTCGGCGAGGAGAAATCCTCCGGCGCGCGCCCGACCAATGGCGGCGCGCCGGCTTCGACCGCGCCCAGCGCGGGCGGATCCTTTGCACCGCGTTACGACGCCCCCCGCAGTGCTCCGCGTGGCTCTGCGGCTTCTGCGGCCTCGCCCAACATGGCTTTGAGCGAGCCGGCTGCGCGCTCGAATGAATCTGGCCAGCGGCCGAGCCGGTCTTGGCGCTGACGCGCTTTGAGGACTTGATCGCGCTCGCGGCTGAGAAACGCGATCTCACGATCAAGGCTGCGCTGGAGCGCGATGTGCGGCTGGTGCGCTTCGAGGACGGGCAGCTGGAAATCGGCATGCTGCCGAGCGCAGCGAAAACTTTGGTCGGCGATTTGTCCCGCAAGCTCGCAGCCTGGACCGGACGGCGCTGGATGGTGGCGGTGTCGTCGGAGGAGGGCGCGCCAACGGTCCGCCAGAAAATGGAAACGGAGAAGGCCGAGCTGATGCGCGGCGTGCGCTCCGATCCGCTGGTGCAAACTGTGCTGCAACGGTTTCCCGGCGCCGAGATCGTCGACGTGCGGCGGACCGAAGCTGCACCTGACGCCGTGCCGAATGCCGACGTTTTGCCCGACCCCGAGCGCGAGGACTGAGCCATGCCGGATTTCATGGGCTTGATGAAGCAGGCGGCGCAGCTGCAATCGAAGATGGAAGCGCTGCAGGCCGAGCTTGATACCATCGAGGTCGAAGGTGGCGCCGGCGGCGGCCTGGTCACTGTGGCCCTTACCGCCAAGGGCGAGATGAAGAGCGTGAAGATCGATAATTCCCTGCTTCAGCCGGGCGAAAAGGAAATCCTCGAAGACTTGCTGGTTGCCGCCCATGCCGATGCACGCCGCAAAGCCGATGCGGTGATGAAGGAAAAAATGCAGGGCCTGACCGGCGGCCTGCCGCTGCCGCCCGGGATGAAATTATTTTGATGTCGGCCCTCGCCCTCTATTTTGTCATTCCGGGACGCCGCGCAGCGGCGAGCCCGGAATCCATAACCACGACCGGGAGTATGGATTCCTGGCCCGCGCCTGACGGCGCGTCGCGGAATGACGGATAGCTATGCCTACCGCCGTCGCCGGACCTGAAATCGAGCGCCTGATCCAATTGCTCGCGCGCCTGCCGGGGCTTGGCCCGCGCTCGGCGCGGCGCGCGGCGCTGCATCTGATCAAAAAGCGCGAGCAGTTGATGGCGCCGCTCGGCGCCGCGCTCGCCACGGCCATGGAGAAAATCGAGGTCTGCCGCATCTGTGGCAATATCGATACGCAAAATCCCTGTACCGTCTGCACCGACGATCGCCGCGACCCTTCCATTATTGTCGCGGTTGCCGACGTCGCCGATCTCTGGGCGCTGGAGCGGGCGCATGCGATCAATTCGCGCTATCACGTGCTCGGCGGCACGCTCTCGCCGCTCGACGGTGTCGGCCCGCAGGATCTTTCCATCGACGCGCTGATCTCGCGCGCCCATGACGGCGTGGTGAAAGAGGTGATCCTGGCGCTGAATGCCACCGTCGACGGCCAGACCACGGCGCATTACATCACCGATCTTCTGCGCGACTCCGGAGTGAGGGTAACGCGACTGGCGCATGGCGTGCCGGTCGGCGGTGAACTCGACTATCTCGACGAAGGCACGCTTTCGGCGGCGATCAAGCAGCGAACGGCGTTCTAGGGTCGTCGATCAAGCCCGGCGAAATGCCCGCGCTGCTGCAGCCACCAGAGCAAGAGGAAGCTCGGTATCGCCGACGCAGCGGTGATGACAAAGAACAAAAACCAGCCGGCCGCCTCCGCGACAAAGCCCCCTCCGGAGGCGAGCACGGTGCGGCCCACCGCAGCCAGCGCTGTGAGCAACGCGTATTGCGTGGCGGTGTGCGCGCGGTCTCCGCACAATGCCGAGAGATAGGCGACGAAGATTACCGTGCCGATGGCGCCGGTGAAATTCTCCACGACGATGGTGAAGGTGAGTGCAGCGACATTCGCGCCGATCAGCGCCTGCCAGGAAAATACCAGGTTTGAGGCCATCTGCAGCAGGCCGGCGATCCACAGGCTGGTAGAGAGCGGCAGCGCGCGGGCGATCATGCCGCCAGCGAAGCCGCCGAGGATGGCCGCGATGAAGCCCACTCCCTTGACGATGGCTGCATAGGTTTCCTTGTCGAAGCCGATCTTCAGCACAAAAGGCGCGGTGAGCACGCCGGCAAAGGCGTCGCAGAACTTGAACAGCAGCACGAAGAGCAGGATGGCGACAGCAGACGGCCGGGTAAGGAAATCCTCAAAGGCGCCATAGGCGGTGGCGAATACGCGGTGGGCGACCTCGCGCGCGTCCTTTACCGGGGGGCGTTCGCCGCCTTCCGGTTCGCGCGCCAAAATTGTTGCGGCGAGACCGACGCCCATCAGTAGGGCCGCGACCATATAACCCCAGGTCCAGGCCAGGCCATGCGGGATGCCGCGATATTCGAACCAGGCCACCAGCGCCAGCACGCCCGCGCCCGCCACCAGCATGCCGACGCGATAGGCGGCGACATAGCCGGCCATGCCGGCAGCCTGTTCGCTGGTTTCCAGGCTCTCCACGCGGAAGGCGTCGATCACGATGTCCTGCGTCGCCGAGGCGGTCGCCACCGTCACCGCGCCGAGGGTGATGAGGGGGATCGATACCGACGGATCGCATAAGTCCGAGCAGCACGATCGCGGCGATCAGCAGGAGCTGGGAAAAAATCAGCCAGCCGCGGCGGCGCCCGAAGCGGCGCGACAGCAGCGGAATATCGAGCGCATCCACCAGCGGCGCCCAGAGGAACTTGATGGTGTAGGGAAGGCCTACCAGCGAGAACAGGCCGATGGTGGCAAGGTCGATGTTAGCCTCGGTCAGCCAAACCGCCAGCGTCGAACCCGACAGCGCCAGCGGCAGGCCCGAGGCGAAGCCGAGCAGCATCACGATCAGCACCCGCGGGCGCAGATAAACGGCAAAGGCATCGACGAAAGAGCTGCGCGCGGCGGGGGTGGTGGTGGTCATCCGCTGGAACTAGCAGAACGGGCCGTGAATCGCCAATCGAGCAGCAAATGATGGCGGTAAGTTATTCCGCCGCGCGCAGCCGGTGCGGCATCTCGACCGGCATTGGAAGCTCGCTCTGTGCTTCGCCGTCGAACTCCAGCTCTTCGATCTTGCCGGCGCGTTTTTCGATCTTGCTGGCGGAAACCAGGATATCGTCGACGTCCTTGGCCGTCTGCCCGAAATGGCCTTTCAGCTTGTTCGCGCGCTCGCAGAGCAGACGGACGTCGTTGAGCATGTGCCCCGTCTCGCGCTGGATCAGGCCGACCGCCTCACGCATCTGCGCGTCCTTGCGCACCTGCCGGATTACCTGGATGGCCATCACCATCAGCGTCGGCGAAACGATCATTACACGCGCACGGTGCGCCCGCTGCACCAGGTCATCAAAGTGTTCATGCAGGTCGGCATAGACAAACTCGGAAGGGATGAACATCAGCGCGATGTCCTGGGTCTCTCCCGGGATCAGGTATTTCTCCGCAATGTCGCAGATGTGTTTGGCGATGTCCTGTTTGACGCGTTGCATCGCCTGCTTGCGTTCATCGTCCGTGGCCGCGCCGCGCAGAGCGGTCATCGCCTCGAGCGGGAATTTCGCGTCGATGATCAGCGGGCCGGATTCCGGCATGAAGATCGCGCAGTCCGGCCGGGTCCTGTTCGAGAGCGTGTGCTGGAACTGATAGGCGCCTTTCGGAAGCACATCGGCAATGATCGCTTCCAGCTGCCCCTGCCCAAAAGCTCCGCGCGACTGCTTATTGGCAAGCACGCTTTGCAGCGAACTGACCTGGGTGGCAAGTTCAGTGATGTTCCGCTGCGCGGTATCGATCACGGCGAGCCGGGCATGCAATTGCTGCAGGTGGTCGGTGGTGTGCTTGGCCGTGGTCTTCATCGACTCGCCGAGATTCTGGGTCACGGCGTCGAGCCGCTGGTTGACGGATTGCTGAAGCTGCGATTGGGCCGCCGCCAGCATCTGCCCCATGGTCTGCAAATTGGCATTTACCTGCGCGAGACGCTGCTCGGCCGCGGGATCGACCCTCGGCCCCCGCTGGCGGATCAGCAAGGCGATGATGGCAAGCATGCCGATGGTGACAACCAGGCCAAGCACGATGAGAATCGTTTCAGTCATGGCCCCAGTCTTACCCCAATTCGGGTTCGTGAACGAAGAGGGAACATCAGGCAACTGGTTCGCCGTCTCCGAGCCAAGCCCCCGCGCGTTGACCCGCTCACAAGTACCGCTTACATCGCCGCCATGGCCTTGCGAGAGATTCTCATCCTGCCCGATCCGCGGTTGCGGCTGGTTTGCGATCCGGTGAAGACGATCGACGCGGAAACGCGCAAGCTGGTCGAGGACATGTTCGAGACGATGTATGCCGCCCCGGGAATTGGCCTGGCTGCGATCCAGCTGGGCGTGCTCCAACGCGTTGTCACCCTCGACCTAGCCAAGAAGGACGAGCCTTCGCAGCCGCAGGTCTTCATCAATCCGGAAATCACCTGGCGCTCGGAAGAGAAGGGCGTCTATGAGGAAGGCTGCCTGTCGATCCCGGAATATTACGAAGAGGTCGAGCGTCCGGCTCGCGTCAAGGTGAACTATCTCGATCTCGAGGGAAAGCCGTACGAGATCGAAGCCGATGGGTTGCTCGCCACGTGTCTGCAGCATGAGATCGATCATCTCAATGGCGTGCTTTTCATCGATCATATTTCCAAGCTCAAGCGCGATCGGGTGACAAAGAAATTCGCCAAGGCGGCAAAGCTCACGGGCGGTGCCAAGCCCCATCCGGGCGCAACGAGCGAGAAAGCCCGCACCCACACTGTCTAGCGCTCTTTCCTTCACCTCTCCCGTGGGGAGAAGTCGGATCGCGACGCGATCCGGGTGAGGGGTACGGATTCTCCGCATGCCCGAACCCCCTCATCGCAACCGTCCCCCAACGGGGAGAGGGAGTTATGCAGTACCCAGGGCGACTTGCGAATTGCTCAAGATGTTGAGCTAGGATCAATTTATGTCCCTTCGCCTGATCTTCATGGGCACTCCGGATTTCGCCCTGCCGGCGCTCACTGAGCTGGTCGAGCGCGGCTACGATATTGCCGCGGTCTACACCCGCGCGCCGAAGCCCGCGGGTCGCCGCGGCCTGGACCTGCAACCAACGCCGGTCGAGCAGGAGGCGCGCCGCCTCACCCTGCCGGTGCTGACGCCGACAACGCTGAAGACGCCGGAGGCGCAGGCCACCTTCCGTGCGCATGGCGCCGATGCCGCGGTGGTCGTTGCCTATGGCCTGCTCCTGCCCAAACCCATCCTCGATGCCACGCCCCTCGGTTGCTTCAACATCCATGCCTCGCTGTTGCCGCGCTGGCGTGGTGCCGCGCCAATCAACCGCGCGATCATGGCGGGCGACGCCGAGAGCGGCGTCACCATCATGCGGATGGATGAAGGCCTCGATACGGGGCCCACGGCTATGGCCGATCGGATACCGATTGACGCCGATATGACGGCAGGGGAACTGCACGATGCCCTGGCGCGCATCGGTGCCATGCTGATGCCGCGGGCACTTGGCGCGCTGGAACGCGGCACGATCGAGTTCAAGCCGCAAGGCGAGGCGGGCGTCACCTATGCCGACAAGATCAGCAAGAACGAGACGCGCATTGACTGGTCAAGACCGGGCAAGCCGGTGCACGATCATATCCGTGGCCTGTCGCCGTTTCCCGGTGCCTGGTTCGAAGCGGAGAGCACGCGCGTCAAGGTGCTGCGGTCGACACTGGCGCAGGGTTCCGGCGCTCCGGGAACAGTGCTCGACGACCAGCTTACGGTCGCCTGCGGCGAGGGCGCAGTGCGCCTGCTCGAATTGCAGCGCGCCGGCCGGCAGGCCATGAAGGCCGAGGAATTCCTGCGCGGTGCCGGTATCAAACGCGGTGTGAGGCTGGCGTGAGCGGCACAACCATTCGGGTCGAGGTGGCGGGCGACGCAGCAGCGTTGCGGGACCTTTTGCGCGCCGCCTTTGCGGGGGAAGCAGAAGCCAAGCTCGTCGATGAATTGCGGGTTGACAATGATATTGTTCTCTCGCTGGTTGCGGTTGATGCCGAAGCAGACCGTCATCGGCTACGTCGTCTTTCACCGGTTATGGGTGGAAGACGTGCCCTGCATCGGGTTGGCACCATTGGCGGTTGCGCCTGACCATCAAGGCCGCGGCATTGGCAGCGCATTGATCACGCGCGGCATGTTGGCGCTGAAGCAACGCGGCGCAAAGGCGGTCTTTGTAGTGGGCGACCCGGCGTATTACATCCGCTTTGGATTCGATCCGCAGGCCGCTGCGCCTTTCGTGTCCGACTATGCCGGGCCGCACTTCATGTTGTACCGGTTCACGGCAGATGCACCGACGTTGGGCACGGTGCGGTATCCTCCGCCTTTTGCGCGGTTGGGCCCGTAGCCATGCCGCGCTACAAATTGCTGATTGAATACGATGGAGCGCCATTTGCCGGGTGGCAGATTCAGACCGGGCAACCGACCGTGCAGGGCGTACTGACCGCGGCGGTGGAAGCCTTTTGCGGCGAAAAAGTCTCGGTCAGCGGGGCGGGACGCACGGACGCAGGCGTGCATGCCTTCGGTCAAGTGGCACATATCGATCTCGGCAAGGAATGGGACGGCGATACAGTGCGCGATGCGCTTACCGCGCAATTGCGGCCGCATCCCGTGGCCGTGCTCGCCGCCGAGCGTGTGCCGGATGATTTCGACGCGCGGTTTTCAGCGCGTGCGCGGCATTATCGGTATCGCATCGTCAACCGGCGCGCCGACTTGGCGCTCGACCGCGGTCGCGCGTGGCGGGTGCCGCGCCCGCTTGATGCCATAACGATGCAGCGCGGCGCTCAAGGCCTCATCGGCAAACACGACTTCACCACTTTTCGGGCGGCCGAATGCCAGGCGAAATCGCCGATCAAGACGCTGGACCGCCTTGACGTGGAGCGCGAGGGCGAGGAGATCCGGATCTCCGCCTCGGCGCGCTCCTTCCTGCACCATCAGGTGCGCTCGATGGTCGGCTCGTTGGCGCTGGTAGGCGAGGGGCGCTGGAGCATCAAGGACCTGACTGCCGCGCTCGAGGCGCGCGACCGCAGCGCCTGCGGGCCGATCGCGCCGCCAGACGGGCTCTATTTGGTGAGGGTGGAATATTGAGATTGCCACCCACATTGCAAACCTCGTTCTGAGGAGCGCGATAGGCGCACAGCGCGTGGCTTCTCAGGGTGAGGGCGGCGACGCAAAATATTTTTCCAGCACCCGCCGGTAGATTGCTGTGAGCGCGGCGAGCTCGGCGAGCGGCACGCGCTCGTCAGTCTGGTGCATGGTCTGGCCGACGAGGCCGAATTCCACCACCGGGCAGGGGAGGGGGGGTGGGAGGATGTAGGGTGAGTAGGTGAGGGTTAGATGAGTGGATGTAGGAGGTTGGAGTGGTGTGGTGTTGATGCGAGCTGGGGGGTAGGGGGGTGTGGGTGATTGCAGAATATGGAAAAGCGAGATAGTAGTGTGATGCGGTGAGAATGCAAGGATTGATGGGGGATTGAGGCGTGAAGGGTTGGTGTATGGATTAAATAGGGATTTGCAGAGGAGAGAGGGCAGGAAGCAGTATGAAGGAAAATGAGTGAGCGGCGCATGCTTGGGGAGTGTGCAGTGTGAGAGGCGCAGCGAGGGGATTGCAGGGTGCGAGCTATTGTGAGCGCTGCGCAGGATGGCGCGGCGCTTAGAGCTGCGAGCAGCTGCGAGGCGCGCGAAGTGTGGGAACAGCGTTGTAGATGCGCGGTGCCTAGGGCTGCGTGCAGGGGCGGCTGCGATAGAAATATGATAGAGAGAAGTGCGGCACGGGAATGTGCGATGGTGGTGAGATTGGCTGGTTGACTTTTGCGGTTGGCGATAGAGACGATGGATGGTGGGAGGATGCGCAGGGTGGCTGGCGGCTTTACGGCGGTTGTTTTTTTAAGATGCTTGGCTTTGCAGCACAGGACGGCGGGGCTTGAAATTTTTTGAGGACTTGTTTGATGTGGACGCGCGAGCTTGGCGCGGCGCGCGTTCGTTCCGGTGAGCCGCAGTCTCGATTTTATAGAACGCACGGGTGTAAAGGACGATGATGGAGGCATTGGGTGGCGCTATTATTAAGTGGCGCTGACACGTTCAAGCGAGCGGGTAGCGATGGGAGATAGCGGAGAGTTAGCGCTTATGGATTTGCAAAGGGGTAGGTTGTGGGAGGTGAAGAAGAACGTTGAGCGGCGGCACGAGCTTGTGTGCACACGGGTGCGGTGGTGTGAGGGCGAGGCGCGCGCGCTTGCGTGCTGATAGGAGAGGACGATGGAGCGACCTAGCGCTTCAAAACGCGCAGCGGGTGTGCGCACTAGAAAGCGGGGCGCAGCATATGGGGAATCGCGACACTGTATTGCGCTTTGCGGATGCTGCGCAGGGCGTGCGGCGGCGCGGGGCGCGCGACGAGCTGGTAAGCCTCAAGTTGATTTGCTCAGAGAGCGCGTGCACTACGCTGGCATTGCAGTGGGGATTGCTTGAGGGCAATGAGGGTGACGGACGAGCGGTGAGCGCGCGGGGCGCTGGGGCTCACGCTATTGATGCCTCGATTAAGCGACGACGTTAAAGCGGCATTGCGTCGATCTGTTTTGCACGAAAGCGGAGCGGGCGGCACGGTTGATGATGGCGGCGATGCGTGGGGCTTCCAGCACAGTTGCTGTGCTCGACTGCGGCTGCCAGACGACCTCATGTGCTCCTACGTTTATGGTACTCGGCGACAATGGACGAGAGCGGCGCCTCACGGAGGGCTTGCGGATGACATGCAGAATGCGCTGACGAAAATGTGGGCGTTTTCCTCTGGGCGCGGCAGCGCGAATGCATGCGCGGCTGGCGCGAAGGAGGCGGCTGCGCGGACGGCGTGCGCATGTGCTTGAAGGGACAGTGCAGCGATGGCGAGCAGGTGCGCGTCAGCGTGCAACTCACAGACGCGGCGCGGCGCTGTCTGTGGTGGGATGTTATGACAGCGTGCTCGACACGACTTCAGGCTCAGGACGAGATCACGGCGTGTCGTCACAGCGCTCGACGTGAAGCTTGCGAGCGGAGAGCAGGCGCGCGTTTGGCGCAGTGCCTAACGATGAAGGCGCTTGAGTGCTTCTATCGCGGTGTACAGCGTTCTTCGGATGAACGCGGAAGCAATGGCGACGGCCGCGCCTGCTTTGCCGAGTACGCGGAGCTCGCGCCGCGTCTCGCTCGGGGCGACCTGGGTCGCCTATGCTTATGTCGAAAATCGCCGCGCAGGTGGCGGCCGACGGCTCAGGCGCGCGAGCGGGCGCTTCGGCAGAGCGCGCGGTTGCGATGGAGGATGCCGACGGCCAAGCCCACACAGTTCTCGGCAACGTGGGCTGCTGCAACGCCGCTTCGACGAGGCGCTCGCTATCGCGCATGAGGCGCTTGTAATCGGCGGCTGCACCAACGCCAACGGCTTTCTTGCCAACGTGCTGTTGTATTGCGGAGAACCGCACAGGGCTACGACCACGCGAAACGCGCCATTCGATACATGCCGTTTATCCGCTTGGTTCGTTGGAATTCTTGCAGCAGCATACCGCGACGCAGGAGTACTCGATCTCGCCATCGTGGCTGCCCGCGAGGTCCCTCGCATCGCGCCGTCGGCCACCCAGGGGCGTCTCGTTCTCGCAAGCGCGCTGGGGCGCAGCGGTTGATTAGCGGAAGCGCGGAGAGTGGCTCGGGAAGTGCTGGTTTTGGACCCGAAGCTGATACGCGAGGAATGAGCGTTTGCAACTTACCGAGCGTCGAACGTGCTTGCAGGCATTACGCATGATCTGCGCACTGCCGGTATCTCCGAATAGAGGACGACCTTGGCGGCGTTTGTTTTGCCGATCCGGCGTCGAAAATTCTTGCCGATGGTGTCCGGCTATCTGGTCGTGTTGCTGGTCGGGCGCGCTCGCAAAATACGAAAGGTCGAAGCGTTTGCCGCCACCAAACGGGCGGTCCGCGGGATCAAGCGAAATATTTTTCCAGCACCCGCCGGTAGATTGCTGTGAGCGCGGCGAGATCGGCGAGCGGCACGCGCTCGTCGGTCTGGTGCATGGTCTGGCCGACGAGGCCGAATTCCACCACCGGGCAATAATTCTTGATGAAGCGCGCGTCCGAGGTGCCCCCGGTGGTCGACAGTTCCGGTTTGCGCTTGGTCACCTCCGTGATCGCGCCCGCCACCAGATCGGTAAAAGGCCCGGTCTCCACCACGAAGACGTCGGCATTTGACGGCTCCCATTGCAAGGCAAAACGAATGCGGCCGGCCGCGGCCTTAGCCGCGCGCTGCTCGATCAATTCCTTCAGCGATGCTTGCGTGTGGCAATCGTTGAAGCGGATGTTGAAACGCGCACGCGCCTCGCCGGGTATGAGATTGACCGTGGGGTTTCCGACATCGACGGAGGTGAATTCCAGATTCGACGGTTGGAAATGCGCGCTGCCCTGGTCGAGTGGTTCATTCGTCAGCGCGGCGATCAGGCCCACAATTCCGCGTACCGGATTTTCTGCCCGGTCGGGATAGGCTACATGCCCCTGGCGCCCGGTGACAGTGAGAATGCCGTTGAGCGAGCCGCGCCGGCCGATCTTGATGGTGTCGCCCAGCTCTCGCACGTTCGACGGCTCGCCCAGGATGCAGTGATCGAATTTCTCGCCGCGCGCGGCCGCCCAGGCCACGAGTTTCACCGTGCCATTGAGCGCGATGCTTTCCTCGTCGCCGGTGATCAGGAAGGAGATCGAGCCTTTAGGCTTACCGCCGTTGGCGGCGAGATAATCGAGCGCGGCGGCGACGGCGCAGGCGATACCGCCTTTCATGTCGACGGCGCCGCGCCCGTAAAGCTGGCCGTCAGCGATCTCGCCGGCGAAGGGCGCATGCGCCCAAGCCCTGACCTCGCCCGGTGGCACCACGTCGGTATGCCCGGCGAAAACGATGTTGGGCGCTGCCTTGCCGATGCGCGCATAAAGATTTTCGACATCGGCGGTGCCCGGCTCGCTGAAGGTCATGCGATGCACGGTAAAACCCGCGCCCTTCAACAGGCCTTCGAGATAGCGCAGCGCGCCGCCTTCCGCCGGTGTGACGGAAGGACAGCGCAGCAATTCCTGGGCGATGGCAACGGGATCGGCGGCAGTCATAAGCTATTAGCCGTGTCGCCGCCAATCACGTCAAGCAGGCGCATTGGCTCGCCTTCGCGCCCGCGTTTTGCGGCCGTTAGACTTCATCGGCTCATAGCCCTCCGGCTGCAATGGATCCGGTCCGTAATCGTTCGGACCAATGGTACCGCGCAGGCAACCGAACCAGACGAAGGCCCAGATCGCGAGCCCAAGCCAAAGCGCAAAGATGATCAATGCGAAGCCGCCCAGCCGCATGAGCTGCGATACATCGAGCGTTTCTCCGGAAAGGTCAGCGCCGACAATCGACACGCCAGCAGCTACAAAGGAGACGATCAGCAGCAGAATTGGTCCACCCACGAACAGCACCAGCCACGCTCCGCTTCGGTTGAGGTCGTGCAGCCGTTTCGTGCCCGCGGCCAAAGAAATCCAAAGCGAGAGGATGAAATAGATCCAATTCGACACCGTGTTGAAGCCTTCGGATGGAACCGCCATCGTGAGGCCAAGGAGCAAAATTTGCAGGATGAACAACACCAGAACCGCCAGCCACCATTTGGCGCGATTGATACGGCCGCTAAACGAAAAGAACAGGTGTGTGAAAGGCATGATGTCCCCCTGAATGAATCGGTCCCTTCAGCTTAATCCCTCAGTAATTCGTTGATACTGGTCTTGGAGCGGGTCTTTTCGTCCACGCGCTTGACGATGACGGCGCAGTAAAGTCCCGGGCCGTTGTCTTTGCCTGGGAGCGTGCCGGGCACGACGACTGAATAGGCTGGCACCTCGCCCTGCAGCACCTGTCCGCTCTGGCGATCGACGATCTTGGTGGAAGCGCCGATAAAGACGCCCATCGACAGCACCGAGCCGGTGCGCAGGATTACGCCTTCAGCCACTTCGGAGCGCGCACCGACAAAGCAATTATCCTCGATGATCACCGGTCCGGCCTGCAACGGCTCGAGCACGCCGCCGATGCCGGCGCCACCGGAGATGTGGCAGTTCTTGCCGATCTGCGCGCAGGAGCCGACGGTCGCCCAGGTATCGATCATCGTGCCGGAATCCACATAGGCGCCGAGATTGACGAATGACGGCATCAGCACGACGTTGGGCGCGATATAGGCCGAGCGACGCACGATCGAGCCCGGCACGGCGCGAAAGCCGGCGGCCCGAAACTTTTCCGCGCTCCAGCCGGCGAATTTCGAGGGCACCTTGTCCCACCAGACCGCGTTGCCGGGCCCGCCGGAAATAACATCCATGTCGTTGAGCCGGAACGACAGCAGCACGGCCTTCTTCAGCCACTGATGCACGCGCCATGCGCCGTTGGGACTGTCCGTCTGTTTCTCGGCAACGCGCGCCTCGCCGCGGTCGAGCAGGTCGAGCGCTGCCTCCACGGCATCGCGGATTTCGCCTTTGGTCGCGGGGCCAACGCCGTCGCGCTTTTCAAATGCGTCATCGATGGTTTTGGCCAGCCCGGACTGCGACATGCTCGCTTTTCCTGTGGGGAAGGGACTGGTTGTGTCGCGCGGCGGCGGCGGGCTTGTCAATGCCGAGGGCCCGAAGGCCCCCATGGCCGGGAGGATTTTGGAGGAATAGGATATCGTGCCGGGCGACGAAGGGGAGGCGTATCATGGTCCTGGGAATGACACTGCAAACTTTCACCATGGTGCACGTGGTGATCAGCCTGATTGCCATTGTCACCGGCCTGATCGTCGCGTGGAGCATGCTGAACAAAACCCGCAACGAAGGCTGGATCGGCGTCTTTCTTCTCACCACGGCGCTTACCAGCATCACCGGATTCCTGTTCCCGGTGCCGCTCTCACCGGTGCTGCCGTCCCAGCTCTTCGGCTACATTTCTCTGGCCGTGCTCGTGCCCACCGTTCTTGGCTATTACGTTTACAATCTCACCGGTGCCTGGCGTTGGATCTATGTCGGTGGCGCGTTGCTGGTCCTCTATCTCAACGTGTTCGTGCTGGTGGTGCAGGCCTTTCAGAAAGTGCCGCTCCTCAGGCCGCTGGCGCCGACCCAGGCGGAATTGCCGTTCTTTGTCGCTCAGGGTGTCGTGTTCCTGCTGTTCTGTGCGCTGACGGTCATTGCGCTTCGGCGGTTCCGGCCGGCGCCGGCCGAGGCGTAGCGCTAAGACGCGCGGATTTTCTGCAGGAAACCGGTCAAGTCGTCGGTGACATAATCGACGTGGTCGTCGTCCCGGCCTTCGAGCTCCCAGCCTTCGCGCAGGACCTCGCGCGTGCCTTCCGGGAATCACCAGCACGGTGGTCATGCCGAGGGAATGCGGGGTTGCGAGATTGCGCGCGAGATCTTCGAACATCGCCGCTTTCTTCGGATCAACGCCGTGGTGGACGAGGAAGCGCTCATAGGTCTGCGGCGACGGCTTTGGTTCCAGCTCCGCCGCTTCGATGTCGAAAACGTCCTCGAAATGTTGGTCAATGGCGAGGCGCCGCATTACGGCGTCAGCATGTTTGCGCGTGCCATTGGTGAGGATGAGCTTACGGCCCGGCAGCTTTTCAATGGCGGCGCCGAGCTGCGGATCGGGCTCCAGCGGCGAATGGTCGATCTCATGCACGAAATCGAGGAAATCGTCCGGCTGCAGTCCGTGCTCCAGCATCAAGCCGCGCAGGGTCGTGCCATAGCGCCGGTAATAATCCTTCTGCAGCCGGAAAGCGTCATCCTTCGCCAGGTTCAGCAAGCGCTCGATATAGAGGCGGATGCGCTCATCCACTTGCTGCCAGAGATTGAGATGATGCGGGTAGAGCGTATTGTCGAGATCGAATACCCAAGCCTCAACCTGATCGAAACCGCGCTGTGCGGAATTCTTCATGGTTCCTTGAAACGTAGCGTCGTCGCGCCATGTCCGGCAAGCTCAACACTGGCGAAGCCTGCGGTGCCAAGGCCGCGCGTATTGCATTCCTTATGGTCGCTGATCTCGAAGGAGGTTTCGCGCGTGCACAGCATCGTGCGCCCGCCCCAGGTTAGCGGCTTGCCGCCGCGCTTGACCAATTGCCCCATGGCGTCGATTGCCTCGGCATAGCTATAGACCCGGCGCGCGCGCGCCAGCACCTCCGGCCGCGTGCATTTGCCCGGCTCTACGCGATACCAGCCGCGCGTTACAATCGTGCCGCGGTCTTCGTTGGCCACCGCCGCCATGACGATGTTGCTGGTCTCGTTGCACCAAACAAAGCCGGTGCCGTCCGGCCGCTGGGCCGCTTCAAGCAGCACGTCGAAAAAGGTCGGGGCATTCGCCGCCTCAGACGGCAAATTGCGGTCCTTCAGGAAAGCCGCGAGCGCTGCGTCGGTCTTGCGTCCTTTCAGTCCGTCGATCGGATTGGCGTCATAGCCGTTGATCGTCAGCAGCCGCTGCACGGCGGCGAGCCGCGCCTGTTCGTCGTTATAATCCGACTCCTCGGCAAGATAGGCCGTCCATCCGGTCTCGCTCGGATAGGGCTTCACCTCGGTGAAGCGCACCAATTGCTGGCCCGGGCGCGAGCAGCCGCGACCCGCTGACGGCACGATGAAATTCTGCTTGCCCACGCACAATTCAACATGACCCGTCAGCGCCGATGGCGAACTCCCATAGGCCGGGAGCGCGCGGGCGTGAATATAGAAATGGTCGGCATTGACGGTACCTTCGATCGTGGCGCGGCACTGGCCGGGGTCGACACGATACCAGCCGCGCGTCACCAGCGCGCCGGACTGCTGCAGGCCGACTGCGGCTTCCACCACATAGCTCATGCGATTGCAGATCTGGAAATCGGCGCGCGCAGGAAGGCACAGCGCGCTGAGGGCGGCGGCGGCGAGCAAGGTGAGCGGCGTTTTCACGGCATTCCGGCCAGGACCGCGCCCCATTGTCTCATGGCGGGCCCGTCTTCATTGGCGGCTATCTCAAGGATCAGTTTTTTTACGACGGCGTCGGCGAAATTTTCGTAATTCGCGGCCGGAATCATAAAGGCCCCCGGTCCACCGATCACGTGGTTGTAGTAGTAGCGGTCGAGGAAGGGGTCGAGCGACAGGATCGGTAATCCGTTGATGCTGATGCCGCTGCGCACCGCCTCGTCGCGCGCGTGGGTAATCGAACGGCCGCTGGTATTGGCGCCGTCGCCGGAAATATCAATCGTGCGACGGGGCGAGGTATATGGGCTATGCGAGAACAGCATCATCGACTGATCGATGGCGCCGCTGATCGAGGTCCCGCCGCCGAATAACTCACGCTGCGACCTGGCGATGGCATCGGCGAAAGCCTTCGCCGAAGCGGCATCCTTCAGCAGCGTCCAAGGCACCACCTGCACATGCATGAAAGGACCGGTCCACTGCATCATGGTGACGGCGATGGCTTGTTCGCCACCCGACATGATCGCCTTGATCACCTGCGGATTGCGGAAGGCCGCGGCATAGCCCTGCTTCTGCAACTCGAAGCGCGTGTCATTGACGCTGCCCGACGCATCCACCGCCAAGACGAGTTGCAGGTCGACATTGGTCTGCGCTCGCGCCTGCAATCCGCCGCCCAGCAGCAGGATGAGCAGGAGAGCAGACGAAAAAATGCGCAGCGGCACGCAAGCCTTATTCACATGAAAACCCATCAAACATCACCGCCAAGACAGACGCGCAGCTTAGCAGAGGCCGATTCCGGCGGAAGGGGCGTTGCGCCTTTAGCGATTGCGCGCCAGCACAGCCCCCCAAGCCCCGGGCGGCGGCGGATTCGCGGCAATCTCCAGGATCAATTTTTTCACAATAGCCTCGGCGAAGCTTTCGTAATTAGCCGCCGGGATCATGAACGCGCCGGGCCCGCCTATCACATAGCTGTAGTAATAATGATCGAGCCGGCGGTCGATGCGACAGGATCGGCAGGCCATTGATGCCGATGCCCTGCGCCACCGCCTCGTCGCGCGCGCGGATGACCGACCGGCCGCTGGAGTTGGGACCGTCTCCCGAAATATCGATCGTGCGGCGGTGCGACTTGTAGGGACTTTGCGACAAGAGCATCACGCCCTGGTCGATGGCGCCGCTGATCGAGGTGCCGCCGCCGCCGAAGAGCTCCCGCTCGGAGTGAGTTGATGGCATCCGCGAGCGCGTGAAGCCGAAGCGGCATCCTTCACCAGCATCCAGGGCACCACCTGCACATGGGTGAAGGGGCCGGTCCATTGCATCATGGTGACCGCGATGGACTGCTCCGCGCCGGACATGATGGCCTTGATCACCTGCGGATTGCGGAAGGCTGCGACATAGCCTCGCTTCTGCAACTCGAAACGCTCGTCATTCACACTGTTGGAAGCATCGATCGCAAGCACCAACTGCAGATCGACCAGGTTGTCGGCTGCCAGCGCGGGGCTGAGCAGGGGGGTGGCCAAAAGAAAAGCCAGGCATCGCGTTATGCCGCGCCGCAACCGGCAGAGGAGCAGGGTTTTCATCGCTGCAGGCATGGCGGTAGGCACCGTCTGTTCCACCCTCGCTGTGCGGCGTTATAACGCGAATGCCGCGTCAGGGCAGCCTGGCATTGCTATTAACAAAAAATAGCCGAATGCGTTTACCCCGCCGCCAGTATGAGGCAAGGTAGCAAGGGCCGCGATGGGATGTGAAACCAGGGCGAAAAGCATGGCAGGTTCGTTGGTTAAGGTTCGTGGCGCGGGTTTCATTACCACGGTCGTTGCGGGAATTTTTGTCCTGGTAAGTCCCGCCCAGACGCAAGGCTCAGGACCTTTCAGCAGCCTGGCAGGCAACTGGACCGGTGGCGGCAGCCTCGCAATTGGGAATAGTGCGAATGAATCGATCCGCTGCCGAGCGCAATACCGGGTCGGAAGTGGCGGCGCGACGGCCAGCCTTGAACTGCGTTGTGCGAGCGACAGCTACAAATTCGAGCTGCAAAGCAACGTGCGCTATCAGAACGGCGAAGTGCTGGGCGACTGGAGCGAAAAAACGCGCGGCGCGGCGGGCCGCGTGGTGGGCTCGATCAAAGGCGACCAAGTCAACGTCCGCGTCGAGGGGCAAACCTTCTCTGCGCTGCTGTCGCTAACCACGCGCGGCGACAAACAGTCGATCTCGATCACAGGTCCGGTCGGAAGAGAAATGTCGGAAGCCAGCATAATCCTCAATCGCCGGGGCTAAGCGCGCCGCCGCCATCGGCGGGCGAGCAGGCCGAGGAACATCACCGTCGGCCGCAGAATCAGCAAATCCGCCGCCAGCGCCGCCAACATCGCGAAGGCGCTCAACCAGCCAAAGAGGCGCAGCGACGGCAGATCGGAAAACGCGGTCACCGCCAGGCCGCAGGCCAGCACCACAGAGGTCAGGATCAGCGCCGGGCCCACCAGCACGGTCGCCCGTTCGACGCCCACGCCAGGATCGTCTTCGGGCCGGGATTCCAGCCGCAGCCGGTTGAGGAAATGGATTGTCGCACTCAGTCCCAGACCGAATGAGACCGTGAGAGCCACGACGCTGGCGAATTGCAGGCCTTCGCCGAGCGCCCAAAGCAAAGTACCGGCCAGCACGACCGGAAAGATTCCCGGCAGGATGCTGGCGAACATCACCACGACCGAGCGAAAGGCCAGTCCGATGAAGACCGCCACGAAAATGATTTCGACGGTCAGCCCTCTGTTCAGCTTGCCGATCATGTCGGCGCTGTTGCGCGCGGCAATGGCCGAGAGGCCGGTCACCGAGAGGCTGTAACCGGGATGCTTGGCACGGACACCGTCCAGCGCCTGATCGAGTTGATTGATGACCGGCAGGAGTTGGCTTGCGTCGATATCGGGAATGCGTCCCGATACAACGACGGCGTCCTGCTCCGCGGCAATGAAACGTCCAATCAGATGCTCCGGCAGAAGCTCGACATATTCCTTCAGCGTGCTGATATCCGACCTGCCGGCTTTCTCGGCGAGCCACCGCCGCAACGATTCCAGCGACCAGACATTGCCGACCCCCGCCTGTTTTTCCACCGCCGCATGCACGTCGGCGATGGTCGAAAGCGTCTCCGGGTCATAGAGCGCTGCGCCTTTGGGAAATTCGATCAGCACATCGACCGGATTGGCGCCGGTGAGCTTGGCATCCAGCCGGCCGCTTGCCGCGACCGCCTGCTGTTTGTCCGGCACCTGGTCGGCGAGGCGATAACGCGGCTCGAGGTTGACGTAGATCAGCGTCAGACCAAAGACAATCAGGATGCTGATCAGGCTGTAGAGCGCCGGGCGGCTGACCATCCGCAGTGCGATCCAGCCGCAGAAACGGCGCAGCCAGGTCACGCCAGTGTCCGCGCCTTTGATTTCCGCGGCGAAGGTCTGCTCGTTGCGAATAAGCAAAACCCCAAGCAGCGGCATGAGGGTGAGCACCGCGACGAGAGCGATGATCGTCGCAATCAGGCCAGCTTCTCCGAAGGTGCGGATCAGGTCGGAACTGGAAAACTGCAGCGCGATGAAGGAGAGGCCGGCGGTCGCGTGCGTCAGCACGCAGGCCGGACCCACGACCAGGATTGCGTTGCGAATGGCATCGAACTTGTTTTCGCCCGCGATCAGCCGGTCGCGTACCGCGAAGGTGAGCTGCATGCTGTCGGAAAAGCTTATGACCATGATCAGCGGCGTCATCACATTGAGGAACATGTTGAGCCGGAAATCGAGCCACCCCAAAAAGCCAAGCGACAGCAAAATAGCGAGAAGCGGGGGCGCGGCCGCCATCACCATGAAGGCCACGCGCCGGAAGAAGAAAATCGCAATCACGCAGCCGGCGAGGAAGCCGATAGCATTATAGATCAGCCGGTCGCGCTCCACGGCGTTGCGGATCTCGAGCTGCATCACCGGCACGCCGGAAAGTTGGGCGTTGAGCCCGGTTCCGGCGAGATCATTGTCCACCGTCTCGCGAATCTCGCCGACGACGTCGCGCAGGCCCTTGCCTTGCACCACCGGCGGATCGAGAGCGAGCACAATGAGCGCCAGCTCGCCGTCCTCGGATAGCAGCTTGCCGCGGATGATCTCGTTGGCTTTGATTCGCTCGATCAGCTGGTCATAGGCGGCGCCTTCCGGCAGCTCGGGTGGAAAGAGCGGAGCGGGAAGCTTACCGGCTTCCGGCGGCTGGCGCGCCGAAAACAGCGAGATGATTCCTTTGACGCCGTCGATCAGCTGCACATCGGTTACGACATCGCGCAACTTTTCTAGCGATCGGCGGGCGAGCAGCGTCTTGCCCTCCACCACGATGAGCACGTCGTATTCGCTCGACGGGAAGCGGCGCGAGACTTCTTCGTATTGCTTGAATTCCGGGGTATCCGAGCGGAACAGTTGGCTGAGCGAATCGTCAACCTTCAGGCGAGTAATCGCCGACGGCCGCCGCCGCGCATAACACCACCACCATGATGGCGATGGCGATGGGGTAGCGCAGTGAAATCAGGCCAATGCGCTCAAGGCCAAGCGCGATGTTGTGGGACTTCGCTGTCCCCATCCCCGCCCCGGCGGAATTTTCTGTGCTGGACCCAAACAGGAGGTTTTCTCCCGAGCGTTCCGCGGAGAATCACCGCGCTACCGATGGATTAGAGTACCTGCGCCGTGATCAGTGAACAGCTCTAACAACACCGCGTGCGGAACCTGGCCGTCGAGAATAACGACGCCCTCCACGCCCTGTTCCAGGGCCTCGATGCAGGTTTCGACTTTTGGAATCATGCCGCCGGAAATCGTGCCGTCGGCGATCAACCGCCGTGCATCATCCACCGACAATTCGCTGATCAGCGATTTCGACTTATCCAGCACGCCGGGCACATCCGTGAGCAAAAGAAGGCGCTTGGCTTTCAGCGCCCCCGCGATATGGCCGGCAAAGGTGTCGGCATTGACGTTGAATGTCTCGCCCTGCGCCGATGCGGCAATCGGCGCCAGCACGGGGATCAGCTCGCGTCCGAGGATCTGGTTGAGCACTGTCATGTCAACCTTGTCCGGCTCGCCGACAAAGCCGAGGTCGACCGCCGCCTCGCGTTTGGTCGCCGGGTCGAGAACATGGCGGCTCGCCTTGCGTGCGACCACCATGTTGCCGTCCTTACCGGTAAGCCCGACTGCCTTGCCGCCGGCGTTGTTAATGAAGCTGACGATCTGCTTATTGATCGCGCCAGCCAGCACCATCTCCACGATTTCCATCGTGGCCGCGTCGGTCACCCTTAGGCCCCCGATGAATTCCGACTTGATGCCCAGCCGCTTCAGCATGGTCTCGATTTGCGGACCGCCGCCATGCACGACCACCGGATTGACGGCAGTCTGTTCGAGCAGCACCACATCGCGGGCGAAATCGCGCGCCGTCTGTTCCTGGCCCATGGCATGGCCGCCGTATTTGATGACGACGATCTCCTCGTCATAGCGCTGCATATGCGGCAGCGCTTCCGACAAGATGCGGGCTTGGTCGTGCGGGCTCAATTGCGCCATAAGATAATCCCTCTCGCGGCGCTCCTCTTTAGCGGCAGGATAAGCCGGGCGAAAGGGGCAGAGCGCGTTTCAGCTTCGCTCAGCGATCAGCCGGACAATGGCAGCGCGCAGCTCGGGGATGCCGGCGCCAGTATGGGCGGAAGTGGCAAGCACCTCGGGAAAAGCCGCGGCGCGCTTGGCCAGCGCGGACTTGACCTCGGTCAGGCGGCTTTCGAGTTCCTTCGGCGTTATTTGGTCGGCCTTGGTGAGCACGATCTGGTGGCTGACAGCCGCGGCGCCGAGGGTGTCGAATACCTCGCTATCGGTATCCTTCAGGCCATGGCGGGCATCGATCAGCACATAGACGCGGGCAAGGTTGGTGCGGCCGCGCAGGTATTCGTGAATGAGGCCGGTCCAGGCTACCACCTTGGCCTTCGGCACGGCGGCATAGCCGTAGCCGGGCATATCGACGAGGGTGAGATTGTGCTCGCCGGGAAAGAAAATGAGTTCCTGGGTGCGGCCGGGGGTATTCGAGGTTCGCGCCAATGCCTTGCGGCCTGTGAGCGCGTTGATCAGGCTCGACTTGCCGACATTCGAGCGGCCGGCGAAGGCGATCTCCATGCCCGCCACCGGAGGGAAAGACATCGACCGAGGCGCAGGCGCGGGAAAACGTCCACTGGCCAGCGAACAGCCGACGGCCGGTCTCGATTTCCTTGGCCGAAAAGCCGCTGCTCATGGCCGCTTTCTTCCGCGCGAGGCGACTCTATTCGGCGTCTTTTTTCTTCCGGCCGAACAGCGCGCCGATGTCGCGCTTCAGGTTGTCGAACAGCTCGATTTTGGCGCCATGCTTGCTCATGATGTAGGCCTGCTGAGCCACTGACAGCGTGTTGTTCCAGGCCCAGTAGATCACCAGGCCGGCCGGGAAGCTCGCCAGCATGAAGGTGAACAGCACCGGCATCCAGTCGAAGATCATCTTCTGAGTCGGATCGGGCGGCGCAGGATTGAGCTTCATCTGGAACCACATCGTCACGCCCATGATCAGCGGCCAGATGCCGAGATGCAGGAACGTGCCGATGAAGGGAATAAGCGTCGGGTCGAACGGGATCAGCCCGAACAGATTGAACAGGTTGGTCGGATCAGGCGCGGAAAGGTCCCGGATCCAGCCGAAGAATGGCGCATGCCGCATCTCGATGGTGACGAACAGCACCTTGTACAGCGAATAGAAGACCGGGATCTGGATCACGATCGGCAGGCAGCCTGCCAGCGGATTGATCTTTTCTTTCTTGTAGAGCTCCATCATCGCCTGCTGCTGCTTCACCTTGTCGTCGGCATAGCGGTCGCGGATTTCAACCATCTGCGGCTGCACCGCCTTCATCTTGGCCATGGAGGCGTAAGATTTGTTGGCGAGCGGGAAGAACAGGATCTTCACCAGCACGGTGATGAGCAGAATGGCGATGCCGAAATTGCCGGTCAGCTTGAAGAGCCAGTCGAGCGTCCAGAACACCGGCTTGGTGATGAAATAGAACCAGCCCCAGTCGATCAGCAGCTCGAAGCGGTTGAGCTGCAGCGCCTTGTCGTAGCCGTCGACCACCGCCACTTCCTTCGCGCCGGCGAATAGCCGAGCCTGGGCGGCGCCGGCGGCGCCGGGGGCGACCGTCACCCCATCGAGCAGATAGTCGGCCTGGTAGGTTTTCTGGGTGCCCACTGTGCCCGAGGAAAAACGCGCGCGCAGCTTTGCCGCGGGGTCCGGCAGCAGGGCCGCGGCCCAATATTTGTCGGTGATGCCGAGCCAGCCATTGGTGACGTCGAAGGGAATTTCCTTCTTCTTCTCGACGTCCGAATAGGTGATCTCCTGCAGCCCTTGATCGCCGAATACGCCGATCATGCCTTCGTGCAGAATGTAATAACCGAGCGTGGGCGGCGTGCCGTGGCGCGAGATCAGTGAATAGGGAAACAGCGTGACCGGGGCCGAGCCCTTGTTCACCACTTCATCGCTGACGGTGAAAAGATATTTGTCGTCGACTGCGATGGTGCGGCGAAATTCCAGTCCCTCGCCGTTGTCATAGACCAGCTTGGCCGGTTGTCCGACACCGATGGTGCCGCTGCCCTCCTGTCGCCATTCGGTATCCGGACCCGGGAGTTTCACCGCCGCGCCGGGAGCGCCGACCCAGCCGAACTCGGCATAAAGCGGCTCCGGGCTTCCCGATGGCGAGAGCAGAATGATCGGCGGCGACTTCGGGTCGACCTTCTCGTGATATTTCATCAGCGACAGATCGTCGACGCGGCCGCCTTTGAGCGATACCGAGCCGCTCAGCGTGGGCGTGCTGATGCGCACGCGCGGCGCAGCGGCAATGATGCTGTCGCGTGAAACCGGCTGGGGCGGAGCGGTCGTTACCGATGGGGGAGTGGCGCCGGGCTGTGCCGGCGGCTGCGGAACGCCGGGCGCCCCGGGAGCTTGCTGCGGTACCTGCGCCGTGCCGGGTGTCGGCGCCGGCGTCGTCTGGCCGCGCTTCTCCGCCTGCTCCTGCGCGATCTGCCGCTGTTTTTCCATCTGCGGCGCCGCGATGAAATATTGCCAAACGAGCAACACCAGGCCTGACAGGGCCACGGCCAAAATCGTATTTTTCTGATTGTCCATCACGGGATCTTTCGATCACCCCTTGGGCGAGGAATCTGTGGTCCTGCCGCCTTGCTGCGTCCCTCGTTAAGGCGCTGCAAGGCCGATTTGAAATCTTCCAGTAATCCGTCGAACGGCGCGCTGAGGCCTGCGCGCCGTCCGACCAGAACATAGTCATGCCCCGGACGCGCCGCTTCACCGGACGCGTGTCTCACGATTTCCCGCAGGCGGCGGCGGACGCGATTGCGCTCCACCGCATTTCCAACCTTCTTTGAGACCGTGAAGCCGACCCGCGCTGGGCCGTCGTCGCGGCGATCGCGCATCTGAATGATGAAGGCCTTGGTCGAGACTTTGACTGCGGCGGCGGCAGCCAAGAAATCCGCCCTGTGCCTCAGTCGCTGCATGCAAACTCGCGCGCCGCCGACGGCGCCGGCTTTAGGCGCTCAGGCGCTTGCGACCGCGGGACCGCCGGGCCTGCACGACCCTCCGGCCGCCTTTGGTGGCCATTCTGGCGCGGAATCCGTGACGGCGCTTGCGCACGAGCTTGCTCGGTTGGTACGTCCGTTTCACGAATCCCTCTCCGCTGTCGCGGCATGTCGCCGATGAATGGAAAGCCGCAGGGCCGGTGTTTATTAGCCGGGGACGGCAGTTGCGGGGCTTATAAGGGACACTGACCGCTTTCGTCAATGCGACGACATCGGTTTCGGGCCGGCGAGAAAAGCCCGAATTGAGCGGCAAAGGGCAGCATATTGAATAACTTACCCAACCGCGCGGGATCGAACCGGTTTCCCGGCTTGCTGCTGTTGCGAGCAGCTATAACGGTTATTGACTGTTCGCGGAGTGTCTGTTGCATGCGATTCCACTCTAATTATCACTCTTCGATACTCAACGCCGAAGCGGAGGGCCTGACGGCCCTTGCGAAGACAATCCGAACCATCCCTAAAAGGCCCTATATATAAGATCAATGCCGGCCGCGGCCGTAACGGCCGATCGGCGCGAGGCTTACCGATGACCGACCCGGTTTCCATGCTGGCGCAGGCCACCGCAGTGCCGCCGTATCCGCTCGACCAGGCCGAGGTCGCAAAGCGCATGCAGAGCCTCTTCAAGCGCCTGTTCGATCGCTATCCTGGTCTGATCGATGTCTTTACCAATGCGGGGATCGAGCGGCGCTATTCCGTCCGCCCAATCGAGTGGTTCGACGAGCAGCGCGACTGGCCGCAGCGGACCAAGGCCTATCTCGAGGGCGCCGACGCGCTTTTTATTGAGGTCGCGGAAAAGGCGCTGAAGCGCGCCAAGCTTTCGGCCCGCGACGTCGATGTTGTCGTGACCGTTTCCTCCACCGGCATCGCCACCCCAAGCATTGAAGCGCGCGTGGCAAAACGGTTGGCCTTCCGCGCAAACGTGCAGCGGATTCCCGTCTTTGGGCTCGGCTGCGCCGGCGGTGTGTCCGGACTGGCGATCGGCTCGCAGCTGGCGCGTGCACGTCCCGGCGCAGTCGTGCTGGTGGTCGTGATCGAGCTTTGCTCGCTGGCCTTCCGCCGCGACCGTATCACCAAGGCCGACGTCATTGCCTCGGCTCTGTTCGGCGACGGCGCGGCCGCCGCGGTACTGAGCAGAGGCCGCGACCCGGGCAAGTTACAGATCGGGGCGGCGCGCGAGCATTTGTGGCCCGGCACGCTCGATGTGATGGGATGGTCGGTGGACCCGATCGGCTTCGGCGTCATGCTCTCGCGTTCGCTGCCGCGCTTCGTCGAGCAGCGCCTGGCGGCTCCGGCGCGCCGCTTTCTCAAGAGCGAAGGCCTGAACGGGACGACGCGCTTCATCTGCCATCCCGGCGGCGCGAAGGTGCTGGAGGCGGTGGAAGCCGCGCTGGAATTGCAAACCGGGACACTGCGCGCTGAGCGCCGCGTGCTGCGCGACTATGGCAACATGTCGGCGCCGACCGTGATGTTTGTGCTGGAGCAGACGCTCAAGCAGGGATTTTCCGGCAGCGCCGTTCTGTCCGCGCTTGGTCCGGGCTTCACCGCGAGCTTTCTCGCCATCGAGGCTTAGGATGGTTGATGGCATGGCGGAGGGTGCGCTGCTCGTTGCCTTCGTCACGCTGCAGCGCCTGGTCGAGCTTCTGCACGCGCGCCGAAACACGCAGCGGCTGCTCGCCGAAGGCGGCATCGAATTCGGGCGCTCGCATTACCGATGGATGGTGGCGCTGCACGGCGCCTGGCTCGTTGGACTTTGGTGGTTTGGCCACGGCCGCTCCGTCGATCCGCTTTTGCTTGGCGTTTTCGTCCTGCTGCAGGCCGGTCGACTCTGGGTGATCGCAAGCCTGGGACGGCGTTGGACGACGCGTATCATCGTGCTGCCACGGGCGCCTATGGTCGCAAGCGGGCCGTACCGCTGGCTCAAGCATCCCAATTACCTGATCGTCGCCCTGGAAATAGCCGTGGTGCCGCTGGCGCTGGGACTGCCGATATTTGCCGCGATTTTCACCCTGCTCAATGCATGCATTCTTTACCTGCGCATCCGCACAGAAAATGCCGCCTTGGCGCAGGCGGCAGGGTCCGATGAAGCGGCGCAAACTCTTGCCAATGAAAGCCGAAGTCTATAGCTATCCGCGGTCCGCCGGGACTTTGATCCCGTGTTGGCGAAGCGCCCGTAGCTCAGCTGGATAGAGCACCAGACTACGAATTTCTGGGGGTCAGGAGTTCGAATCTCTTCGGGCGCGCCATTAACGTTACGACCAGCCAGCGCAGCGACGCGCCGGTGTTCCTCGCCCCAACACCCCACATCTGATAGTTCAAAGCCGATGACCGAGACAATCAAACCTGCTCCGGCGGACAAGGTGCCGAGCGTGCTGGGTGCGTGCGCGCGCTTTTGCCGGGAAAAGATCGGGTGGCACCGGGTCGGCTTCGTGCTGAGCCTGACCATCATCGCGGTCGCCTTCTGGGTGCTCTACGACATCCTGCACGACCTCGATGTCGAAGAGGTTGTCGGCGCGATGCAGGCGACGCCGTTGCACAATATCCTGCTCGCCGCCCTGTTCGTCGCCGCCGGCTATTTCACGCTGACCTTTTACGATCTCTTCGCGCTGCGTACGATCGGGCGCCACGACGTTCCTTATCGCGGCGCCGCGCTTGCCGGCTTTACCAGTTATTCCATCGGTCACAATGTCGGCGCCAGCGTCTTCACCGGCGGCGCCGTGCGCTATCGCATCTATTCAACCTGGGGGCTCGACGCCGGCGAGGTCGCCAAGATCTGCTTCGTCGCCGGCCTTACTTTCTGGCTTGGCAATGCCACCGTGCTCGGACTGGGCATCGCCTATGCGCCGGAAGCGGCGAGCGCCATCGATCAGCTGCCGCCCTGGGCCAACCGCGGCCTCGCGTTGCTCACGCTCGCGGTGCTTGCTTGCTACGTCGTTTGGGTGTGGCGCCGCCCGCGCGCTATCGGCCGCGGCCAATGGCAAGTCACTTTGCCAGGCGGACCGCTGACGCTGCTGCAGATCGCGATCGGCATCGTCGACCTAGCTTGTTGCGCGCTCGCCATGTACATGCTGGTGCCGAGCGAACCGCATGTGAGTTTCGTTACGGTGGCGGTGATCTTTGTTTCTGCGACGCTGCTGGGATTCGCCAGCCATTCTCCGGGCGGACTGGGCGTTTTTGATGCCGCCATGCTGGTGGCGTTGTGGCAGTTCGACAAGGAGGAGTTGCTGGCCGGCCTGCTGCTCTTCCGCTTGTTGTATTACATCGTGCCTTTCATCATTTCCCTTTCCATCCTCGGCGGCCGCGAATTGCATCTGAGCCTGTTTCGGCGCCCAGCCGCACCTGCCGCCGCCAATCCGCCGCCGCCCGCGGCTGACGCCATGCCGCACAAGAATGACGGGGTTTGAAAAGTGCGAGCGGTCGCGGAAGTCGCTATCAAAGACATTGCCCGCCAGAGAACGGCCGGACAGGAGCGAAGAATGAATATCGTCCCTAGTCTTCTCGTTATTGCGATCCTGGCCGCATCATCGGCTACCGTCGCATCGCCCGCGGAAAACAAGACCGGCAAGGACGAACTGCTCACTCTCTATCTCTTGTCCGTCGCCGCCGACCGCTGCGGCTTTCCAATAAGCACCAAGCAAGCCGACATGATCGATCGAGAGGCCAAGGGCTGGTTGGCAAATTGCGCCTGGGAGCGCGTGAAAATAACGCGATCTATTCCAAGGCAGACGTCGCATTCGAGCGGCAGGGACCGGGGGCTTGTGACCGCAATGGCGCGTTTGCCCACCGTTTCCGGCAGATGCTGCAAAGTTTAACCGGTCCGTGAAATGGCGAAATTTTTCCGGCAATGGGAATTCGCTTCGAGCGGCTTTCGTGCCGGAATTGTGATCGCCGCGGCAGCCGCGGTCTCTCTCGCTTTCGTTCTGATGTCCGCGCTGACGGTCCCGCAGGCGCTGGCCGCCTTTGGAGTGCTATCACTGGCGGCCATCGTGGCGGGATCGACTGCCAAGAAAAGTCCGCCTGCAAATGTTGGCGACAGGCTTCCCGAATTCCACGTCAATTCCATTCTTGAATCGGTGATTTCCGGCCTGCCGGACGCGGTGCTCGCGCTCAGCCGGCAGGGTTCGGTGCTCGCCTTTAATGCGCAGGCGGCACAACTCGTCCCGGGCCTGCGCCGCGGTGGATTGGGCTTGGTCGCAATCCGCATTCCCGCCTTAGCAGATGCTATCCAGAAAGCCGGCGAGACCGGTCAGCCACAGCGGGTGGAGTTTTCCGAACGCGTACCGGAACGATGGCTGGAAGCCTTCGTCATCCCGATCACCAGCCGCGGGGCATCCGACACGGGCGAGCCCGATAGCCTGCTGGTGACGTTTCACGATCTGACGCCGATGCGGCGGATGGAGGAAATGCGCGCCGACTTCGTAGCCAATGCAAGCCATGAACTCCGCACGCCGCTGGCGGCGTTATCGGGTTTCATCGACACCCTGCAAGGCTCGGCGCGAAACGACGCCGCCGCGCGCGAACGCTTCCTTCAGATCATGCAGGCACAGGCCACCCGTATGGCGCGGCTGATCGATGATCTGCTGTCGCTGTCACGGATCGAGCTCAGCGCGCATTTGCGTCCCGTGACTGCGGTCGATCTCGTGCCGATCGTGCGGCAGGTGTCGGATGGCCTGCAGACTCTCGCGCGCGACCGCCAGGTCGAAATCAAGATCCACGCCCCGCCTGCGCCATTGGTCGTTTTCGGCGACCGCGACGAACTGATCCGCGTTTTCGAGAACCTGATCGAGAATGCATTGAAATACGGTGCGTCAGGCAAGCGGGTGGAAATTGATTTCAGCCGGCAGGAAACGGGCGATGCCGAGGACGAAGCGCAGGTCGCGGTGCGCGATTATGGCCCCGGCATCGCGCCCGAGCATCTGCCGCGTCTGACCGAACGCTTCTACCGGGTCGACGTAGCCGACAGCCGCGCCCAGGGCGGCACCGGCCTCGGCCTGGCGCTTGCCAAGCACATCCTCAACCGGCATCGCGGACGGCTTTCCATCGCCAGCAATCTGGGACAGGGCGCCACCTTCACCGTGCACCTGCCTGTCCCCAGCGGCAAAAATCTCTCGGCATAAAAACGCTTTAAAATCAGAGCCTTGGTGCTTGTCATCTGACTGTCATAAGCCAGTCATAGAAGGGTTATGCGCGATCGATAGGGACACAGGGGCAGGACAGGTCCGGCACATGGACGCGCGTAGAGCGCCCTGGTAACAAGGAGAGATGCATGTCCCTAAAATTCCTGATTCTGGCCGGCGCCGCTTTGACGCTCACGTTCAATGCAGCCTCGGCTCAAAACAAGATTATCGCGATCGACGGTTCTTCGACCGTGTTCCCGATCACCGAGGCCATGGCCGAGGAATTCCAGAAGGTCAACACGGGCGTCAAAGTGACGGTTGGCATTGCCGGCACCGGCGGCGGCTTCAAGAAATTCTGCCGCGGCGAAACGGACATCTCGGATGCGTCCCGGCCGATCACGGAAAAAGAGCGTGCCGACTGCAAGGCCGCTAACGTCGAATATATCGAGCTGCCGATTGCGCTCGACGCCCTCACGGTCATCGTCAACCCCAAGAATGACTGGGCGAAGGAAATGACCGTCGCAGAATTGAAGAAAGTTTGGGAGCCCGAAGCTCAGGGCAAGATCACCAACTGGAAGCAAGTTCGTGACAGCTTCCCCGATCGGCCGCTCAAGCTGTATGGCGCCGGCACCGATTCCGGCACTTACGATTATTTCACCGCGGCGATTGTCGGCAAGGAGCATTCGTCACGCGGCGACTTCACCGCCTCGGAAGACGATAACGTGCTGGTGCAGGGCGTTGCCGGTGATGTGAACGCTTTGGGTTTCTTCGGACTCGCCTATTACCTAGAGAATGCCAACAAGCTCAAAGCGGTGGCGATCAAGCCGAAAGACGACGCGAAGGCAGTCATGCCCTCGGTCGAAGCCGCCAGAGATGGCAGCTATCAGCCGCTGTCGCGCCCCATTTTCATCTATGTCAGTAAGAAATCCATCGACAGCAAACCCGAGGTCGCGAAATTCGTCGAGTTCTATCTCGATAAGAAGAACGCGTTGAAGCTGGTCAAGGAAGTCGGCTATGTGCCGCTTCCGGACAAGGCCTACGACGTGTTCATGCAGCGCTTCAAGGAGCGCACCCTCGGTACCGCGTTCCACGGCTCGAAAGTCGGCATTTCGGTGGACGAGCTGCTGAAGGCGCCGCTGGTCAATTGATTGCGCGTTGGTAGTGCGTTAATTCCGTAAGAAGTTGGGCGGTTTGCGCCGCCCAACTTCCGTTTTGGCCGCAAGGGTGCAGTGATATGGCGACCGTGGATCTAGGCTATTCTTCCAACGAAGCAATGCCTTACGGTCGGATCTCCGCCAGCGACGCATTTTTGCGGCGAAGAATGATCACTGGATGGATTGTGCGCGGAATCCTGTTTCTCGCCGCGGCCTTGTCGGTCCTGATCACCGCCAGCATCGTTTATATTTTGGTCTACGAGTTGATTCTTGTTTTTCAGGCAGGTTTCGATCATCGATTTTCTGACGGATACCGAATGGACGCCGGTTTTTGATAATCCGCGCTTCGGAATCATGACGCTCGTATCCGGTACTCTGATGACGACGTTTATCGGCCTTGTCGTAGCGGTGCCGGCCGGAACGATTCTCGCAATCTACCTAAGCGAATTTGCCAGACAGCGGGTACGCGAGACGATCAAGCCTGTCCTGGAGCTTCTCGCAGGCGTGCCCACCGTCGCCTTTGGCTACTTTGCGCTCTTTTTCCTGACGCCAATTTTCCAGGTTTTCATCCCCGGCCTCTCCGGCTTCAATCTGCTGGTTCCCGGCATCGTCATCGGCATTATGATTCTTCCCTATATCGTCTCGGTCGCGGAAGACGCGATGCGTGCGGTGCCCAACCCCTTGAGGGAGGGCGCCTACGCGCTCGGTTTCACGCGTCTGCAAACGGCGCTCGGGGTGATCATTCCGGGAGCCTTTTCCGGTGTAACGGCTGCCTATCTTCTTGGAATGTCGCGTGCCGTCGGTGAGACCATGGTGGTTGCGATCGCCGCTGGCCAGCAAGCACGGCTTGCCTATGACCCGCTCGAAGGCGCCGCTACGATCACCGCTTACATCGTGCAAATTAGCCTAGGGGACGTGCCGCACAATTCCCTGGCCTATCAGACAATCTTCGCGGCTGGCCTTATGCTTTTCCTGATTACCCTCGTGTTCAATCTGATCGCGTTCTGGCTTCGAAAGAAGTACCGTGAAGTCTATTAAGCAAACAAAAATGAGCACCGAAATCCAAAAGCGAGCGCTCGCGGAGATCGAAGAACGCCTCGTCAAGAAAGCCAATCGGCAGGATCTGCGATTCGGCATCATCGGCTTGGCGGTGCTCGTCTTGGCGATGGGTGCGCTGCTCGCTCTTATCGCCGACTTCGTGGTGGATGGCGTGCCACGTCTCAGCCTCGAATTCTTATCGAATTATCCGTCACGCAGACCCGACCAGGCTGGCATTCTCTCGGCCTGGGTAGGAACGGTGGCGGTGATGATAACCACCACCGTGCTGGCGGTCCCGATTGGAGTTGCTGCCGGCGTCTACTTGGAAGAATACGCGTCAAAGAACTGGATGACTGATCTTATCGAGATCAACGTGACCAATCTCGCCGGCGTACCATCGATCATCTACGGGCTGCTGGCATTGGGCCTGTTCGTGCAGACTTTGCAGCTTGGACAGACGGTCCTGGTAGCCGGGATGACGCTGGCATTGCTCATCCTGCCTATCATCATCGTCGCAACACGCGAGGCCTTGCGCAGCATTGGGATAGAAATCCGCGAAGCGGCCTACGCGCTGGGGGCGGATAAATGGCAAGCCGTCTATATGTATCTGTTGCCGGCCGCGCGGCCTGGAATCCTCACCGGAGCCATCGTTGGTATGTCGCGCGCGATCGGAGAGACAGCTCCGATCATAACCATCGGTGCGCTGACCTTTATTGCCTTTCTTCCGCCGTCACCCATCCAGGGGGAATTCCCGTTTGTGAATTTTGAATGGCTCAACTCGCCGTTCACCGTCATGCCGATTCAAATGTTCAACTGGATTTCCCGGCCGCAGGCAGGGTTCCATATCGCGGCTGCCGCAACGGGCGTTGTGCTCTTGGCGATGACGCTGCTGATGAATGGTTTTGCCATCTACCTTCGTTACCGTATCCGCAGGGGTTCAAAGTGAGCGCTCTTCCGAAGGCTATCAGGGACGTGATGACGCAAGATGCCGCCGTTGATGCCATTGCGGAAGCGCCGCCTGTGCGCGCGCGAGTCGAGGATTTCAGTTTTTACTACGGCGAGAAGCAGGCTCTGAAGCAGCTGAACTTTCCTATTCACGACCGGAAGGTCACCGCTTTGATCGGGCCATCCGGCTGCGGCAAGAGCACATTGTTGCGCGCGCTAAACCGATTGCACGATCTGTACCCGGGAAACCGCTACGAGGGACGGGTCATTCTCTTTCCCGAGCAAACCAACATCGTTTCGCCCAAGGTCGATCCGATGCTGGTTCGCTTGAAAATCGGAATGGTCTTCCAAAAGCCGAACCCATTTCCTAAATCCATCTATGACAATGTGGCAGCAGGGCTCTGGGTCCGCGGAATCCGTAGAAAGTCGGTTGTTGATGAGCGCGTGGAGCAGGCGCTCAAGCAGTCGGCCCTGTGGGACGAAGTCAAGGATCGGCTGCACACTTCCGCCTACGGGCTTTCGGGCGGCCAGCAGCAACGTCTTTGCATCGCCCGGGCGCTGGCGCCCGAACCCGAGATGCTGCTGCTCGACGAGCCGACGTCCGCCCTCGACCCGATCGCCACCGCGCGCATTGAGGGTTTGGTGACCGAGCTGGCACCGATGGTCACGATCGTCATTGTGACTCACAACATGCAGCAAGCGGCGCGCGTGTCCGCCTATACGGCGTTTATGTATCTCGGCGAGATCGTCGAATTCGGTCCGACGGAAACTTTGTTCACGGCGCCGAGCAATCCGCGCACGCAGGATTACATCACCGGTCGTTTCGGTTGAGATCGGGCGGGGTGCCCGCGAGGAAAGATAGATGATGATGTCCGAACACACCGCCAAGGCTTTCGACGTCGATCTGCAGGAACTCAACAAAAATGTCGCGCAGATGGGCGGCCTTGCGGAAAAGGCGATCGCGGATTCCGTCGATGCTCTGGTGCGCCTCGACACGACGTTGGCCGAGCATGTTGTGCGCGTCGACCGGTCGATCGACGCGCTGCAGCGCGAGATCGAGGAGAAGGCGATCCTGACCATTGCCCGGCGCCAGCCGATGGCGATCGATCTGCGGGAAATCGTGAGCGCGCTTCGGGTATCCAATGATCTCGAGCGGATCGGAGACCTCGCCAAGAATATCGCCAAGCGCGTGGCCGAACTGGATGGCGAGTTCCGCCCGCAAAAGCTGATCCGCGGTCTGGAGCACATGGCGGCGTTGGCGCTCGCCCAGCTCAAACAGGTGCTGGACGCCTACGCCGGCCGCGAACTTGCCAAGGCACTCGATGTCTGGCGGCGGGACAAGGAGGTCGACGCGATGTGCACCTCGCTGTTCCGCGAGCTGCTGACCTACATGATGGAAGACCCGCGCAACATCACCTTCTGCATCCACCTCATGTTCAGTGCCAAGAATATCGAGCGCATGGGCGACCACACCACCAATATCGCTGAGACCGTGCATTACATGATCGAAGGCCGCACGATCACAGACGAACGGCCGAAAGGTGACACCACCAGGTTCGCCGCCGGTGCGGCCAGCTGAAGGAGAGCAGACCCAAATGGCGGCGCGCATTCTGATCGTGGAAGACGAAGAGCCCCTCACTTTGCTGCTGCGCTACAACCTCGAGGCGGAAGGCTATGAGGTTGACACCGCCGCGCGCGGCGACGAGGGCGACATCAAGCTCAAGGAACGGGCCCCCGACCTTGTCGTGTTGGACTGGATGCTGCCCGGACTTTCCGGCATCGAGCTGTGCCGCCGCATGCGTGCGCGTCCGGAAACCCGGCAACTGCCGATCATCATGCTTACCGCGCGCGGTGAGGAAAGCGAGCGCATCCGCGGGCTTTCCACCGGCGCGGATGATTACATCGTTAAGCCGTTTTCAGTGCCGGAACTGGTCGCCCGGGTGCGCGCGCTTCTGCGCCGGGCCAATCCCGACCGGGTGGCAAACGTGCTCGCCTTCGGCGATATCGAACTCGACCGGGAAAAGAAGCGGGTGTCCCGCTCCGGTCAGCCGGTCGATCTGGGGCCGACCGAATATCGGTTATTGGAATTCCTGATGGAGCGGCCCGGCCGGGTATTTTCCCGGACGCAGCTGCTCGACGGCGTCTGGGGCAACGAAATCTATATCGACGAGCGCACGGTGGATGTGCATGTCGGGCGGCTGCGCAAGGCGCTCAACCGCGGCCATAGCGCCGATCCCATCCGCACGGTACGAGGTGCGGGCTATGCCCTCAACGATCTGTTCGGAAAAACTGCGGCCGCGCCTTCATCCTAGGCCGCGCTTGCGCCTTACCGCAGCCTAGCTCCGGACCGAACGTCGGTCTCTGCGACGGTCGCTCACCGGCTGATAAGCGACGCGTGAGTGATGTGAGCAATAAGGCAGGTTGTTCACCGTATTGCCGCCGCAGAAGAAGAAATCCGGACTGCCGGGATCGCCGATCGGCCAGCGGCAGGTATTCTCGGTCAGCTCGAGGATGGTGCGGCGTTGCCCCAGCGGGATGATGTTGTCGATCAGCTCCGGCTCGGCTTCCAGCTCGTGGTCATAAGCATGTGCCAGCGCTGTATTGCCGCGCATGGAGGGACGCGACACCCGCATCATGCCCGGGGCGCGCGCCTTGCGCGGCCGTGCGGCGCCGGAGGAGGAGCTCTTGGCCCGTCCCGAGAGCCCGAGACGGTGGACCTTGCCAATCACCGCATTGCGGGTAATGCCGCCGAGTTCGCCGGCAATCTGGCTTGCCGAAAGCCCATCTGCCCAAAGCTTTTTCAGAAGTTCTACCCGCTCGTCGGTCCAACCCATGTCCATTCCTCCACGACCAGTACCGCGCAGAATCCCACCTCGTCGTCCGGCAGCCCTATGGCTCGCCCGACCCGCAAACAGTCAAACCTCAAGGAACCTTTTTGCCCCGTCGCGCACGAGATGTCGTATGCGACAATCCGAAAGCTACAATATGAAGAGACTCCCGCGCAAGAGTCGGCGTGCCGAGCGTCCACACATTCCTGGAAAAACCTGCTGTCGGTGGATAAACACAAGTCGCCAGGGCTCAAAATGGTATTCGGCGGATGCCAAGCTGGGGTTTTGGGGCGTGTTGACCGGTTCCGGGCGACCAAATAGAATGTTTCTCTCGTGCCGCCCCGAGGGCGGCACAATTATTTTGGGAATTGTTTCTTGAAAGAAACTGGCCGTGGCGTCGCATATCCTGCCGACTTACGCGCGCATCGATCTCGCTTTTGAGCGGGGCGAGGGCGCCTGGCTGATCGCGACCAACGGCGACCGTTACCTGGACTTCGCGTCCGGCATCGCGGTTAATGCGCTTGGGCACGCGCATCCCCGGCTGGTCGCCGCGCTGACCGAACAGGCCAACAAGCTCTGGCACGTCTCCAATCTCTACCGCATTCCGCAAGCCGAAAGGCTGGCCGAACGGCTATGTGAGGTCAGCTTCGCGGACACCGTGTTCTTCACCAATTCCGGCGCGGAAGCGATGGAATGCGCCATCAAGATGGCGCGGAAATATCAATCCACCAGCGGCCGGCCCGAGCGCTTCCGCTTGGTTACTTTCGAAGGCGCCTTCCACGGCCGCACCATGGCCACCATTGCCGCCGGTGGCCAGAAAAAGCATCTCGAAGGCTTCGGCCCGGCGGTTGAAGGCTTCGACCAGGTGCCTTTCGGCGATCTTGAGGCAGTCAAACGCGCCATTGGCCCGCAGACCGCCGGCATCCTGATCGAGCCGATCCAAGGCGAAGGGGGCGTGCGGGTTGCACCGCCGGCTTTTCTGCGCGCCGTGCGCCTGCTCTGCGACGAGCACGGGCTGTTACTGATCTTCGACGAGGTGCAGACCGGCATCGGCCGCACCGGAAGCTTCTTCGCCTATGAGCGCACCGGCGTGCTTCCCGACATCATGGCCATCGCAAAAGGCATCGGTGGGGGGTTTCCGCTCGGCGCCTGTCTCGGCACCGCTGAGGCCGCCAAAGGCATGACCGTCGGCACGCACGGATCCACCTATGGGGGCAATCCGCTGGCCACGGCGCTTGGCAATGCCATACTGGACGTGACACTGGCGCCCGGGTTTCTGGATCACGTGCGGCGGATCGGCCTGTTGTTCAAGCAGCGGCTGGCCGAACTGAAGGACCGGCACCCGGCGGTGATTGCGGAGGTGCGCGGTGAGGGTCTGCTCATCGGGCTGCGTACCATCGTGCCGAATGCGAAGCTGGTCGACGCCATGCGCGCAGAAAAAATGCTCGCGCCCGCAGCGGGGGACAATGTCGTGCGGCTGCTGCCGCCGCTGATCGCCGGCGAAGCGGAGATCGGCGAAGCGATGGTGCGCCTCGAGAAGGCTTGCATCGCGATTGAGCGGGAGCTGGAGCAGCCGCTGAAACAGGGAGCGGGCCGGTGAGCGGCACTGACGTGAGACATTTCCTCGATCTGATCGAACTGCCGCCGGCGGAGCTGCGAGACGATGATCTGATTCCGCGCGCGCGATGAAGGCTAAATTAAAGGCCTCGGCCGCGCCGGCGAAGCGCCCGCTGGCCGGCAAGATGCTGGCCATGATCTTCGACAAGCCATCTACCCGCACGCGTGTCTCCTTCGATGTCGCCATGCGGCAATTGGGTGGCGACACCATGTTGCTCACCGGGCAAGAAATGCAACTCGGCCGGGGTGAGACCATCGCGGACACCGCCAAGGTTCTTTCGCGCTATGTCGATGCCATCATGATCCGCACGCTCGATCCCGGCACGCCGGTGGAGATGGCGCGTCATGCCACCGTGCCGGTGATCAACGGCCTGACCAAGGCCTCGCATCCCTGCCAGGTGATGGCCGACGTGATGACCTTCGAGGAACACCGTGGTTCGATCCGCGGCCGCACCGTGGCCTGGACCGGCGACGCGAACAATGTGCTGACGTCCTGGATGCATGCGGCGCAGCGTTTCGATTTCAGCTTGCGCGTCGCCACCCCGCCGGAACTTGCACCGAAGAAGCCGCTGCTCGACTGGATCAAGACGTCCCGCGCCCCGATCAAGCTGATGAACGACCCGGACGAAGCGGTGAAGGGCGCCGACTGCGTGGTCACCGATACCTGGGTCTCGATGGGCGACCGCGACGTCGACGGCCGCCGGCATAACCTGCTCAAACGCTATCAGGTCAATGCGGCGCTGATGGCGCGCGCCAAGCCCGACGCGCTGTTCATGCATTGCCTGCCGGCGCATCGCGGCGAAGAAGTCACTGACGAGATAATGGATGGTCCGCATTCCGTCGTGTTCGACGAAGCGGAAAACCGGCTGCACGCGCAAAAGGGCATCCTCGCCTGGTGTTTTAACACCGCCGCCTAGCGCAGCGAGCAAGTGGTTACCGGCGCTGCGACGGCAATCAAGCTTGCGCCGATTGCGTAAAGTGATCCTGCGGATCCCGCGCTAACCTTTAAACAAAGCGGTTTCTACACACGAAGCCGATCCCGCTTCGCTTGACGTCCAGGGGTCGCATTTGGGGTGATGCGGCCTACATATAGCTCAGAATGACCAACCCAGATTTTGCAATTCCCGTCCGCGCGCCGGCCTCCACTTCCGAGGACGACACCATCTTGCCATTTGAAGTGCCCGCGCTCGATCTGCGCGGGCGCGTGGTCCGTCTCGGCCCCGCGGTGGACGAAATCCTGGCGCGTCACGATTATCCGGCTCCCGTCGCCAAGCTCCTTGGCGAAGCCATCGTCCTGACTTCGCTGCTCGGCTCGTCGCTTAAATTTGAGGGCCGCTTCATTCTGCAGACGCAGACCGACGGTCCGGTGCGCATGCTGATCGTCGATTTTGTCACGCCTGACCGCGTGCGCGCCTGCGCGCGCTTTGATAACGCGCGCGTGGACGCCGCCCTTGCCGAAGGACAATCGAATTCGGGCGCCCTGCTCGGCCATGGTCATCTCGCCATGACGATCGACCGGGGGCCTGACATGAACCGCTACCAGGGCCTGGTTGCACTGGAAGGCGGCAGCCTGGAAGACGCGGCGCATGAGTATTTCCTGCGTTCGGAGCAGATTCCGACGCGTGTCCGCCTCGCTGTCGCCGAGGAGCTGTGGCGCGACGTGGATGGCGCCGGCCATCGCTGGCGCGCGGGCGGCATCCTGCTGCAGTTTCTACCCAAGGCCACGGAGCGCATGCGTCAGCCCGATCTCGATCCGGGCAATGCGCCGGAAGGCGCCGAGAAGCATGCGGTGACCGAGGACGAAGCTTGGGTCGAAGGCCGTGCATTGGTTGAGACCGTGGAGGCCATCGAACTGATCGATCCGGCGCTGTCGAGCGAGGCGTTGCTCTACCGGCTGTTTCACGAGCGTGGAGTGAAGGTCTTCAACGACGCACCGCTGCGCGCGCAATGCTCCTGTTCGCGCGACAATGTGACGGCCATGCTGCGCAGTTTTTCGCAGGACGACCGGGATCATATGGTGCAGGATGGCATGATCCAGGTGACCTGCGAATTTTGCAACACGAGCTATGATTTCAAGCCGGAAGACGTGCAGCCGACGGCGGCCAAAACGGATTAGCTCTGCGTTCGTGCGACTGCTCGCCTGCGGGGGCGTCCGGGCGCCTGCCGCCTATGGCGGAGGCGCGGTGAAGAATCAATTGATCGTCTGCTCGCCGTAGGAGCAATCCAGCGAAAAGGTTGGAATCTCCACATCGAAGCCCCCGCCGGTCTCGGTCTGCATGCCATAAGTACCGGTCATGAAGCCCGATGGCGTCGGCAGGGGAACGCCGCTGGTGTATTCAAATGATTGTCCAGGCTTCAGCACCGGTTCCTCGCCAACCACGCCCGCGCCTTTCACCTCTTGCAGGCGACCCAATGCGTCGGTGATGCGCCAGTGCCGCGTCCGTAGTTGCACCGTCTCCGAGCCGGTATTGGTGATCGCTATGGTATAAGCCCAGAAGAAATAACCGTTGTCGGGCGACGAGCGCTCCGCGAGAAAGCGCGGTGTTACCGTGACCTCGATTTTGCGCGTGACGGCGCGGTACATGATATATCCTTCGGCAGCGCTTGAGATTAACCGAAGCGAACCAGCACAGTGAATAGGGTAAGCAAACAGCTGGCAACGGTCGAACCGCCCGCATTCACAGAATCCGGTCCGCCCAGCTTGGCTGAGTCCCCGCCGTTGGGCAAAGTGGCATCGATCCCGCCCGCCCCCCGAAGCAAGCGGGACCTGCGGCTCGATCTGTTTCGCGGCCTCGCCTTGTGGCTGATCTTCCTCGATCACATCCCGACCAACATCGTGAGTTGGGTCACGATCCGGAATTACGGTTTCAGCGACGCGACTGAAATTTTCATCTTCATCTCGGGTTATACCGCCGCCTTCGTTTATGGCAACGCGATGAACGAGCGCGGCTTTCTGGTTTCGGGCGCCCGCATCCTGCGGCGCGCCTGGCAAATCTACGTCGCCCATGTCTTCCTCTTCGCCATCTATCTGGCGGAGATCGCCTATGTGGCGTCGAGCTTCGAGAATCCGCTTTATGCGGAAGAAATGGGCGTACTTGATTTTCTCAAGCAGCCGGACGTGACGATCGTCCAGGCGCTGTTGTTGAAGTTCAAGCCGGTAAATATGGATGTGTTGCCGCTTTATATCGTCCTGTTGTTGTTGTTCCCGCCGATCCTCTGGCTGCTGCTGCGCCGGCCGACGCTCGCGTTGAGCGCTTCGGTGGCGCTTTATGCGGCGAGCTGGGAATTCGGCTGGAATCTGCAGGCCTATCCCAGCGGAACCTGGCTCTTCAATCCGTTCGCCTGGCAATTGCTCTTCGTGTTCGGCGCTTGGTGCGCCATGGGCGGCGCCGAACGCCTGGCCGCCGTTTTGCGTTCCCGCATCACGCTTGCAGTCGCGATCGCCTATCTGGTGTTTGCGTTTCTGATCACGATGACCTGGCACGTCCCTGTCCTCGGGCAGTTCGTGCCGGAGTGGCTCGCCTCGCTGATTTATCCTATCGACAAGACCAATCTCGACGTTCTGCGCTTTGCGCATTTCCTGGCGCTCGGCGTGGTGATCGTCTGGTTCATTCCGCGCGACTGGTCGGGCCTGCACCGGCCGATCTTCCGCCCGGCGATCTGGTGCGGGCAGCATTCGCTGGAAATCTTTTGTCTCGGCGTGTTCCTGGCCTTCGCCGCCCATTTCATCATGGGCGAAATCTCATGGCGGCGTGCTGATGCAGGTCGCGGTTAGCGTCGCCGGCGTGGCAATAATGATTGGCGCCGCGGGCCTGCTATCGTGGTATAAGAGTATGGAGGGGCGGAATCCGGGCTCGCGGACAAAAACTACCGACGCGGACCTGGCGGGAGGCGAAGCATGAAGGCGCTGGCAATTGCGCTCTTCATCACTTTTCTGCTGGCGGGCGGCGCAGCGGCGCAACGCGCGGATAACTGCGACGTGCCCGGCTATCTTCTGTTTGATGAAAACGAGCTCAACCACGTCGCTGCTGCGGTGAAGGAAAAGCAGCAGCTCGACATCGCGATCATCGGCACCGGTTCTTCCACCCTCGGAGGGCCTGAGGGTAAAGCCTATCCGGCCCGGCTCGAGGCGGCGCTCAAGGCCCGGCTGCCCAATGTCGCCGTGCATGTCACCGTCCATGCTGCACCGCGGCAAACTGCGGCCAAGATGTGGGAAGACCTAAAGAAAATCGTGAGCGAGCAAAAGCCGGCCTTGCTGGTGTGGCAAACGGGTACCGTTGATGCTATGCGAGGGATAGAACCGGATGAATTTGGATCTGTCCTGAATAATGCCGTCGAAAATATACAAGCCGCCGGCACTGACGTGCTCTTGATGAATATGCAGTACAGCCCGAGAACCGAAACCATGATCGCCGTAGGCCCTTATGCCGAGAACATGCGGTGGGTTTCGCAACAGCGGAAAGTTCCGTTGTTCGATCGGCTCGGTATCATGCGGCACTGGAGCGACACGGGCGTATTCGACTTCTACAGCCCGACCAGTGCCTTTGGTGTCGCGCAGAAGGTGCATGAATGCATCGGCCGTGCTCTTGCAACCCAAATCATTGATGCTGCGCAACTTGGGCCTATGACGGCTAAAGTGGCTCAATGACACGAGAAGCCGCCGCCCGAATGACGCCTGCGCTTTTCCTTCGGCCGGTGTTAGTTGCCGCGGTTCTGTCGGCAGCACCCGCGCATGCGCAAGGCGAAAAATACGTGCCTGGGGCGATCGAGGCGTCGGTACAAAAAGCGGTCGCATCGGCGCAGACGAGCGCGTCGCCGCAATGCTCAGCGCCCAATGAATTTACACGGCTGGAGCGCCCGCTCACCCGCACCGCTCGCCTGCTGGCGGCCGGCCTGCCGATCAGGATCGTCGCCATTGGTTCATCGTCCACGGCGGGTGCGGGTGCCAGCTCGCCTGATGCGTCCTATCCAAGCCGTCTCGCCGCCGAACTGGCCAACAGATTTCCCGGCCACGAGATCACGGTGCTGAACCGGGGTGTCAATGGTGAGGACGCCCGCGACATGCTCGCCCGCTTCGAGACCACCGTCATCGCCGAGCGGCCCGATCTTGTGCTCTGGCAGGTCGGCACCAACACGGTACTGCGCGATAATCCCGTCGCGCCGACCTCGTCTCTCATCGAGAAGGGTATCGTGCAATTAAAGGCTGCTGGCGCCGACGTCATTCTGATCGATCCGCAATTCGCGCCGAGGGTGATCGCCAAAAGCGCGCTATCGCGCATGATCGACCTGCTGCACTCGAAGGCCAAGCAATACGACGTCAATCTATTCCAACGCTTCGCGGTGATGCGCCATTGGCGCGAGCGCCAGGGCATCTCCTTCGAAACATTTGTCTCGTCCGATCAGCTCCACATGAATGACTGGAGCTATGCCTGTGTCGCGAAAATGCTGAGCATCGCGATCGCGGAAGCCGCCACCCGCCCGGTTGCTTCCGCAGCGGCGCGCTCACCGCGCTGATCAGCCCGCTGCCAGACGCGGTAAGCAGATCCTCGATCAGATCGTCCGGATGTTCCAGCCCGGTTGAGAACCGCACCAGCCCGTCATCGATCCCAAGCTCTGCCCGCTGTTCCGGCGTAAGCCGCTGATGCGTCGTCGTTGCCGGATGGGTAATGAGGCTTTTGGCGTCGCCCAGATTGTTGGTGATCTTGATCAGCTTCAGCGCATTGAGGAAGCGGAAGGCTCCTGCCTTGCCGCCCGCGACTTCAAAGGCGATGAGATTGGAGCCCGCGCGCATCTGTTTGCGCACGATCTCCGCCTGCGGATGGTCGGGTCGGCCGGGATAGATCAGGCGTTTGATCTTTGAATGGCCGGCGAGCGCATCGGCAATTTTCGCTGCGCTCTCGGTCTGGCGTTGCACGCGTACGGACAGCGTCTCGAGCCCTTTCAGCAATACCCAGGCGTTGAACGGCGACATGGCTGGACCGGTCTGCCGCAGCAGCATGTGGATGTGTTTCTGGATGAAATCTTCCGACGCAAGAACGACGCCGCCGAGGCAGCGCCCCTGACCATCGATATGTTTGGTGGCCGAATAGACCACACAGTCGGCGCCGAGCTGGAGCGGGCTTTGCCACAGCGGCGTGGCGAAGACATTGTCCACCACCAGCGTGGCGCCCGCGCCATGCGCGATCTTGGCCACTTCCTGCAGGTCAACCACTTCGAGCGTCGGATTGGTCGGCGATTCCAGGAAGAAGGTTTTGGTGTTAGGTCGCACGGCTTTGCGCCATTGTTCGAGATCGGCCCCGTCCACCAGCGTGCAGGCGACGCCGAAGCGCGGCAACAGATCCTCCACGACATAGCGGCAGGAGCCGAACAGCGCCTTGGCGGCGACGATGTGATCGCCGGCCCGCACCTGTCCCATCAGCGAGGCAGTGACCGCGGCCATGCCGCTCGCGGTGGCGCGCGCGGCTTGCGCGCCTTCGAAGGCCGCCATGCGCGCCTCGAACATCGCGACGGTGGGATTGGAAAAGCGGGAATAGAGATAGCCCGGTTCCTCGCCCTTGAAGCGCGCCTCACAAGCTTCGGCGGTGTCGTACACGAAGCCCTGGGTGAGGAATAACGCCTCCGATGTTTCGCCGAATTGCGAGCGTAGCGTGCCCGCGTGCAGCAGGCGGGTCTCGGGACGATATTTGCGATCGCTCGACGCGGGCATGCGAGCCTCCTTGACCGACAAAATCGGCCAACAAAAAACCGGCCGAGGAAAATCCTGGCCGGGCACACGCGTCCCCGGCCTTTTAGCTCCTTGTTTAACGTGGCGGCAAGCCGGCCGGCTCAAATGACCACGGGATAATCCTGGGTGATACGCCTGGCCTATCTTCCCGTCAAGACACCCATCGGGTTAGATCGCAGCCATTGGTCCGTTACCTCAAGGGGTAACTGCGCGTTAGCGCGGGGGAGCCGACGTGCCGCTTTCTTTCTCCGTCGATGACAAAGGCATCCTGCCGGACCGCATGATCGCGGCGCTGGCGGAGGACGGCGGCATTCTTCCCGCCTATCCTTTCGTGCCCGATCAGATCCAGCCGGCGAGCCTGGACCTGCGGCTGGGCGAGGTGGCCTATCGGGTGCGCGCGAGCTTTTTGCCCGGTCCGCGCACCACCGTCGCCAAGCGCATTGACGAATTGAAGCTGCACGAAATTTCGCTCGCCGACGGCGCGGTACTGGAAACCGGCTGCGTCTATATCGTGCCGCTGATCGAAAGCCTGGCACTGCCCAGCGCCATCGCCGCGGCCGCCAATCCGAAAAGCTCCACCGGCCGGCTTGACGTTTTCACCCGCGTGATCGCCGACGAGACGCGCGGCTTCGACCGGGTGGAGGCGGGCTATCACGGACCGCTCTATGCCGAGATCAGCCCGCGCACTTTTCCGGTGCTGGTGCGCGAGGGCTCCCGATTGTCGCAGATCCGCTTCCGCCGCGGACATGCGCTGCTCAATGCTGAGGCCCTGCGCGCGCTGCATCAGCGCGAGCGGCTGGTGAATGCTGACAATGCCGACGTGAGCGAAGGCATCGCCGTCGGAGTCGATCTCTCCGGCCTTGGGCCCGGGGGCCTCGTCGGCTATCGCGCCAAGCGCCATACCGGACTAATCGACGTGGAGCGGCGCGCCGGCTACGCGGTTGCCGATTTCTGGGAGCCGATCTCGGCGCGTCCCGACCGCAGCCTGATCCTGGATCCCAACGAGTTTTACATCCTGGCCTCCAAGGAAGCGGTGCAGGTGCCGCCCGATTTTGCCGCCGAGATGGTGCCGTTTGATCCGCTTGGTGGGCGAATTCCGCGTGCACTATGCCGGCTTCTTCGATCCCGGTTTCGGCTACGAAGGCGCCGGCGGCAGCGGCTCGCGCGCGGTGCTGGAAGTGCGCTCGCGCGAAGTGCCCTTCATCCTGGAGCACGGCCAGATCGTCGGCCGTCTGGTCTACGAGAAGATGCTGGCGCGCCCGGGCAAGCTTTACGGCGAGGGCATTGGCTCGAACTATCAGGCGCAGAGCCTCAAACTCTCCAAACATTTCAAAAACTAACGGACCTACGACTTTTGGCTGCTTGGCGGGTGCGTTCTTCCGCGTGAAGATGACCGCATGAGGCCACCGAAAACCGGGAGGGAATGATGCGGCGCTTGCGTATAGGGTTCGCGACAATGGAACCGGAGCGCGGGGCCGTGAATTATCAGCGGCTATCACCCGACAAGGAGACGCGATCATGGCCGCAATGAACACAGTGCTCGCGCCTGGTTCCACCGAGATGCCGACCTGCATGTGCGGCGAAGAGATGCAACTGACCAGGATCGAGCCGCACCCCGCCGCCGAGGACGCTGAGCTGCGCCGCTATGATTGTGGCGCTTGCGATCACCAAATGCGGGTGATGGTCTGGAAGGGATTCTGATCTCCAGCCGATTTTAGCCACTCTGCTTAAGCGTAAGTCCGGCGATCTGGATGACAGGGCGCCGGCGGCTACGGATTTGGGCGCCTGCTCGTTCTCGCCAGCCTGTCGAGCAGTGCGCGAAATCCGCGGTCCGCGCGCGAGCTTTGCATTGATGCAACCAGGAGCCTCGGCGTGAAGCGCGACTGCCATGAGACGGCAAGGCCACGCGAAATTCCATGATCCCGTTCTTGACCAAGGCGGGGTGTGGACGGGATAGTACAGTCAGCGTGCGGGCGTAGTTCAATGGTAGAACGGCAGCTTCCCAAGCTGCATACGAGGGTTCGATTCCCTTCGCCCGCTCCAAACACTTAGCCCTCTTTTGGACCGCGGTTCGGCGGGTCGGGGACCCTCCTATACTACAGGGACGATATTGAGCTGGCCCCCCTGGCCCGGCGTGCCCGGGGTGCCTGAGGCGCCGGCATTGCCGTCGCTGCCTGCGGCACCGTCGCGGTCACCACTGCCGCGTCGGCCGGCGGAACCGAATGCGCCGCCGCTGCCTCCTGCTCCTCCGGCTCCTACGATCGATGTTTGAAGGAAATTCCCGAAGTCCATGTCTTCGAAAAGAATGGTGACGTCGCCGATGCTGCCAGCGTTTCCTCCGTTGCCGACGAGCGCGCCGGTCTGCAGCGGGATGAAACGCGGCTGGCTTCTAAATACTCCGACATACCCAGCGCCTTGACTGGAAGAACGGAAGCCAAAAATCGGTGTCCCCGCCCGGGCGCGGGCCCTTGATTCCAGAGAAAACTAGCCTTCACGCCGATATCCGGTCGTGCTGGAATGCTGGTCAAGCGAGCAAAAGCGACAGGAGGAGGCCCCGATGAGAAACTCGAAATGGTCCCGCCGTCAGGTGCTCAAAGGCACCGGCGCGCTCGGCACGGGCGTATTGCTAGCGGGCGCCGGATTCTCGACCCGCGTGTTGGCTGCCGCGCCGCCGCCCGAGCCGGTGACGCCGGCGCTGATGGAGGCGGCGAAGAAGGAAGGCAAGGTCGTCTGGTACTCGGCGATGGATCTGCCGGTCTGCACGCGGCTGGCGAAGGCATTCGAAGCGAAATATCCCGACATCGCCGTGCGGCTCGAGCGCTCGGGCTCGGAGCGCAACTTCCAGCGCATCGCGCAGGAGCGTGCCAGCCGCATCTTCGTGGTCGACCTCGTTGACAGCGCGGATGCCGCGCATTTCGTCGTCTGGAAGCGTGAGGGTTTGCTCGCGCCCTATGTGCCGCAGGAGGTCGCGCAGCATTTTCCGGCTGAGCACCGCGATCCCGATGGGCTTTTTGCGACGACTCGCATCTGGCTGTGCTCGCTCGGGTACAATACCAATCTGGTGAAAGCGGAGGAGGCGCCCAAAAGCTACGCCGATCTGCTCGATCCGAAATGGGCCGGCAAGATGGTGAAGGCCCACCCCGGCTTCAGCGGCACGATCATGACCGCGACCTTCCAGATCGCGCGCGATCTCGGCTGGGAGTATCTTCGAGAAGCTCGCCAAGCAGCGCGTGATGCAGGTGCAGTCTTCCACCGATCCGCCGAAGAAGCTCGAACTTGGCGAGCGTGCGGTGATGGCGGACGGCAACGACTACAATCTCATCCAGCTCAAGGAAGCGGGCCGTCCCGTTGAAGTGGTGTATCCGACCGAAGGTGCGCCGCTGATCGTGGGCCCGAACGGCGTGTTCAAGTCCGCGCCCAATCCGAATGCCGGGCGGCTGTTGCGAAGCTTCCTCTACTCGGGAGAAACCCAGCAACTGCTGGTCGATTTCACCGGCCAGCATTCGGTGCACGCGCTGGTGAAACAAAAGCCCGGCCGTACTGCGCTCAAGGACATCAAGGTGATGAAGGATGATCCCGTCGGCGTCGAAGCGCAGAGCGAGGAGATCAAGGCGCGCTACACCAAGATTTTCGGGGTGTAGCGGAACTAGGCGAGTGCGGGCTGGACCTTCAGCCCCGGCATGGTGAAGCCGATCTGTCTGAGCTCGGCTGCAAGCGATTGCGCCTGCTCGACGGTGAGTTCGATCAACGGCGGGCGCACCCGGGCCCAGGCGGGATCGTCGGCATAGATCGCGATCGCCTGCTTCAAGGCGGCGATCATGAGGTATTTCCTGCCCAACGTCTCGCGCGTGCGGTTGAGCGCGTCCTGCTGCTGATCGGCATCCGCGTTCTGCCATTCGCGGTATAGCTTGTGGATGGCGGCCGGATTGACGTTGGCGGTGGCGGAGATTGTACCGGCGCCGCCGTTTCGCATGGTCTGGAGCAGGAAGGATTCCGATCCGGCGAATACCGCGAAGCCCGCTTTCGCGAAAGCGTCGAGGAAGGTCTTTGTATTGTTCCAATCGCCCGAACTGTCCTTCATGCCGGCAATCGCCGTCGGATAAGACTTGAGCAGGCGTTCGACCAAGGCCGGCGTGATGCCGACCACGGCGACGGGCGGGATATGGTAGAGGTAGATTCTGAGCCTCGCGTCCCCCACGCGCTGAATGACCTCACTATAGTAGCGGTAAAGCCCTTCCTCGCCGACACCCTTGTAATAGAAGGGCGGCAGCATCAGCACGCCGGCGCAACCGTGGCGAACCGCCTCGGCTGTGAGCGTCACCGTCTCGGGAAACGAGCAGCAACCGGTGCCGGGCATCATCCGCGACGGGTCCAGGCCGGCTTCGATCACCGCTTCGAGCAGCCCCATGCGTTCCGCCAGCGAGAGCGAGTTGCCTTCGCTATTGGTGCCGAAAATTGCCAGCCCGCAATTCTGCGACAGCAGCCATTTACAATGGGCGACGAAGCGTTCCTTGTCGGGGGCGAGATCTGCCTTAAAGGGAGTGACAACGGGCGAGAGTACACCGCTCATACGCTTCGTATCGGTCATGGCTTATCCCCGGAATCGTTAAATCGCCGGATCATAGAGAAACGGAAGTGGTTTGCTCAGGGCCGGTATCACCGGTGTGCCTTCTTGCCGATTTGGGCGAGTCTTCTATCTATCCCTAGTATCAGATCATAACCGGCGCTGCTGCGGGCATCCGAGCCCGCGGCGCAGGGGCTCATCCGAGAGGTGCTGCCATGTCCATTCGGCCGGTCAAAAGCATTAGCCAGTCCAAACCAGCCATTGAAGGTGCCGGGGTGAAGCTGCGCCGCGCCTTCGGATTTGGAGAGACCAGCGCATTCGATCCTTTCCTGCTGTTCGACGATTTCCGCAACGATCGGCCGGAGGATTACGCCGCCGGGTTTCCCTGGCACCCGCATCGCGGGATCGAGACGATCACTTATGTGCTGGCTGGTTCGGTGAATCACGGCGACAGTCTTGGCAATCGCGGCACGCTGGGCGCGGGGGATGTGCAGTGGATGACCGCCGGCAGCGGAATCATGCATCAGGAAATGCCAAAGGGCGACAGCAAGGGCCGCATGCATGGCTTTCAGCTCTGGGCGAACCTGCCGTCCTCGCTGAAGATGACGGCTCCGCGCTACCAGGATATTCCCGCCGCTACGATTCCGGAGGTCGTGGAGGACGACGGCACGCGGGTGCGTGTCGTTTGCGGCGATTTCTGGGGCAAACGGGGGCCGGTCGAGGGTGTTGCCGCTGATCCGCGATACCTTGATGTCTTCGTCCCTGCCGGCAAGCGAAAGACATTGCCAGTGGAGATAGGGCGTCACGGATTCGCTTACGTATTCGAAGGGTCCGGCGCCTTCGGTGCGGCGTCCCAGCCAGTCGGCGTGCTGACGGAAAAGAGCACCGAAGGCGGCGATATCCTCGTTCGTGAGCGGACCGGCAACCGTTCACTGATTTTGTTCGACAGCGGAGACGAGGTGACGGTGCAGGCGGGCGAGGAAGGGATTCGCTTCCTGCTGGTCTCCGGCAAGCCGATCGAGGAGCCGGTCGCCTGGTATGGGCCGATTGTGATGAATACCCAGGCGGAGCTGCAGCAAGCGGTGGCGGAACTGCGCAATGGGACCTTCATCAAGTGAAACGGGTAAGCCGGCGCACCATGATTGCGCGCCGGCTTTCCCAAAAGAGGTCCGCGAAGGCCATTTCCGCGCCACAAAGTTTGGCTTTAACCTGATTAAGCATCGCGATTAAGGTTCACGGCGAAAAGTTCCGGCGGACACCAATTAAATCTGGGATTGTGCCCAGGCAGCCATAGGCCGCGACGGCCAAACCGGCTAAAAAGAATCAAGCGGCCCATAAGGGCCCAGACAAAGGGGAGTGGGGGCAATGCGAGGGGGTCTTGCGGCTTTTATTCTGACTGTTGTCACCCTGGGCGGTGTTTCGTCCGCTTCTGCCCAATTCCGCATCGCCGAAGATCGCGGCGGCCAGATCGGCCCCTATCTCCAGCAATTCGCCATGGTCCGCGATTCCGGTTCGCAGGTCATTATCGACGGGACCTGTCTCTCCGCCTGTACGCTGGTGCTTGGCACCGTGCCAAAGGACCGCATCTGCGTGACCGCGCGCGCCAATCTCGGCTTCCATGCCGCCTGGAATCTGGCCCCCGGTGGTCGCTCGGTCTACAGCGAGGAAGGCACGCGGCTCCTTTGGGAAATCTACCCCACGCAGGTCCGCAACTGGATCAAGCGCAAGGGCGGTCTCAAGCCGCAGATGATCTACCTGCGCGGCAAGGAGCTCGCCTCCATGTACGAGACCTGTCCGTCCACCACGCGTTATGCCGGTAATGGCCGCAGCAATGCGAGCCGGACCCGCAGCGCCGACGGCACATTGTTCGCGGCGACGCGAAAGCCTATGTAAGGGCCATCCCGGCCTCGAATTTCCACTTCGGAGCGGAAACCACAGGCGAGGGTTCAGCGCTTTTCGCGCTGAATACAGGAGCCGTAGGAGGGCGCCTTGCCGAATACCGCGCTCGCTTCTTCAGGGCGCTTGTCACCTGCCCTTGTCGTCTCGGCTGCTTTTGCCGTCCTGCTTGGCAGCGCCGCGACGCTTTGGGCCTATTACGGCACCGCTGTGTTCTATGAAATGATCACGGCCGGCTTGGCCTACTGCTTCTAACTATCCGGACAATGGGACCTGAACGATGACGGCGCAGACATCGCGTCTCATTCTCATCATCGCGGCTTTCGTCGCCGGCCTGGTGCTCTGCCTGAGCGTGGTGCTGCTGGTCGCGCAACGCGGCAGCGTGCCGCTGCCGCAGGCTTCCGCGGTCGGTGGGCCGTTCAAGCTCATCGATCAAAACGGCCGCACGGTGACCGAGCAGGACATGGCGGGAAAACCCTTCCTCGTCTTCTTCGGCTTCACCCATTGTCCCGACGTCTGCCCCACCACGCTCTTCGATATTTCCGAAGTCTTCCGCAAGCTCGGGCCCGATGCCGATCGCGCCGCGGCGCTGTTCATCACGGTGGATCCGGAGCGCGACACGCCCGAGGCGATGAAGAGCTACCTGTCCAGCTTCGATCCGCACCTGCGCGGATTGACCGGCGACGAGGCGGCGGTGGATGGCGTGATCAAAGCCTATCGCGCCTATACCAAAAAAGTGCCGAACCCGGACGGCAGCTACACCATGGATCACACCGCGCTGGTTTATCTCATGGACAAGGATGGCCGCTTTGTCGCGCCGTTCAATCTCAAGCGGCGGCCGGAAGATTCGGCAGCGGATTTGCGGCGTTATTTCTAAACGCGCCGCTGGCCGCGCGGGCCGCCAAACCTACTGGAACCCCTCGGCAATTCGTCTATAAGCGGGCGGCGATCGCGCGCGATCAGCAAAAGTGGGTACCCGGTTTTGCGGAAAGCAATCTAGCTTGCGCAGATTGCGTATACTTATCTGCGTATCGCGCGCTAACTTATTAAAGCGGCGCATGATCTTATCGGCGAACCGGTTCCCACTTCGCCGGATCATGCGCTAGCCGGGCAAAGCCGCATGCACTTTTACCTGACCGCCGTAATCCCCCGCGCTTGCCGGAGCGGCTGCGGCCTTGGTGCGTTGATGGCGGGGTTTTTGGCCTGCGGCCTGTCGCTGGTGGATGCGCAAGCCAACCGTGCCGCCGCCCAGGCCAACCCTGGAATTGACGTTGCGATCCCGGGCTTTTGGGATGCGAAGCGGCGGCCCGAGCGGCCGGACCTGTCGCGGCTGAGTGGCATCCGTTTCCTGACCGAAGTCGACTATCCGCCTTTCAATTATGCCGGGGCGGATGGCAACCCGGCCGGCTTTAATGTCGATCTCGCACGCCTGATTTGCGAGGAGATCAAGGTCCAGTGCACGATCCAGATGCGCCGTTTCGACACGCTGCTGGATGCTGTCGCGCTCAATCAGGGCGACGCGGTGATCGCCTCCATCGCGGCCACGCCGGAAACACGCAAACGCGTCGATTTCAGCGACCCCTATTACCGCATGCCCGCACGCTTCGTGGCGAAGCGGGAGACGCCGATCGACGAAGTGTGGCCGGAAAAGCTCGAGGGTCGCAAGGTCGCAGTGGTCGCTGGGACCTCGCATGAAGCTTATCTGCGCGCGCTGTTTACGGAAGTCGAGGTGAAGCCCTATCACACGGCGGAAGCCGCGCGCGACGCCTTGCGGCGGGGTGAAGCCGACCTTCTCTTCGGCGACGGCATTTCGCTTGCTTTCTGGCTGAACGGCTCGGACTCCGCCAACTGCTGCGTCTTTCGCGGCGGCCCTTTCATGGAGAGCCGTTATTTCGGCGAAGGCATCGGCATCGCCGTGCGCCGCGGCAACGACCTCTTGCGCCAGGCGCTGAACTGGGCGCTTTTCCGGCTGTGGGAGCAGGGCAAGTTCACCGATCTCTGGCTGCGTTATTTTCCGATCAGCCCGTACTGACGAGCATGAGTGAAACAGTAACGAGGCTAAGCCTGCGCGAGATTGCCGAAACTTCCACGGCCTGGCCGTTTGAGGAAGCGAAGAAGATCATTGCGCGGCTCAAGCATAAGCCGAAAGACGAAGTGATTTTCGAGACCGGTTATGGCCCCTCGGGTCTGCCGCATATTGGCACCTTCGGCGAGGTCGCTCGCACCACCATGGTGCGCCATGCCTTCCGCGTGCTCACCGATGACAAGATCAAGACGCGGCTGATCGCCTTTTCCGACGACATGGACGGACTACGCAAGGTGCCGGACAATGTGCCGAACCAGCAGCTGTTGGCGAAGCATCTCGGCAAGCCGCTGACGCAGGTGCCTGATCCTTTCGGCACGCATCCAAGCTTCGGCGAGCACAACAACGCGCGGCTGCGCGCTTTCCTCGATCACTTCGGCTTCGAATACGAATTCATGTCCTCGACGCAATGCTATGCCTCGGGCCGCTTCGACGAGGCGTTGCTGAAGGTGCTGGAGCGCTTCGACAAAGTGATGGCAATCATGCTGCCGTCGCTGCGCGAGGAGCGGGCGCAGACCTATTCGCCTTTCCTGCCGATCGATGCGAAGACGGGTGTTGTGCTGCAGGTCCCTGTGATCGCGCATGACGCCAAGGGCGGCACCATTTCCTATGAAGATCCCGATACCAAGCAGCCCGTGACTACGCCGGTCACCGGCGGGCGCTGCAAGCTGCAATGGAAGCCGGATTGGGCGATGCGCTGGATCGCGCTCGGTGTCGATTACGAGATGGCGGGTAAGGACCTGATCGATTCAGTGAAACTTTCGGGGCGAAATCTGCAAGGCGCTCGACGGCATGCCGCCGGAGGGATTCAATTACGAGCTGTTCCTGGACGAGAAGGGGCAGAAGATTTCCAAATCCAAGGGCAATGGCCTCACCATCGACGAATGGCTGCGTTATGCCTCGCCGGAATCGCTCTCGCTGTTCATGTATCGAGAGCCGAAGGCCGCGAAGCGGCTTTACTTCGACGTGATCCCGCGCACCGTGGACGAATATCAGCAGCATCTCGACGCCTTTGCACGGCAGGAAGCGAAGCAGCAGCTTTCCAATCCGGTATGGCATATCCACGCCGGCAAGCCGCCGCAGCCGGATATGCCGATCACCTTCCAGATGCTGCTCACGTTGGTGTCGTCTTCCAACGCCGAGAATGCCGAAACCTTGTGGGGCTTTATCGGCCGCTATCGGCCCGGAGTGACGCCGAAAACACATCCCAAGCTCGATGCGCTGGTCGGCTACGCGATCCATTATTTCCGCGATTTCGTGCTGCCCGCGAAAAAATTTCGCGAGCCGACGGAAACCGAGCGCGCGGCGCTCATCGATCTACGCGACGCGCTGGCGCAGCTGCCGGCAGAAGCAACCGCCGAGCAGATTCAGGACGTAGTCTATGAGATCGGCCGGCGGGAACCCTTCCTCGATCACAACAAGAAGGCCAAGGACGGCAAACCGGGCGTGTCGCTTGACTGGTTCAACATGCTCTATCAGGTGCTGCTCGGGCAGGAGAAAGGTCCGCGCTTCGGCTCTTTTGTTGCCGTCTATGGGCTGAAAAACACGATCGACATGATCGACGGTGCGCTGGCGAGATCGGCGTGAGGGGCGGCCGGTAGATGTTCTCCCTCGGCGTCGTCGGCGCGGCCATCTTCCTTTCTTCTTTTATCTCCGGCGTCTTCAACATGGCCGGCGGGATGATCCTGCTCGGCGTGCTGCTGGTTTTCTTCGACGTCTCCACCGGAATGATCCTGTTCTCGATCCTGTCGACGGCGGGCAACGTCTGGCGCGTCGCGACCTGGTGGAAGCACATCAATTGGCCGATCTGGTTTCAGTACACGCTCGGCGCGTTCGTGGCCCTGATCACGCTGCGCTACATCGCGTTTCTGCCGAGCAAGGCGATGGTCTATCTGCTGCTCGGTTTGATGCCCTGGGCGGTGGAACTGCTGCCGCGGCATTGGCATCCCAGCATCCAATGGCGCGGAGTGCCGATTCTGACGGGTCTGACGACGACATCGATCCAGCTCATGGCCGGCAACGGCGGCATGTTCATGGACATTTTTTTTCAGAAGAGCGAGGTCGGCCGGCACGCCACCATCGCTACGAAGTCCTTCTGCCAGACCGTGGGCAATCTGATGCGGATCTTCTATTTCGGCACCCTGGCCGGAATTGAAGACGCCATCCCGCTATGGTTCTTCGTTCCTGCCGCGGGGCTGGCCATCGCCGGCACCATGCTGGCCCCGCTGGTGGTCAATCGCATGACCGACCACAGTTTTCGCCAGTGGACGCGCAAGCTGATCTTTCTGGTGAGCACGGTCTATCTGCTGCGCGCGGGCTGGCTCTACTGGAGCCAAGGGGGCGCTTGATCCCGAAAAGTGGGAACCGGTTTTCGCATAAGATCAAGCGCCACTTAATAAGCCAGCGCGCGATACGCAGACAGGTCTACGCAATCTGCGCAAGCTTGATTGCTTTCCGCAAAAACCGGTGCCCACTTTTGCTGAATCGCGCGCTACTTGAACATCGCGACCTTGCCGTCGGGTTCGATCAGGCCGATCTCGACCTCCAGGTCGGCATTGCGTTCCGCCATCCGATGACGGAATTCCCGCAGCGCGTAGCGGTGGGTCTCGGTTTCGATCAGCTTGTCGCTGGCCTTGGCGAGGCCATAGGCTATCTTCATCGCCGCGCAGCCGCGATGATTGAGCGCGATCACCTTGCGGGTTTGCTGCCAGGTCGTGGCGGACATCAGCGTTTGCCAGAAAGCCTGGCGCGACGCCTGATATTGTTCCGCAACCAGCCCGATAGCGGCGCCCTCCACCTCGACCGGCTGGTATTTGCCCGCGAGCTGACGGCCTTTCATATAATTGTTGGCGTATTGCCAGACGCGCGGCTCGTTGCAGATCAGCAGCAGGACCTCATGTTCCACCGCCTGCATAGGCGCCGCAGCGGCCAAACCAGGAAAGGCTCCGGCGAGACCGGCCCCGCCGGCCAACTGCAGAAAGCGGCGGCGCTGAAGCTGACAGAGGCAGCGTTGAGATAGCTCGGTCATAAAGCTACTGACTCGTCCAGACGACCCGGGCGATCCACATCACGTCGGAAACGGCGAGGGTGCGGTCGGGATGCTCGGCATTGATCGATTGCAATTCGATGCTTTTTGACGTCCGCCGTTTCAACTCCTTCACCATCACCTCGTCCTTCTTCGTCTTGACCACCACGCGGTCACCGCGGCGGATGGGCGCGCCGGGCGAGACAATGATCACGTCGCCATCGCGGTAGGCGGGCATCATGGAGTCGCCGGAAATTTCCAGCGCATAGGCGTGCTCATCGTTGACGGCCGGGAAAGCGATCTCGTCCCAGCCCCTGCCGACCGGAAAGCCGCCGTCGTCGAAAAAGCCGCCCGCGCCCGCTTCGGCAAGGCCGATCAACGGCACCGCCTGGGTGGCGGCGCCGTGATTGTCTGTGATCAGGCCAACGAAACTATCGATGGTCGTGCCGGTGGCGGTGAGTGCCTTGGCGACCGACTCGGTAGACGGCCAACGCGGGCGGCCATCCGGTGTGATGCGCTTTGAGCGGTTGAAGGTGGTGGGATCGAGGCCGGCGCGCTTGGCGAGCGCCGAAGCGGAGAGGCCCGAACGCGCGGCCAGCCGGTCGAGTGCGCTCCAGATTTGGGCGTGGGTCAGCACGGCGCGGCCTCGCGGGTTTCGAGACTTTTGTCCGATGCATAGGAATTATAGCCCGAAAGGAAGGCCGTCCAGCCCTTTTTGGGTTTGCCGTTAGGCGGCCGGTGGCCGCTCGCGCGGCGCCCTGGCCAGACGTCCAATCAGCCAGATCGGGATGACGATGGCGGCCCCAAGCAGGAAGTAGCGCCAGAGCCAGACCACCAGGTCGAAACCCATGTCCCAGAGATGCAGGAATAGCCGACGCACGCTCTGAATGATGTTCCACGGATCGAAGCCGATCGCGTGCATCACGACGCCGACCAGGATCGACAGCAGCACAAGACGGCCAAGCACCGCCAGCGGCGGGCCGCCCAGAAAACGGCTGACATGGTCGTTGGTCATGGAGAGCTCTCCCTCTGATATTTCTATATCACGATTGAAGTGCGCCACGCCTGGGTTTTGGCAGCGCCAATCCGGTTTGCGCGGCTTCGATGCCTTCCAGCATCTTCTCCAAAATTTCCAGCCGGTCGGCTTCCCCGGGCGGCTTGTCCCAGCGCAATCGGCTGATGCGGGGAAAGCGCATGGCGACCCCGGAGCGGTGGCGGCTTGATCGCTGCAAGCCCTCGAAGGCGACTTCCAGCACCAGGCCCTTGTCGCGGTCGTGCACCACCTCGCGCACCGGGCCGAAACGCTCGATGGTGTTGCGCCGGACGAAGCGGTCGATCTGCAGCAGTTCCTCGTCGGTGAAACCGAAATAGGCTTTGCCTACCGGCACCAGCACGTCCTCGCCGTCCTCCGTCGTCCAGGCGCCGAAGGTATAGTCGGAATAATACGACGAGCGTTTGCCATGGCCGCGCTGGGCATACATCAGCACCGCGTCGATGGTGAAAGGATCGCGCTTCCATTTCCACCACTGGCCCTTCGGCCGTCCGGGCAGGTAAGGTGCGTCGCGGCGCTTTAGCATGATGCCTTCCACCGCGGCGGCATCATCCCCGGCGCCGGCAGACTTGGGGTCGGCACGCGCGGCGGCTAATTGCTCCCAGCTCGCGAAAGGCACCGAGCGGAGAGAGATCGACACGCGGGTCGCCAAGCCGCGTAATGAATTTTTCCAGCCGCGCCCGGCGCTCGGCGAATGGCTGCTCGCGCAAGTCGTCGCTGCCGTCGACGAGCAGATCATAGGCGCGCAGATGCGCGGGAAACTCCGCCATCAGCTTGGGCGTAACGGCCTTGCGGTTGAGCCGCTGCTGCAATTCGTTGAACGATTGCACGCGCCCATTGCGCATGATTAAGAGTTCGCCGTCGATGGTGCCGGGAAGACGCAGCGCGGAGGCGAGATCGGGGAAGCTTTTTGAGACATCTTCGCCGGTGCGGGAATAAAGCCGCGTAACGGTCTCGCCATTTTCCGTCCGTCCGGTCACCGCCTGCACGCGCGTGCCGTCCCATTTCCACTCCGCCATGTAATCCGATGGATCGAGTGCCGGAAAATCCGTCTCTTCGATCGCATGCGCCAGCATCGCGGGACGGAACGGTGCGGGATCGGTGTTGAGCGGCTTGTCGGCGCGCCCTTCCAGCCAGGCGAACAGTTCGCTGTAAGGCGGCCTCAGCCCGGGCCAGAGCAGCTCAATCTCGTGCGGGTCCTTGTCGCCCAGCGCGGCGGCGGCAGTTTTCACCAGCCGCGCCGAGACCCCGATGCGCAAGCCGCCGGTGATGAGTTTGAGCAGTGCCCAGCGGCCGGTCTCGTCCAGCGCATCAAGCCAGCGGGCGAGTTGCGCGGGCAGCTGCGCCTTGCCGAGCGTGGACAGCGTCTCGACCACATCGGAAAGGGAAGGCGCGTGCTGCTCCCCTCCCTCCACGAGCGCAGCGATTCTTCCCCCGTGGCGGGGAGGTGGCGGGGGGGGGAGGATTTCCTGACACGAGCCGCCCACCCCCCTCCCCGCCCTCCGCGGGGGGAGGGAGCGCGCTTGCGGGGAGGCGGCGTCGGCCACATCAGCGCTATGGTCTCGGACAGATCACCGACGTAATCGTGCGAGAGCGCGAACAGCACCGGGTCGGTGCGCTCGGCGATCAGCGCGCGGATCATGCCGGGCTTGGCAAATTGGAACGACAGAGCGCCGGCGAGCGCCGCCAGGGCATAGCCGCGTTCGGGGTCCGGCGTGGTGCGGAAATATTCCGTCATCAGGCGCAGCTTGTTGTTGCGCCCATGTTCATAAGCGAGGCGGTCGAGCAATTCGGCGAAACGGTTCATGAATCGCCGCCGCGTTTCTGCTTCTTACCTCCCCCCTTGCGGGGGAGGTCGACCGCAGGCGCCGCAGGCGGATGCGGGCGGGAGGGGGGTGAATTCTCAATCTCCGAATTTGCGTCATTCCCCCCTCCCTGACCCTCCCCCGCAAGGGGGGAGGGAACGGAGAGGCCCGTCTCGCTCACGCCGTCGGTTTCATCCTCATCGCCGTAGCCGACGATGTCGAGCGGCCGCGCCTTCAACCCGCGCGTCTGACACCAATGGACCAGCGCATCTTCTTGCCCATGCGTGACCCAGATTTCGCCCGCGCCGGTGGCGCCGATGGTGTTGGTCAGCCCGTCCCAGTCGGCATGGTCGGAAATCACCAGCGGCAATTCGATCTGACCCTGCCGCGCCCGTGCGCGCACGCGCATCCATCCCGACGCAAAGCAGGCAACCGGATCCGGAAAGCGCCGGGTCCAGAGATCCTTGACCGCCGATGGCGGGGCCAGCGTAATCGTCCCGGCAAGCTCGGGCTTTTTTGCGCCGCGCACCAGCGCGAGCGGACCAAGATCGATGCCGCGGGTCACGTAATAATTAGTGATGTTCTCCATCGCGCCGTGCAGATAAATCGTCTTGTCGTAGCCCGCCCGCCGTAGCATCGCGATGACGCGCTGGGCCTTGCCGAGCGAATAGGCGCCGACCAGATGCGCACGTTCTGGAAACAACGCGACCGACCGCAGTAATTTTTCTACTTCACCTTCGGCATCGTGATGGCGGAAGACCGGCAGGCCGAAGGTGGCTTCGGTGATGAAGACATCACACGGCACCAGCTCGAAAGGCGCGCAGGTCGGGTCGGGCACATCCTTGTAGTCGCCCGAGGCGATGATGCGCATGCCGCCACATTCCACGGCAATTTGCGCCGAACCGAGCACGTGGCCGGCGGGATGAAAGGTTGTCTTGATGCCGTTGAGGTCGATGGTCTCGCCGTATTTCACCGCCTGGGTGCGTCCGGCAAAATTGTCGCCGTAGCGCAGCCGCATGATGTCTAGCGTCTCCTGCGTGGCCAGCACCGCGCCGTGACCGGCGCGCGCATGGTCGGAATGGCCGTGGGTGATCAGCGCCTTGTCCACCGCCCGCGTGGGATCGATGTGAAAGCCGCCACGTTTGCAGCAAACCCCGGAGGGGGTGGGCAGAAGGATGTCTTCGGGACGCATAAGGCCTAGATATGCTTTGCTTTCGCTTCTGCGAGACTAGTGCCCCGCTTCCGGTAAAGGAAGTTCCTGACCGAGCCTGCCGCAAGCGGTATAGGAACTTCAAATCGGCGGCACTTGAGGTGACGCGTGCAATTGCTCTCGACCCTGTTCCTTTCCTCCGGCGATCTGATCGCCGACCGGCGCTATGCCTGGGCGCAGGACCTGGAATCCAAGGGGGATTTGGCGGGCGCGGCCGAACTTCTGGAACAGGCGCTGGAACTGACGCCGGGCTATGCCTCGGCCTGGTTCGCCTTGGGAGAATTGCGCGAAAAGCTCGGCGATACGGACGCCGCCGCCGCGGCCTATCGCAAGGCGCGCGAGGCTGATCCGGACGATCGCCACGGCGCTGTGCTCAATCTCATGCGGCTGAAAGCGGCGCAGCCGAGCGGTATGCCGCCCGCCTATGTGCGCACGCTGTTCGACCATTACGCGCCGGACTTTGATCGGTCCTTGACCGAAGGCCTGAACTATTCCGCGCCCACGCTGTTGCTGGCGGCGGTGGAAGCCGCGGCGCGCGGCACCGGGAGAGCGATGCATTTCGCCGCCATGCTGGATCTCGGTTGCGGCACCGGCCTGGCAGGCGCGGCCTTTCGCGCGAAAGCGGACACGCTGGTTGGCGTCGACCTCTCGCCGCGCATGATCGAGCAAGCGCGACAAAAGAATATCTATGACCGACTGGAAGTCGGCGACCTGTTGGGATTTCTGGCGGCGGAAAAAGCTGCCGGCCAGACATATGACCTGGTCATTGCTGCCGACGTCTTTGCCTATCTGCCCGATCTTGCGCCGGTCGCGCGTGCGGCATCCGCGGTGCTCGCGCGCGGCGGGCTTTTTGCTTTCAGCGTGGAGAGCAATGATGGCGAAGGCGTCGAGCTCGGCGAGGCTTTGCGCTTCTCTCATGGTGCTGGCCATGTCCGCGCCGCGCTGGAAGGCGCAGGGCTGAGACTGCTCGGCCTCGATTCCGCCTCGACCCGCACGGAAAAAGGCTGGCCGGTGCCGGGTTTGATTGCCCTGGCCGTGGCGGAAACCGAATGACCTTGCTGGAGCGCATCGAAACCAGGCCTTTGCTGCCCGAACCGTTCGAGAAATGGTTTGCGGCCCGCGGCTGGACTCCGCGCAAGCACCAGCTCGATCTGTTGGCCAAGGCGCAGGCGGGGCGCTCGGCGCTGCTGATCGCGCCTACCGGCGCGGGCAAGACACTGGCTGGATTTCTGCCGACGCTGGTGGAGTTGTATGAGGCAAGGACGAATCCCTCGCCGCGCGCAGAGAGCGCTCCCTCCCCACCACGCGCTATGCGCGCAGGGGGAGAGGAGAAGATACGGCGGCTGATTTCCACCGGGCGCGGTATCCGGCGCGAAGGCGGGTTGCACACGCTCTATATCTCGCCGTTGAAAGCGCTGGCGGTCGATATCGCCCGCAACCTGGAAACGCCAGTGGCGGAAATCGGCCTGCCCATCCGCCTGGAGACGCGCACCGGCGACACGCCGGTATCGAAGCGCCAACGCCAGCGCCGCGATCCGCCCGATGTCCTGCTCACCACCCCGGAACAGGTTGCTTTGCTGCTCGCTTCGGCCGACGCGCCCTTTCTGTTCGGCTCGCTCAAGCGCGTGGTGCTGGACGAACTGCATTCGCTGGTCACCTCAAAGCGCGGCGATCTGCTCTCGCTCGGGTTGGCGCGGCTATTTCGCTTGGCGCCACAACTCACCAGCGTCGGACTTTCGGCCACTGTTGCGGAGCCGGACGATCTCTGCCGCTTCCTGCTGCCGCAGCCGGTGGGGGGTGAAGCACGCGCCGATCTTGTCATCGCGGGGGGCGCCGCCGCACCTGAAGTCTCCATGCTCGACACCAAGGAGCATTTGCCCTGGGCCGGACATGGCGCACGCCATGCGCTGGGCGAAATTTACGATCTGATCAAGCGACATAAGACCACGCTGATTTTCGTCAACACGCGGAGCCAGGCAGAAGGCCTGTTTCAGGACCTCTGGCGCATGAACGACGACAGCCTCGCCATTGCGCTGCATCACGGCTCGCTCGATGTCGGTCAGCGCCGCCGCGTGGAAGACGCCATGGCCGGAGGCAAGCTGCGCGCGGTGGTATGCACATCCTCGCTCGATCTCGGCGTGGACTGGGGCGATGTCGATCTGGTCATCAACGTCGGCGCGCCAAAAGGCTCTTCGCGTCTGATGCAGCGCATCGGCCGCGCCAATCACCGCCTCGACGAGCCATCGCGCGCGGTGCTGATCCCGGCCAACCGCTTCGAGGTGCTGGAGTGTCAGGCTGCGCTTGGCGCGGTGGCGGAAAATGCGCAGGACACACCGCCCGCGCGCAGCGGTGCGCTCGACGTACTGGCGCAGCATGTGCTCGGCTGTGCGGTGGGCGAGCCTTTCCGCAGTGATGATCTCTACGATGAAATCCGCGCGGCCGCGCCTTATGCCGCGCTCACGCGAAAGGATTTCGACGACGTCGTCGATTTCGTCGCCACCGGTGGCTATGCCCTGAAGGCCTACGAGCGCTTTGCCAAAATCCGCCAGGGGCAAGACGGACGCTGGCGCATCACCCATCCGCGCATCGCGCAGCGTTACCGCATGAATGTCGGCACCATCGTCGAAGCCGACATGATCAAGGTGCGGCTCGTGCGTTCGCGCGGCGGCAAGACCGCGATCCCGCGCGGCGGGCGGCTGCTCGGGCAGGTTGAGGAATATTTCATTGAGACGCTTGCGCTGGGCGACACCTTCGTCTTCGCCGGCGAGGTGCTGAGATATGAGGCCCTGGTCGAGGACGAGGCCTATGTCTCGCGCGCCGCGGACGAAGACCCGAAAGTGCCCGCTTATGAAGGCGGCAAGTTCCCGCTTTCGACTTACCTCGCAGCGCGCGTGCGCGATCTCATCGCCGATCACCACGCCTGGCGCGCGCTGCCGGAACAGGTGCGCGAATGGCTGGAGATCCAAGAATGGCGCTCGCTCCTGCCGCCGGCCAGCGATCTGCTGGTGGAAACCTTTCCGCGCGCCAGCAAGCACCATCTCGTCTGCTACCCCTTCGAGGGCCGGCTCGCGCACCAGACGCTCGGCATGCTGCTGACGCGGCGGCTGGAGCGCGCGCGGCTGCGCCCGCTCGGTTTCGTCGCCAACGAATATGCGTTGGCGGTATGGACCCTGGGCGATGTCGGCCAGGCCATCGAGAACGGCAGATTGTCGCTGGCGGCGCTGTTCGACGAGGACATGCTGGGCGACGACTTGGAAGCCTGGCTCGCCGAATCCGCGCTGATGAAGCGCACCTTCCGCACCTGCGCCATCATCGCCGGGCTGATTGAGCGCCGCTTTCCGGGCGAGGAAAAATCCCGCCGGCAGGTCACGATCTCCACCGATCTGGTCTATGACGTCCTCCGCAAGCATCAGCCCGACCATGTGCTTCTCCGCGCCGCGCAGGCGGATGCGGCGACGGGCTTGCTCGACATCCGCCGTCTTGGCACCATGCTGGCGCGCATCAGGGGGCGAATCATCCACAAATCGCTCGATCGCGTTTCGCCGCTGGCGGTGCCGGTGATGCTGGAGATCGGCCGCGAGTCAGTTTATGGCGAGGCTTCGGATGTGCTGCTGGCGGAAGCCGCGGACGAATTGGTGAAGGAGGCGATGGGGTGACCACAGGTCCCGCTCATTCCCGCGCAAGCGGGAATCCCGAACACGATTTTTTCTGCGGCTTCTGGGTCCCCGCTTCCGCGGGGACGAGCGGATCATGCATCTGCGATCGCCGGCGTCACGGTAGTCGCCGATTGCGGCGGCGCGCTCTATTGGCCGGAGGAAGGCCTGCTCGTCGTCTCCGACCTGCACTTGGAAAAGGGATCGAGCTTCGCCCGGCGCGGCGTGTTCCTGCCGCCTTACGACACCGCGGCGACCCTCGCGAAGCTGGGCCTGTTGATCGCGCGCTATGCGCCGCGTTGCGTGATCGCACTGGGCGATAATTTTCACGATGGCGGCGGCGCCGATCGCCTGCACGACAGCGACCGCGGCAATCTGCGGGCGCTGCAGCGCGGCCGCGACTGGATCTGGATCACCGGCAATCATGATCCTGAACCCGCAAAGCGCATCGGCGGGCGCTTCCTCGCCACCTTGGCCGTGGGGGCGCTCACCTTCCGACATGAGCCGACGAAGAAGGCGCCGGACGGCGAGATCGCCGGGCATCTGCATCCAGTGGCGCGGGTGACGCAGCGCGGCCGGACTGTCAGCCGCCGCTGCTTCGCCCTGAACGGAAAGCAGGCCGTGATGCCGGCTTTCGGCGCCTATACCGGCGGCCTTAACATCCGCCATCACGCCTTTGCGGAAGTGTTCGGCACGCTTGCCTTCACCGCGCATATGCTCGGCGACGGACGGCTTTACGCCTTCACGGCCAAGCGCTGCCTGCCGGATTAGTCCCTGCGGAATACCACGCTGGCGAACCAGCCGATGAGCAGCGCCAGCATGGCCGTTGCCAGACCATAGAGCAGGCTATAGTCGCGCGCGGCGACAGCGACGAATTGCTCAAAGCCGACCTTGATCACCTCTAGCGCCGAGGTGGATTGTGCGACCATCGCGCCGTCGGCGAACAGCTTCACGTCAATCTCGTAGATGCCGAAGGGCACATTCGGCGGCATCGGAACGTCCGCCCGGAACAAAGTCGGCGTGAGGAAGGTCACCGCGCTCTCGCGTTCGATATAGAGCCTGTGTTCTTGCTTCAGCCGCACGAATGCCTGCCGGAACGGATCGTCCTTCACCACATCGGCGACATCCGGACCGATGCGTTGCGGCAGCTGGAAATTGTCGAATCCGACCTGCAACCGGCGCAACGTATCGGCGTCCGCGATGGCTTCCGTCGGCTTGTTGGAAAGCACGGCGAGATAGCTCGGCACATTTACAAAGGTGCGTGCGTCGACATTGACCCAGATGCCGAACACGCGGCCCTTGCGCCGCGTGCGCTCGTTGTCGCGCGGCCCGGTCACCGTCACCACCACGTCATAGCCGCCGCGCTGCACCACGGCGGCCCGTTCGCCCTCCACGCTGCCAAACAGCACGAGGTCGACGCCTGTATAGCTCGAGGTCACCATCACGCGATGGTTGGAAAGCGAGATGATCAGCCGCTCGGCCATAGCGGGCGTAACCGCGAAAGCCAGCAGCCCGGCGAGCCAAACAGCGATAAGGCGTCGTCTGCTCATGGCGTGCCCTCCGCCATGCGCAAGGAGTAGAGGTCTTGCGGGTTGATCATCAATTGGTAGGCGAAGCGCAGGCCCACCATCAACACCAGGAGGCCGAGCAACAGCCGCAGCCATTCGCCCGCCATCTTATGACCGGCGCGCGCGCCGAATTGCGCACCGATCACGCCGCCCACCATCAGGATCAGCGCCAGCACGGCGTCCACCTGATGGTTTGTTACCGCATGCATCACGGTGGCTGACGCCATGGTGACCAGCGTCAGCACCATGGAAGTGCCGATCACTGTCGCGGTGGGTACGCGCAGGAAATAAATTAGCATTGGCACCAGCAGGAAGCCGCCCCCGATACCCATGATAGCGCCGATGAATCCGATGATGAATCCGATTGCCCAGATCGGGATTGCGGAGACGTAAATCCGCGAGCGCTTGAAACGGAACTTGATCGGCAGTCCGTGAAACCAAAGATGGCTCCCCGCGCGGCGCAACACCACCGGCCTGCCTGAGCGGGCACGCAGGATCGCCCTGATGCTTTCCGATGCCATCAGGCTGCCGACGACGCTGAGCAGTGTGAGGTATGATAATCCGATCATCAGGTCGAGCTGGTCGAGCGCGCGCATGACGGTGAACAGCCACACCCCCGTTGCGGTGCCGAGAATGCCGCCACCCAGCAGCATCAGGGCAAGCGGCGGGTCGACCGCGTTACGGCGCCAATAGGAGATCGCGCCCGAACAGGATGAGGCGGCGATGTGGCTCGCCACGCTTGCCACGGCCACGCCAGGGTTGACGCCGACAAAGATCAACAGCGGCGTCATCAGAAAGCCGCCGCCGATGCCGAACATGCCGGAGATAAAGCCGACCGCCAGCCCCATCCCAAGGATGAGGAAGACGTTAACCGGAAGGTCGGCGATCGGAAGATAGATCTGCACAGACGAAATCCGCGGTTCGGGGCCGCTGCCCATGTTCTGGCGCGAGGCGCGATCGGCGCGCAACTCGCCAAAGCCCGGGCCGAAAATCAATACGGATTTCGCGAGTTCATCGCCGACACGGTTGTCCGCGCGAAGCTGCGAAATTCGCTAATGCATGATCCGGCGAAGTCTGACTGGTTCGCCGTAAAGATCATGCGCCAAATTGTTAACCCATGCGCGCGACCGCCCAGTGTACGCAAGCTGCGCACGAGCGGTTGCTGCCAGCAAACCCGTCCCCACGTTCGCTGGTGGCGCTTAGCTTGTACGATAAGTCGTAAGAGACTGTAACCTGCCAGCATCGACGTCACGCCGCGCCCAAAGAGCGCGGCGCGAGGCTTATCGGCTGCCGACGCGGACGGGCCCATTGCGCTTCGGCTTGGCCGGTGCGGCCTCCATCGAAGTGGAAGAGGCTGCATCCCAGCCGCCGGCCGGCAGCGTCACTGTGGTGGCGGTTTCGGGCTGCGGCTGCGGGACAAAGGACTGGACCGCGAGCTTGGCCGTCGCGAGCGATTGCGGGTCGAGCCGCTTGCCGACCTCGTCGCGTTTTTTTGCCGCTTCGGCGTCGCCCTGGGCGGCCGCAAGCGCGAACCATTTGTAAGATTCGACGAGGTTCTGATCGACGCCGATGCCGCGCGCATAGAGGATCGCCAGATTATATTGGCTGTCGGACACACCGTGGTCGGCCGCCAGGCGGAACCATTGTGCCGCCGTGCGATAGTCCGGCTTCACCGCGGCGCCTTCGGCATAGAGCACCGCGAGGTTATGCATTGCCTTGGCGTTGCCCTGCTCGGCGGCGGCCTTGTAGAGCCGGCGCGCGGTTTCGATGTCCTTCTTCAGGCCGATGCCCTTTTCGTAGAGGCCCGCTAGCCGGAACTGGGCCATGGCCAATCCATGCTTGGCCGCGAGCTCAAACCAGCGTGCGGCTTCAGATGCATTGGCGGTGACGCCTCGACCTTCCACATAGCGCAGGCCTACTTCGTATGCTGCCGCCGCGTCGCCCGCCGCGGCTGCTGCCCGCAACGCTGTGCCGCCGATCGCCGGCGGCAGCTTGTCGGCACTTGGTGCAGGCGGCGGCGAGGGAAGCATGGAGGGGTTTAGCCAGGTCGGCAGTGTGTAGGACTGCGACGCCGGCGCGGAGTTTTGCACTGAGCCGGTTTCCTCGGGCGCGGAAGGAACCTCCAGGCTTGGCGCAGAGGGTGGCGCTGCGTAGTCACCGGCTCTGGCCCGCCCGCAGGCGGTTTGATCTCCGCTCCGCCGGCACCGATGTGCCGGCGACCTGTGTGTTCGAGGGCGTATCAGCGGAGTTGATCAGATTTGTGGCGAGATGCAGCCCGCCGCCCACGATCAGGATCACGCTGGCGCCAGCAAAGAGCGAACGCACGCGTTGGGCAAGGCTCTTGCCGGCTTTGTGCTCAGGTCCCTGCTGCGAGGCGGCGGCGGCCCGCAGGTCGGCTATGGTCGGGTCGGCTGCCGCGGCCTTGGCGGCACGGCGGGCGGCGGCGATGAAATTCGATGTGTTTCCAGGATCGTCAGAGGCCGACTTGGCGGCGCCGAGCGCCGCTTCCGAGGCGGCGATCCGGTCCGCAGGCGAGGCGGTGAGGCGCCCATGCGGGTTAAAGCCCGGCTCGATGGGGTGATCCGGCGGCAAATTGGGATCGATCGGCGCCCGCACTACTTGGGGATTCGCGCGTGCCATAGCGGCCGCGGCTTGCGCATGGGCAATCTCGCGGCTCGGCGGGGGGAAGCCTCGGCAGCGGGAGGAGGCGCTAACACCGGCAGCGGGGCTGCGGGTGGTTGCTTTGCGAGCTGCGTGGCCGCAGGTAACAACGGGGCCTCAGTTTCAGGTTCTGGGCTGCGGTTGCGGCTGCGACCGCGTCTCGCGCATATCGCTTTCCAGCATTGCCAGCCGGTCCACTACATCACCGAGCGTGCCGTGCACTGCTTCAAGCGAGCTCTGTGTGCGCACCAGATCGCGTTGCAGCCCATCCACCTGGGGCGCTACTGCGGCCGCACTTGCGCTGCGCTGGTTTTCAATATGTATCAGGAGGTCGGCGAGGCCGCGTTCCACCGCTTCAAGCTGGCCGATGCGTGCGCCGGAGGCGTCAAGCTTCTCCACCAGGGCGGCGATACCGTTCTCGAGATTGCCGATAGGCCACGTTATCGGCGCGCGAATCCTGCAGTCGCTCGATCTTGTCGGTCAGAGCCTGGATCAGCGCTTCGAGCTGCGGCGGCACGCTGCCGCCGTTCTGCACCCGCGATTCGAGAGCATCGGCAATGTGCGCGACACGTCGATCAAGAATTTCCAGGGCATTGCTGTGGTCCACTGCACCGGCGCCGGCAGCGGGCACCTGATCAATCTTCTGGGCCAGCGCATGCACCTCAGCGGTCAGCTGGCGCAGCGCCTCGTTGGCAATGCCGCGCATCGCCAAAACATTGGCTTCAAGTTGCTGGAAGGCTTTCGGGTCCGGCGCCGAAGTACCGAACATGTCGATCTTCTGCGCCAGGCTGTGAACCGCTTGGCGGAAGCCGTCCAGATTTTCCGCCGGCCGGAGCTTACGCAGCGTTTCGAGGACTTCCGCCAATCCCCGCTCAATCGAAGCGAGCGTGTTGGTTTCCACGCCGGCATGGCGGCTGTTGTCGAGGCGGGACGCGAGCGCGCGGACTTCGCCTTCCAGCGCTTCGATGGCGCTCTTCGGCATGGCATCCAGCAGCGTACGGGCGACCTCGCGCAGCGCCTGCCGCAGGTCGGCAATGCCCTGCTCGAGCTGCGGCTGCTGCCGCAGCGCCTCAATCTGACTGGTGATGTGACGCAGATGCTGTTCCAGCCCGGAGAGGTTTTGTACCGGCTCTGGCGCGGGTTCTGCATCCGCTTCTTCTGCGTCCGCTTCGGGCTGTCCGGGCGCAGCAGGCTGGGTGGCCGCGGGTTGCGGTCCGAAAACTGGTTCGTCCGGCTCGGCGTCGAGCGCCCGCATCCGCGCGGTGATTTCCGCCATCGCCTGGTCGACATCGGGGGCGGAGCCATTGGCGGGCGCGGCCGCGGGCGGTTCGGGCATGTCGGCCTGCGGGGGCTGCGCATAAGCAGGCGCGGCGTTCACCGGCCCCGCCGGGATCGCACGGCCGGCATTGACCAGTTCGTCCATTCGCCGTTCGAGGCGAGCGATGGCGTCCGCCAGCTGGCGGTCGCGGGTTTGATTGTTGGACAGCGGGGCATATGCCTCCGGCCCTCGCGCGGCTGGCGGATTGGGCGAGCGCGGTGCGGGCGCGTGACGCAACCGCTCGAGCTGGCGAGTCAATTCGTTGAGGCGCTCATGCATGGCGAAAAGCTGGTCGCCATCGTTCTCGTTGTGGCCGCGGCGCGACCCCGGGCCTTCTTCATCGGCGGAGTCGAGGATGACCGTGTTGAGCCATTCGCCTACCGACATACCCGCGCGGCGCGCTGCTTCCCGCGCCGCCTCGCGCGGATTAGGACGGGTGCTTTTCGCTCTCCACGGGATGCCCAGTTTCATGCCACGCCCACGTTGCCCAGGGAGGAGCGGGGAGCCCGAGGGCCCAGCTGAACCAGCGCTTTAGGGGGAAACGAACGGAGGCGCGGTCCTTTTCCTCAGACCGAAGTCTTCCGATTTTATGGTAAATAACCGGTTAAGAATGGGTCGCGATCGGCCGGATTGTTAAGGAGATGCCAACATTTCCGCACGGCGGGTGGCAGCACCGACATCGCGGACTACCGGCGAGCCGCGAGCCCGGAGAGGCGCGCTGGCGGTCACAGATCTTGGGCGCAAATATCCTCGGGCTTCACCGCGGGGCGGCGCGGAACATAAGTAGGTGCAGATACTTAGTAGCAAAGTTTGGGCTCGGCGCCCGTCGGGCCCTAACGCGAACGTAATCTGAATATGTGATCACTGATACCGTTTCGCCGCGGGCTTTATTCGCGCCTGCGATGGACACGGTGCTGCAAATCGCCAAGGCGCGGAGACGACCATGCCGACCTACAAGGCTCCCGTGGACGACGTGCTCTTTCTCTTGACTGACGTCTTCCACATCGAACGTCACAACAATCTTCCGGGCTTTGCCGACGCCTCTCCTGATGTGGTGGAGGCCGTGTTGAGCGAAGCCGCCAAGCTTTGCGAAGAAGTGCTGCTGCCGCTCAACCGCATCGGCGACATCGAAGGCTGCAGGCGTCATGACGATGGCAGCGTGACCACCCCCAGGGGATTTAAGGAAGCTTACAAGCAGGTGGTCGAAGGCGGCTGGGTCGGCGTCTCGGCGCCGGTGGAGTATGGCGGGCAGGGGTTGCCCTCCACATTGACGCTGATCGTCAACGAATTCATGTGCGCGGCCAACATGGCCTTCGCCATGTATCCCGGCCTTACGCAGGGCGCGATTGCCGCGCTGCTCGCGCACGCCCCTGCCGAGCAAAAAGACAAATATCTGCCGAAGATGGTCGCCGGCACCTGGACCGGCACAATGAATCTCACCGAGCCGCATTGCGGCACCGATCTCGGGATGTTGCGCACCAAGGCGGTGAAACAGGCGGACGGCAGCTACAAGATCACAGGCACCAAGATTTTCATTTCAGCTGGCGAGCATGATCTCGCGGAGAATGTGGTGCATCTCGTGCTCGCGCGCATCGAGGGCGCGCCCGGCGGCACCAAGGGCATCTCGCTGTTTGTCTGTCCGAAATTCCTGGTCAATGACGACGGCTCGCTCGGCGCGCGCAACGCGCTGTCCTGCGGCTCGATCGAGCACAAGATGGGAATTCACGGCAATTCGACGTGTGTAATGAACTACGACGGCGCCACCGCCTGGCTGATCGGCGAGGAAAACCGCGGGTTGCCGGCGATGTTCGTCATGATGAACGAGGCGCGGCTCGGCGTCGGCTTGCAGGGCCTCGCCATGTCGGAGGTCGCCTATCAGAATGCGGCCGCTTACACCAAGGAACGCCTGCAAGGCCGTTCCCTCAGTGGTCCCAAATTTCCCGACAAGCCGGCGGATCCGATTATCGTGCAGCCGGACGTGCGCCGCACGCTACTGACCATCCGCGCCTTTAATGAGGCGGCGCGCGCGCTGGTGATCTGGACGGGGCTGAAGGCCGATATCGCGCATCGTTCTGCCGATGAAAAGGAACGCCAGTCGGCCGAGGATCACATGGGCCTGCTGACCCCGGTGATCAAAGGCGTGCTGACCGACACCGGCTTTGCCAATACGGTGCTGGCGCAGCAGATGTTCGGTGGTCACGGCTACATCGCCGAGCATGGCATGGAGCAGTTCGTGCGTGATGCCCGCATCGCCATGCTCTACGAAGGCGCCAACGGCATTCAGGCGCTCGATCTCGTCGGGCGCAAACTGGGCAAGGATGGCGGCCGCGCGATGATGGCCTTCTTTAGCGAGGTACAGGGTTATCTGAAGGAACGCGCCAATGACGATGCGTTAAATCCCTATCTGAAGCCGCTCGGCCAAGCGCTCGCGCATTTGCAGCAGGCGACCATGTGGTTGATGCAGAATGCCGTGGCTAAGCCCGAGAATGGCGGGGCAGGCGCCACCGATTACATGCATCTCTTCGGTCTGGTGACGCTCGGCTATATGTGGTGTCGCATGGTCGAGGCGGCGCGCGGCAAGCTGGCTACGGGGGCCAACGGCGCCGAGCCGAGCATGAATGCCAAATTGGTGGCAGGGCGCTTCTTCATGGAACGCATGCTGCCGGAAACCGCATCGCATCTGGCCCGAATCCAGGCGGGGGCTGGCAGCATCATGGAATTGCCCGCCGAGTCATTCTAAGTCTCTCACGGCAGGGGCTAATCGCAGGGGCTTGGCCGAAGTTATTTTGGCGCTGTCGATTCGCTACGCTACAACTGCAGTGACACGGAAAATACCTCGGGAGAATCTCAAATGGCCGATGCCTTCATCTACGACCACGTGCGAACCCCGCGCGGGCGCGGAAAGGCGGATGGCTCCCTGCATGAGGTCACGGCGCTCAATCTTGCCGCACAGACGCTGGAGGCGGTGCGCAACCGCAACGGGCTCGATCCCGCGCTGGTCGATGACGTGATCCTTGGCTGCGTCGATCCGGTGGGCGAGGCGGGTGGCGACATCGCGCGCGCGGCCGCCATCGTGGCAGGGTATGGCGACGGCGTCCCGGGTGTGCAGATCAACCGCTTTTGCGCCTCCGGGCTGGATGCAGTGAATTTTGCTGCCGCGCAGGTGATGTCTGGCCAGCACGATATGGCGATCGGCGGCGGCGTCGAATCCATGAGCCGCGTCGGCATCGGCGCATCCGGCGGCGCCTGGCCGGTGGACCCTTCCATCGCGCTGAAGTCCTACTTCATGCCGCAGGGCATTTCCGCCGATCTTATCGCCACGCGTTACGGTTTCTCCCGCGACGATGTCGACGCCTACGCGGTCGAGAGCCAGAAGCGCACCGCCGCGGCCTGGGACAATGGCCGCTTCAAGCGTTCGGTCATGCCGGTGAAGGACGTCAACGGCCTCACCATCCTGGCGCGCGACGAGCATATGCGGCCGACCACGACCATGCAGTCACTGGCTGCCTTGCAGCCTTCCTTCGTGCAGATGGGCGAGATAGGCGGCTTCGACGCGGTCGCGATTCAGGCGCATCCGGAAGTCGAGGTGGTCAATCACGTGCATCACGCCGGCAACTCGTCGGGCATCGTCGATGGCGCGGCTGCCGTGCTGGTCGGCAGCAAGGAAGCCGGCGAAAAGGCCGGGCTGAAGCCGCGCGCGCGCATCAAGGCCTTTGCCAATATCGGGTCGGAGCCGGCGATGATGCTTACCGGGCCGATCGACGTGACCCGCAAGGTGCTCAAGCGCGCGGGAATGCAGCTCGGCGACATCGACCTGATCGAGGTCAACGAAGCCTTTGCCGCCGTCGTGTTGCGTTTCATGCAGGCCTTCGGGATCGACAACAGCAAGGTCAATGTCAACGGCGGCGCTATCGCCATGGGCCATCCGCTCGGCGCCACCGGCGCGATGATTCTCGGGATTGCTCTCGACGAACTGGAGCGGCGCAACCTCGGCACCGCACTCGTTACGCTTTGCATCGGCGCCGGCATGGGCACCGCCACCATCATCGAGCGGGTGTGACTGGGAATTCTCGTGGCACGACAGTTTCCCCTCCCCCCGCGTAGCGGCGGGGCGGGGTCAGGGGTGGGGGACGGTGCAGGCGCGAGTGAAATACAGATGAAATCGGATCCAGCATTTTGCGAGAGCCTTATGACCGTCTCACCTGAAACGCCCCCCACCCCCACCCCCAGCCCCTCCCCGCCACTCGCTTTCGCTCGCGGGGGGAGGGGAGTCTTCCGCGCTCGCTCAGAGCCCGTCCAACGGAGCCAACGATGACCTTCACCAATTTCAAGCTCGACATCGACGCGGATGGCATCGCGCTGGTGACATGGGACATGCCTGGCCGCTCGATGAACGTGCTCGATGATAAGGCAATCGAAGAGCTCGCCGCCATTATCGAGCAGACGACGGCGGATGCGACGGTCAAGGGCGTGGTTATCACCTCGGCGAAAGAAGCGTTCTGCGCGGGCGCCGACATCACAATGATCGATGCGATCGCGCGTAACTTCGCCGAGATGTCGCGCACGCAAGGCGAGGAAGCCGCGGTCGCGCAGTTGTTTGCCGAAAGCCGCAAGCTCTCGCAGCTCTTCCGCCGGCTGGAGACAAATGGCAAGCCCTGGGTCGCGGCGATCAACGGCACCGCACTCGGCGGCGGACTTGAGCTCTGCCTTGCCTGTCATCATCGCGTGGCGTCCGACAACGCCAAGACCCGGGTCGGGCTGCCGGAAATCAAGATCGGGATCTTCCCGGGCGCGGGCGGCACGCAACGCGTGCCGCGCATGATGCCGCCGGCGGATGCGCTGCAGATGCTGCTCAAAGGCGAGCAATTGAAGGTTGACCGCGCCAAGGCGATGAAACTGATCGACGCCGTGGTGCCGCCGGCCGACCTGATCAAGACCGCAAAGGACTGGATCAAGGGCGGCGGCAAGGGCGTCGCGCCCTGGGATGTGCAGGGCTTCAAGCTGCCCGGCGGCCTCGTCTATTCCAAGGCGGGGATGATGACCTTTCCGGCGGCTAATGCCATCTACCGGCGGGAGACTTACGACAATTATCCCGGTGCCCGCGCCATTCTGCAGGTGGTCTACGAAGGCCTGCAACTGCCGATGGATCTGGCGCTGCGGGTGGAGTCGCGCTGGTTTGCGAAAGTGCTGCGCACGCCGGAAGCGGCAGCGATGCTCCGCTCGCTCTTTGTCTCCATGCAGGAGCTGAACAAGGGTGCGCGTCGACCGGCGAATTTCCCGCCCTCCAAGCTCGGCACCGTCGGCATTCTCGGCGCCGGCTTCATGGGCGCGGGCATCGCTTATGTCAGCGCGATGGCGGGCCTGCAGGTCATCCTTATCGACCGTGATCAGGAATCCGCCGACAAAGGCAAGGCGCATATCCACAAGATGATCACCGACCAGATCAATAAGGGCCGCGCCAAGGTGGCCGAGCGCGACGCGCTCTTGGGGCGCATCACCGCGGCGGCGGATTACGCCACGCTCGCGCGCTGCGATCTGGTGATCGAGGCGGTGTTCGAGGATCGCAAGGTGAAGGCGGAAGCCATCGCCAAGGCGCAGGCGGTGTTGAGCGACAAGGCGATCTTCGCTTCCAATACCTCGACCTTGCCAATCACCTCGCTGGCCGGCGAGTTCAAGGATCCGGCGCGCTTCATCGGCATCCATTTCTTCTCGCCGGTGGAACGAATGATGCTGGTCGAAGTGATCATGGGCAAGCATACCGGCGAGCAGGCGCTGGCCACCGCGCTCGATTATGTCCGCCTCATTCGTAAGACTCCGATCGTGGTCAACGATTCCCGCGGCTTCTATGCCAATCGTTGCGTGCTCAACTATGTGCGCGAGGGCCACCTGATGCTGGTCGAGGGCGTGCCCGCGGCGATGATCGAGAATGTCGGACGCATGGCCGGCATGCCGGTGGGGCCGCTGGCGCTCAACGACGAGGTGGCGCTTGATCTCGGCTGGAAGATTCTGCAGGCCACGGAGGCAGACCTCGGACCGGACGCGGTGGATCCCAGGCAGAAAGCATTGCTGGCCGAGTTGGTAGAGAAACAGGCGCGTTATGGACGCAAGAACGGCAAAGGATTTTACGATTATCCGGCCAACGGACCAAAGCGGCTGTGGCCAGGGCTCAAGGAGCTGCAGCCGACGCAACTTGACCCCGACCAGATCGACATCAGCGAGCTGAAGCACCGCTTCCTCGCGGTGCAGGCGTTGGAGGCCGCGCGCTGCATTGAGGAAGGCGTGATCACCGACGTTCGCGAAGCCGATGTCGGCTCGATCCTGGGCTGGGGCTTTGCGCCTTTCACCGGCGGGACGATTTCCTACATCGACATGATGGGCGCCCAGCGCTTCGTCGAGCTCTGCCAGGGGCTGGAAAAAAAGCACGGCCCGCGCTTCACGCCGCCTAAGCTGCTGCTCGACATAGCGGCGACGGACGAAACCTTCTATCGCCGCTTCGCGCCCCCGCGAAAGCAGGCGGCGTGAGATGGAGCTTCCCAATCTAAAAATCGGACTGACAGGCTCGGCCGAGATCACCGTGCAAGACGCCGACACTGCGCCGCGCATCGGCAGCGGCCGTGTCTCCGTGCTCGCCACGCCGGTAATGATCAACCTGATGGAAGCCGCCGCGCTCAACGCGGTCGAACGTTTGTTGCCCCACGGCCATCAGAGCCTCGGCACGCGGCTGGAGGTTGGGCATTATGCCGCGACGCCCGTGGGCATGCGCCTGCGCGCCACCGCTGAGCTGCTCAAGATGGAAGGCCGGAACCTGGAATTCCGCGTCGAAGCCTTTGACGAAAAGGAGCGCGTCGGTGACGGCAGGCATACCCGCGTGGTCGTCAATGTCGCGCGCTTCGATGAGCGGGTGCAGCGCAAGCTCACGGGCGACGGTCTGAAAAAATAGTCGCATGCCAGCACAGGAAGAAGTCAAGCGCTCCTTCCTGCGCTGGCGGGAAATCCCGGGCGGGGTCTGGGCGCTGGGTGTCGTTTCGTTGCTGATGGACGTCTCCTCGGAGATGATCCATGCACTGCTGCCGCTCTACCTCGTCACCGTGCTCGGCACCTCGATGCTCACGGTAGGGGTGATCGAAGGCGTGGCGGAAGCAACCGCTTCCATCGTCAAAATTTTTTCCGGCGCGCTGAGCGATAAGCTCGGCAAGCGCAAGCTGCTCGCCGCCCTCGGCTATGGTCTCGCCGCCTTCACCAAGCCGATCTTCCCGCTGGCGTCGGGCATCGGCTGGCTGATGGCAGCTCGCTTCATCGACCGCGTCGGCAAGGGCATCCGCGGGGCGCCGCGCGATGCGCTGATCGCAGACATCGCCCCGCATGATCTGCGTGGCGCCAGTTTCGGCCTGCGGCAGACGCTCGACACTATTGGCGCCTTCCTTGGGCCGCTGCTGGCAATCGGATTGATGATTCTTGCCGCCAACAATTTCACCGTCGTGTTCTGGATCGCGGTGATTCCAGCCTTCCTGTCCTTCGCGGTCATCGTGTTCGCTGTGCGGGACCCGGGTCGACCGGCGGGCGCAAGGACGGTGAAATCGCCACTCAGCCGGATGGAGTTGCGCCGCCTCGGCGACGCCTATTGGTTCGTCGTTGCCGTCGCCACGATATTTACGCTGGCGCGTTTCAGCGAAGCTTTCCTGCTGCTGCGTGCGCAGTCGGTCGGACTTTCGCTGGCGCTGGTGCCGGCCGTCTTGGTGGTGATGAATGTCGCCTATGCCTTTTCCGCCTGGCCGGCTGGCGCCTTGTCGGACCGCATCGGGCGCTTCGGCCTGCTGTCGACGGGGTTTGCGCTGTTGCTGATGGCAGATCTCTTTCTCGCCTTGGGTGGGAACATAGGTGTGGTCTTGTTGGGGGCCGTGCTGTGGGGCTTGCACATGGGACTGACGCAGGGACTGCTCTCTGCGCTGGTCGCCGATACCGCGCCGCCAGAGTTACGCGGCACGGCTTTCGGAATGTTCAATCTTGTCACCGGACTTGCCATGCTGGTGGCGAGCGTCATCGCCGGCAGCCTGTGGGATAATATTGGCCCGCGCGGCACGTTCCTGGCCGGCGCGCTGTTCACCGCGGCGGCGCTGGCCGCGCTGCCTTTGTTGCGCCGGCGGCTGGTCGCTGACCGCGGCTGATGAGCGTATCAGCCCTCATTGCCCTTTCATAAAGGCCGTGTTTAGGTCGCCGCCCTTTCTGCCCGGGACCCCGAATGGCTCGCGATCAAATCGACATGAGGCCGATCGAGACGCGCGACGAACTCGTCGCCTGGCTCGCCGAAGGCTGCAAGCCAAAGTCGCAGTTTCGCATCGGCACCGAGCACGAAAAATTCGCCTTCACCACCGGCCGCCATAACCCGATTCCGTATGACCAGCCGCGGGGCATTCGGACGCTGTTGGAGGGAATGAAACTCCTGCTCGGCTGGGAGCCGATCATGGAGGAGGGCAACATTATCGGCCTTTACGACGTCACCGGCGGCGGGGCGATTTCGCTCGAGCCGGGCGGGCAATTCGAATTGTCCGGCGCGCCGGTGGAAACGGTGCATCAGATGTGCCGCGAATTGCGCGCGCATCTCGCGCAGGTGCATCAGGTGGCGCAGCCGCTCGGCATCGGCTTCCTCGGCGTCGGCATGGCGCCAAAATGGTCGCGCGCCGATATGCCGATGATGCCCAAGGGCCGCTACCGCATCATGACCGCCTATATGCCGAAGGTCGGCAAGCTAGGCCTCGACATGATGTATCGGACCTGCACGGTACAGACCAATCTCGACTTTGCCTCCGAACCCGACATGGTGAAGAAGCTGCGCGTCTCGCTGGCGCTGCAACCGGTCGGCACTGCGCTGTTCGCCAATTCGCCTTTCACCGAGGGCAAGCCCAACGGCTTTCTTTCCTTCCGCTCCGAAATCTGGCGCGACACCGACCCGGCCCGCTCCGGCATGCTGCCCTGGGCCTTCGAGCCGGGCATGGGTTTCGAGCGCTGGGTCGATTACGCGCTCGACGTCCCGATGTATTTCGTCAAGCGCGGCGAACGTTACATCGACGTGGCGGGTCAATCTTTTCGCGATCTGATGGCCGGCAAACTTCCAGCGCTGCCGGGCGAGCACGCGACCATTTCCGATTGGGCCAATCACCTCACGACGATTTTTCCGGAAGTGCGACTCAAGCGTTATCTGGAGATGCGCGGCTCCGACTCCGGCCCACAGCGGCGGCTGCCGGCGTTGCCGGCCTACTGGGCGGGCATTCTCTACGACGACGCCTGTCTCGATGCCGCCTGGGATGTGGTGAAACACTGGACGGCGGAGGAACGGCAGAAGCTGCGCGACGACGTGCCGATGCTCGGCTTCAAAGCCGAAATCCGTGGCATCACGGTACGGGAGCTTGCAAGCCAAACGCTGGCGGTAGCGCGCGAGGGCCTAACGCGGCGCGGCCGCAAGGACCGGGACGGCCTTGACGAGACGCAGTATCTGGCGCCGCTCGAGGAATCCGTCGAGCGCGGCATCACGCCGGCGGAAGAACTGCTGCAGAAATTCCATGGCTCCTGGAACGGCTCGGTCGAGCCGATCTTCAGCGAATATGCTTATTGAGGCCTGCGGGACAGCCACGGCCGGGTAATGCCGCGCCGGTCCTTGACCACGCCGATGGGAACGCCGAAGCGCTCAATGGTCGCGATGGTTTCACCCAACAGCGAGTGGTCACAATTCATCTGCGTCGGCGCGATGAAGAAATCCGCTTCGTCCCAGTCTTCCGCCCAGAGCAGGCGTGGACTTTCCTTGGTTTCGTTTTCGAAGGACTCGCGGTCGCCGCAAACCGCCACCGAGTAGCGCGAGCGCCGTACGGACGTGTTGCCTTCACGCTGGTTGAGGAATGTCTCCAGGTTGGCCACCGCCTCCGGCATCACGTTCACCCAATAATCCATATCGAAGCGGCGCGAGGCGCCTTCCAAACCCGAAACCAGCGGATTGAAGAAGACATATTCGTAAGGATGCAGGCGCACGAGCGTGACCGCGTTGAGCACGAAAGCGGCGGTGACGCACGCCAGCGCCGAGGCGCCTAGGAGCCGGCTGCGCGTTTCAAGCTTGGTCAGCATGGCGTCAAAGCCGATGCCGGCAAGCGCGGCGAGCGGCGGGACGACGAAAATGAAATGGCGCATGCCTGTGAAGGCCGGGCCGTGCCCGATTACCTGGCACAGCACGGGAAACACCGCGATGAAAGCCAGCATGGTTATTTCGCGCTGTCGCGCGCTGCGAAGAATGCCGTCGCGTCTGGCCGCCCAGGCGGTTGCCATGAATGCGATGCAAGCGCCCCCCAGGATCGTCAACGGCAACTTGATGGCGAGATAGGCGGGAACGTACCAACGCGGCACCGCCGCCATCTCGTAAATTTCGCCGAAGGCGAGAGTGCGGATCGTGTAATGGAAATGCGCAAAGGCAAAGATCGCGCGCACGGGATTGAGCGGCTCAAGGAAGGCCCAGGGCCAGGCCGCGATCATGATCACATAGGCAAGCACGAGGGCCGGCAACGCCCGCAGGAGCGAAGTGCCGACAAAGCGCGCCCGGTCGTTCCAGTTCGCCAGGTCCGGCAACCGCATCAGCACCAGAAGTCCGGCATAGCCCACCAACAGGAGCCCGGTGGCGCGCAAACCGAGTGCGCAGCCGAGCAGCAGGCCGAACATTGAAATGTGGAACAGGCGGGGCCGCGGCAGGTCTCGTGCCCCGCGGAGCAGGAAATAGGTCGCACCCATCATGGCCGCAGCGAAGGGAATGTCCTTGGTGTGATTGAACATGGTCCCGTACCAGGGGCCGCATACCGCCAGCGCCAGCAGCGCCAAAAGGCCTGCGCGCGGGCCGGCCACGAGCCGCGCCACCGCCCAGGTTGCGACGATGCCGCCAATGCCGGTGAGAGCGCAAAGAAAGTGGCGAATGCTGAAGATATCGAACGGCAATAGGCGATCGAGCAGGATCGCAATAACGTCGAACAGCCCGCCATAGAGGTAGAGATTGTCGTATTGGAAAAGCGTTCGGTCGAGGAAGCCGCTGGTGTAATAAGACAGGATCAGCTCGCCGTAGCGGTGCTGCACCGCTTCGTCATTGGAGATCGCGTAGTCGCCGAAGGTCAGGACCACCAGGACGCTGAGCGCGGCGAAGGCTGTGAGCGCCAGCAGATCGAGATTTTCGATTCCCGCGAGCCGCGACGAGACACGTTGCCGGAGATGCGCGACGCGGGACATGGGCTCGACGCTGCCGTTATGCTGCGCCAAAGGAGCGCGTAGCGCTACGCCACGCCGCGCCAGCAAGAGCGTCTGGTTTTATGGCTAGGGCCCGGTCCATCAATCCCTCGGCACTATCTTACCGGCGAACTGTGCCGTTTTGCGAGAGGCTTTTTTGATCCGAGCAAAGGGGCGGGAGCCGCCGCGGCAGGCGGCCGCCGAAAAAGAGGGTTATTTCAGCGAAAAGCGGGCGTTAAGGGTCCGCTGAAAAAGCCGGGTTTAGGCGGTTCCGCCGACGGTGATGCGGTCCATGCGCAGGGTCGGCTGGCCGACACCCACCGGCACGCCCTGACCGTTCTTGCCGCAGGTGCCGATGCCGGTATCCAGCTTCATGTCGTTGCCGACCATGCTGATGCGGTTGAGGTCGGTCGGTCCGTTGCCGATCAACATCGCGCCTTTCAGCGGCGCGCCAATCTTGCCGTTCTCGATGCGGTAGGCCTCGGTGCATTGGAAGACGTATTTGCCCGAGGTGATGTCCACCTGCCCGCCGCCGAAATTGACGGCATAGATGCCGTTCTTCACCGAGGCGATGATCTCGCCGGGCTCATGCGGGCCGGCCAGCATGTAGGTGTTGGTCATGCGCGGCATCGGCACGTGCCCATAGCTCTCGCGCCGGCCGTTGCCGGTCGGTTTCATCTTCATCAGCCGCGCATTCTGCCGGTCCTGCATATAGCCGACGAGAATGCCGTCTTCGATCAGCACGGTGCGATGTGTCGGGGTGCCTTCATCATCGATCGAGAGCGAACCACGCCGTCCCGCGATAGTGCCGTCATCGACAACGGTGACGCCCGGCGCGGCGACGCGCTGGCCCATCAGCCCGGCGAAGGCGGAAGTCTTCTTGCGGTTGAAGTCGCCTTCCAGGCCATGGCCAACGGCTTCGTGCAGCATCACGCCCGGCCACCCGGGGCCGAGCACCACATCCATTTCACCGGCGGGGGCGGGGACTGAAGTGAGATTGACCAGTGCCTGGCGCACCGCTTCGTCCACCGCGGATTGCCACATCGACGGCTCGATAAAGCGCGCATAGCCCTCGCGCCCACCATAGCCGTAACTGCCGGATTCCTGCCGGTCGCCCTCGCCGGCGACGACGGAGACATTGAGTCGCACCAGCGGCCGCACATCGCGATACATCTGTCCGTCGGCGCGCAAGATCTCGACCATCTGCCAGGTCGCGCCGAGACTGGCGGAGACCTGCCGCACCCGCGGATCTTTCGCGCGTGCGGCGGCGTCGATGGCCTCCAGCAGTTTCACTTTGGCCTCGAAGCCGGGGGCGGCGAGCGGATTATCGTCAGAATAGAGCTTTCTATTGCTGCGGCCCGGAGCCTGGGCGTAGTTCCCGCTATAGCCGCCCTTCACCGCCCGAACGCTGTCCGCCGCCCGTGCGATGGCCTGCTCCGACATGTCGGAGGCGTGGGCATAGCCGACCGCCTCATCCTTCACCGTGCGCAGCCCAAACCCCTGCGCCGTGTCGTAGGTCGCCTGCTTCAGGCGGCCATTGTCGAACATCAGCATCTCGGACTGCTTGTATTCGAGGAAAAGCTCGCCGTCGTCCGCACCTTCCAGCGCGTGCTTTAGATGCCGGCCGACCTGCGCGGAATTGAGGCCTGCGCGGTCGATGAGGGATGTGGGCGAGGAATCGGCCATGGGTGCGATCCGGATTAAGGGTCAAACCGGAAAGATAAGCGCTCGGCGGCGGAGTCGCGAGGGGGCCAGAGTGAGCGGCTTTCCGCGCTGTTCAGGGGAGCTTGTCGAAGCCTTCTCCGAAGCCGTTGAGGCTCAACGGAAATCCAATGCCCTCTTCCGGCGTCTGGAAAATAATGAAGGTGGCGCTTTGCCCGGTGCGCAATTGCCGCATCAGATTATCGTCCATCACGACCTCGGCGAAGCAGCCGCGCGGCAGGCAGCGCACAAAACCGGCCCGGCCCACGTCCTGCTTATCGATCGTCAGCCCCAGGCCTGCCGGCAACAGCACCCCAAGCGGCGCGATGACCCGCAATACTCGGCTCTTGTTATCGGCTGTCTTCAGCACGATGACGGTGAGCCCAACATTGGCGCGATCTTCGGCCACCACGCTCTGCATCAGCGCGCATTGTTCGCTTTGTGCGCCCGGCGGAGTGTCGCAGCGAATCTGCCAGTCCTGATGGACGGAACGAACGACCCCTTGTGCCCCGGCACTTGGCGGGAAACCGGTCAGCCCCGCCAGCGTTGTTATAACTAGAGCAATGGCGGTCTTCAGTGCCCCCGCAAGCGGGTGTTTATTCGAATCGTGGCAGAAGGTTCCCATCATTCATCCCTGACCGGGCTGCTGCCGCCCGCTGGCGAGCGAATCGCCGGATATGGTCGATATCTTAGCCTTATCCGCGGTCCTCAAGGCCTGCAGCCGCCTTTTCTGAAGAAGGCATGCTGCCGCATGGCAGAACTGGATTTGGTGCATTGCGACTGAGCCGGAATTGTGGTTTGAGAGGCCGGGACTTCTCCCCCTGTCCCGCCGCTCCTGCCCTAGCGTCGCGCTTTGTGGCGCACGCCATGAATCCAAGCTGCGGTGCACGCTTCGGCAGGACGCCCACGGCCGATTTTCTCGTCGAAGGAGCGAATACGACGATGCAGGTGTTCAAGCGGTTCATCGCCTTGGGAATTATTTTCTCGGGTTTGACGGGGGGCCTGGGAACGGCGCTCGCGGCCCAGCCGCAACCGTGGGAACTGGGGCTGCAGCCGGCGGCAACGCCGGTGATGGAGCAGATTATCGGATTCCACGATTTCCTGCTCTACATCATCACCGCCATTACCATTTTCGTCCTCGCGCTTTTGCTCGTCATCATCGTAAAATTTAACGCCAAAGCAAACCCGACGCCGTCGCGGACCACCCACAACACCATGCTGGAAGTGGCATGGACGGTGGTGCCCGTCCTGATCCTCACCATCATTGCGGTGCCGTCCTTCCGGCTTCTCTTCACGCAGCTCGATCTCCCGCCCGCGGATGTCACCGTGAAGGCCACCGGCAAGCAGTGGTTCTGGAGCTATAGCTATCCGGATGCCGGCGGCTTCGAATTCGATTCCCTCATGCTTTCTGATAAGGACCGCAAGCCCGACCAGCCGCGTCTGCTCGCCGTGGATAACGAGCTGGTCGTGCCGGTGAACAAGAACATCCGGGTCATCACCACCGGCGCGGACGTGATCCACGCCTTTGCGGTGCCGGCATTCGGAATCAAGATCGACTCAATTCCCGGCCGCATCAACGAGACCTGGTTCAAGGCGATGCGCGAGGGTGTCTATTACGGCCAATGTTCCGAATTGTGCGGCAAGGACCATGCCTTCATGCCGATCGCCGTTCGCGTGGTGAACGATGCCGCCTTCAACGCCTGGCTCGAGGAAGCGAAGAAGAAATACGCAAGCGAGGACGGCGGTCGTCCGACCGACGTCGCCGCAGCCGGAGAAACCGCGCAGCGGTAAGCCGGCAGGAACACCGCTAAAAAAGCGACAAGAGACAACGTCGAGGAAGTGACTATGGCAACGACGACACACGGCACCCACGACGATCATGGCGCGCATGCGGCGCACGGCGATCCGACCGGATGGCGCCGCTACGTCTATTCGACCAACCACAAGGACATCGGAACGATGTACTTGGTGTTTGCGCTCATTGCCGGCGTAATCGGCGCGGGCCTGTCGATCGCCATGCGCATGGAGCTGCAGAACCCCGGCATCCAGTTCTTCCACGACTCGCATGCCTTCAACGTGTTCGTCACGGCGCACGGCCTGATCATGATTTTCTTCATGGTGATGCCGGCAATGATCGGCGGCTTTGGCAACTGGATCGTGCCGCTGATGATAGGCGCGCCGGACATGGCCTTCCCGCGCATGAACAATATTTCTTTCTGGCTGTTGCCGGCTTCCTTTTCGCTGTTAGTGATCTCGCTGTTTGTGGAAGGCGAGCCCGGCGGCAACGGAGTCGGCGCCGGCTGGACAATCTATGCGCCGCTATCGACATCCGGCCACCCCGGCCCGGCGGTGGACTTCGCCATCCTATCGCTGCATCTGGCGGGCGCCTCCTCGATCCTGGGCGCGATTAACTTCATCACCACTATCTTCAACATGCGCGCACCGGGCATGACCCTGCACAAGATGCCGCTGTTCGTATGGTCGATCCTGGTGACGGTGTTCCTGTTGCTGCTGGCGATGCCGGTTCTGGCCGGCGCCATCACCATGCTGCTCACCGACCGCAATTTCGGCACCACCTTCTTCACCGCGCAGGGCGGCGGTGACCCGGTGCTGTTCCAGCATCTGTTCTGGTTCTTCGGCCATCCGGAGGTTTACATTCTGATCCTTCCGGGCTTCGGCATGATCAGCCAGATCGTGGCGACATTCTCGCGCAAGCCGGTGTTCGGCTATCTTGGCATGGCCTATGCCATGGTCGCGATCGGCGGCATCGGGTTCGTCGTCTGGGCGCACCACATGTACACGGTCGGCATGTCGTCGGGCGCGCAGGCCTATTTCATCGCCGCCACCATGGTGATCGCCGTGCCCACCGGCGTGAAGATCTTCTCCTGGATTGCCACCATGTGGGGCGGCTCGATTGAGTTCCGCACCCCGATGCTCTGGGCGATCGGCTTTATCTTCCTGTTCACGGTGGGCGGAGTGACCGGCGTGGTACTGGCCAATGCCGGTGTCGACCGCGTGTTGCAGGACACCTATTACGTGGTGGCGCACTTCCACTATGTGCTGTCGCTCGGCGCCGTCTTCGCGATCTTCGCCGGCTGGTACTACTGGTTCCCGAAGATCACCGGCTACATGTACAACGAGACCATCGGCAAGCTGCACTTCTGGATCACCTTCATCGGCGTCAACCTGGTGTTCTTCCCGCAGCACTTCCTCGGCCTGTCGGGCATGCCACGCCGCTATATCGACTATCCTGACGCCTTCGCCGGCTGGAACATGGTGTCCTCGATCGGTTCCTACATTTCCGGTTTCGGCATCATCATCTTCTTCTATGGCGTGGCGTTGGCCTTCATGCGCAAGGAGCGGGCCGCAAACAATCCTTGGGGTGCGGGTGCGACCACGCTGGAATGGACGTTGCCGTCGCCGCCGCCGTTCCACCAATTCGGCACCCTGCCGCTGATCAAGTAAGCCCAAGGCGAGGGCGTAAAGGAAAGCGATGTCGCTCGCGAGCCAAAGCGAAAAGCTCACCGCGCAATTCAGCGCCGCCGAGGTAGGCGACTATCTCGCGCTGCTGAAGCCGCGGGTGATGTCGCTCGTGGTCTTCACCGCTTTCGTCGGTTTGGTGCTGGCGCCGGTGCCGATGCATCCGGTGATGGCTTTCACCGCGCTGCTTTGCATCGCTGTGGGGGCGGGCGCCGCCGGCGCGCTTGAACATGTGGTACGACGCCGACATCGATGCGCGCATGCAGCGCACCAGCGCGCGGCCGATTCCGGCCGGGCGCATACTGCCCGGCGAGGCGCTTGGCTTCGGCCTGCTGCTCGCCGGCTTCTCGGTGGTGATCCTGTCATTGCTGGTGAATCTCACCGCCGGCGCGCTGCTTGCCTTCACCATCTTCTTCTATGTTGTCGTCTATACGATGTGGCTAAAGCGCTGGACGCCGCAGAACATCGTCATCGGCGGCGCTGCCGGCGCTTTCCCGCCGATGATCGGCTGGGCGGCGGCGACCGGCGGCATCAGCCCGAATCGGTGCTGCTCTTTCTCATCATCTTCTTCTGGACGCCGCCGCATTTCTGGGCGCTGTCGCTCTACCGCGCCGATGACTATGCGCGCGCCGGCATTCCGATGCTCCCGTGGTCTCCGGCGAGCGCGAGACGCGCCGGCAGATCCTGATCTATACGCTGATCCTGGCGCCGCTCGGCGTCGCGCCCTGGCTGCTCGGCTTCGCCGGTCCGGTTTATGGCGTCATCGCGATACTCTCCGGTGCGGCGATGCTGGCGCTTGCGATCCGGCTCTTAACCGAGCGCTCCGACCGCGCGGCCAAGCATCTCTTCGCTTTCTCGATCCTTTATCTCTTCCTGCTCTTTGCCTTTCTCTTGATTGATCGCGCAGTGGGAGCCCATCTGGGTTTTGTGGGATGAGCGTCATGAGCGAGCCGCGTGAGCAGACCGGGATCGTGCTCACCGAAGAGCAGAAGCGCCGCCGCCGCGCGCGCTCCGTCGCCATCGCGGTATCGCTTGGCGTTCTGGTCGTGCTGTTCTATCTCGTGACCCTGGTGAAGGGCCCGGGCGTGCTGCAACGGCCGCTATGAGAATTGCCATGACCGCAAGCAGCATCCATTCAGTCCGCCGCGCATCGCGCCGGCGCGATGTTGTGGTGGCGGCGGCCTGCGGCGCCTTCGTCGCGGTCATGCTGGGGGCGGCTTACGCGGCGGTGCCGCTGTACAATTGGTTCTGCCGCACCACTGGTTTCGGCGGCACCACGCAGGTTTCGACCGCGGCGACCGTCGCAGATCGCTTGGCCGCAGCATTACCGTTCGTTTTGACGCCAACGTCGCCCCCGGGCTGCCTTGGCGCTTCGTGCCGGAGAAGAATTACGTCGATGTGCGCATCGGCGAGGTGCTGACGGTCAACTACACCGTGACCAATCTCGCCGCGCGCGACACCGTCGGGCAGGCCAGCTACAACGTCACGCCGCCCACGACCGGGGCCTATTTCCAGAAGATCAACTGCTTCTGCTTTACCGAGCAATCGATGAAAGCGGGCGAGACGCGCGAGATGCCGGTGGTCTTTTACGTCGATCCGGCGCTGGCGCAGGACGCCGAGCAGGACGGGCTGAACACGATTACGCTCTCTTACACCTACTTCCCGGTGCGCCAGCCGGAGCCGCTGGCGGCGAGCACGCAGGGTAGCGGGCGGGTTTACTAAACGAAGCGACAACCGAGCGCGCCTCGAGCGCCGCTCACGACGACAGACGGAGAAGATCACGATGGCCGACGCGCACGCCAAGCAACACGACTATCACCTGGTCGATCCGAGCCCATGGCCCGCGATCGGCTCGGTCGCGGCTTTTCTCGCGGCGGTCGGCGCCATCAGCTGGATGCATCAACATGTTTGCCGCCGCGCCGATCGTGTTTGGCATTGGCGTGCTCGGCATCCTCTACACCATGCTGATGTGGTGGCGGGACGTGATCAAGCGAGGCGGAATACCAGGGCCATCACACCCGCGTGGTGCAACTGCATCACCGTTACGGCATGCTGCTGTTCATCGCCTCGGAGGTGATGTTCTTCGTCGCCTGGTTCTGGGCCTATTTCAACGTCGCGCTGTTCCCCGCCGATCCGAATGATGTCGCGCGGCTGGCCGCCACCGGCGGCGTCTGGCCGCCGAAGGGCATCGAGACCTTCGATCCCTGGCATTTGCCGCTCTTGAACACGCTGATCCTGCTCACCTCCGGCACCACGGTCACCTGGGCGCATCACGCGTTGCTGCACAATGATCGCGACGGCCTGAAGAAGGGCCTGATCCTCACCATCCTGCTCGGCATTACCTTCACCGCCGTGCAGGCGTATGAATACAGCCACGCCGCCTTCGCCTTCAAAGGCAACATTTACGGCGCCACCTTCTTCATGGCGACCGGTTTCCACGGCGCGCATGTGATCATCGGCACCATCTTTCTCACCGTGTGCCTGATCCGCGCCTACAAGGGCCAGTTCACGCCGACCCAGCATCTCGGCTTCGAGTTCGCCGCCTGGTACTGGCATTTCGTCGACGTGGTCTGGCTGTTCCTGTTCGCCTGCATCTATGTCTGGGGCGCGGGCGGCGAACAGGCCGCGGCAGCGGCCGGCGGGCATTAGACGAAGACGTCGTCATGCGCGGCGCGACAAGTTTGCAGCTGCGCAAGCTTGACTGCGGACCGCGCATCCATGAAGTGGCGCAGCGCAGAACACGGATTAGATGGATTGCCGGGTCAAGCCCGGCAATGACGATCTATTGGAAACCGCAATGTCGCATGACTCGCCATCGCCCCCGTCTCCCTATATCGCGGGTCTGACTTGCCGCTGTCCCGCCTGCGGCAAGGGGCGGCTGTTTCAGAATTTCCTCGGTGTGCGGCCACGCTGCGAAACCTGCGGTCTCGATTTTGGCTTTGCTGACGCGGGGGACGGGCCGGCGATCTTCATCATGCTGTTCGGAGGCTTCATCGTGGTGGGAGCCGCCCTGCTGGTGGAGGTGATGTATCGGCCGCCTTATTGGGTCCATGCCGCGCTGTGGGGGCCCTTGATCCTCTTGGTGACGCTGGCGCCGCTGCGCTCGATGAAGGGTTTGCTCATCGCCTTGCAATTCCATCACAAGGCGGCGGAAGGGCGCCACGAAGGCCAGAGCGAATCATGAGCGCGATCCGCCGCGGTTTGTTGGTGCCGAGCCTCGCGACGCTGATTGCCTTCGCAATGCTGCTCGCGCTCGGCACCTGGCAGCTTCAGCGCAAAGAGTGGAAGGAAGAATTGATCGGCACGCTCACGCGCCGGCTCACCGCTGCACCCGTCGCCCTGCCTCCGCCGGCGCAATGGGCGTCGCTGCAGCAGGATCGCGACGAATTCACCCGGGTGAAATTTCGCGCCGAATATGTGCCCGGCAAGGAAGCCGTGGTCTGGGCGACCGGATCCGCCTTGCGCGATGATGTGAAAGGTCCGGGCGTTTTTGTGTTCACGCTGGCACGGCTCGCCTCCGGCGAAACGGTGGCGGTCAACCGCGGCTTCGTCGCCGATCAGAAGCCCACCGGCGCCACCGCGCGGCCGGCACCTTCGCAAGGCGCGGTCGAGATTACCGGCCTGTTGCGCTGGCCCGAACCGAAGGCTTGGGAACTGACGTCGCCTTATGACAAGAGCGCACAGCTCTGGTTCGTGCGCGATCACTTGGCGATGGCGCAGGAAAGCGGTTGGGGCCAGATCGCCCCTTTTTATATCGAGCGCGAGGGTCAAGAGCCCGCCGATGGACTGCCGCCGCCCGGTCCGTTGAAGCCGAACCTGCCGAACAACCACCTGCAATATGCAGTGACTTGGTACGGGCTGGCGGTGGTGTTGCTGGCGGTCTTTGGCTTCTGGGTCCGCAGCCGCCGCGATTTGCGGGTCGAGGAAAAGATCTAGGGCTTTCGCCTGTTCGATTGCAGCGCTAGCATCCGGCTGCGTCGGGGGGCGTTTTATGGAAATCGTATTTGGCATCCTTTTGATGCTCGCAATTCCGATTGCGGGGATCGCGGCATTTTTCATGGTGCTGGGAGCCCGCCGCCGCCTCGATGTGATCGAACGGCGTCTGGCGCTGTTTGAGCAGCGGCTGCCCCGAGAGGGCGCTGCATCCGTTGCACCGGAGATTTCGCCTGCGCCAGCGCCTGCACCGCGGCCAGAACCGCCGCCCCGCGCACAGCGCGAAGAGGAAATCCCGAAATCTGTTCCGCCGATGACCGCGGCGCCTGCCGCTGCGCCAATGGCAAGGCCGGATCGTCCTTCGGCCGGCTTTGAGGAGAAGTTTGGCACCCGTTGGGTGGTTTATATCGGCGGCCTCGCGCTCGCGCTCGGCGGCATCTTTCTGGTGCGTTACTCGATCGAACAGGGTCTGCTCGGGCCGGGCATGCGTATCTTTTTGGGCGGCCTGCTTGCCGCGGGTCTGGTCGCTGCCGGCGAATGGATGCGACGGCAGGAAAATCGGTCCGGCATTGCCGGCATCTCACCTGCGCATATCCCGAGCATTCTCACCGCGGCCGGCACGACCGTCGCCTATGCGACGGTCTACGCCGGCTATGGGCTTTATGGTTTCTTCGGCCCCGCGCTTGCTTTCGTTCTGCTCGGCATTGTCGCCCTGGCGACCTTGGCTGCGGCCTTGCTGCACGGCCCGGCGCTGGCGGGACTGGGTCTCGTCGGCGCTTATGTCACGCCGTTGCTCGTTTCATCCGACAAGCCGAGTTACTGGGCGCTCTATCTCTATCTCGCCGTCGTTACCGGCGCCGCCTTTGGCCTCGCGCGCATGCGCCTGTGGCGCTGGCTTGCGGTGACCGCGATTGCGCTGAACGCGCTGTGGATCCTGCCAGGGATCGACAGCCTGCAGACCGACATTCTGGTGCCGCATGCGCTGCATGCTGCCGTCGGCTTCGCGTTGGTGGCGGCTCTCATCGTCTCAGGCTTCCTCTATGGGCCGCCGGCCGAAACGGGCCGCATCGAAACCGTGTCGTCGGCCGCCTTGGCGGTTTATCTGCTGGCCGTCACCCTCCTGGTGCTGGCTACCCGGCACGATCCCGTCGCTTTTCTCGCTTTCTCGCTGCTGGTCTTTGCAACCATCGCCATTGCTGCGCGCAGCGATGCGGCGGTCGCGGCGGTTCCTGCCGCAGTCATTCTTGTCGCCTTGGTGATGTGGCATTGGGCGGTGCCGTTCGATTACAACACGCTGGTCGCGCCCAACCTTGTCAGTTCCGGCATCACTGCGAATCCGAATCCTGCGCTTTTTGGCTCGCATCTCGCGCTGGGTGCCGCCTTCGCTCTGGCTTTTGGCGCTGCCGGTTTTCTTGCCCAAGCGCGCACGGCTTCGCCGGTTATCGCCATGCTGTGGGCGGCATCGGCGGTTATCGCGCCGATCGTCATCCTCATGGCGGTCTATTATCGTATCGCCGGGCTTGAACGCTCGATCCCCTTCGCCGCGCTCGCCCTGCTGCTGGCGGTGCTTTATGGCTACGGCGTCGAATATTTGAACAAGCGTCCTGCGAAACCCGGTCAAGCCGCTGCCGGCGCGATCTTCGCCGTCGGCGGCATTGCCGCGCTCGCGCTTGCGCTCACCCTTGCCATGGAAAAGGGCTGGCTCACGATCGCTCTCGCCCTGATGGTACCGGGCATCGCCTGGGTGGAACGCCAGCGCCCGCTGCCGGCGTTACGCTGGACCGCCGCGGTCGTCGTCGCGCTGGTTGTTGCCCGAATTATGTGGGAGCCGCGCATTGTCGGCAGCGATGTGGGCACCACGCCGATATTCAATTGGCTGCTCTGGGGCTACGGCGTTCCCGCGCTTTCGTTCTGGTTCGCCGGTTATCTGCTGCGCCAGCGCGTCGACGATATACCGGCGCGGATGGCGGATTTCGGCGGCCATCCTGTTCACCGTCCTTGCCGCATTCCTGCAAATCCGCCATTACATCACCGGCGGCGACATCTATCGCGCTTCTACCGGGCTCACCGAAGTCGCGCTGCAGATTTGCGTCGGGCTTGCGCTCGTCATCGGTCTTGAGCGCGTGCGCGAACGCACCCAAAACATCGTGCACAATATTGGCGCGCTGATCATCGGCGGCCTGACGCTCGCCGCTATCGTTTTCGGCGTGGTGCTCGGCGGGAATCCGATGCTGCCGTTTGCGCGGGGCCTCAATGTGGAAGGACTGTTTTTCAACGTCTTGCTGCTGGCTTATGGACTTCCGGCGGCCCTGGCGGCCGCGCTCGCTTTAATGACCCGCACGACGCGGCCGCAGTGGTATCGCGCGGTTGCGGCGGTCACGGCGGTGACGCTGGCGCTGCTCTATCTCACGCTGCAGGTCGCACGCTTCTATCAAGGACCTTTCGTGCAGATGTCGGGGGTCAGCGATGCCGAGCAATACACCTATTCAGCGGTATGGCTGATCTTCGGCGTCGCGCTGCTTGTGGTCGGCTTCCTCTTGCGGTCGCAACCGGTGCGATATTGCTCGGCCGCTGTCGTTGTCGTCACCATCGGCAAGGTTTTCCTGTTCGACATGGCAGGCCTTACCGGGGTCTTCCGGGCCCTCTCCTTCATCGGCTTGGGTCTCGTCCTGGTGGGAATCGGCCTGCTATATCAACGGCTTCTTTACCGCCCATCCGGTCCGCCGCCCGCATCGGCGGAAGCAACCGCTTCCTTGTGAAAACCGCCGCTTCCGATTAGGCTCAGGCCTTCGGCTTCCAGCCGCAGAGCGGGTGGAACGACAGGTTTTTCAATTAGTTATGGAAGGCTCGGGCGGCATTAAATCGCTCCCGGCGCCTCTGCAGGGAACTTCGTGCGCTACATTTCCACCCGGGGCGAGGCCCCGCCGCTTGGCTTTGTCGAAGTCATGCTCGCCGGTCTTGCCCGCGACGGCGGGCTGTATGTGCCGGAATCCTGGCCGCGTCTGAGCGATCGCACCATCGCCGGTTTTGCTGGCCGCCCTTATGCCGAGGTGGCGGTGGAGGTGATCCGGCCATTCGTCGGCGAGGCCATTACCGAGGACATGCTCGCCCGCATGACGCGCGAGGCCTACGACACCTTCCGCCATCCGGCGACGGTGCCGCTGGTGCAGACCGGCACCAATCAATTCGTGCTCGAGCTGTTTCACGGGCCGACCCTGGCGTTCAAGGATCTCGCCATGCAGCTGCTCGCACGCATGATGGATCATGCATTGAAAGCGCGCGGCGAGCGCACCACCATCGTGGTGGCGACTTCCGGCGATACCGGCGGCGCCGCGGTGGAAGCCTTCCGCGGCTGCTCGCAAGCGGATGTGGTGGTGCTATATCCGCACGACCGCATTTCGGACGTTCAGCGGCGCATGATCACCAGCGTCACCGATGCCAATGTGCATGTGCTCGCGATCGAGGGCACCTTCGATGACTGCCAGGCGTTGGTGAAAGGGATGTTCAATCACCACGCCTTTCGCGATCAGGTGCGGCTCTCCGGCGTCAATTCGATCAACTGGGCGCGCATCGTCGCGCAGGCGGTCTATTACTTCACCGCTGCCGTGACGCTGGGCGCGCCTGCGCGCCAAGTCGCTTTCGCTGTGCCGACAGGTAATTTCGGCGACGTCTATGCTGGCTATGTCGCCCATCGCATGGGTCTTCCCGTGCAGCGGCTGGCGATCGCCACCAACGTCAACGATATCCTCGCTCGCACGCTGGCCAGCGGCAGTTACGAATTGCGCGACGTGCTGCCGACCAGCTCGCCCTCGATGGACATCCAGGTGTCGTCGAATTTCGAACGGCTGCTGTTCGAGGCCTACGGGCGCGACGCGCACAGCCTGCGCTCGCTGATGGGCTCGCTGGCGCAATCTCGGCGATTTTCGTTGTCGGTGAGCGCATTGTCGGAAATCCGTAGCCTGTTCACGGCCGACCGCGCCGACGAGGAGGAGACCGCCGCCACCATCCGGACGCTATTGAAGGAAACCGGATACTGCATAGATCCGCATACGGCCGTTGGCGTCGCGGTGGCGGAAAAAGAAACCCGCGATCCTGCGGTGCCCATGGTCGTACTCTCCACCGCGCATCCGGCCAAATTCCCCGATGCAGTCGAGGCCGCTTGCGGCCAGCGTCCTGCGCTTCCCGATTGGCTCGCCGACCTGGCCGAGCGGCCCGAGCGCGTCACCCGGCTGCCCGCCGATCAGGCGGCGGTCGAACGTTTTATTGTCGCGGCCAGTCGCGCCGCGCGTGAAGGAGCAGCTGCATGAGTGTAGAGGTCACGCGTCTTCCGTCCGGTCTTACCATCGTGACCGATGCCATGCCGCATCTGGAAACGGCCTCGCTCGGCGTCTGGGTCGGCTCCGGCAGCCGCGACGAGCAGCCGGATGAACACGGGATTTCGCATCTGCTCGAACACATGGCGTTCAAGGGCACCTCGCGCCGAAGCGCACGGCAGATCGCCGAGGAGATCGAGGCCGTCGGCGGCGACCTTAACGCCGCAACCAGCGCGGAAAACACCGCCTATTATGCGCGCGTGATGAAGGCCGACGTGCCGCTGGCGCTGGATGTGCTCTCCGACATCCTGGCCGATCCGACCTTTGACCCGACCGAGCTCAAGCGCGAGCAGCATGTCATCGTGCAGGAGATCGGCGCAAGCGAGGATACGCCGGACGATATCGTGTTCGATTATCTGCAGGCGAAAGCATTTCCGAAACAACCGCTCGGCCGCTCCATTCTCGGCACGCCGGAAACCGTGCGCTCGTTCGAGCCGTCGCGCCTGCGCACCTATCTCGCGCGCAACTACAAGGCCCCCGACATGGTGGTCGCCGCGGCCGGCGCCATCGATCATGCCGCGGTGGTGCACGAAGTCGAGCGCCGCTTCTCAAGCTTTGCCGGGCCAGCCGCGCCGGTACCGGAACTAGCGCGTTTCGGCGGAGGCACGCACATCGAGAAGCGCGAACTGGAGCAGGTGCATCTGACCATGGCACTGAAAGGTCTGCCGCAGCGCGACCCCGAACTTTACAGCCTGCAGGTCTTTAACAGCGCGCTTGGTGGCGGCATGTCGTCGCGCCTGTTCCAGGAAGTGCGCGAGAATCGCGGTCTCTGCTACTCGATCTATTCCTTCCATGTTGCCTATCAGGACACGGGCATGTTCGCGCTCTACAGCGGCACCGCGGAGACGGACGCGCCGGAATTGATGCGCGTCGTGGTCGACCAGATCGCGCAGGCATCGGAAGACCTCACCGAGGCGGAGGTCGCCCGCGCCAAGGCGCAGATGAAGGCGGGTCTGTTGATGGCGCTGGAAAGCTCGCGTGCGCGTGCCGAGCAATTGGCGCGGCAGATGTTTGCCTATGGCCGGCCGATTCCGTTAAGCGAACTGGTCGGCAAGATCGAAGCCGTGACGGTTGAAAGCGCGCGCGCGGCTGGCCGCGCACTGATCGCCGGCAGCCAGCCCGCGGTTGCCGCGCTTGGTCCGGGTGCCGGTCTCGAGACGGCAGCTAATATCGCGGCCAGCTTGCATCGTCAGGCGGCCTGACAGCCGTGCTTTCATGACGTTTTTTCGCGCCGTCAGCTTCACCGAACCCGCGCTCACCGTGGCGGGCGACAAGGTAACGCTGCGCCTCCCGCAGATGTCGGATTTCGAGGAATGGGCGTCGTTGCGTGAAGCGAGCCGCGCGTTTTTGGTGCCTTGGGAGCCGACTTGGCCGGCGGATGATTTGAGCCGTGCCTCTTTCCGCCGTCGTTTGAAACGTTATGCCGAGGATCAGCGCAATGACTTCGCCTATCCGTATTTCATCTTCCGCAATGAGGATCAGAAGCTGGTCGGCGGCTTGACCGTCACCAATATCCGGCGCGGCGTCGCGCAAGCAGGGAGTCTCGGTTATTGGATGGGCGCGGCCTACGCCCGCCAGGGCTATATGACTGCGGCGGTGCGAGCCTTGGTGGCGTTTCGGCTTCTCGACGTTGAAGTTGCACCGCATTGAGGCTGCCTGCATTCCGGAAAATGTTGCGTCGGTTCGGCTCTTAGAGAACACCGGGTTCGTCCGCGAGGGTTATGCGCGGGAATACCTGTGTATCAACGGCATCTGGCAGGACCATCTGCTTTTCGCTCAAGTCAAGCCTGAGGGCGGAGCTCGGTTCGGCGTTTAACTCCATGAAAGCAGCCTTGGGCTCGCCATGGTTTGATTGATATAAACTTGCTGACGGGGCGGGGCCTAAGACATGCGTATCGCTGAATTTGAATCGATCGTTCACCGTGGTGCCGCGGCGCTCGCCGGATTGACGCTGGCTTCGCTGGTGGCTGGCTGCTCAAGTGACCGGATTTTGGGATCCGAGCAAAGCTCCGCGTCGGCTTCGGCGGGACAGAACTCGCCTTCCACGATGTCGCAGCTGAGAGATATCATCCTACGCAAACCACCGGCACCTACGCCGGCTGAGAAACAAGCGGCAATCAGCAACATCGCGGAAACGGTTTGCCCGCAGGTCGACGTGCGCGCGGGTGCTTCCACCTTGACCGTGCCGCCCAACAGCTCGGACCCTTTGGCGCTGCGCTATCAAGGTTCGATTGGCGAGCTGGCGCGCGAATGCAATGTGTCTGGCGGCATCATGCGCATGAAGGTCGGCATCGAGGGCCGCGTGCTGGTCGGGCCGGCAGGGGGTCCCGGCCAGCTCGACGTGCCGCTACGCTACGCGGTGGTCAAAGAAGGCCCCGAGCCGAAGACGGTAGTCTCGAAGTTCTCCAAGATTCAGATCGCGATCCCGGAAGGCCGATCCAACGTCCTATTCAATCATGTCGATAGCGACATCGCTTTTCCGATGCCCCCCGGCCTGGATATCGAGGCCTATGTTGTCTACGTCGGGTTCGATCCGGCCGGTGACAAGCAGCAGCCCGCCAAAAAACCTCCGGCGAGATCGCCGCGTCGCTGAGGCAGAAGCCGCCGTTAGCAAGGTGGTGATTTGACGGGTAGCTTGCGGCGTGGCCGCTTCTGCCGCGCCTAATTCAGCTTGTTCTTGACGTCTTCGATGCCGCTGGCGAGCAGGTCGTCGGCCAGGTTGCCCTTGGCGGTGTCCTTCAGGATCCGTTCGGCCGCGGTGACGGCCGCATCGGCAGCGGCGGCGCGCACGTCGGCCAGCGCCTGGCTCTCGGCTTGGGCGATCTTGGCTTCCGCCATCTTTGTGCGGCGAGCGACGAATTCGCTCATCTTGGCTTCGGCCTCGGCCGTCATGCGCTCGGCGTCCGCCTTGGCACTGGTAAGGATGGCCGCGGCTTCGCCTTCGGCCTCTTTCTGCTTTTGCCTGTAATGCGCAAGCAAGGCCTGCGCTTCTTCGCGCAGCCGCCGTGCCTCATCCAGTTCGGCCTTGATCCGGTCGCGGCGATGGTCGAGCGCTTCCGCGATCTTCTTGTGCACGCCGACATACACAAGAATGCCAATGAAGATGAAAAAGGAAGCCGCAACCCAGAATTCAGCGTCGAACATGGTTTTTCCTCAGCGCTTGAGCGCTTCGCCGACAGCAGCGGTAACGGCCTGACCGGAGGGCTCAGTGCCGGTCAGACGCTTCACGATGGCCGCGGCCGCGTCGGTGGCGATACTGCGCACATTGCCCATCGCCGTGGTTTTGGTTGCGGCAATGGTTTTCTCGGCCTCGGCGAGCTTGGTGTCGAGCTCCTGCTCAAGCGCCTTGCGCTTGCTATCAGTTTCCGCCTGCTGCTTCTCGCGCGTGGCATTGGCCAAGGGCCTGGGCGCGGGAGCGCGCATCCGCCAGCGCCTTTTCATAGGCCGTGTTGGCGGCATCCGCCGCCTCCTTGAACTGCTGCGCTTCCGAAAGGTCGTCATCGATCTGCTTGGCGCGCGCATCGATGATGCCGCCGACACGCGGCAGCACCAGGCGAGACGCCAGCAGATAGAGCGCGGCGAAGGCGATCGCGAGCCAGAACAGCTGCGACGCGAAGGTTTCCGACTGGAACGGCGGAAACGGTGCCTTATGGCCGCCGGGCGCCTCGGTGTGCGCGGTAGTAGCCATCGATCAGAGCGCGAACAGGAGCAGGAGGGCGATCAGCAGCGAGAAGATGCCCAAGGCCTCGGTCACGGCGAATCCGAAGATCAGGTTGCCGAATTGGCCCTGCGCGGCCGAGGGGTTGCGCACTGCGGCCGCGAGATACTGGCCGAAGATCATGCCGACGCCGACGCCGGCTCCGCCCATGCCGATGCAGGCGATGCCGGCACCAATCATCTTTGCAGCAACAGGATCCATGAAACGCTCCTCAAGTTGGATAGGTCAATGACCGGGATGGATGGCGTCATTCAGGTAGATGCAGGTCAGGATCGCGAAGACATAGGCCTGCAGGAAAGCAACCAGGAATTCGAGCGCGGTGAGCGCCACCAACAGCGACAGCGGCAGAATCGCGCCGACCACGCCGTGGATGCCGAGCGCGCTCAGCATCACGATGAAGCCGGCGAACACCTTCAGCGTAATATGGCCGGCCAGCATGTTGGCGAACAGACGCACGCTGTGCGAGATCGGCCGCGAGAGGAATGACAGCACTTCGATGAAGACGATCAGCGGCAGGATATAGATCGGAATACCGCTCGGCACGAATAGCCTGAAGAAGCCCAAACCGTTCTTCCAGAAGCCGTAGACCAGCACGGTGAAGAACACGAGCAGCGCCAGCGCCACGGTGATGACGATGTGGCTGGTCACGGTGAAGCCGTAGGGAAGCAGGCCCAACAGGTTCACGGTCAAAACGAAGATGAAAAGCGAGAACACCAGCGGGAAGAACTTCATGCCTTCCTTGCCGGCGGTGCTCTGGATGGTGTTGGCGACGAATTCGTAGGACAGCTCGGCCACGGACTGCGCGCGGCTTGGCACCAGCGCTCGTTGCCGGGTCGGAATCAGCATCAGCGCCGCGGTCGCGAGCAGCGCGAGCAGCATGAAGAGCGCCGAATTGGTGAAGACGATCTCGTAGGGGCCGATATGCCCCAGCGAGAAAAGCCTCTTCAACTCGAATTGGTGGATAGGATCGCCCATAGCCTTCTTAGCTGCCTAATCCGGGGGCCTGGAAGCTTTGGACCCCATGTTCACGCCCGCCGCTCGCATCACGTTGAGCACGCCCGCGGCAAAACCGAGCAACAAAAACACAATCAGCCCCCAGGGCGAAATGCCGAGCCAGCGGTCGAGCAGCCAACCCAATGCGGCACCGACAAGGACGCCTGCGACAAGCTCGGTGGAGAGCCGGAAACCGCGCGCCATCGCCGACGGGTCGGCGGTCGAGGAAGCACCGGGGCTTTTGTCGACAGGACGGCCGGTATGTTGACCGAGCCGTTCGCCGAGACGCTTGAGCCTCGCGGAGAGAGCAGCTTCGTCGGACGGGGAGTTACCGTGATCGCCGTTATCGCGCGTCATTTTTTCGATCCGCGCATATTGCGGCGCTCGAGGAAGTCCCATGCCCTCAAAGCCGCGCGGACCATACTGACCGGGTCTGCATGAGTTAAGAATTGGGGCGGCGATTACAAGCTGTTGAACGGCCAGGACAATTCAGTCTTTTTCGGCCCTCGCGACGCGCCGTTTTGCGCTGTTACGAGATACCGGCGCGTGGCAACATGGCGGGGAATCGGATCGTTTTTCGGCGCACGCCTGCGATAATCGGCTTGGCAGGCAGATCCGCCGATCGCGGACGGGAGAAACATGATGACACGCATCATCCTGGCGTTCGCCATTTGCGTCGCGGCTTGGGCTGCCACACCCGCTTTGGCTCAAAGCGGAAGCACGGATGCTGTGCCGACAGTCTCGCTCGCACCGTCGCCTGCTCCCTACAATTCCACGGCAGCTTCATCGCAAGAGCCCCGTCGTGTTCAGGACGCGCCGCAAGACGCTGTTCCGGCAGACGCCAAGCAAACCACTCCGCCGAAAGAAATACCCGTGGCCGAGGGCAAAGTGCCCGAGACCTTACCTGTCGAGAACGCGCCACAAAACAGCGCGACCGCGGACGCCAAGCCGGCGGAAAATAGCGAGAGTCGTTTCACCTTCAGCCGCATGAGCGACGGTTATGTACGGCTCGACAACCGTACCGGTCAGGTTGCCTTCTGCAGCAAACGCACCGTGGGCTGGACCTGCCAACTCGCGCCGGAAGACCGTGGTGTGCTGGAGAACGAGATTGCCCGCTTGCAGGAAGAAAATGTTTCGCTGAAGAAAGAATTCTTGGCCCGCGGGCTGCCGCTGCCAGGCTCGATAAAGAGTGACCCGCCGGTCGGACAAAACGAGCGGCCCTCCACGCTTCCGAGCGATCCGAATATCGAACGCATGAAGGTAATGGTGGAGAATGCCTGGCGGCGGCTGGTGGACATGATCTCCGCGCTGCAAAAAGAAGTGCTGAAGAAAAGCTAAGCCGGCAATTTGCTGCATAGGGGCGAGCCGTGACGCGCCTTTCGGCTACCAGGATCGCGCAAGCGGAATCGATCGCCACCGCGACGCTCACGGTCGAAACGCCGGGTGAAGGTTTCATCGAAATCACCGACGATGTCCGGCGGTTCGTTTCACAGGCAAGCGCGGCGGACGGCGCACTTTTTCTGTTCTTGCGCCATACCTCGGCGTCGCTCGCGATTCAGGAAAACGCCGATCCGGACGTGCAGAAGGACTTGATTACCGCCCTGCGCCGGCTTGCTCCGGAGGATGCGGGATGGATCCATGATACCGAAGGGCCCGACGATATGCCCGGCCATGTGAAGGCGATGCTGACGGGCGTCGGGCTGCATATTCCAGTGGTTCAGGGCACGCTGACGCTGGGGACGTGGCAAGGCATCTATTTGATTGAGCATCGGTTTCGGCCACACCGGCGGGAGGTCGTGCTGCAATTCATCGGCAGCCGCACGACTTAGGGCCGGGTTATTCTCTCTGGTATTTGTTATGCCAGTGCTAGCCGACGGCAGAAAAACATGTAGACTATCGGCGAAGACGTAAGACTTTAGGTTAGTAATTCCGGGGTCACTGCGTTGAACGACTTGGCCTACCGTCTGATTATCGCCGACGACCATCCCTTGTTTCGAGGCGCGTTGCGTGAGGCCGTAACCGGTCTCTTCGAGCGTATCGAGATCGCGGAAGCTGGCAGTTTCGAAGAAGTCGGTAAGCTGCTGGGACGCGATGGTGACGTCGATCTCATCCTGCTCGATCTCACTATGCCCGGCGTGCGCGGCTTCTCAGGTTTGATGTGCCTGCGCGCGCAACATCCCGGCGTTCCGGTCGTCATCGTTTCCGCCAACGAAGATCCCGCCGTTATCCGCCGCTGCATGCATTTCGGCGCGGCCGGTTTCATTCCGAAGACGCTCGGTGTCGAGACGATGCGCGATGCCGTCGCGCGCGTGCTCGCCGGCGAGGAATGGACGCCGCCGGACATTGACCTTAACCACAGCGCAGACGCGCAGACCAACGATCTGCTGACCCGGCTGGCCACGCTCACGCCGCAGCAGGTGCGGGTTCTCATGATGTTGTCGGAGGGTCTGCTCAACAAGCAGATCGCTTATGAGCTGACGGTGTCGGAAGCCACGGTGAAGGCGCATGTCTCAGCCATCCTGCAGAAGCTTGGGGTCGAGAGCCGTACCCAGGCCGTGATCGCGGCGGCGAAGATAGAGCTCGCGCCGCGTCAGGCTGCGTCACTGCCCAACTAAACTCCCCGGTCCGGAAGGCGCTTACTCGGCGGCGGCAATGCGGCGGATGCGGTATTGCGCCAACAGCGCGCGCAATGCCGCCGGCTTCAAAGGCTTGTTCAGGAATTGGATGTCCTCCGCCTGGGCGGCCTGGCGCAGACGCAGGCTGCGATCGGCGGTGATCAGGATGGCCGGTAAATCGTCCCCGAAGCGGCGGCGCAGTTCCCGGATGGCGTCAAGGCCGTTGCCATCGTCCAAACGATAGTCGACCAGCAAACAGTCAAGCGGGATCTTGGTTTCCATGGCGGTGGCGACGGCTTCCGCCAGACCCGGCGCTTGCAAGACCTGGCAATCCCAGCCCTCCAGGAGCGTGCGCATGCCGTCCAGGATCGGCAGATCGTTGTCTATGCAAAGCACCACGGTGCCCGCCAGCTGTCGCGAATCGGGCTTTCCGGCGGGCGGTGGCTCGGCGCTCGCAGCCAAGGCAGGTGCCAGCGGCACTTCAACCGAGAAACGCGAGCCGCCGCCGACGGTCGACGACAGGTCAATCTTGTGATCGAGCATGCGCGCGATGCGCTCCACGATCGACAGGCCGAGTCCCAGCCCGCGCGCTGCTCTGGCGCCTTCGTCCAGTCGATGGAATTCCTTGAAGATCTCGCGCTTCTTCGACGGCGGGATGCCGATGCCGGTATCCCAGACGTCGATCCGCAGCCGACCACGCCGCCGGCGGCAGCCGATCAGCACGCGGCCATCGAGGGTATATTTGATGGCGTTGGAAACGAGATTCTGCACCAGGCGACGCAGCAGCCGGCGATCCGACCGGACCGTCAGCGAGCTTGGGACGAAAACAAGCTCAAGGCCTTTTTCGCGCGCAAGCGGGGCGAATTCCACCTCGATCTGACTCAACAGCGCATCGATGCGGAACGAGTCGATTTCCGGCTTCAGGGCGCCGCTGTCCAGCCGCGAAATATCGAGCAGTGCGCCGAGAATTTCTTCAACTGCTTCCAGGGAGGCATCGATGTTGCTGACCAGACGGGCGTCGGCGCGGCTTTCTTCCCGCTCTACCAGGCTGGTGACATAGAGCCGCGCTGCATTGAGCGGTTGCAAAATGTCGTGGCTGGCGGCGGCGAGAAAGCGCGTCTTGGAGATATTGGCTTCCTCGGCTTCGCCTTTCGCGCGGGCGAGTTCGGCGTTCAGCCGTGTGAGTTCCTCGGTGCGCTCGCGCACGCGGCGCTCCAGCGTCTCGTTGACGCGCTCCAGCGCTTCGGCGGCCTCGACGCTCGGGGTCATGTCGCTGAAGGTGATGACCATGCCGCCATCCGGCATCCGGTTGGCGCGCACCTCGATCACCAGGCCGCGCTCGGCGAAGCGTTCGAGGAAGGGCTCGCCGGACAGATAGCGCAGGTACCGTTCGTGCAGTGCCTGCTCGTGCTCGGATGGACTCAGTCCATCGGCCTGTTGCTCGGCGCTTACGCGCAGGATCTCCTCAAGCGCCACTCCGGCTTGGGTCATATCCGCCGGCAGGTTGAGTATCTCGCCGAAATACCGGTTCCAGCAGGTAAGGCCGAGTTCCTTGTCGAAATACCGCGATTCCCTGGCGCACATGATCAAGCGCGGTCTGCAAGATTTCGCGGTTATAGTGGATCGCGGCGCTGGCATCATCGAGCAGCTTCAGCGCGCGGCTGGTGGAGAGCGCGCGCTTGCGCAACAGGATGGTGAGCACCAGGCGTGAGGAGGCCGCGCCGATGGCGGATGCCAACAAATGCTCGGCGTAGCGCAGAAGCTGGAAATCCGCCTCGGCATCCGGCGCGAGATCGATGCGCCGGCTACCGGCAAAGCTCTGGAAAGCTGTGCGCGTCCGCTCCTCCCCGAGATAGCGCGCGACGGCTTTGGCCAATTCGTCCACCCGGACGGGCGAGCGCCAGCGCCGGAGTGTCGGTGCAGCCAGCTGGTTTTGCGACGGCACGAAGAGGTTGGCCTGCAGCCGCTCCACCGAGGCGGGCGCGCGGGTGAAGGAGAACGCCACATAGGCGAGAATATTGAGCGACAGGCTCCACAACACCCCGTGCAGCAGCGGCGGCAGGTCAACGCCGAGCAAGGCCTGCGGCCGCAGCAGGAGGAAACCGCCAGGTCCTTCCATCATCAGTCGCTGCCCGATGATGCCGAGATCGGCGAAGCTCGGCAGCAGCAGCGTATAGGCCCAGGTCAGCGTGCCGATGCTCAAGCCCGCCACGGCGCCGCGCGCAGTAGCGCGCCGCCAGATCAGCCCGCCGAAAAAGGCCGGAGCGAGCTGCGCGATGGCGGCGAAGGATAACAGGCCGATGGACGCGAGCTGCGCCTCGCCCGCCATGCGGTAATACATATAGGCAAGGAACAGGATGACGAAGATGGCGGCGCGCCGCACCATCAGCAGCATTGCGCCCATATTCTCGCGCCCGGCGAAAAGCGATTCCTTGCGCTTGAGCACCCACGGAATCACGATGTCGTTTGACACCATGATCGAGAGAGCGACGGATTCCACGATCACCATGGCGGTGGCGGCCGACAACCCGCCGACAAAGGCCACCAGCGTCATCAGATCCGAGCCGGCGGTGAGAGGCAGGGTGAGCACGAACATGTCGCTGTCCATACGTCCTGCCGGGAAGGTCATAACGCCCGCGAGGGCGATCGGCAGCACGAACAGGTTGATCAGGATCAGATAGATCGGAAACAGCCAGGCCGCGCGCCAGATTTCCGCTTCGGTATTGTTCTCCACCACCGTGACGTGGAACTGCCGCGGCAGCAGCACGATGGCGAAGATCGAGAGCAGGGTCATCGCCAGCAGCGTGCCGATGCTGGACTGCCCCTCCAGCAACGCTGCGGTAGCAGGCATCTCCAGCGCCTGGGCGAACATCGAGATCGGCCCATTGAACATCCAGAAGGTGACGAAGATGCCCACGGCCAGGAATGCCACAAGCTTGACGATGGATTCAGTCGCGATCGCCAGCATCAAGCCGTGCTGGTGCTCGGTGGTATCGATATGGCGCGTGCCGAACAATACGGCGAAGGCCGCCATCGACAGCGCCACGAACAAGGCAATGTCGCCGGGCGCCGCCTGCAGCACGGCGGAATTGACGCTCGAATGAGCCAAGATGGTGCCGAGCGAGGACGACACCGCTTTCAGCTGCAAGGCGATATAGGGAATGGTGCCGACGATGGCGATCGTCGCGACCAGCGCTGCCACGCCCTGGTCCTTGCCATAGCGCGCCGCGATGAAGTCGGCGATGGACGTGATGTTCTGCGCCTTGGCGAGCCGCACGATGCGGAGGATCACCGGGGTGCAAAGTCCGATGACCACCATCGGACCGAGATAGATGGTGAGAAAGTCATAGCCGGTGCGCGAAGCAAGCCCGACCGATCCGAAAAAGGTCCAGGAGGTGCAGTAGATCGCCAGCGATAGCGGATAGATCAGCAGCCGCGAACGGGTCTTGCGTTCGAGCTGACTCCTCCGGTCGCCGTAGCTCGCGATGACAAATAGGAGCCCGATATAGCCGAGCGCGACGGCGATAACGGCCCAGCCTGGCAACATGAAGTCTCACCTGGAACGCGAGGCGCAATCCGCCTCATCCCCCGCAAGGTCAGCACAATTAATAAGGCCTTGTCTATCCTGACAATAATGGCCGAGCCGGGCCCATAGCCGCTGTGTCCGCCAGGCGTTTGACGCCACCGGCTATCCACGGCATTGATCGCCCATGCCTGCGTGGAGAATCGACAAACACCGCGTCCGCAACGCGGTGGAAACGTTGCTGATCGCCACCGCGGGCGCGCTTTTCTTCGTCTGGATCAATTTTCCTGCGGGATTGATCTGCGGCTCGATGCTGGCGGTAGCGGCAGCCGCGCTGGCCGGCCGGCCGATGATCGTTCCGGGAAATCTCGCGCGGCTAACCTTCTTCATTATCGGCATGTCGCTAGGCGCCGACGGTCACGCCGCAGACGCTGCATGGCATCGTCGACTGGCCGCTGAGCATCGTCCTGATTTCCGTCTCCGCCGTTTGCATGACCGCGGGGACCATGAGCTATCTGCGCTTTGTGCACGGCTGGGACATGAAGTCGGCGCTCTATGGCGGCAGCCCGGGCGGCATGGCGCAGGTGATTTCGCTCGCTGTTCAAAGCGGCGCCGACATCCGCGGCGTCGTCATCGTGCAGACGGTGCGGGTTGTATTTATCTCCATCAGTATTCCAGTGGGCCTTGCCCTGTTCGGGCTGGCGGCGCCGCCCACCGCCACGCTTGGCGCCGCCACGTTCAATGCGTCGCCGATCGAATTGGCCATCCTGATAGGCTTTTCGCTCGCCACAGCCATGCTGCTCTATTGGGTCCGCTTTCCCGCAAGCATCGTATTCGGCGCCATGCTGGGGTCGGGAATCCTGCATGGCGCGGGCTTTATGCATGCGGCGCTGCCCTGGTGGTTCGTCAGCGCCTTTGTCGTGGTGATGGGGGCCATTGTCGGACAGCGCTTCGCCAATACGCCGGCGCGTATGCTGTTTGCCTATTTGGGCGCGGCCATTGGTTCCTTTGCTGTCGCCGCTTCGGTCTGCGCTAGCTTCGCTGTGCTGGTTGCGACCGTGACCTCCGCCCGGGTGGCCGACCTGGTGATCGCCTTTGCGCCCGGCGCGCAGGACACCATGATGGTTTTGGCGCTATCTTTGAATGGAGACCCGGTCTTTGTCGGCGCCCACCAGCTCGCGCGCTTTTTGACGGTGTCGTTATCGTTGCCGGTCTTCGCGCATCTGTTTACGCGCGGGCGCGAGCCACAGGGGGAAAGCAGAGAAGAAACAAAAAATCCGGAAGAGAAGAGCGGACCGCCCGGCTAGCTTATTCCGCGGCCAACGCGCGCTTGCGCAACGGCAGGCCGAGCCGCTGCCAGACATCGACCAATGCCTCCGCCAGCCTGTCGATCAGCGCGTCCTCATGCAAGGGCGAGGGCGTGATGCGCAGCCGCTCGGTGCCGCGCGGCACCGTCGGATAGTTGATCGGCTGGATGTAGATAGCGTGCTCATAGAGCAGCAGGTCGCAGGCGGCCTTGCACTTCTCCGGCGTCGCCCACCATCAGCGGGACGATATGGGTCTCGCTCGGCATCACCGGCAGGCCGGCATGGGTGAGCACGCTCTTGACGCGCCCGGCGCGTTCCTGGTGCCGATCACGCTCCCACTGGGACGCCTTCAGGTGGCGGATGGCAGCAGCGGCCGCAGCGCAAATCGCCGGCGGCAGCGCGGTGGTGAAAATAAACCCCGGCGCATAAGAGCGCACGGCATCGATGAGCTGCGCTTTCCCAGCGATATAGCCGCCGAGGCAGCCGAAAGCCTTGGCCAAGGTGCCCTCAATCACGTCCACCTGATCCATGACGCCTTCGCGCTCGGCAATACCGCCGCCGTGGGGGCCATACATTCCCACCGCATGCACTTCGTCGAGATAAGTTAGCGCCCCGTGGCGCTTTGCGACTTCGCAAATGCGTCCGATCGGCGCCACGTCGCCGTCCATGGAATAGAGGCTCTCCATCACGACGAGCTTAGGCCGCTTTGGACCAGCTTCGATCAACAGCTGCTCGAGATGAGCGGTGTCGTTATGCCGCCAGATCTTCTTCTCGCAGCCGGAGCGGCGCACGCCCTCGATCATCGAGTTGTGATTAAAGGCGTCGGACAGGATCAAGCAGTTGGGGATCAGCCGGGCAATGGTTGAGATCCCGGTCTCGTTGGAGACATAGCCGGAAGTGAAGACCAGCGCCGCTTCTTTGCGGTGCAACTCTGCGAGCTCGCGCTCCAGTTCGACCAGCGGATGATTAGTGCCGGCAATATTGCGGGTGCCGCCCGCGCCGGTACCGACGCGGGTCGCGGTCTCGATCAGCGCGCCCAGCACCTTAGGATGCTGACCCATGCCGAGATAGTCGTTCGAGCACCAGATCACGACTTCCCGCGGCCCGGTAGGGGAGTGCCACAAGGCATGCGGGAACCGGCCGGCCATGCGCTCGAGATCGGCGAAAACGCGGTATCGCCGCTCGTTCCGAAGCTTCGCCAGCGCGTCGGAGAAAAAGACGTCGTAATCCATCACGGCCTCTAACGGCAGGTCCCGTGTTTTTATTTAGAAGAGTTCCAGCCAGCTTGTCGAGGCTTTATCCGGCGATTATCAGGGCATGGCTGGGTCGCCGAAGGACATAGGCCGGGATTTTTACCTCATCGCCCTTCGGCCGCGCGGCTTGTTTGTGCGCCCGCCGGCTATTCCGGCAGGCCAGCGAGCCGTAAGGCGTCGGTAACGTCGTCCTTGATGTGAGGCGCAATGCCGACCGCGGTCGACCAGCGGCTGATGGTGAAGTTGGGGTCGAGCGCCAACAGCCGCGCGCCCGCGGCTTTTGCTTCGTCGAGCCGCCCGAGCTTCGCAAGCGGCGCCGCGAGCCAGCCGTGTACAATGCTGAAACCCGGGTTCAATTCCACCGCCCGCCGGCCTGCCGCGACCGCCTCCTCGTATCGGCCTAGAAGGAAATTCGCCGAATCCGATGATGCCTTGGGGGATGTAGGTCATTGCATCGACCGGGCTCAGGCGGATCGCCCGCTCGCCCCATTCGATCGCACGCGCCGCGTCGCCGCCATATGCCACTGGTACACATCCGAAAGCGTAGACGAAGGCGCAGGATGCGCTCAGCGCCAACGCTCGCTCGAACGCCTCGTCCGCCAGCTTACGGTCATGTTCCACCATGCCAATGGAAAAGCCGGCGAGCGCGAGCGCCATCGCATCGCCTGGGCCGTGCTCGATCGCCGCATGGGCATGGCGGATCGACTTCTCATAGTTCTCTCGATGCATCCCGCCGCGCACAATAGATGACTTGATGAGCCCAGGCGGCAAAGCCGTGAGCGAGCGCATAGGTCGGCTCGAGGGCGAGCGCCTGCTCGAGCAGCGGCAAGCCCTTGGTGGCGCCCTCCGGCATGCAGGTGTAGACGCCCGGCAGCGCACGGAGCAGAAGATCATAGGCGTCAAGATTGTCGGGCCGCTTGCGCTTGACGCGTTCGATCTCGGCCCGGCGAAGGTTGGGCTCGATGGCGGCGACCACGCTGATGGTAATCTCGTCCTGCAACGAGAACACGTCGGTGAGGTCGCGGTCGTAGCGTTCGGCCCAGAGATGGCGGCCGTATTCCACATCAATGAGCTGACCGGTGATGCGGACGCGGTTCGCCACCTTGCGCACGCTGCCTTCGAGGACATAGCGCACACCGAGGTCGCGGCCGACCTGCTTCACGTCGACCGCGCGGCCCTTGTAGGTGAAGCTTGAATTGCGCGCGATGACGAACAGCCATTTGATGCGCGAAAGGCCGGTGATGATGTCTTCCACCATGCCGTCGGCGAAGTAGTCCTGCTCCGGATCGCCACTCATGTTGACGAACGGCAGCACGGCGATCGATGGACGGTCGGGCAACTCCAACCCGGACCTTGGCTGCTCCATCACGACGGCCGCATCGACACCGTTCTCCTCGCGGACGTCGCCGACGAAGCGGATGCCCCTGCGCAGGATGGTGCGGATAAGGCGCTGTTTCTCGCCGTTGTCGTGGAGCGCGCTGCGAGCGGAATTAATGCGGCTGCTCAAGGTCGCGTCGGAGACGATACGGCCTTGCCAGACCGCGCTAACCAGGTCGTCTTTGCTGACAACTCGGCCGCGATTGCGGATCAGGTACTGCAACAGGTCGAACACCTGCGGTTCAACGGAAAGCAGTTCACTGCCGCGATGGAGTTCACGCCGATCGCCATCGAGCGCAAAATCCTCAAACAGATACAGCAACTTAGTCGCTCCACATTCGCGCCGCGACCGTCCGGCTGTCGATAGTGTAACCGCGTCGTACAAGCAAAATCAAAGCCATCTGAACGCAAAATCAGGGCGGCCTGAATGCCGTCTCAAAGCGCGGTCCGCAGCTCTCCCGCATATTGCTCCTGCATCAACTGCTTCAAGAAGGGAGAACTCACATGTCGAATACTCTAACAATGATCGCGTCAGCGGCACTTGCCCTTGGCGTGAATGCGTCCGCAGCTTCGGCCGCGGATGCTGCGAAGGTGAAGAACATCGTTCTTGTGCACGGCGGCTTCGTCGATGGGTCCGGATGGCAGGGCGTCTATGACATCCTCAAGAAGGACGGTTATGACGTGACCATCGTCCAGAACCCGACGACGTCTCTGGCCGACGACGTCGCCGTGACGAAGCGTGCGATCGCGGCCGCTCCTGGCAAGTGATCCTGGTCGGCCACTCTTATGGTGGCGTCGTGGTGTCCGAAGCCGGCACCGATCCCAAGGTGGCAGGGGTCGTCTATATCGCGGCCTTTGCGCCCGATGCCGGCGAGTCGGTTGGAAGCTTGATCGCCAATCCACCGCCGGGAGCGGCGGTGCCGCCCATCCTGCCGCCTGTCGACGGCTTCCTGCTCTTGGACAAGGAGAAGTTTGCCGCCTCGTTCGCTGCCGACGTTCGGCCCGAGCTGGCCTCCTTCATGGCGGACTCGCAGGTCCCCTGGGGGGTGGGAGCCTTGGATGGCAAGGTCACCGCGCCGGCCTGGAAGACGAAGCCCAGCTGGTACCTTGTCGCCACCGACGACAGGATGATCCCTCCGCCGGCTCAGCGGCAAATGGCAAGCCGCGCAAGGGCCACCACTGTGGAGACGCCGGGCAGTCACGCCGTCTACGTCTCCAACCCTGGTGCGGTTGCCAATCTCATCCAACAGGCGGCTGCTAACGTCCATAAGGACTGAGCCGACATCAACCGTATCGACCCTGCCTGGGCGCCACCGTTGGCGCCCAGGAATCTTGATGCGCAGCCGTGACGCGCGCTTATTGTCCGGGGTAGGGGTCATGGTTGGCCGTCGTCGAAGCCGGCAACTTCGCCCGCGCCGCGGAAATCCTCGGCCTGACCGCGTCCGGCGTCAGCCGAGCGGTCGCGCGCCTGGAGGCGCGGATCGGGGTGAAACTGTTTCACCGCAATCCGCGCACCGTCGTGTTGACCGATGACGGACGGCGCTTCCACGACGAAGTCGCGCCCCTGCTGGCAAGCATCGGGGAAGCCGCCGAACAGGCCGCAGGCGCGACCGCGACAGTGCGGGGCCGGCTCAAGGTCAGCGCCGATCCGTGGTTCGCGCGTGTCGTGTTGGCGCCGCGGTTACCCGAATTGACGCGCCGCTATCCTTTGCTCTCGGTGGAACTCTTGGTCAGCAACCATCGCGAGGACATGATGACGGGAGGCGTCGACCTTGCAGTGCGCTTCGGCCTGCCCGACCCGTCAAGCCTAATCGCGCGCAAGCTTCTGGAGACGCGCATTGTGACATGCGCGGCGCCCGCCTACCTGAAGCGCAATGGTGCCCCCAGGACGCCGCAGGATGTGGCCGCTCACCACGTCGTGCTGTTTCGCGATCCGCAATCAGGCCGGCCTTTCGCGTGGGAATTTCATCGGCGCGGCAAGGTTGTCAAAGTTCCTGTCAGCGGCCAGATCGTCACTGACGATCCTTCGGCGGCGCTCGCCGCGTGCGAGGCCGGACAGGGCCTGTTCCAGAGCTTTGAGCTGGGGCTGAAGCCGTGGCTCTCCCGCGGCCGGCTGGTACCCATCCTCAAGGAGTGGTCGGAAGAACGGTTTCCACTATACGTATATTATCCGTCGCGGCGGCTTGTGCCGGTCAAGGTGCACGCGTTCCTGGATCTGGTCGCACGCATCTGCAGCGAAGCGGGGAAGTCCTGAAGGCGGGTCGCGCGCTGCACGCCTAATCGCCTTTCGGCCGCGGGCCTGATTTACGCTTCTCAGCCGCGGGATCATTCCGCTTGGGCAGTCCCTGAAACAGGCAGATTTCGTCGAGCATCGTATCCACCCCGCGCATGACGACGCGCAGCATCTGCTCGTCGGTGACGCGGCCGTCAGTGATCTTCTGTGGCGGATCCATCACCACGATCTCTCGCCCGGGCGTGATGCGGCAAACACAGGAAAGAAAGGTGGCGTGCATCTGGTTCTGCGCGCGGATGCCGCCGCGGTTGCTGACCGAGATGGTCAGCACGACCTTGCCCTTGAGGATCAATTCGTAGCCCGGGCGCGACACCCAATCGATCGCATTCTTCAGGATGCCGGACATGCCGTGATTGTATTCCGGCGTGACCGCGATGATGCCGTCGGCCTCGATAACTTCCTTGCGCAGGGCGCGGATCGACGCCGGATAGCCTTTCTCATTATCGATGTCCTGGTTGTAGGGCGGTATCGGCTCAAGATCGAAATTGTTCACCACGGTGTCGGCGGCCGCCTCTTCCCGGATCGTCTCCAGGATGGCCTTGCAATAAGATTGGCGGCGGATGCTTCCCGAGAGCCCGAGCAGCCTGAACGTCTTTCCCGCCATCGCGCCGATCCTTTTCGCTTGCTTGCCTTGCCGGGTCCTATAGGCGACCTGTAAAAACCCGTCCAGCGCAGGCGGGCCGGCAACGATAGCCCGCCGCGCCAAGGTTGTTTATCATGATGCCTTTCCTAAACATGAGGGTGCCCATCGCATGAAGATTTGCCGCTTTGACGAGGACAGGCTCGGGGTTGTCATCGGCGACATGGTCCATGACGTGACCAAGGCGCAGGACGAGATCAGAGCCGCCGCGCGCTATGACATGAAAGGCGATGCGGTGATCGCCGCCCTGCCGCAATGGCGCAATCGCCTGGAGGAGATGGCGGCGAAGGCGCCGGGCAAGCCGGTATCGGCTGTGAAGCTGCTGCCGCCGGTGGCGCGTCCCTCCAAGACCATGGCCGCCCCGGTCAATTACGCCAAGCACGTCGCCGAAATGGCCGTGCGTACAGACATCCGCACGGAGGAGCAGAAGCAGGCCAAGCGCCCTTCCAAGATTGCCGAGCAGGGCATCTTCCTTAAGGCCAATTCCGCGATCGTCGGCGCATCCGAAGGCATCCCGATCCGTTTCCCAGAGCGCATCAACGAACACGAACTTGAACTCGTCGTTATCATCGGGAAGAGGGGCAGCGACATTCGAAAGGAAGAGGCTCTGCAATACATCGCCGGCTACGCCCTCGGCTTCGACATGACCACGCGCGGCTCGGAAGACCGCAGTTTTCGCAAGTCGATTGACGGCTATGCGCCGGTCGGCCCCTGGCTGGTGACAGCGGATGAATTCGGCGACCCGAGCGACGTCACCGCGACGCTGCACGTGAATGACGAATTGCGCCAGACTGCCAATACCCGGGAGCTGATCTTCGACGTCCCCCGGTTGATCGAATTCGCCTCGCGTTTCTACACATTGCATCCAGGCGACATCTATTTCACCGGTTCGCCGGCAGGGGTTGGCCCGGTGAAGCCGGGCGACGTGCTGCGTGCGCGCTGCGACCGCATTGGTGAATTGGAAATCAAGGCACGGGCGCACGAAATCCGCGCGTAACGCGCGCCGCGTCCGGCATAACGGAGCAGGAGAGTGAGATGGTGAAAGTAAGACGGCTTGGTCATGCGACGCTGCAAACGCAGGATTTCGACGCGATGATCGACTACTACGGCCGCGTGCTCGGCCTGAGCGTGGTGGAGCGCAATAAGGACCGCGTTTTCCTCGCCAGTAAAATTGGCCTTGAAGCGATCGAACTGGTGAAAGGCAAGCCTGGCTGGCTCAGCGGGCTTTCATTCCAGGTGGATCCCGCCATGGACCTCAAGGAGGTGGTCAAGGACCTGCAGAAGGAAGGCATCAAGTGCGAGCGGCGCAAGGGAATCTCACCCGGCGTGGCGGAGGCTGTGACCTTCACCGATCCGAAGGGCACGCAGGTCGATCTCTACGCGGAATACACATATCCTAAGGAGGATCTGACCCCGAGCGCCTTCAATATTCTCAAGCTCGGACATGTCGCCTATCGCGTCCTTGACGTCCAGAAGGTCGTGAAATTCTATAACGAGGTGCTCGGTTTCCGCACGTCGGACTCACGCGGCGACTATTTTTATTTCCTGCGCTGCAACACCGACCATCACACGCTAAACTTCATCGTCGACGAAAAGCCGCAGCTGCATCACATCGCCTTCGAGGTGCTGGAATGGGCGGAGATCCGTAAGGCAACCGACTTCCTCGCGCTCAATAAGATTCATCTGGTCTGGGGTCCCGGCCGGCATGTGATCGGGCACAATGTCGCAACCTATCACCGCAATAGCGACCTTGGTTCGCGTTGAAATATTCACTGAAATGGATCAGATGAAGGACGAGGCTCTGGGTTATTTCGATCCACGCCCCTGGCACCAGGAACGTCCGCTCTATCCCAAGATGCACGGTCCGGAGACGCTTGCGGAACTACTGGGGTTATGGTTCGGAGCGCGTGATCAAGGGTTACCAGACCAACGAGATCCCGGTTTACGGCGCTATCGAGTCTTAACGAAACACAACACTGGAGGAGGAAGCATGTTGCGACTGACAGCGATGGTATTGGCGGCCGGTCTGGCCGTCGGCTTGGCGGCGCCGGCGTCGGCGCAGACCGAAATAAAACTGATCGGCTTCGGCGGCGGCACCAACGTGCCGAGCTGGGTGGCGATCGATAAGGGCTTTTTTCTCAAGGAGGGCCTGAAGGTCACGCAGGATGTCACCAGCGGCTCGAAGGAGCAGATGCAGGACATCATGGCAGGCAAATATCAGTTCGCCTCCACCGCCTTCGACAACATCGTCGCCTATACCGAAGGCCAGGGCAGCGACAAGTTTCCCGATTACGACGTAGTCGCGATTGCCGGCGTGCATTCCGGCATGAATACGGTGGTGGCGCGTCCTGAGATCAAGAAATATTCCGACTTGAAGGGCAAGGTCGTAGCGGTCGACTCGCCGACCTCCGGATATGCCACGGTGCTTTACCAGATCGTCAAGGAAAAGGCCGGGCTGGAGAAGGACAAGGACTACACCACCAACTCCGTTGGCGGCACCGGCGCCCGGGTCAAGGCGCTGAAGGACGGCACCGGACATGTTGCGATGATCTCCTCGCCCAACGACATGCAGCTCAAGGATGAAGGCTTCACCATGCTCGGCGATGCGGCGAGCGAGATCGGCGAGTTCCAGGGCAGCGCCTACGCGGTGCGCAAGAGCTACGCAAAGGATCATCCGAAGGAGGTTGAAGCTTTTCTCCGCGGCATCGTGGCGGCGACTGACTTCGTCTTCACCGACAAGGCCGGTACGATTGAAGTGCTGAAGTCGCGGATCAAGGGTCTGTCGGATGCCGACGCCGGCAAGCTCTATGACCGGCTCACCGGCCCAGGCGGGCTGAACAAGCGCGCGGTCTTGAACACCAAGGGCATCGAAACGGTTCTGAAGCTGCGCACGCTCTATGGCGGCGCGGCGCCGACCAAGCCCGAAAAATACATCGACCTCAGCTTTTACGAGAAGGTCACCGGGAAGAAGTGAAGTTAAGTGCGAAATGCAAAGCGCCGGAACGTCGACCGCGTTCCGGCGCTTTTATTTCAACCGTCGGGCTCTTCCCGGCAGAAGTTCGATCAACGCCGCATGAGCGAAGGGTTCAAGCGCTTGGGCGTTTGCGCCGTCCGCATCTGCAGGTTTGCTTCCGCGCTCGTCCCCCCGTCGCAAGGCCCTGACCTGCCGTTCCAGCGTTTCGATCCGATTGAGAGCCTCAATCGAAATCCCTCCCAAGACCGCGATCACCGATTCAAGATCCACGGTGTCGTAGGAAAGGGACGTGCGTGGAGGGAAACTCCGCCGCTCCAAGACTTTGGACGGCTCCAGCCCGGGAAACCATTGCTGACACATGCGTTCATTAGAGCCCTGAAACTTGAGCTGAATTTCTTGCACGATGTCCGGATCGATCATGAAATTATAGCTATCGACGGAGCGCTTACCGGTCATTGCATAAAGGCGGCTGAGGACGTTCAGGTAAACATCTGAGGTTCGCAGGGTAGGCTCGAACACACCCAGAAGGGCGCGGATCTTCATCTCCTGCGGCCGCGGGGTGACATTGATATCCGAGACGTTGAAATCGAAACCTTCGTCATTGCTGATATCCAGCACCCGCAAAAAATCGCGCATCAGATCATTCGTAAGTCTCGCCCGAACCGTTATGTTTTCGCGCCCGACTACGGACGCCCACATTTGCAGCAGCGCGTCAAAATCCAGAAAAAGGTTTCTTCCCAAGGTCCGCTCCACGAATTCTCGCAGACTGGCACCGTCTTTGTCGATGACCCCGGGCCTTCGCTTCAACAACTGGAAATAGGCCGCAATAATGTAGTCGGACTGCTCCCGCAGGTACACGATCACCTTGGTCTGGAATCCGGAGCGGGACGCAAGCTCATGCAGCTTCGTGATTCGATCCCGTTGCCAGTCTGCAAAAAACTCGGAGGAAAGAAGAACGGATCGTCCTTCCGACATGACTTGGGTCAGCTGCTGGAGCGCGACCTCGCCGTCTTCTTCGGCCGTGAATGCTGTTTTCGCCAAAAGCACGCCGTTGCCGCTCGTAATGCGCTGTTCATTGGCAACGACAGCCCGAGCCCAGGGATATATAATATTATTGCGGGACAGCGCCTCGACGTTGCTGGCCAAGAATACCTGAAGGGCGCTTGTGCCTGTCTTCGGCAACCCGATGTGCAGGAAAAGACATGGCATATCGTTTTAACCCCGGATTTCCTTAAGTAGCCCCAGTTTTCGAAGCGGCGTCAAGCTTGGTTGGCGTATAAGTCTGCCCATTGTCGGCGGCCTTTGCCAGATCAGACGGCGCAGCCAATCTGATCTGCGAACTCCCGCACCTCGGCGTAATTTGTCACGACGGCAGAAAGATCATCGCTGGTAATCTTAGCAAACACCGGTGCTCCGATCGCTGTTACTGGAACACCGATGGTCTCAAAAATGGAATTTATCACCCGACCACGGTCGCTCAGATAATCTTCATACGTAAGCTCACAAGCAGGCGGGATCAGCGTCGCGATTTCGTCCAGCTGCTTTCTGCTGTTTTCGATAGACCGGATGAGGCTTTGCAGATCAGCAAGGTCGATCCTGGTCGGTTGCTCGGCAAATCCGCGGACCGAACTCATGCGCGTCGCGGTCAATATGCCCCCGCTCCCGGCCGGTCGCGGATTTTGTGAGCTTCATAAGATCGCGGGCGCGGATGGCGGAAACCGCCTGTTTGATGATGTTGGTGCGTCTGAGGACGATCAATTTGGCACGATGCTCATCCATAATCCCTGGCAGCCGATCCCATGCCGTGAATTGCGGTTGCCGGGGATTGATTTGAAGCTTGAAACCTCTGGCGATCGTCTCGGTCTTGGAACTTTTGTACGGAGCCCAAAACTGGCGGAGGAAGGCAATCCGGTTTTCGTCGGTCTGATCGGTTTGCGTTACTAATGGGAGAGCCTTGGCCCCGAATACTTCCCCCCGCATGGCGACATTCGGATGCTGTTGGAGGTCTCCCATCATGGCGGAACTTCCGGATCGCGCGATGAATATGATCAAAAACGGAGATGCCATCTTGGTTCCTGCTTTGCTTGCGGCTATGTCTGAACCTTGCCCGCGAAGTCGGGGGGCTGCCGGAGATGGGTCATAACCGCGGCTGCCAGTGGGCCAAGGCCACATTGAAAACTTCGGATTGGCATTTCCGAATTTCGCCAGGTCGGCATCGCCGGCTCACCGTAATCCCTCATTTGATCAAGAAGCGCATTTACCGCTTCCGGCAGACAACGATGTCCTGCACACCGATCGCGTGGTCGAGGATATCGAGTATCTCAAAATAGGGATTCCATTTTTCTCTGATGTAATCTTTCGACATCCTCACATTGCGGTAATAATTGCTGTCGTCGATGACTTCATTCAGCTGGCTATTCGCTATCGTGTCTTCGATCCCGGTTTGTAAAACACGCTGGATTTCGATCAGGCTCATATGAGCCAAAGGCAATCCGCGTATCCGTGCCAACGGTCACCGCCACAATCGCTCCTGGCTTCGAAACTCTGCGAAGGTCCTCGAGCCAACCTCCCACCAGGCTTTCCTGAATGTGCGTGAAGACAGATGTGCCAATGATGTAATCAAATGTGTTCTCCGCGTAAGGCAAAGGCGGCGTCAGGTCGCACCTCGCGAAGTTCAAAGAAGGTAAATTGGCCAAACACCAATTGATATTGTCGCTGTCGATGTCGACGCCGTATACCTTTTCATTGCCCAGGCTCCGCATCAGGTGTTGGGTGACGCGACCACAGCCGCAGCCCCAATCCAGCACTTTTTCAATCTCCGACCATCTTTTCCCGCTATGCTGTTCGAAAACAGCGCGATAAGTACGATAATGCGAAAAGCCGATGGCAGTGAATTTTTGTTCGATGTCGCCATGCGCCTGCACGCGCCGCACGTTGACATCCGGGGGCAACTTGACAGCCTCGACGGGGACAAGCCCCGCCACCCTTGTCACCGAAACTGAGTCGAGGTTGGCTTCAGATCCCACAGTCAACCGAACAAAAGGAACGCCGCTTTCATCGCGAAGCGGGTTGGAAAAATAACGGGTTAAGTTGATCGCGAACCGCGTATGCGGCCACGCAGGGGCGAACCAATAGCCATGATCCACAGTGTCAACTGGGGACAGCTCTTGGGCTGAAACCGCGCTGATTCCGTCAGCATTCTGTACCAGCAACTTCGGTCGCTCGTTTAACTCGGCTCCCGTAATAGCGATAACGCGGGAAACTACCCTGGCGCCTTGCTGCTTTACGGATGAGAAATGCAGCAGCGGCCAGTGCGACAGCGCATTGAGACGATCGATATAGTTCTCGTATTCTGGGCCAAAAATATATGGCGAGAACGGCAAATCTTGGGAGGTGGCCTGGTCGATCAGCTTAATCCGGGCGCCGGCCCGGACGTATTTTCCCGGAACAGTAAAACGAAAGCCGCAGTTTTTGTTCGGATGTGGCGAGCGCGGCCGCGGCTCGTCTGCCGTCCCTCGCCAAATGACGGTGTCGCTTGTTGTATCGATGGCCGCAATTTCGAGGGATTTACCGGCGGCGCCAAGCACCCAGCCGGAGAGGCGGCCACCTTTGAAAGTCACCGCTCCTCGGATTCTGGCTTGGCCAGATCGCGTGCCGCCTTTGACGTCGTTGCGAATATTCATGAAGTCCTACGTTTGATTTATGCGGGGTCGGGTCGGCCGACTCGCTTGAAAATTACCCAAGCGGGGGATCAGCTTTTGGCTGAAATCTCAATTCCCTGCGGGTGCAACCTTGCGAAAATGCGTCGGGCGAGGAGAAGAAATTTCTTTTTCACCTGCGTCCATTTTTGCGTCTCTCCGCCTCACTCCGTTCGCGCTCTTCGCCAGCCATTTCCTTGCCACAAGGTCGCGGCTGTCTGGATCTCCTTGGATTTAGACCGAATCAGCGCTGCGGTTGGCGTTTGGGTTTCTTTACCGCGTCGACCATCTCGCGGGCTATCCTCGTGTCCAATTCTGGTTTCTCCTTAACTTGTTTTCGATGAGCGCACAATTGGCGGTTGCGTCAACTTCGCCACTATCGGAGGTACAGGGAACGCTCTGCGTTCTGGTAGCGAAAATCGAGACGTCCCGTCCCGAAGGCTATTCTCGCATTCCGCAGGGCGTCGCAACCGCGCCTGAAGCTAACGTCTTCCGAAACTTGGCGCACGAAGCAAGCAGCCAAAATCTGTAAGCGCCGTTTTAAATGCTCGCAAACTTCGGGGTCGAACTTCGGAAAAAACAGTTCTGAATTCCGCGGCGGATCGTGCCCTGCCGTCCGCGGCGGGGAGATAAAATCGAGCTGGCACTCATCCGGTCGTTTTGATCTCTTGGATCGCGCAAATAGTCGGCCGCATATCAGCGCTTGCAGCGTCCGTTAGAGCCCGCCCTCCGACCCTACACTTATTTTGGATCACAAACGATTTGAAATGTTTTTAGGACAATTGGCGCTGGCTCAGCGCTCGCGTCCGTAAGCGTCAAATTGCTGAAATCGTGACGCAAGATGCGTCAGCCATCAACCCTGCCTTGGGCGATCAGCATCGTCGCAGCAGCGACCCCGGCTGTACCGTATGGGTTGCCGCTGCTGGGCGCGCGTGTAAGATGATGGTGTTTGGTGATGGCCGACGTCTTGCCCGCGTAACATCGATTGGGGGGCGACTTCCATGAATAACCTCCCTGGGCCTGCACGTCTGGCCGATCACAGCAATCAAGCCAAAAAGGGAGGATGAACTATGCAAAATGTTTTACGTCTCACCGCGATGCTTGCAACTGTGTCTCTCATGCCGACCATCGCAATTGCCAACGATCCTACCATTCCCGGGGCCAAAGCGACGCCGGGCGTTTCGCCGAGAGTGCAGGTAAACACCGGCCCGTCTCCGGTCGCTAGAATGTCGTCGGCTTCGGAAGTCACTACCCTGACCTGCACGACGACGCCTACAAGAGCCCTTAGAAAGGGAATCAACATGGCCGCACTGGGCGACGTTGCTGTGCATTTCACAGGTGAGTTCTTTCCAGGTTGCCGGTATTTGCTCAGGTTGACCCGAAATGGCGTCGTGGTGCCCGGTCCTGGCGATGGCGGTGCGCCAATGGCCGCCCATGACACTGCCGGCGAACTATCGACGAATGGGTTCAATTGGATGGTGCAGGGTGTTCCTGCAGGTATTCAAGTCTTCGAAGTTCAGTGCGAGTGCACCTCGGGCACCGGAACACTCGATGAGCGCTCGTTGATTATCTATCACCGCTGAGGGAAGCTGAGCAGGCGAGACTCCCTAGCCCTTCGGGCTAGCGTTTAGGGCGGATCAGAAAGGGATTTGCCCTAAACGCCATCGCTAAGAGCCGCGGGATTTCTTGACGGCTACGCCAGTTAGGCCATCAGCACCACGGCTCTCGCCGCAGGCATTTGGTGCCGCTGCAGAGGTACGGCTTCGCCAAGCCTTCCATGATTAGCAACTCGCTAACGTCTTTGCCTGCCGCCTTCAGCACGCCGCAGGACTGCCCATGATTGCAAGCTGGCGTTCCTTCCGTACCCGCCGGGCAGGCGCATCGGACAAGCGAGAGGTCGAGGCCACCGCCGGCAACGAGCTGACGTAATTTGGCCCTCGCATTAGCTGCAAGGGTTCGCTCTGTCTCATACCCCGCATTTATTCCGCCCTCCGGTATATCGAAGCCGACGAGGCGAAGAGACTTCCCTCGGGTTGCTATGGTGTCCCGTCGATCACGAAGGTAGCCTCAAAACCGTGGCACGGGCCGGATAGACAGTCGTCGGGCTGATGCGAGTGCGCTGATCAGGGCCGATGATGCTTTCAGCGCCAACGGGAGCGGTCGCGGGTCGCGCTACCAAAAGCCGCGCCAATTCGTTTGCCGATTCCGTGCGCGATCGAATACTGGCGAGCTCGTCGTCAAATTCGCCTTCTGCCAAGGCGCGACCGCTTCCGCGGAGGGTGCAAAATTTCCGGGGTTCTGCATTCCGGAAGCGGATATGATCGCCCCGGCTGACTCGTTCACAGCGGCACATCTGCATTCAAGCGAGACTGCTTCCGTCGTCGCGACTTCTTGTTATCGGGGATGATCGAGTTCCGGCTTGGTGAAAAATCGGCTGCTCCGGTCTCCACCGGCTGGTACGTCGCTACAGCGCTCGGGTTGCACTCATTTCAGCGGAAGTAAAGGTCTTTTCAAACCTCGAAAGTTGGGGCTAGCTCTCTCCCGGCTACCCGCCAATCGCCTGCTCGTTCCCGCCGGACCATTGCTCGTATGAGTGCCCAATGGCTGAAACACGCGACCAAACTTTTGTAGATCAATCAAAAGCCAAGCCCGACGGTGAACATTTTTATAAGTGTTATGTTTGCGCCGAATGGGTTGACTAAAGCAACTTAGAAAAAATAGCGGCCCATGCAGGCCCGCCACCTCATTCTGCTGGAATGCCGAAGGATTGTTTTCTTACTCGCTAAGCTTCTGGTTGGGCGAGACAGCCAACGGTTTCTGTCGGTTCGTGGATTTCCTAGACGTCAAGTGTTGGATTTCTGGTGCTGCCGGACAGGATTGAACTGTCGACCTCTCCCTTACCAAGGGAGTGCTCTACCACTGAGCTACGGCAGCGGAGGAATGCGTGCGGGCTGGCCCGAACGCGCTGGAAACTGCCATAAGGGTCTTACCTTCGCAAGGATTGAGGCCGCTGTTGGGTCCATTTGGCTGATTTTCCGGACAAGCCGCACTTGCACGACGCGGTTCGCTGCCGCTAAGGGAGAGCATGACCGCCCCGAGGCAGGAATTGCCGCCGCGCCCCGCCCGCAAGCCCAGCCGGCCCGAGCGCCTGGCGGCTGAATTGAAGGCCAATCTGCGCCGGCGCAAGGCCCAGCTGCGGGCGCGAAAAACGGCCGAAAAGCCTTCATGCGGTGAAAAATAGCGGCCCGGTTCGGGACTTTGGAACCAAAACCGGACTTTCGCCGTAATCGGCAGACGTCTGTAGCGCGGGCAAAAACGGGCGCCGGTTTTGCGGGAAGCAATCAAGCTTGCGCAGATCGCGTATACTTAGCTGTGGGCCCGCGCACGTGACCTATTAGCTTGGCGTAGGATCTTGTCGGCGAGCCGGGTCCACTGCGTCGGATCATGCGCCGACCGGCGTGTCACAATTGCGGAGAGACAATGGATCGGATTCGTATCGTCGGCGGCGCCCCCCTGATCGGCTCGATTCCGATCTCAGGAGCGAAGAATGCGGCACTGCCGCTGATGATCGCGAGCCTGCTCACGGAGCAGACGCTGATCCTCGACAATGTCCCGCGGCTGGCAGACGTCGCGCTTCTGCAGCGCATCCTGCTCAACCACGGCGTTGACGTCATGCTTGGCGGCAAGCGACCGGGCGACGCGCCCTATGACGGGCAGACAGTTCATATTTCGGCGGCGCGCATCGTCGACACCACGGCGCCCTATGAGCTCGTCTCGAAAATGCGCGCCAGCTTTTGGGTACTCGCTCCTCTCCTGGCGCGTATGGGACAGGCCAAGGTATCTCTGCCGGGCGGTTGCGCGATTGGCACGCGGCCAGTCGATCTCCTCCTGATGGCTCTCAAGCAGCTAGGCGCGAAAATCGAAATCGATGCCGGCTATGTACTGGCCTACGCGCCGGACGGTTTGCGCGGGGGTGAGATCAACTTTCCAAAGGTCACCGTCGGCGGCACGCATACCGCGTTGATGGCGGCATCGCTTGCCAGCGGCACCACGGTGATCGAGAACGCCGCGCGCGAGCCGGAAATCACCGACGTTGCCGATTGCCTCAACAAGATGGGTGCGAATATTTCCGGTGCCGGCACCTCGCGCATCGTGATCGAAGGAGTATCGAAGCTCAACGGTACCCGCCACAGCGTGCTGCCCGACCGGATCGAGACCGGTACCTATGCCATGGCGGTGGCGATGACCGGCGGCGACGTTGTCTTGGAAGGCGCGCGGCCCGAGCTGCTGCAATCGGCACTCGATATCGTGGCCCACGCGGGAGCGCGTGTTACACCCTCCAACAAGGGCGTCCGCATCAGCCGCAATGGCGCCGGTATCGCGCCGGTGGACGTGACTACCGAGCCGTTTCCGGGCTTTCCCACCGACCTCCAGGCGCAACTGATTGCGCTGATGACCCGCGCCAAGGGCACCTCGCGCATTACCGAGACCATCTTCGAGAACCGCTTCATGCATGTGCAGGAACTCGTGCGCTTCGGCGCGCAGATCCATCTCGATGGCCAAACCGCTACCATCGCAGGGGTGGAAAAGCTGAAAGGCGCGCCGGTGATGGCGACCGACCTGCGGGCTTCCGTCTCGCTGGTGATCGCGGCGCTCGCCGCCGAGGGCGAGACCATGGTCAATCGCGTCTATCACCTCGACCGCGGTTTTGAGCGGCTGGAGGACAAGCTCAACGCCTGCGGCGCCACCGTCGAGCGCATCAGCGGATAGACCTATCTCCTCATGGTGAGGAGCGCCGCCATAGAAAGCGCAGCCTACGTACACTTGGTTGCGACGCGGCGCGTCTCGAACCATGCAGGCCACTGACCCCGCAGCCCATCCTTCGAGACGGCGCTTCGCGCCTCCTCAGGATGAGGTCCGAGGAGATGCCCTTGCACACCGCTCCGGGCTTGCCTAGCTACAGGATACACAACGAAAAACGGCCCTCGCATGGAACCCTTGAAGCTCATCGCGCTGGACAAGGACGACCTCGAGGTCATTTCCGCGCATCTGCAGGATTCCTCGGTCAAGGTCTCCGACGTCTTCTGGCTGCCGCAGGAAAAGCGGCTGGTGCTGGGGGTCGACCGCTTCGATTGGCTGGCCGCCAACGAGGCCAAGGAATTCCGCCGCTGCCGCACCGGGCTCCGGTTCGAGCGGGTGTTTTCCTGCAAATGCCGCGGCATCGATCCTGCCGACAAAAATGCGGTGCTCAACCTGTTGGCGATCGATTTCGTCGAAAGCGACGCCCCCGGCGGCGACGTGATCCTGACCTTCGATGGCGGTGCGGCCTTGCGGCTACAGGTCGAATGCCTGGAAGCCGAGATAGCCGACATCGGGCCGACCTGGTCCTGCGATTGTCCGCACCATGCGGAAACCGTGACCTCCGAACCGGCCGATGAACTGCCCAAGGCGGGTTGACGCGCCACTGCCCCCTCGTCATTGACCTGTGGTCCGGCTATGCCTTGCCCTAGCCGTAAGGACCAGGTCATGCCGATCCGTCTCGATACCCAAGCTGCTGATTTCACTCAGCGTTTCCGCGCCTTCCTGAACACCAAACGGGAAGCCGCGCAGGACGTGGAGCAGGCCGTGCGCGGTATCATCGCGGAGGTGCGCCAGAACGGCGACCGCGCGCTCTTCGAGCTGACCAAAAAATTCGACCGGGTGGATCTCTCCAAGGCCGGGCTGCGGGTGGCGCAGGCGGAGATCGACGGCGCGGCGGCGCAATGCGGCGCGGCGGCGCTCGATGCACTGAAGCTCGCACGCGAACGGATCGAGGTTTATCACCGCCGCCAAGTGCCGAAAGACGAGCGCTCGACCGACGCGCTTGGCGTCGAGCTCGGCTCGCGCTGGACCGCAATTGAGGCGGCCGGCCTTTACGTGCCTGGCGGCACCGCGGCCTATCCATCTTCCGTGCTGATGAATGCGGTGCCGGCAAAGGTTGCGGGCGTGCCGCGTCTTGTCATGGTCGTGCCGACGCCAGACGGCAAGCTCAATCCTCTCGTGCTGGCGGCGGCGAAGCTGGCGAAGGTCGATGAAGTCTATCGCATCGGCGGCGCGCAAGCGGTGGCGGCGCTCGCCTACGGCACCGAAACAATCGCCCCGGTGGCGAAGATCGTTGGGCCAGGCAATGCCTATGTGGCGGCGGCCAAGCGGCTGGTCTTCGGCAAAGTCGGGATCGACATGATCGCCGGGCCGTCGGAGGTTCTGGTGCTGGCAGACCGCGACGGCCATCCAGACTGGATCGCCGCCGATCTTCTGGCGCAGGCAGAACACGATGTCAGCGCGCAATCGATTTTGATTACCGATGATGCGTCGCTCGCCGATGCGGTCGAGAAAGCGGTAGAGCACCAGCTTGCACGCCTGCCGCGGGAAGCAGTCGCGAGCGCGTCCTGGCGTGATTTCGGCGCCATCATTCTTGTGCGCAGCCTCGACGAGGCCGTTCCGCTGGTGGATGCCGTCGCGCCGGAGCACATCGAGATCGTCGCAAGTAACGCCGAGGAATTGGCCAAGCGCATCCGCAACGCTGGCGCGATCTTTCTGGGCGCGCATACCCCGGAAGCTATCGGCGATTATGTTGCAGGTTCCAACCACGTGCTGCCGACGGCGCGCTCGGCGCGGTTTTCGTCCGGCCTCGGCGTGCTCGACTTCATGAAGCGCACTTCCATCCTCAAATGCAGCCCTGAGTTCATTGCGCGCGCTTGCGCCCGCCGCCATTGCGCTCGGCGAAGCCGAAGGGCTCGACGGCCATGCGCGGTCGGTGGCAATCCGCCTCAATCCGCGATGAGCCGCGAGCCAGCCAAGGGCAAGACGCACTGTCTGGTCGAGGTCACGCTCGACGAAAACTCGATCGGCCGGTCCAATCCGGATGTCGAGCACGAGCGCGCGGTCGCAATCTACGATCTGCTTGAACAGAACAGCTTTGCACCGGAAGGCCACAAAGGCGGGCCTTACACACTGCAGCTGGGCATCGCGGAAAACCGCCTGGTATTCGAGATCAAGACCGCCAAAGGGGAGGCGGTGATGGCGCATCTGCTGTCAATGACTCCGTTCCGGCGGATCGTAAAAGACTATTTCATGATCTGCGACAGCTATTACCAGGCTATCCGCACCGCAACGCCTGACCGCATCGAAGCCCTCGACATGGGCCGGCGCGCGATCCATGACGAGGGCTCCAGGCTTCTGATGGAGCGGCTCAAGCGCAAGGTAAAAGTGGATTTCGACACGGCGCGGCGGCTGTTCACGCTGATTTGCGTGCTGCATTGGAGAGGCTAAGCGGTGGACGCCGACGATAAGCCGCCGCGCTCCGTGCTTTTCGCCTGCGGACTGAATTCGCTGCGCTCGCCCATGGCGGCAGGCCTCTTCGATCATCTGATCGGGCCAAACGTGCCGGTGCGCTCCGCCGGCGTGCAGACGGCCGACCTCGATCCCTTTGCCGTTGCCGCCATGGCTGAAATCGGGCTCGACATCGGGGATCACCGGCCAGTCACCTTCGAGGAACTGGAGGATTTGGAAGGGCTCGATTTCGACCTGATCGTCACGCTCTCCCCCAAGGCGCATCACAAGGCGCTGGAACTGACTCATCGGCTCACTGCAGCTGTGGAATATTGGCCGACCGCGGATCCCTCGGTGATCGAAGGCAGCCGCGAGCAGCGCATGCATGGCTATCGCGAGCTGCGCGAACAGCTTGCCAAGCGTATCCTCGACCGCTTTGGCCCCGCGCACAGCCACAACGACTAAAACTAACTCTTTTGCATGCCTGGGCTTGACCCGCATATCGGGTTTACCCGATATGCCCACTGATGGTGCGGAACGCGGGTATTTCCGAGTTCCGATGCGTCCATCGTCATGTTCGTATTGCCGGATGGTGCCCGGCAATGACGAGAAGAAACGTCAGGTTTTGCAATCATGCTCGGCCGGCCCAAACTCGTGCTCGCTTCCGGCTCTCCCCGCCGGCTGGGCCTGCTCAATCAGGCCGGGATCGAACCGGACGCGCTGCGCCCGGCCGACATCGACGAAGTGCCCAAGCGGGGTGAGCTGCCGCGGGCGCTGGCCACGCGGCTCGCGCGCGGCAAAGCGGAAGGGGCGCTCAACCAGGTGCGGCTCGATGACGAATTGCGCGGCTCCTACATCCTGGCGGCGGACACCGTGGTCGCGGTGGGGCGGCGCATCCTGCCCAAGGCGGAATTGCTGGACGAAGCCGCGCAATGCCTGCGTTTGCTGTCCGGACGCAACCACCACGTCTATTCGGGCATCTGCCTGGTCACGCCGAAACAGACGTTCCGGCAGCGGCTGGTGGACACGCGTGTTCGGTTCAAGCGGCTCTCCGATGAGGACATCGAAGCCTATCTCGCGTCGGGCGAATGGCGCGGCAAGGCCGGCGGTTATGCCGCGCAAGGCATCGCCGGCTCCTTCATCGTCAAGATGGTCGGCTCCTATACCAATGTAGTCGGCTTGCCGCTTTACGAGACGGTCTCGCTGCTGTCGGGAGAAGGATTTCCCATCCGCTTCGGCTGGCTCAATGCGCTGGCCGTCTGATGGTTGCTTGATCCGGTGAGCTTCAGGATTATCTGCGCGTCATGGCTACCGCTCAAAAACCGGCCTCCAACCCGTGCGCGATCTGCGGCAAACCCGTGGAGGAGCGGTTCAAGCCCTTCTGCTCGGCACGCTGCGCCGACGTCGATCTGAATCGCTGGCTCTCCGGCCGCTACGTGATTCCCGGCGCGGAGGCGCCGGAGGACGACGAGGAGCAGCGGCCAGCACGCCCCGATAAGGACGCCGATTAGACCGTCGCTCTATCGGGGAAGCCGGTGGGCCACATGTTCATGCCTTCCGGAGCAGCGACCAGAAGTCGCCGAAGGCCGGCCGGTCGGTGATCGTGCTCGCGATGGCGAATAGTTTCCTCGCGGCGTCCTCGTTGATGGTCTGCATCGCGCAGTCCATGAACTTCTCCTCGACCTGCGCCTTGGTCAAAGGCACCTGCGTTGAGCCGATGGGATAGTCGCGCTGCTCCTGGAACGTCCCGCCATCCTTGAGCGCAATTTTCACCCGGGTCGGGTTGCCCCATTCGTCACTCAGCTGCGGATCGGCGCTGGCCGTCACGAGGCCGGCCAATGCCTTTATGCGCGCGTCATTAAGCGCCTCCTGGGTAAAGGCCTTGATCTTCGGCGCGCCATGCAAAAGCGAATAGGCGATCACGTAGGAGGCCGAGAACTTCGCCGACTCGACATCGATTGGGTACTTGGTGACGACGCGTTTGGCGCTGGAGGGCGACATCCAGCAATGGATGTTGGTTATTTCGTTCGTGCGTTCGCCAAGCTTGTCACGCAGCAGCAGCGCGGCATCGATTGCGGTGTGGCCGCGCCCACCGCAAGGATAGTATTTGATGCTGTAGCCGGTTTCCTTCAGGTCCCAGCGACTGCCGAGATCCTTGAACGGCGCATAGTCGGTTTTCAGAGCGCGTGCGAAGCTTCCGTAATAGCCGTTGTCGCCTTCGAGGACCGTAGGACTGGACGTGAAACCCTTGCTCGCGAGCATCGCCGCCATCACGCCGTTGCGCGCGCCGTTGCCGACGTGCAGCGGCTTGGTCATCGTTCCGTAATTGGCCGGCAATCCCGATACCAGCGAGGCGCTGATGCCGATGGCGTGCGCCACCTGGTCGACCGGAAGCTTCATCAGCTTTGCGCAGGCCGCCGCCGCGCTAATCCCGCCGATAACGCCGGCGGCTTGCCAGCCGCCGCCGTTACTGATCCGCGGACTTGAGCGGCCAATGCGTGCAGTGACCTCGCAGCCGACGATGAAGGCGCCCAGAAATTCGGCCGGCGTCGCACCCGTGCTTTCCGCGAGCGCGAGCAGCGCGGGAATCACCGGCGCAGCAGACTGTCCGCTTACATAACTGAAGTCGTAGTCCATCGCATGGCTTGAGACGCCATTTGCGAGCGCTGCGAGCTGCGGCGAGGCCTTAAAGGACTGCCCGATGATGGTGCATTGCGGCGCAGTGCCTTCCAGCTTCACCATTCCGGCGGCGATGTGCGCTACCTCCTCGTGGCTGCCGGCGACGGCCACGCCTACGGTATCGATGAAAGCCAAACGGGCCAGCTCGACCACCTCCGCCGGCACTTGCTTGAGATCGAAGGCGACAACGAACTCCGCCAGCATCTGACGCAATTGCTTCCCGGGGATCGGAGCAGGCTTGTCGCCTGCCCGACTCCTGCGCTTTCGCGCCGCCCCCGCTGCCGCTCATCAGCGCTAGCGCGCCAGAGCCTGCCAGAAAGAGCCGCCTGCCGAATGCGTAGGTATGAACCTTGCTATCCATCGCCGTGCCCTCATTTAATTTTGCCGGATTGTCCGGCATTTCATGCGAATGAACAATGGCTCCCCCGGTTGAAGAGCCCTAGAAGCTGATCATGTCGATCTTGGTCAGTGTCACCTTGTCGGCGATACGCGCGGCGGTAGACAGATGCCATGCCGTGTACAATTCCGGAAAGCTGTTGTCGGAGGACATCCCGTCCACCGGCACCACCACCGTAAATCCGCGTAGCGCCGCCGCGCCGGCCGTATGCAGCACGGAGGTTTGCGCCTGGGTACCGACCGCGATCAGGGTTTTGATGCCTTTGGCCTTCAGCGTCTGCTCCAGGTCGCTGCCGATAAATTTGTCCGGGCCGAGTGCGGGCAGGATGGTTTCTCCCGGCGCAGGCCCAAGCTCCTGCAAGATGCTGGCCGGTGTCGCACCCGCGCCCGCGATGCTGTAGATCACCAGCGCACCTTTCGCGCGGGCATCAGCGACCAGTTTCGTAATTTTCGGAACCGAAGCGGCGCAACGCGGCCGGCGCTCTTTGCTGCAGGTCTGGGTGGTGAAGTCCATCACCAGCAGCGCGGCCTGCTTGGCGTCTACCTGGGCCGGCTTCAGCTGCGGCGGTGCGGGAAGCTTGGCTTCGTTCCATTCGTCGACAATGGTCTGCGCGGCAAGCGGCGGAACCGCAAGAAAATACACGGCGAAAAGCGCCGCCATCATGCGCGCGATTGGCTCGTTGGAAATTCCTATCTTTTGCATCGGCCACCCTCAGCCCTGGCTGGCCGAAAGCCTAGCATTCGCCCGGCGGCAACGCGAATAATGCGCTGCGGCAGCGCACAAAAAGCCGATTTGGACCAAGGTTGCGCTGGCGGGAGGCCCGTTTTACTCTGCGGCAAGCCACCAGAGCGTTTTCAAGCGAAGTGGGACCCGGTTCGCGTGAAGAAAACGCTCTGTTCTTAAAAATAAGCGCGCGTTCGGACGCAAAACCGGTGTCCACTTTTGCTGAACGCGCTTTAATATCCATGGAAATGGGACCAGCGGAAGGAAGCAGTATGAACGTCGCCACCCAAGTGAAAACCAACAAGGCCTTCGAGATTGTCCCCCTGACCAAGCATATCGGCGCGGAGCTGCGCGGCATCGACCTGCGCACCAAGCCGGACGATGCGACCATCAAGGCGATCTACCAGGCTTGGCTCGACCACCTCGTGATCATCTTCCCCGACCAGAAGCTGTCGCAGGAAGACCTCGTACGCGTCACCGGCTACTTCGGCGAGATCGGCGACCTGCATCGCCCGCCGAAATACCGCCCACCGGGCCAGGCCCGCTTGCTGCCCGGGATCATGATGATCTCCAATATCCGCGAGAACGGCGAACCGATCGGCGCTTTGCCGGATGGCGAGATGATGTTCCACCACGACATGATTCATGCCGAGGTGCCGAGCAAGGCGACGATGCTTTATTCCGTGGAGATTCCCTCCACCGGCGGCAATACGCTGTTCGCCAGCGGCTATGCCGCCTATGACGCGCTCGATCCGGCGATCCGCAACAAGCTGGAAGGCCGCAAGGCGCTGCACCATTACAACTACGGCTCGGTGCAGAAGGGCGACAACAAAGGTACCGACGCCTTTGCCGAATGCGTGCATCCGGTATTCCGCACCCACGAAGACACCAGGAAGAAGGCGGTCTACGTCAACCGCCTGATGACGGTGAAAGTGGTGGACATGCCGGAGAAGGAAAGCGAGGAATTGTTCAATGCGGTCTACGACCACGCGGAGAAAAAGGAATTCATTTACGAGCATGTCTGGCGTCTCGGCGACCTTTTGCTTTGGGATAATCGCTGCTCGTCGCATGCGCGCACCGACTTTCCCTCGACTGAGCGCCGCCTGATGCTGCGCACCACGGTAAAAGGTTCGGTGCGGCCTTATTAGCGCATGATCCGGCGAAGTGGACACCGGTTCGCCGACAAGATCATGCGCAAGCTAATAAGCTGTAGAGTGCGCCAATCGGCATGACGGCCCTCGGCCGGGTTGCAGACGCGGGCGGGGGAAATGTCTGGCGAGAAGGGCTACGACTACATCATCGTCGGCGCGGGCTCGGCGGGCTGCGTGCTGGCCAATCGCCTGAGCGAGGACGGCGCCGCGCGTGTGCTGCTGCTGGAAGCTGGCGGGCGCGACTGGTCACCGCTGATCCATATCCCGCTCGGCCTCGGTAAGCTGCATGAATACGGACTGTTCGACTGGGGCTATCATACCGAGCCAGAACGCGGTTTGAACAATCGCAGCATCGAAGCTACCCGCGGCAAAGTGTTGGGCGGATCATCTTCGATCAATGTGATGGCGTATACGCGCGGCAATGCCGGCGATTACGACCGATGGGCACAGAAAGGCGCGCGGGGCTGGTCGTATGCGGAAGTGCTGCCTTACTTCAAGCGCGGTGAGAAATGGCAAGGCGGCGAGAGCAAATACCGCGGCGGCGACGGCCCGGTAGGGACAGAGTTCGCCAAAACACAGGACCCGCTCTACACCGCCTGGATCGAAGCCGCCAAAGCCGCCGGCATTCCCTACACCGAGGACTATAACGCAAAACAGCAGGAAGGCTTCGGCCGCAGCCAATACACTATCCGCGACGGACGCCGCTCATCCTCGGCTGCGGCTTATCTGAAGCCGGCGCGCGGGCGGAAAAATCTCACTATCGAAACCGCCGCGCATGCGACGCGCCTCCTGATGCAGGGCACGCGCGCCACCGGCGTGGAATATCTCCACAGAGGCAATCTCAAGCGCGTGCAGGCGGTGCGCGAGGTCGTTGTCGCAAGCGGCACTTTCAATACACCGCAGCTTCTGATGCTCTCTGGCATCGGACCGGCGGCGCATCTGCGCGAGCACGGAATCAGGACGCTCGTAGACCTGCCGGTGGGAAAGAATCTGCAGGATCATCTCGCCGTGCTGATCATTTTCGCGCGAAAGGACTTCAGCGCCTTCCATGGCGAAATGCGCTTCGACCGCATGGCGCGCAGCATGATCCAGGCCTATTGCTTCGCCACTGGGCCGGGCACGGTCGTGCCGGGCGGGCTACACGCCTTCATCAAGACACGGCCCGAGCTTGCGGTGCCTGACATCGAGTTCATGTTCCGCGGGCTGCCACCGCATGCGCATCTGTGGTTTCCGTGGCTGAAGAAGCCCTATGTCGACGGCTATGGCATCCGCCCACGCTGCTGCATCCGGACAGCCGGGGAGAAATCCTGCTGCGCTCGGCCGACCCGCGCGCGTCCATGCGCATCCATTACAACTTTTTTTCCGCGCCAAACGACCTGCCGAGCCTGCGTGAGGGTTTCAAGCGCGCGCGTGAGGTGGCCTATCAGAAACCGCTCGATCCTTATCGCGGTACCGAGACCACGCCGGGCGAAAAGGTGAAAACCGACGCCGAGATCGACGCCTTTATCCGGGGGACAGCGATTACTGCGCATCACCCTTGCGGCACCTGCCCGATGGGGACGGGCCCGGAAAGCGTGGTCGATCCGGAGCTGAAGGTGCGCGGCGATCCAAGGCCTGCGGGTGGTGGACGCCTCCGCCATGCCTGATATCGTCTCGGCACATATTAATGCCTGCGTGCATGATGCTGGCGGAGAAAGCTTCAGATATGATCCGCGGCCGGGCGGCGTTGCCGGCCGACGGCGCATGATCCCGAAAAGTGGGAACCGGTTTTCGGATAAGATCATGCGCCAAGTTAATAAATTAGCGCGCGCGACACGCAGATAAGTCTACGCAATCTGCGCAAGCTTGATTGCGACCGCAAAACCGGTGCCCACTTTTGCTGTCGCGCGCTGGCGTGTGAGGGAAAAGAAAAATGAAAATGGAAGCCGTGGCTGGAGCGCACACCAGCAAGATGACCCGGGAGGAAATCTTGCGCCGCGCGGAGGCGCTGGTGCCGGTGCTGCGCGAGCGCGCCCCCGAAGCCGAAAGCTGCGCTGCTGCCCCGACCGACGATTGCAGACTACGTTTCTAATGACCTGCTGCGGCTCTGCATGCCGGCGCGTTTTGGCGGCTTTGAGCTCGGCTATGATGTCTACTGCGAGAGTGGCCAAGACGCTGGCGCACGGCTGCGGCTCGCAAGCCTGGGTGCTACATGGTATTCGCCGACAACGCGCTCAAGCTCGCCTCTTTCACGCCGCAGGCGCAGGAAGAGGTTTGGGGCAAGAACCCTAACGCAAAACTGTCGAACGCGGTCGCGCCGCTCGGCAAGGGCAGGTGGTGGAAGGCGGCGTGCAAATGGACCGGGCGGCATCCGTTCTCCAGCGGCGTCGACCACGCCGACTGGGTGATGGCCACTGGCTATGTCCAGCGCGGCGAAAAGAAACAAACCGTCTCGGTGCTGATACCCGAAGAAGCGACATCAAGATCATCGATGACTGGCACGTGGTCGGCCTCGCCGGCACCGGCAGCAAGACCTTCGAGGTCAACGGTGCCTTCGTTCCCGAGCACCGTATCCTGAGCAAGGATGACGAGGACGCGGCCGGCCCTGCGCTTTACTCGGCGCCGGTTTTTCATTTGCCGCGTGGCGGAGTCTCGTCGGCGAGCTATCGCATCGGTCGCGGTCGGTGTTGCCGAAGGCATGCTGAGCCGAATACATCAAATATACCGGCCCGCGGAAATCGCGCTCGACGTGATGGCCGAGCAGATGGGCACGCAGATGGGCATCGGGATCGCGGCCTCGGAGATCGAAGCGGCGAGCAGTGATGCTGATCTGGCGCCGCTGCGCGAGACCATGCAGCTTCTCGAACGCGGCGAGCCGGTTCCCAAGACGCTGAACCTGCGCGGGCAGGCGCAACAATGCTTATGCGGCGCAGCTTTCCATCACCGGCGGTGCAGAAGCCTGTTCAACGCCGCCGGCGGCCGCGCGCTTTATTCGACAACGTCCGATGCAGCGCATGTTGCGCGACTGCCTTGCCGCGGCGGCGCATCACTCGCTGATGTGGGATCGGCCGCCGCCGGTTACGGCCGGCATGTGCTGAGGCGGCATGGGCAAAGAAAAACATTAACTCCGATCGACGGGGGACGAATGGCGGGAGCGCTCGAGGGAATACGCGTCGTTGAGATCGCGAGCTTTGTTTCCGGGCCTTATGCCGGAATGCTGCTGGGCGATCTGGGCGCGGAAATCATCAAGATCGAAGCGCCGGACAAGGGCGATCCGTTCCGCGGCTGGGGCCGCGTCGAATACTCACCGCCCTTCGGCTCGGTAAACCGCAACAAGAAAAGCGTCACGGTCGATCTGAAGGATGCCGAAGGGGCTCGCCGCCGTGCGCGATCTGCTGCGCAGCGCCGACGTGTTGATCGAGAATTTTCGCCCCGGCACGCTCGACCGCATCGGGCTGACATACGAACAGGCCTCGAAGGACAACCCGCAGCTGATCTGGTGCTCCATCACCGGCTTTGGCTCCGACGGCCCTTATGCATCGCGGCCGGGCTACGACACCGTCGGGCAGGCGATGAGCGGACTGCTGAGCCTCGTGACCGATATGGACGATCCGCGCCCGACCGGCATTTCGCTCTCCGATCACCTCTCCGGCATGGTGGCTTGCAACGGCGTGCTGGCCGCCTTGGTGGCGCGCGGGCGCACCGGCCGGGGCCAGCGCGTCGATACCTCGCTGCTGGAGGCCAGCCTTTCTTTCTGCGGCGAGAATGCCGCGCGCTATTTTGAAAATGCCAAGGTGCCGGGGCGCTCTACGCGCACGCGCGAAGCTTCGGTTTATGCCTTTGTCGCGAGCGACGGCTTGCCGTTCATCATCCATCTGTCCTCGCCGCAGAAATTCTTCGAAGGCATGGCGCGCGCCGCCGGCAAGCCGGAATGGATCAGCCGACGAGCGCTTCGCCACCCGCGATGCGCGGCGGAAAAATCACGACCGGCTGGCGGAAGAGATGACCGCCGTGTTCAAGACCGGTCCGCGCGAGATCTGGCTGCAAAAATTGCTGGCGGAGGACGTGCCGTGCTCGCGCATTAACACTTTGGGCGAGGTTTTCGAGGATCCGCAGGTGCAGGCATCTCGGTATGCGCAAGGATCTGCCGCATCGCCATCTCGGCACCGTCAGTCTCGTTCGCAATGCGCTGCGGATGTCGGACACGCCGGTGGAGATACGCAGCGCCGCGCCCGATCTCGGCGAGCATAACGAGGAGATTCTGGGGAAACAGGAGTAGGCGATGCGCAAAGGATGGATCGTCGCGCTGACAGGTCTGCTGCTTGCAGCGGCCGCTGTGGCTGAGGCGCAAGCGCAGACGCCGGCCGAATTCTATCGCGGCAAACAGATGACGCTGATCACCTCTGCCTCGGTCGGCGGCGGCTACGATCAATATGCGCGGCTCCTCGCCCGGCACCTGCCGCGTTTCATCCCCGGCAACCCGACCATCACCGTGCAGAACATGAGCGGCGCCGACGGCATCCGGGCGGCGAACTTCCTCTACAACGTTGCGGCGCAGGACGGCTCGGTGATCGGCGGCTTGTCCCGCAACAACGGGCTAATGCACTTCTACGATCCCGGACAATGCGTCGGTTCAGTTCGATGCGCGAAAATTTCATTGGCTCGGCTCGCCGCAGCAGGAAATCGGATTATTCGTGCTGCGAACCGAGAAGGGCGCAAAATCCATCGACGATCTCAAGCGCATCGAGGTGACGGCAAGCTCGACCGCGCGCAACGCTCCAACCTCGATCTATCCGCGCATGCTCAATTTGCTCTATGGCACCAAGATCAAGGTGGTCGAGGGCTATGGCGGATCGCAGGAATCCTTGCTGGCGCTCGAGCGCAACGAGGTCGACGGCCATGTATCCGGCGGCTCCTCGGCGGCGTTCCGCGCGCGCATCGCGCCCATGCTGCAGGCCGGGGCCGCCAAGGTGATCCTGCAGATGGGCATGATGCGCGACCCCGAATATCCCGATGTCCCGACCGCCATCGACATCATGCCGACCGCCGAGGGAAAGCAATTGTTCGAAGTCGCCTTCGCCGAACAGGTCATGGGACGGCCTTTCGTGCTGCCTCCCGGGGTGCCGGCCGAACGGGTGAAGCTGTTGCGCGACGCCTTTGACGCCGCGGTGAAGGATCCGGAGCTGCTGGCGGATGCCAAAGCGCAAAAGATGGAAATCGATCCGGTCAGCGGCGCGGCCATCAATGCGCTGCTGGATCGCGTCTATGCGGCGCCGCCGCAGATCGCCGCCCGCCTGCGGGAAATGGCGAAGTGAGCGCCATGATCGAGCCCTCCCGCGAGTTGCGCGACGTTTGCGCCATCGTCGGCGCCGGCAACAGCCGGCTTGGCCGCGTGCCCGGCGTCTCCAGCTTGGATCTCCTGGTGGAGGCGATGCGCAACGCCATAACCGATGCCGGGCTGAAGGTCTCCGATATCGACGGTATCGTCTGCCGCGGGCCGGACGAGTCTTATTGCCACCATCAGCGCGTCGGCGAGCGGCTCGGCATCAACGCGCGCTTCTCCACGACGCTCGATAATGGCGGCGCCAGCCAGATCATGGCGGTGGCGCTCGCCACCATGGCGATCAAGGCCGGGCTCGCCATCAACGGTGATCTGCGGCTATGGCCGCGATGCCTGGTCGCGCACCCATGTCAGCGGAAGAGGCGCGGGTGCGCAACGAAACGCGGCCGGAGAGCCTGCGCGCGCAGGAATTCGGCCCGGAATACGGGTATTTCGGTGCGGTGGCGGCGCATGCCTTCGGCGCCACGCGCCACATGCATCTCTACGGCACGACGCGCGAGCATTTCGGCCAGGTGGCCGTCGCCTTCCGCGAGCACGCGCTGCGCAATCCCGACGCGCAGATGAAGAAGCCACTCTCGATCGCGCAATATCACGAGGCGCAGCCGATCGTGGCGCCCTTCGGCTTATTCGATTGCAGCCTGCGCAGCGACGCCGCCGGCGCGGTGATCGTCACCAGCCGCGAACGCGCGCGCGACCTGCGCCAGCCGCCGGTGTCGATCAAGGGTTTCGGCTCCCACAACAACCTCACCGGCTGGTTCTCCGGCGACAATATGGTGGTGACGGCGGCGAAAGAGAGCGGCGAGGCGGCCTACAAGATGGCCGGCATCGGCCCGGCCGACGTGACACTGTGCGCAGCTCTATGACTGCTTCACCTACATGGTGGTCGCGCAGCTCGAGGATTACGGCTTCTGCAAGAAAGGCGAGGGCGGTCCCTTCGCGGCATCAGGCGCGCTGCGCATCGGCGGGCGGCTGCCGACCAACACCTCGGGCGGCCAGCTTTCCGAGGCGCATGCGGAGGGCATGCTGCAGGTGGTCGAAGGCGTGCGCCAGATGCGCCACACCTATCCGGCCGAGCGGCAGGTGAAAGACGCGGAGATTGCGCTCATCTCCGGCCATGGCGGCAACCAGGTCTGCCACTCCACGCTGATCCTGGGGCGGGCGTGATGAGCAAGGAAAAACCAGTCCCGCGTCCCGCGCCGGAATCGGTGCCTTATTGGGAGGCCGCCAAGCAGCGCCGGCTGGAGCTTCCGCGCTGCAATGCCTGCGGCCAATTCTGGTTTCCGCCGTCGCAAAGTTGTCCGCATTGCCTGTCGGCGGATTTCGCCTTCACGCCGGTATCGGGCCGCGGCAAGGTCTTCAGCTTCGTTACCTTCCACCGCGTCTATCATCCCGCCTTCGAGCAGGAGGTGCCTTATGTCGTGGCGCTGGTGGAGCTTGCGGAAGGCCCGCGGCTTCTCAGCAATATCGTGGGCGTGCCGGTGGAGAAGGTCGCCTGCGAGATGCCGGTGCAGGTGGTGTTCGAAGATATCGCTGATGGCGTCAGCGTGCCGAAATTCACGCCGGTTTAAACGCGCAGAGAACTCCACCTCATCCTGAGGAGCCCGCGCAGCGGGCGTCTCGAAGGATGGGCAAGTGTCGGGCCTCGATGGTTCGAGACGCGTTGCTGCGCAACGCTCCTCACCATGAGGAGAGTGGAGCATCACGCCGTCTTCTCGATCACCACTTTGACCAGCGGCTTGTTCTCGACCCAGCGGCGCAAGTTGTCGATGAAGATCTTGGTGAATCCGTCGCTGTGGCCGGGTCCGCCCGCGCCGCCGATATGCGGCGTGATCAGCACATTCGGCAGCGTCCAGAACGGATGATCCGCGGGCAGCGGTTCCTTCACGGCCACGTCCAAACCGGCCCCGGCAATCTTGCCCGCCTGCAAGGCTTCGATCAATGCCGGCTCGTCGATCATCTGGCCGCGCGCGATGTTAATGACATAGGCGGTGGGCTTCATCGCGCCGATCACCGCGCGGCTCAAAATCTTTTCCGTCTCGGCGTTGGAAATCGCGGCGAGGCAGATGATGTCGGCTTCCGCGGCGGCGGCCTGCAAATCGCTGCGTGGACGGATGCGGTCGACATTCGCAATGGCGTCCGTCGTGCGGGAAATCCCCGTCACCGTCATGTCAAAGGCTTTGGCCTTGCGCGCAATCTCCTGGCCGATGGCGCCGAGACCGACCAGCACCAGATGCTTGCCGGAAAGGTTATCGGTCGTGGGTGCGATTTCATCGCGCCTCCAGACCTTGTCCTGCTTGGCCCGCTCTACGGCGCCGAGTTGGCGGACGAGGCCGAACATCAAGGCGATGGCATGCTCAGCCACGGCGAAGGCACGCAAGCCGGACGCATTGGTCACGATCACGCCGGAAGGCAGCCCATGGGCGGCCGCGCCGTCGATCCCCGATGTGCTGAATTGGATCCAGCGCAGCGATTTGGCATTGGCGCGGATGGCTGCGGCATTCTCCGCGGTGTAAAGCCGGTTGCTGGCGATGAGGATTTCCGCTTCCGGCAGCGCGGCGGCGATGGCTGGCGGCTCGCTCGCGCGCCGCAACTCGGTTCCCGGAAAAGCCTTCAGGGCGTCTTCGAGCCCGGCAAATCTGCCGCCGGATTCCAGGAGAACGATGCGCATGGCTTGGCTCGTGATTTGAGAGGCGAAGAGGCGTTCCTACCGTCGGTCCGGGATAATGAAAGCCTACGCTCGGCAGCTAGGTGAGTCATCCGCATCGCGGGCTGTGAAAGGCCGTTTTCGGGCCGTTCGACAAATTCAAATATTTAAACATATTGACGGCGCCCTGGGCCACTGGCAGGTTTGGCCGATAATCCGGAAGCCTCGCCCCTGTTGAAGGGCGCAAAAAGAGGCTCCATGCGGGAGGATAGAGTTCAATGCCGTTCTATACGCTCGACGACATGCGCGAAGGCGCCCAAAAGGGAAATCCGGACGTCTCGGTGCATGCCGCCGTCGGGGAATTCATGAAGGTGGCGGTGGTCACCAAGCCGGAAGGCAAGGGTCCCGCGCTGCACGAGCATCCCAACGAAGAACAGTGGACGCTGATTTTGGAAGGTCAGATGCACTTCATCCTCGGCGATGAGGACCGCATCGTCGGCCCCGGCACCATCGTGCATATCCCGCGCAATGTGAAACATAGGAGTCGCCCGGTGAACGGGCCGGCGACCATGTTCACGGTGAAGAGCCCGGCGGGCAGCGGCGCAATGGATCAGGACTACAATAAGGCCGAAGGCGCGGAAACCGCCGAAGCGAAGATACCCCGGAACGAAACGCTGAAGTTTGCGTAAATTGCGCGGCCGCAAAGCCGTACGCTGATTAGAAATAAATCTGCACAGGGAGGAATCGAATGAAGCATGAAGTGGGCAAGAACATTGGCCGCCGCGGCGGCTATCATGGGCGTCTTCACCGCCGGCGCGCTCGCCAACAATGTGAATTTCGCCGGCAAGACGGTGAACGTCATCGTCCCCTACACCGAAGGCGGCGGCACCGATCTGTACGCTCGTCTGTTCGTTCCCTACCTGCGCAAGCATCTGCCGGGCAACCCGACCGTCGTTATCCGCAACATGCCGGGCGGCGGCTCGATCATGGGATCGAATTATTTCCACGCCAATGCCAAGCCCGATGGCCTGACCATCGTCGCGACCTCGAGCTCGACGCTGGTTGCGCAGTTATTTGCCGGCAAGAAGCGCGAATTCGACGTGCTGAAATGGCGGCAGTTCATCGTTTCGCCGCAGGGCACGGTCGCCTACGTGACGACCAAGACCGGCGCCACCGGCAAGGACCAGGTCGCCGACATCCAGAAGCTGCGCGGGCAGAAACTCAAATACGGCTCCAAGCAGCCTGACGCCGGCGAGCTGCGCGTCATTCTCGCCTTCGAACTGCTCGGCATGAATGTCGACACCGTCTTCGGCCTTGCGCGCGGTGAAGTCCGCCAGGCGATGATGCGCAATGAGCTCGAGCTCAACCACGACACGGCGGAAACCTATCTCGTCAATGGCGAGAAGATGCGCAAGGACGGCACTGATCGTGCCGCTGTTCACGCTCGGCTATCCGAAGGGCGACGAGATCGTGCGCGATCCGGCCTTCCCGGACATGATGACCGCGAGCGAGCTCTACGAGAAGCTCAACGGCAAGAAGCCATCGGGCCCGCTGTATGAGGCCTATAAGAGCTTCGTCAATCTCGGCGTCGCCGCCTCCAAGGGCTTTGCGCTGCCGACCGGCACGCCGGACGAAATTCGCGACGTCTACGTCGCCGCGATGAAGAAGACGCTGGACGATCCCGAATTCAAGAAAGCCTCCGGCGACGAAGTCGGCGACTATCCGCAGCTGTTCGGCAACGATGCGGACTTCGCCATCAAGCAGGCCGTCGATCTCTCGCCCGAGACGAACAAGTGGCTGACAGACTTCCTGTTCAAAAAGTACGGCTTTAAGGCGTAAGCGAGCACGGCGGCCCGGTGCAAAGCACCGGGCCGCATGGTCTTGGGGTGAGTGGGGCAGCGTGCTCGACGTTATCGCGACGACCTTTGTCCAGCTGCTGACAGGCTGGCATCTCGTCTATTTGCTGTTCGGCGTCTTTCTCGGCCTGGTCTTCGGCATATTGCCGGCCATGGGCGGCGCCGCCGGCATGGCCGTGCTGCTTCCCTTTCTCTTCGGCATGGACGCCTTCACTGGCGCTGCCGATGATCATGGGGATGATGGCGGTCACGCCGACGGCCGACACATTCTCATCCGTGCTGATGGGAATTCCCGGTGGCAACAGCTCGCAGGCCACGGTGCTCGACGGCTTTCCGATGTCGAAGCGCGGCGAGGCTGCACGTGCCCTGTCGGCGGCTTTCACATCCTCGCTGGTGGGAGGGATTTTTGGCGCGCTGATCCTCACTTTCGCGGTGGTCGTGGCCAAGCCGCTGCTGCTGATGATAGGTTTTGGCGAGCAGCTCCTGCTGGTCCTGTTGGCGCTGACCATGGTCGGCACGCTCGCCGGGCCGAACCCGCTTAAAGGGCCTTGCGACCTGCGGGCTCGGCCTGCTCGCCGGCATGATCGGCACCGCGCCGACCTCCGGCACGCAGCGGCTCACCGGCGATCTCGCCTACCTGCTCGATGGACCGCCGCTCCCGATCATCGCGCTCGGCCTGTTTGCCATTCCCGAGATCGTCGACCTCGTGCGGCGGCAGGCCGAGCATTTCCAAGACCGGCGTCAGCATCGGCAGCGGCTGGATGGAAGGCGTCAAGGACACCTTCCGCCACTGGGGCCTGGTATTGCGCTGCTCGACGATCGGCGTCGTCGTCGGCGCCATGCCGGGCCTCGGGCGGCTCGGTGATCAACTGGATGGCCTATAGCCATGCGATCCAGACGGCGAAGGACAAGTCGCAGTTCGGCAAGGGGGACGTGCGCGGGCGTGCTGGCGCCGGAGTCCGCGAACAATGCGCAGGACGGCGGGCACCTCATTCCGACGTTGCTGTTCGGCATTCCGGCGGGGGCCAGCATGGCGCTGCTGCTCTCCGGCTTCATCCTGATCGGACTGAAGCCCGGCCTGGAGATGGTCACCAACAATCTCAGCCTGACCTACACCATCATCTGGTCGCTGGCCTTGGCCAATGTGATCGGCGCCGGCACCTGCGTTTTGATCTCGCAGCCGATCTGCCAGGCTCACGACGGTGCCGTCCACGGTCATCGCGCCGTTCATGTTCGTCATCATCTTTTTTGCCGCGGCCCAGTCGACGCGAAGCTGGTACGACCTCATCGCGGTGATGGTCATCGGCGCGCTCGGTGTCTATCTGAAGCGCTTCGGGTGGCCACGGCCGGCCTTCATGATCGGCTTCGTGCTGTCGACGCAGCTGGAAAACGGCATTTACCGCGTGGTTCAGATCTACCAGTGGTCGTTCCTGACGCGGCCGGTGGCACTCATTCTGCTCGCTCATCGTCGTGATCTCGCTCGGCACAGCGCTGTGGTATCGCGAGCATGGCCGCGTATTGACGGCGGACGGCGTCCACTCGCATCTCGGCCGGCTGCCGCAGGTCCTGTTCTTCGCCGTCCTTTTCTCCGCGACGGCCTACGCGCTCATCCAGAGTTTTGAGTGGACGTTCGCGGCGGCGCTTTTCCCGCGCTCGGTTGCGATCGTGACGCTGCTGCTGCTCGCTCCCGCTCGGCTTGGTCTTGCTGATCGCGAAAGTCGCCCAGCACCGCGTTTTACGAGTTCGGAACGCGAGGAGTTCAGCGCGGACGTCGAGCAGCACAGCAACGAATATTTCCTGCTTTGGCTGATCGGCTATGTCGGCATGATTGCGCTGATCGGCTTCGCGCTGGGCTCGGCGGCCTTCGTCTATGTATTCATGTGGCGGAAGGCGCAGGTCAGCCATCTCACATGCGCTGCTGAGCGCCGGCATCCGTTTTCGCCTTGCTCAAGCGCGATCTCAATTTCTGGCTTGGCATAACCTATGTCGATGGGCTCCTGCAGACACTGGATTTGCCTTGGCCGCTGAATTGAGAGAGGCAAGGATGTGCGTGACGTGATGAGCAAAAGCGGTGAAACTTGAGCAGAGGGAGCGCGTCGAATGCCGCGGCCGAGATCACGCGCGGGCTCGCCGAACTATGTTGTGCGCAGCCGCTTTGAAGATATTCCCGCGGAAGTCCGCCACGAGGCCGTGCGCTCGCTGGTCAATTTCATCGGTTGTACGGTGGCCGGCTCGCGCCACGAAACAGTGGAAGCTGCGCTGGCGGCGCTGAAGGATCTTGGCGCGAGCGGCGAGGCGGTGGTGCTCGGCCGCAGCGAACGGCTCGACGCCATGAATGCCGCTTTGGTCAATGGCATCAGCTCGGCGGTGCTCGATTTTGACGCCACTCAGTTCAAGCGCACCAATATCCATCCGAGCGGGCCGGTGCTGCCGCCGCTGCTCGCCTTCATGACTTCGCGCTCCGTCTCGGGGAGTGAATTCCTGCACGCCTATATCCTCGCCGTGGAAGTCGCCTGCCGCCTCGCCAATGGAATCTTCGGCGAGGAAAACCCGGGATGGCATGTTACCGGCGCCACCGGCGGAGTCGGCGCCGCCGCCGGGATTGGACGCCTGCTCGGGCTCAGCGCCGACAAAATGACGGCCGCCTTCGGCATTGCCGCGACTCAGGCCGGCGGCTTGCGCGAAATGTACGGCACCATGTGCAAGAGCTTCACCCCCGGCCGCACCGCGCAGAACGGCTATCTCGCTGCGTTCTTGGCCGCGCGCGGCTTTGACAGCGCGGAACGGGCGATCGAGGGCGACAAGGGCCTCGCGATGGTGATGACCGGCCGTCCCGCAGAGCGTGAGATTCTGCAGGGGTTGGGCGAACGTTTCGAGATCATGCATAACATCTATAAGCCCTTCGCCTGCGCCATCGTATCGCATGCGGCGATCGACGGTGCGCTGCGCCTGCGCAAGTTGCATGCCTTTACCGCGGAAGAGGTTGCGCGTGTGCATCTTCTTGTCAGCCCGCCGACGCTGGCGCTTGCCGGCAAGCGCGATCCAAACACGGGGCTTGAGTCCAAGTTCAGCGTCTATCACGGTGTCGCGCTGGCGCTGCGCTATGGCGATGCCGATCCGCGCCGGTTCCAGGATTCCTATGCGCTCGATCCGGCGCTGACGGCGTTGCGCGCGCGCGTCACGGCAGAGACCGACACGGGACTCGCCAAGGACCAGGCCGAGGTGATCATCACGCTGGCTGATGGGCGCGAGGTGAAAACGCGAATCGAACACGCTGTGGGCAGCCTCGTGAATCCGATGAGCGATGCCGATCTTGACGACAAATTTCGCGGCTTGTGCGAAGACGCCTTGCCGAAGAAGAAAATCGAGCGGCTGCTTGAATTCTGCCGTAACTGCGAGCGACTTGCCGATGCGAACGTGATCGCGCAGGCGGCGGCAGCCTGAGGACAGCGAATCGAATGGCGGAGAAAATGGACGAGATTGACAACCTTCTGCTTGGAGAACCGGCCACCGGAAAAACCGTCAACCGGCCACTTTACCAAAAAGTGCGCGAGCAGCTGAAACAGCAGATCGTGCGCGGCTTCTGGAAACCGGGCGACATGCTGCCGACCGAGCCGGAGCTGGGTGAGCAATTCGGCGTGAGCGCCGGGACGGTGAAGCAGGCGCTGCTCAGCCTGGCACGCGATGGCCTTATCATCCGCCGGGCAGGCAAGGGGACCTTCGTCGCGCGGCTGGATGGCAGCCGCAGCTTCTCGCGCTTTTTCCGTTTCCGCGATGCGCCTTCCGGCGAAAACCTCGACCCCAGCATCCGGGTGGTGGAGACGCGGGTCTTGCGCTCGGCGCCACGCGCGATCACCGAGGGCCTGCTGATCCCGCACGACGCGCCGGTACTGTTCCTGCGCCGCATGCTGATCCAGGGCGAGGTGCCGATCTGCATCTATGACTCCCACCTTCCCTGCGATCTCGTTCCGAATCTGGAGAAGGTGCCGCTGGAGCAGGACCGGCTTTATCGCGCGCTGGAAAAGCATTTCGGCATCCATGTGGTGAATGCCGACGAGGTGTTGCGCGCCGGTGCCGTGCACGGGCCGGAGGCGAAGCTGCTCAATCTTGCTGAAGGGACGCCGGTGATCCTGATCGATCGCACCGCCTTTACGTATGGCGGCCGCATCATCGAACTGCGCCGTACCGTCGGCCGCAGCGATCGTTTTTTCTACCGTATCCGGCTGCCCTGACGGTCCCACAGGCGGCTTACGGCGAGCAGCAGAAATCCCAAGCCGAGACAGGCCGGGACCGCCGCCCATAGCCAAGTCTCGTTTCCCGTCGCCAAATAGCCGGCCAGACCGCCCGCCGTGCTACCCGCGCCGAGGCCCAGAATACAGAGGCCCAGGCTCGGACTCGCCTGCGGCGCAGGATAATCGGCCCGAGGATCAGCGGCGCAAACGACAGCACGGGGCTGCCGAGGGCAAAGACGACGGCGAGAAAACTGCTGCTGGTGAAACTCATCGGCAGCGTTTCGGTGACCAGTATGAGTGCAATGACGATAGCCAAAAAGAAAAGGCGGCCGGCGACGCTGCGGGAAAATGTTTCCACGCTTTCTGACGGCATGTCGTAGCGAATGGTGCAAAGGCCGGCCGAGAAGCACGCGGCCATTGAGGATAATCCCATTATGGCCATGACCATGAGCAACAGCGAAAAGGCCGCGGCGGCGATCGGGTTCTCGCCGGAAGCCACCTCCTGGATGAGCGCTTGCATAACCTCCGTGCCGTTGGTGAGGGATAGGGCCGCAACGGTTATGGCGCCAAGGCTCGCGATAAAAAGCCACAGCAACGGAATCTCGACAGCATAGAGTTCGGAAAAATTCGCGCAGTGCCTTCTGCCAACCCGCCGTGTCGCCGGGATAGGCTTGCCTGTTCTTCTCCATTGCGGCCAGCCTTTGCCAATGCACGATGTCGGCGAGCGGGTAGAACAGCGGCAGGAGCACGAGGGCAGCCAGGCTCGTGAGCGGCATGCCTGAGCCGCTGGATAAGGTGGCGCCGGCATCGGGCGGAATGGGTGAGCTGGTGGCGGAGAATTCCATCCCCGCCAGGACGATGACCAGGACCACGAAGATCGAAATGACGGGATTGAGGACTTTGCCGAATTTACTGAGCAGCTTGGCGCTGAGCGAAACGGGATCGACCGGGCCTGTCTCGATATAGCGCGAGCGGCGATAGATTAAGATAGCAACACAGAAGACGGCGGCGAAGCCGATGGCGAAGGCGCCATACGCAGGCAGCGGCAGCAGCGCGGAAACGTGAAGATAGAGCAGCAATGCTGCCGCAGCGAATAGGCCAAAAAAGATTGCGCCAAGCTGGAGCTGGCCCGAATAGATCACGCCCAAGTGGCCCGCAGGAACTGCGTAAACCACGGCCAAAAGCAAAGTGCCGAACGCCAGCGCTCTTGCCAGTGTGTCGCTTCCGAGCACCAGCTTAAAAAATCCCAGGAGCGCGAATACTTCGCATGCGACCGCCGCAATGAGCACAAACAGCGTCAGGCTGGCTGCGAACAGGCGCACGCGGGGATCGTCACCATGTTGCCGCGCAATAAAAGCGTGAACAGTGATGGACTGACCGGTATTCAGCGCGCTTTCAAGGAATGTAAAAATCGGTCGGCGCGAAGCATAGACGAGATAAAGGCCGAGCCCGAAGCAAGTGGCGCCAATGATAACCGGCCAGAAATTACCGATGGCGCCGAAGACGAAAACGGGGCCGAAGAGCGCCAGCCGCAGGGAATAGGCGATGCACGAGTTGCGGACCGCCTGCGGCGGGGTGTAGCGCGGCGAGACAAAATAGTCCCGCGCGCCGGCGCCGCGACCAGAACGGAGCAGCCAGACCGGAAGGAGAAAAACCGCCAGCGAAAAAAGGAGCGGCAGGAAAAGGGCGAAGGACATGTGAAAAATCTGCTAGAATTCGGCAAGCTCGGCGGCCAAGCTTAGCGGATAAGATCGTCCAAGCACGGGTAAAAGTGATGGGAGCGGGCGTGCGCGCGTTTCGTCATCGGTTCGATTTTCACGCGGGCCGTTGGTGGGGCGCGGTCTTTGCCTTCGTCCTATTCTTCTCCACGGAGGCTTTCGCCGAAACCCAGGTTTATCTGCTGCGCGGCTGGTTTGGCGTATTCTCTGCCGGCATGGACGCGCTGGCCGATGAGCTGCATGGCAAGGGCATCAAAGCGGAAACAGTCGGCCATCTGGCCTGGAGGGCGACGGTTTCTAAGATCATCTCCGACCGCGCGGCGGGAAGAGCCGGTCCGATCGTTCTGGTGGGCCATTCGCAAGGCGCCAACAACGTCATCGAGATGGCGCGCGAACTGGAGAAAAAGAAAATACCGGTCGACCTCTTGGTAACGCTGGCACCTTTCATGCAAGACCCTGTCCCCCGCAATGTGGTGCGGGCGCTCAATTTTTATCAGGCCGGCGGCTGGGGCGCGCCGCTTTCAGGTGAGAACGGTTTCCGCGGAAAAATCTCCAACATCGACATGGGAGACGAGCTGGGAACCTTCCACATAAACATCGACAAGAGCGTCAAGGTGCAGACAGAGATCGCGCGCGAGATCGTCAGCTTGTCGCGGAGCCGGCAGGCGGCGCCGGCTCAATGATGAAACCCATAGCCACAATCCTGATTGCCATTGCGCTGCTGCTGCCAGCACCGTCTGCGTTCGCCAAGCCGCTGCGCATTGTCGCGATCGGCGCCAGCAATACCCACGGTTTTTATATCGGCAAGGAAGCAGCCTATCCCGCGGTGTTGCAGGACCTGCTCGGGCAAAAAGGAATCAATGCAGAGGTGACCAACGCCGGGGTGGCGTTCGACACCACGGCCGCCATGCTCCGGCGCATCGAACGCGACGTGCCGCAAGGCACCGATATCGTAGTCCTGCAGCCGGGCGCCAATGACCGGCGTTTTTTCACCAGCAAGCGCCAGCGCGCCGCCAATATCGCGGAGATGGAGCGGCGACTGCGCGCCCGCGGCATCAAGGTCGTGGTCTATGACGAGGATATTCCGCTACGCTATTACACTTTCGACTTTATCCATCTGACGCGCGAAGGCCACCGGATGATCGCCGAGGCGCTGCTGCCGCGGATCATGGCGCTGATCACCCGGCCGCGTACTGCGGTGCTGCAACGCGGCAACGAGCTGCAGTCTGACCGCTAGCGGATTCTTCCGCGTGCCTCAACGTTCCTGCGGTTGTCAGATTACGAAATTCCTGTCAAAAATTGCAAAGCACCGCAGGGAAGGAAGCATGGCCGAAGACCGCAAAGCTAAGCTCGCCGGAGTCAATCACTGGGACGAAATTTTTGCGATGCGCGACCGCCAGCGCGAGGAAAAGCGCGAGGCCCTGCAGGTCGTCAGAGAGTCCGAACTTCCCCTGGAAGTCAGCCGCCAGGGCCTGATGCGCTGGTACCTGCATCCCTCGATCAAGGACACCGCGATCTCCTCCTACCTTTTCTTTCAGCAGGAAATCCCGCCCGGCAGCCGCTCCGGCCGTCTCAAATTCCAGGGCAATCAGGTCATGGTGATCCTGGAAGGCAAGGGCTACAGCATGATCGATGGCGTGAAATATCCATGGAAGGCCGGTGACCTGGTCAACCTGCCGCTCCGAGCGGACGGCATTATCGTGCAACATTTCAACACCGATCCGGAAAAGCCCGCAAAATTTATCGCGACCGAAGCGAACTGGCTCGAATGCACGACGGTTGATCGTGGCTGCGGCTTCGAGCAGTTGGAAGACGCGCCGGAATACCAGCAAGCAAAGCAAAACTCGTAACGGGAAAGTAGCGCCGCGATGGTGGAAAGGGAACGAACCAAAGAGCGCGAACGCGCGCCGCTTGAGGACAATACCTATGAGCGCAGCATGCGCGCGCGCGCGGAATGGACCCAGCGGAATTTGACCGGACCTCTTGTCGTCACGCAGGATGATCGTGAGTGGTTTCAGGCACGCCAGGGCAAGCTGCTTTATTACCTGTGCCCGGTTTCGCACAAGGAATCCCCGCTAAATCACTGGCGGGTCTTCATGCACGAAATCAAAACCGTCTCCGGCAAGCACCGCCATCAAGGCGGCCTGCTGATCTACGTGCTGGAAGGCAAGGGCTATTCGATCGTCAACGGCGAGCGCAAGGATTGGCAAAAAGGCGATCTCGTCCTGCTGCCGATGGCGCCGGGCGGCGTCGAGCACCAGCATTTCAACCTGGAGCCGGAGAAAGGCGCCGCGCGCTGGATCGCCTTCATCAACATGCCGATCCACGAGCATGTCGCCTCCGACCTGCAGCAGGTCGAAAACTCGCCGGACTTCAACCGCTGACGAGCCATTAAAAAGTCGGCGGTCGGGAGGAGAAATGAACGCGGGATTGGCACGTTGTCTTTCAAATGCCTTGCTCGGCATGATGATCGCTTTCCTCGCCGCTTGCAATTCCGCGCAGGCGCAAGCGCCTGTTTCCTTTGAAGGCAAAACCGTCAACTTCGTGGTGGGCTTTCCGGCAGGCGGCGGCACCGACGCTTCAGCGCGGGTGATCGCGCCCTATCTGACAAAATATCTGCCGGGCAATCCGACGATTATCGTCAGCAACATGCCGGGCGCGGATGGCATGACCGCGATGAACGCCTTTGTGCAGCCGCAGCGTACCCCCGCGGACGGCACCACGATCACCATGGGCTCCACCACGACCTCGGATCCGCTGCAGTATCGCCGCCCGCAATCGCAATTCGATCCGACCAAGTTCCATTTCGTCGGCGGGGTGGGTCGCGGCGGCACTATTCTGATTATCCGCACCGACGCCGAAAAGCGGCTTTACGACAAGAGCCAGCCGCCAGTCGTCATGGGCTCGATCGGCGGGGTGCCGCGGTCCGGCATGCAGTCGACCGCCTGGGGCATCGCTTATCTCGGGTGGAACGCGAAATGGGTGGTGGGTTATCGCGGCACCCAGGACCTCTTCATCGCGCTGCAGCGCGGCGAAATCGACATGACCGCAACCGGCAACCTGCGCGACGTGCAGCATTTGATCGACAATGGCACGCTGAAGATCCTGACCCAGTCCGGCACCGTGCGGAACGGCGAATTATCGAAGCGTCCGGAATTCGGCGACGCGCCGGTGCTCGCCAGCATCGTGCAGCCGAAAATCACCGACCCGGTGGAAAAGCAGAGCTTCGATTACTGGACCAGCCTGACCTCGATCGACAAGTGGCTCGCCTTGCCGCCGGGGACGCCGGAAGCGATCGTGAAGGTGTACCAGCAGGCCTACGACAAGATCGGCGACGACCCGGAGTTCCTGGCCAGAGCCCGGAAAATCAGCGAAGACCTCGAGCCGCAGTCCGGCGCCGACGTGAAGCGTCTGATTGACACCCTGGGAACGATTCCGCCGCAGGCGATCCAGCAGATCAGCGTCATGCTACGGAAGCAGGGGCTGAGCACGGAGTGATCGCCGTGCGGCGAGTCATACAAGAGTTCGCGCAAGTGTTGAGTCCTTGTTAAAGAAGCCCGCCACCCTCCGCTGTGATTCGACAGCGGAGGTACGATGCTCAAGATCGCGCGCCCGGACCTGACACGCCGGCAATTCCTCACCGCCACATCGGCCATGGCGTTTACCCTCGCGGGGGGTATTGCGAAACCCTATGTGAGCCGGGCGGCGGGACGTCCGGTGATCACCCACGGCATTCAATCCGGCGACGTTTCCGGCAGTTCCGCCGTCATCTGGGCGCGGGCGGATCGCCCGGCACGCATGATCGTCGAAGCCGCGACGACGGAAAGCTTCAAAAACATCGTCGAGGTCCGGACCGCCGAGGCGCCTGCGAATGCCGATTTCACTGCGAAAGCGCTGTTGCGGAATCTTCCCGCCGAACAGCAGGTTTTTTACCGCGTGCGCTTTGAGGATTATTCCTCTCCCACCCTCGTGGGCGACGCCCAGATCGGGCAATTCCGGTCGGCGCCCAGCAGCAACCGCGATGTCTCCTTCGTCTGGTCGGGCGATAGCGGCGGGCAGGGCTGGGGCATCGATGAATCGCGCGGCGGCATGCGGACCTTCGCGACCATTTTGCGCAACATGCCCGACTTCTTCATCCATTGCGGCGACAGCATCTATGCCGACGAGCCGATCGACCATTCGGAAATCGGCCTGCCGAACGGCGGCGTCTGGAAGAATCTGATCACCGAGGAGAAGTCGCACGTTGCCAAGACGCTCGCCGACTACCGCGGCAACTACAAATACAACCTGCTCGACCGTAACTTGTGCGCTCTCAACGCACAGGTGCCGCTATTCTCGCAATGGGACGATCACGAAGTGATGGACGACTGGTGCCCCGGCGAATCCGTCCAGCACGACAGACAACTGCGAAAGCTCGTGGCGCGCGGCCGCCAGGCGTTCCACGAGTTCAAGCCGACTTTGGCGCTGCCATCCGATATGGGCCGCATTCACCGCCGCATTTCCTACGGTCCGATGCTCGATGTCTTCCTGCTCGACATGCGCTCCTACCGGACCGCGAATGAGGCCAGGGAACGCGCCCTGATCATCGGACAGGACCAGCTGGGCTGGCTGAAGCATGAATTGCGCGCTTCGCAGGCGACCTGGAAGGTGATCGCGGCCGACCAGCCGCTGGGCGTTGCCACGCCCGATACTGTCGGGCAGGGTGACGGCCCGCTGACTGGGCGGGAATTCGAGATCGCCGATCTTCTATCCTTCATCAAAAGCGCGCGCATCCGCAACACGGTGTGGATCACCGCGGACCTGCACTACACCGCCGCGCTCCATTTCGATCCCGGCCGGGCGCAATTCCAGGATTTCGAGCCGTTTTGGCAGTTCATTTCAGGGCCGTTGCACGCCGGCAGCTGGACGCCGCGCCCGCCTGACAATACTTTCGGGCCGCGCGTTCATTACGAGAAGGCCTGCAGCCATGAGCAGGGCGACAATCTTGCGCCTTGCTTCGGGTTGCAATTCTTCGGGCATGTGGCGATCGACGGTCAAAGCGAGGTCATGACCGTCACGCTCAAGGATGTCGACGACCATGCGCTATGGTCGACCCGTATCGAGCCGCACAGCCAGCGATCGTCGGACAGGTCCTGGCCGATCCGTGGGTGAATCGCGCTTAAAAGCGGATCACACAAACATTCCCCTCATGGTGAGGAGCGTCGTGTGGCGACGCGTCCTCATCATTTCCTGATTCAATTTTCAAACAGCCAAGTCTTTCACTTTCGTCATGCCCGCACTTGTTGCGGGCATCTCGCTTAGGGACGCAGTGCCTTGGTTATCGGGATGGCCGAACCAGTCCGGCCATGACGAGCGATACCGATTTAATTTTCAAACAGCCAAAGTGTCTCTCCATCTTCTTGCGAAGAAAGCTGGATCGCCGGATCAAGTCCGGCGATGACGACGGAGCAAGCCAACGCTCCGCCGGCCCGTGTTTTTGTCAGGCGACGGGTCCGCCTGTCTTTTTCTTCCCGGGACAAACCCGAGGGAGCGGAGCGCCGACAGGCGCATCAACAATTCCACGCTTGCGAGGCGCGGCGCGCGTCTTGCGCCGTAGACAAGTTTACGCAGTCTGCGCAAACGTCCACGAGACACGCTCGCCTCTCGGCGCTCCACCGCGGCGATTTTGGCCGCCGGGACTGCTCCGACCATCACCCGGACCGACCTTTCGGCCTCCTGATCCCGCGGGCTTCCGCCTGCGTTCGTCCGGGGGCGATCTGCCACTATGGCGGGCCCTCGTAGTAGGGCCGGGCAGCACCCCGAGGCTCCCGGAGATGGCTTGCGAGACCATCCGCAGGCGCCGCACCCGCTCCGCCAATCAAGACGCCTCATGATGGCGCCCCCGGATGAGCAGGCAGCAGCAGGATACAGAACTCCTTGAGGAAAAAGGCCTGCATGCACGAGATATACGACGATAAGTGCAAGAGCTTGTTTCTCTTCGGAAAAACCTGTGCGTAGCGTGGGATAACAGCGCCCGTGCAGCACGAGTTAACGCTCCTGGGAATTTCTTTTTTAGCTGGCATTCCCAAATGGTCAGTACGCACCATCCGGAAGCCCGAAGACGTGTGCCGATCTCGGGTAGACCCGAGATCGGTGCGTCTCCTCAGGATGAGGCGGAATGTGTTGTGAGGCTCAGCCTTAGCTCGCCTTCCGCTCGGCGGCGGGGAATTTCAGCACGGCGTCGCCGATCGCCTCGCGCTCGCACTGCGCAACCCAGTCCGGGTCGAGATCGACGACGACATTCACGACGTATTTGACGTCTTCCATCTTTTCGTCGTCGCCCAGCAGCGAGACCGCCGTCTTGCGCGCTTCGGCATTGTTGCCGATCAGGCAGGGCGAGTGCGACTCGACAATCGTGGTGTGCTGGTCGGAGCAGTTGAAGGCCCAGTGCACGCGGTTGGCCGGGATCCGCATCAGGTCACCCTTCTTGCAGTGATAGCCTTGGCCCTCGACAAAGAACCACATCTCGCCTTCGACGACGTAATTGATCTGCTCGCATTCATGCCGGTGCGGCTTGGTGTGGTAGCCCGGCCCACGCTCGGCGAACATGATGCTGTTGTCGATGCCGTGGATGCGCTGGGTGGACATCACGACGCCTTTGTGCGCGGCTGCGGAAGGCGCCGCGGTGCGGACCGGCAGGTCGTCTTTTCTCGCGTGGTAGTTCTGTCGCTTGGCTTTCTGCATTTTTCCCTCTTGCTTGAAGTCGAAGTGGCGCTGCCTCACTGCAGCCCGGAGGCGGGCACGATCTTTTCCAGTTCCTGGATGGTTTCTTTCGGCGTGGCGTAGAGCGCTGCCACCAGCTTCTCCAGCGCCTCCGGCGGCCGGTAGGTCATGTCCACGGATGACCGTTTCGCCTCCTCGATCAAGGCCGGGTCTTTCAGCGCGTCGGCGAAAGCCTTGCGCAGCGCGGCCACGCGTTCCTCCGGCACGCCGGGCGGGGTGACATAGGGCCGGCCGAATTCGGTGCTGGAGAATAGGAAGCGCAGCATCTGCTTCTGCTTGTCGGTTTTGGCGAATTTGTAGATCGACGGGATGCTGGGATCCTCGTGGAAGTCGGCCTCCTCCACATGGAAAAGGATTTTCAGCGCGCCGTCCTTGACCATCTGCGCGTGGTGGCTCTGGAACACGCCGTGGGTGTGGCAGATGCCGTCCACTTCACCGCGCTCGAGCGCGAGCATCGCGTCGGCGGAGCCCTGGTAGCCTTCGACCAGCTTTGAACTTGGTGCCGAGCAGGTTGTTGAGCGCGGTCGGGCACGATGCTGAGCGAGGAGCCGGCGCCGGAGCCCGCGACGATCACTTCGCGGGTGAACACCTCCTCGGGAGATTTGACGCCGCTCTTTCCGGTCACCATGCAGACGCGGCTCGGCAGCGAGGAACCGCCGATCCAGCCGAATTTCCGCGGGTCGGCCTCGATATTCATTTTTCCGATCACCGCCTGGCTGGCGATGTTGCGGGAGAAGGAGCCGAACGACGGTGCCGTCCTTCGGCGCCTTGTTGTAGAGGTAATTGGTGGCGGTGACGGTGGAGGCGCCCGGCATGTTCTGCACGATGATCGCGGGATTGCCCGGGATGTGATTGCCGATGTGCCGCGCCAGAATCCGGCCGCCGATGATCGTAGTCGCCGCCGGCGGCGTTGCCGATGATGATCTTGACCTGCTTGTCCTTGTAGAATTCGGCGACCGATTGCGCCGCTGCCGGCGACAGCTGGAAGATGCAGCGCTGCGCCCAATAACAAAGCGGACGCGACAGCCGGTTTTCTCATGATCCCTCCCGAGGATTTTTATGATGTGATCCGTATCCTACCGGACCCAAACGGGCCTAGGCAACGTGGCGGATCGAACCAGAAAGAGGCGATTAAGGGTAGCATCAATGGCCGGACGAAAGGAATATCGTTCTGACCGGCCGGCAAGCTGACAGGCGGACATCTGACAATGCTCGAGGGCTTCACCCGCACCGAAATCAAGACCAGCGGCGCACGCATCTTCACGGCGCATGGCGGCAAGGGACCGCCGGTCCTGCTGATGCATGGCAATCCCTTCACCCACCTGTCCTGGCACAAGATCGCGCCGCGGCTGGCGCGCGAATTCACCGTCGTGTGCACGGATTTGCGCGGCTACGGCGATTCCGAGAAGCCGCCGGGCGGCGACGACCACAGCGGCTATTCGTTTCGCGCCATGGCGCAGGACCAGGTCGAGGTGATGGCCGCGCTCGGCTTTCCCCGCTTCCATGCCGCCGGCCACGACCGCGGCGCACGCGTGCTGCACCGCATGTGCCTGGATCATCCCGGCAAGGTGGCGAGCGCCGCCATTCTCGACATCATTCCGCAGCACCACCTCCTGAACAATGTCACGCGCTCCTGGGCCACCTTCTCCTGGCACTGGTTTTTCATGATCCAGCCCTATGACCTGCCCGAGCGGCTGATGAGCGCCGATCCCGATTTCTACATCCGCAAGAAACTGGCGAAGAGCAAGCAAGGTCTCAGCTTCTTCGATGAAGCGGCGCTTGCCGAATACATCCGCTGCATCCGCAATCCGGCGACCGTGCATGCGATGTGCGAGGATTACCGCGCGACCTTCGGCATCGATCTGGAGATGGACACGAAGGACTTTGAGGCCGGCCGCAAGATCACCTGTCCCGTTCTCCTGCTCTGGGGCGCGACCGGCGGCGTCGGCCGCAATCACAAGTCGATGGAGATCTGGCCGCTCTATGCCTCCGACATCAGAGGCGGCAAGGCGCTGCCCTGCGGGCATTACCTCTCGGAGGAGGCGCCGAACGAGACTTATGAAGAGCTGCGGGCGTTCTTTGCCGCGGGCGAACTTGCACTGTGGTCGCAACAATGAGAGTGGTGACCGAGGGACGGCCTGCCCGAAATAAGCGGAAACAGTTTTTACTCCACGTCTTCGTTAGGGGGCTGTCCCGAGGATGAGAAATCACCAGCTTCTCCGCAGCTGCCGAGCGAACTCCAGCCAATCATACAGCACGCCTTGCTTGCTCCTGGCATCTCCGGTAGGTCGATCCTTTAATGCAGTTCAGTAAAACAGTTTGACAACTTTCTCCTGTGCCCAAAACACCGATACGCTGCCCGCGATGATCGCGGTCGTAAGGGTAAGCAGCATTAGCGAATGCAATCTTTCTCATCTGATACTCCCGGAAAACATTGTGAAGGCTCAAACGCGAGCCTTATTGAGACCTTGCGAACAGGGGACAATTCCAGGCAGATGTCAATGTCGGCATGTCGCCTAGGCGGCGCCCGGCCGGCCTCCTCGACCGTCGGGTAGGCGGCACAAGAGAGGTTTGCGGACATGGCATAGGAGATATCAATGAAAAAACTACTCGGGATTGTCGCAGCGGTGCTCACGCTTACCGCATTCGCGTTCGCGGACGAAAGCGGACTTTTGGACAAAGGCGCCGGAATCGTCACGAAACCTAGCAAGTACTCCGTGAAAGAAACAATAGACCGCGTGGAAGCTGCGGCGAAGGGCGTCGGCGCAAACATTTTCAATCGCATTGACTACCAGGCGATGTCCAAGAAAGTGAATGTCGATATCCGACCCAACGAGTTGATCATTTTCGGGCGGGGCGCAGGTGCTCCATTCATCATTAAAGAAGCGCCGCTGGCTGGGATAGACCTCCCATTTAAAGCAATCGCCTGGGAAGACTCGCAAGGAAACGTCTGGCTGAGCTACATCGACGGCAGTTACATTGACAAGAGGTATAACGTCAAAGGTGCTGCGAAGTATGTAACAAACATCAATGAGACCATCGAGAAAATCATGAGCGAAGCTCTCAGGTAATCAGCCTGGGGCAGGAGCTATAAGGCTCACCGCGAGCATATTTCCACCGACACCGAGATTTTCAGTCAAATGCTCTGTCAACTGAGCTACCCGGGCGCTGGCTCCCGCGCGACCTCAGCTGCGCATGATCGCGGGGCCCCACATGTTCAGCGTGTAGGGCTCGTGCTTCCATTCCTTCGCCGGCGGTTGCGCTCGAAAGCCGCTGCCTTTGAAGCGTTCGTTGTCGCCTCGATACGGTTGATGAATCTTCTGCAACAGCGTCCGCAACTGAATGGCGGGAGAGTGCCCTTGCCGCAAATCGGATATCAGAGTTGAAAATCCGAGAATATCAACAAATGCGCAGAAGCGGGGACTATAATCAATTTGGGTCGCCACCGTCTCGTCTCCGATCTAATCAAGCCGACTTGATAACGGAATATATTTAGCATTTCGCCTAGTCCGACAGTCGGCTCATCACGGAGTGCCTGGATATATTCGACGACGCGGCTGTCGGATAGCTGCGCCAGTTCGCCATCGACCGCGGCCGTCAATTGTTGGGCGTCGATTGACATGACAGGAACTTAGACCACTCGGCCGAGATGTGCCAATCTCCGCTCTGGCCGGGGAGGACACTCTCGTCCCAAATGGGAACCGCATCGTGCGCCGGTGGTCACTTCGCCGCGATCTTTGTGGACTTGCGCGCTTATGACTTGGTGCCGCTCCGAGCGCGGTCCGGCTACAGCCCGGACTGGATCGCTTTGAGCAGCCGGAAGCGCATCGCGCCATCGTTACTTCTGAGCGAGATAACGAAGCGCACTCGCCCGTGATTGGAGGTATCGGCATAGCCCGCCAAGGTGCGGACGCCGGAAAAGGTGCCGGTCTTGAAACGAGCGCGATCGCCGCGGCGGAGCAAGGCCGCATGGGGTTCGAAGAGGTGCAGCACCTGGGCGAGGCCGCGGGCCGTGAAGCGGTTGTCGCGACTGATGCCCGAGCCTTCCTCGAGATGGATGGACTCGTCGAGGCTGTATTTGGCGAGCTTCTCGTTCGCGACCCGGAGCGACTTCTCGAGGCTGACGGGCCCGCGCCAGGCGATGCCGCCGATCTCGAGAAAGACTTGGTTAGCGATGTAGTTGTTCGACCCGATGAGCAACTCCGCGAGAATCTTCGAAAGGGTGCGCGACTGGCGGTGGACGTAGACCGGCTCCAGACCCTCGGGCACGGCTCCGGTCGAGATCTTGCCTTTGACGCTGCCGCCCGCCCGCTCGATGAATGCGGCAATCAGTTCGCCGGCATATTTCAGGCTCACCGCGGGTTCCTGGGCCAGGCTGATGCGACCGCGTCCTTTGGGACCGCGGGCCAGGAACTGGCTGATAGCGAGCGGTGTGATCGGGGTCTGCAGCTCGGCGGAACGGACCGTCTTGCCCTTGCGAATGGCGTTGATCGTATTGAAGTTCACCGCGAGCGCGGAGTTCACTGCGTCGTAGGCTTCGGCCGTGTCTTCGATGCCCGGGATGCGGATGTCGGAGGGGTAGTAGCTCGCATCGAGTACGATGCCGCTTAGCGGCTTCTTGCCGATTGCAGCGACGAGCGCCGGCGCGAGCTCAGCCAGCTCTTCGGAGATCAGAAAGGGATCGCCGCCCCCGCGAATGTAGAGCATCTGGTCGCCGTCCAGATAGAAGCGGGTCTCGAAGCGGTAATCGCCGCCCAGGACCTCCAGCGCCAGCCAGGCAGTCACGATCTTGGCGACGGAGGCGGGGACGAAGGGCTTGTCCGCGTTCTGAGTGACCAGTTCGTTGCCCTTTTCGTCCATCACGAGCACCAGCGCCGACGGAGCGAGCGCCGCTATCTTCTGCTTGGCATTGGCCAGAGCTTGAGCGGGCAGCAGGAGTAGGACGAAGGCGAGGAGGTGAGACCACATGACGGCTGCAGCCTGTCTGATAGCGCCGACCATCTGGCCGACAGCATTGGGCGTTCCGCAAACCAAACTACCAGAGCGGCGCCGAGGCAAAATCACGTTGAGGGCATTAGCGTCTGTTGATCCCGTAACTGAGTGCCCCGGCCGCTGGCTGCGGCGTGAGCCTCAGCTCCGCATGATCGCCGGGCCCCACATGTTCAGCGTGTAGGGCTCGTGCTTCCACTCCTTCACCGGCCGGTCGTGCACGACTTCCAGCTCGGCGGAAATCTCGATCATGTTGCCGTCGCTGTCCTTGATGAAGATGAAGAGGTTGTTGCCCGGCCCATGCCGGCCCGGTCCCCAGACGATGGGAATCCGCATGCCGCCGAAATGGTCCGCCCAATCCTTGATGGTGGTCCATTCGCCCGCTTCGTAGCTGTGGTGGTCGAGGCCGGCTTCGCTCTTGAGAAAGATCGCCACCGTGTGGTGCTCGTGGTTGCAGCGCAGGAAGCAGGTGGTCACCGCGCCCTCGTCGTTCCGCACCCGGTCGGAGACGGCGAAGCCGAGCTTGTTGGCATAAAAATCCTCGATCGCCGCCATGTCGGTGCTGGTCACCGTGACATGCTGCAGCGGGCCATGGATCGGGCCGCGCTGCCGGATCGGATTTAACGGCTCGTCCGCGATGCCGAAGACGATGCGGTTGCCTTCCGGGTCCTGCACCGCGAAAGCGCGCTGGTCGAACAGCGCCGAAGGCGAGGGAATAAAGGCGACGCCCTGTTTCTGCACGTGCGCGCGCAGCATTTCCAGCGCGTCGGCATCCCGGCAGGCGAAGGCGGCATAGCTCAATGTGTTGGCGCGGCCTTTGGTGAACAGCATGCGGCGCGCCGGGCCGCGGCAGACCCAGCCGCTTGCCCATGCGCTCGACCTCCATCTCCATGGCGCGCCCATAAAATTCGGCAAGCGCGGCGGGATCGCCGCTTTCCAATTCGAGATGATGCAAATAGGCGCCAGCGGCAACAGCGACGGACACGGCGATCCCCCCTCTATGAATAATGATTGGCAGCGTGGCGGCGTTAAAGTCTGATCTCGCCGAGATTGATGCTGGCGCCGAGCCTTGCGGCAACCGTCTTGCTCGCCCGCCCGGCGGCGGAGACTTCGACGGCATAGTCGCCCGAATTCTCATCCAGGCGATCGAATTTGAAATCGCCGTAATTGTCGGTGACGGTTTCCGCGACCGCCACGCCGTCCTTGAGCAGGCGCACAGTCGCGCCCTCGACGCAGTCGACCACGCCGTTTGCTTCCGCCGCGACAGAACCGCCGATGAAGCATTTCGAATAACGCCACAAATTCTTGTAATAGACGCGGGGCTTGGTGCCGGCTTCCGGCTGCATGACTTCGAGCGCCTGTTCGCGCGCGATGCCCGCCATCTCCTCGTCGCTCACGTTGATCGCGCGCATGGCGCCGGTCGGGCAGGATTGCTGCCCGCGCGTCTGTTTCCATCCCTGGTCGAGCAGATGGGCGTCGAAAGTCCAGGCTTGCGGAAGCTGCAGCTCTTCGTTCCACCAGATATGCCCGTAAGGGCAGGTATCGACCAGATCCTTGCGCCCCTTGGCCTTGACCGGGTCGATCAGCACGATGCCGTCATCGCGCTTTGTCACGGCGCCGCCGCCCTTGGCGACGCAAGGCGCGTTGTCGCAGTGGTTGCACATCGTCGGCACATAGGCGACGTCGATCATCGGCACCTGGCCGCGTTCTTTCTGCAGGATGTCGATCCACTTATGACCGTGGCGCGGCATCGGGGCCGAGTAGCCGGGGAACTCGTTGCCGACATATTCGTCCATGGCCGCCAGCGTGCACAAATTGCAATTCGTGCACTCGGCAACGTCGATGATCATGTTCCATTTATTCATCGTCACGCCTCAACTCCGGGCATCGTGATTCCGTCGGCCGGGACAAGCTTCGCGTCCTGCAGCGTGCGCTTGATCGCAGCGTCCTTGTCGGCCGCGGCAAAGGCTTCCGACAGGTGGTCGATGCGGCGGTCCCAAAGCTCGACCTGCACCAGCGCATGCGAGCCCGCCAGCGAATGGGTGGTCTTGGTTTGCGTCTTGTGCGGCGTGAGCAGGTTGAGACAGCCGCCGCGGTCGACGGATTTTCCGGGCTCGCCCATCGGATCGTAGATCGCCGATGAATTCATAACCGTGGCAGACGCCGCGCGGCAGCCGCTCGGTCGGCACCGCCGCGCAGATCACCGCGCCGCGGTCGTTATGGATTTTCACCAGGTCGTGCAGCTTGATCCCGCGCTCGGCGGCGTCCGCCGCATTGAGCCGAAGGGTCCAATAGTAGTAGCCCTCGATCTTCACGCGATGGTCGGGGATGTTGAGCAGGAACGAGCTCTTGCCGTCGCCCTGGGTGTGGAAGCTGAATTTCGAATGCGGCGTGAGCAGCTGCAGCGGGTAGCGGGCATATTCCTGCGAATGCGGTCCTTCCCATGACGGCTCGTATTTCACGATCGGCGGGCGCTCGGGATCCTTGGCGCGCTTGAGGCTGTTGCATTCGAATTCCAGCTTGCCGGATTGCGTCTGCAGGCCCTTGAGGAATTCCTCGCTGTAATCCGACGGCAGCGGATGCGCCTCCGGCACGTCCTTCTTGCGGTTTTCCCAGAACCAGCGGAACGACACCGGCGCGCGCAGTTTTTCCTTCTCCGCCGGAATGACGTAATAGCCCTTCTGCAAGAGCTTCCGCCAGGAAATCACCTTCGGCAGGTCGGAGGAAAGATAGGCGCGCTTGACCCAGTCGAGCTCGTTGCAGCCTTCATTGAAATAATTGGCGAGGCCGAGCCGCTTGCAGATTTCGGTGAAGATCCAGAAGTCCGACTTGGACTTGCCGAGCGGCTCGATGGCTTTCGACTGGAAGATGACGACGCGGTGGTTGAGCTGCTGCTGGCCGTGGTGGCCATAGCCGCCGAGCGCCGCCCATTCGCTGATATCGACGCGCTCGAAATTCGTGCAGGCCGGCAGGATCACGTCGGCGAATTTCGCCTCGCCTTCGAACCAGATCGACTGATTGACCACGAACTCCAGGTTCTCCGACTGGTACATCCGCACATGGCGGTTGGAATTGTTCATGGTGGCGAGGATCGAGCCGCCGTATTTGTAGAGCATGCGCACCGGCGAATGGCCGGCGGCCGGATAGACGAATTTGCCGAACTGGTGCTCGATCGATTTGCCGATCCAGCGATAGCCCTCGGCTTTGCCTTCGATGATCGCCTCCGGCATCCAGATGCGCGGGATCTGCTGCCCGTTGGAATTCATCGTCGGCAGCTGCGGCATGCGCTGATAGAGCGCCACCGGCATCGCGGTATTCTCCAGATCGCCCGACATGCCGCCTTCGGAATAGCCGGGGAAATAGAAATTGAAGTCGACCGGGCAGCCCCATTGCAGATTGCCCATGTTGCAGCCGGGCTTGCCGAGTCCCTGCATGGCCGAGAGGCAGACCATGACGCGCGCCCATTGGATGCCGGTCTGGTTGCGGCAGGCGCCGCCGTGGCCGTTGCCCCAGCCGCCGGGCGCGAGATAGACGCGCTTGCGTCCCCATTCGCGCGCGAGCGCGCGCACGTCCTTCGCCGGTACGCCGGTCTCTTTTTCCTGCCACTCCGGCGTTTTCGGAACGCCGTCTTCTTCGCCGAGCAGATAGGATTTCCACACGTCGAAGCCGACCGTGTGGGTCTTCACATAGTCTTTGTCGTAAAGCCCTTCCTTGATCCAGACATAGGCGATCGCCATCGCCATGGCCGGCGAGGTGGTCGGCTTGGGCGCGAACCATTTGCCCGGCAGGAATTGCGCCGAGCCGTTGTAATAGGGATCGACATGGACGACCTTGATGCCGAGCTTCGGATTCTTCAGCCACTGGCGGCGGATGGTGCCTTCCTGCGCGCCGTACGATCCCGAGGTGGTTTCCGGATCGGCCGACCAGAACACGATCATGTCGCAGTTCTGCAGACAGTCCTCGACCGTGCCGTAGGTTTCCGACTGGCCGACGCGCAGCGTGTGGCCCCAGTGATGCACCGCGCCCCAGTACCAGCCCTCCCAGGAGTTCGGGATTGTGGTGGACGCGCGTCATGCCGACCGCGTTGGTGAAGCGGAACAGCGCGGAGAGGTAGTAGCCGATGTTGCCCCAGGTATGGTGCGAGCCGTGCGACACCGCGATGGAGCCGGGTCCATAGGTCAGTTTCTGACGCTTGATTTCGTTGGAGACGATACCGAGCGCTTCCTCCCAGGAAATACGCACATAGCCTGACTTGCCGCGGTTCTGCGGATTGCGCTCGCCGTTCGGATCGAAGTCCATCCGCTTCATCGGATAGAGCAGCCGGTCGGGTGAATAGACGATCGACTTGCAGTTCTGCCCATGCGGGGCGAGCGTCGTCTTGCGCGGCGGCGTCAGCTTCAAGCCGCGCGCCTCGATCGTCCAGGATGCCCCATCGCTGTCGTCGAGATCGATCGGCGTGGTGCGGACGATCTTGCCGTCCTTCACATAGACGAAAAGCGGGCCGCCATTCGCCATGTTGCAATAGCGCATCGAGCCGTCGGGCATCTGTGTGCCGAATTTGGTGCCCGCGCTTTGCGCCATCAGCACGGTCTGCGCGAACCAATTCACCAGCCCGTCGTCACCCGTCACGCCGAGGGCGAATTCCTTCTGCGCGTTGATCTGATCGAGCCAGTTGATCGGCGGCGTCAGCAGCGAAGCGCCGACCGCGGCATTCTTGAAGGCGACCGTGACGTCCGCGTCTTGCAGGACGCCGGCGCCGGAGGTGATCTTGCCGTTGTCGAATTTGAACCAGCGGCCGATCTCTTCGTCGCGGGTCACGAATTGTCCGGTGAGATCGTGCTCCTTCGCCCGGGCGGCGAATTGCGGATAGCGCCAGGCGGCGAATTTCAGCAGCTGCGCCAGCCCGAACAGGATGACCTTCAATTTCAGTTGCGAAAACATCTGCTTTTGCCCTGCCGTGAGCGCCGCCGGGATAGGGTTAGGTCGGCCCCGCTGTTACCGGCCGGAGCCATTTTCCCGCACATTATAATACCAAACGTCTTTGTCTATTGATGAAAACAGGCCTTGCGCCTCACACGAAAGCGGTCAGCGGATACTCGTTACGCCGGCCGGCCGCCGTCTCTTTGAATAAGGCGAGAAATTCCGCGAACGAGGGCGCGACGACGGAGGGTTCTTGCAGCTCCAGTTCGCAACCATGCACGACCTGGCCGTAGGATTGCTCCTCCAGGCTTACGGCCAGATAGTCGTAGTCGGAATGCGTGGCCAGCATGAAGGGAAAATGCAGGTCCCAAAATCTGCGGGTCTCCGCCTGCTGTTTGGCGTCGTCGTTTTCCAGGAGCATCAGCTCGAATTCGTTCCAGCGAAAGTGATCTGCGTCGGTACGTTGGAAGTCCGTGCGACAGAGGAACCAGATGTTCTCATCGGCGTTCGCGGCGGATTCGATCCTTTCCAAGAAATCCGTCAACTCCACCGGCAGGCGGGGATAGCGGCGGCGCAGGTCGGGAGGCAGCAGGGGTTCGCGCAGAGTCGCTGAGCTGGACGTCCCAGCCCTTGTCCTGCAGGGCCTTGAGCACATCTTCGCCGAGTTGAATCACGTCCATTGGCGTCTCCTCCAATCGGGCCGACCGGCAGGTTAATGGGGCGGAAATCAAATTGCATCGGTCAAATCGGGTGCCCAGCTGCTCAGCGCGATGACCTCACCATTTCTCTGGCGCTGTTCAACTTTCGTGAGGTACCGTGAGCTCGCTTCTTAATAGTGAAAGATCGCGGGACTAGCCATGACGACTGTGCCGGAGAACTGGCCCTTTGATGATGCACCAAACGTAGCCGTCATCACGACACGTTATGTCACGGAGCAGGGTTCGCCCATTCTATTGGTCTCGCATGACGAGGAAGACGGAGGCTGGCAATTCCTGCCAAATGCACCGGTGCTGGAAGAAGACGCGCGCGTGGTCGCCCTGCGGAAAATCTGGCAGCTCGACCCCAGCATCGCCGAGCTTGCCGACCTGCCGTTAGGTTGGCAGGCCTCGCGCAACACTCCATTCGACCCCTGGCGGCGAAATCCACGCGCCCGGTGACGGCCCTAAACCTATTGCGCCGGCTCCGCCAAAGCTGCTTTCATAAAAATAACGGGCCGCCGTCCAAGAGCCGGTCTGAAGGGAGGAAAAGACATGCTGATACGCGGTATCGCCGCATTGCTGGTCTCGCTGGCGCTGGTGGCATTCCCGGCGAAAGCCGACGCGGTTTCCGATTTCTACAAGGGCAAGACCGTCACCGTGATCGTCGGCTATGGAACCGGCGGCGGCTATGACGTCTTTGCCCGCCTGTTGGCGCGGCATCTGGGCAAATATATTCCCGGCAATCCCTCGGTGGTCGTGCAGAACATGCCCGGCGCCGGCAGCATGCGGGCGGTGAACGCGCTCTACAACACCGCGCCGAAGGACGGCACCGCGATCGGCATGTTCGGCCGCGACATGCCGCTGATCGCGATCCTGGGCACCAATCCCGGCGTGCAGTTCGACCCGCGCAAATTCGTCTGGCTCGGCTCCTCGTCGGACTTTTCCAACGACGCCTATATTCTGCTGGTCCGCAAGGATGGCCCGGTGCAGTCGATCGAGGATGCGCGCCGGCCCGACAGCCAGCCGATCACGCTCGGCGTGACCGGCGAGGGCTCGACCGGAACCGACATTCCGATCCTGCTGCGCGATACGCTCGGTTTCAAATTCAAGCTGGTCAGCGGCTATCCGGACAACGGCGCCATTTTCCTGGCGCTGGAACGCAACGAGGTGAACGGGCGCACGGTCGATCTCTCCTCGGTGACCTCGCTGAAGCCGGAATGGCTCAAGCCCGACAGCAACATGCGCGTCCTGGTGCAGCTGGCGCGGGCGACGCGTCATCCGATGTTCCCGGATGTGCCGACGGCGCGCGAATTGGCGAAGGACGAGAAGGCCAAGACGCTGATCGAACTGGCCGAGCAGTCCTATATCCTGTCGCGTCCCTTCGCCGCGCCGCCCGGCGTGCCGGAGGATCGTGCCAAGGCGCTGCAGGCGGCCTTCATGGCCGTTCACAAGGATCCGGAATATCTCGCCGATGCCGCCAAGATCCGCGTGGAGGTGAGCCCGGTCAACCACGAGGCGGTGATGAAGGCCATCAACAAGATCGCCGACGCGCCGCCCGATCTGCTCGATTATCTTCGCAAGCTGCACAGCGACGAAAAGAAAGGCGGGTAGGGAAGCGTCTTTATCAGGCAAGGGCGGAGTAACGTTATCCAGGAACCATATGCGAGTTCAGCCGATCAGACAAAGCGCGCAGCGCCGGGAAGCAAACGCGGCGTCGTGGCAGCCAGCGTCTATGCACGCGGCAAAAGGGTTGCTCGATATCAAGGTCGAGGAAGCGGCTGACTACGCCAAGCGACCCGGCCACGTCGTCTGGATCGGATTGTTCGAGCCGGAGCTTTCGCTGTTACAGCAAGTGCAGGCGCAGTTCGGCTTGCATCCGCTGGCTATTGAGGACGCCAGCAAGGCGCATCAACATCCCAAGGTTGAACAGTATGGGGACTCTCTTTTTATCGTGGCGCGCACCGCGCAACTGGTGAGGAAGCAGGTTGCGTTCGGCGAAACACATCTCTTTGTCGGACAAGGCTATGTGGTTTCGGTGCGGCACGGCGCCTCCTCGTCCTATACGGCGGTGCGCGAACGATCCGAATCCTGTCCGGCGCTGTTGTCCCACGGCGAGGATTACATCCTCTACGCGATCCTCGACTTTATCGTCGACAACTACACGGTGGTTACCGAAACGCTCACGAAGGAAGTCGACAGCCATTGAGGAAAGCGTCTTCAAAGATACTAACCCGCGCGCGGATGTGCGCAGCATGTTCAGGCTGCGTCGGGATTTGCTCCGTCTGCGAAAAGCCGCCGCTCCGCTCGCCGAGGTGTGCCGGAGGCTTGAGCATGCGGAGGTGAAGCCGATCGACGCAGGCATGCAGCCTTTGTTCCGCGACGTCTCCGATCACGTCACGCGGGTGCTGGAAGAGATCGATTCGATGCGCGAGGTCCTGGCCTTCGCCTTCGAAGCAGGCGTCATGCTGGGGCAGCGCCAGCAGACCGAGATCACGCGGCGCTTGGCGGCGTGGGCGGCCATCCTTGCCGTTCCGACCGCCATTGCCGGCATCTACGGCATGAACTTTGAGCACATGCCCGAACTCAAATGGGGCTATGGCTATTTTGTTGTGCTCGGCGTCACGCTCGCGATATGCCTCACGCTATTTTGGCGCCTGCGCCGCAACGGCTGGCTTTGAAAAGGACGACATGCACGAAGTCACCGATCAAAAACACTGGCACCAGCCCAAGGCCGGCGAGAATGCCGGCTTTGGCGACTTCAAGCGGCCGCAGATGCCCTATGACCGCTTCATGGAGGCGGAAGGCGTGCCGGTGTTCCGCGGCATCGGCGTGCGCCGGGTGCAGGACCTGCCGATGGCGCCGTGGAAGCGGCTGGGAGGGCGCGGCAGCTATATCCAGCTCTACGGCACCGAAGGCCTGTGGGGCATGTATGTGGTCGAGGTTCCCGGCGCCGGCGCGCTCAATCCCGAGCGGCATCTCTATGAGAAGATCGTCCTTGTGGTCGAAGGCCGCGGCTCAACGGAAGTCTGGCAGGACGGCCAGAGCAAACCGCACGTCTTCGAATGGCAGAAGGGTTCGCTCTTTACGATCCCGCTCAATGCGCATCACCGCATCATCAACGCGGCGAGCTCGCCCGGCGCTGCTTGCTGTGCGGCACCTCCGCGCCCAATCAGATCAATCTGACCGACAACATCGATTTCGTCTTCAACTGTCCCTATGTTTTCAAGGACCGTTTCTCGGGCGAAGAGGACTTCTTCAAGCCCAAGGAGGATATCGAGCCCGATCCGGTGCGCGGGCTTGCCATGCGCCGCACCAATATCATTCCCGATATCATCACCACCGAACTGCCGCTCGATAACCGCCGCTCGCCGGGCTATCGCCGTGTCGAGCCGCATATGGGCGGCAACCGCTTCTACACTTTCATCGGCCAGCACGAGACCGGCCGCTATTCCAAGGCGCACAAGCACCATTCGACCGCGGTGCTGATCGCGATCCAGGGCAAGGGCTACACCTATACCTGGCCCGAAGCGCTGGGCATGACGCCCATGGAAGGACGGCCACGGCGACAAGGTGCTGCGGCAGGATTATGAGCCGGTCGGCATCGTCTCCGCCGCGCCGATGAGCGGCGACTGGTACCATCAGCATTTCGGCATCAGCCCCGGCGGATTACGGCTCGCGGCCTGGCATGGCCCGAACAATCATCCGGCGCTGAAGGCCGGCCGCCCGGGCGAAGCCATGCGCGACGTCTGGGCGATCGACGTCAGCAAGGGCGGCAACGCGATCCCTTATCACCTGGAGGACCCGTTCATCCGCGCGGAATTCGAGGAGACGATGCGGCGCGAAGGCGCGGCGTCGCGGATGGAGCCGGTGCTGTATGACGGCCCGCCGCCGGAGGGGATGGAAGTGCCGGATGTGATGTAGGGGGAAGGTATCGAAATATTGGTGCGCAGCGCGGATCGAACCACCGACACGTGCTGCCCCGCGAAATTTTTGTAAGGCCGCGGCTTGCGCTGCGCACGAAAGATTGACCAAAGGCAACTTTTGAGCGAGCGCAAAAAGTGGTAGCGTTAACCTCTACTCAAATTGTTTCTGAGTGTCGCCGCGTACCGCCATAGTCGGATGGCACCCGCAGCCGCGAACGCTCTCGCGGAAATTCTTTCTTTCTACCAAACTTACTGTCGAGCCCAGCGCAACATGCGCAGCTCTTGCGGTCGCGCTGGTTCACGCATCAATCCAGGCTGCGAAGTAAAGAAAGCTCCGCAGGTTTTGTCGAAGCTGTCATGAACGTCGACCGCACTTGATCGGAGTGCGGCGAGAGGCAGCGCTGCGCAAAAGGCAGCGATGGCCTCATCGATCAAGGTTGCGCCGTAAACCCGCCACCAGGAGAACAGCCATGTCCATTACATCCGCCGTACGCCGTCGCACCAACACGCAGCATTTTCGTCGATCCGTCAGCCGCAGTTGCGGCTGGTTTGCTTGCAGAGCAGGCGCTCGCCGCGGCCGAAAATGCCGCGATCCGTCCCTTCCGCGTCGGACTTTCCGGAAGAGGAACTCGTCGAGCTTCGCCGGCGCATCGCGGCCACGCGCTGGCCCGAAAAGGAGACCGTCGCCGATGCGTCGCAAGGCGTGCAACTCGCGACGATGCAGGAGCTCGCGCGCTATTGGGCGACCGACTACGACTGGCGCACGGTGCGAAGCGAGACTGAACGCCTTGCCGAATTTCATCACCGAGATCGACGGGCTAGACATTCACTTCATTCACGTCCGTTCAAAGCATGAAAATGCGCTGCCGCTCATCGTCACGCACGGATGGCCCGGCTCGGTCGTCGAGCAGCTGAAGATCATCGATCCGCTCACCAATCCCACAGCGCATGGTGGAAGCGCATCGGACGCTTTCCATGTCGTGATCCCGTCGATGCCGGGCTACGGCTTTTCCGGCAAGCCGACGACGACCGGCTGGGACCCCGCGCATATCGCCCGTGCCTGGGTAGTGCTCATGAAGCGCCTCGGGTACACGAAGTTCGTGGCGCAAGGCGGCGATTGGGGCGCGATCATCATCGAGCTAATGGGCGTGCAGGCGCCTCCGGAATTGGTCGGCATTCACACCAACATGCCCGGCGTCTATTCCAGCGGACATTGACAAGGCGGCCTTTTCCGGGCGCGCCGGCGCCATCGGGTCTCTCAGCCGACGAGAAGGTCGCTTACGAGCGTTTGCAGTTGGTATATCAGAAGGGAATCGGCTACGGGTACCAGATGGGGCTGCGACCGCAGACATTATACGGAATCGCGGACTCACCCGTCGGCCTGGCGGCTTATTTCCTTGATCACGACGCGCGCAGCTACGAGCTGATCTCACGCGTCTTTAACGGAGAGTCCGAGGGCCTCACGCGCGACGACATCCTCGACAACATCACGATCACCTGGTTGACGAACACGGCGCTTTCCGGCGCCCGTCTCTACTGGGAGAACAAATGCAAGTCGTTCTTCCTCAAAGGCGCAAAGGCGTCTCCATCCCGGTTGCCGTGAGCGTCTTCCCTGACGAACTCTATCCAGCTCCGCGCAGTTGGGCAGAGCGGGCCTATCCCAATCTCATCCACTACAACAAGCTTCCCAAGGGCGGCCACTTCGCGGCCTGGGAACAGCCGGAGCTATTCGTCGGCGAGATGCGCGAGGGCTTCAGATCGCTCCGGAAATTGATCTAAACGAACGGCGCGCATCGGGTTGCGCGCCGGATCTCCCCGGTCGATTTGCGGCGTATAATCATCAAGCGCTGAAGACTTCGGCGTGCGCACTGCGCGCGCCGACTTCCGTTGCCAGCGCGGCCAATGTCGACTGGTATTTCGGAGGAATTTATCGATGAAAGCAAAGAACCTCTTGATCGCCGCGGTACTCGCCGTCGCAATCGGGGCCCCGATTGCCGGCTTTGTGTGGGACATAAAGGGGGAATCGATGACGTCTCCAGGGGTGCGGGCTCCCTTCCTTCACGGGTTCCCGACTGGCCAGATTGGCGGCCAAACCGAGCTGGCTTCGCTTGAGCGCGCGGACGAATGGCTGAATTCGCCGCCGCTGACGTCGTCGGCTTTACGCGGGAAAGTCGTTCTGATCGATTTCTGGACTTACACCTGCGTCAACTGGCTGCGCACGCTCCCCTATGTGCGCGCTTGGCAGGAGAAATATCGCGATAAGGGACTGGTGGTGATCGGCGTCCATGCGCCGGAATTCGCATTTGAAAAGAACCCAAACAATGTCCGCTGGGCGGTGAAAGACATGCGCGTCGAGTACCCGGTCGCAGTCGACAATGACCACGTCATCTGGCGCGCCTTCAGAAACCAATATTGGCCCGCGCTGTATTTTATCGATGCGCAGGGGCGTATCCGCCATTACCACTTTGGCGAGGGCGCGTACGAGCAGTCGGAGATGGTCATCCAGCGATTGCTGATGGAGGCCGGCGCCGACGGCATCGGCGATGAGTTGGTATCCGTCGATCCACGCGGTCTCGAAGTGGCTGCCGATTGGGCCACCCTGAAGTCTCCCGAAAGTTATCTGGGCTATGCGCAGTCCGAGAAGTTTGCGTCGCCCGGGGGCGCGATCGCGGACAAGCCTCAGGTCTATACGGTTCCCGCGCGCTTGCGCCTGAACGAGTGGGCGCTGTCCGGCGACTGGACGGTGAAGAGCTCACCCGCATTACTGAACAAGCCCAATGGCGGCATCGCCTATCGTTTTCACGCCCGCGACGTAAACCTTGTGATGGGTCCGGCGGCGCCGGGAACCTCCGTGCGCTTTCGTGTGCGGATCGATGGCAAGCCGCCGAAGACCGCGCACGGAACCGACGTCGACGCGGAGGGTGAGGGCACTGTTACCGAGCAGCGGACGTACCAGCTGATCCGGCAACCGAAGCCCATCGCCGATCGCCAGTTCGAAATCGAATTTTACGGTTCGGGCGTGGAGGCTTTCGCGTTTACATTCGGCTGATCCGCTTCGAAACGGTGGGCGCGAAGGCGCGGCGTCGCGGATGGAGCCGGTGCTTTACGACGGCCCGCCGCCGGAGGGGATGGAAGTGCCGGATGTGATGTAGCGGTACATTCCGGCGCTGCATTAACTCTTTATCTGCGCGCTGTCGTTCAGATGCGATCCGCAATCTATTAAAATTGCAACGTCCCGTTCCACACCTCCCTCAGCAAACTCAGCAGATTAGCTTTTCAATTCTCCTATCCCGCGTCAAACAAGCGCAGGCGTAAACAAAAACCCTGGGGGAAGTTCATGTTGAAATCGCTTTCGGCGTTGACTGCTGCGACAGTGCTTGGGCTCGCTGCTGTGAGCATCAGCGCAACGAGCAGTGATGCCAAGAATCCTGCAAGCCGCTTTAGCTGTGACGCGGTTGGAACCGGCGACACCGAGTTTTCTGTTAAATACGAGGCGCGTGTCAAAAAGAAAGGGCCGCGCAACAAGTTTCGCGCGGAGTTCGAGACCAGCACGACGGACGGCTTTGTTGCCGGAGCGCAGGTCGTCTTTTCGGTCGACGCTGTCGTCGTCGGCACGGTCCCATTAGGGTCGGTCGGCCCGGGAGGCTTGGAGGCCGAGCTTCGCCTGGATACCAAAGCGCGTGGCCGCGGTCACAAGAAACCCTTCCCGCCGGATTTTCCGGTGGTCCAGGCCGGCTCCGTTGTGGAAGCCTCTGTTGGGGGAGCTGTTGTCCTTGGTTGCGCGCTGGCGCTGAATTAAGCGGCGCAAGCAGGCGTGAAGGCGCTGGCGGACCGCTTCCCGGTAGCTCGCTGCGCCAACCTCTCGTGAATATGAAGGCCCGCTGCCGCACCGGCGCGGGCCTTCAGTTATTTACGCGTGCGTTTTATGGGCCTGAATGCTCAGCACGCCCGCATCTGACCGCATCATGGCAGCCGAGCGGCGTAAGCGCTGGCCGGGTGGGCTGATATCGCGGGCGGCGCGATTGTGCCGCGCATCCGATTTGCTAACATCGCCGGAATAATTCCCTTGCCGGCTGGCGTCAGGACGCCGCCTCAATCATAAGCAGATCAAAGGGAGGCCCGCCGATGTTCGCCAGAATCAACCATTTGGCTATCTGCACCACGCAATACGCCATTAACGCCCGCTTTTACCAAGCGCTTTTCGGAATGAAGGCGTCGAATGTGCAGCGGCCTGCGCGCGCCGCGCCGGTCGGCGACGGTCAGATCGGGCTTAACAACATCCCCCTGCGCGACGGGCGGCGGAGCGGTCTCGACCATTTCGGCTTCGAAGTCGAAAGCATCCCCCTCGCCATCGAACGGATGAAGAAATTCGATCCCGATCTGCCCTTGGTGCAGCGCCCCGCCGTTCGTCCCAACGCGGCTTGGAGCGCCGCCGATCACGACATGATCATCTACGACCTGGCCGAACGGGATTCTGGGAAGGCGCAGGATATCTTCGCCGAGAACACAGGCGGGGAGCTGCCGCAGCGCTACATCAATCATATCGCCTTGCGCGCCACCAATCCCGAGCGCAGCGCCGAATTTTACTCCACCGTTTACGAGCTTCCGGTCTCCAACGAGAGCAGCGACGGCAATTACCGCCTCAGCGATGGGCGGGTGACGCTGCTGATCCTGCCGTGGAAGATGGAAAACTTCATCGGTCACGACCCGGAGCCGCCGCGGCTCGAACATTTCGGCTTCAAGGTCGAAAGCGTCGAGGCCGTCAGGCGCGACATGGAGGAAATCATCGGCTCCAATCCGCTGATGGTAACCAAGCCGCTCGGCTACGGATCGGAAGGCAAGGCCCGGCTGGAAGTGTTCAAGCAGTGCCCGATCGGCCAATTCCATCTGACCGACATCGAGGGAGTCTATGTCGATGTCACGGAACACTGACCTGCGACATCGGCGATTTGAGGCTGCTCGGCTTAGGCCGCCCTTCAGCGCCGGCATCAAACCTGTCGAAAATGTGCGTCGCGTATAAAGAGCCATCGGCACTCCGGTGGCTCTTTTTTTGCTCTCACCTGGTCGAGTCTGGTGGCGAGCATCAAGCAGTCAGAGAGCTGGCGCTTGCTCCTGCGCTTGCGTTGTCCCTGCGCTGTCTCTTGCGCTTCGGTTGCAGCATGCGGAGAAGCCGGCAACTGCAGCACGGTCGCGCGCTGGCCTTCGCACAGCCGGGTAACCAACACGGTCTGTCCGTTGGGGAACTCCAGCGCATCGTGGTGGACATTGGGCTGATCCTTTTGGACCTGCCGGAATCGAGCTACCTTCTCCTCGATCCGTCCAAACCGCAGGCTCGGCCAGAGTCGGCCAAAGGCATGGTCAATTTCCACTTCGCGCTCGAGCGCCAGCTCCGTGCCGGGGAGTAGGCAGACTGCGACATTCGGTTCTCCCAAAGCAGCGAAGCCGCGCGTGCAGCTATCGCTGAACCGGGTCGTGAACAGTTTATCTCCGACCTTTGCGGGGCGGGTTGCAACATTGTGAAGACTGTAATCGCACATCGAAGGTCTCCTTCTCTGCGAACAGCCAGGACGGTTGTCCTCTTGCTCAAAGCGAACCAAGGCAGAATGGCAAACTTGTGTCGCTTTCACTTGTCCGATTTCGTTTCCACTTGGGGCCTGCTCGTAATCGAAACAGCGTGTGGCGCGAGGTTGCTAAAACTCATGCGCGTATCACGCCGCAAGGCGGCGGCAAGCGTACGTGCGGTGCACCCGGTTTCTCGAAAACGAGGCGGGGCCAAACAGAAAGCAGAGGACAGCAGCCGGCAGCCGGCGAGCAAGCGGGCGTCCGCGTGCTAAGGAGGCGATGTTGCCCACATCCCCGCGCGGTGCGGGAGGGGATGCCGGTGCATGCATGGCTGTGCGGATAAAGCAATGGTGCCCAGGGGCGGGATCGAACCACCGACACCGTGATTTTCAGTCACGTGCTCTACCAACTGAGCTACCTGGGCATTCGCGCCCGTGCGGGTCACCAAAGGGGCGCGCGGGGGGTTATAGAGGCTCGATTTTGGGCTGTCCAGAATGGCGAAAATACCCGCCGATCGGGCGATCCGGCCGGAACCGGCCGGCGCCTCCTCGCGTTGATCTGCGTCGATGAAGGGCCCTGCCTTTTTCTGCCGTTTCACTGGCCTGTGAGGACGCCATGCCGCTGGATTTCGACCGCCTTTTTCCGATGAATGACGTCTCCTCCGCCCGGCTGATGAAGCTGAAGGCATTCTGCCTGTTTCGTGCCGGGGTCCTGAGCGAGAAAGAAATGAACGAGATCCGCGAAAAGGCGGATGGGCTTATGCGGAACCCCTGTTTCCCCTCCACGCAGCACCCCCGCCGCGCTGCCTGAGTTCCAGGCACTACCTTCGCAACCTTCGGCACAAGAAACGCCTCCCGCGGCTCCGCGCGCCTTGCCGCGGAACCACCGGCTTTGCCCCGTGTTGGCATATCGTTTTTGCCGCCTTCTCACTCACTCACTCGCCACTGGCGCTCTGGAGACCAGTATGTCGATATCAAAGACCGCCTTGCTGTCGATCCTGGTCGCATGTTGGATCGTCGGTCTGCTTAATCAATTCCATTCCTGGGATACGATCCTGCGCTATCTGGTCCTTTCGATGCTGATTGTCGCGATCATGGCGGCAAAGCGCCAATACTCGTTGCAATATGCCAAGAACCGGAATTCCCGTCGGCGTTAAGTCCCGGTTACTGCAGCGCGAAACGAAAAATGACAGGGCGCGGAGATGAACCGAAACCGCGTCCGCGCGTTCTTGGAATATGCGATACCTTTTCGATTACGCGCTAAAAATCATTTTGCTGTTCTTTGTTTTTGCGCGATTTTTCTCCGCGCCGGCGCCTGACGCCCACGGCACTTCCGCAAAAGCGGTGCAAGAGCCTTCCAGCGAGACCCAGACCTGATCAGTTGAGAATTAACGCGCGTTCATCCCGCGCGACGGGTGCCGGTGCGTCGCGTTGCCGCGCGGCGCATTGCGCCGCGCTGCCGCCGGGCGGGCCGCGCTGCGCTTGGCTGCAGCCTTCGTGCCGCCGGATCTCCGTCGCCACGCTGCGGCGCAAGGCGTCCATCAGGTTGATCACCCGCGCGGCAGGCCGCTTGGCCGTTTCCTTCGGCGGCGGCAGGCCGGCCTGCTTGGTCTTCAGCAATTCGACCAGCGCATTCTCGTAGCGATCCTCGAAAGTGGAGGGATCGAAATGCCCCGCCTTGGTATCGAGAATGTGCGAGGCGAGCTGCCGCATTTCCTTCGGCAGCTCCACGTCTGGAATGTCCTCGAAATACGGCTGTCGCGTCGCGCACCTCGTAGCCGTAGCGCAGCGCGGTTGCCAGCAGGCCCTTGTCGAAAGGCTCCAGCATCAGGATGCGCTCGCGCCGGTAGAGCACGACGCGGCCCAGCCCCACCATCTTCTTCTCGCGCATGGCTTCGCGGATGACGATGAAGGCTTCCTGGCCGACTTCGTCGGTGGGCGCGATGTAATACGGGCTGTCCATATAACGCTCATCGATCTCCGCGCGCGGCACGAAGCTTTCGATGTCGATGGTGTGCGTGCTCTCGATGGAAATCTTGTCGAGCTCTTCATCTTCGATCGGCACATGCTGGTCGCGGCTCACTTCATAGCCGCGCCCTTTGTCCTCTTTCTCCACCACGTCGCCGGTCTGCTCGTCGACCATCTGCTGGCGCAGGCGGTTGCCGGTTCGCTTGTTGATCTGATGCAGCGCGATGCGCTCGGAGCGCGACGACGCCGGGTAGAGCGCGACCGGGCAGGAGACCAGCGATAATTTGAGATAGCCCTTCCAGTAAGGACGCGGGGCCATGAGAACTCTCCACAATACGCGAACTGCGGGACTGATCTTACCCGCGGATCAGTCCGGACTCAACGCGCGGCTCAAGGTGCTCGTTCCACGCGGTTAAGCGCAGCTGAAAATTGAAACGAAACGGAAACAGGCTAGTGCCGCCGATTTGAAGTTCCTACAACATTTGCCTCAACTGCGATGAGGAACTTCAAATCGAAAAGCGGCACAAGGTTCACGAACTTCGAAGCGTCCGCGCACTCGTCTAGGCTTCGCCGATTTCCCTCAATATCTCGGCGGTATGCTGCCCGAGCGCAGGAGCGCCATGCTCGGCCGCGGCGCCCCAGCCGTCGAAGCTGATCGGCGTGCGCACGCCTGGAACCTTGCCGGCTTTGGCGGCCGCGTTCGGCCGCTCGATCTGCATGCCGCGCGCCACGACCTGGGGGTCGGCAAAAACCTGCGCCAGATTGTTGATCGGGCCTGCGGGTACGCCCTCCGCCTCAAGTTTAGCCAACAGCTCGTCACGCGTCAGACGCGCCGTCAGCGTCGATAATTTCGCTGACAATTCGTCGCGATGCGCCAGCCGGCCGGCATTGTTTTTGTAGTCGGGATTTTCCGCGAGCTCTGGCGCGCCGAGGACGTTGCAAAATTTGATGTACTGACCGTCGTTTCCGGTTGCGACGATGACATGGCCGTCGGCCACCGGAAATTCCTGGTACGGGCACGATGTTGGGATGCGTGTTGCCAATACGGGCAGGGATTTTGCCCGAGACGAGAAAATTCAGCGCCTGGTTGGCGAGCGTGCCAACGGTCGAATTGACCAGCGCGGTGTCGACGTGACAACCTCGGCCGGTGTTCTCTCGCTGCATGAGTGCGGCGAGAATGCCGATTACCGAATAGCAACCCGTGAGAAGATCGGAGATCGGGACGCCGACCCGCGTGGGCGGCCCGTCGGCATAGCCGGTCAAGTCCATCATGCCGGCCATGCCTTGCGCCATCAGATCATAGCCGGCGCGCTTGGCATAAGGCCCATCCTGGCCGAAGCCGGTGACCGAGCAATAAATCAGCCGCGGATTTTCCGGCGCGAGGCTCTGGTAGTCGAGGCCGAACTTGGCGAGCCCCCCGACCTTGAAATTCTCCAGCAGGACATCGGAACGCGCGGCGAGCTTGCGCACGATGCGGCGGCCCTCGTCGCTTTCGAAATCCAGCTCGATCGAGCGCTTGCCGCGGTTGGTCGAATGAAAATAGGCCGCGCTGACATGGCCGCCGTCTTTGCCTTCGACAAACGGCGGGCCCCAGCCGCGGGTGTCGTCGCCGGCGCCCTTGCGTTCCACCTTGATCACGTCGGCGCCGAGATCGGCCAGTATTTGCCCCGCCCAGGGGCCCGCGAGAATGCGGGCCAGTTCAAGCACACGAACGCCAGCCAGGGGTCGCGGCATTGCACAAAATCTCCAAATGGCGCGGCACCGGGCCGCGCAGGAAAGGGGCGTTTTCTGTGGCCCGCATCCGCCCTTTTGTCTATACCCGAACCAATAGGAAGAACGGCTACGCTGCGATATCCTGACGTTAAATGAAGAAACTCAAGGAGGAAGCTCATGCGTAAGATCTCGATCCTGCTGGCGGGGGTGGCCGCGACCGCCCTGTTTGCGGCTGCCGCCCAGGCACAAACCGTGCTGAAGGCCTCGCATCAATTTCCCGGCGGCAAAGGCGATCCGCGCGATGAGATGGTGCAGATCATCGCCAAGGAAGTAAAAGCCGCCAATGTGGGCCTCGAGGTGCAGGTCTATCCCGGCGCTTCGTTGTTCAAACCGAATGATCAATGGAATGCGATCGTCAACGGACAGCTCGACATGACGGCGCTGCCGCTTGATTACGCCAGCGGCAAGGTGGGCGCCTTCAGTGCCACGCTCATGCCGGGCCTCGTTCGCAACCATGACCGCGCCGCGCGTATCAATTCGTCGCCCTTCATGAAGGAGATCAAGGACAAGATCGACAAGGCGGGCGCCGTGGTGTTGGCCGACGCCTGGCTCGCAGGCGCGGTGGCGTCCAAGCGGGGCTGCATCCGCAAGCCGGACGATTTGAAAGGCCAGAAGATCCGCTCCGCCGGTCCGACCTTCGCCGCCATGTGGCAGAAGGCCGGCGCGTCGATCGTGAGTATCCCGAGCAACGAAGTCTATAACGCACTGCAGACCGGCGTCGCGGAAGCGACCGACACCAGCTCGGGCAGCTTCGTCTCGTTCCGTCTCTATGAGCAGGTGAAATGCATCACCGCGCCGGGCGACAATGCGCTCTGGTTCATGTACGAGCCGGTGCTGATGTCGAAGAGGAGTTTTGACAAGCTCAACAAGCCGCAGCAGGAAGCGCTGCTGAAAGCCGGCAAGAAATCGGAAGAATACTTCAACGCGGAATCGAAAAAGCTCGACGAGGAGATGGTCGCCACCTTCAAGAAGAACAACGTCGAGGTCGTCACCCTGACGTCCGAGGAATACGACGCATGGCTGAAGGTCGCGCAGGAGAGTTCCTACAAGACCTTCGCGAGCGAAGTGTCTGACGGCAAGAAACTGATCGACGCCGCTCTGGCGGTGAAATAACGCGATCTTCGCGATCGGCCGGCGCGCGCCGGCCGATCATATTTCTCTGGGGGCGGCCGTGGATCATTTCATCCGTGCGGTCAAACTGATCTCGCAGGCCTGCGGGATTTTTGCCGCCGCACTGACGGCGGCTGCGGTCGTTATCGTCTGTCAGATGGTCTTTATCCGCTATGTGCTGAACGATAACACCATCTGGCAAACCGATTTCGTCACCTTCAGTCTGGTGGCGGCGACCTTCATCGGCGGCCCCTATGTGCTGCTGACGAAGGGTCATGTGAATGTCGACGTGCTGCCGCTCTATGTCGGGTTTCGGGCGCGTTGGTGGCTGGCGTTTTTCGCTATTTCCATTTCGCTCGCCTTCTGCCTGGTCATGGCGGTGCTGACCTTTCAGTTCTGGCATGAAGCCTGGAGCAATAATTGGCGCTCGGAATCCATGTGGCGAGCCCGGTTGTGGATTCCTTATGCGGCCATGCCGCTTGGTCTCGGCGTGCTGACGCTGCAATACGTCTCGGATCTGATCTGCCTCGTCACCGGCCGCGAGCCGCCCTTCGGCATGAAGCCGGAGGCGCCAGCCCCGACGATCGAACAGATCACGGAGGCGGGCGTATGAGTCCCACAACCCAGGGCGCAATCGTACTAATCACGACGATTCTGGTTTTCATGACCGGTGCGCCGGTCGCCTTTGCGCTGGGCGCCATCGGCATCGCCTTCCTGGTGATTTTCCAGGGCGTATCGTCACTCGGTGTGGCGGCGGAGACGCTCTATTCCGGCCTGCACGATTTTACGCTCGTCTCCATCCCGATGTTCGTGATGATGGGCGCCGCCATCGGCTCCTCGCCCGCGGGCCGCGATCTCTACATCGCGCTCGACCGCTGGCTCTATCGCGTGCCCGGCGGGCTGGTGATCTCCAACCTGGGGGCCTGCGCGCTGTTCGCCGCGCTTACCGGCTCATCGCCCGCCACCTGCGCGGCCATCGGCAAGATGGGCATTCCGGAAATGCGCAGGCGCGGCTATCCGGACGAGGTGGCGACCGGTTCGATCTGCGCCGGCGGCACGCTCGGCATTCTGATTCCCCCCTCGATCACCTTCATCCTCTACGGGATAGCCACTGAAACTTCGATCGGCAGGCTGTTTCTCGCCGGCGTCATGCCGGGCCTGCTGCTGACCGGCCTGTTCATGGCATGGACGCTGTTTTACATCTGGCGAAGCGGCTTTCGTGCTTACGATGTGAGCTTTCGCTACAGCTGGAAGGAAAAGTTCGCGTCGATCCCGAAGGTGGCGCCATTCCTGCTGATCATTATTGGCGTCATGTACGCGCTCTACGGCGGCATCGCCACGCCATCGGAGGCGGCCGGTGTCGGCGCAGCACTCTGCGTCATCCTTGCCATCCTGATCTACCGGATGTGGAGCCCGAGTGCCTGGTGGGAAATCCTGCGCTCCACCACGCGCGAATCCGTCATGATCCTGATGATCATCGCGACGGCGGTGTTGTTCAGTTACATGCTGACGTCGCTCTACATCACCCAGACCCTGGCCCAAGCCATCGCCGATGCAGATCTCAATCGCTGGGTGCTGATGGGCATCATCAATATCTTTCTGTTGATCTGCGGCTGCTTTATACCGCCAGCGGGCATCATCCTGATGACCGCGCCGATCCTTCTGCCGATCATCACCAATGCCGGCTTCGATCCGGTCTGGTTCGGCGTGATCGTCACCATCAATATGGAGATCGGGCTGATCACGCCGCCGGTCGGGCTCAATCTCTTCGTGGTGAACGCGATCGCACCGGACGTGCCCACCAACAAGGTGCTTTGGGGTTCTGTGCCTTATGTTCTCTGCATGATGCTGGCGATCGTGATCTTGTCTTTCTTCCCAGGGATAGCCACATGGCTCCCTGACTATCTCATGGGGCCGGCTGTCTCAGGAAAATGATGAATACATCGTTTTTTGGCGAGTTATTGCAGAGCATTTCAGAGCAGGGCAGGGCGCTGCTCGACCGCTCGCGCGAGCGCCGCGGCGACGCGCCGGCACGTTCCGCCAATTTCCTCGAACTATGCGAAGAGCTGTTGTCCGGCCGCGGCGAGGCCTCCGGGGTCGCGCTCGCCCGAGAAATCCTCGGCCGTTACAACGAACTGACCATCGGCCCGCGCATCGCCTTCTTCGAGGCACTGGCTAGTCGCTACGGCGTAGACCGCAAGCGTCTCGATGCTGCGGTGGCCGCCTGGCAAGCGGCGCCCTCCGAGGAGACCGCTGCCGAGATCCATCTCGCGGCCGAACCGCTGCGGCAGGAACTGGTCCGCCGGCTCAATCTTGCGCCCAGCGGCACCGCTGCGCTTGTGCGCATGCGCGAGCAGATCATCGACGCGATGGACCACCGCGATGATCTCAGCGTGGTGGATGCGGATTTTGTCCATCTTTTCTCGTCCTGGTTCAATCGCGGCTTCCTGGTCCTGCGGCGCATCGACTGGTCGACCCCCGCCAGCATTCTTGAAAAGATCATCCGCTATGAGGCCGTTCACGCCATCAGCGATTGGGATGATCTGCGCCGCCGCATCGATTCGCCGGACCGGCGCTGCTACGCCTTTTTCCATCCGGCGCTCGTGGACGAGCCGCTGATCTTCGTCGAGGTCGCGCTCACGCGCCAGATTCCAGGCTCGATTGAGCCGATCCTGGCGGCAAAGCGCGACACTGTTGACCCGGGCAAGGCCACCACCGCGACGTTCTACTCGATCTCCAACTGCCAGCGCGGATTGGCCGGAGTGTCCTTCGGTAATTTCTTGATCAAACAGGTGGTGGAGGAGATTTCGCGCGAACTGCCAGCGCTCTCGAATTTCGTCACGCTATCGCCGGTTTCGAACTTTGCCGAATGGCTGCGCCGGGAGCGGCTGGCGGATTCTTCCGTTGCGCTGCGCCCGGAAGACAAGGCCTTACTGGCCGTCCTCGACCGCGAGGATTGGTGGCAGCATCCTCAGATGGTGGAAAAGGCGCGGGACCCGCTGATGCGGGCGGCGGCGTTTTATTTCATGCATGTGCGCACGCCGCGCGGACTGCCGCTCGATTCCGTGGCGCGTTTCCATCTCGGCAACGGCGCAAGGCTGGAGCGGATCAATTTCCTGGCCGACACCTCGATCAAAGCGCTGCGCCAGTCGCATGGGCTGATGGTGAACTACCAGTACGATCTCGGCGACATCGAAAAGAACCACGAAGCCTATGCCGAGCATCGCACCGTGGTCGCCGCCACCGCGGTATCGCGTCTTGCCCGGCCCGCGCCGCTGGAGCTGGTCGCGACGGGCGGGAATTGATGATTTTCCCTCGCCCCGCCTGCGGGGAGAGGGTGGCGAGCACCAAGTGCGAGCCGGGTGAGGGGCAAGTTCTATGCGCGGACCAGACCGTCCCACAGTCGGACTGGAACGGCGTCTGCGCCATCAGCAAACCGATGCCGAGCGAAAGCTTTGGTTCGCTCTGCGCGACCGCCGTCTGGACGGATTCAAATTTGTTCGTCAGGAGGCAATCGCCGGATATGTCGCGGATTTTGTCTGTCGCGAACGAAAGCTGATCATCGAAGCGGATGGCGGTCAGCATAGCGAGAGCAATAGCGATCACCGCCGCGACGCGGCATTGAAAGCGGAGGGCTATCACATCCTGCGCTTTTGGAACAACGACATTTTGACAAATCGAGACGGGGTTCTGGAGACAATCCTAGCTGCGCTTCATGCAAAATAGCTGCCCCTCACCCGGCCTTCGCTTCGCTCCGGCCACCCTCTCCCCGTGAAGAACGGGGAGAGGGGGAACGACGCGCTTTGCCGGAATTGCTAAGACTTCCCATACACCGGCACGATGCCGCCGCGGCTGACGCGGTTGTCCGGCGAAGCCAGGAAGAGAATGGTTTTCGCGACTTCCTCGACTTTCGGCCAAAGCGCGTAATCCGCCTTCGGCATGGCCGCGCGGTTGGCCGGGGTGTCCATGATCGAGGGCGCAACCGCGTTGACCAGAATGCCGTCTTTCGCCACTTCCTCCGCCAGAGCCGCGGTCAGCGCGGCAACGCCGGCCTTGCTCGCGGTATAGGCCGCCATTCCGGCGCCGCTGCGCCATTCCAGCCCCGGCCGCGCCGCGACATTGACGATGCGCCCGCCGTCTGTGTTTCCCGCCATGCGGTTGACCGCCGCCCGGCAGCAGAGAAAGCAGGTGACGAAATTCATATCGATCTGCTGCATCAGCGCGGCCTTATCGGTTTTCGCCACCGGGCTCATGGCGAAGCCGCCAGCCAGATGGATCGAGGCCCAGAGCCGCTCCACGCCGTCGAACAGCCGCGCGACACCCGCTTCATCCGAGAGATCGGTATTGCCCACCAGCACGACCTGGCGGTGGCCGCGATGCGGAAAATGCTCTGCTTCTGCTTCGGCGTGCCACGGGACATGACACACCGCGCCCGCTTCGATCAGCGCGCCAACCACAGCGACGCCGAGCGCGCCGGTGCCGCCGGTCACCACCACATGCCGATCGGAGAAATCCATTGCGGCCTCCAGTCAGGTTTTTGCCGCTGCGGAAGAAAGCGTCATCCCCGCCCGCGCTTCGCTCGTTTCGGCAGCACGTGATACTCGATCCAGTTGGCCACCTCGCTCACGCGCAGGCGGGTGTCGAGCACATTCTTGCTGATGCCATGCCGCCAGGCCAGCCGCTTGTCGGCGGGATTCTGATCGAGCGCGTCAAGGTCGCCGGCGAAGGCCTTGATATCGTCCTCGTCGAGGAAGAATCCTTCCTCGATCAACCGGCTGCCGATGCGGCGCACGATGGCGGCGATTTCCCGCAGCGGATATTCCGGGTGATATTGCACGCCCCAGGCCACCGCGCCGTTGTAATGGATTTCCGCGCTCTGCACGTCGGACACCGCATTGGTCGCGAGTACGACGGAGCCAGGCGGCAGCGCCTCGACTTCGTCGAGATGCACCGTCGGTGCGTTGAACACGTCGGGCTTGCCGATATACATCGGATGCTTGCGGCCTGCCTCGGTCAGCCGGATGCCACGGCCGAAGCCGAGCTCGCGTCCCTTGGGGTTGCGCCGCACGCTGCCGCCGGTCGCCGCGGTGAGCACCTGCAGCCCCCAGCAGCTGCCGAAGAACGGCGTGCCCGCCGTCAACAGCCCTCGTGTCAGCTCGATTTGTTGCGTAACCTGCGGCCCGGCTTCGTAGATGTGCAACGCGGAGCCGGTGATCGCCGCGCCGTCATATCCCTCCAATGCCGCGCCGCGGGGGAGCACCGCCCCCGGATCGGCGGCAAACACAATGTCGATCTCGGCGCCGGGGAGCAATCCGCGCAACAGCTTCGCGTAGCCTTCGCTCGCGATGCCGCCACCGGCCGCGATCTGCTGGGCGCGGCCTTCGGCGGTGTTTCCTTCGATCACAAGCAGGCGAGGCGGGGACATCGGGCTATAGCGTGCTGCAGGTTGTTCGTCGTTTGAGTCCGTCAGGTATGGCGAAGCCCAGCCGATTTGACAATGATCCAGTGTAATTTGTGCGCCATCCCGCCTCCCGCAGAAACCGCTTTGCGCTCGGCCGCCTCCGCGCCATCTTGTCGGCGGCAAGAATGAAGCGAATTTCTGAACGACGATCCTAGGGGAATCAACAAACATGGCGGATTACGATCTTGCCATTATCGGCGGTGGCATCAATGGCGCCGGCATCGCGCGCGATGCTGCCGGCCGTGGCCTGCGCGTGTTAATGGTGGAGCAGAACGACCTTGCCTCCGGCACATCGTCCGCCTCCTCCAAGCTGATCCATGGCGGGCTGCGCTATCTGGAGCATCGCGCCTTCCGGCTCGTGCGCGAGGCGCTGGCCGAGCGGGAGGTATTACTACGCCTTGCTCCACATCTCATTCGGCCGATGCGCTTTGTGCTGCCGGCCTATCCCGGGCCACGTTCCGCGCTGCTGCTGCGTATCGGTCTGTTCCTCTACGATCACCTCGGCGGCAAGAACATCCTGCCCTCGACACGCACGCTCGACCTCACTCATCATGTCGTGGGCCATCCGCTCGCACGCCGCTATCGCTTCGGTTTTGAATATTCCGATTGCAGCGTGGACGATTCGCGCTTGGTGGTGCTCAACGCGGTCGACGCCGCCGAACGCGGGGCTTCCATTCGCCCGCGTGCGCGGTGCACTCGCGCCGAGCGTGGGGATATCTGGCGGCTGATCCTGACCAACCACGGCCGGCGCGAAGTGGTCACTGCGCGCGTGCTGGTCAACGCCGCCGGCCCCTGGGCCGGTTCCGTCGCAGAAAATGTCCTGCGTGGGCAGGAGCCAAGCCGGCTCCGCCTGGTCAAGGGCAGTCATATTGTGGTGCCGCGCTTGTTTCCACATGACCGCGGCTATTTCCTGCAATCGTCCGACCGCCGCGTGGTTTTCGTCTTGCCGTTCGAACGCGACTTCACCCTGATCGGGACCACAGATTTGGATTTTACCGGCGATCCGGCGGCAGCCGCGATTACCGGCGAGGAAATCGCATACCTCTGCAATAGCGTGAATAATTATTTCCGCCATACCATCGAGGGGATCGATGTGAAATGGGCTTTCGCCGGGGTGCGCTCGCTCTATGACGACGGCTCAAAAAAGCCCGAGGACGTCACGCGCGATTATCATCTCGCGCTCGACGAACGGTTCCGCGAGGCCCCAGTGCTCACGGTCTATGGCGGCAAGATCACCACCTACCGCCGCCTAGCCGAGGCGGTGATGGAGCGGCTGCGGCATTTCTTTCATCCGCGCCCGGCCTGGACCAGAGAGGCGCCGCTGCCGGGCGGCGATTTCGCCTGGGACGCGCTTGATGGCCAGGTCGCAAAGGCACGGCAGACCTGGCCGTTTCTGGAAGAGGATCACGCGCGCCGGCTGGTGCAGGCCTATGGCACGCGCGTCGACCGCGTGCTCGGTACGGCCAAGAGCGCCGAAGAACTGGGAACGCGCTTCGGGGCCGATCTCACCGAGGCGGAGGTTCGCTACCTGATGCAATATGAATGGGCGGAGAGCGCCGACGACGTGCTGTGGCGCCGCAGCAAGCTTGGCCTGCTGTTCTCGGTCGAGCAGAAGGAAGCGCTCGGGCGTTTCATGGCGGGGCGGCCGCGCTCCGCCAGTGGGCAATTGTTACAATTTTAGCGGTCGGCTGCACGCGACGTTAATCCGCAAATGCTCTTATAAGAAAAATCAAATGCTATGCGGTTGAGCTATGCCGCAGGCCGGGACGGAACGCATGATCCAGGTGATCCCGCAGGATATTTCGAGCCTCTTTCAGGGCGTCAAGGTCCTGGTAGTGGACGATGAATTCTACTCCCGCAAGGTCGCCCGCACGCTGCTGATGGCGATGGGGGTGACAAATATTTACGATGCGGATAGCGGCGCCAAAGGCCTGGAAGTGTTGCGCTCCGTCGGGCCAGACGTGGTCCTGGTCGATTGGGAAATGCCTTTTATGGACGGCGCCGCCTTTTCCAAGGTGGTACGTAACCCCGGTATATTTCCCTATCCGAATGTCCCAATCATCATGCTGACCGGCCATAGCGAGCGCTGGCGCGTGGAAGAAGCCCTGCGGCTCGGCGTGAACGACTATCTGCTGAAGCCAATATCCGGCAAACTGCTGTGTGACCGCCTGGTCTCCATCCTCACCAAGCCTCGGCTATCGTCGAAAACAGCCAGCTAGTTCCGCCCCTGGTCCCGCCCCGTCCCGCATCGGCCGATCTCTAAGCTTGTTGAGCCGCCGGTTCGCTGCCGCTAGCATCGCGCCGCGATGACGGCGACGGAGGCGATTCCAGACAAGCGCGCAAGGACCGGCGGGGCAGGCGGCCCGGCTGCCGCGGGCGGCGCGGGACGCGTCCTTGTGCGCTTCGAGGCGGTTACCAAACGTTTTTCCGGCTTCACCGCGGTCGACCGGCTCTCACTCGATATCTTTGAAGGTGAATTCTTCGCGCTGCTTGGTCCGTCCGGCTGCGGCAAGACCACGCTCTTGCGCATGCTCGCCGGCTTCGAAACGCCGGACGAAGGCTGCATTCTGCTCGATGGTGAGGACATCACCGGCGTGCCGCCCTATCGCCGGCCGGTCAATATGATGTTCCAGAGCTACGCGCTCTTCCCGCATCTCAATGTGGAGCACAACATCGCCTTCGGCTTGCGGCAGGAGAAGCTTCCGAAGGCGGAGATCGCGGCGCGGATAAAGGAAGCACTCGCGCTGGTGCGGCTCGAAGGGCTGCAGTACCGCAAGCCGCATCAACTTTCCGGTGGGCAACGGCAGCGCGTCGCACTCGCCCGTTGTCTGGTGAAACGGCCCCGCGTATTGCTGCTGGACGAGCCGCTCGCGGCGCTCGACCGCCGCCTGCGCGAAGACACCCGCTTCGAGCTGATGGATCTGCAATCAAAGCTCGGGCTCACCTTCGTGATTGTCACCCACGACCAGGAAGAAGCCATGAGCCTCGCCGACCGTATCGGGGTGATGGACCATGGCCGCCTGGTGCAGGTGGCGACGCCGCCGGAGATCTACGAGCAGCCGAATTCCCGCTGGGTGGCGCAATTCGTCGGCGAGGTAAACCTGCTCGAGGGCAAGGTCGCCTCGATCGATGCGGGCGGCATGCTGATCGACGGCGCGGTGGGTCGCATCCGGATGAGGCAGGTCTGCGAAGCCAAGCCGCACGATGCGGTTTGTGTAGCCTTGCGGCCGGAGAAGCTGCGCATCTCCTGCGAGCCGCCACCCGGCGATGAAAACCGTATCGCGGGCCAGGTCTGGGATATCGGCTATCTCGGCGATATTTCGGTCTACCAGGTGAAGACCGACAGCGGGCCGATGATGAAGGTCTCGGTCGCCAATATGACGCGCCTTATCGAACGGCCGATTACCTGGGACGATCGCGTTTGGCTCTCTTTCGCGCCGGACGCCGGCGTGGTGCTGACAAGATGACAGCGTGGCCGCATGGTTCGAGACGCCGGGCTGACGCCCGGCTCCTCACCATGAGGAGCGAAGTTTTACGCCCTCATCCTGAGGAACCGCGCGCGTTTAGCGCGGCGTCTCGAAGGATGGGCCGCAATGGGTGAATCACGCCGCAGCTGGACCGCGCGGCTCGTCGTCATCTTGCCTTATGCCTGGCTCGCGGCTTTCTTCCTTGCGCCGTTTTTGATCGTGCTGAAGATCAGCCTGTCGCAGACCGCGCTGGCGCAGCCGCCCTATTTGCCGGTAGTCGATCTCGCCGCCGGCTGGCAGGGACTGAAGGATTTTTTCACCGCCCTGTCGCCCGACAATTACCGGCTGCTGATCTCCGACAGCCTCTATCTCGGTTCGTATCTGCGCAGCCTGACGATCGCAGCATTCTCGACATTGATGTTGTTGCTCGCGGGCTTTCCCATTGCCTATGCACTCGCGCGGATGCCGCGTCGTTGGCAGTCGGTGCTGGTGGTGCTGGTGATCCTGCCGTTCTGGACCTCGTTCCTCATCCGCGTCTATGCCTGGATGAACATCCTGCAGCGCGAGGGCCTCCTGAACCAGGCGCTGCTCGCGCTGGGCATCATCGACGAACCGCTCGCGTGGCTTGCCAGCGACACCGCGATTTATATCGGCATTGTCTATTCCTACTTGCCTTTCATGGTGCTGCCGATCTACGCCACGCTCGAAAAGCTGGACGGAAGCCTGCTGGAAGCCGCCGCCGATCTCGGCTGCCGGCCGTGGAAGGCGTTTTTGCTCGTTACCGTGCCGTTGTCGCTGCCCGGTATTACCGCCGGCACACTGCTTTGCTTCATCCCGATCGTGGGTGAATTCGTCATCCCGGACCTGCTTGGCGGCTCGGAGCAGCTGATGATCGGGCAGGTTTTGTGGACGGAATTTTTTTCCAACCGCGACTGGCCGGCAGCCTCGGCCGTGGCGGTCGTTTTGCTCTGTCTCTTGATCGTGCCGGTCGTGATCTACCAGCAGATGCAGTTGCGCGCGCTGGAGGAGGACCGCTGATGCGCAAGGGACCAAGCTGGTTCAACATTGCCTCGATCGGACTTGGGCTTGCCTTCCTCTATTTGCCCATCGTTATCCTGGTGATTTATTCGTTCAATGCCTCGCGCCTCGTCACGGTCTGGGCTGGCTGGTCCACACGCTGGTATGTCGAATTGCTGCAAGACCAGGCCATGCTGGATGCGGCCTGGACCAGCCTGCGGGTCGCGCTGCTTTCGGCCACGGTGGCAACGGTGCTGGGCACGCTCGCGGCGTTGTCGCTGGTGCGCATGGGCCGCTTCCGCGGACGCCTTCTCTTCTCGGCTATGATTTACGCGCCGCTGATCCTGCCGGAGGTGATCACCGGTTTGTCGCTGCTGCTGTTGTTCGTGGCCGTGGCGATCGACCGCGGTTTCTGGACGATCGTGATCGCGCATACCACTTTGACCATGGGTTTTGTCACCGTCATCGTGCAGGCGCGGCTGCTCGGCTTCGACCGCAGCATCGAGGAAGCGGCGATGGATCTTGGCGCGCCGCCGGTGAAAACCTTTTTTGCCGTTACCCTGCCGATGATTGCGCCCGCCGTAGCTGCCGGCTGGATGCTCGCCTTCACGCTCTCGCTCGACGACCTGGTAATCGCCAGTTTCACCACCGGACCCGGGGCTACCACGCTGCCGATCCGCATCTATTCCGAGGTGCGGCTCGGGGTGAAGCCGGAGATCAATGCCATCTGCACGATCATGATCGCCGTGGTCGCCGTCACCGTCGTCGCGGCGTCACTGCTGTCGAAGCTGCGGGAAGCCAAAACGGCGATGCCCGTGCCGGGCGCGGGGTAACGTTGGATCGCTATTCCCTGCTGGGGCCGGGCGGACGGAACAGGTAGATAAGGAACCACACCGGCACGATCACCAACGCGCCGAGCATCACATTCGGCAATGCCCAGTCGATGCCCTGCCGCGCCAGTTCCTGCAGCCGCTCGCGTGTCATGCCGGAATAGCGGATCAGCTCATCCGGCGTGATGCCGAAGTGGTTGAGGATGATCCCCGCAACCAGCGAAGCGACCAGGACCTTGACCAGAGTCCACAGGAAAGCGTGCATCGCGCCTCATCGCCGCCGGTCTCGCCGACGACTGATTCGTCCAAGCGGAATGATAATGGATTGCCCGGGCGAGCGCTAAGCCATGTGGCTAGTTATCGTCGGTCCTGGCCGCCGCGGGGGCGGCCGGAGTGCCGACCAAACGGTCGATGCCCGAGCGCACCGCGTCGCGCGAGCTGCGGTTGCGGAGCGCATCGAGAAGCGGGGCGGCTGCCGGCGCCCGACGGATCAGACTCTGGAGTATCGAGCAGCATTAGCGGTTCATCCCAGGCGCCGCGCAGCATGAAAGGGAGCTCGAAGCTGGGACTTTCCGAAGCTGCGGAAACCAGGCTCGCGGTGCCGGTGAAATCCAGGTCGCGCGCGGGAACCGTGGCCTTGCCCGCCAGGACCAGCCGCACCGCCGGGCCGTCCATCCGCACTTCATCCGCGCTGATGGTTCCCTGCGCGATGCTCAAGGCAATTGTAAGCTTGTCATAGGGTGTGCGCCCACTGCGGTAGTCGCCGCCGCCCGACAGCGGCCTGCGTTCCAGCCGGCGAAGCAATTGTTCCAGGTTTACGCCGGTAAGCGCGCCTTTTTGGCCGATGAGCGTCGCGGAGCCGTTGAGCGTCTGGGTGACCGCCATGACGCTGCTGCCAGAGCCCTCGATGTTGAAGGCGAGATTGCCCTTGCCTTCGAGGCGCCGCATGCCGAATAACGCGCCGAGGCAGCTCTGCAGATCGACATTGGTAAACTGCAATTGGGCTTTGACGTCGGCGCCCGGCTGCGATTTTGCGAGATCGAAGGAGCCCTTGACGACGCCCCCGAAAGACTGCGACTCGCCCACCGTTACCGTGAGTTGTCCGCCACGCAGATTGGTGGCAATCGCCGTGCGTCCAAGCTTGGTTCCGGAAAGTTTGACCTGCGCCGCCGACAGCCGGAGATCGAGGTCAACACCAGCGAGGCTGTCGAGCGTGATCGGCATCGCGTCCCATTCGCGCTCGTCGCCGGCGAGCAGGCGCACCGCCGAGACGTAAGGCGTAAGGTCGACGGCCTCAGCCGCGAGCGTGCCCTGTACGGTCTGGCGTCCGTCGGAGGCGAAGGTGAGCACGCCTTCTGCCGCGTTGCCGTCGAGCTCGATGTCGACGGACGAAAGCGCGATGCCGCTCCCGACTAGATTGGTCTTTGCCTTCAGCGAGAATCGGCCGAAGCCGCCGCTCGGGAGCTGCTTGTGTCCGGCCCAGCGCACGGCCTCGCGCAACGAGGTAGAATCGGCAGCGACCGTGCCTTCGATCTTCAGCGTGGGGCGGCTGCTCAGCTTACCATCGAAGACAAGCTTCAGCGGGGTGGCTGCCAGCCGCAGCTTGATGCCCGAGGGAGTGCCGTCAAGCGCGGCCACGAAATCGCTGAAGCTTAAGCTGGCGTCCACCTGCTCGCCGCGCCAGTCGAAGCGGCCCGTGGCGGCGAATGTGCGAAACAGGGAAGGCCAGGCAAGAGAGCCTTCGACATTGGTAAGGGTCTCAGAGACCGCGCGCGCGTCATCGCGGATCACCACCGTGCCGTTGTCGATGCGGATCTCGGAGAATGAGGCGGTGCGATCCGCGCTCGGGCGAAGCGCCGCGCTCAGGGTGCTGGCCAGCGGCGTCCAGTTCGACTTACCGCCCGGCTCCAGCACAACGCTCACGGTGGGCCGTACCAGCGTAAGGTCGGAAACCTGGATCCGCCCGGCGAGCAGGGGGAAGAAACGCAGCCGCGCCGTCAGGCGATCGGCGGTCAGCGCCTTATTGCCGGCCTCGTCCTCGCCGACAATTACCTCGTCGAAGCTTACCGTGCCGAAGGGAAAGAGCGATACCGACACCGGGCCGCGCAATACCGGTTCGAGCCCTGCCACGGCGCGGATTTCCGCCTTCACCGCCTCGCGCGCCGTCTCGGGCGAGATCAACAACGACAAGACAATGAGCAACCCGGCGCCGATGACCAGCACCGCCGCAAGAGCTAACCCAAGGCGTTTGAAGCCGCTGGCCGCGGTCACGAGACGCATTCCGACATGTATTGCTGAACCCTCCGCGACTATAGCTTTGCGGGTCGCAGGCACGCAACCTGCAGGAGCTTCATGACCCTTTCGTGGCCTCGGCGGCCGCTGCAACAGGCCTATCGCGAGGGTTAACGTAAGCGGTCGCGGGGCACCTGGGCGAAGTCGGCATAGCGGACAATGCGGATGATCGGCAGGATACCCACCGCGACGATCATCAGGGCGGCCAGCGCGCCCTCCTCGAAGTTTCCGCGGGTCGCGTACTGGTAGATATAGGTCGACAGCGTCTCCACATTCATGGGACGCAGCAGCAAAGTCGCTGGCAGCTCTTTCAGGCAGTCGATGAACACCAGCAGCGCGGCTCCCCAGATGGCGGGGCGCACCAGCGGCAGGTGGATGGTCCGCACCAGCGCCACCGGCCGCGCGCCGAGGATGCGGGCCATATCGTCAAAATCGGTCGAGATGCGCGCATAGCCGGCCTGCAGGAATCCAATGGCGATCGCGAGAAAGCGTATGGTGTAAGCCGTCACCACCGCCATGCCGGAGCCCGCCACCACCAGGCCGACGGTCTTTCCGGCAAAGGTGGCCGTGAACCAGTTGATGATCTCATCGACACCGACCAGCGGCGCCAGCAATCCGAGCGCCAGCACGGTGCCGGGCACGGCATAACCGATCGCGGCGAAGTTGACGCAGCCGGAGATGGCGGGATGCCGCGCCAGCCGCAGCGCCACCGTCGCCGCCAAGCCCAGCACAATCACCGCCACTGTCGCGGTTGCCGCGAGCGCCACGGTCGTGAGGGTGTGACGAAAGAGCGCCGGATCGAATCCGACCAGCAGTCCGCGCCTCACGACCTCTTGGAGAAGGAAGCCCGCTGGAATGACGAAACCGAGCGCAACAGGAATGCAGCAAAGGAAAACCGCGATGCGGGCGCCACGGCCATGCAACGGAATGCGCGGTGCAGGCCCCCGTCCGTGCACCGGCGTGTCATAAGCCTGACCCCGGCGGCCGTAGCGTTCGAGCGCGATCAACGCGGCGACTGCTGCAAGCATGATCAGTGAGATCTGCGCCGCACCTGGCAGGCTGCCGCGGTTGAGCCAGGTGGTGAATACGGTGAGCGTCAACGTCTGCACGCCGAGATATTCGCTGGCGCCGATATCGTTCAACGTCTCCAACAAGGTGAGCGCGATGCCGACGGCCAATGCCGGTCGCGCCAAGGGGACCGTGATCTGACGCGCGACTGCCCAGGGCCTGGCGCCAAGCGTACGCGCAGCGTCCACGAAGGCGCGGTGCTGAGTTTGAAACATCGCGCGCGCGGCAAGGTAAGTATAGGGATAAAGCACGATGCCCATGATGAAGATGGCGCCGCCGATCGAGCGGATGGGCGGAAACCAATAGTCGGCAGGCGATGCCAGCCGAATATCGCCCGCAATGCGCTCTGCACCGGGCCTGCGGTGTCGAGAATGTCGGCATAGATGTAGGCGCCGATATATGTCGGGATCGCCAGCGGCAGCGGCAGCAACCAGAGCAGAGTGTTGCGTCCGGGAAACTGGAAGGTCGTCACGATCCATGCCGTGCCGGCGCCGAGCAGCGAACTGATCAAGGCTACGCCGATCAGCAACAGCGCCGTTTGCGTCAGCGCCACCGGCAGCACATAGGCGACGAGATGGCCGGCAATCTCCGCGTCGCCAATCAGTGCGATCCTGATAAGGCTGATAAGCGGTGCGGCGACCAGCCCGGCGATGAGGAATACGACGGCGAAGGCAGTGAGCTTGCGCGCCGGCCACAGACGAACGGCCCCGCGTCGGGCGGGGCCGTCAAGCGAAGGGCCGGACAAGATCGTCAATTGTCGAAGCCGACCTTATCGACCAGGGTCGCCGCAGCTTTCTTGTTCTCGGCGATCTTGGAGATAGGCATGGCGTCAGGTTTGAGGTTGCCGTAACCGGCGATTGTCTTGTTGATGGCAATGCCGCTCAGCACCGGATATTCGTAATTGACGTCGGCATAGAGGTGCTGCGCCTTATCATTGACCAGCCATTCCATCAACTTGATTGCATTGGCCTTATTGGGCGCGTTCTTGGCCAGAACAACTCCGGACAAATTAACATGGGTGCCGCCGCCCTGGAAGGTTGGCAGAATGACGCGCGTTGCGTCGGCCCACGCTTTCTTGTCGGTTTCCTTGTCATTCATCAGCGCCCAGTAATAGGTGTTGCCGATCCCGAGGTCGCATTTGCCGGCCGCGACATCGCGCGCGGTTTCGCGGTCGCCGCCGGACGGCTTCTGCGCCAGGTTGGCCTTCAAACCGCGCAGCCATTCTTCCGCCTTGGCCTCGCCGTGCTTGGCGATGTAGGCCGCAAACAAGGCGTTGTTGTAGATGTGCTGGCCCGAGCGGATGCAGATCTTGCCCTTCCATTTTGGATCGGCCAGTTCTTCATAGGTGATCGCGTCCTGCTTCACGCGTTCCTTGGAGACATAGACCACGCGCGCGCGCATCGAGATGCCAAACCAGTGCCCGTTCGGATCGCGGTATTGTGCGGGGATCGCCTTTTCGAGCACGGCGGATTTCACCGGCTGGGTGATCCCGAGGTCGGTCGCTTCCTGCAAACGGCCGATGTCAACGGTCAGCAAGACGTCGGCCGGGCTGTTGGCGCCCTCGGCCCTGATGCGCTGCTCCAGGCCGGAGCTTGCGGCGACGACATTGGTCTTGATGCCGGTGTCCTTGGTGAAGGCATCAAGCAGGGGCTGGATGAGTTGGGCCTCACGATAGGTGTAGACGTTGACCTCGTTGGCTTGGGCCGTCGCTGTCGCCAGCAAAGCAAGGGTGGCGCCGGCCAGCAGCTTGGTGCAGAGAATGTTCATCAGGTCCTCTTCATTTCCGGGATTTCGGACGAACGAATGAGGACGATTGAGCGTTTGGTCAAGTAATTTATTATTCAGGATCAATAGGTTAGAACAGTTCTAGGAAGCGTGACGATTGGAATGGCTCCAAATCAGTTCTGTCGCCATTGATCCGGCAATGCGAAACGCCAGGGGGGCGAAGGTCAAGCCACCAGCACGCGGCCGGGCGGAAAGGAGATTTCCACCAGCGTGCCGGCACTCACTGCGCTCTTGATGGAGAAATTCGCGCGGTTGGCTTCTGCCAGCGCCTTGGTCAGGGGCAGGCCCAATCCCGTTCCACCCGAACCCCAGCGCGACGAAGTGGCGAGCTGGCGGAACGGCTCTAGCGCCATTTGAATTTCTTTTTCGGTCATGCCGTTTCCGGTGTCGCGCACCCGCAGCACCACCTCGCCGTCGTCGGTATGGGTGGTGGAGACGATCACTTGTCCGCCCGCCCCGGTGAACTTGATCGAGTTGGAAAGCAGATTCAGCACGATCTGCCGCACGGAGCGCGCATCCGCCATGATCGGCGGCAGCACGTTTGGCAGCGAAGTGCGAATGATGACGCGACCGTGGTTGGCCTGCGGCTGCATCAGCGACACGCATTGCTGCGTCAGTTCGTTTAGGCTGACGCGGCCAAAGGCCAGATCCAACCTGCCGGCTTCGATCTTCGACAGGTCAAGCAGATCATTCAGCAGCGACACCAGATGGCCACCCGACTGGTGGATGTCCTTAAGATATTGTTTGTAGCGTTCGTTGCCGATCGGGCCGAAACGCTCGTCCATCATCACCTCGGAAAAGCCGATGATGGAATTGAGCGGCGTGCGGATCTCGTGGCTGACCTTCGCGAGGAATTCGGATTTGGCGGAGGATGCCTTTTCGGCCTGTCGACGCGCAGCGACCAATTCCATTTCCGTCTTCTTCCACGACGTCAGGTCGCGGAACACCGCACAGAAGCGTTTGGCATCGCCCAGTTTGCCCAAGGTCATGAACAGCGGCAGCAGGCTGCCTTCGGGCCCGCGGCCGATCACCTCGCAGCCTTTCTTCAGCGTCGCGCCCTCGCGCTTCATCTCAGCTAAATATTCCAGCGCGGCGCGTTGGCTTTCCGGCGCGATTAGATCGTCGATCTTGCCAGCGGCAAGCGCAAAAGCATCACGGCCGAATAACGCCTCGGCGCCCGCATTAGCGGTAACAACGCCGCCATCGTCATCAAGCACCAGCACGCCGTCACTCGCGGTATCCAGAATGGTTTTGAGCTCGCGCGCCTCTGCCTCGGCTGTGTGCAGAGCGGCGTCGGAGGAAGCGGAGCTTTTTGCAGTTGCGGCCGCCGGAGGCGCGGGCAGTAGCATCAGCACATGGGCGGTTTCGCCTTCCCACGGCGCGTTGAACAGCCGGCCTTCCGCTGGCTGGCGCTTACCGCGATTGCTGGTGACGTGCAGCGGCCGGCCGCTGATGTCGGCATCCGCGGAATTATCACCCAACTCGACGAACAGCACATCGAGCCCACCGGCAGCGGCGAGGGCGCTGACCAATTCATAGCCGCTCCATTCCAGGAAGGCGGGGTTGCCATAGAGCGGCATATCGAGGCGATAGACCAGCACACCGGTCGGCACCCGGTCGAGAATAGTGCGTTCGTCGCGAAAAACTTCTGGTAAGTCGCCAGCCGGCGGTCGCTGCGGTTCTGCCGCTTCGCGCGTTGGGATGAAACCCATCACGCCGGCTTTAGCGGTGCCGCCCGCCTCGTCGTCGGGCACCGGCGGCTCAAGCGCGGGCTCCTCTTCGAAGTTGTCGTTTTCCAACGGCGCTTCCGGCACCTCATTGTTCTGCTGCAGGCGCGTGGTGAGCTCCTTGGCCAGTTCATGGAAGGCGCTGCGCTCGCCCGGACTCAGACTCGGCGGCTTATCGTTGGCGGCACGGAACGGCACGACATTCTCCGCCTGCGGCACGACGGTGAGCAGCGGACGTTCTTCGGCCTGCCTTTCAGAAGAGGGCTTTCAGGACGGCTCGGGCGACTCGGCCGGTGGCGGCTGTCGCAGCGAGGCCGCGAGCGAAATGCGCCGTGCGTCGCGGCAAACGCCGAAGCCGCGGTAGCCGCCGAAATGGCGCTCGCGGTCGAACACCGGCAGGCCGGAAAGTTCGACCGCCAGCCGTTCGTCGGCGCCGTCGACCGGCCATTCGATAGTGATGCCGCTCCAGGTATCGCGCGAGGCGACGGCATGTGCGATCTGGCCGTTCGGATCGATGCCGAGGAGACGGGCGATCTCGCTCCACGGCTGGCCGAGTGCTTCCGCGGTGCGCTGGCCGGCCAGACGGATGAAGTCTTCGGAGTCGATGGTGAAACGCCCTTGGGCATCCATCTGCCAGACAAAGCGGAGCGGCTGCCTGCGTTCGGGAATGGCGGGAGCTGCGGGTACGACCTCTGGCGGCGGCGCCGGCGGGGCGACGCGCGTTGTGGCGCCGTCGTCGGACGGCATCATCCAGCGGCGGCTTCGGGCGCAAACATATCGGCTTCCTCTGGCGGCGGCGCAGAAATCGCGGGCGTCGGAGCTGGCCGTGCTGTGCCGCTGTATGCAGCGCGGGAAGCGTGACGATTAGGAAGGTCGCGGCGTCGTCGCCGATGCGGTCGAAGGAGAGTGCTCCGATTTTGCTGGCGCCGGAGGCATAGCCTGCGCGCAAGGCATGGGTTGCTAGCGCATCGACGCCAAGCATTTCGAACGTCGCGGCGGCAGGGAGCAGCTCGGCCGCGGCATGAGTGGCATAAAACAGTCTTCCGTCGGCGGCGAATACCGCGACCGGCGCGTCGAGGCCGTCGACGAGGCGCTGCACGCGCTCTTCAAGCGGCAGTGGAGGCCCGGCGGTTTCTGCCGCGACAACAAGAATGCCGGTGCCGCCGTCCGGCAGTGAAATGCGCGAACAGCCGCAGGTGAGGCTGCGCGAGGCTTCTGCGCCAAAACCCGTCAGGCGTTCAAGCCGCGGGATGCCGTCGCCCGGCAATGCAGCGGCAATGCGGGCGATCTGTTGCGCGGCGGAATCCTCGGCGTCGAAACGGCGGCCGGCGAGCGCCGCGCGCGCCTCGTCGTCGAACATCGCAGCGCCTACGGCGTTGGCCCAGAGGAGCTGCGTTCCGTCCACCGACCAGAGCCATGCCGGCGCCGACGCGACAGCATGGGCCGAGATCCGGGAATCGCGGAAATAGCCCAGCTGGGTCGCGAAATCGCTCATGAATCCTCGTACCGAAGGTGATCGGGCGCCCAAACAGGCTTAAATATTTCTTAAACCGGGTGCCCCGTGCCGTCCATGACGGAGCCCGCAGTCCCGCTAAGCAAAGGATAACCTTAATCCAGACGGGCATTTTTGGCCTCGGCCGCGACAGCAGAAACGAAAGTTGGGCACAACTTTCGTCGCGGCAGGTTAACCATCAAATGCCGGAATAAGAGCAGCTAGCCAGAGGAGGAAGCCATGGCCAATCAGCCCTTCGATTTTGCAGTGCCACCGGAAATGCGGGCGATCGCGGAAAAAAGCGTGGAGCAGGCGCGCAAGGCCTTTGACGGTTTCGTAAGCGCGGCGGAAAAGGCGACCGCAGGATTTGAGCAAAGGGCCGAAGTCGCGCGGGCTGGCGCAAAAGATGTGGCGCATAAAGCCATGTCATTCGCCGAGCAGAATGTCGCCAATTCCTTCGATCTGGCGCAAAAGCTGGTAACCGCGAAGGATATCAACGAGGTAGTGCAACTGCATGCGGACTATGTACGCAAGCAGATGGATGTGCTGGCTCGCCAGGCCGAGGAACTGAGCCAAAGCGCCAGCAAAATGGGCTCCGAAGGAGGAGCACCCAAGAGAGGTTGATTCCGGCGAAAAGCGGCTCCGCTAAGTGTCTGATGGTGCATCGCAATATTTATGTTGCAATGCACCATTGCCGATGTTATATGCAGTGTCATGAAGGACCCGGCCAAAGGCGCTGGGCCCATCGTGGCTCTAGACCGGCGAGGGCGCCGGGCGAGGCCGCGAGCCAAAACCCCCAGCGGAGGTATCGCCATGGAAGCCAACGTCAACGTGAATGCCAAGACCAAGCCGTCCAAGCCCGTGTCGGGCTTCGAGAGCGCAAAATTCGACACCAAGTTTGAGATGCCGAAGTTCGAGCTGCCGAAGATGGAAGTCCCGGCGGCTTTCCGCGAAATCGCGGAAAAGGGCGTCTCGCAGGCCAAGGAAAACTACGAGAAGCTGAAGGCTGTCGCGGAAGAGGCGACAGACGTGATGGAAGAGACCTATGCCACTGCCACCAAGGGCAGCACGGAATATGGTCTTAAGCTCATCGACGCGGCCCGCTTGAATACCAATGCCGCCTTCGACTTCTTCAGCGAGTTCATCACCGTGAAGTCGCTCTCGGAAGCCCTCGAGCTCTCGACCGCGCATGCGCGCAAGCAGTTCGAGACGGTCACCGAGCAGACCAAGGAACTGACCTCGATCGCCCAGAAGGTCGCCACTGATACTGCCGAGCCGCTCAAGGCCGGCGTGACCAAGGCGTTCAGCAAGGTCGGCTGATCTTGGTTGGATGACTGTCGTAAGCGTAAGCGTAAGCGTCTCAGCCCGGGCCGGTGGCCCGGGCTTTTTCGTGGCAAAAGCTTCCCTTGCGAGCAGGGGGTGGCTTTTGCCATATAGAGGCCCGCAGACGGAGCGTCCTTAGGGCCGTGGCTGCGGCCGTGCAGGTGTAGCTCAGTTGGTTAGAGCGCCGGTCTGTGGAACCGGAGGTCGGTGGTTCGAGCCCACCCACCTGTACCATTTCGAAAAGCGCTTTGCATTTTCGGGATTCAACGTCCCGGCCTAGCTTGCGCTTGCAGGCTGCCCCGCTAAAGTCTCGCCGCATTCAGGCATTTCAGCGATTAGAGAAGGACGATAATGACTACGCCGGTAAAACGCACAGGCATGATCGGGCTTGGAGCCATGGGTCTCCAGATGGCTCGCCATATGGCCAAGAAAGGTTTCGAGGTCTCCGGCTTCGACGTCAGCGCCGAAGTGATGAGCAAAGCGAAGGCCAATGACATCGCCACGCTTGGATCCTCTGCGGAAGTCGGTCAGAAAGCCGAAGTTGTTGTGATCATGGTCGCGACCGGCGAGCAGGTGGAGGAAGTCATCACCGGCAGCCTGCTCGGCAAGCTCGCGCCCGGCTCGGTCATCTGCATCGCGAGTTCGGTGTCGCCGGAATTGTGCCAGCGCATGGACAAGCTCGCGGCTGAAAAGGGCTGCGGCGTGCTCGATACGCCAGTGGTGCTCGGCCAGGAAGCGGCCGATAACGGCCAGCTGGTGATCTACACCGGCGGGGATGAGAAATGGGTGGAACGCGCCAGGCCGGCGCTCGAATCCTTTGGCCGCGTGATGCATCTCGGCGGGGTCGGCACCGGCCAGATCGCCAAGACCATCAACAACCTTCTGCTCTGGTCCTGCATGTGCGCGAATTACGAGGCGTTGACTTTCGCCAAGAAGATCGGCGCTGACATTCCGAAACTGATTGCCGCCCTCGGCGAAGGCAGCGGCGCCAACTGGTCACTTTCGCGTTGGGGCAAGAGCACCGGAAAATGGGCCGAGAAGGATATGGACGTTGCCTTGGAGATGGCGCAGGACGCCAAGATGCCGATGCCGCTCAGCGGCCTGGTCGATCAAATGGTGAAGTCGATCAACCAGGAAAAAATGAAAGCGCTGCTTTCATAATTGCTTTGCAACGCTCGAAGACTGAGCAGCCGCGGCGATTGAAGTCTTTGGGCGTTCTGTCATGGTCGACAAGTTAGCGTTGGGTTGCGTCTTTGGGGGGAATCATGAAGCCAGCAGTTATTCTGGTCGGGGCGGACAAAGGCGGTGTGGGGAAGACCACGATCACCCGCACGCTGCTAGATTATTTCGTCGCGCATAACGTACCGACGCGCGCCTTCGACACCGAAGCCCCGCGCGGTACGCTCAAACGCTTTCATCCCGACGTCACCGAAGTTGTCGACGTCACCACGATCCCCGATCAGATGAAGATTTTCGACACGCTGTCGGAAGCCGATGCGAAGGTTACGGTCATCGACGTGCGTGCCGGCCTGTTGTCAACCACGTTGAACGCTTTGCGCGACATCGGTTTCCTCGACATGGTGAAAAAGCGCCAAGTCACCTTCGCCGTTTTTCACATTCTCGGGCCGTCGATCGCTTCACTCGATGAGATCGCGGAGACTGCAGAGTTCGTCGGCGACGCCAAGTATTTCCTGGTTAAGAACCACATCAACAATACTACTTTCTTCGAGTGGGACCCGGCGACCTATGATTCTTATTTCCACCGTGTGAAGGATGCGGTGGAGGTCAGCATTCCGCACCTCAACGAAATGGCCTGCGAGCAGGTCGAGCTCTCCTCGGTACCGTTCCTCACATTTGTCGCCAACAAGACTGCGGGCGGCGACACCGCTTCCAATTCCTTCGTGCTGCGCGGTTATGTCCGCCACTGGCTTGGCAAGGTCTGGGGTGAATACGACCGGGTGAAGCTGACGGAAATCGCTACCTCAAAATGACGAGGCCCTCGCGCCATGGGTGCTGGGCTTAGCAGACTCACGCCGCTCCTGATCGTGTGCTCGCCACAAACGCGGGTGGGCCGCACGCTGGTTTCGCGGCTGTTGCTCGATTTCTTCTTGATGGAGGATCGGCTGGCCACGGGTTTCGATTTTGTTGTGGAGCCCCCTTCGTTCATCGATTTCCTGCCTGACCACACGGTGCAGGCCAACGTCGCCGATATCGAAGGTCAGATGGCGCTGTTCGATCGGCTGATCGTGCCCGACGGCACCGCGAAAGTGGTGGATCTCGCGCCTGCCTCCTTCCAACAGTTCTTCTCGGTCATGGCCCAAATCGATTTTGTCGATCACGCCCGGCAGCGCGGCATCGAGCCGATCGCATTGTTCATGGCAGCACCTGACGCCGTCTCGCAACGTGCCTATGCCGAGCTGCAACGGAGTCTGCCCGAATTGTTACTGGTGCCGGTCTATAACGAGGCGATTGCCCAGGGCAAACGCGCGCGACAGAACTATCCGTCCGGGCGCTTAGTCTCGGTACCGATTCAAATTCCCGCGCTGGCCCCGCATTTCTACCGCTATCTGGAAAATCCGCCGTTCTCCTTTGCCGAATTCCGTGGCACGCCGCCGCGCGACATCCCGCTCGACGCTTATATGGAGCTGCTGCGCTGGCTGCGGCGGGCTTTTGTCGAATTTCGCGAACTTGAGTTGCGGCTCTTGCTCGGCGAGGTGCGGGCCTCGCTCTTTCGCGGCGCTTCGTGACACTGAGTTAGTAGCGCCAGCGCTGCGCCTTGGAGACCAGGAAGTCGCGGAACACCTGCACGCGGGCGACTGACTTCAATTCTTCCGGATAGAGGAAGAACGCGTCGATCTGGATGGTACCGCATTCGTCGAACAGCTGCACCAGGCCGCTGTCCTCGATCAGGTAGTCCGGCAGCATGGCGATGCCGAAACCTTCCTGGCAGGCGCGCTGCACGCCGAGCACGTTGTTGATGATGAGGCACGGCACCCTCGGCGGTTTGCCCTCGCGCCCGACCTGGATCAGCCAGTTGCGGTTCTGCAAATGCTGCGGAACCGTGCCGCCCAGCATGATGATGGGATGGTTGTCGATGTCTTCGACCGAGCGCGGTGTTCCCTTGCGCTTGAGATATTCCGGCGAGGCATACGCGTGGAATTTTACCGAAAAGAGCTTGCGCTGGATCAGGTCCGGCTGCTGCGGCTGGCGCAGCCGGATCGCCACATCGGCTTCGCGCATGGAGAGATCGAGTTCTTCGTCGGTGACGATCAGTGTAATGCGGATATCCGGATAGAGATCGAGGAATTCGCCAAGCCGCGGCGTCAGCCAGTTCAGGCCGATGCCGGCGGTGGTCGTCACCTTCAGCTCGCCGTTCGGCCGTTCCTTGCTGTCGGTGAGCTTGGCGCGCGCCGCTTCCAGCTTCATGAACACATCATGCGCGGTGCGGAACAGCAGGTCGCCTTGCTCGGTCAGGATCAGTCCGCGCGCGTGGCGATGGAAGAGCGAAACCCCTAGCTCGGTTTCCAGCGCGCTTACCTGGCGCGATACCGCCGATTGCGACAGGCCGAGATGCTCACCGGCGTGGGTGAAGCTGCCGGCCTCGGCCGCGGCGTGGAAAACTTTGAGCTTGTCCCAATCCATCTAGTGCGCGCTTCCGCCCGTTGATTTGTGCCCCCCGCTCGTTGCGGTGAGGGCTTGGAAAGCGGTCATTCCGCGGCCACGGCCGGCTCGGCTTCGCCATGCGCGGCCAAGAATTTTTCCGCTTCCAGCGCGGCCATGCAGCCCATGCCGGCGGCAGTGACCGCTTGGCGAAAAATATCGTCGGTGATGTCGCCGGCGGCATAGACGCCGGGCACGGAGGTCGCAGTCGAATTCGGCGCCGTTTCCACATAGCCGGATGGCTTCAGTTTGAGTTGCCCGACCACCAATTCGGTGGCGGGCGAATGCCCAATCGCGATGAACACGCCGTCGACGTTTTTTTCGGTGAGGGCACCGGTCTTGATGTTGCGCAGCGTGATGCTGCGCACCTTCAGTGGATTGTCGTCGCCGCGCACGTCTTCCAGCACGCTGTCCCAAACCACGCTGATTTTGGGATTCTTCTTCAGCCGCTCCTGCAAGATTTTCTCCGCGCGGAAACTGTCGCGCCGGTGAACGATCGTGACTTTGGAGGCGAAGTTGGTGAGGAACAGCGCTTCCTCCACGGCCGTGTTGCCGCCGCCGATTACCATCACTTCCTTGTCGCGGTAGAAAAAGCCGTCGCAGGTAGCGCAGGCGGAGACGCCATAGCCCTTGAATTTCTGCTCCGAGGGCAAATCGAGCCAGCGCGCCTGCGCGCCGGTAGCGAGGATCAGCGTGTCGGCCATGTAGACGTCGCCGGAATCGGTTTCGAGCCGGAAGGGGCGTCTGGACAGATCCGCCTTGTTGACGTGGTCGGTGACGATCCGGGTGCCGACGTGCTCGGCCTGCTTCTGCATCTGCTCCATCAGCCAGGGGCCCTGGATGACGTCGGCGAAGCCGGGATAATTCTCCACGTCGGTGGTGATGGTGAGCTGTCCGCCGGGCTGGAAGCCCTGGATCAGGATCGGCTGCAGCATGGCGCGGGCGGCATAGATCGCGGCGGTATAACCCGCTGGGCCGGAGCCGATAATGACAAGCTTGCCGTGAATGCTGGCCATGAAGTGGGGTTCCTGGGGGAGCGCGGGGCGCCCAAATCGTGCCGCCGGCGTCCCATTCGTTGGACGGGAATCTAATCCATCTTCCGAGCTATGCAAGATACGCAACCCGGTGGGGCGGGCTTTCGATCCACCCCGCGCAATAATGTTTCGTGGGGCTGGATTTCGCGATATGGATGAGACGGATTTCTCTGGGGAGCGACCGTGACCCGTCGTCTCGATGCCATCGACTGGCAGATCCTTGCTGAGCTGCAGGCGGACGGCCGCATCACGAATGTGGAGCTGGCGCGCCGAGTCGGCATTTCCGCGCCCCCCTGCCTGCGCCGTGTGCGCGTGCTGGAAGAGGCCGGTTACATCAAGGGCTATCGCGGATTGCTGGACGAAAGGCTGCTCGGCTTCGAAGTCGCGGTCTTCGCCATGGTCCATCTGTCAAGCCAGGCGGAAGCGGACCTCGTTGCCTTCGAGCGTTTCGTGCAGGCGCAGCCGCTGGTGCGCGAATGCTGGATGCTGTCGGGTGAGATCGATTTTATCCTCAAATGCGTGGCGCCCGACCTGAAGACTTTTCAGGCTTTCGTCGCCGAGCTCACCTCCGCGCCGAACGTGCGCAATGTGAAGACCTCGCTGACGCTGCGCAACTCGAAAGACACGGCGATGGTGCCGCTGGAACTGAAACGATGAGCGGATTCAAAAGTCCGGCGCTGAAAGGGGTGACGGGCATCAAGCCGGTCAAGCCGCGGCGCGTGCAGCCGAGCGGCATCCTGCATTTCACGCTCAGCGTGACGGACCTGGAGCGTTCGCGGCGTTTCTACGAGGATATCGTGGGCGCCACTTATTGGCGGCAAAACGAGAGCACCGTTTTCATGCGCTGCGGCGAGCAGTATTTTGTGCTGTCGAAGCCCCGCACCAATGATCATGTTCCGCCCAACAAGGGCAGGGAGATCCTGCTGCACCACGCCTTCTTCGTGCAGGGGGAGGATTTCGATGCGGCGGTGGCGCATCTGGAGGCCAACGGCGTTGAAGTGCTGCTGTACGAGGACAAGGGCCATCGCAGCTTCACCGGGCGGCATCTGTATTTCCACGATCCCGACGGTAATGCCATCGAGTTCATCGACTTCCAGGGCATCGGGGATGTGGATGCGGCGCCCTACCGCGGCCGCGAGCACCGGCGGGTGGCAGCCAAGGAGTGACGCCTAGGCGAAAGCAACTCTCTCGCCGCGCGCCGCGATTTCGATCGTGGAGGTGATATCAACTCACCTCGGCGTTCTCACTTGAGTTTCGCACCGAGCACGATGGGATCGGCATCGATCAGTTTGCGGGATTTGACCATTTCCTTTGTCGTCTCCCTGAACTTCTTGAAATGCGCTGTTTCGAGGTGCGTCTTGTAGGCCGCTTCATCGGTGTAGACTTCAAACACCCGGACAAGGGCGGGATTATCCTTTTCGGATACCGCATGCAGGGCCAGGACGCCCGGCTCTGCGCGAACGGCGGCTTCTATTCCTTCCTTGATCGCAGCCTTGAAGCTTTCCAATTGCGCGGGATCGATTTCGAGTTCTGCCAGGCGCACGTAAGGGCCGCGCATCTCTTGCGCTAAGCGCGGGCCCGCACAGAGATAACGTCAGCATCGCTGCGCCGAGAATGAGAAACTGCCTCGCGTTCATGTCGCCTCCCCGCCGGCCGACGCCGGCTCATGCGCGATATTGCTCGTCGCTGACCTTTTCCAGCCAGTCGACGGTCTTGCCGTTTAGCGATTCCTGAATGGCGATATGGGTCATCGCGGTCGTCGGCGTCGCTCCGTGCCAATGCTTCACGCCGGGCGGAAACCAGACCACGTCGCCGGCCCGGATTTCCTCGATCGGCCCGCCTTCGCGCTGCACCCAGCCGAGGCCCGACGTAATGATCAAGGTCTGGCCGAGCGGATGCGTATGCCAGGCGCTGCGGGCGCCAGGCTCGAAAGTGACGTGGCCACCACTCGCGCGTGCCGGATCAGGCGCCTGGAACAGCGGGTCGACGCGGACCGCGCCGGTGAAGTATTCCGCGGGTCCCTTGCGGGACGGCTGCGAGCCGGCTCGTGTTATCTGCATCGTTCCGTTCCTTGCTGGTGTCGTAACATGCGGTGCCTGTGCGGCAACAGGTCCGGCCGCGGTGGCCGCGGCGAGGCTGCCAGTGGCGGCGAGCAAGTGTCTGCGCGTGATCATCCTTCGTCCTCGCCGTTTGCTTCACCAAGGTCCCGGATGATTGCGCGCAACGCGCGCGCAGATCGCTGCTCATGCCGCGTCCGGCAACCGGTCCAGGAGCTTGTCGAGCGTGATCGGGTAGTTGCGCACGCGCACGCCGGTGGCGTTGTAGATCGCGTTGGCGACGGCGGCGCCGACGCCGCAGATGCCGAGCTCGCCGACGCCCTTGGCCTTCATCGGCGACGACGTCGGGTCGGTCTCGTCGAGGAAGATCACTTCCTGGTGCGGAATGTCGGCGTGGACCGGCACTTCGTAGCTGGCGAGGTCATGATTGACGAAGAAGCCGTGGCGCTTGTCGATGGCCAGCTCCTCCATCAGCGCCGCACCGACGCCCATGGTCATCGCGCCGATTACCTGGCTGCGCGCCGACTTCGGATTGAGGATACGGCCCGCCGCACACACCGCAAGCATCCGCCGCACGCGGATCTCGCCCGTTGCCGCGTCGACGCCAACCTCAACGAAGTGCGCGCCGAACGTCGATTGCTGATACTTCTTGTCGAGGTCGCCATACTCCATCGTATCCTCGGCGACGAGGCCTTCGGCGCCCGCGGCCTCGGCAAGCGACACGCTGCGATTGCCCGCGCGGACCTGTCCGTCCGCGAACACCGCGTCGGCGGAGTTGAAGCCGAGCTTCTGCGCCACCGCTTCCCGCAGCTTGACGCAGGCGGCATAGACGCCGGCGGTCGAGCTGTTGCCGCCCCATTGTCCGCCCGAGCCGGCTGAAACCGGAAAGGTCGAGTCGCCCAGGCGCACGACCACCTTGTCGAGCGGCACGCCCATCATCTCGGCCGCGGTCTGGGCGATGATGGTGTAGGTGCCGGTGCCGATGTCGGTCATGTCGGTCTCGACCGTCACGATGCCTCGATTATCCAGCCGCACGCGCGCGGCCGACTTCATCACGAGGTTATTGCGGAAGGCAGCCGCCACGCCCGAGCCGACCAGCCAGCGTCCCTCACGGCGGCGGCCGGGCTGCGCATCGCGCTTGCTCCAGCCGAACCGCTCGGCGCCTGTGTTGAAGCATTCGGTCAACCGGCGTTGCGAAAAGGGGCGGCTCGGGATTTTCCGGATCGACCTGCGTGTCGTTCCTGACGCGGAATTCGATCGGATCGAGCCCGAGCTTCTCGGCCATCTCATCGATGGCGATCTCCAGCGCCATCATGCCCGGCGCCTCGCCGGGCGCGCGCATCGCATTGCCTTCGGGCAAATCGAGCACCGCAAGGCGCGTCGTGGTCATACGGTTTGCGCCGGCATAGAGCAGCCGGGTCTGGTAGACCGCGGCCTCCGGTCCGCCGCCCGGCAGATCGCCGGACCAGCTCTCGTGGCCCATTGCCGTGATCTTGCCGTCTTGGGTCGCGCCGATGCGGATGCGTTGGATCGTCGCCGGCCGGTGCGTGGTGTTGTTGAACATGAAGGGCCGCGTGAGCGCCACCTTGACCGGCCGTCCGGCCGCGCGCGCGCCCAGCGCCGCAAGCAATGCGTCGGCGCGTAGGAACAACTTGCCGCCAAAGCCGCCGCCGACATAAGGCGAGATGAGACGGACATTCTCCTTGCGGATGCCGAGGGTCTTCGCCATGTCGTCCACGCTCCAGTCGATCATCTGGTTGGAGGTCCATAGCGTGAGCTTGTCACCGTCCCAGGCGGCAATGGAGGCGTGCGGTTCCATCATCGCATGCGCCTGGTCGGGCGTGGTGTAAGTTTGGTCGAGCTGCACCGGCGCCGCGGCGAAAGCGCCCGCGAAGTCGCCGACGGCGGTATCAGCCGGACCGCCGAAGCCAGGTTCGGGCTTTGCGGAGTCCTTCACTGCCGCAAGGTCGAATGCGCCCTTGGCCTGGATGTAGTTGACGCGGACCAACTGCGCGGCGGCGCGCGCCTGCTCGAACGTCTCCGCGACAACGACCGCGATCGCCTGGTGATAATGCTGGATGTCGGGACCGCCGAGCAGTGTGGCGGTGTTATTTTTGCCCTTGCCGAGCTTGCCGGCATTTTCCGCTGCGACGATGGCGAGCACGCCGGGCGCGGCCTTGGCTTGCGCGAGGTCGATCGCGGCGATCCGGCCTTTGGCAATGCCCGCGCCGACTACATAACCGTAGGCCTGGTTCGGTACGACATCATGCCGGTCGTTGGGGTAGGGCGCGGTGCCTGTCGTCTTGAGCGGGCCGTCGATCCGGTCGGTGGGCTTGCCGACGACCTTGAGCTGATCGATCGGATTGGTCGTGGCAGGGGTTTCGAATTTCATGGCTTAGCCCTTCGCTTCGGCCAGCGCCGCGGCGAGCGTGCGTTCGGCCAGGCGGAGCTTGAATGCGTTTTCGTGGGTGGTCCGGGCGCCCGCGAGCAATTGCGCCGCAACCGCCTTGGCGCCGCGCGGCAGCTCGGCTTCGGCGGCCTCGACCCGCCAAGGCTTATGCGCCACGCCCCCCAAGGCGATACGGCCGCTTCCATCCCGCTGCACGATCGCGCCGACCGACACGAGCGCGAAAGCATAGGAAGCGCGGTCGCGCACCTTGCGGTAGACATGCGTTCCGCCGACCGGCTTGGGCAGTGTCACGGCCGTGATCAGTTCGCCCCGTTCCAGCACGGTCTCGATATGCGGCGTCTCGCCAGGCAGGCGGTAAAAGTCGGCGATCGGAATGCGCCGGCCCGAGCCGTCAGGCCGCACGGTTTCCACCGTCGCATCGAGCGCGCGCATGGCCACGGCCATGTCGCTCGGATGCGTGGCGATGCAGGCATCGCTCACGCCGATCACCGCATGCTGGCGGCTGAATCCGCCAAGCGCAGAGCAGCCGCTGCCGGGCTGGCGTTTGTTGCACGGCTGGTCGGTGTCATAAAAATAGGGACAGCGGGTGCGCTGGAGCAGATTGCCCGCGGTCGTCGCCTTATTGCGCAGCTGGCCTGATGCGCCGGCGAGCAGCGCGCGCGCGAGCAGGCCATAGTCGCGCCGTACGCGCGGTTCGGCAGCGAGATCGGTGTTACTCACCAGGGCTCCGATCCGCAGACCGCCATCGGCGGTCGTTTCGATCTTGTCGAGCGCAAGGCCGTTCACATCGATCAGATGGGTCGGTGTTTCGATCTGGAGCTTCATCAGATCGAGCAGGTTCGTGCCGCCTGCAATGAACTTGGCTCCCTGGATGCGCGCGGCGGCGGCTGCGGCCTCGGCGGGCGACTTCGCGCGCTCATAAGTGAAGGGCTTCATGCTGGCCTCCCGGCTACTTCGGTGATGGCGTCCACAATGTTCGAATACGCGCCGCAACGGCAGATGTTGCCGCTCATCCGCTCGCGAATTTCCGCGGCAGTCGCTTGTGGCTGCGCTGTCAGGTCGGCGCTGACATGGCTCGGAATGCCGGCCTTGATCTCGTCCAGCACGGCGACTGCAGAGCAGATCTGGCCCGGCGTGCAATATCCGCACTGATAGCCGTCATGCTTCACAAAAGCGGCCTGCATCGGATGCATTTTCTCAGGCGTTCCCAGCCCTTCGATGGTGGTGATGCTGTCGCCCTCATGCATGACCGCCAGCGTGAGGCAGGAATTAATGCGCCGCCCATCGACGATCACGGTGCAGGCACCGCACTGGCCATGGTCGCAGCCCTTTTTTGTGCCGGTGAAATGCAGTTGCTCACGCAGAGCGTCGAGCAGGGTGGTGCGCGTATCCAGTTCAAGCTCGCGAGCCCTGCCGTTCACCGTCAACGAAACCTTCGACATGGACGGCAGTCCGATAACGGGGGTTTGCGATCTGGCTGCAGAGGGTGCTGCCATCATAGCAGCAAAAGCTGCAGTGCCGGCCAAAAGATCGCGCCGGGATAATTCCAGGAGGCTGGGACTTTGCATGACATTGTTCCGGTCATAAAACCAAGATCACTCGGTCGTTAGCTGTCGCTGTGGCGTCAGTTCTTCTTGAAGACTTCTCTGGCCACTGAAACCGCGGTGATTGCGTTCGGCCATCCCGCGTAGAACGCTAAATGGGTAATCGCTTCGACGAGCTCCTGTTCCGTCACGCCGTTGTCGCGTGCTCTTGCCAGGTGGGAGCGAAGCTGGTCAGGGCGGTTCATCGCGATCAGAGCGCTTACAGTGACCAAACTCCGATCCCGTGGCGAAAGTTCAGGTCGTGACCACACGTCGCCGAACAGCACATTGTCGGTGAGCTCGGCCAACTTGGGAGCGATGTCGCCGACCAATCTTTGAGCAGGCGTGGGTTGGGCATTGCCGGCGCCGGTGGGCGCTGCGGATGTTTGGGCATGAACCGGAACGGGTATGATCGTGGCGGCCATCGCCCCGATTGCGAGCAACCCGGCAACGAAATTCTTCATGGTTTCTCTCCCTGTATTGACTCACTGCACTAGGCTTGTTCGTAACGCCGCACGCGGCCAACCCGGATAGCCGCGCTGCGGGCCGCTATGAAGGTCAACGTTGCGCTGAAGTAGGTGAGAATTCCGGCATCCACCCAGGCGCCCTGGCCGCTTTTGGCTGCTGCGGCGCCGGCGAGCACGCCAAGCACGATTATGAGCGGGTGCTGCATGATCCGCTGGACATTGGTGAGTTGCTGCATGACCTGCTCCTTGCGCTTGGGCACATTTCGCAGGTGCTGATTTAGCGCGTGCAGTTACTGCCGATTAGCTGGTAAAATGCGCATGTAGTTATGAATGGAATTCATGAATGGTGCGGGCAGACGTCAACGATCTCATGGCTTTCTTCGCCGTGGCGAGAGAGCGAAGTTTCACGAAGGCCGCAGCGCAGCTCGGTGTATCGCAGTCGGCGCTGAGCCATAACATCCGCGGTCTGGAGGAGCGGCTTGGGCTTCGGCTTTTGACCCGCACCACGCGCAGCGTTGCCCCCACCGCGGCGGGCGAGCGCTTAATTCGAACCGTAGGCCCGCGCTTCGAGGAGATCGATGTCGAACTGGCCGCGCTGAGCGAACTGCGCGAGAAACCCGCTGGCACCGTCCGCATAACGGCGGCTGAGCACCCCGCTGAGACGATCCTCTGGCCTGCCTTGGCGAAGCTATTGCCGAACTATCCGGACATCACCGTGGAGATCATCATTGACTATGGCCTCACGGACATTGTCGCGGAGCGTTATGACGCCGGCATTCGCCATGGCGACATAGTAGCGAAGGACATGATCGCAGTACCCATCGGCCCCGACATGCGCATGGCGGTCGTTGGCGCGCCGTCCTACTTCGCAACACGGAAGCGGCCGCGCATGCCGCAGGACCTGACAGTGCACGATTGCATCAATCTTCGCCTGCCGACATACGGGGGACTGTACGCCTGGGAGTTTGAGAAAGACGGACGCGAGCTGAAAGTTCGTGTCGAAGGGCAGTTGGTGTTCAACAATCTCGGCCTCAGGCTGAATGCAGCCCTCGCCGGGCTCGGCCTCGCCTATGTGCCGGAAGATCGCGTGCAGACCCACCTCGCAAGTGGCGCACTCATCCGCGTGCTTGCTGACTGGTGTCCGCCCTATTCAGGCTACCACCTTTATTATCCGAGCCGCCGGCAACCGACGCCGGCGTTCGCGGTGCTGGTCGATGCGTTACGCTATCGAGGCCAAAAACGGGCTGGGCCGTAAAATGACCCTCACGTCATCTCTTTGCTGAGCGGCGTCTCGCGCACCGCGTCGACGCTCCAGGGCCCCGGGCCGGCGAAGACGAAATACAAGAACACGAAGCAGTAGATCACCGCTTCATTGCCGCCGTTGAGCAGCGGGATGAAGCCCTTGGGGAAATGCGCAATGAAATAGGCCGCTGCCATTTCGCCGGAAAGGATGAAAGCCGCCGGCCGGGTGAACAGCCCGATCAACAACAGGGCGCCGCCGACCAACTCGATCGTTCCGGCCAGGCCATAGAGCGAGAACAGCTGGATGCCCTGGAACATTTGGACATAGGGAAAGCCGAACAGCTTGGCCATGCCGAATTGCAGTATGAGCAGCGCAGCAACGATCCGCAGGAGGCTCAGCACCGGCGGCGCGAAACGCGTCAGGGAGTCAGTGTACATGAAGCTCTCCTACCGCGGGGCGAAGGCTTCAATTCAATTCGCTTTTCAGGGCAGCCGCAAGCCGTCATCGCCGGGTCTGGCCCGGCAATCCATCAAACTGACATTTCCAATGGAAGCGCAGTGCTGGGATCAATCGTCGGCCGATTTCCGGCGCCACGCATCGATGCTCCAGGCGCCACCGCCGGCTGCCGCGAGATAGAGGAAGATGAAGCAGAATAGTACCGCGGGCTCGCCTCCGTTGGTAAGCGGGAAAAATCCGCGTGGCGCGTGTCCGATGAAATAGGCGAACGCCATTTCACCCGCCAGGATAAAGGCCACCGGCCGTGTGAACAGCCCCAGCACCAACAAGGTGCCGCCGACCAGCTCGATCATGCCCGCAACGCCGATCAGCGAAAAAAGCTGCAGGTTGTCGAACATGGCGACATGCGGAATTTTGAAAAACTTCGCGGAAGGGTGCTGCAGGAAAAACAACCCGGTCATGACGCGCAGCACGCTGAGCAGGTACGGCGAAAAGAATTGTGGGCTCATGATTACCTCCCCCGAGCCATTGCCTCCCGCCGAGCCCGGCGCGGCGAAGCGCCGGGCCTTACCGCCACTCGATCTTCTTCACCTCATAGGCCTTGGCGCCGCCGGGGGTGACCACCTCGACCTGCGCGCCCTTGGCCTTGCCGATCAGCGCGCGCGCGAGCGGCGAGGTGATGGAGATCTTGCCCTCCTTCGCGTCGGCTTCCGGCTCGCCCACGATCTGCCAAACCTGTTTCTTTTCGGTGTCTTCGTCAACCAACGTGACGGTGGCGCCGAACTTGATGGTGTCGCCGGAGAGCTTGCTGACATCGATCACGTCGGCGCGCGCAAGCTTGTCCTCAAGCTCGGCGATGCGGCCTTCGTTGTGCGACTGCTGCTCCTTAGCGGCGTGATATTCGGCATTCTCCGACAGATCGCCGTGCGTGCGCGCATCGGTAATCTGCTGAATGATACGTGGCCGTTCCACCTGCTGGCGGTGCTTGAGTTCTCGCTCCAGCGCGGCATAGCCCGCATCGGTCATTGGAATTTTTTCGATCAACTTTCGGTCCTCCGGACGGCCCGCCCCGCGCCGCACCGGCGCAGACGAAGTCGGCCATATTGCTTCCAGTCCCTGCATTCCACGACTCCACGGTATTCGTTGGAATCGTATACAAGCGGCAAAGCAAAAAGTTCCGACCGCCGCGCGGAAAACGCTCCGGGCCGCGATCGTGGAACTCTCTGCCAACTCACGCCGTGGCTTCCGCGGAGCGGTTAAATCCGCCCTCAATTTCGGTCGGTAAAATAACTTTGCAGCGCGCGTACCTCGAGGTCGCCCCCGAGATAGGCTTTGAGGCCCCGCGCCGCGGCTACGGCACCGGAAAGAGTGGTGTAGTACGGCACTTTATGCAAGAGGGCCGCCCGCCGCAGGGACTTGGAATCCGCCAGCGACGTCGCCCCCTCGGTAGTATTGAAAACAAGCTGTACCTGGCCGTTGGTGATGGCGTCGACGATATGCGGGCGGCCTTCCGCTACCTTGTTGACCTTTTCCGCCTCGATGCCGCTGTCCACCAGGAAACGCTGGGTTCCCGAGGTGGCGATCACCTTGAAACCGAGCTTGGCCAGCAGCCGGATCGTATCCAGGATGCGCGGCTTGTCGGTGTCGCGCACCGAAACAAAGACGGTGCCCGAGCGCGGCAGCCGCGAGCCGCCGCCGATCTGGCTCTTGGCGAAAGCGATCTCGAAGGAACTGTCGAGCCCCATCACCTCGCCGGTGGATTTCATTTCCGGGCCGAGCACGGTGTCGACGCCGGGGAAGCGCGCGAAGGGAAATACCGCTTCCTTCACGCCGATATGGTCGTAATGCGCGGGCTTTAGCTTAAAGCTCGACAATGTCTCGCCCGCCATCACGCGCGCGGCAATCTTCGCCACCGGAAGGCCGGTGACCTTGGCGACGAAAGGCACCGTGCGCGAGGCGCGCGGATTGACCTCCAGCACATAGATGTCGCCGTTCTTGATGGCGTATTGCACGTTCATCAGGCCGCCGACGTCGAGCGCCAGCGCCAGCGCGCGGGTCTGCCGCTCCAGCTCGGCGATGGTGTCGGCGGATAAGGAATGCGGTGGCAGCGAGCAGGCGCTGTCGCCGGAATGAATGCCCGCCTCCTCGATATGCTCCATGATGCCGGCGACATAGGTATCCTTGCCGTCGCACAGGCAATCGACGTCCACCTCGATGGCGTCGGACAGGTAGCGGTCGAGCAGCAGCGGGCGCTTGTCGGAGACAACCAGTTCCGACGGCCCGTGCAAGGTGACGGCAAGCCGCTGCAGATAGCGGTCGAGCTGCGGCCCATCATAGACAATTTCCATCGCGCGGCCGCCCAATACATAGGACGGCCGGATCACGATCGGATAGCCGATTGCTTCGGCGCTGGCGCGTGCTGCTTGGCCGCTGGTGGCGATGGCGTTCTGCGGCTGCCGCAGCTTCAGCTTGTTGAGCAATTGCTTGAAGCGGTCGCGGTCCTCCGCCAGGTCGATGGCGTCCGGCGAGGTGCCGAGGATCGGCACCTTGGCCTGCTCCAGCGCTTCCGCGAGCTTCAGCGGCGTCTGTCCGCCGAACTGCACGATCACGCCATGCAGCGTTCCTTTGCTGCGCTCGGTATCGAGGATCTCCAGCACGTCTTCGGCGGTGAGCGGCTCGAAATAGAGGCGATCCGAGGTGTCGTAGTCGGTCGACACCGTTTCCGGATTGCAGTTGATCATGATGGCTTCATAGCCAGCTTCCTTCAGTGCGAAGGCGGCGTGGCAGCAGCAATAATCGAACTCGATGCCCTGGCCGATACGGTTGGGACCGCCGCCGAGGATGACGACCTTCTTGCGGTCCGAGGGCGCGGCCTCGTCGGCCGCGACTCCGGCAAACGGCGACTCGTAGGTGGAATACATGTAAGCCGTGGGCGAGGCGAATTCGGCGGCGCAGGTGTCGATGCGCTTGAATACCGGCCGAACGCCGAGCTTCTGGCGCTGCTGCCTCACCTCAGCAGCGGGGACCCCGGTCAGTTTGGCCAGCCGCGCGTCGGAAAAGCCCATGGACTTGAGCTTGCGGAAGACGCCCGGGGTCGCAGGCAAGCCCTTCTGCTTGATCTGCGCTTCCATTTCGATAATGCCGCGAATCTGGCTGACGAACCACGGATCGATCTTGCAGGCGGTGTGGATCAACTCGTCATCGGCGCCTTGCCGTATCGCCTGCGCGACATTGAGCAGACGGTCCGGCGTCGGCGTGCCGAGCGCAGCGCGGATGGCGTTCTTGTCCTCGCCCCGGCGCAGCGGCACATCCGGCTCCAGCCCCGGGATGACCACCTCGTCGAAGCCGCTGAGACCGGTTTCCAGCGAGCGCAACGCCTTCTGCAAGCAACTCCTGGAAGGTGCGGCCGATCGCCATGGCTTCGCCGACCGACTTCATCGAGGTGGTCAGCACCGGATCGGCGCCGGGAAATTTCTCGAAGGCGAAGCGCGGAATTTTTGTAACCACATAGTCGATGGTCGGCTCGAACGAGGCCGGGGTAGCGCCGCCGGTGATATCATTGGCGATTTCGTCCAGCGTGTAACCGACCGCGAGCTTGGCGGCGACCTTGGCGATCGGAAAGCCCGTGGCCTTCGACGCCAGCGCGGAGGAGCGCGAGACGCGCGGATTCATTTCGATGACGACCAGCCGGCCGTCGGCGGGATTGACCGCGAACTGCACGTTGGAGCCGCCGGTCTCCACCCCGATCTCGCGCAACACCGCAATCGAGGCGTCGCGCATGATCTGATATTCTTTGTCCGTCAGCGTCAGCGCGGGCGCCACCGTAATCGAGTCGCCGGTATGCACGCCCATCGGATCGAGATTCTCGATCGAGCAGATGATGATGCAGTTGTCCTTCTTGTCGCGGACAACCTCCATCTCGAATTCTTTCCAGCCGATTACCGATTCCTCGATCAGCACCTCGCTGGTGGGTGAGGCGTCGATGCCGCGCTCGACGATCTCGAGGAACTCCGCCTTGTTATAGGCGATGCCGCCGCCGGTGCCGCCGAGCGTGAAGGACGGGCGAATGATGGCGGGCAGCCCGATGTCCTCGAGCGCCTCCAGTGCCTGCGGAATGGTCTTGATCTGGTGCGAGCGCGGCGTTTCCAGGCCAATGCGCGTCATCGCCTCGCGGAACAGCTTGCGGTCTTCCGCCTTGTCGATCGCCTCGGCGGTGGCGCCGATCATCTTGACGCTGAATTGCTCCAGCGTGCCCTGCTTCTTCAGCGACAGCGCGCAGTTGAGCGCGGTCTGTCCGCCCATGGTGGGCAGGAGCGCGTCGGGCCGTTCCTTCTCAATGATCTTTGCGACGATCTCCGGCGTGATCGGCTCGACATAGGTGGCGTGCGCGAGATCCGGGTCGGTCATGATCGTCGCCGGATTCGAGTTCACCAGGATGATCCGGTAGCCCTCGTCCTTCAGCGCCTTGCAGGCCTGGGTGCCGGAATAATCGAATTCGCAGGCCTGCCCGATGACGATAGGGCCGGCGCCGATGATCAGGATCGATTTGATGTCGGTCCGTTTAGGCATTCTTTGTCTTCTGAGCCCCGCGCGGGGAGAGGAGAAAATGCACACAAAAAAAGGGCGCGCTTTCGCGCGCTTTCGGTCCGCGCCGACCGGGATCGCCCCGCGCGCGAGGGCTGTTTAAACCAGAACGGCAGGGCAGGGAAGGGCTTTGGCCTGCCGCGCATGGCCGGTGCGCAACTTTGCCGGGGGAAAGTCGTTATGCCTGCTGTGCAGCCCGGGATCCCCATGCCGACTATGCCAAGATCCGCCCGCCGTGACATTCCGAGATTGGCCTTGAGCCTGATCCTGGCGAAGCTCGCCGCGGCTGCCTTGGGCGTCAAAAAAACTTCGCCCCGCGAGCATCCGAATGAGTCCAAGCGCAAACCCGCCCAGCCGGCAGCGAAATCGAAGGCCGTGGCCAGGACGTCGGGCAAACAGCCGACTTGGCGGGACTGGAAGGAAATCGCCAAGCGTGTCTTCAAGGCGCTGGGCGATGACCGACTCCTCGCGGTCGCCGCCGGTATCGTGTTCTACGGTCTGCTCGCCTTCTTCCCCGCCATCACCGCGCTGGTGTCAATTTATGGCCTGGTGGCCGATCCAGCGACCATCCGCGAGCATATGTCACTCGTTTCAGGCATTTTGCCCGCCGGCGGTTTCGACATCATGCGTGAGCAGGTGGATCGCATTCTCGCCAAGGGCGGCGGACAATTAAGCTTCGCTTTCGTGTTCGGCATCTCGCTTGCGATCTGGAGCGCCAATGCCGGCATGAAAGCGATGATGGACGCCCTCAACGTCATCTATAACGTGCCGGAGCAGCGCAATTTCATCCGGCTCAACGCGGTATCCTTGGCGCTCACGGTCGGCGGCATCGCCATGCTGCTGGTGGCGATCGGCACCGTGGTGTTATTCCCCTTGCTGCTGTCGCTGTTCGGCCTAGGCGGCTTGAGCGACAGCTTCACACCGCTGTTGCGCTGGCCGATCCTGTTCTTCGGCGTGCTGCTCGCGCTCGCGGTGCTCTATCGCTTCGGTCCGAGCCCGCATGGCGCGCGCTGGCGCTGGATCACGCCCGGCTCAGCGCTGGCGACAACGCTTTGGATCATCGGCTCCGCGGCGCTGTCCTATTACCTGGCGAATTTCGGGAACTACGACGCCACCTACGGCTCGCTCGGCGCCGCGATCGGGTTGATGATGTGGATGTGGATGTCGTCCGTCGTGATCCTGCTCGGCGCGCAGCTCAATGACACGCTCGATAACTGGAAGGACAAGCCCGACCAGCCGATGCAAGAGGAATTGAAACAGCCCCGGTCGGTCTGACGCACGGCGACCGGCTGACGCGCGCCGACATTAGCGCGGGCGGGCGAGGAAGGTCATGCGCGCCTGGCTGTGGCCGATGTTTTTCTGCGCGCGTTCGACGCGAAAGCCCGCGGCCTCGAGCTTCTTTCCCATCGCAACTTCGTCGTACAGCGTCAGCCCCAGTTTGGCGCGCAGCTTGGGATAATCCGAAAAGGTCGTGCGCACGAGTCCCGTGAAGGCCGCGATCAGAAACCCGTTCGCCGCCGCGAAGCGCAGCAGCGCCATGGCGTCAGCGATCGGCGAGACATGCGGCGGGATCACGTCGCCCAGCACGAACAGGCCGCCCGGTTTCAGCAACCGCTTGAACTGCGCGAACAGCGCATCGGTTTCCTCCTGGCTGAGATATTGCGCGACCGAATGCATGACGATGAGATCGAGCGAGCCGTCCGGCAGGGCGGCGACTTGTTCCGGCGACTTCACCTCGATGTTGTTTGCGGAGGAAAATCGTGCAGCGAGATGCTCGCGCACGTTCGGTGCCGCTTCGCATAGGATCAGCCGTCCGGCCTTGGCGGCGACGCGATCGGCATGCACGGCCTCGCCGCAGCCATAGTCGAGCACGGCCGTGCCGGGGGTCACATGGCCGCTGACGTCGTCGGCAATGCCGCGATAATGCACGTCGCGATGGCGCGCATTCACATAGATCGGATGGTCGGAATTCCAGAAGGAGATCCAATCGGCCATGGTGTTCTCGGCGTCATGCCCCCGCGAAGGCGGGGCATCCAGTAACCCCTGCACTAGTTTACGGCAACGCTCCGGTTACTGGATCATCCGCCTTCGCGGATGATGACCGAAGCCGGTCTACTTCCGCCACAGCTCCAGCAGCGGACCATTCTCGCCGTAGACCGGATCGGATTTGGGCAGCGGCACTTTCGGGATCGATTGCAGCGCCTTGGCGTGCTCGGCCTTGCTGCCGCGGCAAAGGTCATAGCGGCCCTCGGGCGGATAGGCCCCGATCACCACCAGGTCCGGGCTCACCCACAAGCCGTGATGTCCGGTGCCGGCCGGCAGCAGCGCCACGTCGCCCGCGCCGATCTCGAGCTCCTGCCCCTGATCGCCGCCGAAGCGCACTGTCGCGCGGCCGCGCGCGATCCCGAGCGCTTCATGGGTCTGCGAGTGATAATGCACGAAAGGATAGATGCCGTTGCGCCACATGTCGCCCCAGCCATTGCGGTTGAACAATGTTTCGATCGCGCCCGCCGGGTCGCGCGTGCCGCCAAGGTCGAGGGCGCCGCGGTAATAGAGCAGCGGCAGACGCGGATTGTTCGGCACGGCGCCGTCGTCGTGGAACATGAAAGCCAGCGGCTCGACCGGCTTGGCGGCGGAGCGCCTGGTCGCGCGCACGGTCATCAGGCTGCCTGCTTGCGCTTTCGCATCAGTTCGACAAAGCGGGTGAAGAGATAATGGCTGTCGCGCGGGCCGGGCGAGGCTTCGGGATGATATTGCACCGAGAATACCGGCTTGTCTTTCAGCGCGAGCCCGCAGTTGGAGCCGTCGAACAGCGAGATATGCGTCTGCTCGACATTCTTCGGCAGTGAATCCCGGTCCACCGCGAAACCGTGATTCATCGAGGTGATCTCGACCTTGCCGGTGGTGAGATCCTTCACCGGATGGTTCGCGCCGTGATGTCCCTGATGCATCTTCATGGTGCGCCCGCCAAGCGCGATGCCCAGCATCTGGTGACCGAGGCAGATGCCGAAGGTCGGCACGCTTTGCTCGATCACTTCGCGGATGACCGGCACGGCGTATTTGCCGGTTTCGGCCGGATCGCCCGGACCGTTGGAGAGGAACACGCCGTCCGGCTTGAGCGCCATGATCTCTTCGGCCGAGGTCTTGGCCGGCACCACCGTCACCTTGCAGCCGACGCCGGCGAGCAGGCGCAGGATGTTGCGCTTGATGCCGTAATCGACCGCGACGACGTGAAATTCGGGGTTTTCCTGGCGGCCATAGCCCTTGCCCCATTCCCACGGCGTCTCGTCCCAGGAGAAACGCTGGCCGCTGGTGACCATCGGCACCAGATCCATGCCGACCAGTCCGGGCCATTCGCGCGCTTCTTTCTTCAGCGTGTCGAGATCGAATTTCCCGCTGGGTTCATGCGCGATCACGGCGTTGGGCATGCCCTTTTCGCGGATCAGCCGCGTCAGCGCCCGGGTATCGAGGCCGGAGAGCCCGATGATCCCGCGCGCGCGCAGCCATTCGTCGAAATGCCGTGTGTTGCGGTAATTCGATGGATCGGTAATCGCGGTATGCAGCACCACCCCGCGCGCGCCGCTTGCCGCCATGTTGGCGGATTCGATGTCCTCGATATTGGTGCCGACATTGCCGATATGGGTGAAGGTGAAGGTGATGATCTGCCCGGCATAGGACGGATCGGTGAGGATCTCCTCATAGCCGGTCATCGCGGTATTGAAGCAGACCTCGCCCACGGCATGCCCGGTGGCGCCGAGCCCAAAACCTTCCAGCACCGTGCCGTCCGCGAGCACGAGCAGGGCGGTGGCTTTCGGCTCCGTCCAAGTGTCGGCTGGATTCGCTTGTGTCTGGGTCATGGCGCTCTTAGTTGCTTATTATGTATTGGATGGCAAGGACGTGCTGTGCATGTTGACCCCCTCCTTGATCCTCCCTCTTTCAGGGGGAGGAAAGCGCCGCGGCACGGTTCTCCCCCCTTGCAAGGGGGAGGGTTGGGGTGGGGGTCAGCGCAAGGGCGGCGACAAGCAAAGGAGTTCACGGGTGCTGCGCGACCAGATCAATGACGCCTTGAAAGAGGCGATGAAAGCAAAGAACGAGCGGGCGGTCTCCACGCTGCGGATGATCAATTCGACGCTGAAGAATGCCGATATCGAGGCACGCGGCGCGGGCAAGCAGCCGCTCGGCGATCCCGAGGTGCTGTCGCTGCTGCAGAAAATGATCAAGCAGCGGCAGGAATCGGTCGAGCTTTACAAGCAAGGCGGCCGCGCCGACCTGGTGCGGCAGGAAGAGGAAGAGATCGCGATCATCTCGGCCTACCTGCCAAAACAGATGTCTGAGCCGGAAATGAAGGCGGCCATCGAGGCGGCGGTGAAGGAAACCGGCGCCGCCGGCATGAAGGACATGGGCAAGGTGATCGGCATCCTGCGCGGCAAATATGCCGGGCAGATGGACATGGCCCGCGCCAGCGCGATGGTGAAGGCCCAGCTCGCGGGGTGAGCACCGTCGGATCCCGCAGGATCGCTATTGCACCGGGTGAAGGAACGGTTCTTCGGGCCCGCTCACGTAGAAAATGACGACCTTCGCCGGTGTTTCACCACGGTTGTATCCGGTCATTTTCACATTGGGTGGTTCCGTGAAGGCCTCTCCAGCCTTTTTAACAAGAAGCGGGTGACCATCCATCTCAAGCGTGAATGTCCCCTCAAGGATGTAGACGGTCACAGGATACTGGTGAGTGTGATACGGAGTTTTTTGTCCGGGATTAATGGTCGCAGTCATGACGGAAATCTGCTGCCGGTCAATTTTTGGCATTCCGGCCACGACCTCCTTTACCAGGAGGTTGGGGCGGGCGTCTTGTGCAGAAGCGGGAAGGGACGAGAGCACAACAATAGCACCGAATAATCCGGCGCTGACCGATTGCCTGATCACGAGAGCCTCCTCTATCTGCGAAGCCGAGAGCCTGATTGTAATCTCGCAACGACCCGGCAGGTCAACGGCGCTTGTTCGAGGAAACGCTTGCCGAGCTGTTGCAGAGCGGCCTCCGACAGGCCGGCTTGCGTGATTGAAATCAAGCAGGACGGTCCGCGTGCAGATCGGTATCCGCGCAGAGCAAGGTACCGCTGCCAGCGCGATGGTGAAGGCCCAGCTCGCGGGGTGAGACTCGCTCAAGAATTTGTTGGTCGTCATGCCCGCGCTTGTCGCGGGCATCTCGCTTAGGAGGGCAATGCCTTCATTGTCGGGATGGCCGGGACAAGCCCGGCCATGACAACAATTCTTACAGCAGCGCTTTCTTGTGCTACTGCCCCGCCTTGATCCCCGCGCGCTGGAAGATCGGCGGCCAGCGCTCGATCTCCTCATGCAGGAATTTGGCGAATTCCTCCGGGCTCGTTCCGCGCGGGGCCAGTCCGATCTTCACCAGGCCTGCCGCCACCTCCGGGCGCTTGAGCGCAGTATTGAAGTGCTGGCTGAGCTTCTGCACGATGTCTTTCGGCGTGCCGGCTGGCGCCAAGAGGCCGAACCAGGCGCCGCCGTCGAGCTCCGGGATCGGCAGGCCCGCCTCCGCGAAGGTCGGCACATTCGGCAAGGTCTCGATCCGTTTCGGCGCCGCCACCGCCAATGCGCGCACGTCGCCGTTGTCGATATTGCCCTTGGTCAGCGGCGTGCCGAAATTCAGGCCGACATTGCCGGCGATCACGTCCTGCAAAGCGGGCGCCCCGCCACGATAGGGCACATGACGAATCGGAATTCCGCTCTTGGAGCTGAACAACTCGCCGGCGATATGCGGCAAGGTCCCAGCGCCGCCGGATGAAAAGGTCAGATCCTTTGCATCCTTATATTTGCTCAAAAATTCCTGCAGCGTGCCGACGCCGAGTTTCGGGCTGGCGAGCAACACCAGCGGCGCGGTCACCACGAGCGTGATCGGCGTGAAGTCGCGCTCTGCATCGTAGTCGACCGGCTTGAGAATTTTGTCGACCGCGATGCCGACCGTCGCCATCAGGATGGTGTAGCCGTCCGGCGGAGCTTTAGCGACCGCCATGGTGCCGAGCGTGATGCCGGCGCCGCTCTTGTTCACCACAATGATCTGGGTGCCGAGCGTTTCGCCCGCGTGTTGCGCCAACAGCCGGGCGGCGACGTCGGTGGTGGAGCCGGGCGCCAGCGGCACCACCAATTCGATCGGACGGCTGGGAAAATTTTGCGCCAGCGCGGCTGGCGCGGCCAAAAGCGAACCGCAGATGGCGATGCAAGCGAAGAGGGCCTTGTGCATGGCGGCCTCACACTATCGGAGGCGCAACTATAGCCTTCTCCCCTCATGGTGAGGAGTGGCGCGCGTCAGCGCGGCGCGTCTCGAACCATGTAGGCCCGGATCGGGCCGCCTCGTCCTTCGAGACGCATTGCTTTGCAACGCTCCTCAGGATGAGGCGGAGAGAGGATCCTACAGCGCCGTAAAGCCGGAGAAATACGCCGCGACATAGGCCACGCCGCCGCCGACCAACACGACCCCGGGATGCAGCTTCGGCGCCAGCACGAAAATCACGCTGGCGACGCCAACCACGATCCACGATACCGGCCCGGTTTCCGCCAGCCGCAGCAGCACGACGACCGCTCCGCCCACGATGCCGGCGGCGACCGGACGCAGCCCGGTCTCGATCGCAGTATGCCATTCGGTGCCGCGATACTTGTTCCAGACGCGCCCCGCGAAAAAGCAGCCGATGCAGGCCGGCACGAACAGCGCCAAGGTGGCGACCAGCGCGCCTGCAAGGCCGGCCACCTTCCAGCCGATCAAGGTGGTGATCATTGATCCGGGCCCGGGCGTCACGCGCGCAATGGCGAACATCTCCAGAAATTCGCGCGCGCTGAGCCATTGATAGACGTCGACGGTCTGATGCTGCAGCGGGGCATAGATGCCGGAGGCGCCGCCGATCGCCACCAGCGAAAGAGGCGCGATGACGAGGATCAGCGCGAGAAGGTCGTCACGCATCGGCTTTCGACTTTCTCGGCCAGGAGACTGCGATGCTGATTGGCGCCATCACCAGCACCACCGGAACGAGCGGCCAGCGCAGGAAGCCGATTGCAACGAAGATTGCCAGCATGATCAGCGCCGACACCACGCCGGTTGCCGCTTTACGCGCCGCAAGATAGCCGAGCCGTACCAGCATGCCGATGGCGGCGGCAGCGATGCCGGCTACCGCGGCCTGGAAACCCGGCACCTGCAGCAAATACTGGTAGGCCAGGGCGGCGCCGATCACCACGACGAATGGGCCGCTCAGCAACGCCAGCAGCGCCACCACCGCGCCCGGCGCACCGCGCAGGTGCTGGCCGATATAGACCGCAAGGTTGCTGGAATTCACTCCGGGAAGCACGTGGGTGAGGCTGTAGCCGGAGAAGAACTGATCGTCGGTCATCCAGCCGCGGATATTGACGACCTCGCGGTGCAGCCAGGCGCTTACGCCGCCGCCGAAGCTGAACAGGCCGACCCAGAAAAATGTGCGGTAAAGCTGGAGGAGGGAAGGATGCGGCGTGACGTGAGGTGGACGTGAGTTCGAGCGGAGGGTTTTCAGGCAACGCCATGCCTGCGGGGTACGATGATCGGGCGGATGTGGCAAGTGTTGGGAATGCGCAGCAGGAATAACGCGCGACGACGCATTCCTTCTCCCTCCCCCCTAAGGGAGAGGGAAGTTTTCCTGTGAATAACTTGGACAAAGCGCGCTAATCCCAGCCTTTCCGCGCCTTGCCCTATAATGACACCGATTCCCCTTTAGGGTGCGAATCAGCATGGGCTTCCCGCCGCAATTTCTGGACGAGCTGCGCGCCCGGCTTCCGGTCTCGGAAGTCGTGGGCAGGCGCGTGAAACTGAAGAAAGCTGGCCGCGAGTGGAAAGGCCTGTCGCCTTTCAACAAGGAGAAGACGCCCTCCTTCACGGTCAACGACCAGAAGGGATTCTACAAGGATTTCTCCTCCGGCAAGCATGGCGACATCTTCACCTTCGTGATGGAAACGGAAGGGCTGAGCTTCCCGGAAGCGGTGGAGCGGCTCGCCGGCATGGCCGGGCTTCCGATGCCGGTCACCTCGAAGGACGCGGAGATACGCGAAGAGCGCCGCAAGACGCTGCATGACGTGATGGAGATCGCCGCCAAATTCTTCCAGGCCACGCTCTCCACCCGCGCGGGCGCCAAGGCGCGCGGCTATCTCGCCGACCGCGGCATCGATCCCGGCACGCAACTGCGCTTCCGCATCGGCTATGCGCCGGGCGAGCGCTTCGCGCTGAAGGAGCATCTCGGCAGCCACGGCATTCCGGCGTCGGACATGATCGAGGCGGGTCTTTTGATCGCGGGCGAGGAGATCCCGGTGCCTTTCGACCGCTTCCGCGACCGTGTGATGTTTCCGATCACCGATCTGCGCGGGCGCGTGATCGCTTTCGGCGGGCGTGCGCTGGAGAAGGACGTGCCGGCGAAATATCTCAACTCGCCGGAGACCTCGCTCTTCCACAAAGGCAGCAATCTTTACAATTTGCCGGCCGCGCGCGCCGCGGCGCATAACGCAGGCAAGTCTACGCAGTCTGCGCACGAAAACTCCGCGGCGATCGTGGTGGTCGAAGGCTATGTCGACGTGATCGCCATGGTGAGCGCGGGCTTTGAGGCGGCCGTCGCGCCGCTCGGCACCGCGCTGACGGAGGAGCAGCTGTCGCTGCTGTGGAAGATGAGCGATGAGCCGGTGCTCTGCTTCGATGGCGACAGCGCCGGCCGCAACGCCGCCTACCGCGCGGTCGATATCGCGCTGCCGCGATTGCAGCCCGGCAAGAGCCTGAAATTTGCGCTGTTGCCGGACGGGCAGGATCCCGACGATCTGGTGCGTTCAGGCGGGCGCGAGGCGGTGGCGGAAGTGATGGAGCAGGCGCGCCCGCTGGCGCAGATGCTGTGGACGCGCGAGACCGAAGCCGGCGCCTTTGATACGCCGGAGCGCAGAGCCGCGCTGGAAGCGCGCATCTCGCAAATCATTTCCGGAATCGGCAACGAGACCGTGCGCAAATACTACCGGCAGGATTTTTCCGAGCGGCTGCGCGCGCTGTTCGGCCAGAATGAGATCCCGCGCGCGCGCCGCGCCGCAGCCGGCGGTGCCGGGGATGGCTGGCGGCAGGACCAGTGGCAGCCGCGGCCGACGGGGCGGGGGTCCTTCTCAGGCCGAGGCGGGGCCAGTCGGCCTGGCCAGCCTTATCTCGTCGCCAGCCCGCAGCTTGCGACCAGCGCCATTCACCGCGGCTACCGCACCGCGATCCCGCCGCGGGAGGCGCTTGATCCTGCAGGCGGTGCTCAACCATCCCTGGTTGCTGCATGACCATCTGGAGGATTTGGCCGAGCTGGAATTCCGCCACGCCGAGGCGGGGCGGCTGAAAGGCATATTGATCGATATTTATGCCCATGATGGCGGAATCGACGGCCCGCGCCTGCGGGCGGAAGCGGTCGCCCGGGGCGTCGGCGACTTGCTGGAACGGGTGGATAAGGCCATCACCACCAATTCGGTCTGGGCTCTGGCCCCGGAAACCGGTCCGGCGGACGTTTTATCGACGTGGAAACAGCTTGTTGCCTTGCATCGGCAGTGGCATTCCCTAATTAAGGAGCTGAAGGAAGCCGAGCTGGCCTTGGGCCGGGAAGCCTCCGAAGCCCATTATTCGTGGTTGCGGGACGTGAAGGCGCGGTTGGCCGGCATGGACGGAACCGAGGCGCTAATCGAAGGGTTCGGCCTATCATCGGGCCGTCCGGCGCGGACATTTTGAGCCCGTCGCCAATTTGCCTTGCCCGTACGGCAGGGAGGTGAGAAAGGCGCTTGCCGATTGCGCCAGAAGTACCGGAATAAGAAGGTTAATCGGAGTTTAACGGGGCATCGCCCACAGTGCTGTGATGCCGATTCGGGCGGGCCGCCGCCGTATTTTTTGTCGGCGCGATTTGGGGTTCCGCGGGCCCTAACGACAGCCGGCCTGACGGCCAGGAGAAATGAATGGCGACCAAGGCAAAAGTAAAAGAAACCGAAAAAGAGGCCGCGGAAAAGGAAACCCCGGATACGCCAGAAGGCGCGCCGCTGCTTGATCTGACGGATGCCGCCGTCCGCAAGATGATCAAGCTCGCCAAGAAGCGCGGCTATGTCACCTATGAGCAGCTCAATGCCGTCCTGCCGTCGGAGGAGGTGACCTCGGACAAGATCGAGGACATCTACGCGATGCTCAACGAGATGGGCATCAACACGGTGGAATCCGAGGAAGCGGAAACCGACGAAGAAGAGAAGGGCGAGGAGGCCGACGACGAGGAGACCGAAGGCGATCTGGTCGAAGCCACGCCGAAGCCGCTTGCCACCGTCGAGAAGAAAGAGCCGTCCGAGCGCACCGACGATCCCGTGCGCATGTATCTGCGCGAAATGGGCTCGGTCGAGCTGCTGTCGCGCGAGGGCGAAATCGCCATCGCCAAGCGCATCGAGGCCGGCCGCGAGGCGATGATCGCGGGCCTGTGCGAAAGCCCGCTCACCTTCCAGGCCATCATCATCTGGCGCGACGAGCTGAACGAGGGAAAAGTCTTCCTCCGCGACATCATCGACCTTGAAGCCACCTATGCCGGGCCCGACGCCAAGAACCAGATGGCGGCGAATGCGCCCGGCGAGCCCGGCGCCGAGGCTCCGCCCGGCGCGCCCGCCGGCGCCACGCCTTTCGTGCAGGCGCCCGCGACCCAGGCCGCACCGCCCGCCGCGCAACGCGCTACAAGCCGGCGTCAGGCGCCGCCGAAGGCGATGTGCCGGCCGAAGGCGACATGGATGACGACGAGTTCGAGAATTCGATGTCGCTCGCGGCGATCGAGGCCGAGCTGAAGCCGAAGGTGCTGGAGACCTTCGACACGATTGCCAGCGAATTCAAGCGGCTGCGCCGGCTGCAGGACCAGGACATCGAGAAGCGGCTCAGCAACGAGAAGCTCACCCCGCACCAGGAGCGCAAATACAAGAAGCTGAAGGAAGATATCATCACCGAGGTGAAGTCGCTGCGGCTGAATCAGCACCGCATCGACGCGCTGGTCGATCAGCTCTACGACATCAATAGAAAGCTCGTCGGCTTCGAAGGCCGGCTGATGCGGCTGTCGGAAAGCTACGGCGTCTCGCGCGAGGACTTCCTGAAGAATTACCAGGGCTCCGAGCTCGATCCGCGCTGGCTCAACCGCGTTTCGAAACTGTCCGCCAAGGGCTGGAAGAACCTCGTCGCCAAGGACAAGGACAAGATCAAGGAGCTGCGCCACGAGATCCAGGCGCTCGCCGGCCTTACCGGGCTCGAGATCGGCGAGTTCCGCAAGATCGTGCATATGGTGCAGAAGGGCGAGCGCGAGGCGCGCCAGGCCAAGAAGGAAATGGTGGAGGCCAACCTGCGCCTCGTCATCTCCATCGCCAAGAAATACACCAACCGCGGCCTGCAATTCCTCGACCTGATCCAGGAAGGCAATATCGGCCTGATGAAGGCGGTCGATAAGTTCGAATACCGCCGCGGCTACAAATTCTCGACCTACGCCACCTGGTGGATCCGGCAGGCGATCACCCGCAGCATTGCCGACCAGGCAAGCACCATCCGCATCCCGGTGCACATGATCGAGACGATCAACAAGATCGTGCGCACGTCGCGGCAGATGCTCAACGAGATCGGCCGCGAGCCGACCCCGGAGGAGCTGGCCGAAAAGCTCGGCATGCCGCTGGAGAAGGTGCGCAAGGTTCTGAAGATCGCCAAGGAGCCGCTCTCGCTCGAGACCCCGATCGGCGACGAGGAAGATTCGCATCTCGGCGATTTCATCGAGGACAAGAACGCCATCCTGCCGATCGACGCGGCGATCCAGTCCAATCTGCGCGAGACCACGACGCGGGTTCTGGCCTCGCTCACCCCGCGCGAAGAACGCGTGCTGCGCATGCGCTTCGGCATCGGCATGAACACCGACCACACGCTGGAGGAAGTCGGCCAGCAGTTCTCGGTCACCCGCGAGCGCATCCGGCAGATCGAGGCCAAGGCGCTAGCGAAACTGAAGCACCCGAGCCGGTCGCGGAAACTCAGAAGCTTCCTGGATAACTGATCACCCATCTCCGCCTCATCCTGAGGAGCGATCCCGAAGGGGATCGCGTCTCGAAGGACGAGGGGGCCACCGATCCCGGGTATATACCCGGGGGATCGGCTCTAGCCGACTTGCGATGCTTCGAGACGCGCACAACAAGTCGGCTATAGCCGACTTGTGCATCATAAATGTCGATGTCGGGTAGACCCGACATCGACGCGCTCCTCAGCATGAGGCCCATTGAGTTTGAGACCTGGTGCAGTAATGGGACGCATTTTTTGCTTGATCGCCACTGCCGTCTTGATGCTCGCCATTCCCGCCGGCGCGCAGGACGACTTCTTCGCCAGCCGTCCGGCCTTCTCGCCCGGCGACCTGCCGGCGAAAGCCCATGCGCGCTGCGAGGAGCTTCGCGCCATGGCCGACGCCACGCCCGATCCCGGCTTCCGCATCGACCTTTCCCTCGTCGGCGCGCTGACCCTGGTCCGCACCGACGGCGCGCTCTGGTATCTGGTGACGTGTTCGGACCTGCGCGTGATGTGCGTCACGTATGAATCGAACGACATGAAGGTGGGCGACCGCGTTTTCATGAACGGCGCTTACCGCCGCATCGATCGCAACCACGCGGTCCTCGATCCCTGCCTCGCCAGCAGCGAGGCGAGCCTGGATAACTAGGCCGCGCGCCGGTCTTTCAACTTCCGCGCAGGCATATTCTTTCATCGCCCGCCATGGCCTATAATTGAACGGCCACACTCCTTCCGAAAATGGAGATGCGTCATGGCCACTTATGTGATGTTCGGGAAATATTCGACCGAAGGCATGAAGGGTATCAGCGCCAGGCGTTCCGACGAGGCCAAGGCGTTGATCAAGAAGAACGGCGGCGAGCTGAAGGCGGCCTATGCGATGCTCGGCAGCACCGATCTGTTGCTGGTCGTCGAGCTGCCGGATATCTCAAAGGCGCTCGCCACCTCGGCGGCGCTGGCGAAACTGACCGGCATCGCCTTCACCACGTCGCCCGCGGTCACGATCGACGAGTTCGACAAGCTGATGGGCTGACGCGGCCGCGGGTCTGGCCCGGAGACGGCGCTCAAGCACGCCGGCGCATCGGGGAAGCTTGCGGTGGCGCAACAGGTTTTCCGGCCCGCCATCCGCAATGGCGGACCGCGGAACGATTTCGGCGCCAGCGTTTTAATATGGCGAGGTCATTGCCCGCCGTCACAACGGCGCCCTTCGCGGATAGCCAAAGGCCGAGAGGCCCGCACACATGCGCTCGCGCGGATAGCCAAAGGCAGTGACCTCATTTCCTTTTTAATATTCGTGAAGCGCGGCTGAGCTGCCCAGACGGGGCCGCGCTTGGTTCTGCAGACTGGGCCCTGCGAACAAATGCAAAAAAGGAGCCACGCCAGACAGCTGGCGCGGCTCCTTTTCGTTATTCAGCTTTTTGTTACTTAGCGCCAGCGGCAGTGACGGACGTTGCGTTTGTCGCGCCAGCAGACCCGTTTCGCCTGCGCATAATAGGGACGCGTCACGATGTTCGGGCCGCCGACCGTGGCGCCGATCACGCCGCCGACCACCGCGCCGGGCGGTCCTGCGACCACGGCGCCGGTGCCGGCCCCGATTGCGGCGCCTTCCACCGGTCCGGCCTGCACCGCGGCGGGCGCGGCGATGAGCATGAATGCGATCAGTCCAGTTTTGAATGCGGTGCGCATGAGACTCCTCCTTTTTTGTGAGTTCTCAGGAAGGAAAACGCCCCGGCGGCATGGACGTTCCTGCCGATGATGGCGGCAAACGTGAACGGCATTCATCGCAGAAACGGCGAAGGTATCGCTACGCGTTGCCGTCGGCAAACGACATCCTCCTGCATGAGGCTGAGGGGATGCTGGCGCCAGCGCCGCTCATTGAGGACCGGCGCAGCCCGCGTCTCGAAGGATGGCGCAAGTCCTGGCGCGAAAGTCCTCGGCTACCCGGAGATCGGCGATAAGTCCGAAGACAGAACGGATCGCGCTAGCTCTTGCCGGCGTTGATCAGCTTCAGCCGCGCGGCCTGCGCGCATTCTTCCGTCACCTTGAAATAGCGCGTGACCGCCCGGGCGCCGAATTCGAACGGCGAGGGCTCGCCGTCCTTGCGCGCGGCCATCATCTTGATCTTGGAGACCGCGTTGTCGAATTCCGAATGGTTGGTGAGCAGCACGGTCGCGCCCGCGTCGCCGGCGGCCTTGCCCATCTTGCGCTGGCAGGCGATGTAGATGTCGAAATGCGGCACGTCGTTGACGAAGTTGAACGCGGTGCCGCCGTTATAGGCCACCGTCAGCGGCTTGCCCTTGTCCTTCACCTGGAAAATGAACGAATAGGTGTCCGGCGTGTGGCCGGGCGTGGAGACCAGCGTCACGCTGGCGTCGCCGAGCGTGATCGTCTCGCCGTCCTTGGCGATCATGTCGCGCGTCGGCTTGCCGTTCGGGAAAGCGGTGGACCGATTCCTCCACCAGCGCCCAGTCCTTCTCGCCCATCACGATGCGCGACTTGTATTTCTGCTGCATCAGGAGCGCGCCGCCGACATGGTCGCCGTGGCCGTGGCTGATCAGGGTGTATTTCACATTCGCCGGATCGAGCCCGAGCTTGCGCAAGCCCGCGGCGATCTGCTCCTCGGCGGCATAGTCATAGAGCGTGTCGATCAGGATGATGCCCTCGCTCGAGGTCAGCGCCCAGGCCGAATGGATCTTGCTGCCGACGAAATAGAGATTGTCGAACACTTTGGCCGGCTCGGTGGCCCAGGTCTCGCGCGGCGGCGGCGGGGCGGGCGGGCGGTCGGGGCCGGGCGCGGTCTGCGGCGCGATGCAGAGGCGCGCGAGCGTGCCGGTATAGTCGAACCCGGCCGCCTGCTTGGCCGCGGCGAGGTGGGTCTCGACGGTGGTCGGGCCGGCGGGCGTCTGCGCCTGCGCGGTGGTGGCGGCGAGGCTCAGCGCGGCGGTGGTCGCCAGCAGGAGGGATGCGAGGTTGCGTGAGGGTGCCATGGTGGTGTTCTCCCCTGCGTGCCGCTGGCGGTGCAATGGCCGAGCGGCGGCGTATGATTGTGGTCGGTTATTGGGCCGGGGAGCGGGGCAGGAAGTCAAGTCACAGCGCGCCGAGCGAGCGGATGCGGACGATGTCGTCGCTCTGTTGCCAGCCCCTCGTTGTCGCTTCGCTTGCTGTCATGCCGGACACTTCCCGCTGAGCGCCTTGTCGATCAGCGCGTTGGTGTCATCCTCGAATTGCGTGAAGAAGCGCGGCTCGTTCTTCTTCAGGTCGCAGAGCAGCGCCACGTGGTCGGACAGCTCGTAGTCGAAGGAGGAGACCCAGCTCTTGTCGCCCGCGGCCGAGATCATCTCGTCATAGGCGAAGATCATCGTCGCGACGAACCACTTGTAGCGCTCGAACTTCACCGGGTCGGCCCGGATCGCGCCGTAGTCGGTGGGCCGCAGCAATTCGGGATATTGCAGCCCGGCATTGCTGTAGGCGAGATAGACCTGCCGCGCATTGGCCTTGCGGCTGTTCACCTCGATCTGGCTGACCTGCCAGGCGATGAAGGCGAGCGCGCCGATGGCGGCGAGCGCCGAGCCGATCTGCGAGGCGTTGCCGGCCGTCTGCCACCACCGTGATTTGTCGGCGCCGCGCGGCATGTGATTCCCCCCGTTTGAGGAAGGAATTATAGCGCCGCGCGCATCGGAGTCGCGTCGAAATCCTTCACCTGACAGCCCCGCCGGCCTCGCATTGAGGCGCCTGTCACGACGCGCATGCAGGGCCCGCGCCGGCGAGGCCAGTGCGGCGGCTGGTGCCGCAGGACGTGCGCGCAGGATCGGCTCGCGACGTCGCAAGGCCTCACGGCGTCTCCGGGCGGGGCCTCACCTCGAGCGCGGCGAGCGCGTCCTGCAGCAGCCGGCGCGTGCGTTCGCGCGCGCCGCCCTTGTCGAGCAGCTCGAGGTCGAGGAAGAAATCGATGCCGGTGCCGTGCTCGCTGATCACGCTCGCCCGCTGCTGCATCTCCTCGACCAGCCCCTCCACCACATAGGGCACGATCTGCCGGCGGATGCCTTTCATCGTGATCGGCTCCTGCGGCGTCGCGCGCACGATGTCGCGCACCAGCGCATAGGTCTCGTAGGACAGGACGATGCCGCCCGGCTCGCAGATCGACTGCAGGCGCGCGGCGAGGTTCGCCTCCGCGCCGATGATGGTGTAGTCCATGCGGTCGTCGCTGCCGAAATTGCCGACATTGCAGAAGCCGGTGTTGATGCCCATGCGCACGCGGAACGGATTTTCCACGCCGCGCTTGCGCCATTCGACATTGAGCTGGGTGATGCGCCGCTGCATGGCTACCGCCATCAGCAGGCATTGCCGCGCATCCTCGCTCACGCCCTTGGTTTCCGGATCGCCGAAGAAGGCCAGCACCGCGTCGCCGATGAATTTGTCGACGGTGGCGCCATATTCCATCGCGACCGTCGACATCGCGGTGAGATATTCATTCAGCAGCGCGGTGAGGTCCTCCGGCTGCAGCCGCTCGGTGGTGGCGGTGAAATCCTTGATGTCGGAGAAGAAGATGGTGAGCTTCTTGCGCTCGGTGACGATCGCGACGTCGCGCTGGCCGGAGAAAATGCTCTTGTAGATCTGCGGCGACAGATATTTCGCGATCTTCATCGAGATGCTGGCGAGGAAATCATTGGCCTCGGTCAGTTCGCGGTTGGCGCCGGCGATGGCGGCCTGTTGCCGGCGCTGCAGCATGACGAAGGTAATGCCGATCAGCGCGGCGAGCAGGAAATACAGCAGCAGATATTTGAACGACAGCACATTGGCGGCGATCGGCTGCGCCACGGAAATTTCCTGGATGCCGCGCACGTCGCCGACCTTCCAGTCCTTTTTCGGGCTGTCGGGATGCGCGTTGTGACAGCCGACGCAAGGGGCGCCCATCACCACCGGTCCCGCCATGCGGATATTGCTGTCGAAGATCGAGCCGGACACTTCCACCACCGACGTCTTCGGATCGGCCCGCAACGCCTGGATCGCGCCGGTTTCGAAAGCATCGAGGTCGTGGGATTCGCGGCCCTTGAACGGCAGGTCCGAGACGAAACGGTATCTGACGGCCTCGCTGCGCGAGGTGATCAGCTTGCCGAGCTCGATCGACAGCGTGGCCGGGATCGGGATGCCGCCGGGCGTGTTGCGGTAGTTGGCGGTCGGCACCGCCTGGTGGTTGGCCAGCACGCGGCCGACCACGTCGGTGGCGTAAAAATTCCGCATGTCGTTGATAATGCGCCCGACCTCGTCGGCCTGGCGCCGCAAAATATCCTCCGACAGGTTGCGCATGTCGAGCCAGGCCGCGACCGGAAGCCCTGCCAGCAGCAGGACGACGAGGCCGACCACAAGCGGGCCAGCGGCGGCCGCGCGATCGGCTGGCTTTTGCTTCGCTGTCATGTTCCCCCCAAAGCGCTTGCGATTCCATTCTATCAGCGCCCGGCCGGCAATTCGAGCGCGTATCCCAGCGCCGACGGCTTTCTTCTTCGCGCTGGAAGGACAGGTGAGATGCAGCCGGCCTCTCTCCGCCTCATCCTGAGGAGCGGGCGCAGCCCGCGTCTCGAAGGATGGGCCACGGGCCTCGTGCTTCGAGACGCGCCGCATTCTTCGAATGCGACGCTCCTCAGCATGAGAGGTATGTTTTTATTCGCCGCGGCCGACTTGTGCGGAAGGGGAGGGTTGGGTGGGGGCGCCTCCGCTTGCAGGCAAGGCACGAGCCGGGGCATAACCCTGCCCGCGGGGGAAAATGAGGATTTAGAATGATCAGGCTTTCCTTCGCCGCTTTCCTTGCCGCCTTCCTCTTCCTGCTTCCGGCCAGCCCCGCGCGCGCCGCGCAATGCGGCGGCGACTTCAGTGCCTTCCTGGCCGCCATGGCGCGCGAGGCGCAGGCCGCGGGCGTTTCGCGGGAAGTGATCGCAATGGCTTTTTCCGGCGTCACGCTCGATCAGAATGTGCTGGCCTTCGACCGCCGTCAGCGCGGCACTTTCCGCAAGAGTTTCGAGGAATATACCGCGACCCGCGTCAACCCGAGCCGCGTCACCCGTGGCCGGCAGATGCTGCAGAAACATGCCCAGCTGCTGGCGCGCGTCGAGGCGCAATACGGCGTGCCGAAGGAATTGCTTGTCGCGATCTGGGGACTGGAAAGCGATTACGGCGCCGGCGACATCGGCAAGCTGCCGGTGGTGCGCGTGCTTGCCACCATGGCGCATGACTGCCGCCGCACCGAGCGGTTCCAGGGCGAGCTGATCGCTGCGCTGAAGATCCTGCAGCGTGGCGACCTCACGCTCAACACCATGATCGGCGCCTATGCCGGCGAGCTCGGTCAGACCCAGTTCCTGCCTTCGAACTATATTAAATACGGCGTTGATTACGACGGCGACGGTCATGTCGACCTGCGCCGCAGCGTGCCGGACGTGCTCGCCTCCACCGCCAATCTGTTGAAGAGCAACGGCTGGCAGCGCGGCCAGCCTTTCGGCGAAGGCACGCCGAATTTCCAGGCGATGCGCGAGTGGAATAATTCGGAGCTTTACCGCAGGGTGATGCATTATTTCGCCGAGCGGCTGGCGAGTGGGCGGTGAGGTGGATCGCCGAGGTCCGTTGCGTTGTCATGGCCGGGCATAGCCCGTCGATCCCGCTTAGGAGGGTAAGGTCTTGCCCTCATTGTCGAGATGGCCGGGACAAGCCCGGCCATGACAATAAATATGATGCCTCTATTTCTTCTTCCCTCCGCTCCGCCTGATGCTCTGGATCTTCAGCGGCGCGCGGCCGGATTTTTCCGCGATCTCGCGGTCCTGTTCCATGATGAAGCCGCGCGCCGGCTCGTCCTTCTCCAATCCTCCGAGCAGCTCGGAGGGCACGCGCCGGTTGGAACGCTGGCTGCCGTCCTCATAGACCACATCGAAGAACACGAATTCGCCTTTGGGATTGGTGCCGGGTTTCTTCGCCATGCGGTCTCTCCTTATTGCCGGGGCATGCTTTTTGGCAGCATGCACAAACACCAAACGCCCACAGCGGGACGGCTTCCCAAACCCTGGCGCGGGATGTAGGCCCGTGCGCCGGATTTTGCAAACTGGGTTATTCGGCCGGTCATCACGCCCTGCAACCTCATCCTGAGGAGGGCGCGAATGCGCCCGTCTCGAAGGATGCGCAACAACCTCAATGGCCGTCGATCCCGGGTTTACCCGGAGATCGACAATATTAGTGCGCAAGTCGGCTAGAGCCGACTTGCGATGTTCGAGACGCTTTGCTGCGCAAAGCTCCTCATCATGAGGGGAGAGGTGGAACTACGCCGCAACCCTTCCGCCTCATCCTGAGGAGCGGCCGCGCTTGCGCGGACGCGTCTCGAAGGATGTAGTTGGATCCATGGCCAGGCGTTCTGAGATCGAAGCCGCGCTCCGGCGCCTCGCGCCGAAAATCCCGCCGCACGAATTTTCCGCGGTGGTCGATCATGCGCTCGACAGCGCCGGCTTGCGGACGGCATCGCCGGAAAACGCGGCCTGGCTCTCGCTCGTGGCCTATTTGCGCCACGCCTTCACCGACTATGAGGAGCTATTGACGCAGGGCTATGACCGCGATAGCGCGCGCTTTTTCGTGGCGGACGAGATGCAGGCGATGCTGGAGCAATGGGGCGTGCGGCGGAAACTTGGCACTGACGATTGATACAGGGCGCGCGTGGGCGCAGGCTCCGCGTTAGCCGCAGAAAAACGCAGCTGGGGGAGAACTCATGGACTGGATCGAAGCCATCGGCTATCTGGCCGCGCTGATCACCGTCGGCACCTTCTATATGAAGCTGATGATCCCGCTGCGCATCCTGGGCATCGCGTCCAATGTCACCTGGATCGCTTATGGCGCGCTTGCGGGCGTGTATCCGCCCCTTGTGCTGCATGTCGTTCTGCTGCCGCTGAATGCCTTCCGCCTCAGGCAAATGGTCGTTCTCGTCAACCGCGTGCGCGCGGTGACGCAGGACGACCCGTCGATGACGTGGCTCAAGCCTTTCATGCGGGAGCGGCGGGCGCGCGCAGGCGAGGTGTTGTTTCACAAGGGCGATCCCGCCGCGGAGATGTTCTATGTCATCAGTGGCCGGTTCTGCCTGCGCGAGACCGGCATCGAACTCCGTGCCGGAGCGCTGGTCGGCGAACTCGGCCTGCTCGCGCCCGAGCAGCGGCGCACGCAAACGCTGGAATGCCTCGAGGACAGCCGTTTGCTTGCGATCTCCTACGATCAGCTCAAGCATCTCTTCATCCAGAATCCGCAGTTCGGATTCTTTTTCCTGCGGCTGACCACCGCGCGGCTGTTTGCCAATCTGACCTATCTGGAGTCGGAGGTGGCGCGGCTGCAGGGCTGACGCGGGTCGCCCTCCGAACGTCCGCGTGGGACCGTGGGCCTAAGGCGCAAGGGCCGAACCAATCCCGGCATCGCGCGTTGGCTCGCGTGCGGCTCCGGTTGAGGTTTCATGCATAACGTCCTTGTCGTTCTTAATAAGCGCGCGGGCGCGCTGCTTGATCGCGATCCGGCGGAGGTGCGGCGCGAGGTCGAATCCGCGCTGCGGGTGGGCGGCCGGAGCATCGAGGTCGTGCTCGAGCGCGGGCAGGGGATCGTGCGCGCGGTCGAGCGCGGTGCTGCCGGCGGCTATGACACGCTGATCGTGGGCGGCGGCGACGGCAGCGTGAGCTGCGCGGCCGATCGCCTGGCCGGCAAGCCGGTGGCGCTCGGCGTGCTGCCGCTCGGCACGCTAAATCTGCTGGCGCGCGATCTGCGCATGCCGACAGAATTACCGCAGGCTCTCGCGGCGTTGTCCGCCGCGCGTCCGCGCGCCATCGATCTCGCATCGCTCAACGGCCGCCGCTTCCATTCCCTTTCCGGCCTGGGCTTTTTCAGCCAGATGGCGCGTGCCCGCGAGGAAGCGCGCGATCTGCCCGGCCGGCTGCTGCGGCTCAGCGCCGCCGCATTGCAGGCCTTCGTCCGCACCGGGCATTTCACCCTCGAATTCGACATCGACGGACGGGCCTGCCGTATGCAGGCCTATGCTGCGCTCGTCACCTGCAATCGGTTCGGCGGCGACGACTGGCGGCGGGATGCGCTCGACGGCGGCGTTCTGGAAATCCATATTGCGGAGGAAGAGGGCGCGCTGGGACGCCTGAAGGCGGGCGCCGACGTGCTGGCCGGGGGCTGGCGCGACAATAAGGGCATTCACAGCTTCACCGCCCAACGTGTGCGGATCGGCAGTGTGAGACGCCGCACCTGGACAGCGACCGACGGCGAATTGCGCCGCGAGCGGATGCCGCTGGATTTTGCCATCGAACCGCGCGCCTTGACGGTGCTTTCCCCGGAAGCGCGCGGAAGCTCCTGAACAGCTCAAACCACCAGCGTCAACTTCCGCGCCGCGCGCGTGATGCCGGTATAGAGCCAACGATCGCGGCTGTCAGGAAAGGCAAAGCTTTCGTCGAACAGCACCACGTCGTCCCACTGTGAGCCCTGCGCCTTGTGCACGGTGAGCACATAGCCGAAATCGAATTCGTCGTAGCGCTTGCGCAGCGGCCAATCCAGCTGCTCGATCGCGCCGGTGAAACATTCCGGCCGCACCGAGACAGCGACCGTGCGGTTGGCGGAATCTTCCGGCAAAAGCCGCAGTTTCAGGATCTGCTTGCGCGTGGTCGGCGCCTGTTTCACCGTCCAGAGGCTGCCGTTGAACAGGCCCTTTTTGCGATTGTTGCGCAGGCAAACCAGCTTGTCGCCCGCGGTCGGCATGGCGCCTGCAAAACCGCGGCGCTCGCGCATGCGGGTATTATAGGCCCGGCGCGTGGCATTGCGGCCGACCAGCACCTGTTCGGCATCCATCACCCGCTGCGGATCGAGGCCGTCGCGGCGCACCACTTGCGTGTCGCCATAGTCGCCCGGCTTCGGCCGTTCGCCCGCCCGCACCTGCATCGACAGCCGCACGATCGGATTGTCGAAAGCCTGGCGATGCACTTCGGTCAGCATGGCGTCGGGTTCGGCCTCGGTGAAATAGCCGCCGCCCTGGATCGGCGGCAGCTGCGCGGGATCGCCCAGCACCAGCACCGGCACGCCGAAAGACATCAGGTCGCGCCCGAGCTCGGCGTCCACCATCGAACATTCATCGATGATGATGAGCTTGGCTTCTGCGGCGGGCGCCTCGCTCCCAGAGCACGAAATCCGGAACTTCTTCGCCGCTCTCGCGCGCGCGATAGATCAAGCTGTGAATCGTGGAGGCGCCGGCGCAGCCTTTGCTGCGCATCACCATGGCGGCCTTGCCGGTGAAGGCGGCGAACTTCACTGCGCCATCGACTCCTTCGGCGATGGTTTTCGCCAGCGTCGTCTTACCGGTGCCGGCATAGCCGAACAGGCGGAAAATCGGCGGGGTGCCGCGTTTGCCCGGCCTTGCCTTCAGCCAATCGGCGATGGCGCGCAGGGCTGCGTCCTGATGCGGCGAGAATTGCGGCATGATGGTGATGAGCGGAGATTCCGCCGCCAAGTCAACCCGGGAAAATCCTGCGCGATAAACCTTGCGAGCGCCGGATGCCGCACCCATCTAGCGGGCATGGCTAACTTCGACACCCGCGATTTTTCCTTCGATCTGGCGCGCCCACGCACGCGCGAAGAGCGTATTGCGCGCATTGAGGCGCTGGCCTCGCTGCTCGACACCGCCTTCATCATTCCCGGCACCAATTTGCGCTTCGGCTTTGACGCGCTGGTCGGACTCGTTCCGGGCATCGGCGATGCGCTCACCACCGCGCTGTCGCTCTGGCTGGTGAAGGAAGCGCATGCGCTGGGCGCGCCCGTTCATCTGATCGGGCGCATGCTCGGTAACATCGCGATCGACGGGGTGGTCGGCGCCGTGCCGCTTTTGGGCGACGCTTTTGACCTCGTTTGGAAATCAAACCGCCGCAATCTTTACCTTCTGCGCCGCCACATCGAGGCCGAACGTTCCCGCCGATAACCGATCTTTCACAGGAACCTTGCCGCGCGGCCGGCGTTCTTTTGGGACGCGCGGCGGCCATGGGGCCGCCGGCTCATCTTGGGAACATTGCATGCAGAACAGAATCCTGACGGCAGGGGCCATGCTCGGCGCCTTGATGCTTCCGATTGCCGCTCACGCCCAGAGCGGCGTGGCGACCGGCGCGACCACTGGCGCGGTCGGTGGCGCGATTGTCGGCGGCCCGGTCGGTGCGGTTGTCGGGGGTATCGGCGGCGCCGCTATCGGCGGCATTTCCGAGGCCACCCGTCCGCAGTTCCGCACCTATGTCGTCCAGCAGAATGTGCCGTCCTATACCTACGCACAGCCTGTGGTAGTCGGCGCGGAATTGCCGGAGCAGGGCATCACTTATTACGAAGTGCCAGCGCAATACGGCGCGACGCAATATCGCTATACGGTTGTGAACAATCGTACAGTTTTGGTCGAGCCGCGCACCCGCCGGGTGGTGCAGGTTATTGAATAACTAAAAAGCTCCAAATTATTCTTGGGAAAGCCCGGCCTCGCGCCGGGCTTTTCCTTTGGCGTCAGGAACCGATGAAGGATAGCCGCGTTTGATACGAACTTCACAACGGAGGAAACCTCGATGTACAGAACCTATCTCCTGGCAGGCGCTCTCGCGGTCGCTCTGAGCGGTACCGCCGTCGCGCAGACCACGGAATTTTATGTGGTGCAGGATACGACCACGAAGAAATGCACGATCGTGGACAAGAAGCCCACGACTACGACCACCACGGTTGTCGGCAACGGCGTGTTCAAGACCAGGACCGAAGCCGAGACCGGCATGAAGAGCATCAAGGTCTGCACCAGCAACTAGATGAGCTGATCGCGTAGGAAAAAGCCCGGCTTGCGCCGGGCTTTTTCGTCAACCGCCAATCATTTCTTCTCCTCCGCCGGCTTGTGCTTTTGCGGCCGATGATGCTCCTGGCCCGGGTCGTTGTGCTTGTTGTGCTGGCTTTCCCGGTTGCCGCGCGGCGCGGGCACAGGTGTGGGATCGCGCGGATCCGGACGCTGTTTGGGTGCGTCGGGCGATTTCTGCATCGTGGTGTTCGGCTGAGCGGGCATGACGGTCCTCCGGGCTGGTCAGGAAGATAACGCCTCATCCATCGCCTTCGTTGCACTCCACGCGGGACTAGCTGATGGCGAGGATCTCCGCCTCATCTCGTCCGGCAGGCACCACATCGCCGACTTTTCTGCCCATCAAGGCTTGGGCAAGTGGCGAGACATGCGAGAGCGTGCCTTTGGCCGGATCGGCTTCGTCCTCTCCTACAATGCGGAACGTTTGCCGGCGCCCGTCATCACGACCCAACGTTACGGTAGAGCCGAATCGCACATGGCTGCAATCCGTCGGCGGCGGAATTAGTTGGGCGCTGGCGCGCCGGGCAGTCCAATAGCGCAGGTCGCGCGCTGTCCTCGCGAGCAATTCGCGATCTGAGGCGGCCACAGCCGTTGCGTGCTCCTTTGAAAGCCGCGTCAGCTCTGCCTCGATCAGCTCCAAGCCCAAGGGGGTGACGTAGTTCGGATGCTCCGAAACCGGCCGTTCCGGCAGCTCCTCGAAGGCCTCTTCGGCGTCTTGTTTGACAAAAGCGCGGGACATCAGAAGAATATAGGACACTATTCGTTAACCGGCGAGATCGGGGACATTGCACTGCAGAAAAGCCTTTGGCCTGCCTTTTGGCTGAATTTAACGAAATTTTGGTGTGTAAGCCCTTGAATTGCTTTACATTTAAAAATTTCGGGAACCAAATTTCGCCGGCTGTCTTGAATCACAGGTCAAACCAAGGGGCGATCCGATGAAAAAGATAAGTGTTTTTGCAGTCGTTTCCGCCATTGCTTTAGCGATTGCCGCCGCACCTGCCGAGGCGGCCACCAAGAAGAAGAGCAAAAGCTCGAAGGCCAAAGTGACGGTGAGCAAGCAAGCGCCGGTGACCGGCTATTGGTCAGCCGGGTTCAACAACTGCGCCAGCTGGGCTGCCGGTGCCTGGTATCCGATCGCAGCGGTCAACGCGGTGGGTTGTGGGGTCGTGTACGCCGTACCCGTCATGATCGAAGGCTTCGTGGCGCCGCAGGCTAAACAGAAAGACGCCTAAGACACTCCGGCGTCTTCATGGGAATAAAAGGCTCTGCGCATTTGCGCAGAGCCTTTTATTCCCGGCCGCGAGGGCCTCTCTAGCTCTGGTCTTCAATACAGAAAAACTGCCCTTCAGTGGTCCCGAGGAAGACACATCCGGCGTGCCAGGCCGGCGTGGCGGTGATGCCGTTATGCGCGGCTTCCGATGGGCCCGGGCCCAGCTTGCCGGCGCGGTTGGCCGCCTGCACTTCCGACGGCGTCACCAAAAGCGACAGCGCCCATTCGATTTTCCGTTCAGTGATGTTGATCTGATAGAGAATGCCGTCCCCGCGCGCCAGCAGCACACGCCGCTCATCCACCTGCACCGGCGAGGACCATTGCTGCAACAACTCCTTGCCGACCTGGATCCTCCAGCGGATCTCTCCGGTCTCCTTGTCAGCCGCATAAAGCGCTGCTGCATAGGCCGGCGCGAAGATGATCTGATCGCCCATCACCAGCGGCCGGCTGCGGAGATTGCCGAAGGGATTATCCTTGTCGCGCGGCTCCTGCGCACGCTCGCCCCAAAGAAATTTTCTTCCAGCAAGGTCGTAACGGAACAAAGCGGGCGCGCTGTAATAACTGTCGCGGGTGGCGCCGCCGATCACGCTCTCGCCTGCAAAGACAGGCGCGGCGACGAGGCCGGCGTTACGGCGCGCCGGCCCACCGGACGGCAGATAACTCTTGGCCGCGAGCTGCTCCCACTTCAGCGCACCATCCTCGCACCAGGCACGTGCGATCTCGCCGCGTCTCGCCGAACAGGACGGCGAAGCGTCCATCGCCGCTCACCGCCGGGTTGGCGCGCACCAGAAAGGGCAGGGTTGCCACTTCGGTGATTTTATTCGCGGCGGGATCCGCCATTAGCACGACGCCTTTATGGCTGACCGCAAAGATCCGGGCGTCACTTCCAGCGCCGAGCGCGAAGGGACGCGCGAATATCGGATGCCAGACACGGCATTCGTGTTTCAACACACCGGTGGCTTTGTCGAGCAGCGCGAGCTGGCCGGCGTCGGTGCCGACCACGATGCAATCGCCGTGAATCAGCGCCTCGTTGGCGTCCCCGGCTGAATTAAAAGCCCAGCGCAGCGCACCGCTCTCCGTGTCCAGGCAATAGACACCATCGCCGAGGTCATCCTGGTTCCAGCGCGCGCCGCAGGAGGTGAGATAGATCCGGCCGTCTTCCGCCTCCATCGTATTGCGCCAATGCACGCGCCCCAAAAAAGCCCGCCAGCGGATTTTCGGCCGCGTGATCGCGGAGAAATTTTTGACCGGCGCGGGTGGAGGAGGCGCTTCGGGCGGCGCCGCACTCTGCTTGATCGCGGCGATGAGAGCGTCGGTGCCCTGGGCGGAATGATCGATCCACGCGAGCGCATTCAGGAGAGCGCCTCCGGCCGCAAAGGCGGGAGCCTCGCAGGCGCTTTGCAGCAGCGGAACAATACGAAGGTTGCGCCGGGCGGCGGCATGCAGCGCCAGACGAAATTCGGGCTGTACATAGCCCTGCTGCGCGATCGACGCCGGCGAGAGGATCACCACAAGGCTGTCGGCCTCGCCCAGCCGTTGCTCGATTTGCAAGGCGCAGTCCTGACCCGGCAAAATCCCTTCCAGCGCGAAGGCGTCGGGGGGCCGGTCCATCCACGCGGCGAGCCCGTTCTCCCTCAGCGCTGCAAAGACCTTGCGGGCAAAGGCGTGATCTTCCCTTGCGTAGCAAATGAAGACACTGGGTTCGGCGCCGGCCAGCTCAGGCATGCGGCATTAACGCGGGTGGGAAAGCGGTGTTCCGCCCGGTTTCCTTCATCGTATCCGCTTCGGGCAGCTATCTGACCGCTTCATTTAAAAATTCCGTCTCGAGTTGCTGCAAGGATTCCGGGCGACCATGCTTGGCATCGCGGAATGCGGGCCAAAAGCGGAAGACCTTCGCCCGGCCGAATGGCCGCATCACGACTGCCAGCGGGTTGTAATTTTTTGCCCCGCCATAGAACCAAAACAGGCACTCCGCGAGGCCCAAAGACCACCGTCGCCGTTCAGACCAGTTGAGCACGACACAACGCGGTCCCAGCTGCGGCAAAATACGTTCTTCGAAGCGCTGTTTCCAATGTGGACTGTTCGAATAGACCACGAGGACCCGGAGACCCCGCGGTATCCAAAGCACAATGACCAGGAAGCGCAGCAACAATCCCCAGAAGATGTAGATAACCGCCGCCAGCAAAAGCAAGGGAATAGCGACCAGGGTCAGAACAATTGCAAAGAGAACGTGGAAGCGGCGAAGGCGGACGCTATTCACGCTGGCCTCCTAAGCCACACTTTCCCGCCACTTGATGCCGCATCCCATGCTCGCGATCTGTTCGGCCGGACCTTGGCCGGTTTCCGCGATCTGCTTCATCGCCTCGAACAGGTCGCGGCGCGCGCCGTGAACGAGTCTCGCGGCGCGAGGCATCGAGCCGCCCGCGATATTGCAGTTCGTCGTTGGCATTGAAGCCGAAGAAATCCGGGGTGCATTGCGCGTCATAGGCGCGCGCCACCTCCTGCGTCGGGTCCTCCACGTAAGGAAAAGAGAAACCGTTCTGGCGCGCGAATTCCTTCATCGCATCGAAGGAATCGCGGGGATCGCCCACGTTGGACATAATGCCAATCACGCCGATGCCGATCGCTTGCAGCGCCTTGGCCTCCTCCTCGATGCGGCCGATCACCGCCCGCACATAAGGGCAGGTGTTGCTCAGAAAGATGATCAGTGTGCCGTTCCTGCCGCGCACGTCGGCGAACCGCCAGGTCCTGCCGTCTGTGCCCTTGAGCGCGAATTCCTGCGCTTTCCAGCCGAATTTGCAGATCGTGCTCGCCGTTTCGACCATCGCTGTCGCTCCCGGTATGGTGCGCGAAGGGAACGCCTCCACGGGGCCGCGGTCAAGAGGTGTCACGGTCTGGGGCAGGAGGCGCAGGCGGGGGTGGTTCTCGCCAGGTGCGAAGGTTGCCGTCCACCGCCCGGCATTGCTAACGTGTCGCGCGTCCCACCCCTTTGTCGGCGTCAGGGCCCGTAGCTCAATGGTTAGAGCCGACCGCTCATAACGGTCTGGTTGGAGGTTCGAGTCCTCCCGGGCCCACCACGCATTCTCGCGCGACCGGAGATTTCCTGGCGATTCGCCAAATGGCCCGCAATTGGCGGGCTTCGCGTGCGGGCGCTTTGTCTCTGCGAGGCGGGCAGTTGGATTGCGGCAGGCCGTTTCGGCGCCTTTGTCTCTGGCCTCGAAATCCCGTTTCCCGGAAACGGAGACTGCGCGGAGCAGAGACTGGTTCGAATGTACTGCTAAGGCGGTCAGGCCGAGCATCTGGCGCTGGCGCGACCATTCGGCGGGCAGTGTCGCAAAGCCGCGCCACTCCCATTCCGCGGGGCAGGCGCCCTTCGATGGCCGCCTTGACGAGATCGGGCGCGAGGAAGGCAAGCGAGATGGTCATATTGACCTTCCGCACGCTGCATCTCTCTCGCTTGGCGATAGTTTCCGCATTCGGCTGTTGGATCAGCGACAAGTTCTTCAAGCCAGCGGCGTCCGCGTGCGATCGACGCGACCAAGAGTCGCGCGGGTCTGCCCACCAATATCTTCAGTAACTTGTCGAACTGCAGTGCGTCGGGGTTTCGCCTCAACCAGCGATTCAACCAATTTTTCCCGTCTTGCCGGCTTGCGGCCAACGGCCTCGACAGCACTGCGCATGAAATCGGGATGATGGTGACCATAAGTCTCGCGCAAGGTCTTCTCGCTCATGCCGAGATAGCCAGCAGCTTCCCACAACGGCGCGCCGTTCTGCATCAGCCAAGTCGCCGCGGTGTGCCGTAGCGTGTGCGGCGTCACGTTGCCGTACTTGGTCGAGATGCCGGCGAGCCTGACGGCCGTCGCCATCGCCGTCTTGACCGAGCTGACAGGCTTGCCTTGCCATTCGACGAAGTAGCCGTCGGCTACGCCTTTGTCGTGCCAACGGCGTAGATGGGCCAACAGGCGCCGAGGCAGCGGCACCGGCGGCTGCCGCTTGTTGGTCTGCTTCCGCCCCTGCGCCAGCCGATAGTAAATGCCGGCATCGAGGTCTACGAACGACCGACCTTCTTCCCTGACCGGCGAGGCAGCCGCAATCGCGGCCGACCGGGTTCCGGTATAAAGGCCGATCAGGATGAACCGGGCGAGATGCTGCAGTGGCGCCTTGACCGTTGGCAACAGTTCGCCTTGGTGCTTGCCACGGTGGCGGCGCTGAACCTCCCGGTAGCGCCAGCAGGTCCAGATCAGGCCGGCGGCCTCATCGCGGGTCAGCCAGCGGTCGCGCGGCGTGCCCTTCTCGGGCAACGTGACGTTGACGATTTCTCGATGATAGCCTTCACGCAGGTGGTGGCCGATCGCGGCGCTGAGATCTTGAAGGTCGCGCCTCGCGCCACCGGGTGACCGGCCTTCCGCGAATTGCCTGCAGGTGTCGCCGGTCACTTCCGCCAGCATTCTGCCGCCCCAGAAGTCGTTGAGCCGGTCAATGCGGCCTTTGAATTTTCGGATAGCCGGTACTGTGTCTTCATACCCTTCGGCCACGCCGTGCCTGGATCGGAAGACGGCTAACGCAGCATCAACATAGACCGAGAGCACGTCAGCTATGTCGATCTGTTCGATGCCTCGGCATTTGCGCCGGGGTTGGTGTTTGTCAGCGATGTGTTGTGCAAGGACTTGTTCGGCTTTTTGCTCTTCGCCGTTAATGCATCCTGTGGGGAAATGTCGCCCGCCGTCAATGATGATCCATACGCCACGCGTAATGGTGTTCCCCCGCTCGTCGTTGCGGGCCTTTCTGAACCAGAGGCGGGCTCCATTTTTCAAACGCGGCATCGTCGTCTCACGTAAATACGCGGAAATTACGCAAACTCTCCATTCCGACTGCGTGCTCTTGCCTCGGCCGCAGCAAAAAATTCCAACCTGGCCAATTCCCGTTCTTCCCACTCGTCCGATTGGGTTTGCTTGTCATAATCGAATTTTTCGACCTCTTTCGTAATCCAAGCTCTCCATTGGTCCGGGAGCCGCTTTGCCCTTTCTATGATTGCCTCCTCTAACGCCTCCGGCGAGGAGCGGTCATCGTCGAGCTCTGGAAATAGCCGGCGAACGGCATCGTTCTTGCGGCTTTCGAGTTCCTCGTTATTTAAAGTCTCTAGCATGTGTCCAACCGCTCGGACATAACCGTCGAAGTTTTCAAACCCCAGTGCTCTCGCATAACCCTCCATGTAACACTCTGTCGGCTTTAGACCGCCAAGGTAATATGCCAGGACAATCGACAAAGCGGCATCGAGAAAAACCTTTCGCTCCGCCGCTCTTTGTTTTTCAAGCCGTGGGCTTTCCAGCGCGTCGAGCCGTTTTAAAATTTCTTTTTTCATTTCGGGGGTCTCCCTTTTTGTTCCAACGCGTCGATGCGCTTCAGAACGTCCTCAAGCTGAATGACCTGAATTGATCGCTCGACGACCAATGAAAGCGCACCAGCCTCGTCGGGAGTGAGACGACCATCTCCAATCCCGGTCCAGACTGACGCGATGGCCTCGAGCACGTCGTGCGAAGTCTTTATCGTCGGAGGCGTGTCGATGTTGACCGGCTGACCTTTCCGTGGCGGCCAGAGCCGGTCGAGCAGCATCCTCAGACAGGAGACGTCGCCAGCCTGGGCCAACTCCAAGACTTTTTGGACCAGCTGCTCGGCTTGCCCTTCTGCCAGCTGCTCGATGATCTGAGTAGTTTTGTTCTTCGACCCAGGCGGCCGCCCCGGATTCCCGGCTTTGAATGGGCGGCCCCGAGCTTTGTTCGGCACATTCATGAGATGCCTTTCCTTGTTTCATGCCGAGAAAGCGGACCTCGGCGTAATTGAAACCCTAAGTTAGGATTCAAATGAAGTCAAGGCACTCCCTACTCATGAGCCTTAGTCCCACGGCCAGTTGTGGATTGATACCCGACCCCGACGCCGTGGTTCGGTGTTCCTTAGTTCTTCGCGGAGCCTATGGGCGATCGTTGCAACCTCCCACATAGTCCAACTCGATGCACTCATCTGGCGACGGAATTTGTTCACCGCCTCAAGCCCATGGCACACCGCGCATTCCGGCACAGTTTTTGTTTCGTCGGGAGCGCGGTGCCCCTTTGAGACCACCGTCAGAAATACCGGATCGGTATTGTCCACGCCGATATCGCCCGGGCGGGCTTTTTCGCGTATGGCTTTCCGATCGAACAGCTTCTGCGGATCTTGTCTGAGAATTCGGGCGTGCTCCTTCGTTAGATCAGGACGGACGCGGCGCATGATGGACACCGCGAAGCTTTGTGGCCAGCCGTGCTCCATGATGCTTAGTGCATTTAACAGCGCGAACGCTTCGTATTCTGAGAATAAAATATCGGCTCCGGTGCCGGGGGCCTCCTCGCTGAAAAATGCAAAGTTGCGCTCCTCAGCATCTTGGGACCGAAGCTCGCGGCCGAGCTTCCGGTCAAGCTCGAGCAGCCTTTTAATGCGGGTGCGCAACTCCGAGGCAGGCTCGTTGGAACCCGGGTTCAATAAGCGGGTAATCGCCGTTTCAAGCTGACTTCGCTTATAAGACATCGTTGAACCCTAATAGGGTGTCTGAACGGGGGTCAAATGCTGTGCCAGAGTTGCTGGCCCATGAGCAGAAACCCAACGGCCTGGTTACGGCGTCATCGCAGTCCCAGTGTCGAAAAGCGTGCAACTGCGATGGATATTCCAACTCGGCAAATCACCTCGATACAGTCCATTCACATCCTGATCCGCTTCATCTCAGGATCGTAAAAGGGACGCATCGATACCAGGGCCGGATAGCGCCGCCCAGCGATGTCCACCTCCCAACGGCCTGTGCTCAGCCAAGCAGTATCAACAGCATCACCCACCGCCTCTACCATTGCCAAGCCAACCGCGCCGCCTAGCGTATGGCCGTATGACCCCGCGCGCACGTATCCGACGGGCTTGCCGTCGCGAAGCACGATCTCGGCATGAAACAGCATCGGCTCGGGGTCTTTCACCAATACTTGGACCAGCCGGCGCCGCGGCGGACCGGCGGACTTTTGCTTGAGCACGGCGTCACGCCCGATGAAACCCAACGGTTTGTCGAATCGATGAAAAATCCCAAGCCGGTTTCGAACGCATTGTCGGTGTTGTCGATGTCATGTCCGTAGTCGCGGTAGCCTTTTTCCAGGCGCAAGCTGGCAAGCGCCTTCAGTCCGGCGTGGCGAAGCCCGAAGCTGCTCCCGGACTTGACCAGACGATCATAGACATGGCCCGCCTGCTCTGCCGGGACATAGAGTTCGTATCCGAGTTCCCCGACATACGTAATGCGAATACACAGGACGCGCGCATAGCCGATATCGATCTCGCGGGCAGCGCGGAACGGAAAGGCTTCGTGCGAAAGATCGGCGCTGGTGAGCGCCTGCAGGAGTGCACGGGACTTGGGACCCTGAACGTTGATCTGACAATAGCCGGAGGTCACGTCCGTGACGACCGCGTGCGCACCGTCAGGCACATTGCGCCGCATCCAGGTCTCGGCATGTCGGTGCATCGTGTCGGTCACGACGACGAGGAAGCGTTCGTCGTCGAGTTTTGTTACGGTAAGGTCGGCCTCGAGCAGCCCTTTTTGTTCAGCCACTGAGTATAGGTGATCACACCCGGAGGGCCCATCGACATTGTTTGCGGAGATGTGGTTCAGAGCGCGGCCTGCGTCCCGTCCCTGGACGAGGAATTTGCTCATGAACGACATGTCCATCAGGATAACGTCTTCACGCGCGGCACGGTGTTCGTCCGCCCACCAAGGAAACCAGTTTTGCCGTCCCCAGGAGAGCTTCTCGACCTTCGGCTGATAGCCGGGCGGTGCGTACCAATCGGCGCCCTCCCAGCCGCTGACGTCCCTGAAATAGGCGCCGGCCCCGGCCAACTGATGGTGAATCGCAGATTGCTTTGCGCCGCGCGCGGTCTGCGGCGTCATCGTCGGATAGTGGCATTTGTACACCATTCCGAGCGACTCGATCGTACGTTCGCGGCGGTACTCGGGATTCGCCTGATAACGGTGGAGGCGGTCGATATTGATTCCGGTCACGTCCACGTCGGGCTGGCCATTGACAATCCAATGGGCAAGAGCGCGCCCAATTCCGCCGCCGGTCAGTATGCCGATGGAATTCAGACCGGCCGCGACGAAATAGTTTTTTAGTTCGGGCGCCTCGCCAAAGATCGGACGCAGGTCTGGCGTAAAGCTCTCGGGCCACAGAAGAATTTCTTGATCCCGATCTGAAGCGTGATTGGAATGCGGTTCATCGCCTTTTCGAGATACGGGCCCATGCGATCCCAGTCCGGTGCGATTTCACCGAACGAGAAATCTGTTGGAATGCCCTCGACCATCCACGGAGCACACATCGGCTCAAAGAGGCCGATCAACAAACCCCCGACTTCTTCGCGGTAGTACCCATACGAGGCGGGGTCTTCGAGCACAGGCAGGGACGGCGGGAGATCGGCAATCGCGTCGGTGATGAGGTAGTAGTGCTCGGCCGCCTGGTTCGGAATATTCACACCGCAGGTCTCGCCGAACTGGCGCGCCCACATGCCGGCGCAGTTGACGACGTATTCGGCCTCCATGTCGCCAAGGGCGGTGCGAACGCCGGTCACTTGGTTGCGCCGACGCAAAATCCCGGCAACGGACGCTCCTTCGATGATGCGCGCGCCCGGCCATGCGTGCACCTTTGGCAAACGCCATGGTCACGTCCACTGGGTTCGCGCGCCCGTCGTCCTTGACGTAAAAGCCGGCGAGGATGTCGTCGACGCGCGCCAAGGGAAAAAGCGCCTTCACCTCGGAAGGCGAAATCTCGTCAACATCGACGCCGCACCAGCGGTTAAAGGCCGCGACCCGGCGATATTCTTCTAGCCGGTCCGCATCGGCTGCGACTTCGATGAAACCAACAGGCTTGAATCCGGTCGATTGACCGGTTTCGGCTTCAAGCCGGCTGTAGAGGTCGCGCGTGTATTTGCGCATCTCGGTCGATGTCTCGGAGGTGGAACCGAAGGTCACCACGAGCCCTGCGGCGTGCCACGTGCTGCCGGCGGTCAAGCGGTCGCGCTCGAGCAGGACGACGTCTTTCCAGCCCATGTGAGCCAGATGGTATGCCACCGAGGTCCCAATCACGCCGCCCCCAATGATCACAACGCGCGCGCGATCCGGCAACACTGGCGTCGACATTGGCATTTCTCCTGGGGGAGGGAGCGTTCGCTTTGCTGACCCCTATAAACATGACTTCGCGCATGCCCAGAAAGCCCGCCGCTTCCCATAATGGCGCGCCATTCTGCATCAGCCACGTCGCCGCCTTGTGCCGCAGCGTGACGTTGCCGTGCTCGGTCGAGATGCCGGCGCTCAACCACCCGCGCGGGCGGTGCGTCCAACCTCACCTTGTTTCCACGATAAAATCCGTGTCGGGTCCGCTTTCGCTGCTAATGCCATAATCGGACACGATGAGCGAAGAGCCCGGTGTCAGCAGGTCAGCAATGCGCGCAACCGCATCCGGCGGCATTTCGATGCGATCGAGAGCCGCGTTGGCTTTCTCCGGCGACGGCTCAGGTGGGGTCGTCTCCACCACGTGTTTGATTGCTGATTTGGGCCGCCTGGTCGAGCCTTGGGCCGCGCGAGGAGAGCCCTCTGGAATCGACATGACGGTCCAGCGAAAAGCCGCATCCCCGAGCCGCGACCTCATCAGGGTAAACACATGCGTTCCCAGTGATCCTCCGGATCCCGGATCGTGACGGGAGCCTCGAACAGATGCTTGGGGCCATGACGCACGAAGAGCTTGTTCGTTTTACGGCTCACAAGAACGGAGATCGGCGCGGTCTTTCGTGCCGAACCTGAGACTTGGGCAGTAACCTGTTGCGGTTGCGAATCGGTCGCGGACGTTGACAGCGAGGGCACCTCTGCGACCTCGATCATCGTGTTGTCCGAAATGACAGCTGCGGTCTTCGGCGGGGCGTGCGCCGCTTGCGGGAGGCGAGGATTGGCGATCTCGACCGGTCGGACATCGTTGGGCGCGATGATCACACGGGTGCCGCGCTTTGTGAGATGCCACAATCGAATGGCAAAATCCCTTTTCAATCGAATACAGCCGTGCGAGGCGGGGTATCCCGGCAGAACTCCCGCATGCAGCGCAATGCCGGACCAGGTAATGCGCTGCATGTAGGGCATTGGGGCGTCGCTATAGAGATTTGAGCGGTGCCATCGCTGTTTGCTGATGACGCTGAATATGCCAGAGGGTGTTGGGTGATCAGGCACCCCCGTGGACACCGAAGAGCGTGCGATCAGCGCCCCATCGTCATAAACCGAGATCCGCTGGTCAGCGATCGAGACTACGATGTGTAGCGGGCCCTTTTCCGCGTCCCGGGCCGGCGCTTTTTTCGTTAGTCTGGACTTTGCGTCCTTGTGGTGGTGCTTATGCCGGACCGGAGCATGATAGACCCGCCAAGGTCGGAACTGCGGCCATAACGAGAATTGGGCTTGTGCGGGCTGAACGGCAACGTTCCAGGCGGCAGCTGCCACCACTATCGTCGCGCAGATCGATCCGACACGGGTGGTAGCCATGGCACACTCACGTTACCCGACTGGCTCACTCTACTAGGACCGGTCCTCCGCTGCTATCACCGAACTCCTTTCCGTCCCTGTTTAGCGACGTCGGGCGCAACCTGAGTGGGATTCAAACTCGCGCACGTGACAAGCCAGTACTCTGGTATGAAACCTCGCGCGCCGGTCATTTCAAGGTTGTACGGTCACCCGGGATTGCAAGCTGCTCACCTTCGACGAGGATTTTTCCGGCCTTGCGCGTTTCGTTGTGTCCGGATCGTCGCGGTTAATCGGCCCCTGCTTCTTTGTTTCCAATCTCGCTGTTTGCGCTTTTTTCGTTTGTGATCCTGCTTTTTTTACGTTCGCCAGGGCGCGCTTTGCGACATATTCTTTGCCATCGATGGGGCCGACATGCGGCGGGTCTCGATCTCGATAGGGGCGCCCGATTCCAAGCTCCTTTTCGTGCGCATCGATCCACTTCCAGAGCGCTTCGCTCGACGCGCATCGCTCCAGACGCGTCCCGCCCTTGACGCTCACGAGATCGGCGGCTAGCCCGTGACCAAAGCCGCCGCGGCGGCTCCCGCCATGGTATGAGCTGTCACTCGCAGCCTTGTTTCCGGTTGCGATCGCTTGCCGGTAATCGTCGCGGAATGCGCTTGTTATACCCGGCATGAACCCGGCATCATCTATGGCGCGAAGGGCGCGGTAAAGCTTTAGCTTGAAGCCCCGATCCATGCCTCCGATGACGTAATCCTTGAGCGACATGCCGGCTCTTTCTGCCGCGATCGGATCCTTCCATGTGAAGTCCCCGACGACGTACTTCGTAATCGTTGTGGTGACGATCCGCGTTTTGCCCTTCTTCTTGACCGTCTTCTTTATCCGCTCCGTCACCTTATTCGTGTCGACTTTCGGCGTCCGTTCGTACAGCGACCAGAGATAGTCGTCGATGCAGGCATCGAGCACGGGGCATTCGTTTGGAGTTTCAACCGGACGCACAGGGGGAAGGGGGACGTCATTTACTGTCTTAGACGGGAACAGGGACCTGAGCCGCATGGGTGTTTCCGGCGCAAGCGTCAGACGAGACTCAAGCAGCGGTGCCTCGACGGCGGGGGCCTCGACAACGGGCACCTCGGCGGCGGAAACGCCCCCGACGGCAGGTTCTGCCGGCTCCGGGTCTGATGTCGCCGTTTCACTGAGGGGCGCCATTGTGGTTGCCAGCGGTGCGTCGATCACATCAGCCTGAAGGCTTTCTGCCGGGTCCGGGTCTGATGTCGCTGTCTTACTGAGGGACGCCATTGCGGCTGCCAGCGGTGCGTCGATCACATCAGCCTGAGGGCTTTCTGCCGGGTCCGGGTCTAATGTCGCCGTCTCACTGAGGGACGCCAGTGCGGTTGCCAGCGGTGCGTCGAGCGCATCAGCCTGAGGGCTTAAAGAGCTTGCGCCGCTTGTCGCATCCCCGTCCCTGATCGCTGTTGCAGTATTGTCGACGGCGAACGAACCGAAGGTGCTCCTGGCAGTGCCCCAAGCGGGGAGAGCGACCGTTCCGCACAATGCCACCCACGTAACAAACTGGCGCGGTCTCATCATTCCTCGCCTCTTGTCCACGTTCGACTTGAGGGCGCCCCCGGATGGCCGGCCCATGACAAGCGTGATTGTCGGATCAGCATCGCTTTATGCAATGAAAGAAAGCCACAGGTAGTCGTTTTTCTCCGAAGTTGTTGCCCAAATACAACGTGTTCCGAGGGCGACCCGCTTCAGCCAATTGGTGGTATGAGCACGTTAACCGTATCCAACCGCGCCGTGTGGCGAGGCGTGGGCGGCGCGACGCAGACGGAGAAATTTTTCCGCGAACTTTATGGATCAGGGCCGAGATTCCCGATTTCGGCGACGCCTCAGACGCCTCATAGGTCTTCCAGTTTTCTCACGAGGCTTTCGATGGATTGATCCAGCCGGTTGCAGCGATCCCGGAGCGCCTTGGCAAGGGGC
>CAVSLB010000004.1:0-98062 GCA_963728585.1 uncultured Alphaproteobacteria bacterium
GAACCACAAAGACACACATCGAAAGGGGTGCCTCGCCACTCACGCAAGAGGAATTTGCGGCGTTCCCGAATAGCAATATGAATGCGCTCACCAAGAAAGTGCCGGGAATAAAATAAGTCACCAGGTCCCGAAAGAGTAGCGTTTGGAGCAAGACTAGATAATTGCATCGTAGACTCCGTGCCGTAGCAACAACGCTCTTCAGATTCAGTGTTTTCGGCGCGACGCCCAACTTCGTCTGGCCAATGGCGGCTTTTGGGCGCTTATGGTAGCAGGAGCCAACTGTGAGCGAACCTGTAGAAGCCTTCGCGTCGGCATCCCCAATCCGACGTTGACGGTGCTCGGAAGTTGCCGCGGGACGTGCTCAAAGCGGCTCGAGGAGCTGTTTGCGCACCCAGCTCAGCTTCTTCCCCGACATCGGCTATGTCGCTTCCGGCCTCGGTCGGTCCGATGCCCGTCCGGCAGGTCTACGAGAACGAAGGGCTGAGAACCAAGAGCAGGGTGAAGGATCTCGAGGCGGTGCAGGAGCATGGCGGGCGGTCTGTCGAACCTGTCGGGCGGCATCGAACGAAGCGCCCCTAATTTCAGGAGGATCGAATGAACGTCTTTAACGTTCGCTGCGCCTGGCGGACACGATCGCCTCAAGTTGATCAAAGCGCGCGGCATTGATGTCATCGATTGCACCCGCCGACGCAGGACGGCGGTTGTGGCGCGCACGAAAAATTCGCGCTACTTGCCAATGTCTGGCTTCAGCCAGAGGACTAAACCGCTCGCGCGGTAAGAGGCTGCGAGCAGCGGTGGTCAGTAGCGCAGACGCGGTTCTGTTTATGTTGTGGAACGAGGCAATCGGCCTCGCAACACGACAGGAGCAGAACCATGAACGCTTCGATTCGCACAGGTACACCGCTGCGCCAGCGCATGATCGACGACATGCGCATGCGCAAGCTGGAGCACAAGACGCAGGAAGCCTACATCCGCGCCGTGTGCAAGCTGGCCGCGTTCCTGAGACGCTCGCCCGACACCGCCACCGTCGAAGATCTGCGACGGTTCCAGCTGCACTTGGTCGATCAGGGCACTTCGCCGATCACGCTGAACGCGACCCTGACTGGGCTGAAGTTCTTGTTCGATGTCACACTCGATCGCGGCGAGTTGATGGCCAAGATGCAGCCGGTGCGCGTGCCGCGCACGTTGCCCGTAGTGTTGAGCCGTGAGGAAGTCGCACGTCTGATCGCTGCCGCAGCGAACTTGAAGTCTCAGACGGCACTGTCAATCGCCTACGGTGCAGGTCTGCGCGCCAGCGAGGTGATTGCGCTGAAGGTCAGCGACATCGACAGCAAACGCATGACCTTGCGTGTGGAGCAAGGCAAGGGCCGCAAGGACCGCTACGCCATGCTCTCGCCGGTGCTGCTCGAACGCCTGCGCGCATGGTGGCGCGTGGGCCATGCTCAAGGCAAGATCCTGCCCAGCGGGTGGCTGTTTCCCGGTATGAATCCAGTGGACCCGCTCACGACCCGGCAGCTCAACCGCGCGATCCATGCCGCTGCCGCGGCGGCTCACATTGACAAGCGCGTGTCGATGCACACGCTGCGCCACAGCTTCGCCACGCACCTGCTGGAGCAGAAGGTCGATATCCGCGTGATCCAGGTTTTGCTTGGACACAAGAAGCTCGAGACCACATCGATGTATACCCACGTGGCCACCGAGATCTTGCGCGAGGTGGTCAGCCCGTTGGAGATCTTGCCGCCCACGTAGGTCGCTCGGCGTGGGGCGCTTCGCCCTGGAAGTCGCCGACATCTTCCGTATCCACGGGCCCGCTTGGCGCCAGGCTCAGCGCGCGCACCTGAGCCTGGGTCAGCTCAAGGTCATGTCGGCCATCGAGCAGTGCCGTAGCGCGGCGCTGGGTGGGCATGTGTTGCGCTGCGAGGGCTGCGCGCAGGTCCAGATCGCCTACAACTCGTGCCGCAATCGCCATTGCCCGAAGTGCCAGGCCAGTGCCGCGCGGCGCTGGCTCGAGGCCCGTCAGGCTGATCTGCTGCCGGTGGAGTACTACCACGTGGTGTTCACGCTGCCTGCGCCGATCGCCGACATCGCCTACCAGAACAAGGCCGTGATCTATGGCTTGTTGTTCGACGTTGCTGCCGAGACTCTGCTGACCATCGCCGCCGACCCGAAGCATCTGGGTGCCCAGATCGGCGCGACCTTGGTGCTGCACACCTGGGGATCGGCGCTCACGCATCATCCCCACGTGCATGGCATCGTTCCTGGCGGTGGTCTGTCGAGTGATGCTGATCGTTGGGTGGCGTGCAGGCCGGGTTTCTTCCTGCCCGTACGCGTGCTCTCGCGCCTGTTTCGACGCCGCTTCCTCGAAGAGCTTGCCAAGGCGCATCGCAGCGGGCGGTTGCAGTTCTTCGGTGAGTACGCAGCGCTCGCCGATGCGAGCAAGCTTCGACCGACTGGCTCGCGCCGCTGCGCAAGCCGGAATGGGTCGTCTACGCCAAGCGTCCGTTTGCCGGACCGGCTGCGGTGCTGGCTTATCTATCCCGCTATACCCACCGCGTGGCGATCTCCAACCGGCGTCTGCTCGCCTTGGACGAGCGCGGTGTTAGTTTCCGCTGGAAGGACTACCGGACCACGGGCAAGACGCGCTACAAGACCATGACGCTCAGTGCCCAGGAGTTCATGCGCCGTTTCCTGTTGCACGTTCTGCCCAGCGGCTTTCACCGCATCCGCCACTACGGACTGATCGCCAATGCCGGGCGCAAAGACAATCTCGCCCGCGCGCGTGAGCTGCTGCACGTCGTGCCCGAAGCTGTTGAACCTCAGCAACCAGATGAGCCCGTTGCCACTGTTGAGCCCATGTTCGTCTGCCACGACTGTGGTGCGGCGATGCTCATCATCGAGACCTTTGCACGCGGGCAGCCGATCCGCGCTCCACCGACACAGCCAGTCGCAGCATGATCTTTACGCGGCGTTGCTCACACGGTTCGTCCGCTCTTCATCGGACAGCGGCGATAGCGCAGTGCTTTGCCGTGCTCGGTAGTGCTATGGCTCTCGGTCCAATTCAACAGCACGAATCCGCTATCGTAGTACCAGCATTGGACATCTCAGTGCCATTCCCGTCCACTCAGATGGCCAGATCGCGCCCTACCACCCGATCGCAAGCACTCAAATCCCCATAGCTTGTCTAGCAGCGCCAAGGCATCCCGCGGTTTCCTCCCTCGAGGCTTGTCCGACGCCTGCCCGCTGACTTCCGTCGTGTCATCACGCACCTGTAGCTCAGGGCAGGCATCAGACAACCCTTAACAGAAGCGGAAGTACAGTCGAATCGCTGAGAGTCGTCGTTCGAGACGCTATCGAACCGTTGCGACCAGTCGCGCTCTAGACGCCATCGGCGGCGCCGAAGCCTACCTCGATTCAAAGGCAGTCATTCCCCGGTAGAGCGTCTCATGAAGCCCGCCCTCTTGGTTCGTCTGCTTTGAACCGAAGGCGGGAATCATCGCCTGATGCGCTCATTGAAAACCCGGATCCCGCAAATGGATTTGCTGGGATCGGGTCAGCCAAGAGCGCTCGGATACCGATGCGGTCAGGACCTGCGGCCGTCGACGCCCACCGCGAGGCTCTCGCTGCCGAAGGGATAGGCGCCGATGTCCGGCGCGTCGCCGGTCGGAGCCACCACCTGCCTATCCAGCGCCAGCAGGTCGGCGGGCAGGACGATGCCCGCGGCCCGGCCCGGACTCGTGGCTCGAAGCCGCAGGTCGTCCGACGCCCGGAAGTGGCCGTCCGCCGCCAATGCTGAGAAACTGCGGGTCGGCTTCGATGCCGCTGCGCCTCGTAGCCCGGCGCGTACTGGCTCTTGACTCTGCATGGAAGAAGGGGCTGCCGTGGAGCGATGCCGGCCAGCCGGCCAGACAGTCGAAGGTTCCCGCCGACGGAATCGCCGCCTTGGAAGCTGTAGCCGAGATACCGAAAGAGCGGGCGCGTCGCCTCCCCACCCGGTGGTAGAGGTTCCCGTCGGTGGGCCCGGGGAAGGAGGGCGACGGCAGGAACGTGATCGTCCGGTCCGAGTCGGCGTCGGGGTTCACGGCCAGGAAGATGTTGTTGAACGAGCGCCGAGGGTTCTGACCCGCCCAGTGCTGCGGTAGTGCAGATACGAGGCTTGGCCGTCCTGCCCGTAGACCAGGAACGTGTTCTGGAAAAGCGCGTAGGGCCCGTCCACGCCGTTGCTCTTGAAGGTGTTGCCGTAGCGCCAGACGTCCCGGTCGCCAGGATGCCGCGGTCGAAACCCCGGCCGTCGGGGCGCGGACGTCGACCAGGTTGCGATAGATGTAGAAGGGGCCGGCGACCTTTCCACCGGCGAAGCTGATGGGCGAGAGCGTCTTGGTGAACGACGTTTTCGTGGATCCGCACGTTCGTCCGACTGGTTGGCGTCGAGGAAGAGGCCTTCGTCGTTCAGGTTGTTGATCCAGTTGTGATGGAAGTCGATGTTGGTCCCGCCGAGGTACAGGTCGTGGGCGTTGTGGAATTCGCAGTTGTGGATCGTGTTGTCTGCGGCCGCGTTGCCGGCGATGGTCAAGGCTGCGAAGGGTCTGCTTGCCGAGATTGTTGCGGACGGCTCGCCGTTTCGAGAAAGGTCGTACTCGGCCTTGCGGTCGCTGCGGAAGTACCAGGTGGGCATGCCGCCGTTGAACTCGCAATGGCTGAACGTGGTGCGAACGGCGTTGCCCATGCCCACGCCGTAGCTCGAGGTCCGGAGGCGGACGTGATCGAACACGACGTCCGTGACGTTCGGGAGGCGAACCGTGTCCTCGCCTCCGTATCGGATGGTGAGATGCTCGAACCGCAGGTGGCTCGATCCCTGCACGAGAAGCGTCGTCATCGACTTGGGCGAGATCGCGAGCCGGACGTTTGCGCGGGTCCACCTCTCCCGTGTAGTCCGCCAGACCCGGAATGTCGTTGTGGGTGTGGGAGAGGCGAATGTGCACCTTCCGCGGGTTCGCCGGGCTGAACTCGGGATCGATCCAGATGCCCGGGCCCATGTAGACCCAGGGATAGCGGAAGGGCAAGCAGTTGTTGCCGTCATCGTCACACACGACGGCGGGCACGCAGGTGCCGGCATTGTCGCAGTTCACGACCTGGGGCCCCGGCCGCGGATCGCTCGGCGGTCCGTGATCGTCTCGAAGGTCTCGTTCGTCGCGCGGAGGTCCTCGAGCCTGGAGTACTTGATGAGGCGCGTGTACGGGTTGCGGTCGAGGAAGGCGCCCTTCACGAAGTCCGTGAACGCCGTGAGACCGAGACGTATTCGTCGGGGTGGGCGTCGGGATCGTAGAGCGACGCGGGTTCCCAGTCCGTATTGTTGCGGGTTGCGGAACTCGGGCACGCTGCCGTCGATGTACGCCGTCTCGCCGGGGTAGGAGCGAATGACGATGGGCTTTGGCGAACCGCATGACGTCCATCCAGTGGCGCGCCCAACGTTCGCCAAAATGCGGTGATGCCAAAAGGCGATCAACCAGCCGCGGATACGCCTCCACCGAGGTGTCGCGCACAAACAGGTCCACCTCCAGCGGAGTGGGTGGAAGTCCCGTAAGCACCAGGCTAAGCCTCCGGATCAGCGTCTGGCGGTCGGCGGGTATTGCGGGTTTTAACCCAGCCTTGGCCAGGGCTACACCCACAAAATGATCGACAGCATCTGTACCGCCTATTGATCGCCTTGAGGGACGCCCGCCAGTCATGCAGGCCCGCCATTCTGTAGCAGTGGACCGCTATTCGATAAAGGCTGAAATGCCCAATGCTCTTTCTTGATCTTTTCGTAGAATCCGCGGTCGCTGCCGTCGACGACGGATTAGTAACGGGCCACGGGGCTCCCAGGTTGATCCACTTTCTCGATAACAGCGATTTCCTCTGGGGCCAGCTTTGAGCCCATCGGCATCTTCAAGCCCTCATGCCTGACGGCTTTCGCCAATAGGCTGAGAGTCGCATCGCCCGGAATGATCGCAGGACCGCGATTTCCACCTTTCAGTAACGCTTCACGAGAATCGACCCGCAATGACGAAAACTGCTGGGCAGGTCCGTGACAGGAGACGCATTGCTTCACGAGCAACGGACGGACTTGCTTTTCGAAAAATTCAACGGCAATCGGATCGGGCCTCGACTCCTGCGCTCCCAAGACCAGCGACGACAACAGAATGAGGACTGGAACGAAGAGCAGCAATTTGACGGTTTTCCAAAAACCCGTTGACCTAGTCACGCGATATCCCTTGGCGGGAAGATAGAAAACCAACCTGCAAGATCGTCGGGCATAGTTTATCGGCATCGTGCTTTAGCCGAAGTCCTGAAACTCAGTCGAGAATAGCGTACGAGGTTCTTGCGACCAGATTCAACAGATTTTATTTGTGTACTGCCAAAGTTTGAGACTCCGCAACGCTGACTGAAGGCCGGGTAAGCCTATCCTGCGAATGAAGCTGAGGCTGCCTTGGACTGCAATTCGCTCTCAGAGACATCGGCCGCATCCTGCTATCACCCATACCCCGATGCTCGCTGTTCCTTCGGCGGAACGCACAACCACCTTGTGCACTCCCAAAGCGTATGGAATATTGACTCCGTGAACTTTTCCGACATTACTATGTTAGGAGCAAACAGGCGCGTCTTTTGCGATGTCTGAGAATCGCACCGTACACATGGCACCCGCGCCAGATGTGCGCCATGCCCTGAATTTGTTGTCAATTCAAAAAAGTAATACTAGCTGAGGACCTTGCGTGACTTCTTATGACGATCCCCTGCACTGGGGTACTCCCATTCGCTTTCAAGAAAATTTCATTCCCATAGGAACGGTGATCAGAGTCGAGAGCAATGACGAAGCGGTGCTCCGCGTGGCACGGGAAAATTTTGGCCCCTATGGCCAGGCTCCTCCAGGCGAACCTGCCAATTTTGTGCTGCGAATATGCGTTGACCCGATTCACCGGGAGATTCCCCCGTGGCCCAAGCCCAGCTTTCGTTCGCTCAATCATCTCGTGCACATCTCTTGCGGACAGTCTAATTTCGCCGTGGCGGACCTCAATTCGAGAGTGTCAGTGGGTTTTGTCACCCCGGCAATGGTTGAGGACTCGTCTTTCTTCAAAAGTACATTCCTCGACTGTCTCTTTTATGTGCTGGCGGTGCACCACTTGTACACGCCGGTGCACTGCTCCGCGGTTGCCAGCAACGGACGAGGCATTCTGATTTGCGGCCGCTCAGGAGTCGGAAAAACCACACTCGCCTATGCCTGCGCCAGATCAGGGATGCAAGTGCTCTCGGACGATGTAGTCCACCTTCGAATTGACTCTGCCAGCAATCAACTTCAGTTGTGGGGAAGGCCCTGGCAGCTGCGTCTGGTGCCCGAGGCGGTTTCACTTTTTCTGGAACTGTCGGGCCGTGAGCCAAAGTTAAGAAGTGACCATCAATGGTACTTAGAGATAGACGTTGAGAGTCAGTTTCCCGGTGGCACAGTCACATCCTGCAAGCCTGAGGCTTTGGTTTTTTTGGATCGCCATACCGGCAAGGCAAATGGTCTGCAACCACTCGGTGTCGCCTCAGCCCTGGAATGGCTGAAGAAGGATATCTACCAAAGCGAGCCTTCAGTCATTGAGCGGCATCACCGAACGCTTGAAAGACTGTTACAAACGAAGGCTTACACACTGAGTTACTCCGGCGATCCGAACTACGCCGTGGAAACTGTCCGTTCGATATTCGATCGAGCCCCCAGCTAAAAAGATGTCAAGAGCGGCGGCTTATTCATCCTTGGTCAACCTCTCTTGAGCACTGTCCCAGAGTGCATTCTAAGGTTAAGGCATTGACATTCAGATGCCAAAAATGGTGCTTGAACCTCCTGAAATCTCTCTTCGCCGGGTCACGGCTTGCCGCAGGGTCTCAGATGTCCTAAACAGCTACTTCAGTTTTCACTGAAGTGGCGAACTGAAGTAGCGACTGAGGCATTACAGCCTCAGTTACGAGAATGGGTGGCACCAGACGCCGGCTCGCGCTGATCCACCCGCTACCGCGGGTGGTACTGACGGGCATCGGTACTGTGTCGGTACCGCCTGCGATAGCGGGCGGAGAAAATACTTTCTCCCCCTTGCGACCGACGGCGGTCGGGCGCGCATAAGGGGGAGATCAAGAGGGGGTCTGCTCTCCGACCCCCTGCCGCAAAAAACGCAGGTAGAAACTCCACGCCACTTCAGTTTTCACTGAAGTGGCGAAGGAAACGTGTTTGAAGAACCTGGTCAATCCTGGCTGAATCATTGGTTCGAGTCTTGAGTGAGTCCCGATGAAGGTGGCGATGCGACAGTTTCTCAGAAGGTCGTTCTATGGTTTGATTCTTTTGCTTGCGTTGGCATCGGTTAACAGACAGCTTGCGCAAACCGACACGGCAACCGTCAGCGGGCTGGTGCTCGACGGTTCCGGGCTGCCCATCGTTGCAAGCGCAATCCTCGCCAGGGAGACAACGACCACCGTCAGTCGGGAGACGGTCACGAACGAAGCAGGACTTTATGTCTTCCCGTTTCTCAAACCGGGCAATTATGAGATTCGAGTGAACAAAGCGAATTTCAAACAGACAACGGCTCTCCTCACGCTGCAGGTAAATCAGAATGCCCGAATGGATTTCAGCCTGGAAGTTGGCGCCATTGATGAGGTCGTCACCATTTCCGCCACCGAAAGTCTAATTCAGATGGAAAACATGGCGGTGGGTGGACAAATTATCAGAGAAAAACATCGTGGAGCTCCCAGGCAGGAACATCCAAACGCTGATGGGGCTCTCTGCCGGAATAGCCAATCTTTCCCTGCCGGGATATACCGACAACGGGCTCACCCCATTACAGCCAGGCCGCGGCGCTCTGGCACAAAACCTCAACATCTCGGGCTACCGTCAGACCGGGAACAACTATCTTCTCGACGGAATCAGCAACACCGATGGTCACATCAACGCTTTCGTCACCGCTCCGTCAGCAGAATCCCTGCAAGAGTTCAGAGTTCAGACCAGCACCAGTTCTGCCGCTTTCGGCCAGGGAACGGGTGGAACTGTCAATCTCGTCACCCGCTCCGGTACGAACCAGCTTCATGGCGAGCTCTACGATTACATCCGTAACGATGCTCTCAATGCACGGCCATACAACTTCAATTCAGAACTGGGAGTGTTGCCCAAGCCCCCGCTCAAGGAGCACCAGTTTGGAGTCAGTCTGGGGGGACCCGTTTGGTTGCCCGCTCTGTATCATGGTCGTGATCGAACCTTCTTTTTTGCTCACTATGAAGGCCTTGAAGCGCGAAGCCGAAACCAAGGCCTGGCAACAGTTCCCACGGAGAAAGCCCGCCGCGGCGACCTCAGCGACTACGGCGTGACGATCTACGATCCTCTCACGCTGAAAGATGGATTTAGGACGCCGTTTCCAGGCAATGTGATTCCCGCCAACCGACTGGACCCGGTATCGCTGAAGATGTTGGCTTTCACGCCGGCGCCGATCTTACCGGACCAAATCATCAACAACCTTCCGACTGTTCGTCCAAGCCGAAAACACAACAATCAAGGAAACGTCAGACTCGACCATCAGACTTCGCCAAGAGATCTCTTTTACGGCACCTATCACTTCAGCGAGGAGAAATCGAATACTGACGGAAACTACGGACCCCTGACAGGAACAACAACCAAAGTCCGCGCCCAGAACTTCGCGCTCAACTACACCCATATTTTTGGTCCCAACTCTCTCAACAACTTGAAACTGGGCTACAACCGGCTGCGGGCCGTTGATGGAATCTACCAGGAAGGGCGCAGGGACATCATTGGCGAACTCGGCATCAATGGCATCGAGCGAGATCCGCTGAACTGGGGATTTCCGGGCTTTCGGCTGGACTTCATACAATTGCTCGACGACGACACCAACCGCCCCACAAATCAGCGAGACAATCACTATCAACTGCTCAACACCGCAACTCTGATTCGAGGCCGCCATTCGCTGAACCTTGGAGTTGGTTTCCAGCGTTTCGAGGACAACTTCCGGGCATCGGAATTTTCCCGTGGGAACTTCCGCTATTCGGGGGTGTTCACCCGCGGTCCTGATCCCAATCAGCCGGCAGGCGAAACGGGACTCGGCGTTGGCCGATTTTCTGTTGGGTTTCCCCAGCAGGCCTCGCGTTCGGTCGGCAGCGCGCAAGCGTATTTGCGGCGGAACCTGTACAGTGCCTTCGTGGATGACACGTTTCGGCTGAACAGCCAGCTCGCGATCACGTGGGTTTGCGTTACGACTATGCGACGCCGTTCCGTGAAAAGCGAAATAACTATTTCAATCTGGATTTCTCGACCCTGCCTGCGAGCTCCTCGGCTGGTGCGAATTGGCATGGACCCAAGTCCGTTCCCAAGTACGGAGTACGGGCGAATCCGCTGGAATTTCGCTCCCCGGCTGGGACTGTCGTACCGGCTCTCTGCCCCAAACAGTTTTGCGGGCCGGATACGGAATCTATTATGTGCAGGAGATCGGGGCGCTCTATTACAACCTGGTCAGGAATGGCGTTCGCATCGAAACCAACGATTCACCGGTAACGCAGCCGCTGTTGACGACGGCAAATGCGTTCAGCCGTCCAGAGTTTGGGCTTCCCAGCTATTTCTATATCGATCCGAAGAGTTCCACTCCCTACGTGCAGCAATGGAATCTTGGCATCCAGCGCGAACTTTCCCATGGGATGCTGCTCGAGACCTTTTATGCGGGTAGCAAAGGCACCCATCTCTTTCGCTATCGCAATTGGAACAACGCCTTTCATGTGGAGACGGGAGAAAACCTGGATCCGAGACCCGGAACACTGCAGGAGTTGCGGACGTTTCCGTCGCTGGGACCTATACTTCAGAACGAGACTAGCTCCAATTCCATTTATCATGCCTGGCAGGTGCGATTTGAGAAACGCTTCTCTGCGAATTTGAGTTCGATTACCTCCTTTACTTGGGCCAAGTCGATTGACGATGGCGATGTTCCGGTAAAGGATTTTTATCAGAGTCCAGGTGCTCAGGATGAGCGCAATCTGCGCCTTGAGCGAGGATTGTCCGCCTTCGATGTGCGCAAGCGATTCACGTCAGCGTTGACTATCGGCTTCCTTCTGGCAACGGGCAGCGTTTTCTCCGCAAGGGATGGGTGGGAACGTGGTGGGACCTTGGCAGTTTTCGTCGATTCTTACGTTCCAGGATGGCTACCCACAGGACCTGCGTGGCTTTACCACTCTATCGACGATTGGTGGCGTCTTGCAGCGTCCCAACGTAGTGCCCGGCAAGCGCATCGTGCTTTCGGATGAAGAGCGGCGGCAAATTCCCGCTACGCCGCAGCGCCTCATCCTGAGTTCCTCTACTACAACCCAGCAGCAGTCTCTCAGCCAGGCCCCTTTGAATTGGGCAACGCGGGCCGCAACATCGGGCCAACTCCAGGATTTGCAAATCTCGATCTGGCGGTTTTCCGAATCATTTCCCTGGGGGAGAGCCGGCAACTGCTGTTGCGGGCCGACTTCCTGAACGCTCTGAACATCGTAAATCTGGGAATTCCGATTCCCAGTTACGAGTTTGTAGGATTCTATGGCCAGCTGGTTACCGCCGGCCAGATGCGCAGCGTCACGGTATCAGCTAAGCTGCAGTTCTAACAACCTTCGACCAACCAAGACGAGTTACGCTTGGCGCGTTGAGTTCACGATGCGGTCAGATTTGCATTTCTTTGAACCGTCAAGGGCGCCAAGAAGGCCAAGAGAAATCCAGCCGATCCAAGATCAAATCAAAGGCAAGTCCTGGCGCGCTTTGCGTCCTTGGCGGCTCCCTCTTTTGGTCCACCGCTGTCTGAGGTCGCTCGCTCCAACTAGCTAGTTTCTGTCGCGAAACTCGCAAAGCCACGCCTGGCGCCATTCTTGGCTGCTCTTCAATGGTTCGGCCCCCCAACGCCGCGAGCGCGGGGGAGAGGGGAGCCGAAATTGTTAGGGAGGTCCGCTCAAAGCCACACACCGCAAGACTTTCCCAGTTTCGCGACAGAAACTAACTGCGGCTTGCGTCTCGCCCGCCTTTTCTGGTCCGCTGCAGTCGAACAACCCAAAAAGGGAGCTGAACGGAAAGCCCGCCCAGAGCTCGAAGGTGAAATAGGAACCGCTGGATAAGCAGGCGAAGATATTGACCGGCCTTCACAGCACGAAAGCGGAGGTTATGAGCTTCGTGTGGCACCTGGACGCCGTAGGCCGGAAGGGGAAGGTGCCGAGGTAATACCCGCTGCCAAATCAGATCCCACCGTCTCCTTCGACTTTCAAGCAAGCTTAGGTGCAAAAGCAGAGCATTGCGGTTCTTTCTATAACAGTGGATCGCGCCCGCCCTGCCATAAGCCCTTATCCACGACTCAGCCGTAGCAGGCAGATGACGATTGATAAATTCGCTAATGGCTTGACCGAGGGGAGGATCGAACAAACACCTCGCCAGCTCGAACGTCGCAGCGACCATCTTGGCGGTGTTAGGACAGTGGAGCTTCTCGCTAAGAAGCCGTCCCAGAAGATTTCCTCATGGAAAGATTTTTGAATGAAGAATGCAAGTTCGTAGAGGTGGGACAATCGCAGATCGTTTCTCAATAAATGCCGCAAGGCATGGAGAGTGACATACAGCAGTGTATCCTCTCGAGAGAGAGTTGGAACGTTGATCGAACCGAATTGCTGGAAACATGCCCTCTCCCAAACATTGTCGAAGGAACCAACCGGCAACAGCTCGAAGTCAGCATCCCACAGCTGAAAATGAAGTTCGATTCCTCGCGGAATCGCAGGATCGAAATAGTTTCCTTCCCACTGCCAGCCGGTCCTCCGTATCAAAGTGGGTAAGTGGTCGGCCGCCACTTCTTTGTTGGAATGCAGCGGAGAGTAGCCGAGCTCGAGCAATAGATGACAGGCGCGCTGCAGGTCGTCTTTCTTTATTAAGAAATCGTAGTCGTATTGGACCCGGATACCTGCGCTGGCCGCAAAATCCGGAGCCAGAAGCAGTCCTTTCAGGTTGAGATAGCGGATTTCGGCTGTTTGGAAAAGACGATTCAAATCGACAAACTCCAGTGCCATGCTGCGGGTGCGCTCGATATTGTCGTTGTGCCTCGTTTCCAGCGCGGTTTGAATCGAGGGTGGCAGTTTCCAAAATCGTTGCGCTTCTTTAGCTGAAAGCGAAGGTGCAGCGATAATCCAGCGGCATCGTAAATCGCAATCCGCGCTGCCAGCGCTGCTCGTCCTGAAGCCAGTCTCCTGGTTCGGTGGATTGCAGTTGACCAAAACGGAAATAGTCCAGGATCTGAAACTCTGTCGCCATCTTCATGCTCTGCTTTTACCGAGTGCTCTGTCTCCGACGATGAAGTAGTCAGCTCTGAAATGAAACAATCAAACCCCAGTTTACCAACTTCACTCTGGCTCGATCTGGCCACTACGTTCTTTCTGGGGCTGCTGGTGAGGATTGTTTTCATCCACGTTCACCCGGCGATTTACGGTGGAGATACTTTCTGGCTTGCATCATGAACGCCGACAAGGTCCTGGTTGCCTATCAGCTACCGTTCCTCCAATTGCTCATCTATCTGGTCAACCTCATTTCGAACGATCCTATGAGCATACGGTATCTCATCAGCGTCATAGGGGCGATGGCTCGGAGCCGCTTTTCATCTGCTTTCCGCACCCTGGTAGATAGCGCGACCGCACGAGTCGCAAGCCTCTTTTTCATCTTCAATCCCTTTCTGATCGTCCACTCCATCGTCCCTTACCAGGAGATTCTCATGACCTGACTTTGTGTCTGGGGACTCTGGTTTTGCTGCATCCGGGCCTGCGTTGGAGCAGTGGTGGACCGCCTGTTTCCTGGGATTAGCCTGTCTCACGCGGTACGAGGCCTGGGTGATCACTGGAGTTGCGGGTGTCTACTACGCCTGGCGACAGGCGTCATCTACTTCGATTAGCATTAGCTACCTGAAGTTGTTCTTGCGGACGGCAGTTTTGTTTGGTTGGGCTCCACTCCTTTGGATTTTGCTGCATCATGGCTTGAGTCCGCAAGGCACTTATGTGTTGGAGGGATTCTCCGGATGGGCGCGTCTTTGGAGAATCCCGAATGTTATGGCAATGGTCGTCTATCATTCTGGCCCCATCATCGGTCTGCTGGCGGTCTTGGGTGTTCTTAAGTTTTGGAAGGAGTCACTTTGGACCAGGCCAGGCATGCGCATGATTCTGGCGGCTGCGGTTCTGTTGATGCTCGCGCTGGTCTTTTCCGCTCACGGTGTTGAGCCAGACAGCCAGCGGTATGTCACGGATCGTGAGGCGCATTGGTTTATTCTGTTCACTCTCCTGGCAGCGGCCCTAGGACTTTTGGATATCAGGCGACGCTTGACCGCTCCGCCTGAAATTCCGTGCTCGAGTCGCGCCGCGCCATCTGGGAAAGTAGGAGTCGTCGCTTATTCTGCTGCCTTATTGCTGCCGTTACTCTGGGTTTGCTTCAAACCGACCGGTATATTCAGCGCCTCACTTCAGACCAGAACTTCCGGCTCGACTACTCGGTGGCGCAACACTTGGAGAGATTTCTGCCTCAGGGAGCAACGGCATTGGTTTTTGCTGAACCTTTGCCTCCAAAAGCCATCCAAGAGTATTTCGACAAGGTCTACTCACAAGGAGGCCATCAAGCTGTGGGGGTGGCTCGTCAACAGTTGGCCGACTTGCGCTGGGGCCCTCTCGACTATGCGCGAATCGTTGTCAATACGCGTCTGGGCAGGACCCGGATTCTGGATGGAGACAAACTATCAATGGATCCACCCAAGGATACCGAGCATTTCTTTTTGGCGAATCGAGTGCGGCTCGCTGTGGTCTTTTCGAATTATCCCGACATTGACTCGAAGACAAATCCTCTACTGGAGTATGTGAAACGGAAAGGCACAAAACAGACTACCGTGGCCGATCATGGACTAGAGGTTTCCATTTACGAGATCCGATTTTGAACCGATGGCAATGGCATTTCAGCTTGTCTGATACGAAGGCGCTCACTTCGGCGCTAAAGCGGCTCTCATCGAATGGGGCAGAGGTTTCCCGAATCAGCTGGGGCTGAAATTCAGATTCCACTTCTACGAATCGGAGAACGGCCGCGGCCAGGCTCTCAGCCGTTTCTTCCGCAAACAACAGCCCGTTCAGTTCCGCAACCACCGTCTCCAGTGCTCCTCCGCGCGCCAGAGCAATGACCGGCCGGCCACAGGCATGCGCCTCCACAACCACCATGCCAAAATCCTCTTCGCCTGGAAACACGAGCGCACGGCATGGGGCTCAATAACTGCGGAGTTCAGCATTCCGGAAAGCCTTCCCACAAACCTGATGTTTCCCCCGCGCCTCTTGAGTTTGGAGTACTCCGGTCCCTCGCCCACAACCAGGGGATACTTCAGCTGGTTAAAGACGTCGATGGCCAGATCGAAGCGCTTGTAAGGGACGAGTTGCCCTACAACCAAAAAGTAGTCGTGAGTCGGCGCCCGAAAAGCTCGAAACCCTGACGGGCGGAAAAATGACGTCGGGCTTCGCGTCGATAGTACTTGGCGATTCGATTGGCAACGGTCTGCGAGTTGGCCACGAAATAATCAACTCGGGAGGCTGAAGCCAAATCCCAAGTGCGCAGATAGTTCATGAAGAAGGGCACAAGCCTTCGCTTCCACGAACTCTCGATGGCCTGCAGATAGGTGTGATAGGCGCTCCAGGCGTAGCGCATGGGAGTATGGCAGTAGCAGATGTGGCAGGTCTCAGGACGCGTGATGACACCCTTGCTCACAACCGCATCCGAGCTCACGACGAGGTCGTAGCCGGAGAGATCGAACTGCTCGATCGCAATGGGAAACAACGGCAGGTAGTGCGAATAGTATTGGCTGGCTCGTGGAAGTTTTTGAATCCAGGAAGTGGTGATGGCGTGCTGCTTAATGGTCTCGGAAATCGCTGCCGGTGCCGAAACCAAAGTATAGATATCAGCATGCCGGAAAATCCTGCAGAGAGCCTCCAATACCTTCTCGCCGCCACGCATGCCAACCAGCCAATGGTGGACCAGAGCGACTCGCAGATTTTTCATATGAAAGTGGACATTCGCCATGCGATGACTGGGCCGAAACCAGGTCTGGGCACAGCTCGCCACCTTCTCCGCTCGCCGATAACACCCGGTCAGTCCCCTTGGCCAAAACCAGAGCAACACTCATCATCAGGCAAAAAACGAAAGCGTTTGCCGGGATATGCATGTTGAAATCGACCAGGCTGTGGAGCAAGAACGCTATCAATCCGGCGGTCAGGCTGCCCCCATGGCGGCAGCCTCCCAGTCGGCGTGGCTGCAAACTGGGAAAACAGGTGACGGAGCGTCGCCACCACCGCCCAGGCCATTAAACCAAAACCCACAAACCCGCATTCGGCCAGCAACTGAAGGTAGTCGTTATGAGCATAGTTGACCGCGGCAGGTTGAGGAATACCCGCAACGAAGAAGAAATCCTTTTGGGGACGATAGTTCCGGAGCACGTCGCCATAGGTTCCCAGACCCGTTCCAAACAGAGGATAGTCCCGAATGATTCTGGCGCTGTCTTGCCACAACTCGAACCTTTCCGGCGCATCGCGCTGGGCATAGGAAAACCGCGTGAGAAGGCGTGGCGTGAGAATGACAGCCACGATGGCAGCCAGCAGCGCCAACACGCCAAGGCCAGGCAGAACGTCGGGTTGACCGACTTCGAAATCTCCACAAGAAAGCCAGCTGAAGACCGACTCCAACCCAGCACGAAATCAATCCCCCGCGAGACTGCGAAAGGATCAGTGCAACGACCATCAGGGCGATCGCGCCCAACAGAAGAGACAGACCTGCCGGAAGACGCTGGTAGGCTTTAACGAACAGGCGAGTCGCTGACCAAAGCTCTTTTGGCCGACGGAGAGACAGGAAGACGCAGAATCAGCAAAGCGCGCAAACCGAACAAGAAAAGCTCCAATCGCCAGCAGAATCAGCGGCGCGAGCAATCCCGCAAAGTGATTGTGGTTAATATAGGTGCCCGTGACTTCCTCGAGATAGTAGATCTTCCGATACCAAAAGATATGTTGCCGGCCGGTCCAGTATTCAATCAGTCCGTAAAGAGCCTCGAGAGCTGCCAACGTCAAAAGAACTCTCAACGTGGGCTTGATCCATCGTTTGCTTCGGAAGGCATTCAGCAACACGAAGCAAAAAGCTAAATACGCCAGAATGAACAGCGCTCCGAGGCCCGTCTTGGCTGGATTTACAGTCAAGTTATCCCAGCGGTCCGCCTGGTTGGCATTTCCAGAGACGGACGACACTGAGCCCGTCCACGACGTTGGAACCGGAACGAGCTGCAAACCAACAATGATGAGGAAGAGGATGGCGGCAGGGAAGAAAGGAGGAAACGACAGCTTGGGCCTTCGCAGAGAGGCGAATCTCCACAGCCAAGCGGAAAAAATCACAAAAATAGAGAAGAGGATAACGCTCCAGATGGGCGGCGACGGTGTCGGAGATGGCTTCGGTGATGGTAGAAATGGAGCCGGCCTTCGCCGCCTGAATCTTCTCCACGTCGGTGCCGGCTTCGAGCGCGACCTGCGCGATCATTTTCACCAGCCCCTGGAAAAGTTCGTTGCGAGCGACGAAGTCGGTCTCGGAATTGACTTCGACCACCACGGCCTTGGGCCGGCGAGCGCGATGCCGATCAATCCTTCGGCGGCGACCCGGCCGGATTTCTTCGCGGCTTTGGACAAGCCCTTCTTGCGCAGCCAGTCAACCGCCGCCTGCATGTCGCCGCCGGTCTCCGCCAGCGCCGCCTTGCAATCCATCATGCCGGCGCCGGTTTGGTCGCGCAGCTCCTTAACCATCTGAGCCGAAATAGTCGCCATTGTTGGGTTCCTGGCGGAATCTTGAAGCGCCGCGCGGCGAAAACACTGCGCGGCGGCGCTGGTTTAAACTTACTCCGCCTCGGCGGTGATGGCCTTGGCTTGGGCAATCCAGCCTTCCACGCGGCCGGCAGACCGACCTCTTCACCCACATTATGGGCCGCGGTCGGATTGAGTTCCGCGATCTGCCAATAGTGGAAGATGCCGAGGTCGTTGAGTTGCTTCTCGATCGCGGGAGACACACCGGTGAGCTTCTTGAGATCGTCGGCCACGCCACGCGGACCGGGAAGTGCCTCGAACCCAAGACCCTCAGCTTGCGCCGGCATCGGCTCGGCGATCGGCTGAGCGGCCGCGCCAACGTCGATGCCCGCGTCGCCCTGGGCACGGGAAATACCATCGATCGAAGCCTTGGCTACGAGATCGCAATAAAGCGCGATGGCACGGCTGGCGTCGTCATTGCCCGGGACGACATAGGTTATGCCAACAGGATCGCAGTTGGTATCAACGACAGCGGCGACCGGGATGTTGAGGCGCTGGGCCTCCTTAATCGCGATGTCTTCCTTGTTGGTATCGAGCACGAACAAAAGATCGGGCAGCCCACCCATGTCCTTGATCCCGCCGAGCGCGCGGTCGAGCTTGTCGCGCTCGCGCTGCAGATCGAGGCGCTCTTTTTTGGTATATCCGCCGGCCTCGCCGAACTCAGCATCTCGTCGAGTTTCTTCAGTCGCGAGATCGATTGCGAGATCGTCTTCCAGTTGGTCAGCGTGCCGCCCAGCCAACGCGAATTCACGTAATACTGCGCCGACTTCTTCGCCGCATCGGCAATGGCATCCTGCGCCTGCCGCTTGGTGCCGACGAAAAGAATGCGTCCGCCCTTGGCGACGGTGTCGCTCACCGCCTGCAATGCGCGATGCAGCATCGGCACAGTCTGCGCGAGATCAACGATATGGATGTTGTTGCGGGTACCGAAGATGAAATCGCCCATCTTCGGATTCCAGCGGTGGGCCTGATGGCCGAAATGCACGCCAGCTTCCAATAGCTGACGCATAGAAAAGTCTGGTAGCGCCATAACATATTCTCCGGTTGTTCCGCCGCGGACGTGTGAGCTCGACCCGTTTTGGATTGAGCCACCGGACGGCCTAGGGCCAGGGTCCGCGTGTGAGATGGGGGGCTTATACCGGCCAAAAGTCTCCGGCGCAACCTAAAGCTCCGGGCCGAATGACCCCTAAATTCGTGCAAAATCGCGGTTTTTGCCGGCAGCCCCTGCCCTTGTTCGCCGCCTGTGAGCCTGAGACTATGGCGCTGCGTTAAGCGCTTGGGGCGGGCATGCACGGGCTGATTTAGGACATCACTTTTTCCATCGTCACCGCCTGGGTTCTCGGCGTCTGCGCCCAATTCTTCCGCCAGCCGCCTATTCTCGCCTATCTCGCCGGCGGCTTCCTGCTTGGGCCATCCGGCCTGCATCTGGTGCGGTCGGAAGAATTGATCCACGTCATTTCCGAGCTCGGCCTGATCCTCATGCTGTTTATGATCGGGCTGGAGATCGATTTGAAGAAGATCATCCGGGCCGGCAGCATCATCATCGGCGTTTCGGTCGTCCAGATCGCTGCAACTTGCATTCTTGGCTTGTTGTTTTTCTGGCTGATCTTGCCGCACCTAGGGTTGCGCTGGGACACTCTCTATCTCGCAATCGCGGTGGCGCTCTCCAGCACCGTAATCATCGTCAAGGTCTTATACGAAAAGCGCGAGCTCGACACTTTGCCCGGCCGTATCACGCTCGGCGTGCTGGTGCTGCAAGATCTGTTCGCGATTCTTTTTCTCGCCGTTCAGCCCAATCTCGGCGACCTGCGCCTCGGCGTTCTCTTACTTTCGGTCGGCAAGGTCGTTGCGCTGGTGGGGGCCGCCCTGCTGGTCAGCCGTTTCGTGCTGCCTTGGGTTTTTCATCGCATCGCGCGCTCGCCAGAACTGGTGCTGGTCGGCGCGCTGGCTTGGTGCTTCCTGGTCGGGGAAGTAGGCCAGCGTCTGGAGCTGTCGCGCGAGATGGGCGCACTGGTCGCGGGGGTCGCCATCTCAACCTTTCCTTATGCCCTCGACGTCACCGCCAAGGTGACGACCCTGCGTGATTTCTTCATCACACTGTTCTTTGTCGCAGTCGGCATGACCATTCCGTTGCCGACCGCTTCCATCATCGGCTTGGCCTTGTTGATCGTCGGCTTCCTTCTCGCCAGCCGAATCGTGACGGTGTTCTTTCCGCTGTATCTCATGCGGCAAGGACTGCGCGCGAGCCTTCTGCCCGCCATCAACCTGTCACAGATGAGCGAATTCTCGCTGGTGCTGATCCAGGTGGGCGTCGCCGCCGGTCAAACCAGCGCGCAGGCCGCGAGCGCGGCGTCGCTGGCCTTCGTCATCCTAGCGGTGCTCAGCACCTTCGCCATGATGCAGAGTGATTCCATCACGCGCGCGCTGATCGGTCCGCTCAAGCGGCTCGGCTTCCGCGACCTCGACCACGCGACGCATCAGGCGGATGGCGCCCACGCACGGCCGCGGCGCATCTTGCTGCTCGGTTTCTTCCGCACCGCCAGCTCGCTCCTCAGCGAGTTGCAACGCAAAAATCCCGCGATGACTAAACAGGTCGGCGTCATCGACTTCAATCCACAGGTTTACGAGACGCTTACATCCAAGGGCGTACAGGTTACTTACGGAGATATCAGCAATCCCGATACGCTGGCGCATTCCGGCATTGCGCAAGCCGAGATCGTGATCTCCACGGTGCCGGATTATCTGTTGAAAGGAACCAGCAACGCGAGGCTGGTGCGCAAGGTGCGGGCGCAGAACGCCAACGCGAAGATTATTGCAGTCGCGGACCTGCTCGAGGACGTTCAGCAGCTCTACGCGGCTGGCGCCGATTACGTGCTCTCTTCCCGTCTGGTCGAGGCGCAGGAGCTTTTGGCGGTGATCAATGCGGCTGAAAAGAATTTACTGGGCGACCTGCGCGCTGCGCTCGACGCTCGCATCGACAAGCGCGAGGAAGTCCTGCCGTAAAACCTAGAGCGCCTCCACCCGCTCCACACCCGGTACCGCCTTGATCGCGCCCGCGATCTGCGGCGAGACATTAAAGCGCCCGGGCAATTTCACCTCCACTTCAGTATCGCTGTCCAGCATCAGCACCATACTGACCTCACCGTCGCCTTTGGCGTCGAGGCGCTTGGCGACATTCTCCAGCGGAGCGCCATCGCGGAGGAAAACGCGCAGGCCTTTTTGCAGCTTGGCGGCGGCCTGTTCCAGCGGCTCCACCGACTGGATGCGCGCCCGAACTTCGTCACCCTGCAACTCGGCCGAAAGAAACAGCAGCACCGCGGTGCCAGGCTCCAACAAATCGCGGTATTGCGCCAGTCCCTCGGCGAACAGCACCGCCTCATAATGTCCGGTAGGATCCGACAGTCCGACGATGCCCATCTTGCTTCCGGAGCGGATGCGCCGCTCCGTGCGCGACACCACGGTTGCCGCCAGCCTGCCGGCGCTGCCGCCGGCCTTTACCGCGCGGGAAAATTCCGCCCAGGATTGCACGCGCATGCGCCTGAGGGTGGCGGCATAGTCGTCGAGCGGATGGCCGCTCAGGAAAAATCCGATCGCGTCGTATTCCCTTTGCAGGCGCTCGGCCGGCAACCATGGCTCGACCGACGGAATGGCAAGTGTTTCGCGCGCGGTCCGACCGCCGAACAATTCGCTCTGGCCGTTGGCCGCCGCGTCATGCGCACGCTGGCCGGCGGCAAGCATGGCGTCGACTCCGGCTAAGGCACGGGCGCGGTTGCGCTCCAACGCATCGAAAGCGCCGGCGGAGACCAGACTTTCCAGCACACGCTTGTTCACTGCGCGCGGGTTGATGCGGGAGGCGACGTCGGTGAGATCGTCGAACGGCCTCTCTGCGCGCGCGGTGACAATGGACTCGACCGCTTGCGTGCCGACACCCTTCAAGGCGCCGAGCGCGTAATAGATCTTGTTGCCTTCCACCTCGAAGGTCAGCCCCGAGCGGTTGATCGAAGGCGGCACAATTTCGATGCCGAGCCGCTTCGCCTCCTCGCGGAATTCGGCGAGCTTATCGGTATTGCCCATGTCGAGAGTCATGGAAGCGGCGATGAACTCGACCGGGTAGTTCGCCTTCATATAAGCCGTCTGATAAGCAACCAGCGCATACGCCGCGGCATGGCTCTTGTTGAAACCGTACTCAGCGAAGCGCTCGAGCAAATCAAAGATCGCATTGGCCTGCGCCTGGTCCAGGCCACGGTGGGTTGCGCCTTTGACAAAATCCGCGCGCTGCTCCTGCATCTCTTTGCGGATTTTCTTGCCCATGGCGCGTCTGAGCAGGTCGGCCTGTCCGAGCGTGTAGCCGGCAAGGATCTGCGCTGCCTGCATCACCTGTTCCTGGTAGACGATGACGCCGAAGGTCTCGCGCAGGATCGGCTCGAGCTTGGGATGGATATAATCCGGCTTCTCGAGCCCGTGCTTGCGGGTGCAATAGGTCGGGATATTCGCCATCGGGCCCGGCCGATAGAGCGCGACCAGCGCGATGATGTCTTCGAAACGGTCCGGCCGCATGTCGAGCAGCGCGCGCCGCATCCCGGCGCTTTCCAGCTGGAACACACCAACCGCCTCCGCGCGTGCCAAGAGCGCGTATGTCTTGGGATCATCGAGCGGAATGCGGGAGAGATCGATATCGATGCCGCGCGCACGGACGAGTTTGGCCGCGGTGTCGAGCACGGTGAGTGTCTTAAGACCGAGGAAGTCGAACTTTACCAGCCCCGCCTGCTCCACCCATTTCATGTTGAATTGGGTGACCGGCATGTCCGACTTCGGATCGCGGTAGAGCGGCGAGAGCTCGCTCAGCGGCCGGTCGCCAATGACGATGCCGGCGGCGTGGGTGGAGGCGTGACGCGTAAGCCCTTCCAGCCTTTTGGCAATATCAAACGCGCGCCGCACCACCGGGTCGGCGTCGGCCGCCGCTTGCAGCTTCGGCTCGTCGTCGATGGCGCGCGCCAGCGTCACGGGATTGGCGGGGTTCTGCGGCACCAACTTGCAGAGCTTATCGACCTGCCCATAGGCCATTTGCAGCACCCGGCCGACGTCGCGCAACACGCCGCGCGCCTGCAAGGTTCCGAAGGTGATGATCTGCGCCACCTGATCGCGGCCGTAGCGGCCCTGCACATAGCGGATCACCTCGTCGCGGCGATCCTGGCAGAAGTCGATGTCGAAGTCCGGCATCGACACGCGCTCGGGATTGAGGAAGCGCTCGAACAGCAGCCCGAAACGGATCGGATCAAGGTCGGTGATCGACAGAGCATAGGCGACGAGCGAGCCGGCGCCCGAGCCGCGGCCTGGACCGACCGGAATGCCCTGCCCCTTCGCCCATTGGATGAAGTCGGCGACGATGAGGAAATAGCCGGGATATTTCATCCCCTCGATAACACGCAGCTCGAAATCCAGCCGCTCGCGGTAATCCTGCAACGTTCGGTCAGGAGCCAGACCATAGGCGACGATGCGCCGCTCAAGTCCCGCTTCCGCGCTGCGGCGCAACTCGGCGGCTTCGTCCACCGCCGCACCATCGGCACCGATTGAGAAGCGCGGCAGCATTGGCGCGTGGGTGCGCGGGCGGAACGAACAACGCTGCGCAATCTCCACGGTGGAGGCCAGCGCCTCGGGCAAATCAGCAAAGAGTGCGGCCATCTCGGCACGCGTCTTGAAGCGGTGCTCCGGCGTGAGCTGGCGCCGGTCGGTTTCCACCAGCAGGCGGCCCTCGGCGATGCAGATCAGCGCATCATGCGCTTCGTAATCCTCGCGTCGGGCGAAAAACGGTTCGTTGGTGGCGACGATCGGCAGATGCATCGAATAAGCGAGATCGAGCAGCCCGGGCTCCACCTGTTTCTCGGAAGCCGTGCCGTGACGTTGCAATTCGACATAAAGCCTGTCTCCGAACAGGCGCAGCAGCGCCTCGGCGCGCAAGCCGGCAAGCGCGCATTGGCCGGCGGCGAGCGCGGTGTCGAGCGGGCCATTCGGCCCGCCGGTGAGAGCGATCAAACCGTCGGTCTCGCCTTCGAGCCAGCCGAGCTTCACATGCGGCGCCTCGTTCGACTGGGTTTCCAGGAAAGCGCGGGAATTAAGCCGCATCAGGCTGCGATAGCCGGCATCGCGGGCGGCGAGCAAAACAATGCGTTGCGGCGCGAGCGCCGCATGACCGTTGCGCGCGTTCTGCTCCTGGTCGCCGAAATCGACCGCGAGCGCGCAGCCGACAATCGGCTGGATCCCCGCCCCCGCCATCTTCTCGGAGAATTCCAGCGCGCCGAACATGTTATCGGTGTCGGTGAGCGCCAGCGCCGGCTGATGGTCGGCCTTGGCCAGATCCGCCAGTTTCGGAATGGTGAGCGCGCCTTCCAGCAGCGAATAGTTCGAGTGCACGTGCAGGTGGACGAAGCCCGGTCCTGCCGCCGTTGTGTCATCACGATTCTTCATCCGGCCGATGGTGCGGAAGGCCTCCTTGCCTGTCTATCGCTTCGGCCGCGGAAGCCGGATTAATGCCGGTTTTCCCCAGGCCTGCGGGATTTTAGAAATTGGTGAAAAGCTGGGCCCAGATGGCAATGGTCGCCAGAAAAAGGCTGATCGACGCCAAAGCTGCGGCTTCTTCCATCAATGCGCGAACCATAAAAGCCTCCGTGGCTAGAACGAAGGAGGAACATAGTTCGCCTTTTGTTCCGGAGTCAAGCCTTGGTAGTGGGTCAGTTTGAATTAAGGCACCTGCATCACAGCGAATTGCTTAACGATTTGCGACCAAGTGTAAGAGTGTTGGTATGTAAGAAACCGCACACTTGAGAGCTTGGAATGACCTTGCCGATCAGTACCGCGTAAAGGCAGCAGAATTTTTGATCATGGCGTCCCGGGAAACAAACCCGGGCCTGCAAGCTCACTATGGAGCAATGGCCCATAGCTATTTGCGGCTGGCCGATCTAGCCGAGCAAAACAGCAAAAACGACATCGTCTATAAGACGCCTAAGCGCCAATAGTGCGCGATCCTCGCCCTTGGTGCTTTACCCTCATAAAGCCAAGCGTGTGACTCCTGCCTGATCCACTTCACAGCATCGGCTTCCGTCGCGAAGCCATAGATTGTTTCGGTTTCACCGCTCAGCATCGTGATCCGTACGAAATGACCGTCGCCGATTTGGTTGGGCTCGATCCAAATTTGGATGGTCATGAGACGATAGATCCCACGAAGCATCTCGGCGTAATTACTGGCGACATTCAACGCTCTGGTGCAGATGAAAAGGAAAGCCAGATAGGCCGCCTCAGTTGGCGATCTTAGCCCTTGGCGATAAAGCTGCTTGGCTTCGATCGCGGAAGCAATGGTCCGGCTGTTAAGGAATCCCCCAAGCGCAGAGGCACCGCCAGCAGAGCAGGCCTCTTGGGCTGATCCCAAGTCGCCCCATTAGGTCGCCCTTGCTCGACCATTTCGCGCAAGGCGCTTTGCGGTCCAAAACTGCGTCTGGCCCCTCCGGCCGCGTTAACCGGGAACGCATAAACGAGCCAGATCGGCAATAATTCCCGGCAATAGCGAAAATATTTGCACTTCCGGGACCCCGGCGCCGCCGCTAATCTTGCCACCGGTGGGCAAAAACCTGCCCACGGTTGATGAAGCACGGCATTCCAACAATGCCACCGGGGGCTCACATGAACGCCAAACGCAGCTTTATCGCTTTATCCCTGCTCGTTTCCGCGCCGCTTCTGATGCCTTCATCGGCGCAGGCGGAAACCTTCTCCACTCTGATTACGACGACGCTCGCCATCGAAGGCCTGACCGGCGACAACCGGGGCAACCTCTATGTGCCCGGGCGCACTCCAGGTATCGATGTGCCCTGTCCGGTCTGGCGCGTGAACATCGCCAGTCCATCGCTGGTCTTGGTCGGCAACATCCCCGCGCCCGCGGGCGGCCAATGTTCGCCTTCCGGTCTCGCCTTTGATCGGCAAGGAAGACTTTACGTCACCGAGACGGACAAAATTTATCGCTTTGTTCCGAATGCGGGGACGCCGCCGACCGCTACCGTGTTCGCCACGGGCGTGCCGGGCACGAATGGGATGGCGTTCGATCGGAATGGAAATCTCTGGACCGGCGACGGAACTACCGGGCTGGGCCGGGTGTGGAAGATCAGCCCCGCTGGCGGCGCTGGTGTCGAGATCTTTCGCGTCCAGCCGATGGTGAACGTTGTACCTGCTTTCACCGTCGGCGGAACAACCTTCACCGGCGTAGGCCGCGACGTGCGTACTGTGCCGACGGGAAACTCTCAGCCTCTCGTGGCAAACGGCGTCGCGTTCAATAGAGCAGGTGATCTGCTGATCGCCGACACCGCGCGTGGCGCCATCTGGAGAGTGCAATTCCAGTCGGACGGCACTCTGCGCAGCAAGACCGGCTGCGACACCACGTTTACCAGTAACACGCTCTGCCTGAACAATATCTTGATCCAACACTCGCTGCTGGATGGCGCGGACGGTTCGTCCTGGACGAGGCCGGCAACATGTGGGTCGATGCCAACGAGCGCAACGCAGTTGTGGTCGCAACGCCAGCAGGCCAAGTGACCGAGATCTTTCGAAATCCGCCGGACGCGACAACCAAGCTTCGCAACGGCGGACCGCTCGAAACTCCGACCAGCCCGTTCCTGTCGGGCCGGAAATTCTGCACGTCGAATTCCGACGGCAACCGCCGCGACAACTCTCCCAACACTGCAGGGGAACTCAACAATCCTGGCGCCCCGCGGGGCAAGATCTCCTGCATGGATCAACTGACGGACGTCAGAGGTCTGCCGCTGCCGATCCGCTGATCGACGGCTGATTTGGAAGTGGAACCAACGCGCTGATCGCATCAGCGCGTTGGCGAGGTTAGATGCGCCGCGGAAGCTTTAGACCCAACTCCCGCCTCGCGCGTCTCCCGGCGATAAAATCAAAAAAATAAATGAAAGGAATGCAGGATGAGCAAGCCCTTCAACTTGCCCGCCTTGCGCGGGAAGCTCGGTCTGGATCAGGCGCAAATGGCCGAGCGGATGGGGCTCGCTGCGCGCGATTATGTGGAGCTGGAGGCGTCGCCGGGAAAGGTGCAGCCCTGCCACGCCATGCTGGCGCATCTGGCGAGCCTGGATGTTGCCATCGAGCGCGGCGAGCCGAGCCTCGCCAGCACCACCATGCGGGAGAAGATTCTCGCCTGGCATCGATTGCAGATGGCGCAGGCCCCGAACGCGTAACCGGAATGCTGGTTATCGGCGGACGTCGGCCTTCAGTCGAGCTCCACCACCAGGCCTTCACGAATGGTCACGCGGCGGTCCATGCGAGCGGCCAATTCCATATTGTGGGTCGCGATGATGGTCGCCAGGCCCGAAGAGCGGACGAGCTGGAGCAAGATGCCGAAGACATGATCGGCGGTGTGCAGGTCGAGATTGCCGGTCGGCTCATCCGCCAGGAGGATGCGTGGCGCATTGGCGACCGCGCGCGCGATGGCGACGCGCTGCTGCTCACCGCCCGAGAGCTCCGCCGGCCGGTGCGGCAGACGATCGCGCAAGCCGAGATAGGCCAAAAGCTCTGCCGCACGCCGCCGCGCCTCTGACTTGGACAGCCCCTTGATCATCTGCGGCAGCATGACGTTTTCCAGCGCGGAGAATTCCGGCAGCAGATGATGCGCCTGATAGACGAAGCCGATCTGGTTGCGGCGGATGGCAGTACGTTCGGCGTCAGGGCGGCCCGAGGTCGGCTGGCCGTCGATATAGACCTCACCAACATCGGGATGCTCCAGCAGACCGGCAATATGCAGCAGCGTGGATTTGCCCGCGCCCGATGGCGCGACCAACGCCACCGCTTGCCCTGCCCATACCGCAAGCTCGGCGCCCTTGAGGATGTCGAGCATCTCGTCGCCTTGCCGGTAATGCCGCTCGACGGCCTGCAGGAAGAGAACCGGGATTTCCTGCTCGTCGCCTTCAGCGTGCCGCGCATCGCTCATCGTCGCCACATCATTCATAACGCAGCGCCTCCACCGGATCGAGGCGCGCAGCCCGCCACGCCGGATAGAGCGTCGCAAGGAACGAAAGCGCGAGCGCCATCACCACCACCGCGGTGGTTTCGCCGACATCCATGTCGGCGGGCAGCTGCGAGAGAAAATAGAGCTCGGGCGAGAATAATTCCGTATTGGTCATCCAGGACAGGAATCGCCGGATGGATTCCACATTGAGGCAGATCACGGTGCCTAACAGCAATCCGACCAGCGTGCCGACGACGCCGATCGCCGCACCGGTATTGAAGAAAACGCGCATGATCGCGCCCTGCGTCGCGCCCATTGTGCGCAGGATGGCGATGTCCCTACCCTTGTCCTTCACCAGCATGATCAGGCCGGAGACAATGTTGAGCGCCGCGACCAGCACGATCAAGGTGAGGATCAGGAACATCACGTTGCGCTCGACTTGCAGCGCATTGAAGAAGGTGGCGTTGCGCTGGCGCCAGTCGACGATGAAGATCGGCCGTCCGGCGGCGTCGTTGACGAGCTTGCGATATCGTTCCACTTTGTCGGGATCGTCACCATAAACTTCGATCGAGGTGACATCGCCGGCGCGGTTGAAATAAGCCTGCGCTTCCTTCAGCGGCATGAAGACAAAGGCGGCGTCATATTCCGACATGCCGATCTCGAACACCGCCGAAATGTTGTAGGACTTGATGCGCGGCGTCGTGCCCATCGGCGTCACCGCGCCGCGCGGCGCCACCAGGGTGACATTGTCACCCGCGCGCAGCGAGAGTTGATCGGCCAGCCGCCGGCCGATAGCGACGCCCTCGCCCTCGTCAAAGCCCTCCAGGCTGCCCTGCTTGATGTTGCTGGCGATCGACGTGAGCTTGTTCAGATCGTCAGACCGAACGCCGCGCACCAGCACGCCCGAAGCATTGAAGGGTGACGAAGCCAGCGCCTGGCCTTCAACGATCGGAGCAGCCAGCCGGATTCCGGGCACCTTGGAGATGCGGCCGGCCAGCGCCTCCCAATCCGTCAAGCGGAGAATTCGATTGGTTGAACAAGGAGATGACCGTTGAGCCCGAGAATCTTGTCGAGGAGTTCTTTGCGAAAGCCATTCATCACCGCCATGACGATGATCAGGGTCGCAACCCCAAGCATGATCCCCAGAAAGGAAAACCCCGCGATCACGGAGATGAAACCTTCCTTGCGGCGCGCGCGCAGATAGCGCCGCGACAGCATCCATTCAAACGGGGCGAAGGCGGACGTGCCGGTAGGCTCGCTCATAAGGTTTCCTTGTGCGGAATTTCATCCAATTCTGGTGATGTCGCGCTAGCGCCTTCCTCGCCTGATCGCGGCAGCGCACCCGATCATTGCGCCAACAATGCGAGCGCATCCGCGGGTGGGAGCAGTTGCCGGCTACCGTCGGCGCGCTTCTTAATCTCGAGCTTGCCCTCGGCAAGGCCCTTCGGACCGACGAGCACCTGCCAAGGGATGCCAATGAGATCCGCAGTGGCGAACTTGGAGCCCGGCCGCTCGTCGAGGTCGTGATAGAGAACATCGATCCCCTTGCCCTGCAGGTCGCGATAGAGCCGCTCGCACGCCGCATCGGTGTCCGAGCCGCCCTGCTTCAAATTGAGGATCGCGACCTTGAACGGCGCCACCGCCTCCGGCCAGATAATCCCCGCGTCATCGTGTGAGGCTTCAATGATGGCCGCAACGAGGCGGCTGGGGCCTATGCCATAGGAGCCCATGTGGACGGGCCGCTCGGTGCCGTCGGCTCCTGCTACCACCGCCTTCATCGGCTCGGAGTATTTGGTGCCGAAATGAAAGATGTGGCCGACCTCAATGCCACGCGCGGAAACCTGCTTGTCGGAGGCGACGGCGCTGAAAGCCGCGGCGTCATGCTTTTCCGACGTTGCGGCGTAGAGCGCGGTCCACTGATCGACCGTGCCCTGCAGTGCATTGACGTCATCGAAATTCACGTCCGCACCGGGAGGCGTCATGTCGAGATAGTCGCGGTGGCAGAAGACCTCGCTCTCGCCGGTGGAGGCGAGAATGATGAATTCGTGGCTCAGACTGCCGCCGATCGGTCCGCTCTCCGCCGCCATAGGGATCGATTTCAGGCCCAGGCGCGCGAAGGTACGCAGGTACGCGACGAACATCTTGTTGTAAGCGTGCCGCGCGCCCGCCGGATCGACATCGAAGGAATAGGCGTCCTTCATCAGGAATTCACGGCCGCGCATCAGGCCGAAGCGCGGGCGCACCTCGTCGCGGAATTTCCATTGGATGTGGTAGAGATTGAGCGGCAGGTCCTTATAGGAGCGCACGTAGGACCGGAAAATCTCGGTGATCATTTCCTCGTTGGTCGGCCCATAGAGCATCTCGCGCTCGTGCCGGTCCTTGATGCGCAGCATCTCCTTGCCATAGTCCTCGTAGCGCCCGCTCTCGCGCCACAGATCGGCCGACTGAATGGTCGGCATCAGCATCTCGATCGCGCCGGAACGGTCCTGCTCTTCGCGCACGATTTGGCAGACCTTCTGCAGCACACGGTAGCCGAGCGGCAGAAAGGCATAGATGCCGGCGGCCTCCTGCCGCAGCATCCCGGCGCGCAGCATCAGGCGGTGCGAGACGATCTCGGCTTCCTTCGGCGTCTCACGCAAAATGGGAAGGAAATAGCGGGAAAGGCGCATCAATACTCGCTGAGGGAATCGGTTCCGGAGGCAGACAAAGCGGATAAGCCGCGAAAATACAAGTGGCTGGCAGCGTTTCCGGCAGTGAACAGGAAGTGACAGCGCTTTCGAAATCTGCTAGCTGTTGCCGGGCGCCGTGGTTGGCCATCTGGCCAGGTCCCACGCCGCAAGGTCCAAGTCTGGGGAGAAGACCCGAAAACGCGCGGAGTTCGCGATCGCAAGGACCGCAAAGGTCCAGCCGGGAAAAATCACTGATACTTCGCTCCAGCAGGGCCCCGCGGCCCTGCTTTTTTATTGCGCTCGCACTTGATTAGCGGCCGAAGCGCAGCCAGCCCGCGAGGGTGTCGAGCGGCAGCAGGCGATTCACAAAGGCCACGTAGCACAGCCCGAAGATCACGCTCGCCACAACGGTGGTCCATAGCAATTTCAGCCCGAGCCGCGGGAGGCCCGGCGCGCCCGGATCGGTGCCGGGCGCAATTTCGCTATCCTCATCCTGGCGGCGCACCCCAAACGGCAGCACCGCGAACAAGGTGACCCACCAGATCAGAAAGTAGATGGCGATTGCGGTTGTTGCCGACACGGCGAACCTATTGGCGCGAGGGCAGGAAAGAGTTGCGGAAAACGTCCCTCCTCTCCATGCGTAGCTCTCAGACGGTCAGCACATGGACATGGCAGATCGGCTTCTTGCTCCATTCCCGCCCAACGGTGGCGCGCACCGCACGCGTAGACCGACTCGGCGACGGCATCGGGATCACGCCGTCGCGCACGCGGCAGGTTCTCGACGATCTCCAGCACCACATCATAGACGATGTCGTTCAAGCTTTCGCCCGTAGCGTTGGCCTCGGGAATGCCGGTGAGCTCAATCTCGGGATCGGCGAGAAGCTCGCCCTGCTCGCTCATCGCCAGCGCTATGGACACGACGCCGGCGAAGCCCAGCCGCCGCCGGTCGGGAATCGTGCGCGCCTGCGCGTCAACAAGGATCCTGCCGTCTTTGTAAATGCGTCCGACCGGCACCTCGTCGATGATCGCCGGCCCGTTCGGCGCAAGCCGAACCATGTCCCCATCCAGGCAGGTCGCGACTTTCGGCACGCCCACACGCCGCGCCAGAGCGGCGTGCTCTGCCATGTGCAGCGCCTCGCCGTGTACCGGCAGCACGATCTGCGGCCGCACCCAGCGCAGCATGTCCTCGAGCTCGGCCTGGCGGGGATGGCCCGAGACGTGGACGAGATGGGTGCGGTCGGTGATCACTTCCACGCCGCGCATGATCAGCCCGTTAATCACGCCGGCCACCGCCTTTTCATTGCCGGGAATGGCGCGCGAGGAAAAGATCACGCGGTCGCCGCGGTTGAAGGTCACTTCCGGATGATCATCGCGCGCAATGCGGGAGAGCGCGGAGCGCGGCTCGCCCTGACTGCCGGTGCAAAGCGCCACCACCTTGTCGGGCGGCAGATAGCCGTAGGTATCGAGGCTGAGGAAGGGCTGCACGCCCTCGAAATATCCGGTTTCGCGCGCGACCTGTACAATGCGCTCCATCGCCCGGCCGACGACCACCACCTCGCGGCCGCAGGCGCGCGCGGCGTCGGCGACGCTGCGCAGGCGTGAGACATTGGACGCGAAAGTTGTGACCGCGACCCGCCCGGGCGCGTTCCGGATCAGTTCGGCAAGGGATTTTCCGACATCGGTCTCCGACGGCGAGCGTCCTTCCCGCACGGCATTGGTGGAGTCGCCAATGAGCGCCAGCACGCCTTCGTCGCCGACGGCCTTGAGCTTTGCCTCGTCCGTCGGCAGACCAATCACCGGCGTGGCATCGATCTTCCAGTCGCCGGTATGCAGAATGGTGCCCAAAGCTGTGCGTATGATCAGCGCATGGGATTCCGGGATTGAATGCGCGACCGCGACATATTCAACGTCGAACGGTCCGAGGGTGATGCGCCCGCCCGCCGGAACAATGGTCACGGGAATTTCCGGCGCGCCCGGCTCGCCCTGCCGCTTGGCTTCCAGCAAGGCGGCGGTGAAGGGCGTGGCATAGATCGGCACCTTGAGCCGCGGCCACAGATCGATGATGGCGCCGATATGATCCTCGTGCCCGTGCGTGATGACGAGGCCGACGAGATTTTTGCGCTCCTCCACCAGAAAGCGGATGTCGGGCAGCACAAGATCGACGCCGGGCACATGCTCCTCTGAGGCAAAACCAATGCCGCAGTCGACCGCGAGCCAGGTGCGGCGGCGCTCGTCACCCAGCCCATAGATGGACAGATTCATGCCGATCTCGCCGACTCCGCCGAGCGGAGCAAAAACAAGTTCTTGTATCGGGTCGGCCATGATCGTTATCGCGCCATCTCCCTTTGGGCGCCCGGTCCAAGTCCAAATACTTCGCCCGCCGCAATAGTTTCGATGCGGCCGTCGGCCAGACGAAGCATAAGGTGACCTTTGTCGTCGATATTCTCAAACTTTCCGGTCAATTCTTGCGTCGGCAGGCGCACCCGAATGGGATGTCCGACTCCGGAACATGCGCCCAGCCAGTCCCCGCGGATCGCCGCAAAGCCCTTACCCATTTGCCCATTGCCGCAGCCGGATCAGCATATGTTTCGACAAGGCGGCAAACAGCTGCTCCAGCGAAACCGCGATGCCGGACGATTTCAGGTCCGTCACATTCGGCATTTGCGCCGGGTGATGCGCGCAATTGATTCCGACACCGATCACCGCCCAGGAATTCTCCGCCTCGATCAGAATACCGGCGAATTTTGCATTCCCCACCTGCACGTCATTCGGCCATTTCAGCGTGAGCGGGGAAAGCCATATTTGGCGCGAGCTCGCCAACGGCGTCATGCACGGCGAGCGCGGCGACAAAAGCCAGATCCCCGGCCCGGCCCGGTGGCACATCCGGCAAGCAGCAGGCTGGCGTAGAGGTTGCCGGGTTCGGATATCCAGCTGTTGCCGCGCCGGCCGCGACCGGCGGTCTGTTCTCTGGCAATGATCCAGAGCGGGCCGCGCTCGCCTGCCCGCGCCAGCGCGCAGGCTTCGGTATTGGTCGAACCGATAGTATCGTGAATGATCAGTCGGAAACCGGCAGCCGCAACGGATGGGATCAAGCTGCATTGCCTAGAACAAAGACTTGGCCGCCGCGGCGGCGGCGGCCACCAGCGGCGCGGGAAAGACAAAGAACAGGATGTTGAACAGGCCGCTCGTACCGAGCACCGCCTTCAGCATACCGGGCATCGGAACGAATCCCGGCGCCGGCTCGTCGAAATACATGATCTTGACGATGAGCAGGTAATAATAGGCGCCCACCACGCTCGCCAGCACGCCGATCACCGCGAGCATATAAAGGCCCGCCTGCATCGCGGCGAGGAAGACGTAGAATTTGGCGAAGAAACCCGCGAGCGGCGGAATGCCGGCGAGCGAGAACAGCAGCATGGCGAGGAAGAAAGCCATGCCCGGATTGGTGCGCGCCAGGCCAGCGAGGTCGGCGATCTCTTCGACCGGTCCTTCGGCCCGCCGCATCGACAGAATGGCGGCAAAGGTGCCGAGCGTCATGGCCAGATAGATGCCCATATAGACCAGCACGCCCTGCACGCCTTCCGCCGTCCCCGACGCCAGCCCGATGAGCGCAAAGCCCATATGGCCGATCGACGAATAAGCCATCAGCCGCTTGATGTTGCGCTGGCCGATGGCGGCGAAGGCGCCGAGCAGCATGGAGGCGATCGAGACGAAAACGATGATCTGCTGCCACTGGCTGGCGATGCCGGGAAAAGCGTCCATGGCCGCGCGGATGAAGATCGCGATGGCGGCGATCTTGGGCGAGGCGGCGAAGAAGGTGGTGACCGGCGTCGGCGCGCCTTCGTAAACGTCGGGCGTCCACATATGGAAGGGCACCGCCGAGACCTTAAAACAAAGGCCGGCGAACAGAAACACCAGGCCGAAGACAAGGCCGATGCCGCCTTGCCCGGCGGCCTGCGCGATGCCGGCAAAGTTGACCGTGCCGGTGAAACCGTAGATCAGCGAACAGCCGTAAAGCAGCATTCCCGACGACAGCGCGCCGAGCACGAAGTATTTCAACCCGGCTTCGGAAGCCCGCACGGTGTCGCGCTGGATCGCGGCGAGCACGTAGAGGCACAGGCTCATCAGCTCGAAGCCGAGATAGAGCGCGATCAGGTCGCCGGCGGATACCAGCAGCATCATGCCGAGTGTCGAGAACACCACCAGGATCGCATATTCGAACCGCCGCTCGCCCGCCGCCGCCATGTAATCGAGCGACATCAAAATCGCGATGGCGGAGCCGGCCAACGCCAGCACCTTCATGAAATCGGGCGAACAGATCGACCACGAAGCTGCCATCGAAGACAACGAGCTTGTCGCCCGGCAGCCACACCACGAGGGCCGCAACGCCAATCAGAAGAAGGACGGAGAGCGCATTGACCGCGCCCGTCGACCGGTCGCCGGCGAAGGCGCCGATCATCAGCAGCAGCATGCCGCCTACGCGCGAGCGTGATCTCCGGCAACAGCGGCTGCAGCGCCAAAAGTTCGGCCGGCAACATCATGCTCATGGCGCCACCGCTTTCCCCGCGGTCTCGAGAACGCGGTGATAATTCTCAACCAACTGCTCGACCGAGGCGGCGGAGAGATCGAGCAGCGGCTTCGGATAGAGGCCAAAGAAGATCGTGCCAATCACCAGCGGGGCGAGACAGATGATCTCGCGATAGTCGAGATCCTTGATGCCGGCGAGTTCCGGGCGTTCCAGCTTGCCGAAAATGATCTTGCGGGCCAGCCACAGCGCATAAGCGGCCGAGAGGATCACGCCCAGGGTAGCGAGGCCCGCGACCCAGGGATTGACCTTGAAAGTGCCGAGCAGGGTGAGAAATTCGCCGACAAAGCCGGAGGTGCCGGGCAGGCCCACATTGGCGAGCGTGAATATCAGAAAGGTCGCGGCATAAAGCGGCATGCGGTTGACCAGCCCGCCATAGGCCGCGATCTCCCGGGTATGCATGCGGTCATAGACCACGCCGACGCAAAGGAAGAGCGCGGCGGAAACGATGCCGTGCGACACCATCTGGAACACGCCGCCGGCCACGGCCTGGGTATTGGCGGCGAAGATTCCCATGGTGACAAAGCCCATATGCGCGACGGAGGAATAAGCGATCAGCTTCTTCATATCCTCCTGCGCCAGCGCTACCAGCGAGGTGTAAATGATCGCGACCACCGAGAGGACGAAGATGATGATGGCGAATTCCTGCGATGCGAGCGGGAACATCGGCAGCGAGAAGCGCAGGAAGCCATAACCGCCCATCTTCAGCAGGATCGCCGCCAGGATCACCGAGCCCGCCGTCGGCGCCTCGACGTGAGCGTCGGGGAGCCAGGTATGCACCGGCCACATCGGCATCTTCACCGCGAAGGAAGCGAAGAAGGCGAACCAGGCGAATTTCTGCAACGTCGGCGAGAAGCCGTAGCGCATCAGTGTCGGGATGTCGGTGGTGCCGGCAACCCAATACATCGCCATGATGGCGAGCAGCATCAGCACCGAACCGAGCAGCGTATAGAGGAAGAATTTGAAGCTGGCATAGACCCGGCGCTGCCCGCCCCAGACGCCGATGATCAGGAACATCGGTATCAGGCCGCCTTCGAAGAACAGATAGAACAGCACGAGATCGAGCGCGGAGAAGGTGCCGACCATCAAAGTCTCAAGCACCAGGAAAGCGATCATATATTCGCGCACGCGCGTCTGGACCGGCCGCCAGCTCGCGATGATGCAGAGCGGCATCAGCGCCGTGGTGAGGATCACGAAGGGCAGCGAAATGCCGTCCACGCCCATGTGGTAGCCGATCCCGGCGGCAAGCCAGGGCTGCTTCTCGACGAATTGGAATTCCGCCAGCTTCGGATCGAAATGCCACAGCATGTAAGGAGAGACGTGCCGAAGGTGATCAGCGTGGTCCACAACGCCATCCAGCGGGCATTGCGCGCACCGTCGCCGCCGTTGGGCAGCAGCAGGATGAACAGCACACCGACAAGCGGCAGGAAAGTGACGACAGACAGGATCGGCCAGCGACATCAGTGCGGCCCCGCGAACATAAACCAGGTGATGAAAGCCGCCGCGCCAATGAGCATGGCGAAAGCATAATGATAGAGATAACCGGTCTGCAGCCGCACCACGTTGCGGGTGACATCGAGCACGCGGGCCGATACGCCGTCAGGCCCAAAGCCGTCGATCAGCCAACCGTCGCCACCCTTCCAGAGCAGCCGGCCGAGCCACAGCGCGGGCCGCACAAAGATCAGGTCATAAACCTCGTCGAAGTACCACTTGTTGAGCAGGAAGCGATAGAGCATGTCGTGCTGCTGCGCGAGCCGGTGGGGAATCTGCGGGCTGCCGGATGTAGAAATGCCAGGCGACGAGGAAGCCGAGCGCCATCATCACCGTCGGCAGGAAGGCGACAGCCGCGGGAACGTGATGCATCTCCTCACAGCACCTTGTTCCTGGCGCGAATTCAGCGACTCGCCGGAAGAACTGCTCGACGCCGTTGGCCGAGAAAATATTCCGCGAAAGGATAGCCTGCGACAGATCGAACCGACCGCCAGGAGCGCGAGCGGAATCAGCACGACCTTCGGGCTTTCATGCGCGGCTTCGTAGTGATGACGGTCGTGCGGCGCGCCGTGGAAGGTCTTGAAGATCAGCCGCCAGGAATAGAACGAGGTCATCGCCGCGGCGGCGACGGTGCAGATGAAGGCATACAGCGCCATCGGGTTATGCGCCACATAGGCCGCCTCGATGATCGCATCCTTGGAGAAATAACCGGCGGTGAGCGGAAAGCCGGTGAGCGCGAGCGTGCCGATCACCATCATCGCATAAGTGAAGGGGATGCGGTCCTTCAATCCGCCCATGTGGCGAATGTCCTGCTCGTGATGCATGGCCATGATCACCGAGCCGGAGCCGAGGAACAGCAGCGCCTTGAAGAAGGCATGGGTGAACAGGTGGAACATGCCGACCGAATAGGCACCCGCGCCCATGGCGACGAACATGTAGCCGAGCTGCGAGCAGGTCGAATAGGCGACGATGCGCTTGATGTCGTTCTGCACCAGGCCCACGGTGGCGGCAAAGAAGGCGGTCGACGCGCCGATGAAGATCACGAAGGTCTGGGCGTCGGGCGACAGCTCGAACAGCGGCGAGAGCCGCGCCACCATGAAGACGCCGGCGGTGACCATGGTGGCGGCATGGATCAAGGCGGAGACCGGCGTCGGGCCCTCCATTGCGTCGGGCAGCCAGGTATGCAGGAAAAGCTGCGCCGACTTGCCCATGGCGCCCATGAAGAGCGCAAGGCAGATCAGCGTCAGCACATTGTAGTCATGGCCGAAGATGTGAACGGTCTTCTGCGCGATCGAAGGGGCCTGCGCGAAAATAGTTTCAAAATCGGTCGAGCCCGCCATCATGAACAGCGCAAAGATGCCGAGTGCGAAGCCGAAATCGCCGACACGGTTGACGATAAAGGCCTTGATCGCCGCGGCATTGGCGGACGGCCGCAGATACCAGAAGCCGATCAGCAGATAGCTCGCGAGCCCCACCCCTTCCCAGCCGAAGAACAGCTGGACCAGGTTGTCGGCCGTCACCAGCGCCAGCATGAAGAAGGTGAAGAGCGAGAGATAAGCGAAAAACCGCGGCCGATGCGGGTCCTCGGCCATGTAGCCGATAGAATAGAGATGCACGAGCGCGGAGATGGTGGTGACCACGACCAGCATCACAGCCGTCAGGCTGTCGATGCGCAGCGCCCAATCGACCTTCAGATCGCCTGAGGTGATGAAGTTAAGGACCGCGATGCGCGCGGTATTCCCCTGGAAGCCGACGTCGACGAAGGCGTACCACGAGAGCAGCGCCGCGACGATCAACAGCCCGGTGGTGATGATCTCCGCCAGCCGCGAGCCGGCCGCCGGTGGCCCGGCTTCGTGCGGCTCGTCGTGCGGAGAATGGATGACGCCCGCATGCTCGGGCAGCGCTTCGTGGATGTGCGGGCCGTGATCCAAGGCATGATCTTCCGCACCTGCGGCGGCGCTGCCGCCCGGGTGCCGTGCGCGCGCGCCGGCAAGCGAAATCATGCCCGCAAGGATCGCGCCGATCAGCGGCAGGAAAACGATCGCGTGAAACAGTCCCAACGCTCAGCCCTTCATCAGATTGATGTCTTCCACCGCGATGGAGCCGCGGTTGCGGAAATAGACGACAAGAATGGCAAGCCCGATGGCGGCTTCCGCCGCCGCGACCGTCAGCACCAGCAGCGCGAAGACCTGCCCTACCAGGTCGCCGAGGAAAGCGGAAAACGCCACGAGGTTGATATTGACCGCGAGCAGAATGAGCTCGATCGACATCAGAATGATGATGACGTTCTTGCGGTTGAGGAAAATGCCGAAGATGCCGAGCGTGAAGAGGATGGCGGCAACCGCGAGATAATGGCCGAGCCCGATGGTCATGGCACCTTCTCCTCGATGCCTTCCTCGATTCCCTGACCCGAGCGCACTTGTTTGATCTCGATGGCGGTGGCCTTGGTGCGCGCATTCTGCCGCGCTGCGACCTGGCGCTTGACCGCCGGCCGGTGATGCAGCGTGAGCACGATCGCGCCGATCATGGCCACCAGCAGCACCAGCCCGGCGATCTGGAAGTAATAGACGTAGCGCGTGTAGAGCACGAGGCCGAGCGCCATGGTGTTGCTGACGTCGGTGGGGATCGGCGCGGTGATGCTCTGCGGCACCGTCGGGGCGATGCTCCAGGCGCCCAGCACCAGGAGCAGTTCCGCCAAAAAGATGCAGCCGACGACGGCGCCGATCGGCAGATATTGCAGGAAGCCCTCGCGCAGCTCGGTGAAGTCGACGTCCAGCATCATCACCACGAACAGGAACAGCACCGCTACCGCGCCGACATAGACCACCACCAGGATCATGGCGAGGAATTCGGCGCCCAGCAGCACGAACAGGCCCGCGGCGTTAACAAAGGCGAGGATGAGGAACAGCACGGAATGCACCGGATTTCGCGATGCGATCACCATGAATCCCGAAGCCACGCACAGCCCGGCAAAGAGATAAAAGAACAGCGGCGCGATCATTCGAGCCAGCTTCCTCACCGATACGGCGCGTCGAGCGCGATGTTCTTGGCGATCTCGCGCTCCCAGCGGTCGCCGTTCGCCAGCAGCCGGTCTTTGTCGTAATAAAGCTCCTCGCGCGTCTCGGTTGCGAATTCGAAATTCGGCCCTTCCACGATGGCGTCGACCGGGCAAGCTTCCTGGCAGAGCCCGCAATAGATGCACTTCACCATGTCGATGTCGTAGCGCGTGGCGCGCCGGGTGCCGTCGTTGCGGCGCGGCCCGGCTTCGATGGTGATCGCCTGTGCCGGGCAGACCGCTTCGCACAGCTTGCAGGCAATGCAGCGTTCCTCGCCGTTCGGATAGCGGCGCAGCGCGTGTTCGCCGCGGAAGCGCGGCGAGATCGGATTCTTCTCGAACGGATAGTTGATGGTGGGCTTCGGCTTGAAGAAATAGCGCATCGCCAGGAAGAAGGCGGATACGAATTCCGTCATGAAGATGGTGCGGGCGGCCTGATCGAGTTTCATCATGATTACCTCGGCCCCAGCCCGCCGTATTGCAGCACGGCCGCCACGATGACGACCATGGCGAGCGACAGCGGCAGGAAGAATTTCCAGCCGATCCGCATCAACTGGTCGTAGCGATAGCGCGGCACCATCGCCTTCGCCATGGCGAAGAGGAAGAAGATGAAAAAGCCCTTGAGCAGGAACCAGACGATGCCCGGGACCCAGGTGAAGGGCGGGAACGGGATCGGCGACAACCATCCGCCGAGGAACAAAATGGTCGCCAACGCGCACATCGTGGTGATGGCGACATATTCGCCCAGCATGAACAGCATGTAGGGCGCGGCGCTATATTCGACCATGAAACCGGCCACGAGTTCGGATTCCGCTTCCACCAGATCGAATGGCGGCCGGTTGGTTTCCGCCATCGCAGATATCAAGAAGACGACGAACATCGGAAAGAGCGGCAGCCAGAACCAATTGAACATGCCATAGGGGCCGTTCTGCGCCTCCACCACCGCGGTAAGATTCAACGAGCCGACGCAGAGCAGCACCGTAATAATGACGAAGCCGATGGATACTTCGTAAGACACCATCTGCGCGGCGGAACGCAGCGCCGCCAGAAACGGATATTTCGAGTTCGACGCCCAGCCCGCCATGATGATGCCGTAGACACCGAGCGAGGAAATGGCGAAGACGTAGAGAATACCGACATTGATGTCGGCGATGACCCAGCCGAGATTGACCGGGATCACCGCCCAGGCGGCGAGCGCCAGCACGGTCGTGATCAGCGGCGCCAGGAGGAACACGCCCTTGTTGGCGCCGTCCGGGATGATCGGCTCCTTGACCACGAACTTGATCAGGTCGGCGAAGGACTGCAGCAGACCGAAAGGTCCAACCACGTTGGGACCGCGCCGGATCTGCACCGCCGCCCAGATCTTCCGGTCCGCCAGCAGCAAATAGGCGATGATGATGAGCAGCGTCACCATCAACAGCAGGCTCTGCGCCACGATGATGAGAAGCGGCCAGAGATAAGCGGACCAGATTTCGGTGAAGCTCATGCCCGTCACTCCGCCGCCGTGAGCGCGGCGCCGCCGCGAGCAAGCGCCGAGCATTCCGCCATCACCGCGGAGGCGCGCGCGATGGGATTGGTGAAATAGTAATCCGCAATGGCCCCGCGGAACGGCGCCTTGTCGGGCGCGCCGCCGAGCGACGCAAGCTTGCGAATATCGTCCGCATTGCCGGGTTCGATAGCGTCGATGCGGGCGAGGTGAGGATGCGCCGAGAAGATCGCGCGGCGCAGCTGCGCCAGCGAGTCATAAGGCAGCCGCTCGTTGAGGTGATCCGACAGCGCGCGAATGATGGCCCAATCCTCGCGCGCATCGCCGGGCGGGAAGGACGCGCGCTTGGCCATCTGCACGCGGCCTTCGGTATTCACATAGATGCCGGACTTTTCCGGATAGGCCGCGCCGGGCAGGATGACATCGGCGCGGTGCGCGCCGCGATCGCCGTGGGTGCCGATGTAGACGACGAAGGCCCCGGCGGCGACGTCGATCTCGTCGGCGCCGAGCAGGAACAGCACGATCGAGCGTGCCGGACGCGGCCATCTCAGCGGCGCGCAGGCCGCCCTCGCCCGGCACAAAGCCGATATCGAGCGCGCCCACGCGCGAGGCCGCCGTATGCAGAACAGAGAATCCGTTCCAACCGTCCTTCACCGCGCCAAGGTCGAGCGCCGCCTTGGCGGCCTGGGCGGCGAGAGCCGCGCCATCCTGGCGGGCGAAAACATGGGCGCCGACGATGACGAGCGGCCGCTCGGCCGCCCTGAACGCTTTGGCGAAGTCGCTCTCGTCGCCCGTGAGCTTGCCCAGACTTTCGGGGCCGGCGCCGAGGTAATCATAGGGATAAGTCAGGTCGACGCGCTCGCCGATCAGGCCGATGGGGAATTTGCCGGCGCGCCAGCGCTTGCGGATGCGGGCGTTGAGCACGGCGGCTTCATGGCGCGGATTGGAGCCGACGATGAGCAGCGCGTCGGAGCGTTCGATGCCGGCGATGGTGACGTTGAACAGATAGCTCGCCCTGCCCCATTTGGGATCGAGCGACCGAGCCGTCCTGCCGCGCATCAATATTCGGCGAGCCGAGCCGTGCCATCAAATCCTTCAGCGCGAACATCTCTTCGACCGCGGAAAGATCGCCGGCGATCGCGCCGATGCGGTTCGATGTCGTCGCCTTCGCCTTGGCGGCAATCAGCTCGAACGCTTCCGCCCAGGACGCTTCGCGCAGCCGACCGTGCTCGCGGATGTAGGGCACGTCGAGCCGCTGCGCGCGCAAGCCGTCCACCACATGCCGCGTCTTGTCGGAAATCCATTCTTCGTTCACGTCTTCATTCACACGCGGCAGGATGCGCATAACCTCGCGTCCGCGCGCGTCGATGCGAATGGCGGAGCCGACTGCGTCCATCACGTCGACCGACTCGGTCTTCGACAGCTCCCAGGGCCGCGCCGCAAAAGCGTAAGGCTTCGAGGTGAGCGCGCCGACCGGGCAGAGATCGACCACATTGCCCTGCAGCTCGGAGGTCAGCGCCTGCTCGAGATAAGTGGTGATCTCCATGTCCTCGCCGCGGCCGGTGGCGCCCATCTCCGGCACGCCCGCCACTTCCGCCGCAAAGCGCACGCAGCGCGTGCACTGGATGCAGCGGTTCATCGAGGTCTTCACCAGCGCGCCGAGATATTTGTCCTCGACCGCGCGCTTGTTCTCCTGGAACCGGCTGGAATCCACGCCATAGGCCATGGCCTGGTCCTGCAGATCGCATTCGCCGCCCTGGTCGCAGATCGGGCAATCGAGCGGATGGTTGATCAGCAGGAACTCCATCACGCCTTCGCGCGCCTTCTTCACCATCGGCGAGCGCGTGAACATCACCGGCGGCTCGCCGTTCGGCCCCGGACGCAGATCGCGCACATTCTGCGCGCAGGAAGCGACCGGCTTCGGCGGCCCGCCCTTCACCTCGATCAGGCACATGCGGCAATTGCCCGCGATCGAAAGCCGCTCGTGGAAACAGAAGCGCGGAATCTCCGCGCCTGCCATCTCACACGCCTGCAGCAGCGTGTATTCGGGCGGAACGTCGAGCTCGGTGCCGTCGATGATGACTTTGGTCATTTCGCTATACGCCCGGAACCTTCATTTCTTCCATCAATGCGGCCACTTCAACAGCGTGGCGTTCATGCAAGGCTTTCACGGCATTTCCGGCCTGTTGCGAGCCGCGTATGGCAGCGTTCTCGTCATCCGTAAGATCCTGAAAATCCGCAAGGCAGACGTAGGCGCCGCGGAAAAAATCTCGTTCGATTCCGGGCTCTGTCAGCTGGATGCAATGCTTGAGCACCATTTTTATCACTTCCTTCGGATAGGGAAGTTCCTTGATATCCCGGATCAGAGTCTCTGCTCGGTTGTTTCAGGGTCGCCGAATAAGCGGACAAAACAAGTGCAAGATCGATTTTTACTTGGGCCATGATGCTTACTCCGCCGCCTCGGCCGGAACCGGATCCCGCACCCCGAGCCCATCAGCCCGCGCGGAATAATCGTCGATGCGCTTTTCGATCTCGTGGCGGAAATGCCGGATCAGCCCCTGGACCGGCCAGGCGGCCGCGTCCCCGAGCGCGCAGATGGTGTGGCCTTCGACCTGGGTGGTGACTTCGAGCAACATGCCGATCTCGCGCTTCTGTGCGCGGCCTTCGGCCATGCGGGTGAGCACGCGCCACATCCAGCCGGTGCCTTCGCGGCACGGCGTGCACTGGCCGCAGCTCTCGTGCTTGTAGAAATAGGAAATACGCGCGATCGCCCGCACGATATCGGTGGACTTGTCCATCACGATCACCGCGGCGGTGCCGAGCCCGGACTTCAGGTTCTTTAGCGTATCGAAATCCATATAAAGCTCGTCGCCGCATTGCTGCGCGGGCAGACAAGGCACCGACGAGCCCCCAGGAATGACCGCAAGCAAATTATCCCAACCGCCGCGCATGCCGCCGGCGTGCTTGTCGATCAGTTCGCGGAACGGAATGCCCATCGCCTCTTCGACGTTGCATGGCTTGTTGACGTGCCCGGAGATGCAAAACAGCTTGGTGCCGGTATTGTTGGGCCGCCCGATGCCGGCGAACCAGGCCGCGCCGCGGCGCAGAATGTCCGGCGCGACCGCGATGCTCTCCACATTATTCACGGTGGTGGGGCAGCCGTAGAGGCCGACATTGGCCGGAAATGGCGGCTTCAGCCGCGGCATGCCCTTTTTGCCCTCCAGGCTTTCCAGCAGCGCCGTCTCTTCGCCGCAGATATAAGCGCCGGCGCCGTGGTGCACGTAGAGATCGAACGGGAAGCCGTGGACGTTGTCCTTGCCGATCAGCTTGGCCTTATAGGCTTCGTCGATGGCGTATTGCAGCCGTTCGCGCTCACGGATGAATTCGCCGCGCACATAGATGTAGCCGACATGCGCACCCATGGCGCAGCCCGCGATCAAACAGCCCTCGATCAAGAGATGCGGATCGTGCCGCATGATCTCGCGGTCCTTGCAGGTGCCCGGCTCGGACTCGTCTGCATTGACGACGAGATAGCTCGGCCGTCCGTCGGACTGCTTGGGCATGAAGGACCATTTCAGCCCGGTGGGGAATCCCGCTCCGCCGCGGCCGCGCAGGCCTGACGCCTTCATCTCGCTGACGATCCAGTCCCGGCCCTTGTCGAGGATATTCTTGGTGCCGTCCCAGGCGCCGCGCTCACGCGCGCCCTTAAGCTTCCAGTCATGGAGCCCATAGAGATTCTGTGAAGATGCGGTCCTTGTCCTCGAGCATCGCTATTTTGCCCCTTCGCCCAAGGGCGGCTTCGGCGCCGGCGACGCCCGATTGCTGGCGGGCTGGCCCGGACGTTTCGCATCTGCGTCAGAGAGCGCAGCGCCTTGGCGCGGGCTACCGCCCTTGCGACTGAAGCTGGTCAGTGTTGTCGGTCCGCCCACCGGCGCGGAGAATTGCCTGTCGATCTGCGGGCCCGGTTTCGGCTCGATGCCCGCTGCGAGCTCATCGAGAATATCTTCCAGGCTATCGGGCGTCAGATCTTCGTAGAAATCATAATTGATCTGCACCATCGGCGCATTCACACAAGCGCCGAGACATTCCACTTCGACCCAGGAGAATTTGCCATCAGGCGTGACATGGAATTGATCCCCGATGCGCTTGTGGCAAACCTTCTTCAAGTCCTCGGCGCCGCGCAGCACGCAGGGTGTCGTGCCGCAAAGCTGAACGTGATAGCGGCCGATGGGCTCGAGATTGAACATGGTGTAGAAGGTCGCGACCTCGAGCACGCGGATATAAGCCATGCCAAGCATGTCGGCGACGTGCTCGATGGCTTTTTGCGGCAGCCAGCCGCCGGCTTGCTCCTGCGCGCGCCACAATAGCGGGATCACCGCGGAAGCCTGACGGCCCTCCGGGTATTTGGCGATCTGCCCCTTAGCCCATTTCACATTCGCCGCCGTGAAGGCGAACTGCTTGGGCTGCATCTCGACGGGGGCGAGGCGACGAACGGTCATGCTTAGCTCACTGCTCCGATGAGCTGACTTCTTGATCAGCGGGTTCAGCAGGCTCCCTCCCCCTGAAAGGGGGAGGGTCAGGGAGGCGGTCAATCCTACAAAGGACTCCCACCCGACCGCGGCGCGGTCGACCTCCCCCTTGCAGGGGGAGGTAAGGAAAGCGAGGCGACGCACTGACATTATCTACTCACTTTAGAACGCGGCAGCTTTGGGTCTCGCCGCTCCGCAGTTCGAACACCAAACCAGTTGATTGTCTTTCTTCAGGATAAACTGGAGGAACGGATTGCCGATCTCGGAATGGATCACCTGAAACCCTTGCGCGAGAAAGGCCGACAGGGACGCCTTGTCCTGCGGCTTGTCTTGCGCAAGGGCAGGCGCCGCGAAGAGCGAAACAGCGAGTGTCACCGCAACGGACAGCTTCATCGGTCCACCTCCCCGAAGACGATGTCGAGCGAACCGAGGATCGCCGAAACGTCAGCCAGCATGTGGCCTTTGCAGAGAAAATCCATCGCCTGCAGATGTGCGAAGCCGGGCGCGCGGATTTTGCATTTATAAGGCTTGTTGCTGCCGTCGGAGACGAGATAAACGCCGAACTCGCCCTTGGGCGCTTCCACCGCGGCATAGACCTCGCCGGGCGGCACGTGAAAACCCTCGGTGTAGAGCTTGAAGTGATGGATCAGCGCTTCCATCGAGCGCTTCATCTCGCCGCGTTTTGGCGGCACGATCTTGTTGTCGAGCACGCTCACCGGGCCCTGCCCTTCCGCCATGCGCAGCTTTTCCAGGCACTGCTTCATGATGCGGACCGACTGGCGCATCTCTTCCATGCGGATGAGCTGGCGGTCGTAGTTGTCGCCGTTCTTGCCGACCGGAATGTCGAATTCGAGCTCTGAATAGCATTCGTATGGCTGGGCCTTGCGCAGGTCCCAGGCCGCGCCGGAGCCGCGCACCATCACGCCGGAAAATCCCCAGGCCCATGCGTCCGCCAGCGATACCGTCGCGATGTCGACGTTGCGCTGCTTGAAGATGCGATTCTCCATTACGAGATTGTCGAGATCGTCGCAGACCTTCAGGAACGGGTCGCAGAACGCCCAGATGTCGTCGATCAGCTTGGGCGGCAGATCCTGATGCACGCCGCCGGGACGAAAGTAATTCGCATGCATGCGGCTGCCCGAGGCGCGTTCATAGAACACCATGAGCTTTTCGCGCTCTTCGAAACCCCACAGCGGCGGCGTCAGTGCGCCCACGTCCATTGCTTGGGTGGTGACGTTGAGGAGGTGCGAGAGCAGCCGACCGATCTCGGAGTAGAGCACCCGGATCAGTTGCGCGCGCTTTGGCGGGCTGATCCCCAGCAATTTCTCGATCGCCAGGCAGAAAGCGTGCTCCTGGTTCATCGGCGCGACATAGTCGAGCCGGTCGAAATACGGCACCGCCTGCATATAGGTCTTATGTTCGATCAGCTTCTCGGTGCCGCGGTGAAGCAAGCCGATATGCGGATCGACGCGTTCGACCACTTCGCCGTCGAGTTCCAGCACAAGGCGCAGGACGCCGTGCGCGGCCGGATGCTGCGGCCCGAAATTCATCGTGAAGGTGCGTGCGGGAGCGGCCTTGGCCATCATGCACCTTTCGCCGACGCGGCGGCTTTTTCCGCCACCTTGGCATTGAAGCGATCCCAGACGACGATCGCGCGCTCATGGCGGCCTTCCCCAATCATGTCGACGCCGTCATGGGCACGCACACGGAAACTGGCGCGCCGGCCGCGCACGGCCGTGCATTCCGCATCGACCGTTACATTCAGCCCGGCGGGCGTTGCCGCCATATGACTGACGTCGATGTGGGTGCCAAGGCTGCCCTCGCCCGCATCGAGATGCGGCGCCAGCAACTGGATGCAAGTCCACTCCATCAGCCCAACCATAAAGCCGGTGGCGAAAACTGCCGGCATGGCCTGAAATTCGGGCGCTTCCTGATAGAGATGCGGCACCGTTTTCTGCGCCGGCACCTGATAGGTGAAGCGATGCGTCAGGCCGGACTTCAGAGTGGCTCTCATGGCGCCGCCTTCTTGTCCGGCTCGCCCGCGAGCTTGTTGGCCTGCCCTGGCTCCTTCGCCTTTTCGTCGCCCGGCAACACGTAATCGGTGCCTTCCCAGGGCGACAGGAAATCGAAATTGCGGAATTCCTGGGCCAGCCGCACCGGATCGTAGACCACGCGCTTCTGCTCGTCGTCCCAACGCACTTCGACAAAGCCGGTAAGCGGAAAATCCTTGCGCAGCGGATGGCCCTCAAAGCCGTAGTCGGTGAGGATGCGGCGCATGTCGGGATGGCCGGTGAAGACCACGCCATAGAGGTCGTAGGTCTCGCGCTCGAACCAGTCGGCGCCGGGAAAAACCGAGATGATCGATGGCACCTCCGTATTCTCGTCCGCTTCCGCCTTCACTCGGACGCGTAGGTTCTTGGTCGGCGAAAGGAAATGCCAGACGACATCGAAACGCTTCTCGCGCGCGGGCCAGTCCACTGCGGTAATGTCAATGATGCAGGTGAAGCGGCAGCGCCCGTCGTCGCGCAAAAAGCTCGCCACCTTAACCATGTCCGCGGCATTCGCCGTAAGCGTCAGTTGGCCAAAAGCCACGCTATGGCCGGTCACCGCGGGTGCCAGCGCCTGGGTGATGACCGCGCCTAATGTGTCGAGCGTCTCGTCCATCGTCTTCAGCGCTCGATCGTGCCGGTGCGGCGGATTTTCTTTTGCAGCAGCATGACGCCGTAGAGCAGCGCCTCCGCGGTGGGCGGACAGCCGGGCACGTAAATGTCCACCGGGACGATGCGGTCGCAGCCGCGCACCACCGAATAGGAATAATGATAGTAGCCGCCCCCGTTGGCGCAGCTTCCCATCGAGATCACGTAACGCGGTTCCGGCATCTGGTCGTAAACGCGGCGTAGCGCCGGCGCCATCTTATTGGTCAGCGTACCGGCGACGATCATCACGTCCGACTGGCGGGGCGAAGCGCGCGGCGCAAAGCCGAAGCGCTCGGCGTCATAGCGCGGCATCGACATCTGCATCATCTCAACCGCGCAGCAGGCGAGCCCGAAAGTCATCCACATCAACGAGCCGGTGCGCGCCCAGGTAATGAGATCATCGGCAGCGGCGACAAGAAAGCCCTTGTCGGCGAGTTCGTTATTGAGGGCGACAAAATACGGATCATCCGCGCCGGCTGGCCTGCCGGTGCGGGGATCCAGAATCCCTTTCGGTGCGGGTGCGACGAGCGCTCCCGATGTCTCGGTCAATCCCATTCGAGGGCTCCCTTCCGCCACTCATAGATAAAACCGATTGTCAGTACCGCAAGGAAAACCATCATCGACCAGAAGCCATAAAGACCGATTTTTCCGAAGGCGACCGCCCAAGGAAAAAGGAAGCTGACTTCGAGGTCGAAGATGATGAAGAGGATGGCCACGAGGTAGAAACGCACGTCAAATTTCATGCGCGCGTCGTCAAACGGATTGAACCCGCATTCGTAAGCGGAAAGCTTGATCGGATCGGGCGCCTTGAAGGCCACAATGAAGGGCGCGATCAGCAGCGCCGTCCCGAGCGCAAGCGCGACGCCGATGAAGATCACAAGTGGCAAGTAATCGAGCAACAGCTGGTTCATCGACAAACCTTTTCATCCGCAGACCGAAGCCGCGGACGGAAGTCAAAGCCCCCACCGGATTTTCCTTGCCCCAAGGCCTTGGCCGGCCCTTTCCGCTGGAAGCTAGCTGCTGGAATCGTTGCGGAATCGGGACGCAGATTAGAATGGATTGAGCCTTAGCGCAGGGCCGCAAAAGTGGCAAGGCAGGCTCGCCCAGATCCCTTGCAAAGCAAGCCAGACCAACGTCTTTCGCAGATCTTAAATGCGACGAAAATCGTAAAGCGCGATAATGGGTGCTATGGCAGGTTCTGGCGGGGCGTTTCTATCCTGGGTGGGAAAGGCGAGTAGATGCACGATCAGACCGCGGGTAGCGGATCGATCTCCGGCCAGGAACACTGGACCACCAGAGACGGCGCGAAGCTCTTTCTATGGGAGAAATGCATCGGCGATCCTGCCAAAGCCAAGGGGATCGTGCTGTTCGTGCACGGCTCGTCGATGGCCTCGCAGCCCACTTTTGATTTACAGGTGCCAGGCCGGCCGGATTCCTCGGCGATGGAGTGGTTCGCCAAGCAGGGCTACGACACCTGGTCAACCGACAGCGAGGGCTACGGCCGTTCCACCAAGGACCGCGACAATAATGCCGATATTTCCCGTGGCGCCGATGATCTGAGAGCGGCGAGCGAATATATCCGGAAAGTGCGCGGCATCAGGCCGCTTCTCGTTTACGGCATTTCATCCGGCGCGTTGAAGGCCGCGCTCTTTGCCCAGCGCAATCCGGAGATGGTCGGCCGGCTCGCGCTCGATGCCATGGTCTGGACCGGCGAAGGCAGCCCTACCCTGCAGGAGCGGAAGAAGAAGCTGGCGGAATTCCAGTCGAAGAATCGCCGGCCGATCGACAAGGCTTTCGTGCAATCAATCTTTAGCCGCGATCATCCCGGCACAGCCGACGAGCGCACGATCAACGCATTTGCCGACGCCATCTTGGCGCTCGATGATTCCGTGCCCACCGGCACTTACGTGGATATGTGTTCGAAGCTGCCCATCGTCGACCCGGAAAAGATCACGATGCCGACGATCGTGATGCGCGGCCAATGGGATGGCATCGCAGGCTTTGACGATCTTCTGGAGTTCTTCAAACGGCTGCCCTCACCCGACAAGCATTTTGCCGTGATGCCGGGAATCTCGCATGCAAGCTTCCAGCAAAAGAATTACATGCTGGTCTATCATATCCTGCTGAGCTTTTTCGCCCAGCCGGAGCCGATCTATCGCGGTTGAGCTCAATCCAGTGAAGTGAAATCGACACGTTCCGCGAACTCGCTTCACCTCTCCCGTGGGGAGAGGTCGCCTCGCGAAGCGAGGCGGGTGGGGGCGTACGGCGTGTCGATAGAACTTACCCCTCACCCCAACCCTCTCCCCAGCACAAGTCGGATATATCCGACTTGTGCCACTCAATAGTGCCGATCTCGGGTAAACCCGAGATCGGATGGAGAGGGAGCCCACCGCCGCGGGCTTAACCTATGTTTTCTGCGGCCGGTAAGTGCAGGCTTCCGCGCAGCTCTCGCGCGTGATCGTGACGCGCGTCACCGGCCCGATAGGCGCCAGTTCCTCGCAGATGTAGCGCGCGAGATTTTCCAGCGTAGGCTTGCCCAGCCCTTCGATCTTGTTCAGCAGCTTGTGGTCGAGCCGTTTGCGTAATGCGGCCACCGCTTCCTCCAGGCGGCCGAGGTCGAGCACCATTCCGGTCGCCGGATCGGGCGTGCCCTCAACCGCCACTTCCGCGCGGAAGGAATGTCCGTGCACCTCTTCCGCGGTCGCGCCAAGCATGGTGCCGCTCAGCGTATGCGCGGCATCGAAATAAAAAGATTTGGTCACTTCCCACATCAGCGGATTCCCAGGGTCTTGTGCGTCTGCAGGCTCAGCCGCCAGGCCGGATGTTTCAGGCAATAATCGACGGCTTTACTGGTATTCTCCGCCACGTCGGGGCCGTCCATCGGCTGGAGTGAAAAGCGCTCGAAGGACATCCCGGTGAAGTCTTCCGGCGGCGCGCCTGGCTGCGGATAAACCAGCTTTAACTCATGTCCCGCCCGCACGCGCAACTGCGTACCGGCTTTCGGACTGACACAGAGCCAGTCGAGGCCGGACGGGGGCTCAATCGTACCATTGGTTTCCACCGCAACTGCAAAGCCGCGGCGATGCAGCGCCTCAATCAAGGCCTCGTCCACTTGCAGCAACGGCTCGCCGCCAGTGAGCACGACCCAGCGCGTCTGCCTCTCTGCGCCCCATTCCTGCTCGATCACTGCCGCGAGACTGTCGGCATCGGCATAGCGACCGCCACGCGTCCCATCCGTGCCGACAAAGTCCGTGTCGCAAAATTGGCATTGCGCCGCAGCACGGTCGGCCTCCTGCCCTGACCAGAGATTGCAGCCCGCAAAGCGGCAAAAGACCGCCCGGCGCCCGGCATGGGCGCCTTCCCCCTGCAAGGTCAAAAACACCTCTTTCACCGCGTAACTCACCGCCCACAACTCCCAAACGGGATGAACGTCTTCTTCTATGCGCTTAGGATTTCGATTTAAATCGCTCGGCAAACGCAGCGCTTATGTAGGCGCTGAAAGCACGCCTTTAAATGCCAGATAGCCCCCATCGAGCAAGAGATCCGCGCCGGTCATAAAGGAGGATTCCTCGCAGGCGAGGAACAGCGCCCCGGCTGCGATCTCGTCCACCCGCCCGGTGCGTCCAAGCAGATGATAGGGCCCGCGCGCACGGTTGGCCGCTTCGCGCGTCCCAAAACGTCGCACCGTGCGTGCGGTGTCGACCCCTCCCGGCGACAGCGAATTGGCCCGGATACCGTCCTTGGCATAATCAGCCGGCGAGGCATTTGGTGAATTGGATGAGCGCAGCCTTGCTGGTGGAATAAGGCGCCCGGCCCGGAACGCCGATCTGCCCGAGCTGCGAGGCAATATTGACGATGGTACCCCCGCCCGCCTTGCGCATTTCCGGCACGGCGTATTTGCACATCAGAAAGGCGCCGGTGAGGTTGATCGCGAGCGCCTCATTCCATTGCTCAAGCGTCAAGGTTTCGACCGTGCCGTCGGGCGTGACGGCGGCGGCAACATTGACCAGCGTTGTCAGCGAGGCGAAAGGCCTCCACGGCGTGGCGAACCGAACGTTCGGCGTCCGCTTCAACCGCGACGTTGGCGCGGACGGCGATCGAATGTCCTCCGCGCATCGCTGATGTCCTTGGCGACTACCTCCGCTTTCTCGCGCCGGATATCGGCGACCGCCACGGCGGCGCCCTCGGAGGCAAAGCGCCGGGCGATGGCGGCGCCGATCTCGCCGCCGCCGCCGGTTATCAGGGCAACGCGGCCGCTCAACAGGCCAGGCATGGAAGGCTTCCGCTTTACGGGCTGCGCCCCGGGGAGGTTCGTGTTAGGGTATCAATGACTGATCGTCAGGTGCAACCGAGCGCCCCTGCGCGCGTTGGGCTTCAGTTCAACCACGTATTGAGGCATTCCCATGGGGATTATCTGGACCATCATCATTGGCTTTGTCGCCGGCGTCGTTGCCAAGCTCATTATGCCGGGGCCTAACGAGCCATCCGGCTTCATTCTGACCACGTTGCTTGGAATCGGCGGCGCGTTTCTCGCAACCTATCTAGGCCAGGCAATCGGCTGGTATCGCGCCGACGAAGGCGCGGGCTTCATCGGCGCGATTGTCGGCGCGATTATCGTACTGGTGATCTGGGGCTTCATCGCCCGGCGGCGCGAGACCGTTTAGCAGGCGCCCTCGCCGTCAACGGCGCCACATTCGCCCGACCCGACAGCAATGCCTGCTTGATCGGGCAGCGCCCGGTGCCGCCGCGGACGGCAAGATAAGCGCCGCCAAGCAGCGCCGCGATATTCAGGATCGGGTTAGGACGCGGCTTGGTGGCCGCGGCCGCAAGGCCCAATCCCAGGATCAGGGAAATCGCGCGTTCCTTCGTGGAAAGATTTGGCGGCCCCTGAAAAAGGGCGAGAGCGTTCGGCATTGATTTTTCCTTATGATGTATGTCGCCAACGCGGGAAATGCGCTCTCGTTCCCAAAAGCCACGCCGGGAAAAATACGCAGCTCGCCTGGATGGCAAAATTGTGTCTCGCGATGTTGAAAAAGCCGCACGCCTACTCAAACTCTCGCTTAAGCAGCTATTCCGCGGCAAGCGCGGCAGCTGTGCCTTGAGCGTGCCGCAAAACGCGGTGATGAGCGGCGGCCCGGCAGTACGCCAGAATGCGGCGCGAACTAGTCTCGCGCGCGGAAAATCGTCGCAGTTCCATAGGCTGATACCCCACCCCTGGGCCTGATCAGCACTTTGAATTTTGTGAAATCCCAAGTGCTCTCTGAAGTGCTTTATGCATTCCGCAAAATGCATGTCCCAAAAATTTGTCTTGGTCGAACTCTTTGGAAACACGTCACTTTACGCCCATGCAACTTGGCAGCTGAGGATAAAAGAGTTCTTGCCGGCTGTCCAGATATAGGTAACGAGGCCGAGAATAGACGACGCCGATTGGAAAGTAAGATTTACGTAGAGGCAGGATTTCGAATGCCTCACGTGCGAAGGCCCAGAGAATGGCTTCCGGCATTGATCTGGGATAATCGGCATTTGATAGAGGGGACTCCTAATCGAATTGTGCGAAAAGGCTAATAAAGCTGCAAATTCTAAAGGAGTGGCGGGAGCGACGGGACTCGAACCCGCGGCCTCCGGCGTGACAGGCCGGCGCTCTAACCAACTGAGCTACGCCCCCAAGGGGTCCGCCGGACTTAAAGCCCGCCCTGTAGCAAGTCAAGAAGTGGCTGATTGCCAGCAAAAGGGCGTGAGACGGGCTGACATCTGCCTTATTTACGGGCTTTTTCTTGTTCGCGATTTAAGAAACCCCCGATTTTTCGCTAGGAATCGATGGTACTGGGTAGCCGAATCGCTTAAAACCCGCGTCGTAGGCCAGTTTCTTGAGCTCATCTGAGGAGGACCCCACTGATGGCAACCAAACCCGCAACAGCGGCGACCGTCACGACCAAGCATCTCGCTGCCAAGCTTGCTGAAGACCACGAGATGTCGAAGAAGCAGACCGAGGCGATCCTCGGCGATCTCGTCAACCTGATCACCAGACACCTGAAGAAAGGCGACCGTATCCGTATCGGTGGCCTCGGCATCCTGGTTGTGCGGAAGCGTGCAGCCCGCATGGGCCGCAATCCGGCCACCGGTGAGGCCATCCAGATCAAGGCCAGCAAGAAGGTCGCTTTCCGTGCGGCCAAGGATCTGAAGGAAGCCGTCTAGTCACTGTCGCGACCCCTGTGGGCCTCGCGCGCTGGCGCGGGGCCCGTTCCGCCGGGCTTTGCTCTGATTTCGTTATCCAGCTGCGGCCAAAGCCTAGAGTCGCTTCTTCGCAAACGCTCGGCCGGAAGCAGATTTTAGGTATTTCTCGAATGCGACGGCTCGCTTCTCATTTGAGAAAGCGACGTACGTGTTCAAACGCCAAGGTTTGAATTTTGAACTATGCGAAACTTGCCCCGCATTGTGCGTTGATAGCCGTGCCTTTAAATCATCGGTGATGCCGGTGTAATGGCGTTCGGGTTCGTCTATCGCTTGAAGAATATAGACATATTTCATCGTCGCATTCCCGCCCGTCTCCGCCCTGCGGGCTCCGACGTGGCAGCCTTCGCGTGGAGAGGCTTGCCAAGTCGAAGCGCGCTCTTGCGCGCGAAGGCTGGTGGGCGGTGACGGACTCGAACCGCCGACATCCTGCGTGTAAAGCAGGCGCTCTACCAACTGAGCTAACCGCCCCGGCTTTCCCTTTATCGCCTCGTCTCGGCGCAAGGCAAGCTACCCGGCGGCCGAAGCCCGTGAGCCGAGTAAAAAACGCCCCCGCATCGGGGTGCGGGGGCGTCAGCACCACGGTACTGGCAGACTACCGGTTCACCGCCTCTTTCAGTCCTTTGCCGGCCGAAAAACGAGGACGCTTCGCGGCCTTGATCTTAACGGGAGTACCGGTGCGCGGATCGCGACCCTCGCGCGCTGCACGCTTGACCACGCGGAAATTACCAAAGCCCATGATTTTGACTTCTCCGCCCCTCTTCAACGTTGAAGTTATGGCATCGAAAGTCGCCTCTACCGCCGTCGCCGCGGCGGTCTTTGTCATCTGAGCCTTGCCGGCCACCGCAGCGATAAGTTCATTCTTGGTCATCGACCATTCCTTTCCTGCGCTGCCTCGAATCAACGGCATTCCGGCCGTTGCGGGCGAAGGGTTTGCCGAAAACGCGTGCTTTGCAAGTGATTCGTTAGGCCGCTGCTGCGATTTCGACAAATCCGACGGCTATAAAAAGAAACGGCGGCGTCGAGGACGCCGCCGTTTGCATTTTTATCCGCTGCCGTCAGTGCGCGGTCAGGGCCGAACCATCGTCCTCGGCCTTTTCCGCCGGTTTGGCGGCGGCCACCTCATCCCAGACGATAGGCTCGGGCTTGCGCACCAGTGCATGCGCCAGCACCTCGTCCATGCGTGACACCGGAATGATGTTCAGACCCGCCTTGATGCTGTCGTTGACGTCGACGAGATCCTTGGCATTCTCTTCCGGAATAAGCACGGTCTTGATGCCGCCGCGCTGGGCGGCAAGCAGCTTCTCTTTCAAACCGCCGATCGGCAGCACGCGGCCGCGCAGCGTGATCTCGCCGGTCATCGCGACATCGCGGCCAACCGGTATCCCGGTCATCACCGACACGATGGCGGTGACCATGGCCACGCCGGCCGACGGACCATCCTTGGGCGTCGCACCTTCCGGCACGTGCACGTGGATGTCACGCTTGTCGAACAACGGCGGCTCGATGCCGAAATCGACCGCACGCGAGCGCACGTAGGACGCCGCCGCCGAGATCGATTCCTTCATCACGTCCCGCAGGTTGCCGGTCACGGTCATCTTGCCCTTGCCCGGCATCATCGCCGCTTCGATGGTAAGCAATTCGCCACCAACTTCTGTCCAGGCCAGGCCGGTGACAACGCCAATCTGGTCGTTCTCCTCGACTTCGCCGTACCGGAACTTCGGCACGCCAAGATACTCGCTGAGGTTTTTGTCCGTGACCTTCACCGACTTCTTCTTCGAGATCGTCAGTTCCTTCACCGCCTTGCGGATCAGGGTGGAGAGCTCGCGCTCGAGGTTACGCACCCCGGCTTCCCGCGTGTAACGGCGGATCAGCAAGAGCAGCGCTTCGTCGTCGATCGACCATTCCTTGAGATCCAGGCCGTGCTTGGCGACCGCATGCGGAATGAGGTGCTTGCGCGAAATCTCGACCTTCTCATCCTCGGTGTAACCGGCGATGCGGATGATCTCCATGCGGTCCATCAAGGGCGGCGGGATGTTCAGCGTGTTCGCCGTGGTGATGAACATCACGTTCGACAGATCGTAATCGACCTCGAGATAGTGGTCGTTGAATGTGTGGTTCTGTTCCGGGTCGAGCACCTCCAGCAAGGCCGACGAGGGATCGCCGCGGAAATCCGCGCCCATCTTGTCGACTTCGTCGAGCAGGAAGAGTGGATTCGACGACTTCGCCTTGCGCATCGACTGGATGATCTTGCCCGGCATCGAGCCGATATAGGTCCGACGGTGTCCGCGGATCTCGGCTTCGTCGCGCACGCCACCGAGCGAGACGCGAACGAATTCGCGGCCTGTGGCCTTGGCGATCGACTTGCCGAGCGAGGTCTTACCCACGCCGGGAGGCCCGACAAGGCAGAGGATCGGCCCGGTCAGCTTGTTCGCCCGCTGCTGCACGGCGAGATACTCAACGATGCGTTCCTTGACCTTCTCCAGGCCGTAGTGATCCTCGTCGAGCACGTCCTGCGCCAGCTTGAGGTCCTTCTTGACCTTGGTCTTCTTGTTCCATGGAATGGACAAGAGCCAATCAAGATAGTTGCGCACCACGGTGGCCTCTGCGGACATCGGCGACATCTGCCTGAGCTTCTTCAGCTCATGCATCGCCTTCTCGCGGGCCTCCTTGGAGAGCTTAGTCTTCTTGATCTTGTCCTCAAGCTCGGTCAGCTCATCCTTGCCTTCCTCGTCGCCGAGTTCCTTCTGGATGGCCTTCATCTGCTCGTTGAGGTAGTACTCGCGCTGGGTCTTCTCCATCTGGCGCTTGACGCGCGTGCGGATACGCTTCTCGACCTGCAGCACGGAGATTTCACTCTCCATGAGCCCGAGAACTTTTTCCAGCCGTTCGGTAACAACCGGCGTCTCCAGGATCGCCTGCTTGTCGGCAATCTTTACCGCCAGATGCGAAGCAACCGTGTCGGCAAGCTTGGCGTAATCCTCGATCTGCTGAACGACGCCGACAACCTCGGGCGACACTTTCTTGTTGAGCTTCACATAGCCTTCGAACTCGGTGATCACCGAGCGCGCCATGGCTTCCGCCTCAACCGGATCGCCGATGGTATCTCCGATCACGACGGCATCAGCCTCGTAATAGTCGCTGCGGTCGGTGTACTTCGCCACTTTCGCTCGTTCAGCGCCCTCGACCAGCACCTTCACGGTGCCGTCGGGCAGCTTGAGCAATTGCAGCACGCTCGCGAGCGTTCCCACCTCGAAGATCGAATCCGGAGCCGGATCGTCATCGGAGGCGTTCTTCTGCGTAGCCAGCAAAATGAAAGTATCGGAACGCATCACCTCTTCGAGGGCGCGGATAGACTTTTCGCGGCCAACGAAGAGCGGCACGATCATGTGCGGAAAAACGACGATGTCGCGCAAAGGCAATACCGGATAGGCCCGGGTCTCACCGGGAACGAGAGGTGCGCGCGGTTTTCCAGAAGGCGTGGTCATGTTGCCCGAAGTCCTGTTTGTTGTGCCCCTTAACCGTGGCCCGCAGAATGCGCGACCGCAGTCAAGTGCCGTTGTGCCGGGAGGGACACGGCAAGAAAGCCGTGCGCCGAGGGGGCGGGTACGAAACCCTGCCCGGAAGGGTCGATTACGCTGCTTCGTACGCTGACCATTAGGTGGAGACGGGGTGGCCCGGTGTCAAGCAACGCTGACTTTTCAAGTAAATAGCCCCCTACTGCCGGGACTACTGTCACCCAAAAGTTGCCAATCGAGGCCTCGGACCGATTCTCGGGCAGTCGATCAGGCGCTTTGGCTGCCCTCGCCGGTGCGGTCCGCCCGGTCGGCGTAAATGTAGAGCGGTCGCGCGGTACCTTCGACCACCTCGCGGGAGATCACGACCTCCTCCACCCCTTCCAGGCTGGGCAGGTCGAACATGGTATCGAGCAGAATGCTCTCCATAATGGAGCGCAAGCCGCGGGCGCCGGTTTTGCGCTCGATCGCTTTGCGGGCGATGGCGCCCAACGCCTCTTCGGCGAGCGTCAGGTCCACGCTCTCCATCTCAAACAGCCGCTGGTACTGTTTCACCAGCGCGTTCTTGGGCTGGGTGAGGATGAGTTTGAGCGACGGCTCGTCGAGGTCTTCCAGGGTCGCCACGACCGGCAGACGGCCGACGAATTCGGGAATCAGACCGTATTTGAGCAGATCCTCCGGCTCGACCTCGCGGAAGATTTCACCCGCCTTCCGGTCCTCGGGAGCCAGCACCTTGGCGGAGAAGCCGATCGAGGTGGAACGGCCGCGCGCGGAGATGATCTTCTCCAGGCCGGCGAAAGCGCCGCCGCAGACGAAGAGAATGTTCGTGGTGTCGACCTGCAGGAATTCCTGCTGCGGATGCTTGCGCCCGCCCTGCGGCGGGACGGAGGCGATAGTGCCTTCCATGATCTTCAGCAAGGCCTGCTGCACGCCCTCGCCGGACACGTCACGGGTGATCGATGGATTGTCGGACTTGCGTGAGATCTTGTCGATCTCGTCGATATAGACGATGCCACGCTGCGCGCGCTCGACATTGTAGTCCGCGGCCTGCAGCAGCTTGAGGATGATGTTCTCGACGTCCTCGCCGACGTAGCCGGCTTCGGTCAGCGTCGTGGCATCTGCCATGGTGAAAGGCACGTCCAGGATGCGCGCCAACGTCTGCGCCAGCAGCGTCTTGCCGGAGCCGGTCGGACCGATCAGCAGGATGTTGGATTTCGCCAACTCGACGTCGTTGTGCTTGGTCTGGTGGTTAAGTCGCTTGTAGTGATTGTGGACCGCGACTGACAGCACCTTCTTCGCGTGGTCCTGCCCTATCACGTAGTCGTCCAGAACTTTGCGTATTTCTTTCGGCGTCGGAATCCCGTCGCGCGACTTTACCAGCGAGGATTTGTTTTCCTCGCGGATGATGTCCATGCACAGTTCGACGCATTCGTCGCAGATGAATACAGTGGGACCGGCAATGAGCTTGCGCACTTCGTGCTGGCTCTTGCCGCAGAACGAGCAATAAAGCGTGTTCTTCGAATCCCCGCCGCCGACCTTGCTCATTCCGATCTCCGTCCTACCCGACCGGGGCTTGCGCCCTTTGGCGCCGCGATCGGCCCCAAGCTAACGTACCGAAGCTAACGTATTCGTACCGAAACATGCTAAGGGTCCGATAATCAAGAATCTATTAACGATAATAGTCTCAGACTTTACGGACTTTTTCCCGTGTGGGGAACCGGCACGCCGCTCATCCCAGCCGCCTGGACATTCAACCCGAATAAGACCGAATCAAGGTGAGGGTCTGCGGGCGGGGAGCAAAAAACAGCATACCGCACTAGCTCTTAGCCTGAAGTTCCTCCAGCCGCCTATCGATGACCTTGTCGACCAGGCCGAAATCGCGCGCCATTTCGGCTGTGAGGAAGTAGTCGCGTTCCAGGGCGTCCTCAATTTTTTTAAGGCTCTGGCCAGTATGTTTCACGTAAATTTCGTTCAGCCGCTTTTTCAGGTTCAGGATCTCCTGAGCGTGCAGCATGATATCAGTGGCCTGGCCTTGGAACCCGCCGGAAGGCTGGTGCACCATGATACGCGCATTGGGCAGCGCAAATCGCATGCCTGATCCGCCGGCAGTGAGCAGCAGCGAGCCCATCGAGGCCGCCTGCCCGATGCACAAGGTGGAAATCCCCGGGCGGATGAATTGCATCGTGTCGTAGATCGCAAGACCGGCCGTCACCAACCCACCCGGCGAATTGATGTAAATCGAAAGTTCCTTCTTGGGATTTTCGGCTTCCAGAAAGAGCAGCTGCGCTACGACAAGGGTCGCCATCCCGTCCTCGATCGGGCCGGTGATGAAAATGATGCGCTCCTTCAGGAGGCGCGAATAGATATCGTACGCGCGCTCGCCACGGTTGGTCTGTTCAACCACCATCGGAACAAGATAGTTCATGTAGGTATCAACGGGATCGCGCATTTCTCACCTGATATAGGATGCCGTCATATAGGGTGCCGTCGAAGGATTGCCACGGCGTCTGGGGCATTCCGGCCGGCGGCCGGCACCGAAAAATGGAATCACATCATATACGCCGCCGCGGCGGCGACCAACCGCCGCTCAGGGGTGGTGATGGTGGTCATGGTCATGGTCATGTCCGGCGTGGTCGTGATGCGCATGGTCATGGCCGCCCTCCTCCCCCGCCTCGTCCTTGTAGAGCTCCTCCCGTGACACCTTTTTCTCGGTGACGCTGGCGAGCTCGACCAGAAAGTCGATGACCTTTTCTTCGAAGATCGGCGCCCGCAGCGTGGCGAGGGCCTGGGGATTGTCTCGGTAGTATTGCCAGACTTGCTGCTCGCGCCCGGGAAATTGCCGCGCGCTTTCCATCGCGGCCTTGGCGAGTTCCTCGTCGGTCACGTTGATTTTGTTTTTGTCGCCCACTTCCGCCAGCACGAGGCCCAGCCGCACGCGCCGCTCGGCGATGCCGCGGTAATCGGCCTTTGCCGCTTCTTCGGTAGTGCCCTCATCGGCGAAAGTGCGGTTGCTGGCCTGCAGGTCCGACAGTACGGTTTTCCAAATCTGGTCGAATTCCTTGTCGATCAGCGTGGGAGGCGGCTCGAACTTGTGCATGGCGTCGAGCTGATCAAGCAACTCGCGCTTTATCCGACGCCGCGACACCGCACCGTGTTCCTTGGAAATACGGTCCCGCACGGCGTTCTTCAGGTCGTCCAGGGATTTCATGCCGAGCGAGGTGGCGAAGGCATCGTCCATGGCTACTTCCTTCGGCGTCTCGATCGCCTTCACTTCCACGTCGAATTCCGCGGGCTGGCCCGCGAGCTTCTCGTTGCCGTAGTCCGCCGGGAAAGTGACGTTGAGCGTACGCTTGTCGCCGACGGCCATTCCCACGAGTTGGGACTCAAAGCCGGGGATGAAGGTACCCGAGCCGATCTGGACGACGACGTCCTCGCCGGTGCCGCCCTGGAAGGGCTCGCCGTTGACCTTGCCGACGAAGGAAATGGTAACACGGTCGCCATTGTCGGCCTTGCCGCCTTCCGGCTTCGCGGAATACGGACGGTTGGCCTCGGCCACGCGCTTCAGTGCCTCCTGCACTTCGGCGTCTGTGATCTCAGCCGTCAGCCGCTCCAGCTTGAGCGTCTTGAAATCGCCGAGCTGGACCGGCGGCACCACCTCGAGCGCCACTTTATAGGAAAGGTCGGACTCGCCCTTGATGACCTTTTCGACCACGCCTTCGTCTTCTGACAGCGTCACCTTCGGCTCGGTGGCGAGTTTCAATCCGCGCTCCGTAATAAGCTGCGAGGTTGCCTCGTTTACCGCCGAATTAATCACCTCCAGCATGGCGCCCCGCCCATAAACCCGCTTGAGATGCTCGACCGGCACCTTGCCGGGACGAAAGCCGCGGATCTGCACGCGTTGCTTTAGCTCTCCGAGCCGGGCATCAACCTTGGCGGCAAGATCGGCTTTCGGCAGCACGATCTGAAATTCGCGATGGAAATCTTCGGTCCTGGTTTCTGTTACTTGCATAGTCGAATCCACATCACTTTCTCATCGGGCCGAAGTCGCGGGGCATTCATCAGCAAAGCAGGCTTAAGCGGCCCGCTATCAGGTCGGCGTGGTGCGGGCGGAGGGACTCGAACCCCCACGACTTTCGCCACGGGAACCTAAATCCCGCGCGTCTACCAATTCCGCCACGCCCGCATTGGGCATCGCACACGCGACGACCAATGCCGCCGATTTGAAGTTCCTACACCATCCGCCGCAAGTTCAGCTAGGAACTTCAAATCGAAAAGCGGCACTGCAAACCATAACGTTGCTAGTGCCCCTTGCTTCCGAAGTTCGTGTCAGAACACGCCCCGAGGTACCACGAACTTCGGAAGGGGGCACTAGTGCAGGATGGCTTTGAGACGTATCCTAAAAGGGTCTCGCCGAGCAATCCCACAAGCGGCGCGGCTTATACCACGCCCATCAGCCGGCGCACTATTAAAATGGCGCCAAAAGCTAAGTTCGCCAGGCTGAACAGGGGCAAGGACGCGCCTGCTGGCGCGGCGCCTTCCGCGTGTCCAACCACGGTGCTAGTTATCGGCTGCGGTGCCTTACCGGTACTTTGCTACAGGAGGATAAAGCATGGTTCAAATACCGCCCCGCTGCCTATTCGCCGTTGCGTGCCTCGCCGGCGTCGGTCTCCTGCCCGCGCTGCAATCCGCCTCGGCGCAGGAAAATTTTTTCGCCGGCAAAACGATCCGCATCATCGTGGGTACCGGCTCCGGTGGCGGTTACGACGGCGCCGCGCGGCTGACCGCGCGCTACCTCGGCAAGTATATCCCCGGCAATCCCTCTTTCGTGGTCGAGAATATGCCCGGCGCCTCTGGCATCAAGGCGACGAATTTCCTTTACGAGGCAGCTCCGAAGGACGGCACCGTACTCGCCACCGTCAACAATTCGATGCCGGTTTATCAGGCGATCAGCCAGCCCGGGGTCCGGTTCAAAGCGGAAGAGCTCAACTGGATCGGGAGCCTATTGCAGACCGCGACCACGATTTCGATCTGGCATACGGCGGGGGTCAAGACGATCGATGAGGCCAAGCGCAAGGAAGTCATCATGGGCGCGACGGGCGCCGCCGGCACCAAGGCGGCCTATCCGCAGCTGCTGAACAACACCCTCGGCACCAAGTTCAAGATCGTCACCGGCTACGAAGGCGGCAACACGCTGCGTTTGGCGATGGAACGCGGCGAGGTGCAAGGCGACGGCAGCGCGCGCTGGTCGTCGTGGAAATCGACTAAGCCGGAATGGTTGAGGGACAACAAAGTCATCGCGCTGGTGCAGATCGGCCTGAAGAAGGACGACGACCTTCCCAACGTGCCGCTGCTCACCGAGCTCGCGCAGAACGAGGAGCAGCGCAGGATGTTCGAGTTCATCAGCCAGCCGATCGCCATGCAGCAGCCCTTTGTTGGGCCTCCCGGAATACCCGCCGATCGCGTCATTCTGCTGCGCCGCGCCTTTGACGCTATGACCCGCGACCCCGCCTTCCGCAAGGAAGTGGAACAGCTCGATCTCGAGCTCGACCCGGTTTCCGGCGAAGAGGTGCAGAAAATCGTGCGCGCCATCGTCGAAACCCCATCCGACATCGTGCAGAAGGTCCAGGCCGCAACCGCCGTGAACCAGGATGGTCCCAAGGCGCCTGGCGCCGGCAAGGCGGGCGGCGGAGCAGAATAATGCGCACGCCGGAGCCATGGGCCGGGCGCGCTCAAGAAGACTATTTCAAGAAACGAAACGGCTTTTAATTTTTGCAAAGCGCGCGGGTTGGCAGTATGCCTGCCCAGGACGTCTAAAAAACCAACACCGGGACAACGATGGCCTCCTATTGGCATACATTGCGTGAATACATCGAGGCGCTGGACCAGGCCGGCAAGCTTCAGCGGGTAACGACGCCGATCAATAAAGATACTGAACTTCATCCGCTGGTCCGCCTGCAATTCCGTGGTCTGCCGGAGAGCCAGCGCAAAGCCTTCCTGTTTGAAAACATCGTCGATAGCCGCGGCCAGAAGCACGACATTCCGGTCATTGTTGGGGCGCTTGCGGGCTCGGCGGAAATTTATGCCATGGGCATGCGCTGCGATCTCAAAGACATCGAGAAGGTCTGGAAAAACGCGTTGACCAACCAGATCACGCCGAAGGTGGTCGAGAAGGCCGGCTGCCAGGAAGTCGTGATTACCGGCGATGAGCTGAAAAAGCCCGGCGGCGGCCTCGGCCGGTTACCGATCCCGATCTCCACCCCCGGTTTCGACAACGCCCCCTATACCACCGCCGGCCACTGGATCACGAAAGATCCGGACACCGGCATGCACAACATGGGCAATTACCGCGGTCAGGTGAAAGCTGAAGACCGCATCGGCGTGCTCCTGGGCCGTCTCAACTGGGGCATGCGTTACCACATCGACAAATGGCGCGAGAAAGGCGCCTCGCACACCCCTGCCGCCATCGTGATCGGCGCGCCGCCGCATGTCACCTACGCTGCGGTGACGCGCATCCCGAACGACCAGTGCGAATATGACGTCGCCGGAGGCCTCATCGGCCAGCCGATCGAACTTGTGAAATGCGTGACGCAGGACCTGCTGGTGCCCGCTGACGCGGAGATCGTGATCGAGGGCAGCGTGCCTAACGATGTCGTCGAGATGGAAGGCGCCTTCGGCGAATTCCCCGGCTACATGGCGCAGCGCGACTACAGCTTCTTCATGGACGTGACTGCCATCACCATGCGCAAGAAGCCGATCTATCTCTCAATTCTGAGCCAGATGCCGCCGAGCGAAAGCTCGAAGATGCGCAATATCGGCCGCGCCGCGGCGGGCGTGCGTCTGCTGCGCACCGCCGGCCTCGATAACGTGGTGCAGGTGGAATACCTGGAATGCGCAGGCTCCAACGCCGTTGCCGTGGTGAGGTTGAAAAAGCCGGGTCCGGAAGACGGCAAGAAAGCGCTCAGAATCCTCGCCGAAAAATTCATGGGCAAGATGCTGGTCGCGGTCGACGACGACATCGACATCAAGGATGCCGAGAACATCCTCTGGGCCATCGCCTATCGCGCGCAGCCCTTCCGCGATGTGGAGGTTGTGGAGGCACCCACCTTCCCGCTCGATCCGGCGGCGGTGCCGCCGGACCAGACCCGCGGCCTGATGGGCGGCAAGCCGCCGCGCTCTACGGCGGTACTGATCGATGCCACCATGCCCTGGCCCTATCCGCCGCTCTCGCTGCCGAAGAAGCAATTCATGGACCGCGCCATCGAAATCTGGCGCGACTTGCAGCTGCCGCCGCTGAATTTGAAGCCGCCCTATTACGGCTATTCGCTGGGCCATTGGACCGAGGAAGAGGACCAGGAAGCGGAGCTGGCGACGCAGGGGCGGCACTACGAAACCGGCGAGAAGCAAAAGGCCGCGCGCAAGCCCTTCGGCGCCGCCGACTAAATGATCTCGAACAGTCGCCGATAGACCGCGGGCAGCTGTTCCGGCAGGTCCTCGGATATCAGGCCGGGGCCAAATTCCGCGGCCGCCTCGCCATGCAGCCAGACGGCGGCGGCGGCGGCTTCAAAGCCCGGCATGCCTTGCGCCATTAGCCCAGCGATCATCCCTGCCAGCACATCGCCGGCACCTGCGGTGGCCAGCCAAGGCGGTGCATTCGATGCGATCGCCAGGCGGCCATCGGGGCCAGCAATCACCGTGTCCGGCCCCTTCAGAAGCAAGATCGCACCCGTAGCGTTGGCGGCTAGGACCGCTTTCTCAACTTTTACAGGAGCATGAACCAGTTCATCTAACTTATTAAAAAGGCGTTGGAACTCGCCCTCATGGGGCGTGAGGACGGTGGCGCCGCCTTTTCGTCGGCCGATCGCTTTGGCGAGCGCTGCGGGATGTCCGGAGAAACTGATAAGCGCGTCCGCGTCAAGGACAACCCCGCGCTCACCGTTCAGCGCAGCGCGGACCTTGGCTTGCATGGCGGCACCGACGCCGCCGCCAGGCCCCAGCACCAGCGCATTGAGACGCTGATCCTTCAAAAATGTTGCCAGCGCCGGCGCGCCGTCCACCTGGCGAACCATCACGGCCAAGCTGGCCGCGGCATTGACCGCAAGGGCATTACGCGGCGACGCGATGGTCACCAGTCCCGCCCCTGCCCGCAATGCCCCACGCGCGGCCAATCGCGCCGCACCGGTATGCGAAAGGTCGCCGGAGACGATGACCGCATGGCCGCGGTCGTATTTGTGGCCATCCTCGCGCGGCCTCGGAAAATGCGGGATCCAGAGTGACGGCTCATTGGCGAAGGCCTGCGGCTTGACCTTATCCAGCACGGAGCGCGGGATTCCGATATCGGCGATCGTGAGCGCGCCCGCATGCAGCCGGCCCGGCAGCAGCAAATGTCCGCGCTTACGGCGGAAGAACGTGACGGTCTCACGCGCTTTTACCGCCGCGCCCATCGCTGCGCCGTTATCACCGTTGATGCCGCTTGGCAGATCCACCGCCACCACCGGCAAATCGCCGGCGTTGATGGCCTCAATCATCGTCGCCGCCAAGCCGGAGACGGGCCGGTCGAGCCCGGCGCCGAACAGCGCATCCACAATGACGTCGGCGCCGGCGAGCCCGTCGGGTCTGGCATCCTCGGTGGGCCCCTTCCAGTGCCCAGCTGCCCGGCCGGCATCGCCCTTGGCGGGGGTCCCGACCCGCAACAGCCGCACGTCGCAACCGCGGCTGTGCAAAAGCCGCGCGGCAACATAGCCGTCCCCGCCGTTGTTGCCGGGTCCGGCGACGACCACAACGCGGGTTCCGGTCGGATAATTCCGGCCGACATGATCGGCGACCGCCCGACCGGCATTTTCCATGAGGTCGGTGCTGGAAATACCACCGGCAATCGCCAGGCGATCCGCCTGCCCCATCTCCGCATTGGTCAGAAGTTCGATCACGGCGCGACACTAGCGTGCTGATGCGGTGAGCGACAACGCAGCCCTGCAGGTCACCGCGTCGAGGGAGGCGGCAGAACGATTGAATATTTTTTAGGCAAACTGCCTACTGCGTTAGCAAATCGCGCGATCGGTGGGCTGGGGAACCCATCGCGAGTGCCCGCTAATCGTTCGGTTCGCCCTCCAGGCCGGGGTGGCACGGACTCTGCTAACGCCAACAGGCCCGGGCGGCCGGTTTGGGGTGGGAGAAGGAATGCCAATGAAAAAGATCGAAGCCATCATCAAGCCATTCAAGCTGGATGAGGTGAAGGAGGCACTTCAGGAGGTTGGCCTGCAGGGCATCACTGTGACTGAAGCCAAGGGTTTCGGCCGTCAGAAGGGGCATACGGAACTGTACCGGGGGGCCGAGTACGTCGTGGATTTCCTGCCCAAGGTGAAAATCGAGATTGTGCTGGGCGACGACATGGTTGAAAAAGCCGTCGAGGCAATCAGGCGGGCGGCGCAGACCGGTCGTATCGGGGACGGCAAGATTTTCGTTTCCACTATCGAAGAAGCAATCCGGATCAGAACGGGGGAATCCGGGCTGGACGCGATCTGAACCCGGATTGCCGGCAATTCGTTGCGCCAGAGTATTTCCAGAAAGGGTAGGTATTCAAATGAAGACGGCCAAAGACGTCCTGAAGTTGATCAAGGACAACGACGTAAAATACGTCGACTTTCGTTTCACCGATCCGCGCGGCAAGTGGCAGCACGTCACTTTTGACGTCACGTTGATGGAGGAAGAGACCTTCACCGAAGGCCAGATGTTCGACGGCTCATCCATCGCCGGCTGGAAGGCGATTAATGAATCCGACATGACCCTGGTGCCGGATCCCGCGACCGCGTGCATCGATCCTTTCTTTGCTGAAACCACACTTTCGATCGTCTGCGACGTAATGGAGCCGACCACTGGTCAGCCGTATAACCGCGATCCGCGCGGCATTGCCAAAAAGGCCGAAGGCCTGGTGAAGGCGTCCGGCGTTGGCGACACCATCTATTTCGGCCCGGAGGCCGAGTTCTTCATCCTCGACGACGTCAAATACGCGGCAGAGCCTTACAACACTGGCTTCAAGCTGGATTCGGTCGAATTCCCAACCAATTCCGATACCGATTATGAGGGTGGCAATCTCGGCCATCACGTCGGCACCAAGAAGGGCTATTTCCCGATCCCACCGCTGGATAGCGCACAGGACATGCGCTCGGAAATGCTCGGCGCGATGGCGCGCATGGGCTGCAAGGTGGAAAAGCACCACCACGAAGTGGCCTCGGCCCAGCACGAGCTCGGCCTGAAATTCGCGCCGCTCACGCTGATGGCCGATCAAATGCAGGTTTACAAATACTGCATCCATCAGGTCGCCAACATCTACGGCAAGACGGCGACCTTCATGCCGAAGCCGATCTACGGCGACAACGGCTCGGGCATGCATTGCCATCAGTCGATCTGGAAGGACGGCAAGCCGGTATTCGCAGGCAATAAGTATTCCGACCTGTCGGAAACCTGCCTGTCCTATATCGCCGGCGTCATCAAACACGCCAAGGCGATCAATGCCTTCAGCAATCCCACGACCAACTCCTATAAACGGCTGGTCCCGGGTTTCGAGGCGCCCGTGCTGCTCGCCTATTCGGCGCGCAACCGTTCCGCCTCCTGCCGCATTCCCTATACGACCAACCCGAAGGCCAAGCGCGTCGAGGTCCGCTTCCCCGATCCGCTCGCCAATCCGTATCTCGCTTTCGCGGCGATGCTGATGGCCGGTCTCGACGGCATCAAGAACAAGCTGCATCCCGGCGAGGCCATGGACAAGGATCTCTACGACCTGCCGAAGGCGGAGCTCAAGAACATCCCGACCGTCTGCGGCTCGCTTCGCCAGGCGCTCGAGGAGCTCGACAAGGACCGCGGCTTCCTCAAAAACGGCGGCGTGTTCGATGACGACTTCATCGACAGCTATATCGAGCTGAAGATGACCGAGGTGATCCGCTTTGAGCACACACCACACCCGGTCGAGTTCGAGATGTATTACAGCGCGTAACTCCTCCTGAAAGAAGCAACAAAAAGGGCGCCCACGGGCGCCCTTTTTTATTGCTTCGGACGGGCCCAAGCCGGTCACAGACCTGTCACACGCCAAGCCTAGCTTCGCGGCGTTGCATTCGTCGACTCCAGCTAATTCGCGAGGTTTCCGTGGCACAGGCTCATCGCACTCGTTCCCAGGCCTACGAGGCGTCGGAAGACACTGGTCGAAATGCCAGTGCCAATCCGACCATCGGTGACGTAATCGCCGCCCGATTCGAGCGCCGCGACGTGCTCAAGGGCGCGCTCGGCGTCGCGGCCATAACAGCGACCATGGGACCGCTCGCGCTTCTCGCCGCACGACCGGCAAAGGCTGCCGCTAGCGGACGCTTCAAGTTCAAAGAGGTGGCCGCCGGGGTGGATGACAAGCATCGCGTCGCCGAGGGATATGACGTTCAGGTCCTCATGCGCTGGGGCGATCCGGTCTTGAAGGGAACGCCTGCCTTCGATCCTCTGCGGCAGACGGCGGCCGCGCAGAAAATGCAATTTGGCTACAACAGCGATTATCTCGGCTATTTCCCCATGCCCGGCGCAGCAAATCCCTCGCAGCATGGGCTGCTTGTGGTGAATCATGAATACACCAATGAAGAGCTGATGTTTCAAGGCATCGGTCTGCAAGATGCGAAAGACGGGTTCGCCGGGATAACCGCCGATCTTGTCGCGATCGAGAAAGCGGCGCATGGCGGCAGCGTGCTGGAGATCAAGCGCGAGGCCGACCGATGGATGATCGTTGCGGATTCGCGCTTCGCCCGCCGTATCGATGCCGATACCCCGATGGAAATTACCGGCCCGGCGGCGGGCCACAGGCGCATGCAGACCAAGGCCGACCCCAGCGGCAGGCGCGTTCTCGGCATGCTCAACAATTGCGCCGGCGGCACGACGCCTTGGGGCACCTGGCTGACCTGCGAAGAAAATTTCCACGGCTATTTCTGGGGCAAGCTCGAGGCCAGTCACCCGGAAGCGAAAAACTACAAGCGCTACGGCGTGCCGGAAAACGCTTATTCCTGGGGCAAGTTCGACGAGCGCTTCGATATTGTAAAGGAGCCGAACGAGGCCAACCGCTTCGGCTGGATCGTGGAAATCGATCCCTTCGCGCCCGCGTCGATTCCCAAGAAGCGCACGGCGCTCGGCCGGGGCAAGCATGAAGGCGCAGCCGGTATCGTCAACAAGGACGGCCGCTACGTGGTCTATTCCGGAGATGACGAACGCTTCGACTATGTCTATCGCTTCGTCACCAAGGCGCGCGTCGATCTCATTAACCGCGCCGCCAACCGCGACATCCTGGACGACGGTGTTTTGTCAGTGGCCCGTTATGACGCCGACGGATCTTTGGAATGGTTGCCGCTGGTGCACGGACAGGGCCCTCTGACGCAAGCCAACGGCTTCGCCAGCCAGGCCGATGTCCTGATCGAAACGCGCCGGGCGGCCGACCTGCTCGGCGCCACTAAAATGGACCGGCCGGAAGATGTCGAAGCCAACAGCAAGACCAACAGAGTTTATGTTTTGCTGACCAATAACAACCGGCGCAAGGCCGAAGATATCAATTCTGCCAATCCGCGCGCCGACAACAAATTCGGCCATATCATCGAGATGACGCCGCCGGACGATGATCACGCGGCGGATAAGTTCAGGTGGGAAATTCTAGTGAAATGCGGCGATCCATCCATTGCCGCCGTCGGCGCCACCTTCTCCTCGGAAACCACACGCGACGGCTGGTTTGGCATGCCTGATAACGTCGCGCTGGACGCAGAAGGCCGGCTATGGATCGCAACCGACGGCAATTCCGACAAGGCGACCGGCCGATCGGACGGGCTTTGGGGCTTGGAAACCGATGGCGAAGGCCGCGGCACCTCGCGCCTGTTCTTCCGTTGCCCGGCAGGTGCTGAACTTTGCGGCCCGGAATTCACGCCGGATACCGAGACTTTGTTCGTTGCGGTTCAGCATCCGGGGGACGACGGCGACCAGTGGAAGGCTTTCGGCCGCACGTCGACCTTCGATGATCCTTCCACCCGCTGGCCGGATTTCAAGCCTGATATGCCGCCGCGTCCATCGGTGCTGGCGATTACCAAGCGCGGCGGCGGAAAGATCGGGACCTAAGCCGTCGCGGCTTGGAGCGGGCGCGCTAGGCGGCGCAAGGAATGGCGGCTGGCGCGAAAGCGGCGATAGCAGGCTGTTCCGCAAGCGGTCGGGCTTCGGGTGCACAGAGGATGCGATTGCGCCCCGATTGCTTGGCGGCATAGAGCGCCGCATCGGCACGCGACAACATCTGCTCGATGCTGCAGGCGCCCGCCAGGCCATCGGCAACACCGATGCTGACCGTGGCGCCGATCGGGTTACCGGCAATGACCGCACCGGCGGCTTCGAAGGCGGCGCGGACGCGTTCAGCGGCGATTGCGGCGTCGTTCGCCGAACCCAAAACCATGACTGCAAATTCCTCACCGCCCAGCCGCCCGATGACGTCACCCTCGCGCATCGTCCTTTGGATACTCTCGGCGAACGTACACAGCGCCGCATCCCCGACAGCATGGCCAAAACGGTCGTTGATCCGCTTGAAATGATCGAGGTCCAACATCAGTACGCTCAGGCGCTCGTTCTTGCGCGTCCCCCGAGCGACCATAAGTCGCGCCCGTTCCATAAAGCCGCGACGATTGAGAAGACCAGTAAGCGGGTCGGTAGCCGCTGCCACTTTATAAAGACTCTCGGCCCGCTCCTTAGCCATCATCAGCGCGATAAACGCCGTGCCGACGACGTACAAAAGGGTTTCAAGCGTGAAGACTGCCATCCATCCGCTCGATAGCAACGCTGTCTCGCCTGTCCGCGCGACCGCTAACGGTATCGGCGGAAGGAAGACCAGACCGTGCAGGACGGGCATAAGTGTCGCCGCCCAGTGCGATCGCGTGCGCTTGCGACGGTCGCTCCAAATTTCACGTGCGGTGGCGAAGGTGTAGAGGGAAACGATGAGGGAGCTGAGAACGATGCGAGAGATGTCGGATTGCGCGAAGGATGGGATCTGACAAGCGACGATCCACACGATCGCGCCGGCCGCGAGCGCGTAGGGCCGCACCTTGCGCCCGTAGAACAGGCGCGCGCCGTTCCAGATAATGGCGCAAGCGGCGAACAGCAGGGCATTGGACGAACCATAGAAAAGCGGCTCGGATATCCCGGCGGCTTCCGCGATCCATAAGCCGACGCCCACGCCACCCACGATGTAAGCGGTGCCCCACCACGCGAGCGCATGGACGTTGCGATCCTGGTTCCAGGCAAAGAACAGCAGCAGCCCGAGCAGCCCGGCGATGCAGGTCGATACGATAAAAAGGGTGGGCACGTCCAAGAACATCGTGTTTCCCGGTATTTTTGTACGGAGACACCATACCAGTTCACGGCTTCGTGTAGTAAAAGGCTTGCTCCTAGGCTTTGCGGCTTATTTCCCGGCTCGCGCGCGTTTCGCGCAAAAGCGTCGCTAATTTAAGTGAAATAAAAAGGGGCGCCGGAGCGCCCCTTGCCAACACGCTGATGGCTGTGCGCGTCAGCGCTTGGAGAATTGGAAGGACCGTCGCGCTTTGGCACGGCCATACTTCTTGCGCTCCACCACGCGGGAGTCGCGGGTGAGAAAGCCGCCGCGCTTGAGCACGCTGCGCAGATCCGGCTCGTAATAGGTCAGCGCTTTTGAGATTCCGTGACGTACTGCGCCCGCCTGGCCCGACAGACCGCCGCCCGACACGGTGCAAACCACGTCATATTGCGTCTGACGATTGGCCGCGACCAGCGGCTGCTGGATCAACATGCGCAGCACCGGCCGCGCGAAGAAGATTTCGATGGCACGGGTGTTGACGGTGATCTTGCCGCTGCCCGGCTTTACCCAGACGCGAGCGACCGCGTTCTTGCGTTTGCCAGTGGCATAAGCACGACCCTGCTTGTCGATTTTCTGCACATATTTCGGTGCTTCTGGCGCAGTCGGCTTTAGCGTGGACAAGCCTTCCAGCGTTTGCATGGATTCAGCCATCGTCACGCGCTCCTCAGGTTCTTGCGGTTCATCTTGGCTACGTCGAGTGTTTCCGGCTGTTGCGCCGTATGCGGGTGTTCGGGACCCGGATAGACGCGCAGATGGCCGAGTTGCTGGCGGCCCAGCGGGCCGCGCGGCAACATACGCTCGATCGCCTTTTCCACGATCCGCTCGGGGAAACGCCCCTCAAGGATCGACTTCGCACTGCGCTCCTTGATACCGCCGATGTAATTGGTGTGGTGGTAATAGATCTTCTGCTGCACCTTGCGGCCGGTGAGCACAACTTTGGCGGCATTAATGATGATGACGTTGTCGCCGTCGTCGGCGTGCGGCGTATAAGTCGGCTTATGCTTGCCGCGCAGCCGCATCGCGACGATGCTGGCGAGACGACCGACGACCAGACCGTTGGCGTCGATCAGCACCCATTTCTTCTCGATGTCGGCGGCTTTGGCCGAATAGGTTTTCATGGCTCGATCCGTAAATTGGAAGGCGCGGCCAAGCAGCCGCGCCTTAAGCTTTTCCGTACAGGACATGGGGGTTTGCGTCAATGCCGTTCCTGTTTAAAAAGCTTATTAATCCCATGTGCTTATGAAAAGTACTATAATACCCGATTGCAATCTGCGGTACCGCGGGCCTAATCGCGCCCAAACAGCTTGCGCAATTCCGTCTTCGCGCGCCGCAATTTCCGCTTCTGGCTGGCCGGCAAATCCTTGCCGCCGCGGTTGATATAGAAGGTCAGCATCGACATCGCCGATTGGTAGGGCTTGGCCTTCCTACGCTCGCTGCGCTCGGCTGAACGCTTAAGCGACGCGCCGATCTTCTTCGGATCCTTCTGCGCGAACACGCCCTTCTTCAGGTCAAGAGCGTCGCTGCGCTCGGTTACCTTACTGGACCATTTCCGTGCGCTGCGCTTTCTGACCGTTCGCTGGCGCGCCTTCGTCGTTGCTCGCGGGCGGTGCGTGCTTTTTTTGCCGCCTTTCTTCGCCGTTGATCGCTTCGCCATTGCTCAATCCGCGAAATTGTCCTTTCCATCCAAACGCGTCGTGGAAAAGCAACGTTCCCGACGTTAACCCTGACCTGTGCAATTCGATGAAAACCCCCAACTTTCTGATATCGATTTCAGAAAGCGTTAGCCGTTTCCGGCGCACTTTTCTCGCGCATTTCGCAAAATATTTTACGCGCACATGGCGCGAGGGATCTGATGTCGGTCGACGCAACTGCACTCCATTCCAGCTTCTTTAACCGACACGAGAAACTCGCCCTCGTGCTGGTCAATGTCGCGTTCCTTGCATTGCTGCTGGCCGTCGGCGAAATCGCGGCGCGCCTCTCCACCAAATACGAGATCGGTTATTACACGGAGGCCAAGGTCGGGCGCGACGGCTACCTACATTATCCTTGGGGCGTCATACCGGTGAATAGCCACGGCTATCTTGACGAAAAATTCGAACTGTCGGGAACCAAGCCGCGTGTCGGCTGGTTCGGCGATTCCGTTGCCATGGGCCTGGGCGCTGGTTACCCCTATCGCATCTCCGATATCGCACGGGATCGACTGCGCGGTCTCGACACCTGGAATTTCAGCCGGCTAGGCACCGGCTTCGAAGGACCGGTCGCGGAAGAAGCCGCGCAAAAATTCAAACTCAACTACGTCGTCTATCTTCTAAATCTGAACGACATTCTTCCCAACGCCCCGCCGCAAACCGGCAGCGGCTATCTGGTTTACAACGGTCGTACCTTGGTGAAGGACTATCTCGATTATCTGCGCGACCGCAGCTACCTCTACAATTACATCCGCACCGCCGCGAAGAATGCCATCCAGCGGATCGGCTTCGAGGCTTCAGGTTACTTCGCCTTCGAGCTCTGGCCGGGCCAGTCGGACGAGATATTCAAGTCTTTTGCCGAACGCGTGAACACCAGTGCGCACAACCTGCGCGCCAAAGGTGTGCAGATGTGCGTGGTGATCGCGCCCTACGAGATGCAAGTGTCTGAGGATGCCGCGCGCACCTACACCAAGCTCGGTTTTCATTGGGAAGAAGGATTCATCGAAGGATCCGCCCAGCGCAAACTGCGCCAGTATTTCGACAAGGACCTGCCGGTCTACGACGGGCTTGACGCCTTCTCTGACCGGAGCGCTCCGGTCGGCAATCTCTTTGTCTACAACGCAGGCGACAAGATCGACTGGAACCACCCGAACCGCGCCGGCCACGCCGCGCTCGCCAAGGGTTTCCTGCAATCCAAAACCTGTCCCTTCCTCGCAACGAAGTGAGCGTCATGAAAGGCAACAGCCACGAAAGTTTCGAAAGCCATTTGCCCACCGAGATGGGATCCGAGCGTTCTTTCGGCTATGTCGTTGGCGGCGTGCTGCTCGCGATCGCCCTGTGGCCGCTGCATGCCGGCGAGGGTCCGCATCTCTGGGCGTTAATTCCGGCGCTGCCGCTGATTGCTCTGGCGGCTATTCGCCCCGCGCTGCTCGCACCGCTCAATAAACTCTGGTTCAAGCTCGGCATCCTGCTCGGGCGCATCGTCAGCCCGATCGTGCTCGGCATCGTCTATTACCTTTGGATCACGCCCATCGCTCTCGTCATGCGGCTGGGCGGAAAGAAATTTCTTGCCCTCCCCTTCGACCCGCAGGCGAGAAGCTACTGGATCATCCGCCAACCTGTAAAAATTGAAGCGGCCGCTCGCATGCGCCGCCCCTACTGAGGATCTGACCATGGCTTTTCTGACCGATTTCTGGGGTTTCCTCTCCGAACGCAAAAAGTTCTGGATGCTGCCCATCATGGTCGTGCTGCTTGGCATCGGCGGCCTGCTCGTTCTCGCCCAGGGCTCGGCTGTCGCGCCCTTCATCTACACCTTGTTCTGAGGCCATCATGCGTATTCTCGGAATTTCGGCCTATTACCACGACAGCGCGGCCGTTTTGCTCACCGACGGAGTCATCACCGCTGCTGCGCAGGAAGAGCGCTTCACGCGCAAGAAGCACGATCCGGGATTTCCGACGAACGCGATCCAGTATTGCCTGGAAGAAGGCGGTATCAGTCTGCGCGACGTCGATCTCGTCGCCTTCTACGACAAGCCGTTCCTCAAATTCGAACGGCTGCTGGAGACCTATCTCACCTTCGCACCGCGCGGCTTCACCTCATTCCGCAAGGCGCTCCCGATCTGGATCCGCGAAAAGCTGTTTCAGAAGGATTTGCTTTGTAAAGAGCTCGCCCGCATGGCGCCGGGCGTGCGCTGGGCCGACCGACTACTGTTCTCCGAGCATCATGAAAGCCACGCGGCGAGCGCCTTCTACCCTTCGCCTTTCGACGAAGCGGTGGTGCTCACTATGGACGGCGTCGGCGAATGGACTACTACCTCGGTAGCGATCGGCCGCGGCAACAACATGGAGATGACCCGCGAGCTGCACTTCCCGCACTCGCTCGGCCTGCTTTATTCCGCGCTGACCTATTACACCGGCTTTCGCGTCAACTCCGGCGAATACAAGGTCATGGGCTTGGCGCCCTATGGCGAGCCGAAATACGCGGACCTCATCCTCCACAAGCTGATGGATGTGAAGGACGACGGCACCTTCCGGCTGGACCAGTCCTATTTTGACTATTGTACCGGTCTGACAATGACCAACCGCAAGTTCGATGAGCTGTTTGGCGGGCCGCCACGCAATCCGGAAGTCGATCGCGTTACGCAGCGGCACATGGATCTTGCCGCCTCGGTGCAGGTAGCGACGGAGGAAGTCGTCCTACGGCTGACCCGTTCCCTCGCCCGCGAGACCGGCATGAAGAACCTCTGCCTCGCCGGCGGCGTTGCGCTCAATTGCGTCGCCAACGGCAAGGTACTCCGCGACGGAGCGTTCGATCACGTTTGGGTGCAGCCTGCGGCGGGTGACGCTGGCGGCGCGCTCGGCGCCGCACTGCTTGCCTACCACGCGCATGGCGGCGAGCGTCGGCGCGGCGTCCTGGGCGATGCGATGAACGGTTCCTATCTCGGCCCTGCCTATCGCCAGGACGATATCGAGCGGCGCCTCGGCGAAGCCGGCGCGCGCTTCACGGTGCTTTCCGATAACGAGCTGATCCGCACCACCGCGACGGCACTGACAGAAGGCAAGGCCTCCGGCTGGTTCCAGGGGCGTATGGAATTCGGGCCCCGTGCGCTCGGCGGCCGCTCCATCCTGGGCGATCCACGTTCGCCGACGATGCAGAAGCTGCTCAACCTGAAGGTGAAATATCGCGAATCCTTCCGCCCCTTTGCGCCCTCGGTCCTGCGCGAGGATCTGGAGGACTGGTTCGAAATCGACGTCGACTCGCCCTACATGCTGATGGTGGCCAATGTCGCTCAGAAGCATCGCCGCCCGGTAAGCAACACCGAGCACGAGCTGTTCGGCATTGATAAGCTCAACGTGGTGCGTTCCTCGATCCCGGCAGTGACGCACGTGGATTATTCCGCGCGCATCCAGACCGTTCACCAGGAGACCAATCCGCGCTACCACGCGCTAATCAGCGAATTCAAGAAAATGACCGGCTGCCCCGTCGTGGTGAACACCAGCTTCAATGTGCGCGGCGAACCTATTGCTTGCACGCCGGAAGATGCCTTCCGCTGTCTCATGGGTACGGAAATTGAAGCGTTGGCAATCGGCAACTGCTATCTCGACAAGGCTGTCCAGGACCCGTCGAAGAAGCTCGATTACAGCAACGCTTTCGAGCTGGATTGACCCGACCCGATTGCGGTGAACTCAAGAAGGGCGGCAGTTGGCCGCCCTTTTTCTTTGCAGCGGCCGCAATGCCCGCAAGAAAATGGTCGAGAGCCAAGAAGGAACGGCAGGTAACCCTTTCGCCCCGCTGTGGCAGTCCCTATGTTCGCGATTAACGGAAAGCACAGCGCATGAACCACGACAGCTATCCCGACAACTACATTCGCGGCATTCTCAATACCGTGAAGACCATCGCAATGGTCGGCATCTCGCCGAAGGACAACCGGCCGAGCTATTTTGCGTTCAAGTATCTGCAGGAACGCGGTTACCGCATGATCCCGGTCAATCCCGGCCACGCGGGGAAGGAAATTCTCGGCCAAAAGGTTCACGCCAGGCTCGCTGATATTTCCGAGCCGGTGGACATGGTGGATGTCTTCCGCGGATCCAAATATGCGACCGGCATTGTGCAGGAGGCGCTGACGATGCACCCGCGCCCGCAGGTGATCTGGATGCAATTGACCGTGCGCAACGACGAGGCCGCGGCTGCTGCCGAGGCGGCAGGCATGAAGGTCGTTATGAACCGCTGCCCGAAGATCGAGTACGGCCGGCTGTCGTCGGAATTATCCTGGATGGGCGTCAATTCCCGCACCCTGACCTCCAGGCGCGCGCAGATTTTCGGCAAAGGCGTGCAGCGCATGTCACTCAATCGCATGACCACCCAGGGCGGCGTCACCGACGCCACCGACCGGGCGCAGAAAAGCAGCGAGTCAGGCGGCGCAGCCAAGGCGCAGCATGACTGAATTTGACCGGCGAGCGCATTGGCAGGACGTCTATTCCTCGAAGGATGAAACAGAGGTCAGCTGGTTCGAACAAAGCCCGGCCATTTCTCTCGATCTCATCCGGCGGTCGGGCGCTCATAGCGGCACACCTATCATCGATATCGGCGGCGGTGCGTCGCGCTTGGTGGATGCTCTTCTGGAGCACGAATACCAGTCGGTCAGCGTCCTGGATATTTCTGAGCAGGCATTGTCCGTTGCTCGGGCGCGGCTGAGAACACGCGCTTCGCAAGTCCGTTGGATTGAAGCCGATGTGACCCGATGGCAGCCCGAGCAAAAATACGGTTTGTGGCACGATCGTGCCGCATTTCACTTTTTGACAGACCCGGATGACCGCCGCGCGTATGTAGAACGCCTGATGCGAGCAACGTCGTCTGGGGCACAAGTTATTATCGGGACATTCGCACTAGATGGCCCGGATCGTTGCAGCGGTTTGCCCGTGACCCGGCATGATGTCGTTTCATTGGAGCAGGCCATAGGCGCATCGTTCGAGCTGGAAGAAACAAGGCCATACGAGCACCGAACGCCCGGGGGCAGTATTCAGCGATTTCAGTTCAGTCGTTTCCGCAAACTGCGCTAGCTAACTTGCGGCTCCCACCCGACAGTTATAACCATAGGTCGGCAACATTTCCGTAAGAGGGTGCTCATGACCGAACGCATTCCGGGTTTCAACACGCTCGCCATTCACGCGGGCGCGCAGCCGGACCCGACCACTGGGGCGCGGGTGACCCCGATCTATCAGACCACATCTTTCGTGTTCGACGACGTCGATCATGCAGCCTCGCTTTTTGCCCTGCAGACATTTGGCAATATTTACAGCCGCGTGGGCAATCCAACCAATGCGGTGCTGGAGGAACGTGTCGCCGCGCTCGAGGGCGGAACGGCGGGACTTGCTGTGGCTTCCGGCCACGCCGCGCAGGTCATTGTGATGCATTCGCTGATGCGCCCAGGCGAAGAATTCGTGGCCTCCAAGAAGCTGTACGGCGGATCAATCAACCAATTTAATCACGCATTCAAAAATTTCGACTGGAAGGTGGTCTGGGCCGACCCGGACGACATCTCCTCTTTCGAGCAAGCGGTGAGCCCGAAGACCAAAGCGATCTTCGTAGAATCGATCGCCAACCCCGGCGGCGTGATCACCGATCTCGAGGCGGTAGCGGGGGTCGCGAAGCGCGCGGGCGTTCCACTGATCGTCGATAACACGCTGGCGACGCCCTATCTGTGCAAGCCGATCGATTTCGGCGCCGACATCGTCGTGCATTCGCTGACAAAATTTTTGGGCGGGCACGGCAATTCCATCGGTGGCATGATCGTCGATGGCGGCACTTTCAACTGGTCGCGCGAGCCGGGCCGCTATCCCATGCTGTCGGAGCCGCGTCCGGAGTATAACGGACTGGTGCCGCATGAAACCTTCGGCAACTTCGCTTTCGCCATAGCATCCCGCATGCTTGGGTTGCGCGATATGGGACCCGCGCTTTCGCCGTTCAATGCATTCCTCATCCTCACCGGCATTGAGACACTACCGTTGCGGATGCAACGCCACTGCGAAAATACGCAGGCAGTGGCCGAGTGGCTGGTGAAGCACAATAAGATTGCCTGGGTCAGTTACGCCGGCTTGGCGGGCGACCGCTATAACAGCCTGGCGAAGAAATATTGCCCGAACGGCGCGGGTGCGGTGCTGACTTTTGGGCTGAAGGGCGGCTATGACGCGGGCGTGAAGCTCGTGTCCAATGTGAAATTATTTTCGCACTTGGCCAACATCGGCGACACGCGTTCCCTCATTATTCATCCGGCCTCGACTACCCACCGCCAATTGACCGATGCACAAAGGGCGCAGGCGGGCGCCGGCTCGGACGTGGTTCGGCTATCGGTCGGTCTTGAGGATAAGGTCGACATCATTGCGGATCTGGAAGAGGGCTTGGCGGCGGCCTAGTGCCGCTTTTCGATTTGAAGTTCCTAACCGAATTTGCCGCAAGTGGTGTAGGAACTTCAAATCGGCGGCACTAGTCAGGCGAGCTTCGTCCCGCTCAAGCGCTGCGCGTGCAACACCGCCGTCGTGAGCAGGACAATCGCCATGGCTTGATGCAGCAGCGCGAGCGAGATCGGCGCTGCATAAATCAGCGTGTACATTCCGACAGCGGCCTGCATGAGCACAGCCAGCGCCACCCAGCGCGCCCCAGCATATGAGCGCGGAGCGGTTCTTGCCGCGTCAAGCAGATGCAGGAAAGCCAGCAGCAGCAACCCATAGGCCAGCATGCGGTGCTGAAACTGTACCATCAGGGGATTCTCGAAAAAATTTCGCCACGGCGGTTGCTCGAAGAACAGCCTGTCGCGGGATGGAATAAAGGCGCCGTCGATGAGCGGCAGCGTGTTGTAGATGCGACCGGCATCGAGCCCGGCCACCAGCGCGCCAAGATAGATCTGCAGCCAGAACCAGAAAGAGCAACGCCCGCGCTGTAAAGCTGATGCGTGCGGGCACGATGATAGCATCTCGAACGGCATCCTGCGGCCGCAGGCGCTGGGCGGTCCAAACCAGAGCCGCATAGATCACGCAGGCCAGCGTGAGATGAAAAGCAAGCCGGTATTGCGAGACACTGACACGGCCGGCAATCCCGGAGGCGACCATCCACCATCCCACTGCGCCTTGCATGGCGCCGAGCGCAAAGAGCGTCCAGAGCCGCCACTTCAGCCCACGCTCGATCCAGCCGCGCCAGAGGAACCAGACGAAAGGCAATAGGAATGCCGCGCCGATCAGCCGGCCGAGCAGACGATGCGTCCATTCCCACCAATAGATGGTTTTGAACTCATGGAGCGTCATGCCGCGGTTGAGTTGCTGATATTGCGTGGTCGCCTGGTATTTTTCGAACTCGGCGAGCCATGTGCTTTCGCTGACTGGCGGGATCGTTCCAGTTACCGGCCTCCATTCGACGATCGACAGTCCGGATTCCGTCAGCCGTGTCGCACCGCCAACCAGCAGCGTTGCGAAAACAAGCGCCGCGACCGCCCATAGCCACAGCCGGACGGCGCGGCGGCGGAAATCCCGCTCGGAAGAGGCCTGTTCGGTGTCGGGGATTGCCTGCACGCAGCGGACCATATAGTTCCCTTCCCTGCCCCCGCAACCGGAACGCACCGATGCCTGCAATGCCTATTCGCCTGCGCAAGCTGATTGGCGCCGTCGCGCTGCTCGCGCTTGTCATTGTCTGGACCTTGCTGGCGATGGCATTGGCGCAGACGGTCTTGACCTCCGTCTCCGGTTTTGTCGCAGCCATTTACTATCTGGTCGCGGGGCTTGGCTGGGTGCTGCCCGCCATGCCGCTCATTCGCTGGATGTCGCGGAAATAACGCGATCAGCTATAGCGAGCAGCGGTTCGTGGGATATGCACTACGCCGCACGGACGGGACGGAAGCCGTTCCACACCAGGGTGGCGGCGCCCGACATCAGAACCCGCATATAGCGCATGCGCTGGAACTCTCCGTTCACCGAGATACGCGGCAGTGCCATCAGATGATTACGGTGCTGCCGGTACAGGACGCCCGGGCGCGTGGTGACGGCGGTCTTGAAGCCGAGTTCCTGGGCGATCTGGAATTCGCGCGGACCGGCGGAGGTCGGATCCCCGACCGGATAGGCTAAATGCTGCGGCCGTACCCCGAGCGAGGCGGCGATCACCGAACGACTCATTTCCATCTCTGTGCGCGCGGCTTTCTCCGGCACTTTTTTCAGCATCACATGATTGACCGTGTGAGCGCCGATGGTGACCAAAGGGTCGGATGCCAGTACCGCCAGCTCATCCCAGCTCATACAAAGATCTTCGCAGAAGGCAGCGATGTCGACCTGGTAACGCCGGCTCAAGTCACGAATGACACGGCGGACTTCTTCTTCGCTTGGCAGGCGCCGCAGCCAAGCATAAATCAAAGCATACACCGCCCGCTTTTCGTCTACCGTGCGGCAGTCGAAGCGCTGGTCCTTGCCGTCGAGTACAAGCCCAATGCGGTCGTTCCTGGCGATCACCGCCTCAAGCGCAAGCCACCACAATTCGCCCAGCCGGTCGGGGAAGCTGGTCGGAATATAAAGCCCGAACGGGATCTGGTATTTCTTCAGGATTGGATAGGCGAACTGCAAATTGTCGCGGTAACCGTCGTCGAAAGTCACGCAGACGAAGCGGCGCTTGGAATAGCCTTCAATCAGCCGCTCGTGCATTTCATCAAGCGTGACGATATCAAGCCGGGAGCGGCGCAGCTTGCGGCACAGCCGGTCGAAAAAAAACGGGGTCACTTCCAAAAGACGATTAGGCTGGAATTGATCTTGGCGCGGCGGCCGCACATGATGCAACATCAGGATCGCGCCGATGCCGCCGACAAAGGGGCGCATCACCATATGCGCGCCGGTGAAATACAGCGCCTCCAGACCTGTGCGGATCACGTTGTGCTTCAAACCGGCCAAGATCGTCCCCAAGAATGTTTCGCAGGCGCGATTCGTTGCGCTCGCCGTTCCGTCAGTCTAACGCGCCGCCCAATGTGACGATCTTCTCCAAATGCGGCAACGTGCGGGCGCATGGGCAACTCGGGCGAGTAAAGCGCGCAGAGACAGCTAGGCCGCGGCTTCCTCGCGCGGTTGCCCGAGCAGCATCGCCACCTCGGTAAAACCAGCGGCTATCAGCCGCTCACAGGCGGCAGCGGTCGCCGGATTTGTAACATTGGTGGCCACAAGCACGGCTCGCGGCGCAAGCCGCGCCAGGCGCTCGATCGCTGCTTCCGGTAAGGCGCCGGCGTCCACCACGACATGCTCGTAGGCGCGCGCCAGGGTATCGATCGTGGCCGCCAGCCGCTGCGACACCAGGATCGCCGGGCCATCTGATCCCACGCGACCGACAGCGACGAGGTGCAGGCGAGAGAAGCGGTCGCGCGTAATGATTTCTCCGAACGTCGCCTCCCCGCGCACCAGTTCGGCGATCCCGGGCGCATTCGGATCGTGGGAGAAAACCGAAATATTGGGCGAATTGAGCGCGAGATCGACCAATACGGCGGGAGAATGCTTGGCGAGCGCCCGGCCGAGGGAGATTGCGGCATGCGTCGTGCCCACATTGCGCGCGGCGCCGACGATAGTGACGCGCCGGCCCGCCTCGCCTGCTTCGCGCAAGGTGCGCGCCATGTCGTCGATCGAGCTTACCGGCTGCTCGGCGGCCGCGCGCATCGGGGGCGCGGCAAGCGGCAAGATCTCCGGCTCTGGGCGCTTGGTCCGGAAACCGCCGGGGCCGCGCGTGGCGCGGAACGTCGAAGCCCGTGGCGCGCGCTCTTCCAACACATGGCTCATCGAGCTCCCGCCCAAAAGTTCTCCGGTCGCCACCCAGCCGGCGGCGAGCAGCAGCGTGCCAAGACCGACCAGCAGAACGACGGGCAATTTCTTCGGATAGGATGGCGTATTGGAGACCACTGCGCGTGAGATGATGCGCGCTTCCGCCGGCGCGGCTTCCAAACTGTCGCGCGCGGAGGCTTCGCGGTATTTCGCCAGATAAGATTCCAGCAGATCGCGCTGGGCTTTCGCTTCGCGCTCGAGCGCGCGCAACTCGACGTCCTGCTCGTTGCTGGAGGCCGCCTGCTGCTTGAGCTGGCCGAGGCTGACGTTGAGCTCATTCACTCGCGCGTCGGCAATTCTGGCGTTGCTTTCCAGCGAGAGGACGACCTTTTCGGTTTCGGCGCGGATCTGGTTTTCCAAATCCGCGATCTGCGCCCGCAATTCCCTGATACGCGGATGGAATTCGAGCAGCGTCGCCGATTGCTCCGCCAACTGGGCGCGTAGCGTAACGCGCTGTTCGCTAAGACGCCGGATCAGATCGGAATTGAGAATTTCCGAAGCTTCCAGCTGTCTGCCCGACACTATCATGCTGCGGATCATCCGCGCCTTGGTTTCGGCGTCCGCCTTCTGTCCGCGCGCGATAGCAATCTGACTATTGATGTCGGCCAGCTGCTGGCTTGTCAGGTTCGCGCTGTTTGGGCCGGTGAAAAGGTTGGATCTGGAGCGGAAATCCTCCACCCTGGCTTCCGCTTCCGCCACCTTCTTGCGCATAGTGTCGATTTCGCCGGAGAGATACTGGCCGGCGGCGCGCGCCTGTTCCTGTCTGCTGAATTGCTGCAACTCGAGGTAACCGTCAGCGACGGCATTGGCGACACGGGCGGCGAGCGCGGGATCGCGCGATTCGAAATTGATGGAGATGACGCGCGAGCGATCTATCGCAAACACGTCGAGCCGGGCGTAATAGACCTCCAACACGCGTTCTTCCGGCGTCATGCGCAACGGATCGCGCCCCCATCCGAAAAGGCTGAGCACGGTCGCGCCGATCGACACACCCCTGAGGACGGGATCGAATTCCGGCCGTTCGCCCAGCTTGAGCTGGCGGACAACGCGAAGCGCGAGATCGCGCGACAGAATTACCTGCACCTGGCTGGCCACGGCTTCCGGGTCGACAATGCTGCGGTCGAAACTCTTGTCAGCTTCCGGACGCAAATAGATGTTGTCGCGGCCCTCGATCAAAATACGCGCTTCGGAGCGGTAAAGCGGCGTGATTAAATTGACGATGATGAAAGCCAGCACCGAAAGGGCGGCGGCGGGGCCGAGAATCGTCCATCGACGGTCCCAGATGGCGCGGCCAACCGCGCGCAATTCCAACTCGTCGCCCAAGCGGCCGCTTACCTGTGACATGCGCGACTCCATACCTGCATCACGCGGCAACGATGCCGGAATTATGGTTGCCACCTCGTTAATTCTCCCGGCGCAGCCGGGTCAAACCCGCGGAATGGTTAGCATTTGTTAACCATGGAAGGCGTTAATCGGGCTTAACTCTTTGGGCCCGGGATTCGCCTTCCATGCGAATGCGCCATCTTTCGGTTTTGCTTGTGGCCGTGCTGGCGCTGGCGCTCGGCGGCTGCCTTACGCGCGGGCAATCGGTGCAGCACCAACAATCTGTCCCGGCTGCGCAGGCGGCACAGCCGGCCGGCCCGCCGATCGTCTCCGCGCCGGCGCCGGCGGTCTCTGCCGCGCCGGCTTACCAGGCACCGGCTGCTCCGCCGGCCCGCGGCTTCTTCACCGCCAATCTCGGCGGACCCTATGCCCGCGCGCCGGCCTATGCTTCGCCGCCCTGTGGCGCGCAGGGTTGCGGCGCTGTCTCCGCGCCGGTCTATGCCGCGGCCAGCTTCGAGCAGCCTTATTTGCTCGACGCCGGAGATCGCCTGCGCATCACCGTCTTCGGCCAGGACGGCCTGACCAATTCCTATGCGGTGGACGCAGCCGGCAATATCACCATGCCGCTGGTCGGCAGCATCGCCGCCCGCGGGCGCACCCCCGCGCAGCTCTCGCGCGCGCTCACCGAGCGGCTGAAACAGGGCTACATCCGGGAGCCCAAGGTGGCGATCGAGGTGGAGGCCTATCGGCCCTTCTTCATCTATGGCGAGGTCCTCACGCCCGGCCAATATCCCTATGTCGCCAACATGACCGTGGAGAAGGCCATCGCCATTGCCGGCGGCTTTGGCCCGCGCGCCGACCGCAGCAAGGCGACGGTCTCACGCACCATCGGCGGACAGACCACCCGCGCCAGCGTGCCGCTCACCTATCCGCTGCGCCCCGGCGATACGCTGCGCATCGACGAGCGATGGTTTTGAGGCATGGAGGCGGCGTCCTCGAGTCCTTTGAACATTCTGCACGTCTTTCGCGCCCCGTTGGGCGGGCTGTTTCGCCATGTTGTCGATCTTGCACGCGGACAGGCCGCTCGCGGCCATAACGTCGGTTTGATCGTGGACAGTACGACTGGCGGCGCGCGTGCCGATGAAGTGCTGACCGCGCTTGCTCATGACCTCACCCTCGGCATTTCCAAGCACCCTTTCCCCCGGCATCTCGGGTTGGGCGATTTGAGCGGGGCGAAGCATGTGGCGCAGCGGATCGCGCAGACGAGTGCGCATGTCATTCATGGCCATGGCGCTAAAGGTGGCGCGTACGCACGGCTCGCCGCAGTTCCGAAGGGAACCATTCGCGTTTACACGCCCCATGGCGGCAGTTTGCATTATCGGCCGACCACGCCGCTCGGGGCCATCTATCTCGGGCTCGAGCGCCTGTTGATGCCGCGCGGTGACTTGTACCTGTTCGAGAGCGTTTATAGTCGCGACGTCTTCCACGCCAAAGTCGCCAAACCAAACGGCACCGTAAGCGTGGTGCATAACGGAATAGCCGAGGCCGATTTCAACCTCATAGAGCCTGCTGCGGATGCCACCGATATTCTTTTCGTGGGTGAATTGCGCGCAATCAAGGGCATCGACGTGCTGATCGAAGCCGTCGCTTTGCTGCACCGTGAGGGCCGGCGCGTGAGCGCAACCATCGTCGGATCCGGGCCTGACGAAGGGGCCTTGCGCGCCACCGTCGAGCTGCGCGGCCTGGCGCGGGATGTCCGTTTTCTTCCAGCCATGCCTGCGCGGCGCGCTTTTCTCTCGGCCGGATGATGGTCGTACCGTCGCGCTCGGAATTGCTGCCTTACGTCGTGCTGGAAGCGGCCGGCGCGGGCCTGCCTCTGATTGCCACCCAGGTCGGCGGGATACCGGAAATTTTCGGGTCCGACAGCGGACGCTTGATACCACCCGAAAATGCGCCGGCCTTGGCCGCAGCTATCGCCACGACCCTGGAGGATCCACAAGAAAGCCGGCAATTTGCCCAAGGGTTGCGGCAGCGCGTTCGCGCGGCCTTTTCGGCCGAACTCATGATCGAGCAAGTTCTCGCTGCTTACCGGCAGGTTTCATGATCGGCCTAAGCATTTCTTGACTCTCTTTAACTAATATCCGCCGCCGATCGGGGTGCTCCGGCACGCCTAAGGGCCGTGGCGATTGGGTTTAACAGGACGATGGGAACGATCGGCGCTCAAAGGATGGTCAATGCGTCCCCGGCGGCGGCCGCCGCCGAACCGCGCACGCCCAGCAACCGAGCAGAGCTGTCCTCGGAAGCGGCGGCGATTGCTTCCGAATATGCGCCGCCATCCTATTCGCCGATCGTTGTTGCGGGCGTCGCGCGCTTGGTCGAATTCTGCCTGATCGCCGCCATCGGCTTTGCGGTGTATGCCGTCTATGTGCTGCCGGCCAATAGTTTCACTTGGTATTATCCGATCGCGATTTTCGGCGGTAGCCGCCTGTAGCATTCTGGCCTTTCAGACCGCCGGCATTTACCGCATGCGATCCTTTCGCAGCCGCAGCCGCCAATATGCGCGGCTGGTCGCGGCATGGCTGATAGTCTTTCTTCTGCTGAGCTCCGGTATTTTTCTCGGCAAATTGCAGGACGAGTTCTCCCGCGTCTGGACGCTTTCCTTTTTCTTGCTCGGCCTTGCGGCCCTGGCGGCATTCCGCATGGTGTTCTTCAACCTCATTCGGCATTGGGCGCGCCAAGGCCGTCTCACCCGCCGAACCGTGATCGTTGGCGGCGGCGAACTCGGCGAGGCATTGATCGAACAATTCAAAGACCTGCGCGGCTCCGACGTACGCCTCATCGGACTGTTCGATGACCGCAATGACGAACGATCGCCCAGCGCCATGGGCGGACAGCGCAAGCTCGGCACGGTGGATGACCTGGTAGAGTTCGCGCGCCGCACCAGGATTGATCTCATTATCTTCTCGCTGCCGATCTCGGCAGAAGCGCGGATCCTTGAGATGCTGCAAAAATTATGGGTGCTGCCGGTCGACATTCGACTGGCAGCCCATACCAACAAGCTGCAGTTCCGTCCTCGCTCCTATTCCTACCTCGGTAATGTTCCGGTGCTGGATGTCTTCGACCGGCCGATCGCCGATTGGGATATCGTGATGAGGTGGCTGTTCGATAAAATCGTCGGCGGCCTGATCCTCCTCGCCGCCGCGCCCGTCATGGCGCTGGTCGCGCTCGCTATCAAGCTCGACAGCCGCGGGCCCTTGCTGTTCAAGCAAAAGCGCTATGGATTCAACAACGAGTTGATCGGAGTTTACAAATTCCGTTCGATGTACGCCGAGCAGACCGACGCCATGGCGTCCAAGCTCGTCACCAGGGACGATCCGCGCGTGACGCGGGTCGGCCGCTTCATTCGCAAAACCAGTCTCGACGAGCTGCCGCAGCTCTTCAATGTGGTTCTCAAGGGCAACCTGTCGCTCGTCGGCCCCCGCCCGCACGCGGTGAATGCGCAAGCCGCTCAGCGGCGCTACGACGAAGCGGTCGACGGCTATTTCGCGCGCCATCGCGTGAAGCCCGGCATCACCGGATGGGCGCAGATCAACGGCTGGCGGGGCGAAACCGACACCGCCGAGAAAATCCAGGCCCGCGTCGAGCATGATCTTTATTACATCGAGAACTGGTCGCTGCTGTTAGATCTATACATCCTCGCCCGCACACCGTTTGCGCTGTTCAGCACCGAGAATGCCTATTGATCAGATCGGCAGCCGATCTGTATGACGCCCCCCGCCTGGCCCGGACTGCGTCGCCGGCGTCGGCCGCCCTGCTGCATGGTGCGCTGTTCCTCACGATTCTGGTCAGCCCCTTCGTCTTCGTTGAGCCATCGCCCTATGAAGCCGCCTGCGCGCTGCTTGTGCTGGCCTGCCTCGTGGCAGGTGTCAGGTTCGACCGCAAGCTGCTGCCGCTGGCGGCTTTGCTGCTGATCTTTAATCTGGGCGGTCTGCTGACCTTGGTTCTGCCGCGCCACGACGCCAGCGGCCGCGACGCCACGATCTACGTGGCTGTCTCCTTTTACCTCGCGATGACCACTGTCGTTTATGCCTGCCTCTTCAGCGAAGACAGCCTGCGGCGGCTGATCATCCTGCGGCGGGCCTATTTCATTGCCGCCTTCATCGCGTCGCTGGTCGGTATTGGCGGCTATTTCGGTTACCTTCCCGACGCCACGCTGTATGACCGGGCGCGGTCCACCTTCAAAGATCCAAACGTGTTCGGCCCGTTTCTCGTGCTGCCGCTGGTCCTGCTGCTGCAGACGATCATCAGCCCCGCGATGCGGCTCCGACATCTGATTTTGTTCGGCGTGCTGGCATTTGCCCTGCTGCTCAGTTTCTCCCGTGGCGCCTGGGCGCATTTCTTGCTGTCCGCCGCCGTCGTGTTGGTATTGACCTTTCTCACCGCACCCAACATCCGCACACGGCTGCGGCTGGTTGTGCTGAGCGCGGTCGGGGTGATCGGTTTGACCGCCTTGGTGGCGGGCGCCCTATCCGCCGGCTCGCTTGCGGAAATGTTCCAGCAGCGCGCCAAACTTACCCAAAGCTATGACGTCGGGAGCGGCGGCCGTTTCGGCCTGCAGGAAAAGGCGGTCGAGGCTGTACTGGAAAACCCCGCCGGCATGGGTCCATTTGAATTTGCCCGCGTCTACGGCGGCCAGCAGCACAATGCGTACTTCCAGGCGTTTTTAGTCTATGGCTGGATCGGCGGCTTGGCCTATGTCCTGCTGGTGGTCCTCACGGTCGTGATCGGATTCCGCCAAAGCATCGTCGTGACGCCCTGGCAGCCTTATCTCATCGCGGCGCTCGGGACCTTTTGCGGCGAGGCCTTTGAAAGCTTTGTCGTCGATACTGACCACTGGCGGCATTACTTCCTGGCGCTTGGGTTGGTCTGGGGACTTGCGGTAGCTTCTATGAATGAAACCGCGCGCAATCTGCGCGTCAACGGCAGCCGTTTCCGCTAAGAAAACGGCGCAACACGCCCGTGTTGCATGGCCTTGCCCGCCTCCCTATAGTCCGCGCCGTTCGGAGCGTAGCGCAGCCCGGTTAGCGCACCAGTCTGGGGGACTGGGGGTCCCGAGTTCAAATCTCGGCGCTCCGACCAAACGATATCAGCTAGTTAGCTCAGGTCGTTCGTTTCCCGTTTGCATAGCGAGACTGGTGCGGTTTGCGCCATCGACCGAAGTCCCAGTTATTTTCGACTAACCTGACTCCCACTCGCTCTGTGTTCACGACTAGTTTTTCAACGCGCAAATTATGGGCTGCACCAGGCAGCAATCATAATCGCTTAAATGTCTGTTTTGCCCCCGAAAGCGGACATTCAGCCGACGGATCGCCATGTCCTCTATGGGCCAAGAGGAGACATCATGCCAGCTGGCTAAAGCATCACGCGGTGCCACTTCCAACAGCTCAGCTCACCTAGTATTGTGCAAAGACGGACATTGAATTGGTCCGAGATCTGCCAACGGGACGTGCCGAACTCCTGTTTTAGCGGCAACGCCGATGCCGTCGGCAGGTATCTCACTGTCAGCAGTGCAACAAATAACGTTTGTGGACATCTAAACTTAAGTGAGGAGGACCACATGGTTAGAAAGAAAATAAATCCTCAGCCGGGTGATCCGGCGGCGGGCAATGGCATTCTGAGCCGCCGTGTCTTTCTCGAAGGCGCTCTCCTAGCCGGCGCGGCAGGCGCGAGCGCCTCTGACGCAATGGCGGAGCCACTTACTGTGCAACCATGGATGAAGGTGCCGGGCGCAGGATTCGCCGGCTACGGCCAGCCCTCACGATTCGAGAGCAAGGTCGTAAGGGTCTTTCCGCCGCCGCCTAACCCGGCCACGCAGGGTGTCGGCCCGGCGCGCACGCCGCTGCACCTGCTCGAAGGAATGATCACGCCATCCGGGCTGCATTTCGAACGCAGCCATTCCGGCATCCCGGACATCGATCCCGATCAACACCGGCTGGTCATCCATGGCCTGGTGAAGCGGCCGCTGGTGTTCACAGTCGAGGCGCTGTCGCGCTATCCGATGCAGTCGCATATTGCGTTCATCGAGTGTGCCGGCAACGGCCAGGCGCTCAACGCACCGCAGGCGCAGCCGCTCAATGTGACGGCCATTCACGGCATGCTGGGATGCCAGGAATGGACAGGCGTGCGGCTCTCCACGCTGCTCGATGAGGCCGGCGTCGATCCATCCGCGCGCTGGGTGATCGCCGAGGGCGCCGATTCTGCCGCCATGAGCCGCAGCGTCCCGCTGGCCAAGGCAATGGATGACGCACTCATTTGTCTCTACCAGAACGGCGAGCGGGTGCGGCCCTCGAACGGCTACCCGGTGCGCCTGCTGCTCCCGGGCTTCGAAGGCAACATGAACGTGAAATGGCTGCGCCAGCTCAAGCTCGTCGCCGCGCCGGTCATGGCCAGGAACGAGACCTCGAAATACACGGTCCTGCTCAAGGACGAGAAGGCCTGGCAGTTCGTATTTCCCGATGGAGGTGAAGTCCGTCATCACGCGCCCATCGCCGGGCCTCACGTTGAAGGGGCCGGGTTTCTACGAGATTTCCGGGCTCGCCTGGTCGGGCAACGGCCGCATCAGGCAGGTCGAGGTCTCGGCCGACGGCGGAAAGAGCTGGGCGCCGGCGGCCTTGCAGGGCCGATACTGCCAAGGCGCCGGTGCGCTTCCGCGCGGCTTGGCAATGGAACGGCGGGCCGGCCGTGCTGCAAAGCCGCGCCACCGACGACACCGGCATGGTGCAGCCGACGCGCGCGCAGTTCGCCGCCGACCGCGGCCTGCGCGGCGTCTACCACTACAACGCCATCGCAAGCTGGGGCATCGACGCAGAAGGGGGAGGCAACCAATGTGTATGCTTAGGACGCCTCGCAGTCTGCGCCGCGATGCTTGTCGCCGCGCCAATGCGGCGTCCGCGCAAGCCCCGCAGTTCGGACAGCCCATCGCGCCTGCCGATATCGCGCCGTGGGACATCAGCATCGGACCGGACGGCGCCGGCCTTCCACCCGGCCGCGGCACCGCCATGCAGGGCGAGGCCATCTATGCCGCGAAATGTCAGGCCTGCCACGGCGAGAAGGGAACCGGCAAACCCAACGATCCGCTGGTCGGAGGAATGGGTACGCTCGCGCCGGACAAGGTGCCGATGAAGACGGTGGGCAGCTATTGGCCCTATGCGACGACACTATTCGACTACATCCGACGCTCGATGCCGTTCCAGGAGTCGCAATCGCTCACCAGCGAGGAGGTGTACGCGGTATCGGCCTACATCCTCAATCTCAACGGGATCATCGGCGCGAACGATGTGCTCGACGCGCAGTCGCTACCCAAGGTGAGGATGCCGAACCAGGATGGGTTCATCCTGTTCCCGCGCAATCCAAAGTAGCTTTTCGATCGTCGTGGACGGACCTGTTCCAACTGCGACGATTCGAGCGATGCGAAACCTGCTTTAAGTCGAGTATCCACCGCCCTGCCCGCGACCACGATGGTTTGGGCGGTGATCTCCATCACGGCAAGCAATACCATTGTCACAGCTACTTGAGCGAAGCGACCAATGTCTCTTGAGGGTCATTTTCGACCGAGACGAAGCCCGCAGCAGGTGCCGCCATGTCGGCTATTCCCCGAAAGCGGAAGTGAAATCAGGTTATCTGGCATCTGCTGCAATGGGCCTTTGCGGGTTGATGGTGTCGCCCGGCGCGTGATTCAAGCTCCCAAACCGGAGCCTCGAATCATGCGCTACGAACTCACCGATTATGAATGGGCCGCCATCAAGCCGTTTCTGCCGAACAAGCCGCGCGGTGTGCCGCGTGTAAATGACCGGCGCGTGCTCAACGGCATCTTTTGGGTCCTGCGCTCGGGCGCGCCGTGGCGCGATCTGCCGGACAACTTTGGCCCTTACACCACCTGCTACAATCGCTTCGTTCGCTGGCGACGGGCGGGCGTCTGGGGCCGGATCATGAATGCGCTGGCCGCCACGCATGACGCAGCCGTGCAAATGATCGATACGTCGATTATCCGCGTACATCAGCACGCCGCCTGCATCGCGCGGAACAAGAAACAATCCATGGGCCGGTCACGAGGCGGACTGACCAGCAAGATTCATGCGGTGGTCGATACCAACGGCCTGCCGATCCGGCTCGCGCTTACAACGGGTGAGGCGCACGACAACCGGCTCGCAGGCAAACTCCTGTCTCGCATGAAGTCGGGAACAATGCTGCTGGCCGACCGTGGCTATGACGCCGACTGGATCAGAGCCCTTGCCGCCGAGAGGGGCGTTTGGGCCAACATCCCGCCAAGATGCAATCGCAACGAGCCGATCTGCTTCAGCCCATATCTTTACCGTGCCCGGAATTTGGTCGAGCGGTTCTTCAATAAGATCAAGCAGTGTCGTCGGGTCGCAACTCGTTACGACAAGCTCGCGGCTAACTACCTCGCCTTCATCCAGCTTGCATCAATCCGGCTCTGGCTGCGCGTTAATGAGTCCACGCCCTAGCCTGCGCCGATCGGCGGCAAGACCTCAGTGCAAGCGGAAGACGCCATCCACCGGACGGATCTCCGCCGGATGGATTAGGCGGGAATGTGCCACCGTCACCGAGTGCAGGGGGCCTTCCAGCTGTTTTTGCCAGAAATCCAGGAAGCGCTGCAGCTCCGGAAAATCCGGGAACAGATCGTAGGCCTGCCATACATAGGTTTGCAGCAGCCAGCGGTGATCCGGCCGCCGGTATAGAATTTGCGCAGTGGTCAAACCGTAGCCTTTGATCTGCTTGCGAAAGTCCTCCGAAACCATCATGCGTCCCTCCAGCCAAATCAGCTAGGATTTTCCGGTTCCCACCCCGGCTATTGCAAGCCGAAACGATGAACAAAGCGTTGAAAATACAAGCATTAGCAGCAGCCCGAAGGGCCTGCTACCAACCGGCAGCTCTCGTCCCAAGGTCGGCGAATGAAAACGGAGCCCACCGGAAACGGTTCCCGGGCACCGCTGGATCGTCCTTGTCCCGGCGTTCCGGAGAGTATTTACCCCTATTTTAAAAGAGCTTGGCACTCACCCCATTTGAGTGCTAAATAATTCTCAGCCGACCCCTTGCGGCTCTCGGAGTGCGTCCTATTTCGCACTTAACGATCGCAGCGGGGGTTTCCGGTGGATCGTCACATCAAAAAATCTGAAGCTTTTTAAACCACTTAGGAGGACCGCATGAAATTTCGTCCGCTTCACGATCGCGTTGTCGTCGAGCGCGTCTCCGCCGAGGAAAAGACCGCCGGCGGAATCATCATCCCTGACACCGTCCAGGAGAAGCCGCAGCAGGGCAAAATCATTGCCGTCGGCCCGGGCGGGCGCGACGAGAACGGCAAGCTCATTCCCATCGATGTGAAGGTTGGAGAGCGCGTGCTGTTCGGCAAGTGGTCGGGCACCGAGGTCAAGATCGATGGCCACGACTACCTGATCATGAAAGAGAGCGACATCATGGGCGTCCTCACCGACGTCGAAACCTCGCGCAAGAAAGCCGCTTAACGGCGCTTCCCAGGAAATTGAATCGGAGAAATAACAATGGCTGCCAAGGAAGTAAGATTTTCCGTTGACGCGCGCGACAAGATGCTGCGCGGCGTCGACATTCTCGCCAATGCGGTGAGGGTTACCCTCGGTCCCAAGGGCCGCAACGTGGTGCTCGACAAGTCGTTCGGCGCTCCCCGCATTACCAAGGACGGCGTCACCGTCGCCAAGGAGATCGAGCTCGAGGACAAGTTCGAGAACATGGGCGCCCAGATGGTGCGCGAGGTCGCTTCGAAGTCGTCTGACTTCGCCGGCGACGGCACCACCACCGCCACCGTGCTTGCCCAGGCGATCGTGAAGGAAGGCTCCAAGTCGGTTGCCGCCGGCATGAACCCGATGGATCTGAAGCGCGGCATCGACCTGGCTGTCGACGCCATCGTCGAGCACCTGAAGACCAACTCCAAGAAAGTCACGTCGAACGAAGAGATCGCCCAGGTCGGCACCATTTCGGCCAACGGCGACACCGAAATCGGCAAGTTCCTCGCCGACGCCATGAAGAAGGTCGGCAATGAGGGCGTCATCACGGTCGAGGAAGCCAAGTCGCTGGAGACCGAGCTGGAAGTGGTCGAAGGCATGCAGTTCGACCGCGGCTATATCTCTCCTTACTTCGTCACCAATGCCGAGAAGATGCGCGTGGAGATGGAGGACCCCTACGTCCTGATCTACGAAAAGAAGCTCTCCGGCCTGCAAGAGCTGCTTCCGCTGCTCGAAGCCGTTGTGCAGACCGGCAAGCCGCTGGTCATCATCGCCGAAGACGTGGAAGGCGAAGCGCTCGCCACCCTCGTGGTCAACAAGCTGCGCGGCGGCCTGAAGGTCGCGGCGGTGAAGGCTCCTGGCTTCGGCGATCGCCGCAAGGCCATGCTGCAGGACATCGCGATTCTGACCGGCGGCCAGGCGATTTCGGAAGACCTCGGCATCAAGCTTGAGAACGTCACGCTGCAGATGCTCGGCCGCGCCAAGAAGGTGATGATCGAGAAGGAGAACACCACCATCGTCAACGGCGCCGGCAAGAAAGCCGACATCGAAGCGCGCATTTCGCAGATCAAGGCGCAGATCGAGGAGACCACCTCGGACTACGACAAGGAGAAGCTGCAGGAACGTCTCGCCAAGCTCGCGGGCGGCGTCGCGGTGATCCGCGTCGGCGGCGCGACCGAGGTCGAGGTGAAGGAGCGCAAGGATCGCGTCGACGATGCGATGCATGCAACCCGCGCCGCGGTCGAGGAAGGCATCCTGCCGGGCGGCGGCGTCGCGCTGCTGCGCGCCAGCGAAGCCCTCAAGAAATGCGTACGCAGAATGACGACCAGAAGACCGGCGTCGAGATCGTCCGCAAGGCGATCACCTGGCCGGCCCGCCAGATCGCCATGAATGCAGGCGCGGACGGCTCGGTAGTCATCGGCAAGATCCTGGAAAAGGATCAATACGCCTACGGCTATGACGCGCAGAACGACGAATACGGCAACCTGGTCAGCAAAGGCATCATCGACCCGACCAAGGTCGTGCGTGCCGCGCTGCAGAACGCCGCTTCCGTCGCCGGCCTGCTGATCACCACCGAGGCCATGGTCGCGGAACTGCCGAAGAAGAAGGACGCGGCCCCCGCGATGCCGGGCGGCGGCATGGGCGGGATGGACTTCTAAGAGTCCTTACTCTTTCGCCAGAAAAGAGAAGGCCCGGGAGAAATCCCGGGCCTTCTCGATTCAGTAGGTTGAAATGCTAACGACCACGAATGGAGCAATGGCTGCGGTCCCATTGGCACCTCTGCGGTGGTCTGCCGTTGAAGCAGGGTCAGATACTCAGCTCGCATTGCATCGCCCGCGGCGTCCCTCTTCCAATAGAGGCTGGTCGCCCGCTTCTTGTGCATCTCAGTCAGAATTCAGCCAGGACGTCTTGCGTCGTCACTCATTGGGGCTCATTCCCCGTTTTCACGCTTGTTGCGCCCGAAGCGCACCCACGGCCCGCGCTCTCTACTGTGTCCACGCGGCCCCCCGTGACGTCGTCGCTCCGTTAGAGGAACTTCTAACACTAGAACCATTTGTCCTATTCACGGAACATTACCGCAGAGCCAGCGCCTTTCGGGGCCGCGCCCGGCTGTGCTGCTAGCTTGTCATCTAGTGACTAACCGGGGAAGGTCCATGCTCGAAGAAAATAGCCTTTGACGAGGCGCAGCGCATTGCGGATGAAGCGCGCCGACGCGCAGGCGTGATGAAGCGGTGATGAAGGCGCCGGAGTTCAGCAACAGTCCCAAGCGCAGAGATGCGGATTGCCGGGAAATTCCGGAACGTATCGCGGACGCGGCCCACCTACATCAATGGTAAACATCTGTTGCTAGACTGCCGATTGATCGCCGACAAGCAATCCTCTCGATTTTCGAACGGACCACAACCCAGCTTGCCGCCGCCATTTATGGAGTACCAGCCATCCTTTACGCCGCGCCTGTCGGATTCAAGCTCGTTGATATGGCGGGGGGTCAGATTTTGCATGACATGTTCCTAGGCTGGGTGATCAATGGGACTTCACGGCTACCGAGATGTATGCGGCCAACGGAGTGGCAAACATTGATTTCCGTAATTCGATAGCCGCGCACCGGGTGTTTGAAATAAGGCGGACGCGCGCAAAATTACGCGAGATGGCCAGGCTGCTAACAACAGCTCAGGAGAATCTGACGCCGAAGTCGAGCAGCTTGCCGAGCGGATGGCGGACCAAGTACGAACACGCATGAGGGCTGGCCTACCGATCGTTCCTTTTCTTCTGCATAAGGGCCGCCAAATTTACAACCATTTCGGTTAGGTGCTTCGCTGCGTCAGTGAAGTCGCGATCCTGATCTGCAAGGCGCTCAACTGATGCCGCCTCCTTCGCGATGGCCCCCTTCGTGTACTCGATCAGGTAGTCGAGTGGGGGCTGTGCTTCGCTAATTTTTGATTGAGTGATCGACATAACATCCTCCCCTGAATACAGGCGGGAGCGCGGTCGCGTCTCTCAGTCACCGGTACCTGGCGCAAATCCGCTGTCGGTGATAAGGCAAATAATAGGTATATGTCCGGATGCAGACTGAGCAAAATTGACCACAAACCAAAATGACGCGGCTAAAAGGT
>CAVSLB010000005.1:0-222716 GCA_963728585.1 uncultured Alphaproteobacteria bacterium
CTCGAACTCGAAGTCGCCCCGATTGCGGAACAACCTGCTCGATGAGCCGGAGAACCGGTCCTCGGCGACGAACAGGTCGAGACGACCGTCGCTGTCGTAATCCAGCAACCCGACCGACCGGGCACCGGCCGGCTCTTCGAGCGTGGCGACACGCCGAAACCGCCCGCCGTCATTTCGGAGCACGGTTGTGGGCGTGCGGCCCCGATCCAGGTCGCGAACATTGCGAGCCACGACGAGGTCGGGATCTCCATCGGAGTCGAGATCGCCGAACGCGGCGCCGCTCGTCCGTCCCTGCTCACCCGGAAACGACGTATCGACCCGGAACCCGTCGGGCCCGCCGAGAAGCAGGCGATCCGGCGACGGCCCGTCCGCACCGCGTGCTCGGTAGTCGGTTTCCGGTCGGTCGGCGAACGTGCCCACGAAGACGTCCGTCCACGTGTCGCCGTTGACGTCGGCGGCGGCGACCGCGTGCGCTCGCATCCCCATGAGCGGCTCGAGCACTCCCCACTCGTCGGTCGAGTCGTGGAACCGCAACGGCGCGTTGTCTCCGTCTGTCGAAGTCCGGGAGGATGCCGAACGTGGAACCTTCCAGGACGACCGGCAGGCGGATGGCGAAGCCGCCCGGTGCGTCGTGGCCGGAGCAGTAGCAGACGTCGACGGCAACTTGACGATGGCGAGCACGACTTCGCCCCACGGATCATCATCGATCTCGCCCGCGTTCATTCCGACGTAGAGGCGTCGATGAGCCTCGTCGAGCACGACGCTGTAGGAACCGGCCGTCCGGAGGTTCAGGTGTCTCCGCACGAGATCGTCGAGCCGGGCGATCGTCGTCTGTTCGCCGGTGCGAGTGTCCACGGCGACGAGCGGTGTGCCGAGCTCGGGATCGTTTCCGTGCGCCCCCGGTACGTAGTAGAAGCGTGATCCGTCGCGTTCGACCGCCATCGAGGTCGTATAGCCCTGCGCGTCACCCAGCGAGGTGATACGGCCGTCGGGATGGAGCGTGAAGAACTCGTCAGGGTCCTGCGTGACGCCGAAGACGGTCCCGTCGCGTGTGGGTTGGGTACTCGCTCGGAGCACCCCGCCACCGGGGAGTCGCTCGGGGTACTCACGCAGATCCTCCGCGCCACGCTCGTACTCGAGGAGTCGACCATCTTCGCCGGCAATGAAGGCGTTCCCGCGGGCGTCGACCATGACGTTGCGAAAGCCGACATGTTGTTTGCTGTCGGATCGGAACACGACCTTGCGCTCCCGGGTGTCGTAGACGAAGAAGGCGCCCTGCTCGCGGCCGAGGTTCTCGGCGGGATGAGGCTCCACTGCCTCGCCGTAGATCAGGCTTCGATTCGCCGAGCCGGCGAGTGAAGGAACTCCGCGCTCGGGAACGACCGCGCCGAGCGCTTCGAGGTGAAGTGACCCGGGGTCAATTCGGAACATCACATCGCCTCGATACCGTGGCGTGTACTCGAGTCCTTCACGGGTGCCCCAATACGTACTGAAATACGCCTCGCCGCAAGGTCCCGGAACGATCTGACCGTGGATCTTCCCGTAGCCCCAGTCGAGATCATCGCCCAGCTCGGAACGGACGTCGGCGAATCGGGTGATCGCACCAGTCGAGGGGTCGTAGACGAACAGGAACGAATTGCCGTCCTTCCCGAGGTGGTTCCCGATGGCGGAGAGGAACCGACCGTCGTCGAGGACGAGGCCCTGGCCCCACTGCGACCAGGGCGACCCAGACGATGCGGGACGCGGATAGCGCACCATCTCGATCTCGGGGTCGCCGTCTCGGGCGTCCTGTACGACGACCGCATCCGCCGAAGGGCCGGCTGGGCTGCCAGACGACGATGAGCGACGACATTCCGCCGATGGCGGCGCCGCAACGGCAAGCTGGGAACGCGGAGTCGGCGCGCCCGGCCGGTTGGGCGTATCCCGACGCCACGATCACGACGAGGATCGGGAGACCACCGAAGAGGCGTCGCCGGATCGGTGCCGATGCAGAGGACACTGGTCCACCTCCTCTGCCCCGCGTTCCGGCCTGCTGGCGACGTTCGGTCAGCGTAACCACCGACCGATCGCACGCTCGGTCATGGTCGGAACCCGTTCGTCACGAAGCGAGATCGGGCACGGTAGAGGTGGCGAAGCAACCAGGGCGCGCCCGGGAGGGACGCGCCCGCGAGCTGGAGGCGCCGCTTCGGGCTGGAGTCGAAACGGCACACGTCGCGCAGCAGCGGCCGAGCGAGCGCGGGGTCGATGGCGAGGGTCTGGCGGGCGAGCGCCCAGGTCTCCCGTGAGATCACGGGGTCGGTCTCGGGTGACCGTCCCGTGTGCTCGAGGAGGGACCGGCCCATGCTCTCGCGAGTGAGTGCCTGCGTCGCAGGGTTGCGCGATGCTCCCAGCGGGCTGAGCCGGTAGCGCACGAGCGCCTCGTCGACATAGTGGAACTCGTAGCCTTGCGCGGCCAGCTTGAGCCACATGTCGTAGTCCTCGACGAAGCGACGCTCGTCATAGCCGCCGACGGCGTCGAGCGCGCTGCGGCGAATCATCGTCGTCGGCGCAGGGATGAAGCTCGCGCCGCAGAGGTCGGCGAAGATCTGCCCTTGCGCGAAGTGGCGCGGCGGTGTGAACCACCGGGCGCACGGCGCGCCGTCGTCGGTGATGATCGTCGCGTCGCTGAAGACCACGCCGACCTCAGGACCGACGGTGCGGAAGTGCTCGAGGTCGCGCGTGATCTTCGAGGGCTCGTACATGTCGTCGCCGGCCAGACCGCAGATGTACTCGCCGCGCGCGTGCGCGAGGCCGACGTTCTTACCGCCCGAGACGCCGAGATTGCGCGGGTTCACCACGAGCTTGGCTGGCATCGTGAGCTTCGGGAGCCAACGCTTCAGGAGCTCGGCGCTGCCGTCGGTGGACGCGTTGTCAACGAGCACGACCTCGAAGTCGTCGCTCGTCTGCGCGGCCACGGACGCGAGCGTGTCGTCGAGGTAGCGCGCCTGGTTGTACGTGAGCACGATGAGCGTGACCGCCGGTTCTTTCGCGGGTGCACTCACCGCTTCAAGCACGGCGCGTCGGCACGGCCGCTCGTGCGTTGCTCGCGCTCCCAGCGGCGGCGGAACCGGTGGCGGCGGAACGCCGCGGCGGGGGCGCGGGAGCGGACCGTGGCGAGGGGCGCGAGGTGCGGACCGGGCCGCGGGTGGCGGCGCGCCTGAGGGTGGGGTGGTGCGCGGGCGGCTTCCCGATCACCGCGCCCGGATAGACCTCGGTGCCGTCGCCCACGTGGACCTCGCCGAGGACAACGACGTGGGGGTGGAGGGTGACGCCCTCACCGAAGGTGGCGTCGGGGCCGACGACCGCGGTGGGATGGATCATCGGCTCGCCGTGCGGTACCTCGGAGAGAGCCTCCGCGTGCTTCGACAACGCCTTCCGGTCGACCTTCCCCTGGGAGGTGAGCGGCAGCTCGGAGACGGCCAGGATCCGCGCCGGGACCATCGCGCTCGGAAGCGCGTCGGCGAGGTCGGCGCGCACCCGGGCCGGGCGGATGACGGGGCCCGTGACGAAAGCGGTGAGACCCGTGCCCGTCGCGCGGTCGTGCGACACGACCGCCGCGGTCTCGACACCAGGAAGCGTCGCGAGCGCGAGCTCGACCGCAGCGAGGTCGACGAGCACGCCGCGGGCCTTACGGACGTCGTCGGTCCTCCCGGCGAACGCGAGCACCCCGTCGGCGCGCTGGCGCGCCCGGTCGCCCGTTGCGGACGTGCGGCCGGCGGGGCCGTCGTGGAACTTCGCCGCCGTCCGCTCGGGATCGCCGAGGTACCCGAGCGCGAGGTGGTCGCCGGTCACCAGGACCTCTCCCACGTCGTCGTCCGCGACCGGCGTGCCGGGAGGCAGACGGGCCGGTCCCGGCTCGAGGTCGTCGAGAACCAGCGGCTTCGCCACGGGTGCGACCGCCCGAGCCGCATCCAGGTGACTGCGGTCGGCCACGACCACCGCGCCGCCGTGGCGACGAACGGCATCGGCCCGGGATGCGTCCGGCGTCCGCGGATCGAGCACGAGGAAGGCCCGACCTGACTTCGCGACCCCGAGGAGTGCATCACGGAAACACGCCGTGGGATGCGAGGATCAGCACCGGCTCGGGTTCGGTAGGAAGGCCGACCAGCGCGTCGGCAAGCGCGTTCGACACGGCATCGAGGTCGCGATACGTGATCGAGCCGATGGAACTGTGCACGGCATTTCGCTCAACGCTCGGGGCCAACGCAGCCGCGAACCGGCACGGGACCGTGCCGTCATGATCACCCCGTCGGAGCGGTGAGGGTCGTACCGCAGCGGGTCCCTCGGTGGGCTCGCTCCGGGAAACCTCATGGCCCGCAAGTAGAGCAGACGCGTGCTCGCACCTGAGGTGTGGCGGCGCATGATGTCGCCGCCGAAGCCGCGGGGAGAGGCGAACCGCACAATCGGGTATGACTGGTGCACTACCTGGATGGGGAAGGGCACGGACGCGTGTACGAGATCGGTGACCAGGTCGACGACCGCTACCGCATCGAGCGACGGCTCGGCGGCGGCGGGATGGCGGACGTCTTCCTCGCGGACGACGAACGTCTCGGGCGCGACATCGCGCTGAAGGCGTTCCGCGGGGCCGACGCGACCGATCGGCATCGCTTCGTCCGCGAGGGACGCGTGCTCGCGCAGCTCGAGCACCCCAACCTCGTCCGAGTGCTCGACGCGTCCGACGCCGACGAGGATCCGTACCTGACCCTCGAGCTCGTCGACGGTGCGAGCCTCGCCGAGTCCCTTCGCGGCGGCACCCTCGACGCCGACCGGACCGAGCAGCTCGCGCTCGAGATCAGCAGCGCGCTTGCGTACGTCCACGACCACGGCATCGTCCATCGCGACGTGAAGCCGGCGAACATCCTCATCGACGGCCAGGGTCGGGCGAAGCTCACCGACTTCGGGATCGCGCAGCTCGTCGACGCAACTCGTCACACCGCGCCGGCCACCACGATCGGGACGGCGGCATACATCGCGCCCGAGCAACTCGACGGGTCCAGCGAGGTAGGACCCGCGGCGGACGTGTACTCGTTCGGGCTCGTGCTCCTCGAGTGCCTGACCGGGACGCGCGCGTTCGAGGGGACTGCGTCGGAATCGGCGATGGCCCGGCTCGCGTGGGATCCGGAGGTCCCCGAGGACCTCGAACCGCGGTGGCGGTCGCTGCTCGGGTCCATGACCGCGCGCGATCCGCAACTCCGGCCGACGGCCGCCGCGGTCGGCAACCAATTGAGGGACGGTGGGCCCACGGAGGCGATGGCCGCGGCGACCGAGGCGGTGGCCGCGCCAACCGAGCCGATGACCGCGGCGATGGTGGCCGCGACCGCCTCACGGACGTGGGCCATGCCTCCGGGGATGGCACCGGTCGAGCGGACGCGCGCCGCGCCTGGTCGCCCGTGGTGGTGGGTTCTGGCTGCCGTCGTCGCGGTCGTGGCGATCGCGCTCGTCGCCGTCGCCCTCACCGGCGAAGACGGCGATGACGGGAACACCACGACGCCGACAGACGCGCCCGTTGCGTCGACCTCGCCGGTCACGCAACCGCGCGTGCACCGCGCCGCCCGCAACGACGCCGGCGGCGATCACGTGTGCGGCGCTCGACGCGGAGAAGAAGGCGCTCGACGCGGAGGCCAAGGCGCTCGGCAAGCACGACAAGGCCGGCAAGGCGTCGCTCGACGCGGAGAAGAAGGCGCTCGACGCGGAGAAGAAGACGTGCGTGAGGTGAGTCAGTCGCGCTTGAGCGCGGCTTTCGCAGCGTGCCAGCCGCACATGCCGTGCACGCCGCCGCCCGGTGGGGTGGACGCCGAGCAGAGGTAGAGCCCTTCATCGGCGTGACCCAGGGTGGATCGAGACGCGAGGGGCCGGGTGAAGAACTGGCGGAGGTCGCCGGCGCCGCCGTTGATGTCGCCGCCGACGTAGTTGGCGTCGTAGGCCTCCATCTGCGGCCGGCGTCCATGGTGTGCCGCGCGAGGATGCGTGTCGCGGAACCCGGGGGCGAACCGCTCGACCTGGGCCTCGATGCGCGTCGGTCATGTCGACCGTCGAGCCGTTGGGCACGTGGCAGTAGGCCCAGGCGGTGTGCTTGCCGGCGGGGCGCGGGTGGGGTCGGCACGGTCGGCTGCACGAACGAGCACGAACGGGCTGTCGGGCGTGCTGCGCCCTGCTGCACGACGGCCTCGCCGCGCGGCGACCTCGGCGAGCGGTGCCGCCGAGGTGGACGGTGCCGGCCCGGGCGACGTCGGAGTCCGTCCAGGGCATCGGCCCGTCGAGCGCCCAGTCGACCTTGAACACGCCGGGGCCGTAGCGGTAGCGCGCGAGGCGCCGGCGGTAGCGCGTCGGGCAGGCGGTCGCCGGCGAGCGCGAGGAGCTGGCGCGGCGTGATGTCGAAAGCATGGCGCGTTCGTCGGCGGCAGCTCGTCGAGTGCGTCGACGCGGTGGCCGGTGACGAGCTCGCCGCCGTGCTCGCGCAGGATCGCGACGCCAGCGCGTCGGCGATGCGCTGGAGCCGCCCAAGGCGACGGGCCAGCCGACCGAGTGCGCGAGCGTGCCGAGGATCAGCGCCGTAGCCGGCGGTCAGCGGCCTGTTCAGCGGGAGCATCGTGTGCGCGGCCGAGCCGGCGAAGAGGGCGCGGGCTTCGTCGGTGGTGAACCGCTGCTCGGCGAGGTGCTCGGCGGAGCGGATGGCCGAGAGGCCGAAGCGCGCCATGCGTGATCGGGTGCGCGGCGGGATGGCGAGCGGCGAGAGGAGCGTGTCGGTCACGTGGATGCCCGTTGGCCGACGAACGGTGCTCATGAGCCGCGCGGTAGGCGTCGCCGTCGGGGCCGAGGCCGGCCGCGGTCTCGTCGACGGAGCGGTAGCAGCAGCCGGCGCGACCGCCGTCGAGCGGGTGGGCCAGCGCGACGTCGGGGTGCGACCCACTCGAGGCCGTGGTCGGCGAGCGGCAGCTGCGCGAAGACGGGCGAGGCGACGCCGAGTGGGGTGCACCGACGAGCAGACGTCGTGCACGAAGCCGGGCTCGGTCAGCTCCGCGCTGCGGCAGCCGCCGCCGGCGGTGGCGTTGGCCTCGAACACCACGACCTTGCGGCCGGCGCGGGCGAGGAAGATCGCCGCGGCCAGCCCGTTGGGCCCCGCGCCGACGACCACGGCGTCGTACTCGCTCATGTCGGAGATTCCCGAGGTGCGTTTTTCACGGGCCCATTGGCCCCTGAAAAACGCACCTGCGTCTTTGGCTCGCCAGCGTTGGAAGCGGTCGGCGGCGGCGGTCCAGTCGATCAACAGGATCGTGACGGTGCAAGGCCAGACCAAGTAGTCGAGTCCGAGCAGGCCGAGGGTGCCGAGGTGGAAGAGCCACGCGGCCACCACGTACACGGGCCGGACGCGGCGGAAGAAGATCACGAGCGGGAACGTCACTTCGAACAACAGGAGGAAGCCGGCGAACACCTGCGTCATCCACTCGTGGTACGCGAGCCACGTGCCGAGGCCGCCCAGTGGTGGGCGATCGCCGCGGACGCGGCCCCACGCGAGCGCCCACTTCATGTTGTCGGAGAACACCCAGTCGAGCCCGGAGTTGCGGAGCTTCCAGACGCCCGTCATGCAGTAGATGACGGCCATCACCGCGATCGACGTGCGGATCGCCCACCCGTAGCGTCGGCGTGGGAGGCGATCGGACCAGCGGCCGTCGCCGGGCGCGAACACCAGCGGCAGCGACGCCCACACGAGCAGCAGCTCGATGTGGAAGATCTTGCCGCGACTGCCGCGGAACGCGGCGAGGAACAGGAAGCCGAGCCATGCGATCGCGTACGTCGTGCGCCGGATCGGGCCGCGCCACTGCGGGTTGCGGCCGACGAGGAACCAGGCGATTGCTGCAGCAACGATCACCGTCTGCACCGTGATGATCACGCCGCGCGGCGGCATGCGGTCGAGGAACGAGATCACCGTCGCGGGCTTGAACAGCCCCGCCGGCGCGCCGGCGAGCTTCGGGTACGGCGACAGGATCGTGCGCACGCTGATGAGCACGACGAACAGCCCCTGCACGGCGACGAGGCGCGCCGGAGTCTCGGGGCCGAAGAGCAGGTCGTCGAGGGAGCGCCCAACGGAGCGACGCGGGCGTGTCGGCGCGGGTTGTGGTCACCTCGCCTTCTCCCCGGAGCTGTCGCGGGCATCATCCGCGCACTCACCATCGGAACTCGTGCTCGAGGTGCTGCTTCACGCGGTCGCCGTCGATGAGCTTGACCTCGTAGCGGTCCCAGTAGATGTGGATCGCGGCGACCTCACGGCCCTGGTCGCGCTCTCCCTTCGCGAGCGAGTCGCACACGCGCTCGCGCTCGGCGGCGGTGCGACGGTCGAACTTCTCGAGGAGGTACGGCGCTCGGCTGTACGCGTCGGGGAGGTCGCGGTAGCGGATGCGGTGCAGGCCGCCGTCGGGCCCGAGCCGGTACGCGAAGAAGCTGCCCGCGGTCGGGCCCTTGAGCGTCGAATAGAGCCGCCAGCCGGTGAACGGCCACTTCTCGATGGCGTGCAGGCCGAACCACAGCAGCGAGCCGATGATGATCACCGCGACGATCCGCCCGAGCAGCGGGACGCGGTCGTTGTCGTCGTCTCGTGGGTCGGGCGAGGCCGCGGGCGCGGGCACTTCGAGGGTGTCGGCCACCTATGCTCCCGCCACCCCGTGTGCCCCTCGAAGGAGCCGAGCACGCCCGTGAGCAGGCTGCGTCATCTCGTGGTCGCCGTCGTCGCGCTGGCGATCCTCGGCATCGCGCTCGCGCCGTCGAGCAACGCGCAGACGGGGAACGACGAGCTCGACAAGATCGAGCACATCGTGATGATCATGCAGGAGAACCGAACCTTCGATCACTACTTCGGCATGTTCCCCGGCGCGGAGGGCTTCACCCTCGACGCAAGCGGCAACCCCAGCGAGTGCATCCCGAACCCCTCGAACCCGGCACCTGCGTCCACCCGACCCACGATCCGCGCGAGCGCCAGATCGGCGGCCCGCACAACTACAAATCGCACGTTACTTCCGTGAACGGCGGGAACATGGATGGCTTCCTCCAGGCGTTCCAGGACGCGACGAAGCCGTGCCCGAAGGACATCGAGTACCGCGAGTCGTCGTGGTGCGAGCGGACCTCGGAGAACCCGCTCAACGTCATGGGCTACAAGCTCGAGGAGGACATCCCGAACTACTGGCGGTACGCGCGCGAGTTCGTGCTGCAGGACCACATGTTCGCGGCGTCGAACTCGTGGAGCGTACCCGCACACCTCTACAAGGTTTCCGGGTGGTCGGCGATCTGCGAGAACCGGAAGCCGATGTCGTGCGAGAACGCGGCGACGACCCCGACGCGCCGAAGAGCTGGAAGCAGGCCCGCTGGCGCAAGCTCAACCCCAAGGCCGACGAGGACGAGATGCCGAACTTCGACGACCCCGTCTACGCCTGGACCGACATCACCCACCTGCTGCACGAGCACGACGTGTCGTGGGCAAACTACGTGTTCGCCGGCGAGGAACCCGACTGCGACGAGATCACGGGCCCGATCATCTGCACGCCCGGGAAGCGGCACGCGCAGACGTCGAACATCTGGAACCCGCTGCCGAACTTCGTCAGCGTGCAGGACAACAAGCAGGTCAAGAACATCAAGCCGATGAAGGCGTTCGACAAGGCGGTCGACAAGGGCACGCTCGAGTCGGTGGTGTGGATGTCGCCGAACGGGGCGGTGAGCGAGCACCCGCGGTCGAAGGTGAGCGACGGCCAGGCGTGGGTCACGCGAGTCGTGAACAAGATCATGAAGTCGGACTACTGGGAGTCGACCGTGATCTTCGTGAGCTGGGACGACTACGGCGGCTTCTAAACCAGCAGTGATACCATCGCCGGCGCCAGAGGGCGCGACACCGGCGCCGCCAGTACCCGAGGAACGGCGTCGCATTCAAGGCGGTGGTCTGTGCGATCTGGCTAGCCGCTATGTGATGGCCGCGCGCCCATGCTGCCGGCTCGCGCGTTCCGTTTTGTTAATCATATTCGCTCTAGCGGCATTCGCCTGCAAGGAGTGCCGGCGCGCGACTCGGTCTCGATCTGGGCGGTTGGCGGGCAGCCAGGCGAACAAGACTTGAAGATCACCAATGTCACTGATGGATGGCTGGAGTTCATTGTCGAGCGTGACGGCGAGAAGATCACAGTACGCGCGCGATTGTGGGATCGATTGCCGTCACCATAATATGTAAAGCATAAAACATCAAAATGTAATACATCAATGGTGTATTTGGTATGCTTTACGTTTACAAGTTAGGGAAAGGAAAATCAAGATGCGCACTCCGCTGATCGCCGGAAACTGGAAGATGTACAAGACGATCGCCGAGGCGGTCGAGTCTGGTCGAGGCGCTGCTGCGCGGCCTGGGCGATACGAGCGATCGCGAGGTGCTGGTCTGCCCGCCGTACACCGCGCTGCACGCGCTCAGCCCGCTGCTGCAAGGACGCCGATCGGCCTGGGCGCGCAGGATGTGTTCTACGAGGATCAGGGCGCCTACACCGGCGCGATCTCGCCGCTGATGCTGCGCGATGTCGGCTGCACCTACACAATCGTCGGCCACAGCGAGCGGCGGCAGATCTTCGGCGAGGACGACGCGCTTAGTCAACCGCAAGCTGCGCGCGGCGCTCAGCCACGACCTGCGCCCGATCCTGTGCGTCGGCGAGACCAAGCCGCAGCGCGATGCCGGCCAGGCCGAGGCGGTCGTCGTCGGCCAGGTGCGCGCCGGGCTGGCTGAGGTCGACGGCGGCGGCGCTGGCCGACGTGGTGATCGCCTATGAGCCGGTCTGGGCGATTGGCACCGGCGACACCGCTACGCCGGCCGATGCGCAGGCGATGCATGCGACCATCCGCCGCACGCTGGCCGAGCTGTATGGCGCAGGCGGCGGCCGACCAGATCCGCATCCAGTACGGCGGCAGCGTCAAGCCCGACAACGTCGACGAGCTGATGGCCCAGCCCGATATCGATGGCGCGCTGGTGGGCGGCGCGTCGCTCAAGGCCGATAGCTTTCTGCGGATCGTCGGGTTCCGCTAGCTGCTCGATATCAGCGTTGTCGAAAACATAAAACGTAAAACGTTAGCGTGGAGTTGGATTTGACAGCACCGGGCACATAGGTGTTTACTGGGAGGTATGACCAAATACACCCTACCACCCATGCGCCCGGAGTTGGTAGTATGCCCCAAGCTCCGATTGTGGCGCAAGCGGACGCATTGGCGTCCATTCGCACAAAGAACGGCGCTACATCTGTCATGCCTGTCAAGCGGACGTTTGCCGAGACCACCGGCACCATGCTCTATGGCCTCAAACATCCGCTCTGGCTGGTGCTGGTCGTCCTGACCTTGCTGGCCTATGGCTGCCCGATTCCGGCGATTGTCGCGACCTTTGGCCTGGATGAGCGCACCGTGGCCGATTGGCAACTCAAGGCCGGACGGCATGCCAGACACGGTGCAGGAACAGGTCGTCTGTCAGGGACAGGTCGATCTCGGCCAAGTCCAGGCCGACGAGTTGTACACCAAAACCCAGGCCGGGCCGGTCTGGATCGCCACGGCGATGACGGTCTTTTCGCGCCTGTGGCTGTGGGGCGCGATTAGTTGGGAGCGCGACGCGGCGCTGATTGAGCCGGTGATCGAGCAGGTGCGCGCGGCCGCGCAGCCAGGGCAGCCGATTCTGTTCGCGGTGGATGGCTTCAAAGCCTACGTGACGACGCATCCTGAAGGTGTTTCGCGACCCGCTGCATACGGGCAAGCGCGGGCGACCGCGGCTGATGGTCTGGGAGGACCTGCACATCGTGCAAGTCGTGAAGCAGCGCGTCGGGCGGCGGCTGGTCAGCATCACGCGGCGGCTGGCGCATGGCAGCCTGGCGCGGGCCGAGGAGATGATGCAGCGACGCAGGTGGAGCTGGGCCGCATCAATACCGCGTATATCGAGCGGCTGAATGCGACCTTGCGCACCTGGATGCCGGCCTTGGTGCGGCGCACCCGCACGCCGTCGGGCGCGCGTGAACGACTGGAAGCGGCGTTGTTCTGGACCGGCTGCGTGTACAACTTCTGTCATGTGCATGCGACCTTGGCGGGCACGCCCGCGATGGCGGCCGATCTGACCGATCATGTCTGGTCGATTGACGAACTGATACGGTATCGGTGTCAACGCGAGTAACTCCACGCCGTCCTGCGGCGTTACCAAACGGCGAACTTTACGTTTTACGTTTTATGTTTTAAAGGGAGGAGTTATGGAGCTGGAATTCTGGATTCTGCTGCGTCTGCTGATCGCGGCGGCACTGAGCGGGCTGATTGGATACGAGCGCGAGAGCTTAGGCAAGCAGGCCGGCCTGCGTACCCACATGCTCGTCGCGGTTGGAGCGACACTGTTCGTATCGTTTACGGAACTGTTTACGATCAACTCGCTGCCGCTTGCGCCGCCTGGCCCGGCCGGAAACCTACGGTTGCAGATCGAGCCGCTTGCTACTGTCGAGGCGATTGTCACAGGGATTAGCTTTCTGGGTGCGGGGACGATCTTTGTTTCGGGACGGCACGGGCGCGTGCAGGGGTTGACAACCGCCGCCTCGATCTGGGTCACAGCCGCGATCGGAATCGCGGTTGGGCTGGAGCGCTATATCCTGGCGGCGGGCAGCACTGTTTTGATTCTAGTTATTCTCCAGGTATTGGGTCGCTTTGAAATTGGGCAAAGGCCGAAGCAGATGGCAGAAGAAGTTGGTTCAGCCAAACAGAACTAAATGAGGAGGCGCTAAACACATAGAGCCCAATATCTCTTACGACCTCACGCCGGCTGCGACGCGCAACTTTAACGCCGATATACGCGGCAACTTCGAGAACCCGCCGGTCGAGTCGGACGAACAATTTAGAATACCTGATCAGGTTCTCCGACCCGATCAGTCTCACGGCGGCGCACTTCCATCGCGGCGAGGCTGGGATCAATGGGCCGGTAGCCGCGGCGATCAGCGCTGGGCCGAACAAAATCACTCAACTCAGCGGCAATGTGACGCTGACGGCACCTGACGAGGCGCTGCTGCTAAACGGCGGGCTATATGTCAACTTCTATACTATAGCGCTGGTGGATAGCCAGGAGAACCCGGTGGTTGCCGACATCAGCCCGGTGCTGACCTACAATGCCGGCATGCCTGGATTAGATCTCTCGGGTGGTTTGCTAGGCGCGCCGCTCTATGACGATGGGCCGGGCGACACGATTCCAGTGAAATACGATTGTGGAGCATATGCGGCAGTCAATTCGCAAGGTCTGCTGCTGTTCCACCACCATAATCGAAGCGGCAACCGTGTAGACGCGCTGCCGCTCAACATCTGTGTCTTGTACCTACTAATCGTTCGACGGACACTATAGTAGCTGCCTGTTGGACGCCCGCCGCTGCCTCATATAGGCAGCGGCGGGCGGTTTTTATGCCGTTCTGGCGCAGTAGGGCTTTTCAACGATTGCAAAACCGCTGAGACCCGCTATACTGGAATGGCGGAATATACTACACTCACCACCCCTGGAAGAAACAGACGACGCATGTGGCGAGAATCTGAGCCTGCGCACCCGTATCCTGCTGGGGTTTGGGCTGGTGCTGCTGTTGGCAGTGGCGCTGGCGTTGTTTCTAGTGCTGCGAGTGGCCGAGCTGAACAGCCAGATCAAGCAGCTCAACAGCAGCGCGACTTTTGAGGCCACCACCGGGGCGCGTGTAGCCGCGCAGGTTGCGGCTAGCCAACGGCTAGTTGAGCGTTACATCAGCCAGCCACAGCAAGAAAACCTACAGTCGGCCCAGTTCTCGCTCCAGGAGCTGGCGACCGAAGTGGAGCGCGCGCGCACAACTCTGGCCGAATCGACCAACAGTCGCGGCTTGACGAACTCGATCGGCGGCTGGCGACGCTACCTGGCGACGTTTCAATCGCTTCATCTGCTGATCGAGGATCAGAAGCCCCTACAAGACAGCCTCAATACGCACCTCACACGTTCAAAAGTACTCCTGAAAGGCGCGCTCACCGGCTCGTTCAACTCCGGCGCCGATCAAGACGACATCACGGCGCTGATCGAGGCTCAGAACTATCTTCAGCAGGCCGATCTGTGGGCGGCGCGTATGGTTGGCGAGCAATCTGCGGCGTTGGGCGGCAACGCGCTGGCCGAGCTGGAAAGCGCGCGTGGTCTGCTGATCAGCTATCCTGGCTCACAGACTAGCTCCGCCAGCATCAGCATCGCCAACACTCTCAATGAGATCGGCCAAGCGGTCGAGGATGTCGCTCAACTGCGGCGGAACTTAGAGCAGTCGCGGCAACAGCGCGACAAGCAGCTTGACGAGCAAGGCAAGGCTCTCAAGCAGCAAGCCGACGCGATCGCCCAGGAGGCGCTCGAAAGCCTGACTTCTGCGACCGCGGCGCTTGAGCGGCAGACTGTCCAGATCCAGGAGATCGCCGCCGCCGTCGTCTTATTTACGCTGCTGCTGGCGGTCGCGACTGCGCTACAGCTTGCGAGGATGTCGCATCCGCTTAATGAGCTAGTCGTGGCAACTACACGGCTTAATCAGGGCGATTATGAGGTTGCGGTTATACAGCGTGATGAGAGCGAAACTGGTAAGCTGGCGGCGGCGTTCAATCGTATGACGGCGACGTTGCGCCAGCAGCGCGACGAGATGCAGCGTCAGCAGTTGGCGAGTGTGCAGCGCAGCCGCCTGCTCGAAGAAGCTCTCGAACGGGCTGAGGCGGCTACCGCAGAGCGCGAGGCTTTGGCGATGACGGTGCGCGAGCTGAGCGTGCCGGTTGTACCGATCCTTGAGGATGTAATCGTCGTGCCATTGGTAGGCGAATCGACGAGCAGCGCGCCCAAACTCTACGTCGCCGGCTTCTCGATGGCATTGCTGCTCGTCGCTCGCGCATTGCGATCATCGATGTCACTGGTGTGCCCCACGTCGACGCGAAACTGGCAAGCCAGCTTATCAAAGTGGCAGACGCTGCGGCGCTGCAAGGCGCGCGCTGTGTGCTGGTGGGTATCAGCCCTGAAGTTGTCCAAGCGTTAGTAGCTGGTGAAGTCGATCTCGATCGCCTGATCACCCGCGCCGATCTACATAGCGCTCTCGAGTACGCAATGCGGGAGACAAGTGACGTGTGACACGATGACACGATGACCAGGAGACTAGGAGATAAAGCGAGAACCTAGGTACAGCCCCTGATCCCTGATCCCTGAAAACTTGCAATTATCTGAGCGTCTCGGCGGTGATCTTAGTGACAGGCACACGGATGTTTTTGGGGATCGTAGCGCTGGCGAGCAGCTTGACGGCCGCGTCAATCAACAGCCGGCCGGTGAGGCTCGGTGAGGTATCGACAGAGCCGCGGAAAAAGCCACCCTGCTTGATCAGCTCGCGAGCGTGCGACTCGCCGTCGATCCCGACAACGATCGTAAATTCGGGGTCTTTGCCAGCGTTCTCGAGGGCGCTTAGCGCGCCATAGGCGCCCGCGTCGTTGATGCTCACTACCACGTCGATAGTTGGGTGCGCCTGTAGCGCCGCTGGCATGCGATGTGAGAGCGTTATCGGTCGTTCCGCCTAACCAACGTCCAACGACTGCTGCACCGGACGCTGGGTTCTCAGGCACCTCTCGATGCTGTCGGCGCGCAGCACGATCTGCGGTAGCGTGGGATAGTCGAGGATCGCGACCGTCGCTTTGCCGCTTTTTTCCTGCGCGATCAAGTCGCCGGCAACCTCGCCGGCTGCACAGCCCAAGTCGATATCGCTGCCCTCGCCCCCACCGATCGTGACACCGTTCACATCTAGAGCGCTGCCGCCGAACTGGACGATATAAGTACCTGCATCCTCAGCTGCTATGATGGCTTCGCCGGCGATCTTTGGGTCAAGGATGCAGACGGCAATAATTTTCGCCCCGCGTGTCACGAAATCATTGATCGCATCCGGTTGCCGTTCGGCTTTGGCCTGTAAGATCGAAGACTTCGACGCGAAAACCGAGCGCCTCTGCGCGGGCCTGCGCATCGGCCGCGACGATCGAATGATACTCGGTGCTCAACGTGCAGGCGACCACGCCGATCAGCCCGCTGCCCAGCGTTGCTTTAGCCACGGCGATCTCATCGTTGGTCGGCGTGAGATCATCGGCGCTGCCCAAGCTGTCGGATGTTAGTGTTGGGTGGAGTTGCCCATCAGTGGCTAGCATCGGCGTGGCTGTCGGCGCGGTAGTCGCTGCCGACAAGGTTGATACGCCGGTCGGCGCCTGTGGCGTGCTGGTAGCGCCGCAGGCCGCCAGCAGAAGGGCGACGGCGAGAATCGAGCGCCGGGCGATTGACTCGTTCCATCGTTTGCTCCATACTTCTAACCATAGAGAGCACAAAGAGCGCAAAGAACAAGGAGATAAAACCTTTGCGCTCTTTGCGTTCTTTGACAAAGTCAGGTGTCAATTATCAGTCGTCAGTTGCGCCGCAACTGACGACTGATAATTGTAAAGCCCCAAAGTGCCTTGGCGAACCTTGCCTTGCGGTTATAACAGCCTGCCCTGCTTTTAGCGACGTACGACGCCAACCCTGATTGTGCGTCCGGCCAGCTCAAGAACCTCGGCGTGCGCGCCAGACGGCGGATCGGCCAGCAAGAGATCGTCGGCCAGCGTCTCGGCGCGGATATAGTCGCCCCACTGCCGCACGGCCGTCTCCAGCTCGCCGTCGCCGTCGACGCCGCCCAGGTGGACGGCGATCCGGTCGGCGATCGCGAAGCCGGCGCTCTTGCGGGCATCCTGGATGTTGCGCACCAGCTCGCGCGCCAGCCCCTCCTGGCGCAGCTCCGGCGTCATGCGTGGTGTCGAGCGCCACCAGCACGCCGTCGTCCTCGGCCACCGCGTAGCCCTCCGGCGATGAGCTCTCGACCAGCACCTCCTCCGGCTGCAGCTCGAGCGTCTGCCCATCCGACGACCAGCGCGACCGGCTGCGCCCGCCTCGACCGCGCGCGCCGCCTCGCGCGCCGCGTCGCCGCTCAGCTCGCGCAGCGCCGCGGTCAGCGCCGGCACGAGCTTGCCGTACTTCTTGCCGACCAGCCGCAGGTTCGGCTTGAAGCGGTACTCGACCAGGTCGGCCGTGCTGTCGAGGTAGCGCACGCTCTTGACGTTCAGCTCGTCGCGCAGCTCGGCCTCGAAGCGCCGCAGCCCCTCGGCCGCGGCGGCGTCGGCGCGCGCACCCACAGCTCGCCCAGCGGCTGGCGCACCTTCAGCCCGGCGCCTTGCGCGCCGCGCGCCCCAGGCTGACGCCTCCAGCAGCAGCGCGGTGTCGGCCAGCAGCTCGCTCGTCGATCAGCGCCGCGTCGACCTCCGGCCAGGCGCGCCAGGTGAACGCTCTCCGGCGAGCGCGAGCTGACGGTCGCATCGTCTCGTAGTCGTCTGGTCCACCAGGTTGCGGTACAGCGCCTCGGCGACGAAGGGCATGAACGGCGCCAGCAGCCGGGCCAGCGTGGTCAGGCAGGTGTAGAGCGTCTGGTAGGCGGCCTGCTTGTCGGCGTCGTCCTCGGCCTTCCAGAAGCGGCGGCGGTTGCGCCGCACATACCAGTTCGACAGCTCCTCGACGAACGCCTCGATCGCCTGCGCCGGCGCCGTGGACATCGTAGCTCTCCAGATCCGTCGGTCACATCGCGGACCAGCGCGTTGAGCCGGGCCAGCGCCCAGCGATCGATCGGGGTCAGGGATTCGAGTGACGTCGGGTTGCCTGCGTCGTCCGACTCCGATCCGCACGCTCTGACCGCTGACGGCGTCCAGCCGTCCAGGTTCGCATAGGTCACGAAGAAGGCATAGGTGTTCCACAGCGTCAGCAGGAACTGGCGCAGCACCTCGCCGACCTGCTCGGGCGCGAAGCGGCGCGGGTTGTAGGGCGGCGCCGGCGGCGTACATGTACCAGCGCGTCGCGTCGGCGCCGTAGCTCTCGAGCAGCTCCACGGGTCGACCACATTGCCGCGCGACTTGCGACATCTTCTCGCCCTTGACGTCGAGGATGTGGCCCAGGCAGATCACGTGCTGGAACGCCGGCCGGTCGAACAGCAGCGTCGAGAGGGCGTGCAGCGTGTAGAACCAGCCGCGCGTCTGGTCGATCGCCTCGGAGATGTAGTCGGCCTGGCCGGCGCTGCTCGAACAGCTCCTGGTTCTCGAACGGGTAGTGCCACTGCGCCACCGGCATCGCGCCGGAGTCGAACCAGCAGTCGGCCACATCGGGGATGCGCCGCATCGTGCCATGGCCGTCGGGCGCCTGCCAGGTGATCTCGTCGACATACGGCCGGTGCAGGTCGAGGTCCTTGAGCGAGCGGCCGGCCTTCTGCTCCAGCTCGGCCAGCGAGCCGATGCACTCGATGTGCTTGCCGTCGTCGCGAGATCCAGATCGGCAGCGGCGTGCCCCAGTAGCGCTCGCGGCTGAGCGCCCAGTCGATGTTGTTCTCCAGCCAGTTGCCGAAGCGGCCGTCCTTGATGTGCTCGGGCACCCAGTTGATCTGCTGCGTTGTTGGCCAGCAGCCGCTCCTTCTTGGCCGTGGTGCGGATGTACCAGCGACGGCTTGGCGTAGTAGAGCAGCGGCGTCTTGCAGCGCCAGCAGAACGGGTAGGTGTGCTTGCACCCGCCCGCTGCTGAACAGCAGCCCGCGCTCCTGCAGGTTGCGCGTGATCAGCGGGTCGGCCTGCTTGAAGAACATGCCCGCCGAAGCCGCAGCGCGTCGAACTCCGGCAGCACCTGGCCGGCCAGGTCGACCGAGAACAGCGTCGGCAGGCCGTACTTGCGGCCGATCTCCAGGTCGCCATAGGCCGGCGCGATATGCACGATGCCGGTGCCGTCTTCCAGCGAGACGAAGTCGTCGGCGACCACGCGGTAGGCCTGCGTCCGAGGTCGACCGTCTCGCCGGCGCCGGGCACGCCGTCGAACAGCCGCTCGTAGCGCACGCCCGACCAGCGTCGCTGCCCGTGAAGCGTCGCCAGGACCGTGTACGCGCCCTCGCCCAGCACCTGCGTCGCCAGCGCCTCGGCCAGGATCAGCCGCTCGCCCTGGCGCTGCGCTCGCCTCGCCGGTGGACGGGTGCGGGAACCAGCACATAGGCGGCGTCGGGCTTGACCGCCAGCGCGACATTGGCCGGCAGCGTCCAGGGCGTCGTCGTCCAGGCCAGGAAGGCCGCGCCGGCCAGCTCGCTCGTCGAGCGGGTGGCCGCTCGGGCCGGTGCACGGAAGCGCACCCAGACCGACGGGTCGTCCACGTCGTCCTCGAAGCCCAGCGAGACCTCGTGGTCGGAGAGCGAGGTGCCGCAGCGCGGGCAGTGCATCGTCACCTTGTAGTCGCGGAACAGCAGCCCCTGGTCCCAGAGCGGCTTGAAGATCCACCACAGGCGACTCGATATAGCTGTTGTCGTAGGTGATATAGGGATTCTCGCATGTCGAGCCAGAAGGCGATCCGGTCGGTCATGCGCTCCCACTCCTGGATGTAGCGCCAGACGCTTGCCTTGCAGGCGCGCGTTGAACTCGGCGATGCCATAGCGCTCGATATCCGGCTTGCCGCTGAAGCCCAGCTCCTTCTCGACCTCGATCTCGACCGGCAGGCCGTGGGTGTCCCAGCCGCCGCGCGCGCCGATGACATGCTGGCCGCGCATCGAGCGGTAGCGGAAGATGATATCCTTGAAGATCCGGCTGATCGCGTGGTGCACGCCGGGCCGGCCGTTGGCCGTCGGCGGCCCCTCGAAGAAGACGAACGGCTCATCGCCGGCCGCCAGGTTTTTTTCGACGATCTGCTGCTGCTTCCATAGCTCGAGGATCGACTGCTCGAGCTGCGGGAAGCTGACTTTCGTATCGACGGGTTGGAACATACGAACTCCTCGCTGGTACGCAGTCGTGCAATGTGATTTCGATTTGGCGCTTATTATACCAGCCGCATAGCATTCGCGTGCGCAGCAAGAATCAAATACACCACCAAGACCGCCACGAAGTTCTTTAGGTTCGTTCGTGTCTTGGATGTCATGGTGCGGCTCAATTCAAGCGCCATACAGGCTGGCGATCACCAGCGGCGAGATCCAGCCCCTCGATCAGCCCGCCGAGCAGGAACAGCGGCAGCAGCACCAGCGCCCAGACCTTGGAGAACTGCGCCAGCGACCATAGGATGTTCTGGCCGACCGTGAAGCCCTTTGGCGGCGACATCAGCGCCGCGCCGATGCGGATGCCCATGGCCGCGCCCAGGATCGCCGTCGGCAGCTCGATGATGCCATGGGGCAGCACATAGCCGAGCAGGAACTGGAGCGGGCTATCGGCGCCGAGCGCCAGCCAGCTGCCGCCGCGCTCGCCAAGCGCGCGTGGCGACAAAGCCGATCTGCGCGAACGCGACCGCCGGCACCAGGAAGGCGAATGCGCCGAAAGACAAACAGCGAGAAGACGCTCGAGAGCAGCGCGACGCGCAGGTTGTTGGCGAAAATAGCAGCCCAAGCGCGCAGCCCGGCGCGGCGGCGGCTTGCCGACATTGGCCAGGTAGGTGTCGAGAGCGCGGACGCGGTAGTTCTGCCCGATATAGCCGCCGCTCAACAGCCCGCCCAGCGCGGCGACCAGCGCCACGGCCAGCGGCAGCCGGTACTCGCGCAGCAGCGCCGGCAGCTCGTGCCGGTAGAAGCGGCCCAGCGAGAAGGCCGCGCCAGCGGTACTGGTCCGGCGCGACGCCGGCCGGCTGATACTCGCGCAGAAAGGTCCCGAAGGTCGCCCCGACCTGGCGCAGATTGAGCTGCTCGTGCTCGCGCGACAGGATCTCCTCGCGGTTGAACGCGCCCATACCCGTGCGCACCAGCGCGATCGCCATCGACGCTCAGCAGCGTGACCACGATCCACGAGCACATCCCAGCGCCGGCCGATCATCAGCAGCGCCTCGAGCTGTACCACCGAGGCGGTCGGCAGCAGCACAAAGCTGGCCAGCAGATTGGCCGCGCGAATGCTGGTGGTGTGGCTCGAGATGATCACCGCGCCGGCGACCATCACCAGCGCCTTGGCGGCGATCAGCAGCACGACGATCGCGATATACTCGAACGTCAGCCCACGAAAGAACAGGTCGGGGGAGCCGAAGCGCAGCGAAACGCCGAAGACGCTCATCGCCACGAAGGACGACAGCAGCGGCGGCAGCAGCGACGAGAGCAGCTTGCCCAGGTAGAGCGCGCCGTCGCAGATCGGCATCGCCAGCAGCGCCTCCAGGCTGTTGCGCTCGCGCTCGCCGACGAAGGTCTCCAGCGCGGTGATCAGCGAGAACGAGGCCGGGATGAAGCCGACCAGCAGCATCGCGAACGGCACCAGCAGGACGATGGTGTTCGGGTCGCCCACGAAGTCGATCGCGAAGCTCGCCGCGGCGATCAGCAGCTCGGGCAGGATGAACGAGCAGGATGAACATCGGCGGCAGGATGCGCCAGTCGCTCAGCGTGTCGTTGACCTCGCGCCGGGCGATGGTGCGGATTGCGCTCATGCTCATCGGCGCACCTCCTCATCCTCCAGGGCGACGGAGATCGGAGATGGGAGATCGGGAGAGCTGGTGACTATGTCTCGTCGCCGTTCCCGAATCTCCAGTCTCTACTCCCGATTGCTCATCCTGATTCCTGCCCATCTGCGCTCCAGGCGCCACGCTCGACTCGCTCATCGGCGACGATGCTGAGGTAGACATCCTCCAGGCTGCGCGGCAGCTCGGCCAGCGCGACGATCGGCGATGCCGTGCTCGGCCAGGCGAGCGATAATCTGTGGGTTGATGTGCTGCGGGTCGGCGCAGCGGTAGCGCACCCAATCGTCGCCGGTGGCCTCGACGCGCACCAGGTCGTCCAGCAGCGCGACGCAGCGCCCGCCCGTCGGAGCGCGCGGCCAGCCGTAGCTCCCAGATCGGGTCGCCCAGCAGCTGGCGGGTGAGCTGGGCGATCGTGCCCTCGGCGACGATCCGGCCGCCGCGCACGATCGCGATCCGGTCGGCCAGCGTCTCGGCCTCGGTCAGGTTGTGGGTGGTCAGCAGGATCGTGCGGCGCGCGGCGCGCAGGTCGGCGATCGCGTCGCGGACAGTGCGGGCGCTATGCGGGTCCATCGCGGTGGTCGGCTCGTCGAGGAACAGCACCGGCGGGTCGTGGATCAGCGCGCGGATCAAGCGCGATCTTCTGCTTCATGCCCTTGGAGAAGCTGTCGAGCCGCTTACCGCGCGCCTCCCACAGGCCAAACTGCTTGAGCAGCGCCTCGCTGCGCTGCGTCGCATGCGGCCGCGTCCATAGCCCTGAAGTGCGCCGAAGAAGCTGCAGGTACTCCAGCGGCGCATGCGATGTACAGGCCGGGGAACTCGGTCAGCAGCCCGACGACGTGGCGCACCTCGCGAGCCTGCTCGACCACATCATAGCCGGCGACGCGGGCGGCGCCGCTGCGTCGGCTTGAGGATCGCGCCGAGCATACGGACTGTGGTGGTCTTGCCGGCGCCATTTGGGCCGAGCAGCGCCACGCACCTCGCCGGCTGCGATCGTGAGCGAGATGTCGCGGACGGCGTGGAACGAGCCGAAGACTTTATGTAGTTTGGTGGCTTCGATCATCCTGGCTCCTTATGGTCTATGCGGAGAACGCTGTTGGCCCACTTCAAGAAAAGACGTAGAGCTTGTTCTGGACGTTCCCGCAGGATCAGAAACCATCGTAGTATCGTGAAATCGGGGCTGCGGTGCAATGGGTAGCTCCTCGTAAGTATAGCAGTCTATCGCAACCATAGGCAATCAAAAAGCGTAGCGGTTGAGTCACAAAATCAGATCGCCATGTATTGACAGCCTTCGATCGTATGATATATTCGACTTAGTCACTTATGTGGGTTTCGTGGGAAAGTGGTTATTCCTTATAAGGACAACTGGTTATGCCGCCGCTCGAATGACTTCATCCTAGGGCCACAAAAATCGAACATCAGCGTCGCGCTCGAGCCGATGCCAAACGCTCTCAACAGCTTGGTGATGCTGAACAGCGTAGACGATCTATCGGGGCTTGGTGATTGGGTCGTGCGCACAGCCGCAAGTCTGTCGCCCGAGCGGCGACACATCAACCGATTAGTGTTTGAGGGGATGTTCTACGCGGTTCAGCCAGATCGGCGCTGGCCAAGCTTCCCTGCCTATATCAACGGCCTGGCGGCGCTGCCGGCCGAAACGCTGCGCGAGCGATTGCTGGTTGGCAGTAGTATGCCACACGGCGATAAGGCGCCGGCTAATCAATCAACCGAGGCGGCCGAGCTGAGCGCCGCATTGGAGAGCGCCGACGCTTATCTAGCGTTTCTGCATCGTTATTTTCCTGCGGAAGCGATCAATGTAGCGCTCGAGACCGATGTCTACTATCTAATCCTTGATCCGGCTAAGATGCAGGCGTTGATCGTCGAGCATATGCGCGAGATGTGGCGGCTGCTGGCGCCGGAGTGGGAGCGCGCGAAGCCAATGCTGCAAGAGGCGGTGAGCGCATTCCAAAACCACGATTTTACTAAACAGTCGCCATTTGAGGCTGCTCAGCTGATCTGCGGTCATGATCTCCAGCCCTGGTGGGAAAAGCTGTTCACCAAAACACAGCAGATCTTCTTTGTGCCTTCGGCGCACAACGGGCCGTATCTGAGTAAGGTCATCAGCGACCAATATCTGTGGATTTTCTTCGGCGCACGGCTGCCGGATGGCGCGCAGCTTGGATCGTCGGCGCTCAACCGCTCGGAGTTGCTGGTACGATTGGGTGCCCTGACCGACGATACACGCTTGCAAATCCTAGCGCTGCTAAGCCAGAGCGAGGAACTGTGCGCCCAGGACATCATGAATCAGCTTGACCTCAGCCAGTCTGCTGCGTCACGCCATCTGCGCCAGCTCAGCGCGATCGGCTATCTTGCCGTGCGCTGGCGTGCCGGCGAGAAGTGTTACACGCTGAATCGTGAGCGTATCGGCGATACCTTCCGCGCGCTCGAGCAGTTTCTGGCCCAACCCTAGATCGATTTCAGATTGTAGATTGCAGATTGCAGATTTGTTGTAGGTCGCAGGCTTCAGTTTGTAGTAAGCAGTTTGCCGCCTACTGTCTACTGCGTGTCACCTTGTCATCGTGTCATCTCGTCACGTATCGAAGGAAAGGAGACTGCCATGACGATCGCTGATCTGTACCCACTGAGCCAGGATACGCTACAGGCGCTCGACCCGCACTACCGGCCGGCGATGCAGCAAGCGCTCGCCGACGCAGGTCTAGAGGGCCGGCATTGGGGCATCCTACTATTCACACAAGGTGTCGAGCCGCAGCCGCTGAGCGTGGCGCGCCTGCACGCGTTCAGCCCCTACAATGCGCCCGAAGCGCTCGCCAAGCGTCAAGCTGAGGCGGCCGATAAGGGCCTGCTGGCGCCAGTAGAGGGCGGGTATCATCTGACCGACGCCGGGCGTAGCGCGCTGCATTCTAGCTTCGGCGCGGTTCACCAAGCTCTATCGACGTTTGAGCCGCTGCCGACCGACGAAATGCGCCGGCTGGTTGACCTGCTGCGACGACTCGTCGACGCCAGCCTCGCGGCGCCCGCGCCGACCGATAAATCGCATTTCATCGCCAGTAGAAGAACCGATCCTGGCACAGCGGTGTCGCTCGCAGCGCGGATCGATCAGTATCTGACCGATCTGAACGGCTTTCGTGACGACGCGCATGTGGCAGCCTGGCAGCCCACCGGCTTGGATGGGCCGACTTGGGAGGCGCTGACGATGGTTTGGCGCGGCGACGCCGACACAGCCGAAACCTTAGCCGAGAAGCTACCTGGCCGAGGCCAGGAGCCGGGGATCTATGCGGCAGCGCTGCGATCGCTGGCCGAGCGCGGCTGGCTGGCCGAACAAGCCGGCGCCTATAGTATGACCGACCAAGGTCGCGCTTTCCGCCAGCAGGTCGAGGATGAGACCGATCGTCTATTCTATGAGCCGTGGGGTGTACTTGACGACGGCGAGGCGCAGGAGCTACGGTCGTTATTGACGCGTTTAGGCGAACATGCCCGTGCATTACATGAGGGCGATAAGGGATAGTCAAGCTCAGGGATCTAAGCACACAAGATGACTTGCTCATCGGGCATAATGCTCAGCTCTTTGTGCTTGTTCCTGGAAAGGAACCAGAATGACAAGCTGGATCGACGAAGCGATCAAAGAGGAGCAGCGCCAAGATATGCTGCGTGATGCCGCGCGCCGCCGCCTGATCGCACAGGCATCTGCGGCGAGACAACCGCCAAAGCGACTCTACTCGCCGGTGATGGTGCGGTTGGGGCGCTGGCTTGAGGTATATGGTCGTAACCTTCAGATGCGATATGGGATGCTTGCGGAGGCTGGGGTTATTCGGACGGCCAGCGATGGTACAAGCCGCTACTGACATAAAACGCGAGCTGTAGGTTAAGGGCTAAAGATAACCAAACCACCATGCTGATAGCACTTCATCGCTTCTCGTGAGAACAACAGGTGGGGCAAAAGAGGGTGATACCGCAGGAGCAACGAACCGGCCAGAAATGGCCGGTTCGTTGCTTTAGTTGCTGCTAGTAGCGGTCGCGCCGCGGGCCGCGCGATTCGCGCTTATCCTCGGCTTCGCTGACACGTATCGCTCGGCCATCGATTTCGCGACCGTTTAGGGCGCTAATGACCACGGCGACATCCGCCGTCTCGATCTCGACGAAGCCGAACCCGCGTGATCGACCGGTGTCACGGTCGGTGATCACACGCGCCGCCGCAACTTCGCCGTATTCGCGGAACAGCTCCTCGAGCTGTACATCGTTGATGCTCCAGGATAGATTGCCAACAAAGAGTTTGGCATGCATTAGGCCTGTCTCCTTCTCCTCTACCGGAGGATACGTTACAAGGGGTTAATCATCGCCGGATAGTATAGCACAATTCGGGCCGCCGTGCCGACTGTCATCTGATCGTCAGAAAGTGCTAGACGTAATGTGTGCTATAATGACGGCCAGAATCATCATCTGATGAGTGTAATCTCGCGGGTTTCATCAGATAACTGCGGCCCGCGATAGGGGAAGCACTTTGGCCTTCAATCCTCTCAACTCGATGCTCGGCGCGTTCAGCCGCGATCTGGGGATCGACCTTGGCACGGCGAATACGTTGGTTTATGTACGCGGCAAAGGTATTGTGATCAGCGAGCCGTCGGTAGTCGCGATCGATAAGAAGACCAAGATGGTCAAAGCGGTTGGCGCCGAGGCCAAGGCGATGGTCGGCAAGACGCCTGCAAATATTATCGCCGTGCGGCCGCTCAAGGATGGTGTGATCGCCGACTTCGACGTGGTCGAGAAGATGATGAAGCATTTTATCGGCAAGGCGCACGACCTCGCTCGGCATGATCTCGCCGCGGCCGCGCGTGGTCGTCGGCGTGCCCTCGGGCGTGACCCAGGTGGAGAAGCGTGCCGCCCACGATGCGGCGCTCAACGCCGATGCGCGCGAGGCATATGTCGTCGAGGAGCCGATGGCGGCCGCGATCGGCGCGGGGCTGCCGGTCGATGAGCCGATGGGCTCGATGATCGTCGACATCGGCGGCGGCACGACCGAGGTGGCGGTGATCTCGCTCGGCGGCATCGTGATCAACAATCGATTCGCACCGCCGGCGACGAGATCGACGAGGCGATTATCGCCTTCGCGCGCCGCGAGTACAATCTGCTCATCGGCGAGCGCATGGCCGAGAAGGTCAAGATCGCCGCCGGCAGCGCCTATCCGCTGGACGAAGAGATCAAGGTGGTGCTGCGCGGCCGCGATATGCTTACCGGCCTGCCGAAAGCGGTCGAGGTGTCGAGCGTCGAGATTGCGCGAAGGCATCGCCGGCCCGGTCAATACGATCGTTGCAGAGGTGCGGGCCGCGCTAGAAGAAACACCGCCCGAGCTGGTGGCCGACATCATGGAGCATGGCATCATGCTGGCCGGCGGCGGCGCGCTGCTGCATGGCCTGGATCGGCGCATCGCGGCCGAGACCAAGATGCCTGTGCATATCGCCGAAGATCCGCTCTCCTGCGTGGCGCGCGGCGCCGGCAAAATGGTCGAGGAATTCCAAAACCCGGTGTATCGCGATATCCTGACCAGCACGCAGCGTGGGCGTCGTGTCAAATATTAGCTGTGAGGGCTGAGGGCTGAGGACTGAGTAATTTCTTTCTATCTCAGTCCTCAGCCCTCAGCCCTCAGCACTCGTTATGCGCGACTCGGCCCGCAATCGCCCCATCCGTCTTCCCAGGCCGGCCCCCTACCGGTCATTTACGTTGGTGGTCGCCCTAATTGTTCTTGCGCTGTTGCTGCTGATCATCGATCAGGCCGGCATGCTTGGGACGCTGCGCAGTCGAGTGGCTTCGCTGCTTAGCCCAGCGCTTCAGAGTATCAGTCGGGTGGGCCATAGTGTTAGCGGTGTAGGCCAGGGTCTGAGCGATCTCCAACAACTTCGCGACCAAGTGCAAACCCTCGAAGAAGAGAACAGCAAGCTTAAAGCAGAGGCGCTGGCTAGCCTGCCGCTCGAGCAGGAAAATGCGCGACTACGCGAGCAGCTTGGTATCCAGCAACAAAGTCCCTGGAAGCTACTTGGCGCCGATGTAGACGCGCACCCCCGACGACGGCCGACGCGTTCTACTGCTAGCTGTCGGCGAGGAGCAAGGTGTCAAGCCTGGTATGGCGGTGATCGCCCGGGACGGTAGCAGCCCTGCCGCGCTGATCGGCGTGGTCGAGCAAGTCGGCCCGCGCGCGGCAAGCGTTCTGCTGATCACCGATTTTGCCAGCTCGGTTAGTGCACTGGTCTACCACAGCGGCGACACAGCCGAAGGGATCGTCGAGGGACGCTGGCAGCGCGGCTCGCGACTATGGCTTGGGCAGGTCGATCGGGCTATGTCGCTGACGTCGGGCGACGTCGTCGTCACAGCCGGGCTCACAGCTGGACTTGACACCGATCTGCCACGCGCCGCGATCCCCAAGGGTGTGCCGATTGGCACTGTCGAGCAGGCCCAAGCTGATGGACACAGCCAGACGGCCGAGTTGCGACCGTTTGTCGATCCAGATCGGATGCGCTTCGTATGGGTGATTCTCGACCCAGACGAATAGAGGAACATGCCGCGCGCGAGATCGGTCTTGCGCTGCTGCTATTGGCGTTGGCGTTGGTTCAGTCGGCGCTGCTGCCCCGCCCAGGTGGGTTGGCGCTTAATCTGCTGTTGCTGCTGACGATCTGTCATGCACTGCTGGCTGGGCCGGCAAGTGCCGCTCGTTGGGCTTTTTACGGTGGGCTGAGCCTCGACATTTGCGCGGGTAGCGCGCTCGGCATCATGCGCTGGCGTTGCTGGCGGCGACGCTGATTCCGGCACTTGTATTGGTACGTCTTAGTCGACGCAACTGGTTGCTGCCGATCCTCGGCGCGTCGCTCGGCGCCACAGCTTACTATGTTGTTTTGGGCTTGATCACGACACTGCTGGTTGCTCGGGTCGATCCACGTACCTATGGGGTAGTAGTCGCGCTGCCGGGTATCTTCTTGGCGGTGATTCCGGCACTGCCGTTGTTTCTGGTCTTGCGCTGGTTAGAGATGCGGCGACGTGGCGAGGTGCAGGTCGATGTGTATTGAGATCGTCAGGAGGCATTTCCTCCTGTCTCCTGTCTCCTGATAGATTATGAATTGTCTTCTACTCCCACGGATCGCGGCCCTACTGATCTTCGTCGTTCTGGTTGGGCGACTTTATCAGCTACAGCTTGTCGACACCGAGGCAAATAAATATCGTTACGCCACCCACGTCCGCACGACACGTTTTCTGCCGGTGCGGCCGATTCGCGGCGAGATTTTCGCCGCCGACGGCAAGACCTTACTGGCGGAAAGCGTGCCGATCTTTACCGTCTCCATCCGCCCGGCCGATCTGCCGGATTTCCAAACCGCGCGAAGCGAGCGAGCCGCTGTGTTCGCGCGGCTCGGGCAGCTGCTTGGCATCTCGACTACGCTGACGATCTCTCCGGCCGTAGTGCTCGATCAGGATCTGTTACTGCGCAGCGATCTCATTCAAGGCCTTGGTCTCGCAGCGGTCGCCAGCGCACAGCGCCACACCGATAGCCCGCCGCTGCGGTTCACCATCGCGGCCGATCAGAGCGCCGCGGCTAGGGAATTGGCAGTACTCTATGCGCCGGTCGCAGAATTCCAGACCCTCGGCGTGCCTGCGCCGCCTACCCTGGGTGCGACGCCTGCCCTCACCGGAACGCTGACGATCTCTCCGGCGGCGGCGCTGGAGCAGACATCTGGCTTGCGCGACGACTTGCGGCAGTTGCCTGTTGGGGCGCTGGCGCTCGACGCCGCGCGTCGGCCTGGGCCACATACCTGGGTAGCGCTGCATGTACCGCCGGCGCGCAGCGGAGTAGCGCTGAAGATCAGCGCAGCCTATACGACGACAGTACGGGTTGAAAATCCGATCGCCGCGCTTGTCGATCGCGCCAATGTCCCTGGATTTCAGACGGTGCCGATTAAGCTAGATGTGCCACGTGAAATCGCACTCGTGTTGCGCGAGAACGCTACCGACATGCCGGGCGTGGTCGTCGAGCAAGACTACCGCCGGCGCTACCCGTTGAGCGAGCAAGTTCAGTCGCTCTCGCATATCCTTGGCTACATTGGCCGTGTGAGTGAATGCGATTTAGCACGTGGCAACCCGGCACGTTCTTGGACGATGAGCCTGCTTGATCATCGGCCATGCCACCGAGTGTGGCGTTATTCAGAAGCAAATTAACCCCACCTCACTAGGTATCGAGCGCTATCTGAACGACGACCGGATCGGCAAAGAGGGCCTCGAGGCCAGCTACGAAGATCAGCTACGTGGTCAGCTTGGCGTCGACTCGATCTTGGTCGATGCGCTCAATCGGCCGGTGCGCGTGCCGCAGACGGTGCAGCCGGCGCACGATGGTTATAATCTGAAATTGACTATCGACGTCGGCTTTCAGCGCCAAGTCGAGCAGATTCTGCGCAATTGGATCGATGTAGGCGAGCAGCGCCGGCTCGCGCAGACCGGCGTCTTTGCCTAGAAACGCGACTACAAGCCGATCCGCAGTGGAGTAGCTATTGTGGTGGAAGTGCGCACCGGGCGCGTGCTAGCGTTGGTAAGTTGGCCAGCCTACGACAACAATATCTGGGATCCATCGCGCGCCGCCGACCGGGCGCGTCTTTTAGCGCCCACCGATCCTGAGGCGCAAAAAGAGTGGGTGCGTCTGGCGCCGCTGGTCAACCATGCGATCGCCGGGCAGTACCCGCCTGGATCGACGCTCAAACAGTTCGACGCCTCGATCGCGCTTCAGAAAGGTATCATTGGGCCTGAAACTAAAGTGCGCGATCCTGGCAGGCTGATCATCGAGGACGAGTACGTCGCCGGCCGGCTCTACCCGTTCGTTAATTCGAGCTCGCGCGACAACGGCGAGCTCACGGTCTCAGATGCGCTGAAGGTCTCCTCGAACATCTTTTTCATGTCGGTGGCCGGCGGCAACAAGGGGCCGCACGTCAAGAATTAAGCCTGAGGAACAGAATATTGAGGGTGGGCTGCGGATCGATGGGCTGGCCGAAGGCCTGGGCTGGTTTGGATTGGGCTCACATGCCCACTCCTCGTCTCTCCATGATTCGCAGCTTCGATACGTGTTTTCCTATCGACAATATCTGAGCACCAGTCAACGAGAGCACCTGAGCGCACAATAATCCAAGCTTGCCGTCGCCAATCACTGCCACGCGCTGGGAAGGTTTGAAGTTAAAGCGTTCCCTGATCCGCAGGCTGCCGCCAGCGGCTCAACAAAAACAGCGTGCTCGTCAGGAATTTTGTCCGGAACTGGCAGAAGATTGATCAAGGGGAGTCGCAGAAACTCCGCGTGCGCTCCATCGCGCCCTACGATTCCCAGCACGGTTCGTTCGGGGCAGTGGCGAGGATCGCCGGCGCGGCAAAAATCACATTTCTCACACCCCGCATTAATCTCTCCCACAATTCTCCGGCCTAATGCGGATGGCTCGGGCGACTCTTCGATTACGCCAACAAATTCATGTCCAATAGTTCCGCTAAAACCTGCGTAGCCACGCGCAATTTCCAGATCTGTGTTGCAAATGCCGGAAAGCAAGACCCTGACCACCGCTTCACTGTTAAGTGACGGCTTCTCGATCTCTCGAACCTCTAACTGCTCGTCTTCTACTCTTAGCGCTCTCATGTAAGTTGTGCTGTGTGAGGTAAAGTTGCAAACACTATGATTCGCCTAAAAACTCTTACTGCGAAGATAGGCATTCTGGGGAGTGAGCTCCACGACTTGCTTTCGATGTCCGACAGTTACCGGCAAACGCCATTCAATCTCTTCCTCTCCTGGTATCGTGGCATGGATCCACCAGTTGCCCGGAGGCAGCGAAACTGAGGCCTCTCCTTGGGCATCGAATTTTCCACTAACCGGCGAACGCCCCTTCATTCGCTGTTTTAAAAAGTCGTCGAAACGTTCCCCAGCTCGCCTTTCGGCAAAAAACTCATGGCGGACGGCAACAATGTCGATTGGATAGACCTGAACTGGCAGTCCGTCGGTTGCTCGAGCATTCTTCTGATCGCGGCGCAAGACTATTTCGACAGTAGTGGCGTCACTTTGGTCCGCAACAACCGGATAGGAGTTCGGCAGTGTCTGGTAAACGAACCAAACTCCCACAGCGAAAGCGACCACCAGCGCCACCCTGAGTGCCAGCACCACCACGGTGTACCAAATCTTTTCCGTTGTCATAAGTCCCGGCTGTCGAGAGCCTCTCGGATCCGTTTCGCTTATCATAACGCAAGCAGCAGATCCTTCGAAGCAAGGTGTCTTCAGATATGCCGCTTGGCGACAAACTCCTCGCAAAGGTTGAAAGCTTGCGAACGCCGAAGTAAGCTGACGCATCGTAACGACAAAGTATGAGGCCGAAGGGGAAGACTCTTGGTTGATATAGCACTCGACAAATTCAGAGAAGAGTGTGGTGTGTTTGGCATCTATGGCCATCCGGAAGCATCACGCCTCACTTACCTCGGATTATATGCGCTGCAGCATCGCGGTCAGGAATCATGCGGTGTTGTAGCGGCCAGCGGCAACGAGCTTCGTCTCGAAAGAGGAATGGGACACGTCTCGGAAGTCTTCTCGCAAAGTGAGCTTGATCGTCTGCCGGTCCGATCGCGATCGGACACGTCCGCTATTCGACAGCGGGTGATGTCTCAATTCGCGAGGCCCAACCTTTTTTAGTCACCTGCCAACACGGACAGATCGCCGTTTGCCATAACGGCAATCTTCCCCTTGCCCGCGAGGAGAGACAAAGACTCGAGAAGGAAGGTGCAATCTTCTCTTCGACTTCAGACACCGAAGTTGTTTTGCACGGCGTTGCGCGTTCGAGGGCAGCTTCAGTGCGCGACGCGATTGCCGAAGTTTTGAGAGAAACTGAGGGCGCCTTTTCGATGTTGTTTTTAACCCCGCAGGAGCTCATTGCCATTCGCGATAGCCGGGGTTTCCGTCCGCTCGCGCTGGGCAGGTTAAACGATTCATGGGTGATTGCTTCGGAAACGTGTGCATTTGATTTGATCGATGCTCGTTACGTACGCGACGTCGAGCCCGGTGAGATGATAGTAATCGATCAAAACGGGTTGCGTTCGTCGCATCCTTTGCGTGAAAACAAGCATTCGATGTGCATGTTCGAACACGTCTACTTCGCTCGACCGGATTCGTTGATCTACGGTCGGTCCATTAACGAATCGCGTCACAAGATGGGAAGACGGCTTGCCCGAGAGCAGCCTGTTGAGGCGGATATTGTCGTGCCTGTTCCTGATTCGGGAACCGCCGCCGCCATCGGTTACGCCGCGGAAAGCGGCATCAGTTTTCGCTTCGGGCTGGTTCGAAACCATTATGTTGGGCGCACATTCATCGAGCCTAAACAATCCATTCGCTCGTTCGGCGTCCGGATCAAGTTGAATCCGGTTCGCGATCTGATAGTCGGCAGAAGAGTGGTGCTGATTGACGATTCAATCGTGCGTGGAACGACTTCCAAGAAAATTGTGCACATGGTTAGAGACGCGGGCGCAAGAGAGATTCATGTTCGCATCAGTTGCCCGCCGACGATCAGCCCTTGTTACTACGGTGTTGATACGCCCAACAAGTCAGAGTTGATAGCCGCGCAAATGTCCGTAGACGAAATTTGCAAATTTATCGGCGCCGACTCGTTGGGCTATCTCTCTCTCGAGGGCATGACAGAAGCTTCCGGACTCGATCCTCGTTCGGTTTGCGTTGCTTGCTGGAATGAGGATTACCCGACACAAATAACTCCCCTGGCAGAGACGATGTGGGAACGAGATCGCGAGGTCGCGACAATAACCGAACTTTAGTGCCAGTAGTTAAGAGGTCATTTATTAGTGGGTAGGGCGACACGCGGATGCGGATGCGCGTTGGCAGTACTCTTGCTGATCGTGGCTGCGGCCGCGTACGTCGGCTGGAAGTACGTCTATCCATGGTGGAAGACACAAGCGCCATCCCCTTCGGGAGGTGAACTAAAAGTCGTCGTCCTTGACGTTGGTCCAGTCAACGGCGACTCCATTTTGGTGATTTCGCCTTCCGGCAAGACGGCATTGATTGACGCCGGAGATACGAGCAAGGGAAAGACCGTACTGGAGGCTTTGAAAAGGCACGGTGTGCAGCAGATCGATTTCTTCATCGCCACTCATCCTCATCCGGATCACCTGGGCGGCGCGACCGAAGTTATCAAAAACATGAAGGTAATAAACGTTCTCGACAACGGGCGAAGCCCGACTGTTCCCGACACTCTGAAGCCACAGCCAAAGCCACTACAGTCGCCGAAGGGGAAACCGGCGCCTTCACAACGCGGCAGGACCCAATCGATAACCAAATTCTTTGACGACTACAAAGACACTTTGGGAAAAAGCGGCGCAGTTTATGCCCAGGCACAACCCGGCAATAAATTGGATCTTGGCGGTGGCGTGATTTTGACTGTTCTTGCTCCTGGCGAGCCTCTATTCACGAAGGAACATATGAAAGCCGGGGGAAACGAGCCGAACGCCAATTCAATCGTGATGCGCCTGGATTACGGTGGATTCTCAATGATTTTGATGGGAGACGCGGAAGAACAAACTGAACACAGAATGCTCAGCAAAGATCTGAACCTGGCGGCGAAGGTTATCAAAATTGCTCATCACGGATCCCGGTACGCTACATCGGAGAGTCTACTCAAGCGAGTCAAGCCTCAGTTTGCAATCGTGTCTTGTGGAGAATGGAACCGCTATGGTCATCCCTCTCAGACCGTGCTCGATCGACTGCAAGCAGCGAACGCAAAACTCTTTCGCACGGATCTGCAGGGCGAGGTCATAATCACCACTCGCGGAAGAGAAAATGATGTGGCCATCAAAACCAGCAAGACTGCGGGCAGCGATGTTTCGACCGGCCGGGTCGGCGCAAAAGGACGATTCCTCGCGTTCAGGCTTCATTGCCTATGGTGATTTTGGTCCGCCTCCGAAAGTGCGGCCGGAAAAGTAGAAACGCTTTTACTCCGAAACACATGACGAAACCAATCTCATACCGCGATGCCGGAGTGGACATTGATACCGCGACCCGAGCTACTGAAAAGATCAAGCAACTGGCTCGACTCACTTTCAACGAACGCACTCTCTCTGAGATTGGGAGTTTCGGTGGGATGTTTGACGGTGCCTTTCCGAATCTGAAGCAACCGGTACTCGTGGCTTCTGCGGATGGAGTGGGAACGAAACTCAAAATCGCTTTTCTTTCCGACATACACACTACGATCGGAGCTGATCTGGTAAACCATTGTGTAAATGACATTCTGGTCCAGGGCGCCCGCCCACTGTTCTTTCTCGATTACATCGCTACGGGAACTCTTTCCGCTGACGTTGTTGCCCAGGTAATCGAAGGGATTGTAAACGGCTGCCGAGAGAACGCTTGTGTGCTGCTTGGAGGCGAGACAGCGGAGATGCCCGGATTTTATTCAGCGGGTGAATATGATGTGGCTGGATTCATCGTTGGTGTCGTTGATCGAGAAAAAGTGATCGATGGGAAGCAAATTGTTCCCGGTGATCTATTGCTGGCGCTCCCGTCGGCAGGTCTGCATACCAACGGATATTCGCTCGCCCGTAAATTGTTCCTTGAGGTGGCTGGGTACGACGTAAAAAGCAATGTTAAAGAAGCCGGCGCTACAGTAGGCGAGATTTTGCTCAAGCCGCACCTCAGTTATCTTCATCCACTCGCCGAGCTCGTTGATAAAAAGTTGATCAAAGGGTTGGCTCACATTACTGGGGGCGGCTTGATCGACAACTTGCCGCGGATACTGCCCGCGGGAACTGCTGTTTCCATTAAGAAGGGATCGTGGCCGGTACTTCCGGTCTTCGAAGTGATGCAGAGAATCGGGAATGTTTCTGAGACTGAGATGTTTCGGACGTTCAATATGGGCGTCGGAATGGTGATAGTAGCGTCGGCCGAACATTCGTCGCTGATCGTCAAGCACCTTTCGGATCAAAAATGGCAGAGTTACGAAATTGGCAGAGTAGTAAAGGGAAACGGCGAAGTAGTGCTGGAGTAACAGGTCTTGGCCAATCCCACCGACGCAGTCGGTGGATTGTTCATACCCAACCTACCAGAGGAGGAGAAGCTCATCGGAAGGCACGAAATCCCACCGACGCAGTCGGTGGATAGTTCATACCCAACCTACAGGAGCCGAGCAGGAAGAACATCTTCGAATCCCACCGACGCAGTCGGTGGATCGTTCATACCCAACCTACCAGGAGCAAGCTCAGCGAAGAGCACCCAAATCCCACCGACGCAGTCGGTGGATCGTTCATACCCAACCTACGAGGAGGCCACAACAAAATTTGAGCTTGGTAGGCGCAACACTCAGTAGGCTGAATATGAACAACCACCGACTACGTCGGTGGGGTTTGAGCTTGGTAGGCGCAACATCCATAGACTGAATTTGAACAATCCACCGACTACGTCGGTGGGGTTTGAGCTTGATAGGCGCAACACTCAGTAGGCTGAATATGAACAATCCACCGACTACGTCGGTGGTATTCGCGACATTTCCTGGAAAGCTTTGAACACTAAAGTAGCCATCCTGATTTCTGGTCGCGGCTCAAACATGGCCGCCTTGGCTGATGCGATTCGCGCGGGCTCGGTTCCGGATGCGGAAATTGTCATTGTAATTAGTGACAAGGCCAATGCTCCCGGTCTTGAAGTGGCAGGCCGGCGTGGCCTACGGACAGCAATTGTCGAGCGAAAGAATCGAAGTCGCCAGGATCATGAGTCGGAAGTCATCTCCGTGCTCAAAGATCACGGCGCAGATTTGATCTGCCTTGCAGGTTACATGCGCCTATTATCGCCTGAGTTCGTTTCGAATTTTCCTGGACACATCCTCAACATTCACCCAAGCTTGCTGCCTTCGTTTCCGGGCCTCGATGCTCAACGACAGGCAATTCAACACGGTGCGAAATGGACGGGCTGTACTGTCCATTTAGTTGATGACACACTGGACGGCGGGCCAATAATCGCGCAGCGAGCTTTGGCGGTTCTTGACGAGGATACGGAAGAAACTCTGGCCGCTCGTCTGTTGCCTCTCGAACACGAGCTCTACGCTGAAGCTCTTGGCTTGATTGTGAGTGGAAAATATGAGGTTGTCGGACGCAGGGTTTTACGTAAGAATTAGTTATGACCACCGACGAACAGATTGAGTTTATTAGCAAAGGCGCGGAAGAGATCATCCGGCTGGATGAACTTCGGGCAAAGCTCGAGAGGTCCGCCAAAACCGGCAAGCCTTTGCGAGTGAAACTCGGGAGTCGATCCCACCGCCCCTGACATTCATCTTGGTCATACCGTCGTCATTCGCAAACTCAAGGCGTTCCAGGATTTGGGCCACACGGTTATTTTCCTTATCGGTGATTTTACCGGCCTGATTGGAGATCCTTCAGGGAAGAGCGCGACCCGGCCTCAACTCACGCGCGAGCAGATCAATGCGAATGCTGAGACTTACAAGGAGCAAGTATTCAAGCTGCTCGATCCGGAAAAGACTGTAATAGATTTTAATTCACGCTGGATGGGGCAGCTTGGCGCCGATGGATTCGTCCGACTCGCCTCCCATGTGACCGTAAAGCAGATTCTGGAACGCGATGATTTTGCCAAGCGCCTCGCCGACGAAAGACCCGTGGCTCTACACGAGTTACTTTACCCTCTGACGCAAGCGTACGACTCGGTTGCTCTCGAGGCGGATGTCGAACTTGGTGGCACCGATCAGAAATTCAATTTGCTGATGGGACGTAACCTGCAACGGGAATACGGACAAGAGTCGCAGGTCGCGGTAATAACGCCGCTCTTGGAGGGGACCGATGGTGTGCAAAAGATGTCGAAGAGCCTGGGTAATGCTATTGGCATCAACGAGCCGCCGCAGGAGATTTTCGGGAAGATAATGTCGGTTTCGGATCAGTTGATGTGGCGTTACTACGAGTTGCTCACAGACTTGACCAGCCAGGAAATCGAAGCGTTGCGACTCTCAACGGAGAATGGCGAAAGGAATCCACGCGACATCAAGATCGAGCTGGCAAAGTCAGTTATTTCCGATTTTCATTCCCCGGTTGACGCAAAGCGCGCCGCTGACGACTTTCATCGCATCTTCTCCCTAAAGGAAAAGCCGGAGGAGATGGAAGAACGGAGTGTGCGGTACGGAACCTGGGACTTTAAGGAGCTGTTGGTGAGCCTCGGCCTTGCTTCTTCCAAAGCAGAGGCCAGGCGCTTATTGGAACAGGGAGGAGTCTACGTTGACGGAGAGCGTTGCGATCCGCAAATAAGAAATATCCCTTTAACTCCCGAGTCGCCGCAGCACGAGATCAAAGTAGGCAAGAGAAGATTTGTGCGAGTAACCGGAAAGTAGTTTTCTCATGCACAGATAACAACCTCAAATCGCAATGTCAGCTCACGCGATAATTCCCACCGAGGACACACTCGTAATTGAAACTCCTGAGCGGGTGCAGCTGCACTTTGGTTTAGCCTCCATTGGCAACAGGTTTTTGGCCTGTGCAATCGATCATCTGATCCAGACATTCACTCTCAGTATCTTTGTGGTGGTCTATCTTGTTGTCGCTGATTATTCGGGACTCGAAAACCTATTTTCCAGCGCACCAAAATGGGTCGGTGCAGTTCTGATAGTGATTGTGTTTCTAATTCTCGCAGGGTATTTTGCGTTCTTTGAGTGGATCTGGAACGGACAAACTCCGGGAAAACGATGGCTCAAACTACGAGTGATTCGCGATGACGGCCGGCCGGTGACTTTCTGGGAGGCAACCGTGCGAAATCTCCTTCGCACATTCGACATAATGCCGTGGCCTTTCTATTCAATTGGCTTGATCTCCGTTTTTGTAAGTTCTCGCGATCAGCGGGTGGGAGACATGGTTGCAGGTACTGTGGTGGTGCGGGAACGCATAGCTGAAGCTCCGGCATTCGCCCAGGTTTTTGGCGCCCCGATAAGCGACCCGGCATTGCGCCGTTCATTCAAACCCGTCGATTTCAAAGCAAGTCTCAATACTTTGACGGAACGGGAAATTCAGGTTGTCGAGACATTTCTTCGCCGGCGCTGGGATCTTGCCGATGGACCGAGGCAATGGATGGCGTGGCGGGTATCGATACCTATCATGTTCAAGATCCGCCCTGAGTATGATCTCTCCACTTTCACGTACGAAGGTTTCCTCGAAGAACTGCTCCACCGCTACCGCGCTATCCACCGCTTCCGAGAATAATAGCCCCTTGTCCCATACTGAGTATTGAGTGCTGAGTACTGAGTCCTGAGTGAGTCTACGAATCGCTCAGTACTCAGTACTCAGTATTCAGAACTCGGCACTCAACTCACGAAGACTAAATTGACCCACGGTGCATTGCTCTGATAGGCTTTTTTGTTTATCAGAATGACCCGATTCTCATTAAAGGAATGGTGACTTAATAATGGCGAAGGATGTTTTCATTCTGGGAGGCAAGCGAACTCCCATGGGCGAGTATGTCGGTGCTCTAAAGGATATGTCTGCAAACGAGCTCGGTGCAATTGCGGCTCGCGCGGCGCTTGAGTCAACCGGAGTAGCCGCTGACGAAATTGATCACACCGTCATGGGGAACGCTTTGCAAACGTCCGGCGATGCAATCTACGGCGCACGTCACGTGGCGTTGAAAGCCGGTGTGCCCATCGACCGACCTGCCTTGACTGTCAATCGACTGTGCGGTAGCGGAATTCAATCCATTGTGTCGGGCGCTCAATTGATTCAACTTCAAGAGGCAGAGACTTGCCTTGTTGGTGGAATGGAATCTATGTCTCAGGCCCCGCACGTCATTCGAGGGGCACGCTCTGGTTTTCCTCTCGGCGGCGGAAAATTGGAAGACAGCCTGATGGTGGCTTTGTTTGACAGCTATTGCAATACTCCCATGGCGGGCACTGCTGAGAACCTCGCGCGCAAGTATTCCGTGTCACGTGAAGAGCAGGATAAGTACGCTTTGCGATCGCAGCAGGAGGCCAAGCGGGCGAAGGACCAGGGTTATTTCGCCGACGAAATAGTTCCGGTTGAGATCACGTCTCGAAAAGGTAATTACAAATTCGAACACGACGACCATTTGCGTCCCGAGACGACTCTTGAAGGTCTGGGGAAACTGAAAACCGCATTCGCCAAAGATGGATTTGTTACGGCCGGAAACGCCTCTGGCATAGTTGATGGCGCGGCCGCATTGGTCATCGCGAGTGAAGAGTATGTGAAACGACGCGACCTGAAACCGATGGGTCGAATAGTGAGCTGGGCCTACGCAGGTGTTGAGCCTGAGATCATGGGAATTGGTCCTGTTCCGGCAACTCGTCAGGCTCTGGAAAAAGCAGGCCTCAGGCTAGCAGACATCGATCTGGTGGAAGTTAACGAAGCTTTTGCCGCGCAGTACCTCGCGGTCGAAAAGGAGCTTGGCCTCGATCGGTCTCGCACCAATGTCAATGGAGGAGCAATCGCATTAGGTCATCCGTTGGGTGCGACAGGTACACGCATTGTGCTGACAGTTCTCCTGGAGTTGCAGCGGCGAGGCAAACGCTTGGGTCTGGCGACTGCTTGCATAGGTGGTGGCCAGGGAATAGCGATGATTGTCGAACGCCTCTAAAGGCTCCTCTGTGCGACGGAGCACAGAGATCTCTACGGATTTTCCAATATTGAAAATCCAAAATCTTGGTTTTAGCGAGCGGGCCAAAAGAGTTGTAAAGCAACAAAAGCCGAAATACATCAAGCTTGAGACTTGAGGCTGGTCTGATGTCATTCGGCACAGGGCTTGCGAATGTAATCAGTGGATGTTTTTGTGCGATCCCGACTCGCGAAAATGAAGTCTGATTAGGGGTGTCGAACCGAGTAGGTCACTGAGGCTCACCGAATTCAGATCATCTCGACAATTAAGATCATTGTAGCTTGCTTAAATGCTATAAGCGTGGTAGAAAAACCTTTCTACAGTGCGGATCCTTTCTACGTGCGGATTTCACTGGTTAACTTTTCCCGGCTTTGTTTCCTGAGTTTTTCCAATTGCTCTCGAATCCCAAGATTACCTCCTGTGCGCGCCCGCTCAATCCTGCGCGCGTGAGCCGTCAACCCAATGCTGAAGGAGTTCCCCGTATGTCGAAAATTGTAAGGCTCTCATTTGCGATTCTATTCGCCAGTTGTGTGAGCATCGTAACTATGGCTCAGTCCACCACGACAGGTGCGATTGGAGGCGTTGTTACTAACCCTAACAAAGAATCTGTTCCTGGCGCCGCAATCGTCGCGAAAAACACTGAGACCAACAAGGAAGACTCGGTGACCTCCGACGATCAAGGCAGCTTCAAAGTCGCAAACCTCCAACCTGGGATCTACAGTATAACGATCAATGCCGCGGGCTTCAGCGCCTACACTCAGGAGAGAGTGGTAGTTGAAGTTGGTCGCACCACGCCAATGAATCCGTCACTTGCGATTGGCCCGGTTCAGGGCACGGTCGAAGTTACTTCAGAGGCTCCGGTCATCAACACGTCGCAGCAAGACTTCTCCAGCAACATTAATCAAACCTCGATCAATGAATTACCGATCAATGGACGACGCTGGTCTAACTTTGCTTTGCTTACACCGGGTGCGGTACCGGACGGTTCATTTGGATTGGTTAGCTTCAGAGGTCTGTCAGGTCTTCTCAATAACAACACGGTCGATGGAGGCGATAACAATCAGGCGTTCTTCTCGGAAGAGCGCGGTAGAACTCGCTTGAACTATTCGATCAGTCAGGCAGCGGTGAGAGAGTTTCAGGTCAACACCTCAAACTACTCGGCCGAGTATGGTCGCGCCGCAGGCGCCGTTGTTAACGCTGTTACAAAGAGCGGCAGTAACGAGTTTCACGGGAGCGGATTCTTCTACGTAAGAGATGAACGCTTCAACGCGAGAAATCCGCAGTCGTTCCAAACAGTCAATGGCGCTGTCGTGGGCATTAAGCCTGAGGACAATCGGAAGCAGTTTGGCGGGGTGATTGGCGGCCCGATTGTAAAAGATCGGCTTTTCTTCTTCTTCAGCTATGACGAGCAGAGAAGATTGTTCCCGGGCGTTGCAATTAACACAAACCCAACGTTCTTTAGTACCGTGGATAGAACTCGACTCACGGGCCGCGGAGTCACTAATACTCAGATCGACTCGGCGCTGGCTTTTCTTCAAGGTTTGACGGGCGAAGTGGATCGACGGGGCGATCAGCGTTTGTTCCTCCCGAAGATCGACTGGCAAATCAACGAGAACAATACATTCACCGGAACATACAATCACTTGCGCTGGAAGTCTCCTAACGGAGTACAAACCTCGTCGACAGTTACTCGTGGGCGGGGAAGTTTTGGCGACGATCTAGTCGACATTGACTGGGTGACGTTGCGGTTGGCCTCAACAATCACGCCGACAATATTGAACGAAGCGCGCTTCCAGTGGGGACGCGACTTCGAACGTCAGCAGTACACAGGGCCAGTAGCAGGCGAACCGGCCACCGGTCCAAATGGAACATCGCCATCGCTGGCAATTACCGGCGGACTGACTTCCGGTAAGCCGAATTTCCTGGATCGGCGATCATACCCTGATGAAAACGCCAGCAATATGCCGACACATAACAGTCTCCACCGGCAACCACACGCTTAAATTCGGCGCGGACATCAATCGAGTAAGCGATATGAACGACAACCTGTTTCAGGAAGGCGGCGTATACGTTATAGCACCATTAACGACTTTATAATGGATTACACCAACTTCAATAATAGTGGCGCACTTCGCACTGCCGGAGCTCTTTGTGGATTTCCCAATCCGGCCACCCCCACTCCGCGTATTGCGGGGCAGTGCTATAACGGTAACTTCCTTCAGGGGTTTGGGCCGACTCGGTTTGAGTTCAGAACGACGGACTACAATTTCTTTGTTCAGGACGATTGGCGCATCAATCCGCGGCTTACTCTTAACCTTGGGATGCGCTACGAATATCAAAAGCTTCCCGAACCCCAGCAGCCAAACCCAGCATGGGATTCGGATACTCGCTTCACTGGCAAGACGAATTTCTTCCCAGCGGACAAGAACAATTTCGGCCCACGATTCGGTATTGCATATGACCTTACTGGAGCCGGTAGAAGTTCGCATCCGAGGTGGAGTTGGCCTCTACTATGGCCGGATCCAGAATTCCACGATTTCAAATGCGATAACGAATACTGGAATATCCACGTCACAGATTCAGATTCAGTCGACAAGTGCGATCTTCCCGCAAACTTTCGCGACACCACCGCCAGCTCAGCTCATACCGAGTATTGTCGTCATGTCACCTGAACTCCAGAATCCCACGATTGTGCAGGCCGATTTGTATTTGAGCAGATGATAGGACAGAACACGGCATTTTCTGCCTCGTACCTCTTAAGCGCTGGTTACCACCTGACAACATTCGTCGATATCAAATGGTGAACCAGTAACAGGCGAGCCTACAAACTACACCATTTCAGGAGGGCCTTTCGGTGGTCAGTCGATTACAGTCCCCGGTTCACGACTCGAATAAACAATAACTTCAACCAGGTAACCGAAGTTCGTAGCAATATCGGATCCGAGTACCACGCTCTGGTGCTGCAACTCAATCGGCGTCTGACGCATGGAATGCAGTTCCAAACAAGCTATAGCTATGCAACTGCCAGAGACGCCAACCAGCAAACTGGTACGTTCACGGCTGGAAATATTCCCTACGATCCAAACGATTATGCGAATGACCGGGGTCCATCGAACTTCGATCTTCGCCATCGTTATGTCGCTAGCGCTGTTTTTCAACCTCATGAAATGTTTGGCCTAGGGGACGATGCGGCGAAGCGCGCCATTCTGGGTGGATGGAGCATCTCTCCGGTATTTGTGATTCAGTCCGGGTTCCCATACAGCTATGAGACGACCGGAAGCGCAGCCAAGCGTGATCGGGCCGAGGATTTAGCGGTCTGACGGGTTCTGGCGGTGGGAATCGGCTCCCACCTCCGCTTGGCGGACGAAATGCTCTGCGTTACCCGAAGTTCTGGAACTTTGATCTGCGTCTTTCACGCAGGATCAGCCTGACGGAAAACGCGAAATTGGAGTTCCTTGCTGAAGGATTCAATTTGTTCAACCGTACGCAGGTGATAGGTAACCTCGATCAAATTGCGTACAGTATTTCCGGGTCAACTCTTACCTACCGACCGGCGTTCCAAACGATAACGCCGCCACCGGGAGAAACTCTTTTCAAGTCGAGGCAGTTCCAGTTCGCAGTGCGCGCGACTTTCTAAGAGTCAATCAATTGAACATTGCGGGTGCGCCGAGATTAGGCGCACCCGTTTTGTTTTTGTTGGAAACTCTTATTCTCAGCAACTTTGGGGTCGGTTGTTAGCTTCTCATTCTCCCCAATCTTTAGGTTGGGGTCGAGCGGCCGCCAAAATTCTCGGCAAGTTTGGGGTCGGGGTTAGCTTCTCATTGTCCCCAACCTTTAGGTTGGGGTCGAGCGGCCGCAAAAATTCTCGGCAAGTTTGGGGTCAGGGTTAGCTTCTCATTCTCCGCAACCTTTAGGTTGGGGTCGAGCGGCCACCAAAAATTCTCGGCAGCTTTGGGGTCGGGGTTAGCTTCTCATTCTCCGCAACCTTTAGGTTGGGGTCGAGCGGCCCAAAAATTCTCGGCAGCTTTGGGGGCGTTAGCTTCTCATTCTCCGCAACCTTTAGGTTGGGGTCGAGCGGCCGCCAAATAGGCGAAGAAACCATTTCAATGGTTTCCCTCTCATGAGAGTGAAACCATTAAAATGGTTTCTTCATCTATGCGGCGTATCTAACCCAACCTAAAGGTTGGGGAGAGAAGTCTAACCCCAACCTAAAGGTTGGGGAGAATGAGAAGGGCGAACCCCAACCTAAAGGTTGGGGAGAATGAGAGAGGCTAACCCCAACCTAAAGGTTGGGGAGAATCGAGGTGTGTAGTGCACCCCAAAAATGACACGAGCAGTTAAGGTTGGTTTCTTAACGGAAGCGATGCTTCAAACTCTGCTGGCGGGAGATGCCCGATGGCAGAATGAAGCCGCTTATGATTGTAGACCTGTTCTATAAAGTGCTCCACAGAGGCTAATACTTCAGCGAAACTATCATAGTCATTCAAGTAGATCTCCTCATACTTAAGGGTGCGCATGAATCTTTCCGCTTTAGCGTTATCGTAGGGATTACCAACGCGACTCATGCTGATGATGATTTTGTGTTGCTCGAGTACTTGCACATATTCACGGGCAGCGTATTGCACGCCCCGATCAGAGTGATGCATCAATTCCCCAGGCTTGAAAGAACGCGTTGCCAGAGCCATCTGTAAAGCAGCCAGGGGCAGGCGGGCATCGAGGTAACGCGCCAAGGCCCAACCGATGCAGCGGCGACTGAAAGCATCAAGCAAAGCAGCCAGGTAAATGAACTCCTGGCGCAACCGAAGGTAGGTGATATCAGCCACCCAGAGTTGATTGATATCAGTTAGCACAAGCTTGCGGGCCAGATTGGGGTAGATGGTGAAATGATGTTGCGAGTCAGTAGTGGAAACAAAAGCACGCCGCCGTAGACAGAGCAGATTATCTTCACGCAAGAGGCGAATGACGACTTTATGATTGATAATCGAACCGCGACGATGCAGTTCTTTGGTGATCGGGCGATAACCGTAACTGCGCATCTCCAGTGCTACCTCATGAATGACTACCCGTCGTGCTGTGTCCTTTTCCGCCAACGTCGCTGGGGGAGTGGTGCGCAAGTGGCGGCCGATAGTGGAACGCGAGAGACCGACCGCCACGCCGAGCGCTCTAAGGGCTCGCGCGGCGGTCGGTCTCTCTTTCACTTCCTGGCGCAAAAGGTCCATGATCAGTCGTTTCCGTTGGCTTTCAGTCTTCAGCTGCCGTTTTGCAGCTTCTGCAAAAGCTTTTTTAAAAAGTCATTCTCCATGGTCAGCCGGCCAACCATGCGTTCCAGTTCCTGGACTCGAGCTTCGTCCGTGTAGCTATTGCCGCGACCAGCAAAAGCCTGATCTTTGTATTTATTGAACTGTTGCCGCCACTTGTAGATCGCTGTCTCGGACAGTTGATATTCACGTGCGGCCTGCGCTTGCGATTTACCAGCTTCGATTTCGCGCAGCACTTTCAGTTTGAACTCGCGGCCGTAGGTGCGTCGTTTACCGGGAATCTTTTCCGACATTGTTAAGCCCTTCTCCCCCCAAGGGGACTATGCTTAACTTTTTGTGTCAGTCAAGGGTGCAGCTCAGCTGACCCCAACCTAAAGATTGGGTGAATTGAGAGGCTAACCCCAGGCTCGGTTGCGGAGAATGAGAATTGTTTCGCTATCGAGCACAAGAGTCTTTTATGCATACATTTCAATAGCCAAAATTAGCCAAAAAGCACGTCAATTCAGGTTACTCAACCACGGAATATGACTTGCTCTTACATCCTGTGTGCAGGCGTTTGGGATGGCACAACTTTATCCAAGGAGGCTGATTATGGGTTTACCGAATAAGGACGAAATAGAAGGAAAATTAGACCAGGCTAAGGGCGCTGCCAAGAAAGGCATTGGCCGCTTAATCGATGATCCCGACATGCGTGATGAAGGTGAAGCCGATCGATTCGGTGGTGAAGTAAAAGAAAAGGTCGGTAAGGGTCGTCGCAAGATCGGAGAAGCGGTAGAGGATATTGGAGAGAAAATCTCTCGCTGAGTTTTCACCCTGGCGAAACAAAAGGGTCCGCTTCACTTCTAAGTGTGGCGGGCCCTTTGTTCTTGATGCTGAAACTTGAGCAGCATCTATCGTTAATCAAATCTCTGACTCTGGTTGAAACTGCCACTACTCAGTGCGCACGTGTTCCGCCCCGACAGCCTCGAGCAATTCTTCAATTTTGCCAACATCGTCGTCGGATCGGGACTCGACTCCTAAGAGAATTCCCCCGCCGCGAAGTCCTGCGTCATAAACCTTGGCTCGATATTCAGGAATGCCGGCTCCGATTAGACCACCAATCAGTCCACCCGTAGCTCCTCCTGCACCCGCACCGGCAAGCGCAGCCGCAATTGGACCAGCAATTACAAGGTTTATTCCCGGTAGAAAGATTGTGCTTCCAACTGCCGCAATTGCTGCGAGAACCGCACCGACTGCACCACCTACTGCTCCCCCAATACCAGCACCGTCAGCTGCGTGGCTTCGAGTTTGAAGAGCAAACTCTTTGCTCCTCGTTGCGTCAGACATCAAAACGCTGACTTCATCCCGACTGTACCCTCGCTTTAAGAGCGCGTCTACCGCCGCTTCGGCTGCTATCTTGTTCTTAAAGAGGCCCGTCACAAGTTTTGCTTTTGCCATAAAGATATACCTTTCCTCGGAAGTTTGGCGCTCCCGATGTGGAGTGCTCCTATTCTGAGTGGGGCAACATACGTGCCGATCCCTGAACACGAAATCGCCCCTAAATTCGGGTTCGAGTGATTGTTGCTCTAGGCGTCGAATCGGGTGCTCGACGGCGAGAGCCGCGGCGTGTTCCAGGGCAAGATCATCGTCGGCCCGGGCGCGCAGAAGACCGACGCCAAGATGATGACGCAGGCGTTGCTGCTGTCGGACGACGCCGAAGCCGACAACAAGCCGGAGCTGGAGATCTTCGCCGACGACGTGCAATGCGGCCACGGCGCGACCGCCGGCGCGCTCGACGAGAATCTGCTGTTTTATCTGCGAGACGCGCGGCATTCCGCAAAAGCAGGCCGAGGCGCTGCTGATCCAGGCTTTCATCGGCGAGGCGATCGAAGGCATCGAGCATGCGGGCCTGCGCGAGATCCTGATGGAAGGCGTCGTGGCCTGGCTGTCGGCGCGGGAGTGACGCGATGCATCCGGCAGTGAGCAACGGCAGCCTATGACGTTGACCGCATCCGCGCGGATTTCCCGATCCTGGCGATGCAGGTCTACGGCAAGCCGCTGATCTATCTCGACAACGCCGCCTCCGCGCAGAAGCCGAAGGCGGTGCTTGACCGCATTGCGCAGGCCTAACACCGAATACGCCAATGTGCATCGCGGCCTGCATTACCTCGCCAATGCGGCGACCGAGGCCTATGAAGGCGCGCGCGAAAAGGTGCGCGCGTTTCCTCAATGCGGCGCGGCGCGAAGAGATCATTTTCACCCGCAACGCCACCGAGGCGATCAATCTCGTCGCCTACACGTTCGGCGCGCGAGCGCATCAAGCCCGGCGACGAGATCGTGCTCTCGATCATGGAGCACCATTCCAACATCGTGCCGTGGCATTTCCTGCGCGAGCGCCAGGGCGCGGTGATCAAGATGGGCGCCGGTCGACGATGACGGCAATTTCCTGCTCGACGAATTCGAGAAGCTGCTCGGCCCGCGCACCAAGATGGTCGCGATCACGCAGATGTCGAACATGCTCGGCACCATCGTGCCGGTGAAGGAGGTGGTGAGGCTCGCGCATGCGCGCGGCATTCCGGTGCTGGTCGACGGCAGCCAGGGCGCCGTGCATCTCGACATCGACGTGCAGGACATCGACTGCGATTTCTATGTCTTCACCGGCCACAAGCTCTACGGGCCGACCGGCATCGGCGTGCTCTATGGCAAGCACGAGCATCTGGCCGCCATGCCGCCGTTCAACGGCGGCGGCGAGATGATCCGCGAAGTGTTCGAGGACCGCATCACCTACGGCGAGCCGCCGCACAAATTCGAGGCCGGCACGCCGCCGATCGTGCAGGCGATCGGGCTCGGCGCCGCCATCGACTATGTCAACTCGATCGGCAAGGCGCGCATCCGGGCGCACGAGGACGAGTTGCTGACCTACGCGCACGAGCGGCTTGCGCGAGATCAATTCGCTGCGCATCATCGGCACCGCCAAGGAAAAGGGCGCCATCGTCTCGTTCGAAATGAAGGGCGCGCATCCGCATGACGTCGCGACCATCATCGACCGCTCGGGCATCGCGGTGCGTGCCGGCACCCATTGCGTGATGCCGCTGCTGGCGCGCTTCGGCGTTACCGCGACCTGCCGCGCTTCGTTCGCGATGTACAACACCGCGGAGGAGGTCGACAGCCTTGCGACGGCCTTGATCAAGGCGCAGGATTTTTTCGCATGAGTGACGAACAAAAAAGCCGACTGCACCGGCGCTTGCGCCTGACCGAGCTGCGAAACCGCGGCGCTGCCGGAGGAGGAGAATGCGCGCCTGACCGACGACATCGTCGCCGCGCTGAAGACGGTCTACGACCCGGAAATTCCGGCCGACATCTACGAGATCGGCCTGATCTACAAGGTCGATATCGCGGACGACCGCGCCGTCAAGGTCGACATGACGCTGACGACGCCGAATTGCCCGTCCGCGCAGGAGCTGCCCAACATGGTGGAGAACGCGGTCGCGAGCGTGCCCGGGGTCGGCGAGGTCAAGGTCAAGGTGGTCTGGGATCCGCCATGGGACCCGAGCCGCATGACCGACGAGGCGCGGCTGGCGCTCAATATGTGGTGACGTTGCCTGGCAAGTGCGACTTGCGCGACCGCTCGAAGCATTACATCATCGGCAGGCAAATTGCTGCCGTCGGAAAAGAGGATGAACAATGGCCGAATGCGGCCCCGGCCGCAGGTGATGCGGCTGACCGATGCCGCCGCCGCGCGCATCAAGGAAATCATGGCGAAGGCCGACGGCCGATCACCGGCGTGCGCGTCGGCGTCAAGAACGGCGGCTGCGCCGGCATGGCCTATACGATGGAATATGCCACTCAGATCGGCCCCTATGACGAGGTGGTCGAGGACAAGGGCGTGCGCATCCTGATCGATCCCAAGGCGGTGATGTTCCTGCTCGGCACCGAGATGGACTACAAGACCGACAAGCTCGCCACGCAGTTCGTGTTCAACAACCCGAACCAGACCTCGGCCTGCGGCTGCGGCGAATCGGTGCAGCTGACGCCGGCGGCGGGCGCCCGCGGCGAACCACTGAGCCGCGGCGCTTGCGCGCGCCTCCGAAAAGCTGCGCAATGATCGAAGAGGGCTGCGGCTGTGTCGAAGAGGGCTGCGACTGCAAAGCGCGGACGGACTTTCAAAAAATACATGAAGCAACAGCCTGAATGCTGCGCAAAGGCTTGACGCCTAGGCCAGCGGCCTAGCGCCTGGGTCAAGGCCAAACGCCTGGGCCAAGGCTAATGCTTGGGCCAATGTGCTCACCGTTCGCTGCCGCTGTGGATCAGGCCTTCACGCGCACCGGCCGCAGCAGGAAGGCGGGCAGATGCGAGCTGTCGCTGTCTTCGTTGCGCTCGTGTTTCGGCTCCGCCTGCCGGCGCGGCCGGGCTTCTTCCATGCGGGTGACCGGCGCGGCGGGGGCGCGATTTCGTCTTCTGCGGCGGCGGTCCGCCGCGTCCGCGCCTGCCGCCGCGGTGCTTCTGCTCACGCGGCTCGGCCTCCTCGGAGCGGGCGGGCGCGCCCGCCCAGGCAATCGTCTGACCGGTAAGCTTTTCGATCGCCGCGACCGCTTTCTGGTCCATCGGCGCCACGATGGTGATCGCGGTGCCGGTGCGGCCGGCGCGGCCGGTGCGGCCGACGCGGTGGACATAATCGTCGGCATGATGCGGCACGTCGAAATTGAAGACGTGGCTGACTTCCGGAATATCGAGTCCGCGGGCGGCAACGTCGGAGGCGATCAGAAGCTTGGCGTCGCCCTTGCGGAAGGACTTCCAGCGCCGCCATGCGCGCGGGCTGGTCCAGGTCGCCATGCAGCGCCACCGCATTGAAGCCGTGGCTCACCAGCGAGCGGTGCAGCAGCGCGACTTCGCGCTTGCGGTTGCAGAAGATGATCGCGTTCTTCAGATTTACCTCGGAGCGGATCAGCCGGCGGAGCGTCTCGCGCTTCTCGTGCGGCTCGCGGCCGCAGGCGACGAGCGACTGCGTGATGTCGGGGCGGTGGTGGCGGGGCGGGAGACCTCGACGCGCACCGGATTGTGCAGGAAGGTATCAGCGATGCGCTGGATTTCCGACGGCATGGTTGCCGTGAAGAACAGCGTCTGGCGGGTGAAAGGCACCAGCTTGCCGATACGCTCGATGTCGGGAATGAAGCCCATGTCGAGCATGCGGTCGGCTTCGTCGATCACCAGCAGTTCGACGCCGCTCAGCAGTAAGCCGCCGCGCTCGGTATGATCGAGCAGCCGGCCGGGCGTCGCGATCAAAACGTCGACGCCGCGCGTCAGCTTTGTATCCTGATCGCCGAAGGAAACACCGCCGATCAGCAGCGCGACATTGAGCTTGTGCTTGGCCCCGTAGCGCGCAAAGTGCTCCGCCACTTGTGCCGCGAGTTCGCGCGTCGGCTCGAGAATAAGCGTGCGCGGCATCCGCGCGCGGGCGCGGCCCTTTTCCAGAAGATTGAGCATCGGCCAGACGAAGGCGGCGGTCTTGCCGGTGCCGGTCTGCGCAATGCCAAGCACGTCGCGCCGGGCGAGAACGTGGGGGATGGCTTGCTCTTGAATGGGGGTGGGTGCGGGGTAACCGGCCGCGCCAATCGCGGCGAGAACTTTCTCGGACAAGCCAAGAGTGGAAAAAGGCATGCAACCTCTATGAGGGACCGTCCGGCCCGCGCCGGGAGAACGACGACCAGGTAATGGCGGGGGCGCGACGGTCGAATCCGTGTTCGATCGTACGCCGCGAACATAAGGCCGAAAGGCCTAAAGTCAATGCTGCTGCAGCGCAATAAGTGGAATTAATACTTAACGTTTTTCAAGAAATCGACACTGCCATCCGCAAAAGCGGGTATCGGTTTTGAACCGGATCGCATGTTCTTGTCCGAAAACCGGCTCCCATTTTGTCGGGATCACGCGGTCTCTTCTTCCCGGGCGGCTTCCGCGCGCCACTCCTGGCCCACCCCCGCGCTGGTCGGGAAGACCAGCGATTTGATCACAACCGCGACGGCGCCGGAGCTCTCCATCATGCCGCCGATGTCGATGAAGTCGAATTCCTTCAGTTCGAGGCCGTCGACTGAGACGATCGGGTTGGGCAGGCGCATCTCCTCGCGCAAATGGATGCCAAGCAGGCCGCCAACGTCGCCATCCCCTGCCAGCACCAGCGGGTGACCGCGGCTCAAAACCGGAGCGAGCCCTTCGACCGCGCCGCGGCAGAAGGCATCGAGGCGCTGGAAGGTCGCCGAGCCCGTCCAGGGCACGAAGACCGCAACCGGGCTTTTGCCCTGGGCGAGATCGGCCTGCTTCAGGGCGGAAGCGACCGCGACGGCTACCGATTTCGCGTCGATTTCCTCGTCCAGCGGCAGATGCGGGGCGATCACCGGTACGTTGCGCAGGGGGACGGCTTCCAGCGGCGAGACGAAAATCGTGCTGCCGCTAACCTGCGTCGTGTATTGCGAGGCGCCGATCACGGTGGCGCGGATTCCCTGATCGGGCGTCTCGATGCGCGACACCCAGGCTTCCACGCGCTTGCGGATCTCGTCGGCCAGCAGCGGGCCGAGGTCGCCGAAGGAATTCTTTTCCCGGCCGTAGATGAATTCGGAAACGCCGCCGGAGAAAGTCACCTCGTCGACCTTGCCGCGATAGGCAAGGGGATCGAGCCGCAGCAGATGCGTGTCGCCTTCCGCCGGTGATGCGCCGCGCATCGCCTCGAACAGCCGGTCCGCCATATGGGCGGCCAGTTCGCGCGCGACCTGCGGCGGCAACACGTCGCCGAGCTTGAGATTTACGCCGAGCGCGGCGGCGAAGCGGCGGCCGGCCTCTTCGATGCGGTTGATCTTGCCCTCGGCATCGACGCAGACCAGGCGCGCACCGACGTCAATGGCGGTCAGTCCGATCACCTTGCCGTCGGCGCAGACCGCGATCTTTGACGTGCCGCCGCCGATATCGACATTCATCACCGTCGATGCGTCACGGATAGAGCGGGCGACGGCGCCGGAGCCATAGGCCGCCATCACGGTTTCCAGGTTATCGCCGGCGCTGACAGCAACGAGTTTGCCGGCCTGGCCGGCGAACAATTCGCCGATCTTGCGTGCATTGCGGCGGCGCACGGCTACGCCGGTGAGGATCAGCGCGCCGGTATCAATCTCGTTCGGATCGACATTGGCGTCCTGGTACTGCTGCTGGATGAAGGCGCCGAGCTTCTCGGCGTCAATCTCTTCCGCGGCGGTATAGGGCGTAAGCAGGATGTCGGATTGGTAAAAGGTCTCGCGCTGGGTCACGACATAGCGGCTGTCGAGCCGCTCCAGCACGATGCGAGAGAACACGAGATGCGAGGTGGATGAGCCGATATCGACTCCGACGCTGAGAATGCAGATTTCATCTTCGCCTTCGAGCGTGCGCCCGATGCTGGAGAAATAAATCCGTCCGCTTTCGGTTTCTTCGACTGGCATCGCTTTCCTTCAGGGTCATCGTCCGCGCTGGCGGACGATCCGGTAATCGTTATGGCTGCTTGGTGGATACTGGATGCCCCGCTTTCGCGGGGCATGACGACCAGTAACGGCCCAATCATTCCGTCGGCAACGGGCCCTTGTAGTTTTTGTCGTAATATTCCGGGCGCATGCGGTTTTCGACGCCTTCCGCCGTGAGCCGGGCTTCGTATTCCTCGCGGATGAAGGGGTCTTCCATCCAATAGGGGATGGCGGTTCCGCCCTCGGGAATGTCACGGCCGGTATAATCGGTGTGCTTTTCGCCGGGTGGGCCGGGCTCGCGGCCTGGATTGAAAGGACCGAACCAGGCGCTGAGCCGCAGCGGATCCTTGGAAGCGGCGAAGTGCTGGTGATACCAGCGCGCGCCGCCGGGCGCCGCGGTGACAATGCCGCCGAATTCATAGTCGACGCGCTGAACCTCGTTACCCTTGTCGTCCTTCCATGGCGTCACGCCGTTCCGCTCCGGCCAGGTGTAGGTGTAACCCTTGCCTTTCAGGCAGACGAGCACGGCCGCCGAAGTATGGGCATGGGCCTTGGAATAGCGGCCGTTCTCGTGCTGGCCGATCCAGTAATAGAACTGGTTGTTGGTCATGAACGGCTCGACGCGCCGCCAACCCGGAGAGCGCCGGTTATCGAGCGGCAGATCGCAATTGATCACGTCAGGAATGAAGTTGGTGCGGCGCATCGCTAGGCCGCGCACCGGATCCGGCTCGACATCGTCCTTGTATTTGTAGAAGTCGTCCGCGCCGCTGAAGCGATCGGTGAAGCGGAATGGATTGTTGAATACCGCCTCGACGTTATTGATCATGTTCAGCACATTCGGTGCCGTCGTGCCGCTGAGCAGCAGGGCAGGGCTAGAGCTGGCGTTGACGATACGGTGCATGGCATTCATCGGGATCGAGAACATCGAACCCTGCTGCCATTCAAAGGTGTGGCGCTTGTTGTCGCCTTCCAGCCAAACCTCGGTGCTGCCGCGGCCTTCCAGCACAAGGAAGATTTCCTCGTACATGTGTTTTTCGGGATTAAGCGCGCCGGCGCCGGGCACCTCGACCACGTAGCAGCCCCATTTGCCTTCAGTGCCATAGAGCTGGATGTAGCTGCCGCGACCGCCGGTACGTTTCCAGGGCTTCAGCGGGAGGTCTTGCGTGCGCTTGCAGCCGACGCCCCGAAAGACCGGAATCTCTTCCGACTCCATGAACAGGTCATAGGGAGTTTTCGGGCGGCCGAAATCGCCAAAGCCCGCCTTCCTGCCGCCGGATGGTTCATGCCAATGGGTCTTGTTGGTGACTTCATGCATGGCAAAGCGCTTCCTCTGGTGGGGCTAAGGTCGTGACCGGCCGGAACGGGCTGATTTTACACCCCTAGTTGCCCGAAAGCCGCGGTCAGTCAAGAGCTTCAGCGCATAGGCCGCGCCCCGGCCATGCGCCGGTCCCGGATGGGAAAGCGAGTATGCAAGGCGAACGTTCCAGCCTTTCCGGGCTTCATCCCTTTTCGCCCCGCCAGGCGTCCGTTTATGGCTAGCTTTTCGGGAGAAGCGGCGATGCGGACGCAAGTCGGGGTTGTCGGCGCCGGCCCCGCGGGGCTGATGCTCTCCCATTTGCTGCACCGCAGTGGCATTCACTCTATCGTGCTCGAAAGCCGCAGCCGTGCCTATGTCGAACAGCGCGTGCGCGCCGGCGTGCTCGAGCAATGGGCAGCCGACCTGCTGGTGGAGACCGGCGTCGGAGAACGCCTGCAGCGCGAGGCGATGCGGCATGACGGCATCTTTCTCTGCTTCGACGGCGCGCTGCATCATCTCGATTTCCGTAGTCTGGTCGGCAAGGGGATCGCGATCTACGGCCAGCAGGAGATCGTCAAGGATCTGATCGCGCGACGCCTGGCCGACGGTGGCGAGATTTTCTTTGGCGTCGAGGACGTGCGTCTGCTCGGCTTCGATACCGGCAGGCCGACAATCACCTTCCGGCATGAAGGCTCGGAGAAGGAAATCTCCTGCGACTTTATCGGTGGCTGCGACGGCTCGCATGGAATATCCCGCCTGAGTTTCCCACCCGGGACCCTCACCACCTATGAGCGCGGTTATCCCTTTGCCTGGCTCGGCATTCTGGCGGAAGCGCCGCCGCCGGAGCGGGAACTGATCTACGCCTTCCACGCGCGTGGCTTCGCGTTATGCAGCATGCGCTCGCCGACCGTTTCGCGGCTTTATCTGCAATGCGCGCCCGACGAAGACCTCAACGAATGGTCTGACGACAGGATTTGGCAGGAACTGCGCACGCGGCTGGACGGCACGCGCGCGCTTACCATAGGCCGGATCCTGCAAAAAGGGATTACGCCGATGCGCAGCTTCGTGGCGGAGCCAATGCAGCATGGCCGGCTGTTTCTCGCCGGTGACGCGGCGCATATCGTGCCGCCGACCGGCGCCAAGGGCATGAATCTGGCGCTCGCCGATGTGCTGGTGCTGTCACGCGCGATCCATGCCTTTTACGCCTCCGGCCGAAGCGACCGGCTCGATGCTTATTCGGCGAGGTGCCTGCGGCGGGTATGGAAAGCGCAGCGCTTCTCGCTCTGGATGACGCAGCTCCTGCACCGCTTCGCCTTCGAGCCGGATTTCGATTATCGCCGCCAACTCGCGGAGCTGGATTATGTGACGAACTCCCGTGCAGCTGCGACGGCGCTGGCGGAGAATTATGTCGGGCTGCCGCTGGAGTGACGCGGCGTCTAAACGTCGAGCAGCTCTTCCGACGCGAATTCCGATTTTTCCTGGATGAAGGCGAAGCGGCTCTCCGCCTTGGTGCCCATCAGGCGCTCGACGGCATCGGCGGTGTCCTCGCGGTCGTCGGCCAGCAACACGACGCGCAGCAGTGTGCGCTTGCTACGGTCCATGGTGGTTTCCTTGAGCTGGCTCGCCATCATCTCGCCCAAGCCTTTGAAGCGGCCGATCTCAACCTTCGCATTGGCGTGGAATTCTTTTTTCAACAGCTCGGCCTTATGCGCGTCATCGCGCGCATAGACCGTCTTCGCGCCGTGGGTGAGGCGATAGAGCGGCGGCACGGCAAGATACAGCCTGCCGGCGTCGATCAGCTTCGGCATCTCGCGGTAGAAGAAGGTGATCAGCAGGGACGCGATATGCGCGCCGTCCACATCGGCGTCGGTCATCACAATCACTTTCTCGTAGCGCAGATCCTCCTCGCGGTAATGCACGCCGGTGCCGCAGCCGAGCGCCTGCACCAGGTCCGCCAGCTGTTGGTTTTGCATCAGTTTGTCTTTGGTCGCCGAGGCGACGTTGAGAATTTTACCGCGCAGCGGCATCACCGCCTGCGTTGCGCGGTCGCGAGCCTGTTTGGCGGAGCCGCCGGCGCTGTCGCCCTCGACGATGAAAATCTCAGATCCTTCGGCGCCGGTATTGCTGCAATCGGCAAGTTTGCCGGGAAGCCGCAGCTTGCGCACCGCGGTCTTGCGCGAAATTTCCTTTTCTGCCCGACGGCGCAGCCGTTCTTCGGCGCGCTCAACCACGAAATCCAGCAGCTTGCCGGCCTGGTTCGGATTGCCCGCGAGCCAGTGATCGAACGGATCGCGGATACCCTGTTCGACGATGCGGGTTGCTTCGGCGGTGGCGAGCCGATCCTTGGTCTGGCCCTGGAATTCCGGCTCGCGGATGAAGACCGACAGCATGGCGGCCGCGCCGGCCATGACATCTTCGCTGGTAATGGAAGCCGCGCGCTTGCCTTGCCCGATGCGTTCGGCGTGGTCCTTCAGCCCGCGCGTGAGCACGCTGCGCAAGCCGGACTCATGCGTGCCGCCGTCCCCGGTGGGAATGGTGTTGCAATATGAGGAGACGAAGCCGTCGGCATCCGCGGTCCAGGCCACCGCCCATTCCACCGCCCCATGGCCGCCGGTCTTGCCGGCTTTGCCGGTGAAGATGTCCGGATGCACCAGGGTGTCGTTGTGGATCGCGGCGGCGAGAAAATCCTTCAGGCCTTCGGGGAAATGGAAAGTCTCCTGCTCCGGCACGTCATCGATGCCGCGCAGCATTTCCTTGGCGCAGGTCCAGCGGATCTCGACTCCGCCGAAGAGATAGGCCTTGGAGCGCGCCATCTTGAAGACGCGCTGCGGCTTGAACGCCGCCTTCGGCCCAAAGATTTGCGGGTCCGGGCGGAAACGCACTTTGGTGCCGCGCTTGTTCGGCACGCGGCCGAGTTTCTCCAGCTTGCCCTTCGGCACGCCGCGTTCGAAGACCATGCGGTAATGTTGCTGCTCGCGCCAGACTTCGACTTCGAGCCGCTCCGACAGCGCATTGGCGACCGAAACGCCGACACCATGCAAGCCGCCCGAGGTTTCATAAACCTGGGAGTCGAATTTGCCGCCGGCGTGCAGCGTCGTCATTATGACTTCGAGAGCCGACTTGTTCTTGAACTTCGGATGCGGATCGACCGGGATGCCACGTCCATTGTCCGTGACGCTGACAAAGCCGTCGGCCGCCATATCCACTTCAATGAAAGTAGCGTGGCCGGCCAGCGCCTCGTCCATGGCGTTGTCGATTGCCTCGGCGAAGAGGTGATGCAACGCCTTCTCATCGGTGCCGCCGATATACATCCCGGGGCGGCGGCGCACCGGCTCGAGCCCCTCCAGCACCTCGATATGGCGCGCGCTATAGCCGGAGTCCGCGCCGCGGCCTGGCGGTCTTGCAGATGAACTGCGGCCCGAAACCTTGCGCGCGGGTTCCACTCTATCGAAGAGATCGCCGGTTTTAGTTTTGCTTTTTGTCGCTTTGGCCATGGCGGGATCGATGCAGGGAGGGAAGATGACGAATCAGGTCCCAAGACTATGCCACGAACTCAAAAGGATCGTGACTGCGGCGGGGTTAATGAGCAGAACTGCGCGAAAATAGTGGCGATTTTCTGCAACCAAACAGCCGGTTAATCGTTGTCAGGCGGCTCGGTTGCGCCGCCGTGGGGCGTCAGCGAACCAGTCCCGGAGATGCTTGTGGATTTCATCAAGTCCGTCGGCAAGCGCCAGTTTCCGCTGGCCCTCACCGATCCGCAACCCTTGCAGAAATTCGAGGGCATGTGGCGGGTCTCCGGACAGATCGCCGTCATCGGGCTATTTTTCATCGCGGTTATTGCCGCTATCGAATACGCGCGGCCGATCCTCATGCCGGTCGTATCGGCCTTCATGCTGGGAATGATGCTCGGCCCGCTGTCCAGCCTCGCCGCCAAGGCGCGCATCCCGGTTTTCCTGAGCGCGATCGTGTTGTGGCTGCTGGTAGTCGCGTTCTTCTATGGGCTGGTCGTGCTCCTGTCCGCTCCTTTGGTGGAATGGGTGGGCAAGGGGCCGCAGCTCGGACAGACCATCAGGGAAAAGCTGGCGCTGCTCGATCGGCCGATCTCCGCCATGCAAGAAATACGCAGCGCGCTTTTCCCCAAATCCGGCGATCAGCCGGAAGTGGCCTTCGGCTTCCTCACGGTCCTGCAACCGGCGGTAGCCTTCGCCACGCCTGCGATCGGTCAACTGGTGATCTTTTTCGGCACGTTGTTTTTCTTTTTGATCGGCCGCGCGCAGCTGCGCCAGGTGCTCGTCGTGTTTTTTAAAAATCGCGATGCCCGGCTGCGCATGCTGCGCATTCTCAATGACGTCGAGCATAACCTGACGAGCTATCTGAGCCTCGTTGCCGTGATCAATTTCTTCGTGGGCCTCACGGCGGTTGCGGTCACCTATGCCGTTGGCCTGCCTAATCCCCTTGTTTGGGGCGTGCTCGCATTTCTATTCAATTTCGTGCCTTATCTCGGCGCTCTTCTGATGGAGCTGGTGCTGTTGGCGGCCGGCCTCGTGACCTTTCCAACGCTTGGGCATGCCCTGATCGCGCCGCTGCTCTATTTGTTGTTCACCACGCTCGAAGGCCATTTCATCACGCCGGCGGTGATGGGCAAGCATCTGTTGCTTAACCCGTTGACGGTATTTCTCGCGCTGGTGTTCTGGACCTGGCTCTGGGGCCCCGTCGGCGCGCTGCTGGCGGTGCCGATCCTGATCGTCACGATGATCGCCATCAACCATATCTTCCCGACTGAGGAAGCCACGTTGCCCGGCTAAAAAGAACGTGCAGCAACGGATCGCGCACTGGCGCGCTCTGCTTGTCCGGGCTAGACAGAACCGGGGACCGCCGGGGGATTTATGACATTTGCCAATTTTGCGCAGGACATCATCGATTTCGTCCGCGAACACCAGTTATGGGGTCCGCCGATCGTTTTCGCGCTCGCCTTCGGGGAATCCCTGGCATTCGTTTCCCTGTTCATTCCAGCCTGGGCGATTCTTGTCGGCATCGGTGCGCTCATTAATGCGTCCGGCATTCCATTCTGGCCGATCCTGGTCGCCGCGGCGCTCGGCGCCGCCGCCGGTGACTGGCTGTCCTACTGGGTCGGCTATCACTTCAAGGAGCCGATCGCCCATGTCTGGCCGCTGTCGACACATCCCGATCTGCTGCCGCGCGGCCACGCTTTCATGGAGCGCTGGGGAATTTTGGGAATTTTCATCGGCCGCTTCTTCGGGCCGTTGCGGGCCTCGGTGCCGCTGATCGCGGGCATTCTGGAGATGAATTATTGGCATTTTCAGATCGCCAACATCACCTCGGCATTTCTATGGGCCTGGGTGCTTTTGATTTTCGGCGATTTCGGATTCGACATTTTTAAATGGTTCACCTGAACAAGCCCTCCGCGCTTGCGTTTACAGGAATAAAGCCCGGCAGACGGTGTTTTGCAGGCCGCCGGGAGGCGCCACCATTCCGGTACAGGCCGACGGTGGTATCATCCGGCACCGAAGTTTCGGCGAAAAACCGACAGGGAGGATGCGATGACCGAAGTCACACGCCGTTCCATGCTCACCAGTACCGCGGCTGTTGGCGCGGCTGCGGTGGCGCCGATTTCCAGTTCGCCTGCCTCGGCCGCCGCTCCGCCAGCAGGCTCGCAGGCATCCGGCTTTTATCGCTACAAAGTCGGCGATTATGAGATCACCGTCGTCACCGATGGCGCGACAACGCGGCCGCTGGATGAAGATTTCATCATCAACCAAAAGAAAGAAGACGTGAATGCCGCGCTGGCGGCCGCCTTCATGGAGAAGGACAAGGTCACCATTCGCTATTCGCCGATCGTGGTGAATACCGGTTCCAAGCTGATCGTGATCGACACCGGAACGGGCGAGGCCAATTTCGAGAGAAGCAAGGGCGCCGCCGGCCAGTTCCAGAAAAATCTGAAGGCCGCCGGCATCGACCGCAATGCGGTGGACATGGTGGTGATCTCGCATTTCCACGGCGATCACGTCAACGGGCTGCTGACCGCCGACAACAAGCCGGCCTTTGCCAATGCGGAAATTCTCGTGCCGGCGCCGGAATGGAAATTTTGGATGGATGACGGCGAGATGAGCCGCGCGTCCGCCGGCCGCATGCAGGATTTGTTCGCGAGTAACCGCCGCGTGTTCGATACACTTGGCCGTAAAGTCACGCCCTATGAAATGGGCAAGGAAGTCGCGCCCGGTATCACGGCGGTGGCGACCCATGGTCACTCGGCGGGCCATACCTCGCATGTCATCGCATCGGGCTCCGGCAAAGTCTTCGTGCAAGCGGACGTCACCAACCTGCCGCAGCTTTTCGTACGCAATCCGGGCTGGCATGCCTCCTTCGACCAGGATCCGAAGATGGCCGAAGAGAGTGCGCCGCAAGGTTTACGACATGCTGGCGGCGGAGAAGATGATGGTGCAGGGGTTCCATTATCCTTTCCCGGCATTGGCCTATGTCGAGAAAACCTCGACCGGCTATCGCGAAATTCCGGTGCCCTGGAGTCCGACGCTTTAGATCAGGCGCGCCGACGAGGGAAGACTCCGCGGGGCTTCGCGCGCAGCAGAGGCCCACGCCAGGTCACTCTAGCCTACTTGAGCGCGTCGGCGCCGGCCTGCGCCACGGATCGTCGGCGCCGCCCGACACGCCGATCGCGCCGATGATCTTGCCATCTACGACAATCGGGACGCCGCCATCGGACGCGACCGCTCCTACCAATGCCATCGGAGAGAGATCGCCTTGGGCGAGGCGCTCGCGGAAGCTCTTGGTAGAGCGGCGGAAGATTGCAGCCGAGATCGCCTTCGACTGCGCAATCTTGGCCGACGAATATTGCGTGCCGTCCATTCGGCGGAAGTAAACAAGGTCGCCGGAAGGTTCGACGATGGCGATCGCCATCGTACTGTTTCTCTTCTTCGCCTCCGCCTCGGCGCCGTCGGCGGCCCTCTTTGCCTGATCGAGCGTGATGGGCGCCCCATAAGGCGTCGTGGGCGGCAATGGAGGTGTAGGTGCAGGTTGTTGCGCGGGCGCCTGCGTCGAAAGGAGCAGAACGGCGCAAATCGCAATCGCCGCAACAGCTGAACGGTGCATGGGTTCCCCCGATGTTATTGCAGCCACTGTCGCGGTGGCGTTCTAGATTCCTGGCGCGCCGCAACCTTGCAATGTTATAGGGAAACCGAACAGTAGGCGATAAGCTTGACCCCGCGGCGGGGGAGGCGTAAGAGCGCCGCCATGACGACGCTTGACCACATGCTGGTTTTCCGCCGCCGCGCCGTACAAGCGCCGGTGCGCGATCGCGTGTGATCGTCAGCGTGCCGGCGGACCAGGTTCCGCGGCGCTTCTCCCCATCTTCCGCGGCTTTCCGAATCCGGTACGGTAATGTCTTGCCGCGCTCAGCTTCGCCTGGACGCTGATGGGGTAAGGAAGTTGGAGACTGCGCAATGACAAAAAAGGCGGCGATCGGCGTTCTCGGCGCCTCCGGCTATACCGGGGCGGAGCTGGTGCGCCTGCTTTTGCGTCATCCGCGCGCGGAAATTTCCCTGCTTACGGCGGATCGCCGGGCCGGGCTGCAGGTGCGGGAGGTGTTTTCGCATTTCTCGCCCTATCCCTTGCCGAAGCTCGTTTCGCTCGACGGCATCGATTGGGCCGCGGCCAAGCTCGATCTCGCATTCTGCGCGCTGCCGCATGGCACGACACAGACCGTGATCAAAAAGCTGCTCGCCGACGCCCCGCAAACCAAGGTGGTCGACCTCTCCGCCGACTTCCGCCTTGCGGACGCGGAAGCCTATGCGCGCTGGTACGGCCATGCCCATCAGGCGCCGGAACTGCAGGGCGAAGCCGTCTACGGCTTGAGCGAGCATTACCGGCGCGACATCAAGAAGGCGCGGCTGGTAGCCAATCCCGGCTGCTACACCACCACCGCGGAGCTTCCGCTCATTCCGCTGCTGAAAGCCAAGGCGATCGAGACCGACGAAATCGTCGTCGACGCGAAGTCGGGCATGACCGGCGCCGGCCGGGCGGCGAAAGAAGCGATGCTGTTTTCTGAAGTATCGGAAGGCTTCAACGCCTATGGCGTCGGCAAGCACCGGCACATGGCCGAGCTCGATCAGGAATTCTCTAAGGCGGCCGGCCGCGAGGTGCTGGTGAGTTTTACGCCGCATCTTGTGCCGATGAACCGTGGCATTCTCTCGACAATCTATGTACGCGGCCGGCGCGGGCGCAATGCGCAGGATCTGCACGCCATTCTGTCCGAGGCCTATGAAAAGGAGCCCTTTGTCCACGTGCTGCCGTTCGGCGAGACGCCGCACACCCGGCATGTGCGCGGCTCCAATATGACCATGATTGGCGTGGCAGCGGACCGCATCGCGGGCCGCGCCATCATCGTCTCGGCACTGGACAATCTGGTGAAGGGCGCATCGGGCCAGGCGGTGCAGAATATGAACCTGATGCTTGGATTCCCGGAAGCGATGGGACTCGAGCAGGTCGCGCTGTTTCCTTAACAGCAAGCGGCAAGCGCACCCGGAACGCAAGGGTGCAAGACAGCGCAACGAGGAGGTCATGGGATGACCCAAAAGCCGGGAATTCAGGCCTTCTTCGATGAGCAGACCAACACCGTCAGCTATCTGGTGTGGGACCCCGACGGCAAACAGGCTGCGGTGATCGACCCGGTGCTGGATTTCGATCATCGCAGCGGCCGGGCTTCGGTGCAATCTGCCAATGCCGTCCTTGCCGCCGCGGAGAAAATGGGCGTCAAGATCACCCGCGTGCTGGAAACCCACGCCCATGCCGATCATCTGTCGGCCGCGCCTTACATCAAACAGAAGACCGGTGCCACGGTTGGCATCGGCGAGCACATCCGCGACGTGCAGCGGATCTTCCGGCCGATCTTCAATGCCACCGATATTTCGGGAGATGGCTCGGAATTCGATCACCTCTTCAAAGACGGCGAGCGGTTCGACATCGGCGCGTTGCAGGTCGAGGTGATCTACACCCCCGGCCACACGCCGGCCTGCGTGTCATACCGCATCGGCGACAGTGTTTTTGTCGGCGATACGATGTTCATGCCGGACTACGGCACCGCGCGTGCCGATTTCCCCGGCGGGGATGCGCGGACGCTTTACCGCTCGATCAGGCGCTTGCTCGACCTGCCGCCGGAAACCCGTCTGTTCCTGTGTCATGACTACAAGACGCCGGGCCGCGACCATTACGTCTGGGAGAGCACCGTCGGGGAGCAGCGTGCGCGGAACGTTCAAGTGCGCGATGGCATAAGCGAAGACGAGTTTGTCGCCATGCGGCAGGCACGGGACGCCAAGCTCGGCACGCCCGAGCTGCTCCTGCCCTCGATTCAGGTGAATATCCGTGCCGGGCAGTTTCCGCCGGCGGACGCCAATGGCGTGCGCTATCTCAAGCTGCCGCTGAAGCTCGCGCCGTAAGTGGCGCGCTAGTGCGCCAGGATTTTCGACAGGAAGGCCTGCGCGCGTTCGCTGCGCGGCTTGCCGAAGAAGTCGACGGTTTGCGCGTCCTCGACGATCTCGCCGCTGGTCCATGAAGACGACGCGCTTGGCCACCTGCCGGGCGAAACCCATCTCATGCGTCACCACCATCATGGTCATGCCTTCCGACGCCAGAGCGACCATAACGTCGAGCACTTCCTTGATCATCTCCGGATCGAGCGCCGAGGTCGGCTCGTCGAACAACATGGCGATGGGATCCATGGCGAGTGCGCGGGCGATGGCGACGCGCTGCTGCTGGCCGCCGGATAATTCGCCCGGATATTTCTTCGCATGCGCCGACAAGCCGACGCGCTCCAAGAGCTTGGCGCCTTTCGCGAGCGCTTCCTCCTCACTGCGGCCGAGCACCTTGATCTGTGCCAGCGTGAGGTTTCGCATCACCGACAGATGCGGGAAAAGCTCGAAATGCTGGAACACCATGCCGATGCGCGCGCGCAGCTTGGGCAGGTCGGTGCGTTTGTCTTTCACCGAAATGCCCGCAACCTTGATCGTGCCTTCCTGGAAAGGCTCCAGCGCGTTAATGCATTTGATCAGGGTGGACTTGCCCGAACCGGAGGGGCCGCAGACCACCACGACCTCGCCTTTGGCGACCTGGATCGTGCAGTCCTTCAGCACCTGAACGGGGCCGTACCATTTGCTGACATTGTGCATTTCGATCATGGCGGCCTCAGCGAATGATGGCGATGCGGCGGTTCAGCCGGCGAACGACGGTCGAGGCCGCCAGCGAGATGATGAAATAGACCGCGGCGGCGAAGAGATACATCTCCACCAGCCGTCCGTCGCGCTGCGCAATTTTCGACGCCGCGCCAAGAAAGTCCGTAATCGAAAGCACGTAAACCAGCGAGGTGTCCTGGAACAGGATGATGGTTTGCGTCAGCAGCACCGGCACCATGTTGCGGAACGCCTGCGGCAGGATGATGTAGGACATGGACGTGCGGTAATTCATGCCGAGCGCCTGCGCCGCGGCCATCTGGCCGCGGGCGATCGACTGGATGCCGGCACGCATGATCTCGGAAAAGTACGCGGCCTCGAACAGTGAGAAAGTGATCAGCGACGACATGAAGGCGCCGACCCGGATCGGCGAGGCAGAGCCCGTGATCCATTGCCCGATATAAGGTACGAGGAAATAGAACCAGAAAATCATCAGCAGGAGCGGTACCGACCGCATCAGGTTCACGTAACCGGTGGCGAAAATCACCAGCGGTGGAAAACCGGATAGGCGCATCAGCGCGAGGATCGTGCCCCAGACCAGGCCGAGCCCCGCTGCCATCGCGGTCAGCGTCAGCGTGAAGGTCATGCCATCGATGAACAGATAGGGCAGGGACCGAATGATGACGTCGAAGTCGAAGTTGCTAAACACGGCGCAACCTCCATCTCTGGCGTGCCTTCCACCTCTGGCGCCAGGATGCACGCTTAGCGCGTGCACCGAGATAGCCCGGGACGGCGACGCCGCGCTCAAGCCGGCGCATGCCTTCGGTCACGACGATGTTGATGACGATGTAAATGATGGTGGCGGCGGTGAAGGCCTCGAACACCTGGAAGGACATTTCCTGCATCTCGCGTGCCCGCGCGGTGAGTTCGAGCAAACCAATAGTGAGCGCGACTGACGTGTTCTTGATGCAGTTGAGCAGTTCCGATGTCAGCGGCGGCAGGATGATGCGGTAGGCCATCGGCAGCAAAACATAGCGGTAGGTCTGCGGCTGGGTCAGCCCCAGCGCCAGGCCGGCCGCGCGCTGGCCGCGCGCCAGACTGTTGATGCCCGCGCGCACCTGCTCCGCCACGCGCGCCGAGGTGTAAAGCCCAAGCGCCACCACGGCGGTATAAAAAGAGGCGTCGGGAAGCTGCTTGAGCCAGATGCCGATGGAATCCGCGAACGACTTCGGGTAAGACGAAATACCAGAGGAACATCTGCACCAACAGCGGGATATTGCGGAACAGCTCCACATAGGCATTGCCGAAGCGCATCAGCCACCTGTTCGGCGTGGTGCGCGCCACGCCGACCAGCGAGCCAAGAGTGAGTGCAATGATCCAGGCGAAGAAAGCGGTCGTCAGCGTCCACCAGGTGCCGAGCAGGAGCAGCTGGAAATAGGTATGCGCGCCGTCCGGCGATATCTGCCAGAAAATGCCCCAGTTCCAGTGGTAGTTCACAGCAGTTCCCCCGCTGCGCTATCAGGAGGCGTTTTTCTGCTACTCGCGCCGCCGCCCGAAAGCGGCGGCCCGAGCAAATCTACTTCAGCGGCTATTGATAGTCTTTCGGATCGCCGCTGGAGGTGGGCTTAGCCACCACTTTCTTGAACTCCTCGCTCATCGGCAGGTTCAAGTTGATGCCCTTGGGCGGAACTGGCTTCATGAACCACTTGTCGTAGATCGCGTTGATTTCTCCGCTCTTGTAGATGCGGGTCATTTCCGCGTCGACGACCTTCTTGAACGCCGGATCTTCGCGGCGCAGCATGATGCCGTAGGGCTCCACGGACAGAGCGTCCTTGGAAACGGTATAGTCCCCCGGCGATTTCGAGCCGGCGACCAGGCTGTAGAGCAGGATGTCGTCCATCACGAAGGCCGCGGCGCGACCGGTCTCCACCATCAGGAAAGCCTCGGCATGATCCTTGGCCGGCAGGATATTGATGCCGAGGTTTTTCTGCGCCCCGAGCTCGGTGATCTGCTTGATGTTGGTGGTGCCCGAGGTCGACGTTATGGTCTTGCCCTTCAGGTCATCAACCGTGTTGAGCTTGGCCGCCTTCTTCGACACGAAGCGGTTGGCGGTGACGAAATGGGTGATGGTGAAGCTGACCTGCTGCTGCCGCTCAAGATTATTGGTGGTCGAGCCGCATTCCAGATCGACCGTGCCGTTCGCCATCAGCGGGATGCGCGTCGCGGAGGTAACGGGATTGAGCTTGACCTCAAGCTTGTCGAGTTTCAGCTCCTTCTTCACCGCATCGGCGATCTTGTGGCACAGGTCCATCGCATAGCCGATCACCTGTTGCTTGTCGTCGTAATAGGAAAAAGGCACCGACGACTCGCGATGCCCGATGGTGATCGAGCCGCTATCCTTGACCTTCTTCAAAGTCCCTGTCAGTTCCTGCGCGACGCTCGGCTGGGCGGCGAAGCTCAACAATGCGATCGCGGGCACTACAAACTTGGCGTACATCGGGTCCCTCCTGCTTCGTTATAGAAACGATTATTGTCTGCCGGCTTCTTAAGCGGAACCGGCTGGATGTGAGACTTTAGCATAGTTTGGCGGGCAGGGCGGCTGAGTTTGACGCGCGCAGACAGCCTAAGGCTGCGGCTTGGGGCCGCAATTTGAGCGTGGAAGGTTAACTGCGCATCTTGACGTAAGAGCCGGGTGCGTCCTCGATGGCTTTGAGCTTTCCGGAGCCGGGCTGGCGCGGCTTTACCTCGGCGTCGCCATGGCCCTTGAGCCACTGCATCCAGTCCGGCCACCATGAACCGGCGTGCTCCTCGGCATTGGCGAGCCATTTGTCGACATCATTGCCCACCGGCTTTGGACCGGTCCAGTATTGATACTTTTGCTGGCCGGGAGGATTGACCACCCCGGCGATGTGACCGGAGCCGGAGATAACGAATTTTACAGGGCCGCCGAAAAATTTACTCCCGAGATAGACTGACCTGGCCGGCGCAATATGGTCGTCCCGTGTTGCAAGATTATAGACCGGCACCTTTACCTTGCTCAGATCGAGCCGCGTGCCGGCGATCTTCATTTTGCCGCGGGCGAGATTGTTTTCCAGGTAACAATTGCGCAGGTAGAAGGAGTGATTAGCCGCGGGCATCCGCGTCGCGTCCGAATTCCAATACAACAGATCGAATGCCGAGGGCCGTTTGCCCTTCATGTAGTTGTTGATGATGTAGGGCCAGAGCAGGTCATTCGAGCGCAGCAGGTTGAAGGTCGAGGCCATCGCGCCGCCTTCCAGATAGCCCTGTTCCTGCATACGCTTTTCCAGCGCCGCGAGCTGCTCCTTGTCGACGAAGACCTTGAGATCGCCGGCATAGGTGAAATCGACCTGCGCGGCGAACAAGGTGGCTGACAGCACCCGGTTGTCGCGCTTCGCCGCCATATAGGCCAGGGTGGCGGCGAGCAATGTGCCGCCGACGCAATAGCCGATGGCGTGGACCCTCTTCTCGGCGGTGGCTTTGGTGATGGCGTCGAGCGCGGCAAGCGGGCCCTCGCGCATGTAATCGTCGAAAGTCTTTGTGGGCGAGGCTTGCATTCGGGTTAACCCAGGAGATGAGAAAAACCGTCAGCCCTTGTTCCACGCACCACTTGATGAATGATTTTTCCGGCGTGAGATCGAGGATGTAAAATTTGTTGATCCAAGGCGGAACGATCAGCAGCGGTGTCTTCAACACCGTCTCGGTCGACGGCGCATATTGGATGAGCTGCATCAGCTCGTTCTGGAACACCACTTTGCCGGGCGTCATTGCGAGATTGCGGCCGAGCGCGAAAGCCGATGGATCCGACTGACGGATCCTCAACTCGCCCGCGCCGGCCTGGATGTCCTCCGCCAGCATCTGCATGCCGCGCACTAGATTCTGCGCGTTGGAAGCGAAGGTCTCGCGCAGCAACTCCGGATTGGTGAGAACGAAATTCGACGGTGAAATCGCATTGGCGATCTGCCGGGTATAGAACTCCGCCTTCTGCTTGGTATGCGGGTCGAGATCGTCGGCTTCCTTCACCAGCCGATCGGCCCAGGCGCTGGTGAGCAGATAGGCTTGCTTGAGGAAATCGAAGAACTGGTTCGTCGTCCATTCCGGATCGGCGAATCGTTTGTCGCGTGCGCCCGGCTCGGCGACGGGCGGCGCGGGCTCGCCTGCCAGCCGTTTGACCGCGTTGCCCCAAAGATCGAGATAGGCGTTGCCCAGCCGCGCTTGCAGCTCGAGCGCCCGCTGCGGATCGGACAACCAGTATTCACCAACCTTGCCGAGGGTACCGACAATCTCGCCTAAATCCTGCGCAAGGTCGGTTTTGATCTTTCCTTCCTCGCGCGGCTTGATATAGGCGGCGAGCGCCTTGCCGCCTTCCTCGATCACGCGCGCCAGATTGCGGGAAAAGGCTTCCACGTCGAAACTGGCGGCCTGCGGCGGCGTCGTAATTTTTTGGGTGCTTTCGTCCATGGGCCTAAGGAGGTGGTGTCAGCCGCGCGTCCGGTGGAGGGCATTATGCTCTATATATGGGTCCCACTGGCCTGCGCACCCGCCGCCGCACGGCATCGCGGGGACAATTTTCCAGTTGCCGAATAATACCGAACAGAATCAGAATCTTATGTGACAGTGCGCCGGAGCGGAAGACACCTTCCGCCGCGCTTCACTAGCCAGCCGTCTTCCGCCGGGCATCCCGCGCTGGCGCGGGCGGCGGCCCATGCTAAAAGTCGCCAGCAAGGCCGGCAGCCCAACAATGGGCGCGTTATGACGGCCTGGATGGCTGAACCGGCATGTTACCGGTGCCGAGGAGCAGAAGTCCCATGGAAGAATTTCACCGCGTCCGCCGTCTGCCGCCCTATGTTTTCGAAGTCGTCAACAGGGCGAAGGCGCTCGCACGCAATTCCGGCGCAGACATCGTCGATCTCGGCATGGGGAATCCGGATTTACCGGCGCCGGCGCATGTCATCGAGAAACTGAAGGAGACGATCGGCAAGCCGCGCACCGACCGCTATTCCGCCTCCCGCGGCATTGCGGGGCTGCGGCGCGCGCAGGCGGCCTATTATGACCGCCGATTTGGGGTGAAGCTTAATCCGGAGACGCAGATCGTTGCCACGCTGGGCTCCAAGGAAGGTTTCGCCAACGTGGCGCAGGCGATTACCGCACCGGGCGACGTCGTGCTCGTGCCGAACCCGAGCTATCCGATCCATGCCTTCGGGTTTCTGATGGCAGGCGGGGTCATCCGCTCCGTCCCGTCCGAGCCGACGCCGGAATTTTTCGTCACCTTGGAGCGGGCGATTGAGCATTCGACCCCTAAGCCGATCGCGGCGGTGGTTTGCTATCCCGCCAATCCGACCGCCTATGTAGCCGAACTGGATTTCTACAAGGACCTCGTCGCTTTCGCGAAGAAGCACGAGATCATGATCCTGTCCGATCTCGCTTATGCCGAGGTCTATTTCGACAACAATCCGCCGCCCTCGGTGCTGCAGGTCAACGGCGCCGTGGATATCGCGGTGGAATTCACTTCGATGTCGAAGACATATTCGATGCCCGGCTGGCGCATGGGTTTCGCCGTCGGCAACGAGCGCATCATTGCAGCTCTGGCGCGGGTGAAATCCTATCTCGACTATGGTGCCTTTACCCCGATTCAAGTTGCCGCGACCGCGGCGTTGAACGGGCCGGAGGATTGCATCCGTGAAATGCGCGAATGCTACAAGCGCCGGCGCGACGTCCTGGTGGATTCCTTTGGCCGTGCGGGCTGGGAAATCCCCGCGCCAAAGGCATCGATGTTCGCCTGGGCACCGATTCCCGAGCCGTTCAGGCCGCTCGGCAGCATCGAATTCTCCAAGCTGCTGGTGGAAAAGGCCGAGGTCGCGGTCGCGCCCGGGATCGGCTTTGGCGAATATGGCGAAGGCTTCGTTCGCATCGCACTGGTGGAAAACGAGCAGCGCATCCGTCAGGGAGCGCGCAATATCCGGCGTTTTCTTGAATCCGGCGCGGAAACGTTGCACAACGTTGTGCCTCTCGCTACGCGGCGCTGACGCCGTCCGCACTTAAGGATCGGCATCAATGCTGGCGCCTCTCAGAGTAGGTCTCGCGGGTCTGGGGACGGTCGGCTCGGCCGTGGCCGGACAGATCGCACGGGCGCGTGACGCACTCATCGGGCGCGCCGGCCGCTCGATCGAGCTGGTCGCCTATGCCAGCAAGGATCCGCCGAAAGACGCTTCGCTCGACTTATCGCGCGTGCGCAAGATCGCCGATCCGGTCTCGCTCGCCCGCGATCCCGAAATCGATGTCTTTGTCGAGCTGATGGGCGGGGAGGGCGATCCGGCAAAAAGCTCGGTGGAGGCCGCGCTTGCGATGGGACGTCCGGTCGTGACCGCCAACAAGGCTCTGCTCGCCAGGCACGGCGTCGCGCTTGCCAAGCTTGCGGAGAAGAACGGCGCAGCACTTTATTTCGAGGCGGCGGTTGCCGGCGGCATTCCCATCGTCAAGACGTTGCGCGAGGGGCTGGGCGGCAGCCATATCAGCCGGGTTTACGGCATTCTCAACGGTACCTGCAATTACATCCTCACCCGCATGCATGAGGAGCGGCTGTCCTTCGCCGACTGCCTGAAGGAAGCGCAGCGGCTCGGCTATGCCGAAGCCGATCCGACCTTCGACATCGGTGGATTCGATACTGCGCATAAGCTTGCGATCCTCACCAGCCTGGCTTTCGGCAGCGAAGTGGATGCGGAAGCCGTGCACGTCGAGGGCATCGAATCCATTACGCTTGCTGATCTCGATGCTGCCGATGAGCTTGGCTATCGCGTGAAGCTGCTCGGCGTTGCGCAGCGCACCGACGTAGGCATTGAACAGCGCGTGCATCCGACCATGGTGCGCAAGGGCTCTGTCGTCGCCGGCGTCAATGGGGTTACCAACGCGGTGGCGATCGATGCCGATACCATGGAGCTGACCCTGATCGGTCCGGGCGCCGGCGGGGCCGCGACCGCCTCTTCGGTGGTGGCCGATCTGATCGATCTCGCGGCCGAGCGCCGCATGCCTGCCTTCGGCCGGCCTGCCGCCGGCATGAGCAAGCCCGCGCGGGCGCCGATGCAGCGTCATGAGGGCGGATATTACATCCGGCTCTCGGCGGTAGACCGGCCGGGAACCGTCGCCGCCATCGCCACGCGCCTGGCGGAGCAGAATATTTCGCTGGAATCGATCGTGCAGCGCCACCGCGGCACCCATGGCGGCGAGGACCCGAATACCTCGGCCGGCCCGGTGCCTGTCATATTGATCACTTATGCCACCACCGAAGCAGCGGTCCGCAAGGCGCTCTCGGCGGTGGAGGCTGACGGGGCGATTGCCGAGCCGCCTCAATTGATCCGGATCGAAAAACACCGTTGATTGGAATTAAAGCCTGAAGGGAAAGCGCTATGCCATCGATCACCGTCCAGCCGCACCTTGCAATCGAGCGCATCCTGACGCTTGAGATCGTGCGCGTGACGGAACGCGCGGCCGTATCGGCGGCGCGCCTGCGCGGACGCGGGAACGAAAAGGCCGCCGACCAGGCCGCAGTGGATGCCATGCGGCGAGAGCTGAACAAGCTGCCGATCGAAGGCACGGTGGTGATCGGCGAGGGGGAGCGCGACGAAGCGCCTATGCTGTTCATCGGCGAGCACGTGGGCGGCAAGAACGGGCCTAAGGTCGACATCGCGGTGGATCCGTTGGAAGGCACCACGCTCTGCGCCAAGAACATGCCCGGAGCCATCGCCACCATGGCGATGGCGGAAGGCGGGACGCTGCTCAACGCGCCCGACGTCTACATGGACAAGATCGCCATCGGCCCCGGCTACCCGAAAGGCGTGGTCGATCTCGACGCGTCCCCGGAAGAAAACATCCGCGCGCTCGCCAAGGCCAAGGATGTAAAGCCCTCCAACATTACAGCCCTCGTGCTCGATCGCCCGCGCCACGCCGACCTCATCGCGGCCCTTCGCAAAACCGGCGCGGCGGTGGCGCTGATTACCGACGGCGACGTGGCAGGCGTCATCCATACCGCCGATGCCTCGACAACCGGTATCGACATCTATGTCGGGATCGGAGGCGCGCCGGAAGGCGTGTTGGCGGCGGCCGCGCTGCGTTGCATCGGCGGGCAGATGCAGGGCCGGCTCATCCTCGATACCGAAGAGAAGCGCGAGCGGGCGTTGAAGATGGGGATCAAGGATCCGCGCAAGCGTTACGAGATGGAAGACATGGTGCGGGGCGACTGCCTGTTCTCGGCCACCGGGATCACGACCGGTTCGATGCTTAAAGGCGTGCGCTTCAACAAACAGACGATCGAGACGGAGACCGTTGTGATGCGCTCCGTCACCGGTACCGTTCGCTGGATCCGCGCCGAGCACCGCCAGCTTGAAAAGTTCCATTTAGATTGACCTAGTGACCGATGGAATCGGCTAGAGTCGTTGCGGGCCTATCCCGCCGGGCTCGGAAATGACCATGAACATCGCTTTTTCCAACCGCCTCTTTCTCGGCGTCGAACGCTCCGTCTGCGGCCGCGCATGGCGCGACCGGCTCGACGAGCGCGGCGCCGCGCGTGCGCTTGCTATCGCACAGCAGCACAATTTGCCTGAAATGCTGGCGCGCATCCTGGCCGGGCGAAACGTCGAGGTCGGCGAGGTCGAAAGCTTCCTCGATCCCACCGTCAAGCGGCTGATGCCGGATCCTTACGTGCTGAATTCGATGCAGGCTGCGGCCGAGCGCATCGCCGATGCGATGCAGCGCGGTGAGAGCGTCGCGATCTTCGGCGATTACGACGTGGACGGCGCCACGTCCTCCGCGTTGCTCGCTTTGTTCCTGCGCGCCGGCGGAACTCGATCCGCTCGTGCATATTCCCGACCGCATCTTCGAAGGCTATGGGCCGAATGTCGAGGCGATCCGCGCACTGGCTGCACGCGGCGCGAAATTACTGGTCACAGTGGATTGCGGCACCACCAGCATGGAGCCTTTAGCGGAGGCACAACGCCTCGGCATTGATGTCGTCGTGATCGATCATCACCAAGCCGACGAGCAACTCCCGGCTGCCATTGCGGTGGTCAATGCCAACCGACGCGACGATCTTTCCGGCCTCGGCCATCTCGCGGCCGTCGGGCTAACTTTCGTCACCGTGGTAGCGATTAACCGCGAGCTTCGGCGGCGTGGTTTCTGGTCGGAGGCGCGGCCGGAACCGGACTTGCTGTCTTTTCTCCATCTCGTTGCGCTCGGAACGGTGGCCGATGTGGTGCCGCTAAAGGGGTTGAACCGCGCCTTCGTTTGCAAAGGACTGATTGCGCTGCGCCGGCGCGAGCATGTGGGGCAGACCGCGCTGATGGATGTTGCGCGCCTGAGCGGGCCGCCGGAGCCTTACCATCTCGGGTTTCTGCTGGGACCCCGCATCAATGCCGGCGGGCGCATCGGCCGCGCCGATCTGGGCGTGCGGCTGTTGATGGAAACCGATCCGGTGGAAGCGGCACGGATTGCCGAGGAACTCGACCGTCTGAACCGCGAGCGGCAGGTGATCGAGCAACAAACGCTGGCAGAGGCGGAAGCGGAAGCCATGGCGGCGCTGGGGCTCGAGGAAAAGGGCGCGGTCGTGGTGACCGCTGCGGCGGGCTGGCATCCCGGCGTGGTGGGGCTTGTCGCCGCGCGGTTGAAGGAACGCTATGGCCGGCCGGCCTTTGCGATCGCCATTGATCCGGCGGGCATTGGGACCGGCTCCGGGCGTTCCATCCCCGGCGTCGATCTTGGCCAGGCGGTGCGGCGTGCGGTGGCGGATGGCTTGCTGATGAAAGGCGGCGGGCATGCCATGGCCGCGGGCGTCACGCTAAAGAAAACTGTGCTTGCGGAGTTCCGCGCTTATCTGGAACAAATCTTAGGCGAGGCGGTTGCGGTGGCAAGACGCGATGACACGCTGCGGATCGATGCGGCCTTGTCGGCGTCGGCTGCCAACACGGAGACGATGGCGATGATCGCCCGGGCAGGTCCGTTCGGTGCTGGCAATGGCGAGCCTATCGTGGCGTTTCCCCACCACACTCTCGTGTATGCGGACCCCGTTGGCCAAAATCATATCCGGGTGCGTTTGAAGGGCGGCGACGGCGGCTTCGTCAATGCCATAGCCTTCCGTGCGGTCGGCCAGAAACTCGGCAACGCGCTGCTGGAAAGCCGGGGCCGCGCCGTGCATGTTGCCGGGTGTCTTTCGCTCGACCGCTACCAGGGCGAAGAGCGCGTGCAACTACGCATCCTGGACATGGCACCCGCTAATGGTTTTATGCCGTAGTCCGGTGTAACAGAGCGCGAGAACCATCAGAATGCCCACGCGCCGCGAATTGCTACAGGCGGGCGCCGCCGCGGCGGCCATCACTGCGGCAGAAGGTTTGGGTGGTTTTCGGCGCGCGCTGGCGCAGCAACAACTCACCGAAGCGGACCTGCTGAATTTTCCGCGGCTGGGCAATGTCACGCTGCTGCATGTCGCCGATCTGCATGGACAGCTGCGTCCAGTCTTTCTGCGCGAGCCTTCCCTCAATCTTGGCTTTGCCGAAGCGCGCGGCACCCCGCCACATCTCGCAGGCCGGGAATTCTTGCGCCACTATGACATTCCGGCAAAATCGCCGGCGGCGCATGCGCTGACGCCGGAAGATTTTGCCGCGCTGGCGAAAAGCTACGGCCGCATCGGCGGCATCGATCGCCTTGCAACAGTCGTCAAGGCGGTTCGCGCGGAACGCGGGCAGGACCGCGTGCTCCTGCTTGACGGCGGCAATACCTTTCATGGCTCGCTTGGCACCCATCGCACCCAAGGCCAGGACGTCGCCGATTGTTTCAAACTGTTGAAGCCGGATGGCGGAACGGCCCATTGGGAATTCACCTATGGTGAAGGCCGGGCCAGGGAAATGGCGGAGAAACTCGGCTATTCGATGCTTGCACTTAATGTGCACGATGCCGAGAACAAGCGCGTTTTCCCGCCTTACAAAACGATTGAGAAGGGCGGCGTGCGCATCGCCGTGCTGGGTCACGCTTACCCGCATACGGCGATTATGCATCCGCGGAGCGTCTTGCCGCCCTGGACATTCGGCCTGCGCGAGGAGGAAATCACAAGAACAGTCGACCGCGCGCGGCGGGAAGGGGTTTCGCTTGTGGTGCTGCTGTCGCAAAATGGTTTCGACGCCGACCGCAAGCTGGCCTCCCGCGTCGAAGGTCTCGACATTATTCTCACCGCCCAGGGCGGCGACGCATTGCCTGAGCCGGTGCGGATAGGCAAGACGCTGCTGATCGCATCCGGCAGTCACGGCAAATTCGTTTCGCGGCTTGATCTCGACGTGCGTCCGGAAGGGTTGCGCGATTTCCGTTACAAGCTGATCCCGCTATTTGCCGATGCCATCCACGCCGATCCGGAAATGGCTGCGGCGGTGGAAAAAGCGCGCGCGCCCTTCGCCGAAGAGTTATCGCGTGTTCTTGGGCACACCGAATCGCTGCTCTACCGGCGCGATACTTTCCGCGGAACATTCTGCGATTTGACCTGCGCAGCGCTGCTTGCCGAGCGCGATGCCGAGGTTGCTTTTTCCCCGGGTTTGCGCTGGGGCACCACCGTGCTGGCAAACTCGCCCATCACAACAGAGGATCTCTTCAATGCCACGGCGATCAGTTATCCGCAGGTCTACCGCGCGAGCGTGACAGGACAGCGCATCAAGGATCTGCTGGAAGACGCTGCCGACGGCTTATGCAACAGCGATCCCTATCAACGGCTGGGCCGCGACATGGTCCGCTCCGGCGGGTTGCGCTACCGCCTTGACCCAACGAAAGCGGTCGGCAACCGCATCTCGGGCATCGAGCACATCCGCACCGGAAAGACAATCGATCCTGCCAAGACTTATGCCGTCGCCGGCTGGGGCAGCGTCGCCGATCAAGTGGAGGGCCCCCCCGTCTGGGACGTGATCGAGAGCTACCTCGGCCGCGTCAAGACCGTGCGCGTTAAGCCGCAAACCAGCGTGCGGGTGGTGACCGGCTGACGCTTCGCTTTGCCTCGGCCCGTCCTTTCGCCTATGACATCGTCAGCAACGGACGGCTACTTCATGAGCAAACTTCAATTGTCGTTGGCGGTGGGGCCTTACGACCGCACCCGCGCCCTGGTCGACGGTTCGGTGCAGATCGACGGCGTCGAGCCCATCTGCATGACGCTGTCACCGGAGGAGATTTTCTTTCGCGCTTTCCGCCACGCGGAGTTCGATGTCTGCGAATTGTCGCTGTCGAGCTTCACGGTGAAGACCGCGCAGGGCAATTGCCCTTACGTCGGCGTGCCGGCTTTCGTGTCGCGCACTTTCCGCCACACCTCGATCTATGTGCGCACCGACCGCATCAAAAAGCCCGCCGACCTGAAGGGCAAGAAAGTCGGCGTGCCGGAATATCAGCTCACCGCCAACGTCTGGGCGCGCGCGATTTTGGAAGAGGAGTTCGGCGTCAAGCCCTCGGACATCTCCTGGGTGCGCGGCCCGATCACGGACGCGGAACGCCCGGAGAAAATCTCCATCAGGCTGCCGCCGGACGTGAAGCTGGAGGACGCCCCCGCGGGCAAGACCATCTCGCAATTGTTGGCCGATGGCGAGATCGACGGTTTCATCGCGCCGCGGGCACCCGAGCTCGACCTTGCGCAAGCATCGCAATATCGGCTGGTTGTTTTCCGATCCAACCGCAGCAGCGAAGGACTATTACAAGCGCAGCGGAATTTTCCCGATCATGCATCTTGTCGGCGTGCGGCGCGAATTGGTGCAAGCAGCATCCCTGGCTGCCGGCAGCTTTGCTGAAGGCCTTTGAACAGGCCAAGGCGGCTGCGCTGGAATTGCTCAACGACACTTCCGCCACCAAGGTCACCTTGCCCTTTGTGGAGGAAAATCTGAAAGCCGCGCGCGAATTGATGGGCGAGGATTTCTGGCCCTATGGCGTCGCCCCCAACCGCAAGACGCTGGAGACGTTTTTGCGCCGCCACCACGCCGAGGGTTTGTCCTCGCGGCTTGGTGAAGGTCGATGAGCTGTTTCATCCGTCGACCTACGAGAGCTTCAAGATTTAGCACACGAATGGGCGCCGCTAACTTAAGGCACGGGCACTGTTATCCGCGCTACGCACAGGTTTTTCCGAATCGAAACAAGCTCTTGCACTTATCCTGGGACATCTCCTGCATGCAGGCTTTTTTCCTCAAGGAGTTCTGTATCCTGTTGCTGCCTGCTCATCCGGGGGCGCCATCTAGAGGCGTCTTGATTGGCGGAGCGGGTGCGGCGCCTGCGGATGGTCTCGCAAGCCATCTCCGGGAGCCTCGGGGTGCTGCCTGGCCCTACTACGAGGGCCCGCCATAGTTGGCAGATCGCCCCCGGACGAACGCAGGCGGAAGCCCGCGGGATCAGGAGGCCGAAAGGTCGGTCCGGGTGGTGGTTGGAGCAGTCCCGGCGGCCAAAATCGCCGCGGTGGAGCGCCGAGAGGCGAGCGTGTCTCGTGGACGTTTGCGCAGCCTGCGTAAACTTGTCTACGGCGCAAGACGCGCGCCGCGCCTCGCAAGCGTGGAATTGTTGATGCGCCTGTCGGCGCTCCGCTCCCTCGGGTTTGAGAGATGCAAGAAAGAGACAGGCGCACCCGTCGCCTGACAAAAACACGGGCCGATGACGCTTGGCTGTTTGACAAATTAAATCGTGATTACTCGTCATTGCCGGACTTGATCCGGCAATCCAGCTCTCTTCGCAAGAAGATGGATGCCGGGTCAAGCCCGGGCATGACGACGCTTGGCTGTTTGACAGATTAAATCGGGAAGGACGAGGACGCATCGCTGCGCGATGCTCCTCACCATGAGGGGAGAGAAGGGGCTACCCGCCTTGCCGCAGGCGGGCGAGCACCTGCAGCCCGGGATAGCCGTCGGCAGGGGTGATGCCGACTTTCTGCTGGAAGGCGCGCACCGCCTTCATGGTGTCGTTGCCGACGCGGCCGTCGGTGCCTTGCGTGTCGAAGCCCTGAGCTGTGAGGCGCTTTTGGATTTCCTGCAATTCCGCCAACGTCAATCGGCGCTCGCCGCCGGGAAATTGCTGCTGGAAATCCGGCAGGCCGCGGATCAGATCGCCGAGATGCAGCAGCGCCAGCGTATAGGCATCGGATGGATTGTAGGAACGAAAGGCAAAATAGTTCTGCCCGATCAGGAAAGCAGGACCGCCGCGCTCGGGGAGCCAGAGCCGCACTTCATCGCCGGGCCGGGCGAAAGCCGCCCCGTCAGCGCGCGCGACGCCAAGCTCCCGCCATTTGGCATAAGTGCGTCTTGTCTTCTTGTCGGCCAGCTGCCGGTTGAAACCATCCGGCAGCCGCACCTCGCAGCCCCAAATCTCGCCGCGCCGGTAGCGTCCGCGCTTGGCGATATAGGCGGCGGTGCCGGCGAGGGCATCGTCAAGCTGGAAGGGAGAAATCTTTCCATCCTTGTTGTGGTCGATGCCCATATTGAGCCAGACCTCAGGCATCCATTGGGTATGGCCCATGGCGCCGGCCCAGGAGCCGACCATCTCGGACGGCTCGGCCCAGCCGCGCTGGATGATGACCAGACGCGTTGAGCAATTCCTGTTCCCAGTATTTGCGCCGGCGCGGCTCGCCCCAGGCCAGCGCCGCCAGCGCCGGGATGATCGGGCGCATGTAGCGCGGATTGGCCACCACGTCGCCGAACGATAACTCCATGCCCCACAAGCCGAGCAGGAGATAGCGGTCGACGCCGTAATCCTGCTCGATCTTCGCCAGCAGCGCCTCATGTTCCTTCGCACGCGTCTTGCCGGTGATGACACGGTGATCGGAGCAGCGGCGATTGATGTATTGCCAGAGCTTTTCGGTGAATTCCGGCTGCGCGCGGTCCTGCGCATAGACCGAGGTGTCCGGCTTTACGCCGCGCATCACGCGATCATAAGTTTGTTCCGAGACGCCTCGTGCAAGCGCGCGGGGCCGAAAGGCGGCGACCCAACGCTCGAAGCTCATCGAGGAATTCTGCGCCTGCGCAGGGTTGCGCCGTGGCAAGAAAGGAGAAGGCGCCGAGCATGCCGGCGAGCCATGAGCGGCGGGTGAGATTCGACATGAGTTGCATTCTAGCTGCGCAATGTGGCGAGGCAATTGCAGCGACCGCGTGCGACGAAAAGCCCTCCACGCCGACGCGGAGGGCTCGACACACGAACACCCGGGCTACCGATCAGTCTGTTGTTTCCCTGCGCTGAAGGCCGATGCCTGAGGATACCGTTCCGCAAGTGCGGCCTCAGTCCTTGGCGCGTTCCACGTAGGAGCCATCGGCGGTCATAACCACGATCCGGGTGCCGGTGACGATATGGGTCGGCACCATGGTGCGGGCACCGTTCGAAAGCTTGGCCGGCTTGAACGAGCCCGAGGCAGTCTGGCCCTTCATCGATGGCTCGGTTTCCACGACTTCCAAGGTGACGCGCGGCGGCAACTCGATCGACACCGCTATGCCCTCATGCATGCTCAGCTTCACCTTCATGCCTTCCTGCAGGAACGCCGCCTGATCGCCGATTACATCGGCGGGCACCGCCACCTGGTCATAGGTTTCAGTGTTCATGAAGTGGAAACCGTCGGCATCCTGATAAAGGAAGCTGAACTCGTTATCCTCAACATGGGCGCGTTCGACCTGTTCCGTGGTCTTGTAGCGCTGCTGGGTCTTCACGCCGTCGCTGATCCGGCGCATATCGACCTGGGTGGTCGGAGTGCCTTTGCCCGGATGGAAGTTTTCGGCATTAAGCACGGCATAGAGCTTGCCGTCGATTTCGACGATATTGCCTTTACGAAGCGAACTGGCGATGACTTTCACGGATCTTCCTCGGATGGTGGAGACCGGGCTAGCCCCATTGGGGGGCGGGTGCTCCAGCGATGATTTCGGGCCGCACCATACTGATCCTGAGGCCGGATGCCAGCATTTCCCGCGCTTTTGATGTTCGCTGAGGCAATTTAGGAATGGCCGAGCCGTCGCCCTGGTGGACTCCGGCCCTGCATGCCGACCGGCGGCCTTTCCTGCTGGCCCGGGGCCGGATTGCGGCGCGGCTACGGCAATGGTTCGCGGAGCGGGATTTCTTCGAGGTAGAGACCGGCATCCTGCAGCCTTCGCCCGGTAACGAGACCCACCTGCATGCCTTTGCCACCGAACTGCGGGGCCCCGATGGCGCATCGGTGCAGCGCTATCTGCGCACGTCGCCGGAATTCGCCTGCAAGAAGCTGCTGGCAGCGGGCGAACGGCGGATTTTCGATTTCGCCCGGGTGTTTCGCAACCGGGAGCGCACCGCGCTGCATGCGCCGGAATTCACCTTGTTGGAATGGTATCGCGCCAATGAGCCTTATGAGGTGCTGATGGAGGACTGCGCGGCCTTGCTGGCGCTGGCGGCAGAGGGCGCGGCTGTCACCCGCTTCAGCTTCCGCGACCGCAGCATCGATCCGTTCTCGCCGCCGGAGCGTCTAAGCGTGGCGGAGGCCTTCCAGCGCCATGCCGGCGTTGATCTGCTGGCGAGCCTTGAGGCCGGACAAATGGACCGCGATGGCCTTGCCGCCGCGGCGCGATCCGCCGGTGTGCAGACCGCGGAGGACGACACCTGGGGCGATATCTTCAGCCGCGTGCTGGTGGAAAAGATCGAGCCTAAGCTCGGCATTGGCCGCGCCACCATCCTGGACCAGTATCCCGCCGTTCTTTCCGCACTGGCGCGGCCGTCGCCGCGCGATGCGCGGGTTGCCGAGCGATTCGAGCTTTATGCCTGTGGGGTTGAACTGGCGAACGGGTTCGGTGAGCTGAACGATCCGCAAGAGCAGCGCCGCCGCCTGACTGAGGAGATGGCGGAGAAGAAGCGGCGCTATGGCGAGAGCTATCCCTTGGACGAAGATTTTCTCGCCGCTCTCGGCGCCATGCCGGCCGCCAGCGGGATCGCGCTTGGCTTCGACCGGCTGGTGATGCTGGCCACCGGCGCCTCGCGCATCGATCAGGTTCTGTGGACGCCGCCGGTCGATCCCCCGAATTAATCCCGCGCTTCGCCTTGTTTAAGGCGCGGAGGCTCGGCAAAACGCACCGCCCACGTGCGAGAATGGACCACCGTCATGAGATCGACTGAACGCACCCTCCGCAGCGCCGCGCAGTTGGCAGGCGAGCGGGCTGATTCCCGCCGACCAGGTGGCCGAGCTGGAAAAAGTCGCGGCACGCTATGCGGTCGCGCTTACGCCCGCGGTGGCGGGGCTGATCGATCCGGGCGACGCCAATGATCCGATCGCGCGCCAATTCCTTCCCGATGTTGCCGAGCTGGTGACGAGGCGGGAGGAGAGGGCGGATCCGATCGGCGACGACGCCCATAGCCCGGTGGAAGGGATCGTGCATCGCTATCCCGACCGCGTGCTGCTCAAGCTCGTGCATGTCTGCGCCGTCTATTGCCGCTTCTGCTTCCGGCGCGAGACGGTAGGCCCGGGACAGAAGCATGCGCTCACCCCTGACGCCCTGGAACAAGCGCTGGCTTATATCCGTCAGCATCGAGAAATCTGGGAAGTCATTCTGACGGGAGGCGATCCGCTGGTGCTGTCGCCGCGAAGGCTAGCAGCCGTCGTGAAGCAATTGGCGGCAATCGACCACGTGAAGGTGTTGCGGTTGCATACGCGCGTGCCGGTCGTGGATCCCCGGCGTATGACGCCGGCGCTGGTGCGCGCCATCACAGCCTTCGGCAAGGCCGCCTATGTGGTACTGCACGTCAATCATCCGCGGGAGCTGACGCGGGAGGCGCGCGCCGCCTGTGCGCGGCTTGCCGATGCCGGCATTCCGCTGCTCAGTCAGTCGGTGCTGCTCAAGGGTATCAACGACGATGCGCAGACTCTCGGCGACCTGATGCGCAGCTTGGTCGAGTGCCGGATCAAGCCCTACTACTCTGCATCACGGCGATCTGGCGCCAGGCACAGCGCATCTGCGCACCTCGATTGAACACGGGCAGGATCTGATGCGCGCTTTGCGCGGCGACTTTTCCGGCCTGTGCCAGCCCACCTATGTGCTGGATATCCCCGGCGGGCAGGGCAAGTCGCCGGTCGGGCCAAATTATTTGCAGGCGGTAGGACGAGGCGAGCTACGTCGTGGAGGACTATCGCGGCGGCCGGCACGGCTATCCGCCCGCGGCGGATTGCTAGCGGCGTAACTGTTCCAGCTCGGGAAACGGCTGATAGCTGGCAGAGGCGCAATAATCACGCAGGGGCCGGAAAGTTTCGCTCCCGGCGCCTGCGTTCCCGTCGGCTGGGCTGAGCTCGATCAGGCGATCGAATTTGCCGGAGACGAAGACCGCGAGGCGATCCCTTAAGCCGGTATAGCGTCCCGTATTGTTCTTGGCATTGTAGCGGAGGCAGCTGGCGTAGCGTTCGAGATCGATGACCATCAGTTTCTGCGGCTCCGACATGGCCGCATTGCGCACATTCTCCGGATTATTGAGATAGGTGCGCATAAAGGCGAGCAGATCGGGTTTGTAATTCGCCGGCCTGACGTTCTGCGCTTCGAGGATCTTGCGTTCGGTCTCGATAGCGTAGCGGTCCGCGCAGCCGCTTGCGGCGACGCCGATCAAAAGAATGAGCCAGGAGGTCCGCGCCATAGGTGCCGCAAGGAAATCGGGTTTGCCGCAGTGCAGAGCTAACGCGTTGCGTCGGATTCATTCAACATCGAAAAAAGCGAGATTCTTCGCCGGCTAACCCTGCGCAATTAAATCGCCCCCGCTTGGTTGCAATTTGGGCCGAATACGGTTATGTGTGCAGCGTTCGAGATTTTGCCTGATCTGGTTTTTCCCCGAAAGGGGCTTCTCCCTGACAACGCTGAAATTCGGACAAGGCGGCGCGATAGTCGAGCCGCCGAACAAACGCCGATGTGCGTTACAAAGGAGCTACAATGGCCGTAGGTACGGTAAAGTTTTTCAACTCGCAAAAAGGCTTCGGCTTCATCCAGCCGACCGATGGTGGACCTGACGTGTTCGTTCACGTCTCCGCGGTCGAGCGTGCTGGTATGCGTGGCCTCGTTGAGGGTCAGAAGATCAGCTACGACGTGGTGAGCGAGCGCGGCAAGAGCGCTGCCTCCAATCTGCAGGAAGCATAAGCTTCGCTGATCCAGCAATGAGAAAAAGCCCGACGCCGAAAGGTGCCGGGCTTTTTCTTTATCCCCATCAGGGCGACGACGAGATTACGTCACCTTGAGATTTTCGGCTGACTGCTTGCCGCGGTTTTCCACGATCTCATATTCGACGACTTGCCCCTCGTTCAGGGTGCTGAGGCCGGCGCGCTCCACAGCCGAAATATGTACGAATACGTCCCGACCGCCGCCGCCCTGCGGCTGGATAAAGCCGTAGCCTTTGGTCGGATTGAACCACTTCACAGTGCCTCGAGCCATCATCGATCTCCAAGTAGTAAACCTTGCAGCCACGGTCGCAGCCACACCACGCAGCTAGAATAGCGCAGATGCCACCGATACGCCATGCCCAGATTATAATCCGGTCGGCGCCCTCCAAAGGCCCCGGGACCGAACCGTGCCCGACCTCACTCGCTTCGGCAGGCCCGCCTCTCTTAGTAACAAATCAGTGATAAACTGAAGCGGTCTACGGGAATCGAACCCGAGACACTTGCCGCGGCGGACAACTCGGGCCCGGGCGGTACCGAAATCCCAAATTTTAAACAAGCTCAGGCCAGCCGTCTCACGAGGTGCGCGCGTGATCCCCTATCTAAAGGAAGGCGTCGCTGGCGGGGCGCCATCTTCTACAGTTTTACACGCCGCCCCGGCGCAGGCGTAAAGCTCATCAATGCGCTGTAACATGCCAGACACGACGGCCGGAGCGAGAGACGCCGCGGCGTTGCTCAATTCATAGGGATCGGTTCGGAGGTCATAGAACTCCGTTTCCCCGCTGTACTGAACAAAGGTCCACCATCTTGTCGCGATAGCTAGGAAATCGCTGCCTGTCGTGTCCAGCGCCCCGTCTGCTCTATCGATGGGCGGGATACCATGAACAAGCAACTGTTGGCGCCATGCCGGGCCTCCGCCGTGCAGCAACGGCAGGAGCGAGCGGCCATCAACCCAGTCAGGAATGGGCTTGCCAGCGATCTCCATGAAAGTCGGCATCAAATCGGCGTTGGTGACGATGCGGTGGTCAATGCCGGCAACGACGCCTGGTCCCCATATGAGCATCGTGGATTTGATGCTTTCTCGGTAGGGCGCCACCTTGTCCATGAGCCGGTGCTCGCCCCAGAGGTAACCGTTGTCACTGGCAAAGATGATGTAGGTGTTCGCAAGCTGGCCGCTGGCCTCCAGCGCCTGCCAGATCGTCTTGATTGCCTTGTCGATGCTGCGACCGCTCTCCAGCATCCGGCGCCATTTGCGCTCCAGAGCGCCGCGCTGCTCGGGTGACAGCGGGGCAATCGCGCGTACATAGCTTGGCTTATCGGAGACATTCGCCTCGTCGAACGAGGGCTTCAAAGCGGGGGCGAACGGCTCATTCGCGTAGAGCCCGGTGAACTCCTTCGCAGGAATGGCGGGCAGATGCGGCGCGACCGGACTAAACAGAAAAGCAAAAGGTCTTTGTAGCGTCGCCTGTTGCTTGAGTGTGGTGCTGACCAGATTGGCAAGGACGAAGGTGGAATAGGTGGTGTCGGCGCTGCCTCTATATGTGACGGCCTTGCCGTTGCGGCTTGCACTCCAGTTAAACATATTGCCGGCGCCGGCATAGATGGCATACCAGCGGAGCCAGCCCTTCGGAACGCTCGTGGGGTCGGTATAGCCATTGAGGAACTTGCCGAACATGCCGGTGTAATATTCGGGCCGCAGCGTTATCGCCCAGGACTTCTGATCGAGGCCGTTTGCCATATAGCGGTAATAGCCACCATTCTCCCCCGTGTTGTTGAGGACGCCGTGATTCTGCGGATACATCCCGGTCAGCAGCGACGTGCGCGAGGGACAGCAAAGGGACTGGCTGAAAATGGCGGTATCGAAGCGCCTCGCCAGCGGAGCCTTTGACATGAGAAACGGCATAAAAGCCCGCCCGGCGGCGTCCCGGCCGGTGATCATGTGCTCGGTCTGATCGTCGGTGAGAATGACGACGATGTTAGGTTTGTTTGATTGCGCCAAGGCTGGCGCCGACCACGCCAGGGGTAGGGCGAATAATATCGATAAGCGAAACATCCAAACCGGTATAATTTGACGGAATTCTACGCCTTCTCCGTCGAAACCTAACACGACGACAAAAATGCGCGAGGAAAAGTAGAGAAGCAAGGGAATGAAGGTCAGGAGGAAGCCAAGGGAATATTGGCTTTCCCGTTGGACGCGACAGCAAGCGCGGATCCAAGCATTTGATTTTGCTGGCGCGCCCTACGGGAATCGAACCCGTGTTTCCGCCGTGAAAGGGCGGCGTCCTGGACCGCTAGACGAAGGGCGCGGAGGCCGGCGAGGTATAAAGTGCTTGAGGGGCAGCGGCAAGCGCTACGGCCCTCACCATTTTCCGGTATTCGGCATCGATTTCCAGGGCTCGCGCACGGGCAGCGGCTCGCCCTTCTGCAGCAATTCAATCGAATGCCTGTCAGGGGAGCGGACGAAGGCCATCTGCCCGTCGCGCGGAGGCCGGTTGATGGTGACGCCGGCCTGCATCAGCCGTTCGCAGAGCGCGTAGATATCGTCCACCTCATAGGCAAGATGACCGAAGAAGCGCGCCTCCCCATAGTCCTCGGCATCCCAGTTATAGGTGAGTTCGATCAGCGGCGCGTCGCGGCCGGTGCGTTTGCTCTGCTCCACCAGGTCTTCGTCGGCCGGCGCGGCCAGGAATACTAGGGTGAAGCGGCCCTGTTCGCTGTCGCGTCGGCGCACCTCCCGCAGCCCCAATTTGTTACAATAAAAATCAAGCGCGTCGTTCGAGGTTGCGCACGCGCAGCATGGTGTGCAGAAATCGCATTTGCCGATCCTTTCCCTGTCGAAACCGCCGCCCGAGTATAAATGATCGCGCCTGATCTCGAGACCGCCATCGACCGGCTGCGCGGATTGATCGAACGCTCGCGCGTGATCGTCCCGTTCACCGGCGCCGGCATCTCGACCGAATGCGGGATCCCGGACTTTCGTTCGCCGGGCGGGTTATGGACCAAAAACCATCCTATCCCCTACGACGACTTCATCTCCAGCCAGGAGATGCGCAACGAGGCCTGGCGGCGTCGCTTCGCCTTGGAAGACAATTTCTGCGCCGCGCGCCCGGGGCGGGGACATCGCGCGCTCGCATCGCTTCACCGCGCTGGAAAAATTCCCGCTGTCATCACGCAGAACATCGACAACCTACATCAAGTCTCGGGCTTTGCTTCGAAATGCGTCGTCGAACTGCATGGCAATACGACTTATGCGATATGCCTTGGCTGCGACCAGCGTTACGAGCTGGCCTGGGTGCGCGAACGCTTTGAAGGGTCGGGAGAAGCGCCCGACTGTCCCGGCTGCGGCGGTCACATCAAATCGGCGACAGTTTCATTCGGTCAATCCATGCCGGTTGCCGCGATGCAGCGAGCGGAAGAATTGACACTCGGTTGCGACCTTTTCCTGTCAATCGGATCGTCGCTCGTGGTATGGCCTGCGGCCGGATTTCCTTTGATGGCAAAACGAAATGGCTCGGCTCTTGTTATCATAAATCGCGAGCCTACCGACTTCGACAGTCTTGCCGACCTTGTTGTGCGCCACGACATTGGCAATACGCTTGCGTCTTTCGTCTAAAAATGATTCGAATCACCAGGGATGTGCACAGGCGACGGTATAATTTTGCATTTTTTATCTTTTACATCGGGCGCTCGGTGTTATCCTCGATTGCAGAGATTTGTCGAAGCGCCCGGAAGAGGCGCCCTAAGCGGCGGCGTATAGCGTCATGTCGTCCGACGGGATTGAGCAGAAGATGCCCGTGAGAAATGTCGGGCTCGCGCCGCAAGCGGTCAGTGGAGTCGACGATGCAACGTCGGCAAATCTCATCGAGCTTACCGGTGTCATCAAGTGGTTCGATGTGGCGAAGGGATTCGGCTTTATCGTGCCGGACAACGGCATGGCCGATGTCCTGCTGCACGTGACATGCCTACGCCGTGATGGTTTCCAGACTGCCCACGAAGGCGCGCGGGTGGTGGTGGAAGCCGCGCCGCGATCGAAAGGGCTGCAGGCTTTCCGCATCCTCTCGATGGACGAGTCGACCGCGGTCCACCCCGCGCAGATGCCTCCACCGCGCACCCATGTTACGGTCACGCCGACGAGCGGTCTCGAACGGGCCCAGGTGAAATGGTTCAACCGGTTGCGCGGTTTCGGCTTTCTGACGCGGGGCGAGGGCACCCCCGACATCTTCGTGCACATGGAGACCCTGCGCCGCTTCGGCCTCGCCGAGCTGCGGCCGGGGCAGTTCGTGCTGGTGCGCTTCGGGCCGGGGCCGAAGGGACTGATGGCGGCGGAGGTGCGGCCGGAAACTGGACCGCACGGGCTCGCCTCCCACTGAGCGGGCGGCTTAGCTTCCGAGTTTCTCCTGCAATAGCATCTGCCTTCCGCGCTGCGTCTTCTGGCGCTTGGCATGATTGTCCTTGGCGATCCCGTGTGCGCGCAGACGGCAAGTCTTCCAAAGGTCGAGATTGCGACCAAAGGCGGCACGCATTCCTTCCTGGTGGAGATTGCGGCCAACGATGAGGAGCGCGCCCGCGGGCTGATGTATCGCAAGGAGCTGCCAGAAGGCCGGGGCATGCTGTTCGACTTCAAGCGGGAGCAGGAGGTCGGCTTCTGGATGAAAAATACCTATATCCCGCTCGACATGATCTTCATTCGGGCGGACGGCACCATCCGCCGCATTGCCGCCAATACCGAGCCGCTGTCCGAGCGGATGGTGCCGGCGGGCGGGCCGGTCCGCTATGTGCTCGAGGTGATTGGCGGCACAGCCCGAAAGCTCGGAATTGAGCCCGGTGACAAGGTCACCGGTGCCCCGTTGCGCTGACCTCGGGTTCTCGGCCCTGTCGCGGGTTGCTGGCCTGAAGCGAAGCGTGTATCGAGGGTTATACGGCGGTTCACCGCCGCGCCTGGCGGGGCATAGCGCAGCCTGGTAGCGCATCTGCTTTGGGAGCAGAGGGTCGCAGGTTCAAATCCTGCTGCCCCGACCACTCTTCCATCTTATACATGTAAGGCTTTAACGTGAACGCACGCAGTCTGAGATGAATCCGGCAATTCCGGTTTATGAAACTCACCAACAACCACTATGCCTTCTTAACAAGCGCCACTTGCGGCTTTCTTATTTGGTATTTTTCCAAGCAGATCACGGGAAACTCGGAGCCCTGGGATGGGAATTTTCTTGCTTACCTTTTTTCCCTGTTGGCCATTGGGTTTCTCTGTGTGTACCTATTTAACAGTAATCTGAAGGCGGTGTATTGGGGTGCCTATTTAGGGCAGGCTTTAGTGATCGGCGGTCCATTTTTTGGTTGCATAACGCTTGGCTTATTTTGCCAGGGAGGAGCCAACTTATTTCCGCTAGGCGCCGTTTTTCTGCTGGTTTATTCTTTGCCTTTGCTTCTGGGAGGAGCCGCAGCATCTGCAATCCGCCGTCGCCAAGCAACCAACACCAGGATATGAAGACCTCATCATGACCGCACGCATTTACAAACCGGCCCGGACGGCAATGCAGTCCGGCGCCGCCAAGACCAAGGACTGGGTGCTGGATTATGAGCCGGAGGAGCCGCGCGTGGTGGAGCCGCTGATGGGCTGGACCAGCTCGGGCGACATGAAGCAACAGCTGCAGTTACGCTTCGAGAGCAAGGAAGAGGCAGTGGCTTACTGCGAGCGGCACGGGATCGCCTATCAGATATCGGAGCCGAGCGAGCCGGCGCGCCGCACTATGGCCTATGCCGACAATTTTGCTTTCACCCGCAAGGACGGCTGGACGCACTCCACGCCGGAAGCTGCTGTGCTCTGGTCCGCACTGGTGCCCAATTGCGGCGATAGGCTTTAATGCTGTAAGTCCTGCCGGCGTGGCCCCGTAGCTCAGCGGATTAGAGCAGCAGCCTTCTAAGCTGTTGGTCGGAGGTTCGAGTTCTCCCGGGGTCGCCAAAACAATTCAAAGACTTAGCCGGAAGGCGAGGGAGGCCAAATAGCGAAAAACAAGGAGCACCAACTGCGATGCCAAAATTTTTTATGACGTTGGCGGATAAGAAGCAGCACGCCGTCAATTTGGATTTGGTCAGGCTCATGGCGCCGCACCCGAGCAATCCCCAGACCACAGTCATTACCTTCGATAGCGGTCACGTGCTGATGGTTGAGCAGCCGATCCAGGATTTGCTCAATGCTGCTGCGGAAAAATAGCGCCGTCGGAAAAATCTGATGCATACATGCTTCGGCTGAAGCCGGACGGTAGCGCGGATTTTGTCGTGGTCCTGCCGGAAGACGGAAGGCACGTCGGCCGAATCTTCAAGTCCAACTCAGCATTGCTTGGCCGCGCCCCGATGGTTCAATCATGCCCCAGGAAAGCCCGCCGAGTTGCCAACGCCGGCAATGCCTCGACTGCTCATCATGCTACAATCCAGGAAGGACGGCATGCATGCTCGAAATCCCGGAGGACCGCTGCGAGCGCTATCGGATCTTCCAGGCCATCGATAGCGCGTTCAAGGCGGGCGACTTTGATGCTCTCGGCAAAGCGCTTGGTGGCTCGCCTTCCTGGTTTGACGAGATGATGCCTTTCGAATTCGGGCTCGGTCACCCGCTGGAATACGCCATCTACTGGAGCCCGTGCCGGTTTATTGAAGAGTTGATAGAGGCCGGATCAAACGTCAACTACCCGGATGGCGCCGGCTTTCCCAGCTTGATTGCAACGCTTTCCACAGACAGAACCGATAAACTGGATATCCTCAGGCTTCTTATCCAGCACGGCGTCGATTTGCAGCAGAGAGGCGTCAACGATTGGACACCTTTGCACTACGCAGTGAGCCGGCACGATCTCGAGGCGATCCGGCTCCTGCTGGCGTCCGGAGCTGATCCCAACGCCCGCACGCGGATCGATGACTATACGACCCCTCTGGAGGATGCCGAGGCCGCCGGAATGCGTGACTGCGTCTTGCTGCTTCGCGAAGCGATGCAGAAGTCGCCTGGGCGGTCGCCAAATGACTGACAGTGCAGGACCCGGTGCGATCTCGGACGATCTTTCGTGGCGCTGGCACGACAACCTGATCTACGGCCTGAAACTCGATATCGGCGACCCTGAAAAGCAGGAATGGCATAGCGATCTCGTTTTCGATATCGATTTCATCGTCGAGTGGTTGTGCGAGCCGTCAGGCGCGTGCCGGTTTCGAGTGGCGCCTGCCACCCTGGTCTTCCACCAGGTTGGCGATCTAACGCTTGCTGTCGACCACGGAGATAGTGGCGGACGCAATGGCTTGACGGAGTGGGCAATCAACCACGTCACCCGCGACCGCCTAGATCGTCCCTTCGACTATTGGCGCTGGACCATCGGACTGAGCATGCCGCCCGGTGGGGTGATCACTTTCTGCTCCAGCGGCTTCACGCAGACGCTAAGAAGCGAACCCACGCTGTCACTAGAACAACGTGTGCCACGGGCAGAAAGGCGGGATACTTAGGGAGCGCCTGCCGGCTTTCCCTGGGCGGGGCTTTTCTTTATGGTCCGCGCGTTTTCCCGGTATGGCAGACATGACCACGAGCACGCGCGATACTTCTCGTCCTCAGCGGGGACGGGGGCTGATTGCTCTTCTGGATTTTGCAAGCGTATCACATGCACGCGCGGCATTGTTTTTGCTCGCGCTGTCGCTTCTGGCTTTTCTGCCGGGATTTTTCCAGATTCCGCCGGTTGATCGCGACGAGGCGCGCTTCGCCCAGGCCACCAAGCAGATGGTGGAGACCGGCGATTATGTCGACATCCGCTTCCAGAACGAGGTGCGCTACAAAAAGCCGGTCGGCATCTATTGGATGCAGGCCGGCGCCGTGAAGCTCGGCGAAAAACTCGGTGTAGCGGAAGCCCGCACGACCATTTGGCTCTACCGAATTCCTTCGCTGATCGGCGCCCTCGGCGCGGTGCTGCTGACCTATTGGGCCGCGCTCGCATTCGTCTCGCGTCGCGCCGCGCTGCTGGCCGGGGTGATGCTGGGTGCGTCGATTCTGCTGGGGGTGGAAGCGCGCCTCGCCAAAACCGACGCCATGCAATTGCTCTGCATCGTCGCGGTCATGGGTGCGATGGGACGGGTGTACCTTTCCGAACACCGCCCCGGCGCGGCGGATATCTCGGGATGGAAAATACCGGCGATCTTCTGGACCGCTTTCGCCGGCGGTGTGCTGCTGAAGGGGCCGCTGATCCTCATGCTGGTGACGCTGTCGGCGTTGACGCTTATCGCGCTCAACCGCTCGGCGCGCTGGCTATGGAAGCTGCGGCCGATTCCCGGAATCCTGTGGGTGGTTGTACTGGCTTTGCCCTGGTTTCTCGCCATTCTGTCTCGCAGCGGCGATACCTTCCTCGTCGAATCCTTGGGCAAGGATCTCTTCGCCAAGGTGGCGAGTGCGCAGGAATCGCACGGCGCGCCGCCCGGCTATTATCTTGCGCTGTTCTGGATCACCTTCTGGCCGGCAGCGCCGCTCAGCTTGCTGGCTGCCCCTGCGGTCTGGACCGCGCGGCGCGAGCCAAGCACGCGCTTCCTTTTGGCCTGGATCATTCCCGCCTGGATCGTGTTCGAAATCGTTATCACCAAGCTGCCGCACTATGTGTTGCCGCTGTATCCAGCCATCGCCATCCTGACCGCCGGCGCACTCGATACCGGGCTCCTGTCGCGTAACCGCTGGCTCGTTCGCGGCACATCGGGCTGGTTCATCGTGCCGCTGGTGATCTTGCTGGCGGCGATCACCATCAGCATCTATATCGGCCGGCAGTTCGATCTTTTGCCTTGGCCATTCGCGGCCGCGGCCATAATCATGGGCCTGATCGCCTGGTGGTTGTATGAAAGCGACGGCGCGGAGCGCTCGCTCCTGCGCGCTGCGGCTGCCTCCATCCTGATTGCCGGCGCGCTTTACGGTTTGATCTTTCCTTCGATGACGTCGCTATTTCCGAGCGTCACGCTGGCTGAAATACCGCGGGAGGCCGATTGTCCGGATCCGGTAGCGGCATCCGCCGGCTATCATGAGCCGAGCCTGGTCTTCCTCGCGGGTACGCAGACGCTCCTGACCGACGGAGCCGGAGCTGCGGATTTTCTGCGGCAGGGCGGCTGCCGCTTTGCCTTCATCGATACGCGGCAGGAACGCAGCTTTGCGCGCCGTGCCGAAGCCATTGGCTTGCGCTATGCGCAAGGTCCGCGCATCGAGGCCTTCAATATCAGCGGTGGCCGCCCCATCACCATCGCGGTCTATCGCTCGGAAGCCGTGCAATGACGGTGCTGCGACGGATCGGAGAAAATCTGGCGGCGTGGCTGCGCGCCCTGGTGCAGCCCTCGCGGATTCCACCCGCGCGCCGCAAGCCGCTATGGCCGGTGAAAGGTTGGATTACCCTGGTCGCCTTGCTCGCACTCCTTCTCGTGGTCACAGCCAGCATGTTGCTGCTCGACGCCTTTCTGATCGGGCAGGCGCGTCTGCTGCCGGAATGGGTCCGTCAGATTTTCGAATGGATCACTTGGTTCGGGAATTCCGGCTGGTTCCTGGTCCCGACCGGCATGCTGCTTCTCGTCATTGCCGCGAGCCCGCGCTCAAAACTGCCGCGCTTCTCCCAAGCCGTGCTGGCAGCGATCGCGGTGCGCGCAGGATTTATCTTTCTTGCTGTCGGCGTGCCGGCGCTGTTCGTCACCATCATCAAAAGATTTATCGGTCGGGCGCGCCCTTACGTTTCGGAGATCACTGATCCCTATTCCTATGATCCCTTCATCTGGAAAGCTTCCTATGCCAGCCTTCCTTCCGGGCATGCCACCAATGCTTTCGCCGCTGCCATCGCGATCGGCGCGCTTTGGCCGAAGGCGCGGCTTCCCATGTGGATTTATGCTTTGGTAATCGCGATGAGCCGGGTGGTGGTGAACGCGCATTTTCCCAGCGATGTCATTATCGGGGCCGTTGCGGGACTGGTGGGCGCGCTGCTGGTGCGCGGCTGGTTCGCCGCCCGGCGCCTTGGCCTGGTGGTGGGCAGCGACGCCACCATCCACCGGTTGCCCGGACCCTCATGGCAGCGCACCAAAGCGGTTGCTCGAAAGCTTTTGGCCCCATAAAAGCTCGCATTCGCCAGACGCGGCAGGCTCAAATACGGATTGCCCATGAACGAAACCGAGATGCGCGATAGCGCGCAGACGCCGGCGGTGTCGGTGGTCGTGCCGGTCCGCAACGAGCAGGGCAATATTGGCCCGCTGGTGGATGAAATCGCCCAGGCGTTGACCGGCCGCTGGCGCTTCGAAATTATCTATGTCAACGACGGTTCGAACGACGGTACCGCCGAAGAGCTCGTGCAATTGATGGCGAGCCGCCCGTACCTGCGCCAGGTGAAACACGCTACATCCTGCGGACAATCCGCCGCGGTGCGTACCGGCAGCAAGGCCGCGCAGGCGCCGATCGTGGTCACGCTGGACGGCGATGGCCAGAACGATCCTTCATTCATTCCGGAGATGGTGCACAAGCTGATGGATGATTCGCGCATCGGGCTTGTGGCCGGCCAGCGGGTTGGGCGCAAGGACACCGGTTTCAAGAAGTTTCAATCGCGCATCGCCAACGGCGTGCGGAGCGTGATCTTGCGCGACGGTACGCGCGACACCGGCTGCGGATTGAAGGCCGTGCGTCGCGACGTGATGCTCGGCCTTCCTTATTTCGATGGACTGCATCGTTTTCTGCCGGCGCTGGTGAAACGCGAAGGCCACGAGATCGGCTATGTGGATGTGGTGGACCGGCCGCGCCGCATGGGGACATCGAACTACGGCTTATGGGATCGGCTTTGGGTCGGCATTCTCGATCTGGCCGGCGTGTGGTGGCTGATACGCCGCCGCAGGCGCGTCCCCCAGGTTTCGGAGGTGAAATCCAATGCTCATTGAACTCTCCCGCGCCGTCGGCGACTATCTTCACGATGTCTTTGTCGGCAAACCTGGATTGGGCCATGCTGGTGTCGGCGTACATCGCGCAGGCAATGTTCGCCATGCGCTTTCGTGGTGCAGTGGATCGCCGCGGAACGGGCAGGCCACAGCGTGGTGCCGATGGCCTTTTGGGTATTCTCCATCGGCGGCGGATTGATGCTGCTGGGCTATGCGCTTTACCGCAAGGACCCGGTCTTCATTATCGGCCAGGCCTTCGGCGTCTTCGTCTATCTGCGCAATCTGCAATTCATCCTGCGCGACCGCGGCAGCGGACGAGCGCCGGCGATCTAGCGCACGGCGCGTGATTCTTGCTGATCCGCTGCAGCTTCAGCGCGCGGCAGCGAGCGCAGCGAAGCCGCGCTCGAGATCGGCGATCAGGTCGCCGGCGTCTTCCAACCCGACATGAAAGCGCAGAGTCGGTCCGCCCGGGGTCCATTGCGTGACAGCGCGATACGCCGTGCAGTCGAAGGGGATGACCAGGCTTTCGAAGCCGCCCCAGGAATAGCCCAAGCCGAATAGTTTGAGCGCGTCGAGGAAGGCCCGCACAGCTTTGTCGGATACTGGTTTCAGCACGACCGTGAACAGACCGCAGGCGCCCGAGAAATCCCGCTGCCAAAGCGCATGGCCGGAATCGCTTTCCAGCGGCGGATAGAGCACGCGCGCCACTTCCGGCCGTTCCTGCATCCAGCGCGCGATCTTCAGTCCCGATTCCTGATGACGCGCGAGCCGCACGCTGAGCGTCCGCAAACCGCGCAGGGCGAGATAGATGTCATCCGGCCCGACACAGAGCCCGAGCGTGCCCACTGTCTGATGCAGTCGCGGCCAGGTTGCGGCGCTGGCCGCGATCATCCCGATCATCGCGTCGGCATGCCCGGCGATGTATTTGGTGCCGGCCTGGATGGACAGATCGACGCCGAAATCCAAGGCCCGGAAATACAGCGGCGTCGCCCAGGTATTGTCCATCGCCACCAGCACGTCTTTTGCATGGGCGGCGGCCACGATCGCCGGCACATCCTGTATTTCGAAGGATAGGGAGCCGGGGGATTCGACGAAAACCAGCCGGGTATTGGGCTTGAACAGCGTGGCAATGCCCGCCCCGATCAACGGGTCGTAATAGCTGGTCTCGATGCCCAGCCGCTTGAGCACCGTGTTGCAGAGAATACGCGTCGGCTCATAGACGCTGTCACTGACGAGAATGTGGTCGCCGGCGCTCGCCGCCGACAGCAGCGCGAAGGAGATGGCGGCCAATCCCGACGGCACCAACGCGACGCCGGCACAGGCCGGGCCCTCGATTTCCGCGATCGCCTGTTGCAAGGCTTCCGACGTGGGCGTGCCGCGCCGGCCGTAATGGTAACGCCCGCGGTTCGACAGCATATCGTCCGCGTTGCGGTAGAGCACCGTGGAGGCGTGATACACCGGCGGGTTGACGAAACCATGGTAGGAAAACGGGTCACGCCCGCCGGTGACGAGCCGCGTATCCGGCTTCAATTCAGGCTTTCTGCCGTCGGGTTTCTTGACCATGCGGCATATACCGCGCCCCCGGCCTTTGACGTCAACCCCTTGACCCTCATGCGTGATCATCCTGTGATTGGTTTCGAGGCCAGATGACCGCGATCGAAGACGACAGGGCGGCGCGCCCACCCCGTATCGCGCTCCACCGGAATCCGCGGGCGCGCAGCGTTTTCGTCCAGGCGCTGTTCGTATTGCTGCTGTTTTTGTTGGCCTGGGATTTGGTCGCCAACGCCCGGAGCAATCTTGCCGCCAAAGGGGTCATCAGCGGCTTCGGCTTCCTCGACCATAGCGCCGGCTTCGACGTCAGTCAGGCGCTCATTCCCTACAGCCCGACGGATAGTTACCGCCGGCTCTATCTGGTGGGCCTGCTCAATACGCTGCTGGTTGCGGTGCTGGGCATCATCCTTGCCACTGTCCTCGGCTTCGTCATCGGCATCGCGCGGCTGTCCGGTAATTGGCTGGTCGCCCGGATAGCCGGCGCCTATGTCGAGCTGATCCGCAACCTGCCGCTCTTGTTTCAACTGCTGTTCTGGTATCTCGCCGTGCTTGGCACGCTGCCCGCCGCGCGCGAAAGCATTTCGGTTTTTGGTGCAATCTTCCTGAACAACCGCGGCATTGTATTGCCACGCCCGATTCTCGGTGAGGGCGCCGGTTCAGTGGCGCTTGCTTTGTTGATCGCTCTGTTTGCGGTTTGGGCCTCGCGGCGCTGGGCGAGGAGGCGGCAGATGGCAACCGGAAAAACCCTCTCGATCTTCTGGCCGGGGCTGCTGCTGCTGATAGGGCTGCCGCTCGTTGCCCTGGCGGCCACCGGCTTTCCCATCGGGTTCGAGTTGCCTGAACTGCGGGGTTTCAATTTTGTCGGCGGCTGGCGCGTCATTCCGGAATTCGCGGCGCTGCTGATCGGGCTTGTGGTCTACACCGCGGCCTTCATCGCGGAGACCGTGCGCGGAGGCATTCTTGCGGTATCACGCAGTCAATCGGAAGCTGCCTATGCGCTTGGCATGACGCGGCGGCGCACGATGCGGCTCATCGTCATTCCGCAGGCGTTGCGGGTGATCATTCCACCGCTCGCCAGCCACTATCTCAACCTGACCAAGAATTCCTCTCTGGCTGTAGGTATCGGCTATCCCGATCTATTCGCCGTCTTTGCCGGCACGGCACTGAATCAGACTGGCGCCCAGGCCATCGAAATCATCGCCATCACCATGGCGACCTATCTTGCGCTGTCGCTGATAACCAGCGCGCTGATGAATTTTTACAACGCGCGGCTGCGGCTGGTGGAGCGCTGACCATGAGCGATATCGCCACCACCGCTTTTGTGCGTCCCAGGCTGCTGCAACCCTTGCCGCCGCCGGACCGGTTGCCCAAACGCTGGCACATTATGCGGAGCTGGGAGGATTTGCTCCTTACGGTCCTCTCGCTCTTCCTGATCTGGATCCTGGTTTGGCCCGCCGTCAAATTCCTGTTCATCGACGCAGTTTGGACTGGATCCAGCCGCAGCGATTGCCTGGCGGAAACAGTAGGGCATCCCGTCGGCGCCTGCTGGCCCTTCATCACCGCGAAATTCTCGCAATTCGTTTACGGCTTTTATCCCGAGAGCGAGCGCTGGCGCGCCGATTTGACGTTTGTTCTGGGCGCGGTGTTGTTGCTGCCGCTGCTGATCCCGCGCGCGCCCTATAAAATCACGAATGCCGTGCTGTTTTTTGGCGTCTTTCCCGTCATCGGCTATTTTCTCTTGGTCGGCGGCGCTTTCGGTCTGCCTTACGTCGAGACGCGGTCCTGGGGCGGCCTGCTGGTGACGCTGGTGGTCGCGGTCACCGGCATCGCCGCCTCGCTGCCGCTTGGAATCTTACTGGCCCTGGCACGGCGGTCTGAACTGCCGGTCTTGCGCATCGGGGCCGTGATTTTCATCGAGTTCTGGCGCGGCGTGCCGCTGGTCGCTGTGCTATTCTTCGCCACCTTCATTCTCCCGCTATTTCTGCCGCCGGCCTGGGAAATCGACGGGATGCTGCGGGTGCTCGTCGGCGTGTCCGTGTTCGCCGCGGCTTATATGGCCGAGGTGATCCGCGGCGGGCTGCAGGCGGTGCCGCGCGCGCAATACGAAGGCGCGATGGCGCTCGGGCTCGGCTATTGGCGCAGCATGGGACTGGTGGTGCTGCCGCAGACGCTGCGCGTGTCGATTCCGGGCATCGTCAATATCTTCATTGGCCTCTTCAAGGACACCACGCTGGTGCTGACGGTGGCGATCTTCGATCTGCTCGGCCAATTACGCGCCGCCTTCGCCGATCCGAACTGGTCCTCCCCCTCTACGTTGTTCACCGGCTTCGCTTTTGCCGGCATGATTTATTTCCTGTTCTGTTTCGGCATGTCGCGCTATTCGCTGTTTCTCGAGCGGCGCCTGCGCCAGGATCGTGATCGATGACGGCTCAGCCCAGCAGCAATAGCGGCCTCAGCTCCACGCGGCATGCCACCGCGGTGAAGATGATCGGTGTGCATAAATGGTACGGCGACTTCCACGCCCTTAAGGACATAAATCTGGAGGTCAGCCGTGGAGAGCGCATTGTCATCTGCGGACCCTCGGGTTCGGGCAAATCAACCCTGATCCGCTGCATCAATCGACTTGAAGAGCATCAGCGCGGCCGCATCTTTGTCGACGGCGTGGAAGTCACCGCCGACACAAAGAACATCGATGAGGTCCGGCGCGAGGTCGGCATGGTGTTCCAGCAGTTCAATTTATTTCCGCACTTGACCGTGCTGGAGAATTGCACGCTGGCGCCGATCTGGGTTCGCCACATGCCAAAAAAGGCCGCAGACGACCTCGCCACACGCTATCTGGAGCGGGTGAAGATCCCGGAGCAGGCGCACAAATATCCCGGGCAGCTTTCCGGCGGCCAGCAGCAACGCGTCGCGATCGCACGCGCTCTGTGCATGAATCCGAAGATCATGCTGTTCGACGAGCCGACCTCCGCACTCGATCCGGAAATGGTCAAGGAAGTGCTCGATACCATGGTGGAACTGGCGCGCGACGGCATGACCATGATCGTGGTCAGCCATGAAATGGGATTCGCCCGCGAGGTGGCAAGCCGCATGGTGTTTATGGACGAGGGGCAGATCGTCGAGGTCAACGAGCCGGAGGCGTTTTTCGCTCATCCACGGCACGAGCGCACGAAGTCGTTTCTGCGGCAGATTTTGCGCTGACCTGTCGTTCACGGCCACCGTGTTTTCCGGGCGGGGTCAGGCTATACTTGTTCAAGACTGCAACCGCGCAGGAGGATGCGAATGGCAAATCCCTTCGTTCACGTCGAGCTGATGTCGACCGACGTCGGCAAGGCTAAAGCCTTTTACGGCAAGCTGTTCGACTGGAAGTTAGAAGACATGCCGATGCCGGACATGACCTACACCATGATTCAGGTGGGCGAGGGGACCGGCGGCGGAATGCTGAAAAACCCGATGCCGAACGCACCGTCTAGTTGGGTGCCCTATGTGGATGTTGACGATCTGGCTGCGTCGACCGCCAAGGCGAAATCGCTTGGTGCCACCGTGCTGAAGGAAAACGTCGATGTAATGGACCATGGCGCCTTCAGCATCATCACGGATCCCACTGGCGCCATGCTCGGCCTGTGGCATCAGAAGAAAAAGTAGACGGCGGAATACAAGCGACGATGGGCGGTTGTTCGCCGGCTTCCCCGTGGCGCGGCACGATGATAGCCTTGGCAATCTGGAATTCCGCGCAATCAAGCCTAAACGGCACGAGAAATAGAGGAAACGTCATGGCGATCAATATCGTAGACACACTGAAGCTGGCGCGCGAGACGAAGAAACGCACCAAGATTATGGATACCCGGAAGATGCATGCCTGGGTGCATTACTATCCCAACCCCGGCGACCATGACGAACTGCATTGCCACCCTGGCGACCAGACCTTCCTATGTCTCGACGGCGAATGCACCATGAGCTTTCCCGACGGCGGCAAGGCAGTGATGAAGCCCGGCATGGTGGCGCTGATCGAGGGGGGCTCGTTCTACCGGCTGGAAAATACCGGCACCGGCCCGATGATCTTGATGGGAACGCGCACCGGCCCGAATTCCGAGAACAAGCACATCGATTACGTGACGCGCAAAGACATGAAGGGCGTGGATGGTCACGTCCGTTCGCGCTCGGAATCGACGCGAGTCACCAGTTAGCCGTCATCCGCGAGCGCCGGCCATTGCCCCCAGGCCGTGACCGGCGACCGACCTATTCTTTCGGCCGCAGCCCCTGCTTGGTGTGCATGGCGCGGATGAAGGCTTCAGCTTCCGGTGTGAGCCGTTCGGCGGCAGTTTTCACCAGCCCCTCGATGTCGGCATGCGTCATCGGGGCGATATCTTCGCTGATGCGCTTGCCCTTTTCGATGAACTCCGGATCGGCCGCAATCTTGTTAAAGGCCTCGCGATAAGTGGTGACGAAAGCCACCGGCGTCTCCGGCGGCAGCGCGACCCAGGGATCCATCAGGCAGATCGCTTCCCAATAATTGAAGGCGTCGCGCGCGCCTTTGTCCGTCAGTTTGGACGCTATCAGCTCTGCCATTACCGGCGTGTCCGCGAAATCGGTGCGGCGGCGCAGCTTGCCGTCCACCACGATGCCCGACTGCGACAGCAGCTTGTACTTGCCCGTGTCGGTCAGGCGCTTGATCAGGAAGGAATTGGAAGTCGAAGCGATGTCCACCTCGCCGCGTTCGAGCGCGATCGTGGTTTCCGAAGCGCCGCGATAGCCGACGACCCATTTCGCGTTCCAGTCAAGGAATTCCATTCCCCATGAGCTCATCTGCTCACCGGAACGCGTGCCGTCCACCGCGCCGACGGGAACCGGGGGCGCAGTTTTGTCCATCAGCCGCTGTTCGCCGGCCATGCTGATGACCTGGAAGGTGCCGCCGCGCGAAATACCACCGACGAAGTTGAATTTGGTCGGGTCGTATTGCGCGGTGGAAACGCGGTAATTCCTCGGATCGAGCTGCGTGCTCGAACCGGTCGTCAATGTCAGTCCATCCGGCTTCACTTGCCGCACGAAGAAATTCAGCGCCACGCGCCCATCGGCGCCGGGCATGTTCTTGATCACCACCGCAGGATTTCCCGGCAAGTATTTCGTCAGGAACTGCGAGATCAGCCGGCCGGTCGCATCGACTCCACCTCCTGCCGGATAGCCGATGATCATGGTGATCGCCTTCGGGTCAGACGACGCCGGCTCCGGATCGGCGGCGGCGCAAGCGATCCTTTGTGTGCCGATGGTTGCGCTGAAAATGGCGACGAAAGCGAAAGAGCGCCAGGCAATAACAGGCGATGACACCGGCCGCATCATTTTCCTCCCCTGACATTATTCTTCTTGTGTGGGGAGTATGAGCCGCCTTGACTGGTGCCGCAACAAGCGCCGGCACACATAGCGGCAGCAATTCACGCGACTACTCGTCCCTAGTCCCTCGCCACCGGCAGGTCCGGCCGCGATCCCCATTCCGCCCAAGAACCGTCGTAAAGCGCCTGCGGTTTTTTTCCAAGCGCGTCGAGCGCAAGCCATAACGTGGCGGCGGTAACGCCGGAACCGCAGGTCGTGATGATCGGCTTGTCGAGATCGACGCCCGCATCGGCGAAGATTTTTTTCAGCCGCTCGGGCGGCACGAGGCGGCCATCTTCGATGATGCTTGCGGAGGGTACATTCAACGCGCCGGGCATGTGCCCGGAGGCAAGGCCCGGCCGTGGCTCCGGTGCCTGGCCGCGGAAACGATCGGCAGAACGACCATCCACCACCTGAGCAGCGTCGTTGCTGAAGGCCATCTGCACGTCGGAAAGCATGGCGACCTGGCCCGTTTGCATCTCGGCATTGAAATTCTTCCGGGCGGGTTTCACCTCGCCGGCTTCCAGCGGGCGGCTCTCGGCTTTCCATTTCGGCAGGCCGCCGTCCAGGATGAAAACGTTCTTCGCGCCGAACAGACGAAAGGTCCACCAGACCCGTGGCGCTGACATCAGCCCCGCGCTGTCATAGACCACGACGGTGTCGTCCCTGCTGATGCCGAGTTTGCCAGCGGCTTCGCCGAATTGGTCCGGTCCCGGCAGCATGTGCGGCAGATCGGTGGAGGTGTCGGAAACCTCTTCAACATCGAAGAACACCGCGCCCGGAATATGCGCCGCGATGTATTCCTTGTGCGGGTCACGCTGGGCGGTGGGTAGATAATACGAGCCGTCCACAACGACGACGCCAGGCTGGCCGAGGCGTTCCGCCAGCCAGTCGGTGGTGACCAGATGTGGGCTGGCAGGAGTGCGCGCAGGCGTTGAATTCATGACCGATCCTTTCGGCTGGATCAGGGGCAACGCGGCAGCCTGCCGCAAGGTCCGCGCTATACGTAAGGAATAGGGATGCTCGATTTGCGCTCCAGCCATGCCGGCACCGGCAGGCCTTTTTCGCGCAGGAATTCGGGATTGAAGAGTTTGGATTGATAACGTGTGCCGTAGTCTGCCAGCACTGTCACTATGGTGTGGCCAGGGCCAAGCTCCTTTGCCAGCCGCACCGCGCCGGCGACGTTGATGCCGGAAGAGCCGCCGAGGCAGAGCCCTTCGTGCTCCAGGAGGTCGAAAATTGCCGTCACCGCTTCCGCGTCCGCAATTCGGAAGGCAACGTCAATCGGCGCGCCCTCCAGATTTTGGGTAACGCGCCCCTGGCCGATGCCTTCGGTGATGGAGGTGCCTTCGGATTTCAATTCCCCGCTGGTGTAGTAGCTGTAGAGCGCGGCGCCGAACGGATCGGCCAGCGCGATCCGGACTTTTGGATTGCGCGCTTTGAGCGCAATACCGACGCCTGCCAGCGTGCCGCCGGTGCCGACAGCGCAGACGAAGCCGTCCACCTTGCCGCCTGTCTGTTGCCAAATTTCCGGGCCGGTGGTTTCAACGTGACCCTGCCGGTTGGCGACGTTGTCGAACTGATTGGCCCAGATCGCACCGTTCTTCTCCGAGCGCGCAAGCTGTTCTGCCAGGCGGCCCGACAGCTTCACGTAATTGTTGGGGTTGGAATAAGGAACGGCCGGAACCTCGACTAATTCCGCGCCGCAGAGCCGGAGCATGTCCTTCTTTTCAGGGCTCTGGGTATCCGGGATGACAATGACGCTGCGGAAGCCGAGTGCATTGCCGACCAGCGCCAGTCCGATCCCGGTATTCCCGGCAGTGCCTTCAACGATGACCCCGCCGGGCTTCAAGGCGCCCCGCTTGACCGCGTCCTGGATGATGAACAGGGCGGCCCGGTCCTTCACCGACTGGCCGGGATTCATGAACTCGGCCTTTCCCAAAATGGCGCAACCGGTCGCAGCCGAGGCGCGCTGTAATTTGACCAGCGGCGTATTGCCGATCGCTTCGACGATGCCGTTGCTGATTTGCATGGAAAAGGTCCGGATTAAGGCGCGGCGACCCTAAAGGACGCTTTTGGCCCCGACAAGTCTGCGGAAAGCGGGGAAGAGTGAAATCCGGCCCCATGCCGCACCATTCGAAACCATGCCGCCGACAGGCCCGGAATCCTTAGATCGGATTCACCAGAATCCTTAGATCGGATTCACCCATTCTTACCGGCTCGCGCCCTATCGTCCCGTGGATTGGGGAGCGCGTGCTCAAAGCATAATTGAGCCGCGGTCGCGGGTAGCATTTCCAATGAAACTCGACGTCCATACGCTTTTTACCGTGACCATCTATGTAGAGGCACTTCTTGGCCTTTTGCTGCTGTTTGCCTGGGTACAAAATTTCAGCATCCATGCACTCGGCTGGTGGGGCTTTTCCGACCTGATGCGGGCGCTTTCGGTCGTGCTGTTCGGTTTGCACGATTCGGTCCCAGAGGCGATCTCAATCGATCTTGCCAACGCCATTCTTTTCAGCTCGTTTGCCCTAACCTGGACTGGCGCACGCGTGTTCGACGGGCGCAGTGTGCGGCCGCTCGGTCTCATTGCGGGCGCTGCGATCTGGCTCGTATTCTGCCGCATTCCGGGCGTGATGGACTTGACCGACCTGCGCACGCTGCTCTCGTCCAGCATCGTGGCGACCTATACCTGGCTTACAGCCTATGAGTTCTGGCGGGGTCGCAGCGAGCCGTTGCTGTCGCGATGGCCCGCAATCTTCGTGCTGTTCGTGCACGGCTCGCTGTTTCTCTTGCGCACGCCGGTCTCGCGTATGCTGCCCTGGTCGGAGAATAATTATGAGGTTTTCGGCAGCGTCTGGCTGGCCGTGCTGAGTTTTGAAGCGCTGCTCTTCACCATCGCGCTTGCCTTTATCTTGCTGGCGATGGCGAAGGAGCGCACCGAATTCCGCCACAAGACCGCGGCCTTGGTCGATCCGCTTACCGGTATCGCCAACCGCCGTGCCTTCCTGACCGAAGGCACGCAGATCGTGAAGCGGCAGAGCATCAATGGCTGTCCGGGAGCGGTACTGCTGATCGATCTCGATCATTTCAAATCGATCAATGACCGCTTCGGTCATGCGATCGGCGACCGCGTGTTGCAGGTATTTGCCGAAAGCGCCAGCGCCAATATCAAGACAACCGATCTGATCGGCCGCCTCGGCGGCGAGGAATTTGCCGCGGTGCTTTATGACGTCGATCGTGAGCGCGCTTTGATCACCGCAGAGCGCATCCGCTCAGCTTTTGCCGCTGCCGCGGTGGAAGTGGACGGCCGACCGGCGATGGCGACTGTCAGCGTCGGCATGGTGTTCAACGAAGACTCGACCTTCGACGTGCCGGCGCTGCTCGCGCAGGCCGATGAGGCGCTCTATCACGCCAAGGAACGCGGCCGTAACCGGGTCGAGATCGCTTCGCTCGAGTTGGCGCGCCGACGCAAGCAGGACGCGGGCGCCCGTCAGGCGCCCGCCATGACGGGAACGACCGCCGCATAACACTGAAAAGTCAGATTACAATCACCGCCGTCGGAAGTTCTGCTGCCGCCGGGGCGGAGCAGCGGTCGTGGCGCGTTCCGACTTGTGTCGGAAGCTGATACGCCCCCGCGCCAGGTCATACGGCGACATTTCCACGATCACCCGGTCGCCCACACCGGTGCGGATGCGGAACTTCCGCATCTTCCCGGCGGTGTAGGCCAGCACTTCATGCTCGTTGTCGAGCTTCACGCGAAAATTGCCGTCCGGCAAAACTTCGGTGACGACGCCGTCGAACTCGAGAAGTTCTTCCTTCGCCATGGCCGCTCCTTCGGTGCCCAGTTTAGCGCGTCGCACCACCGGCGTCAGCCGGGGATTTCGAACGCCCGCGGCCCGGTGAGCGCATGAAACCCAGGCTTGCGATCTGGTCGGGATTCGACTGTGGGCGGCCTTCGCCATGTCCATTGCGCGGCTGCTGCTGCCGGTTCGGCCCATGGCCGGGATACGGCGGACGCTGCCGGCGGCGGCCCTTGCCGGCCCGTTGACGACCGGCATCCGCTTGCCGCGGGGTCTGCCGTGACGGCTGTATCGGCGCAGACCGCCGGTCGCTGCGCCGGTCGCTGGAGGGGATGGTGATCCGGATCAGCCGTTCGATGTCGCGCAGGAACGGAGCTTCGTCGCGCGAGCAGAAGGAGATTGCGATTCCCTCGGCGCCGGCGCGCGCAGTGCGGCCGATGCGGTGCACGTAGCTCTCTGGGATGTTCGGCAGGTCGTAGTTGATGACGTGGCTGACGCCGTCGACATCGATGCCGCGCGCAGCGATATCGGTCGCCACCAGAGTGCGGACGCGGCCCTCGCGGAAGGCGGCGAGCACGCGCTCGCGCTGGTTCTGCGACTTGTTGCCGTGGATTGCTTCGGCGGCGATGCCCGCCTTTGTTGAGCGCGCGGACCACCTTGTCGGCACCATGCTTGGTACGGGTAAAGACCAGCGCGCGAGTTACCGGCTCGGCGCGCAGGATTTCCGACAGCACGTCCGATTTGGCGCCGTGGTCGAGATGGATGACCCGCTGGTCGATGCGTTCGACCGTCGTGGCCTCGGGCGTCACCGCGACCTTCTGCGGATTCTTCAGCATGTGAGCGGCGAGCTCGGCGATTTCCTTCGGCATCGTGGCCGAAAACATCAGCGTCTGCCGCTGGGAAGGCGTCTTCGCCACGATTTTGCGGATGTCATGGATGAAGCCCATGTCGAGCATGCGGTCGGCTTCGTCCAGCACCAGCACTTCGACGCCGTTCAGGCGCAAAGCATTCTGCTGCATCAGATCGAGCAGGCGGCCAGGCGTGGCGACCAGGATATCGAGACCGTTCATCAGATCGCGCACCTGGCGGCCCATCGGGACACCGCCGATGGCGAGTGCGGTCTGCAGGCGCAGATGACGCCCATAGGCGCGGAAGCTGTCGAGGATCTGCCCGGATAATTCGCGCGTGGGGCTCAGCACCAGCACACGGCAGGTCTTCCGTTCGGCCCTGACCGGGTTCGCGGCGAGGCGGTTGAGGATTGGAAGCGCGAAAGCGGCGGTCTTGCCCGTGCCGGTCTGCGCGATGCCAATGATATCTCCGCCCGTCATCACAAGCGGGATGGTCTGGGTCTGGATCGGGGTGGGAGTAACGTACTTCTCTTCGGTGAGGGCACGGGTAATGGTTTCGGCAAGGCCGAATTCAGCAAAAGTAGTCAATGAACAAGCTTTCTGTCGTGCGAATCGCGCCCTGCGTTCTGCGAACGCAAAGAGCCGCGGCTCGCGGGGTTAAGACATCCCCGCGTGGCTGGGCTGTCGGGCGTTAGGAGAAGCCGGATAATGGGGCCGAAAACCGCTTATTGATTTTCGTTCACGCGGCCCGGGACTGACCTCGTTGGAGGCCGATAGTCCGGCGACGCACTGCATATGGCACGCCACTGCGGTCTTTTCAAGGCCGCCTTGGTGCCAGGAGGCGGCCATGGTTAGCGCATTATGGGATCCCGCAGCCGTCGATTGAATCCTCGCAGTATTCCCTCTTCAAGGTCCAGCGAATGCGCGGATCGGGATCAGAGCCGACATAGACGCCGTTCACATAAACATCGTGCGCCGGGTTGGTGCTGTAGGGTGACCCATAGCGTACGACGCGCTTCGGGGTCTTCGCTCTTTTCTTCACCTTCTGCGTGGTGGTCTGTTCTTTGGAATAGCTCTGCGCTTGGGCCTGCTGGCCGGCGCCGAATGCGAGCGCAGCGGCAGATACCGCCAGCGCTGTCGCGGCAACGATGATCTTCATTGCAGTCTCCATCAGGTGTCGCCCAAGCAAATGTCGGCTCGCTTCCGAACGATTTAAGCCAGCGGACCGATTTAAGCCAGCGGAGTTGACGAAAATGTTACCTGTAATGCTCACCTACTCCGGTCCCAATCGAGAGCCCATTACGATTTCGTAAACCCATCCAGTTCTAGCGTTGATGCACGCCAGTTGGTCCAGGCCTGAGTGGGTCTGCGGACGCTCTTGGGAGTTCTGTGGAAAGCCACTTGCCTTGGAATCTGCGCCGGATACACCTTCTCATCGGTGTGAACCTGCTCGCCGTCGTCGTGGTCTTTGTTGATCGCTGGACCGGCGGTTTTTCGGACCCCCTGTTTGTGGTGGTGTACGGCGGGCTGTCGGCAGGAGCTCTCGCGCTGGCTATCGGCGTGACTGATGCGGGCCGGAACCGGGCCCCCGAGACAGAATCGCAAACGGGACATCAAACAGCACAAGAAGACAGCGGCGATGGCCAGAGCGCCGACCGGGAAAGCAGAGCGGCACGTCGAGAAAACCTTTTGCGATTGGCGGATGCTTTAGAAAAAAATCTCGATTCCGTGTTGAATTTCGTCTCCACCACCTCCGCCGACACACAAAAATCCGCCAGCTCGCTGACCGCCGCAGCGAAAGAGGCATCTTCTTTGACTGCATCGGCGGCGCAGATTTCTAATGAATTGGTCCAGGCACTCAAGGAGGTCGTGGGTGCTTCCGGCAACCTTTCCGTGCAAGCCGGTGAAACCAGCCGCGAAGTCACTCGTTCGGTCGGGATCGCAACCAAAGCGGTAACCGAGGCACACGAAACCAAACGCGCGATGCAAGGCTTGGCAGACAATGCCGCCAGTATCGGCAGGATCGTTGGTCTCATCGGCGCCATTGCGCGGCAAACCAACTTGTTGGCGCTCAATGCCACGATCGAAGCAGCGCGCGCCGGCGTGGCGGGGAAGGGCTTCGCCGTTGTTGCCACTGAGGTCAAATCGCTGGCCGCGCAAACAGCAAAGGCAACGGAGGAAATTAGCGAGCAAATCGGACGAATTCAAACTGAGACGAGCACGGCGGCCGAATCTATTGAACGCGTGAGTCACACGATCGAGGAGATTAGTGCGATTGCGACGAAAGTTGCGACCGCCGTTGGGGATCAGGACATGGCCACTCGGCGCATCGCGGAAAATGTGGAGACCGCTGCCAACCGTGCCCGAGATGCTGCGCAAAATGTCATGGGCGTTTTGGGCGCGGCGGCCAATACCCGGAAAGTAGCCGAGAACCTTCTGACCAGTTCTGCTGAGCTTGCAGTCCGAGCCGACACCTTCCGCCAGGAAGCGGCTGCCATAGCTGCCGCGGTACGCAGTGACGCGAAAGATCGCGAACGCCGTCGTGCCGCACGTATCCTGCCTACCGGCTCATGATCAAGACCGTGACGGCATCAAGACCGTGACGGCATTTCCCAAGATGTAGCGACAGCGCGATCGTGAAACCTTTTAACGACCCGCGACTTTATCCCTTTCGGCTTGGCTTTAAACGGAGAGACCGATGGAAGAAGCAGGTATCGGCTGGATAGCTGCGATCATTATCGGCGGTATTGCCGGATGGCTCGCGGAGAAGATTACCCGCAGCAACATGGGTCTGATCACCAACATTATCCTCGGGGTGATTGGAGCCGGAATTGCGAGTTGGCTGTTCGGTCTGCTGGGCGTGCGGATAGGAGGACCCGGTTGGCTCGGTTATCTGATCGCCGGATTCGTCGGGGCTTGCATCCTGATCCTGGCTACCCGGGTCATGTACCCGTCACGATGGCGGGCTTAAAGCCGGAGCTACCTTGGGATCCTTGGCGCGCCGGCGCGGGTCAAAGCGATAAAGCGAATTCTATGACCGTGGGCTTTTTGCGCAGGAGACGGTCGCGGGCTGCGTATTTGCTGATTGGTTACGCCCCGGGTCAAAGAACCGACGAGAGCGCGACACAGCGCCGCGAAACCTAAAGAAAATTGATCAGCACGAAGGCGAAGATGAATGCATTGATCGGAGTCATCGACTTCCTCGGTTTTGATGTTCCGATTAGTCAACCCAGAAGCCGGACGTTTGCTCCGGGCGCGGTGGCGCTTCGCGCCGCAAGAAAGAAAGTGCGAAATGCCGGGCGACCTTTCAACTGCAAAACCGAGCGCAATTCCGGCAGCTAAATCATAAAGATATTCAACTTTATTAAGGTCTTTGTTCTGCGCCCCTCAGCCGCGCCCCGCGCGCTGAGGACATTGCCAACGCTGACATTTTGGCAGCAAATGGTGGCATCGCACCGCCGTTGGGAGGCTCTGATGGCATTCCGCCAGGGACGGAAGCAGCAGCCGGTAGATTTGGTGGGCTACGGGTTTTGGCTCACCGTGCTGATCGTTATCACGGGCTGGTTCTGGTATCTGATCTTTGTGTACTAGCGCGCCCAAAAAAGTGCCGTCCTCCATGCGCGTGTAGGCCGGCGTGTTCCTATTCCCGACCTTGATCCAAATCCTGGCGCGGCCCGAGCGGTATGGCGCACGGCCGCGCTTTGATACCTGTCCTCAAGGCCGAACTGCTGGCGTGAGTAAAAGCGCAGCTGACGGCTCTTTCGCATGAGGCCGGACACCAGCCAGAATTCGGAAAATCAAGTCTTTAATCAAGCTTTACGCCAAAATTTTCCCGTGCTTAAAAATCCCTGGAGCTGATGGGGAAAGGCTACGCTTGTTGGGTCACAACGGGAACGTCATGAAACGCGTAATTTGTTTCGCTGCCTTGCTCGCCTTGTCCGCTTCCCCGGCCGCCGCCCTGACGTTGTGGCAAGGCGATATGTTTGTCACTGCCGTCAGCGAAACCAATCCAGGCGCCTCATGTAAAAACGTCAATGTGGCCGTCGGCGATTTCTTCCGCGCGGTGTTCCGCCCCAAGCTTTTGGGGGGCAATGGAAAGAATGACCTTCTGTCATTTGTTGGACCGCAAAGCGCGGTTCAACTTTTCCCCACCACGCCGACAGGCGGTATGCTGAATGGCGCGACCGCGGGTACCACCCGCTTCATTTACGACTCGGCCGGGTTCCACAAATTCGACAACGTCGAGTTGAGCGGGACGACCGTCACACCGGCTGCGCCGTTAGCAGATACCCCGACCGTCGCGATCGAGATCACCATCAAGGACGTTTTCAGCACAAACGCAGCCAGGCCCTCCGGCTGCAACGCGACTTACGCCGGCAGCCTAGCCGCTCTGATGTCTGCCAATCTGCTCGGGACATGGGTGGCGAACGCGGGCTCACTGGCGAGTGCGGGCGAGATCCAGGCCTTCACGGAGGATACCTCCGGCGCCATTCACTACATCGGCAACACCAACATCCCGATGACGACATCGGAAGAGTTCACGCTGTCGGTCAAGGTGCGGAGTAAGCCTGGCCAGGCAGCTCGCAACCTGATCTTCGAGGTGTTCCTCACCGGCACATCCAACAAAATCGCCGGCATCGTCTCGCTGTCGGATGGAGGCAATGCCTTTCTCGCGGCCAGCCCTGGCTTCGTCGCAACATCGATCACACCGACGTCGCTCGGGGACGGGTGGTGGCAGATCGACGCAGTCTTTACCGCGCCGGTACCGCCGAACAACGCGATCAACGCATTTTTTCTCCTGCATAATCCGATTGGTGGCGACAGCTATGTCGGCGACGGTGCCGCCGGCATCCAATTCGAAAATGCCAGCCTGACGGTGAACGATCCCTAGGCTTAGCCTAGGGAACGCGGTTGTGAGACTTTAACGTTAGAATTCCGCTCGGTGCGGCCAGCGTTCTGACCGTTTGCATAGGCACCAATCAAAAGACGTATGCAACTCTGGGTAGGGTGGTGCAGTTATCCCAGAGGAGTGACTGATTATGGTCCGCAAGAATGGTTCCGCCGTGGCTCTGCTTTTGGCCGTGTTTGCCGCCGGTGGCGCACACGCGCAGGATAAAGGTTGCACTACAGGCCGCGCATCCATTCCGGGCAACGCTGCTGATTGGACGCAAATTTCGCCGAATGTCACCGCACGACACGTTCTTGTATCGGTGCGAGCGAAGGGAATCTGGCATTATTGTCCGAACAGTTGTCCGAGCGATGCCGGCGGCATTACCCAAAATCCGCCCACTGTTTCTGATGTTAAGCTTCTCGCGCTCCCGACAGCCACGGTTGGGACGCTGATTGGGAGGATCGGGACGGACCCGCAAATACGAAAATTAGGAACGAGCGCTGCGTTCGTCGCCTGGGCAGATGGTCCGCTCTACGGCAAGATGAACGACCTGGATGCTTATCACGACAACAGCGGCAGCATCGATATTACCTATGAGATCTGCCCCGCAACCATTGTCAGTCCTTCGAAGTAAGGAACGGCCAGCCAGCAGGTGATCTGGATGATTGGACCAAGGTCGACCGTTCTGTTCCGACCGACGCAACGACCCAAACTCCCTCGTCCGCGGCAGATATATGCAACTTGAAGACGGGGAACGACGCGCCTCAGTTTTCGCGTTTCCATGCTCAACTACGGTCGGATCAGATTCCCCGAGTTCAACCCACACGGTTGAACGACCTAAGACCTGAAGCAGGGCCAGGCCCTTTTACCCACCAAAGTAGGCGCGAACCTTATCAACCATGACGCCGGCCCTTTTCACGGCGTTCCTCAATTCTTCTTCCGTGCAATTAAATTGATCGCACCAATAACGCACCTCGTGCGGCTCGTTGACGTTTACCCGTTTTGCGTCCTCCGGGCCTTTGTCGATTAGGTCATCAGGCATATGGCTCTTCCTGCACAACCGCTCTGCCGGTCGAGCCAAGCATAGTAGCGGCGAATGCGGTTGCTGCAACAAGCAGATGTCGCTGTACGATTGGAGAAGTGCTCGGTTTTTATTGGCTCCCCGGGCCGGATTCGAACCAGCGACCAACCGGTTAACAGCCGGTTGCTCTACCACTGAGCTACCGGGGAACGACGCGCGGCATGCCGTGATGTATCCCGGCATATAACAAAGCCGTCCCGCCATTGCAAAGCATGGTCGGACGGCCTGATACGACAAGAATATGTGGAGGCCACGCCCGGAATTGAACCGGGGTACGCGGATTTGCAGTCCGCTGCGTCACCACTCCGCCACGTGGCCCTGTTGGAAATCGGGCGCTGGAGCTCCAAGTGCCGCGTTCCCGACGTGTCCGCTATACAGGAGCCGCCCGCCCGGGGCAACGTCTAACGCGCCGCCAGGCATAGGTTTTCCGGCCCTGCCGCGCGCGCTGCGCTTGCCTTTTATACTCCCTTGCCGCAGAAGAGCCGCGCCTATCGGAGGTATAGATGATCGACTTCGCAACGGCGCGGCGGATGATGGTCGATGGCCAATTGCGTCCGAATGACGTGACAGACCCGCGCATCCTCGGCGCCATGCTCGAAACGCCGCGCGAGCGCTTCTTGCCGCAAGCGAAGGCTTCCTGGGCGTATCTCGATTTCGACGTCCCAATCCTTGAAAGTGCTGACGGACGGCCGCGCCGGCGCATGCTCAAGCCGATGCTGCTCGGCAAAATGATTCAAATCGTCGACCTGCGTGAGACGGATGCCGTGCTCGATATCGGTTGCGGCACTGGCTATTCATCGGCGGTTATCGCGCAGCTCGCGCGCTCGGTAGTCGCTTTGGAAGAGGAAACGACGCTCGCCTTTGTTGCTAAGGAAAACCTCTATGCCCAAGGAATTACTAATGTTTCCGTGGAAACGGGACCGCTCGCCGCCGCATACGCGGCCCGCGCCCCTTACGATGTGATCTTCCTGCAGGGAGCGACTGAGGTTGAGCCCCAGATGCTGTTTCCGCAGCTGCGCGATGGCGGTCGGCTGGTTTGCGTGCGCGAGCGCGGCGGCCTGGGTACCGTAGTTCTCTATCGGCGTGCCGGGAACGACGTCAGCGGATGGCCGTCGTTCGATGCCACTGCCAGCGTCCTGCCCGGCTTTACAGCCACCCCCGCTTTTGTTTTCTGATCCCGCACCGGGCAGGTGTGGCCCGGATGCGGCAATGACAATGTTTTTGCGTTGCAAGCAGGTAGCTGGGTTTCGCAGCCGGGCCTGCCGCGGGTATGGTGGACTAGGCGTCATGAGTTGGGGGTGTTCTGCCGGCGCGGCTTTCGGCGGGCACGTGGAGCAGTGGGGATGCGGGCGTCGGAGGGAAGTGAGCTGATGTGCTGGGCCCGGTTGGGCGCAGTTCTGCTTCTCATAGCCGCGTCCATTGGTGGACTCGGGCAGGCTTCCGCGCAAACTTTGCCGGCGGCTCTCGTGCATGCCTACCAGAACAATCCCCAACTCAATGCCCAGCGCGCGCAGGTTCGCGTTACTGATGAGGCCGTGCCGCAAGCGCTCTCCGGCTATCGGCCGCAGCTCAGCGTAACCGCCAGCGCGGCGCGGTCGTACAGCAGTGCAACCAGCAGGTCTTCGCAACCTTCTCCGCGACGATCCGTCGCGCTTGGTCGTTGGTGGGCCTGCACAAACGCTGTCAGGAGAGTTCACGCCTTACAGCGTGGGCGTGACCGGAACGCAAACACTTTTCAACGGCTTCCAGACCGCGAACCGAACCCGTCTGGCGGAAGGGCAGGTTTCGGCGGCGCGCGAGGCCCTGCGCGTCATGGAACAGACGGTGCTGCTCGCCGCGGCCACCGTCTACATGGATCTATTGCGTGACGCCGCGATCGTTGACGTTCAGCGCAGCAACGTGCGGGTGTTGAACGAGACGCTGCGGCAGACGCGCGACCGCTTCAATGTCGGCGAGGTCACCCGTACTGACGTCGCGCAATCCGAGGCCCAGCTTGCCGCGGGCCAGTTCCAGTTGTCGAACGCGGAAGCCAATCTGACCACGACGCGGGCGAATTTTCGCCGGGTGATAGGTATCGAAGCCGGCCGCTTGACGCCGGCCGCTCCGGTCGAACGGCTCGCACCCCGGACCTTGGCCTCCGCTTTGCACCTGGGCCTTGACGAAAATCCAAACGTCACCTCCGCCATGTACGGCATTGATGTCGCCGCTCTCCAGGTCAAGATCAATGAAGGCGCATTGTTTCCGACCGTTACGCTGAACGGGTCGGCGCAACGGCTTTGGAATAGTTCCCTGACACAGGTTGAGCAGACAAGCTGGTCAATCGGGTCTTCGGTGGTAATTCCGATCTATCAAGGCGGCGATGAGTACTCGCTGATCCGCCAGTCGAAGGAAAGCGTGGCGCAACAACGACTCAACCTGGAGCAGGTGCGCGATCAGACCCGGCAGTCGATCGCGCAGGCCTGGGGCTTGGTGCAGGCGACCAAGGTGCAGATCGAATCCGCGCAAGCGCAGGTGCGTGCCAGCGAAACCGCCCTTAACGGCGTACGCGAAGAAGCACGCGTCGGCCAACGTACCACCCTCGATGTGCTCAATGCCCAGCAAGCGCTGGTGAATGCTCGCGTAACGCTGGTCACCGCGCAGCACGACCGGGTGGTGGCGTCTTACAACCTGCTCAATGCGGTTGGAATTCTCTCGCCACTCACGCTTGGGCTGGCGACGCCGATCTACGATCCACGCATCCATTACCATCAGGTGCGCGACAGCTGGTTCGGGCTCCGCACCCCGGATGGCAAATAGGGCGTGCGGTTGCTGTGCTGCGTCCGACAGCGCTTTTCCGCCGCAATCGTCCACATGCCCTCTTCGCATCTGCCGTGGCGATGCAGATAATGTGTGGGCGAAACCGCAATTCGCAGCGCTTACGCGAAGCCGCGGGGCAGCCGAAGCAGGGACACGGAAATGGCTCAAACGGCGAAGGCGCAAGAACCTTCCATGGAGGAGATCCTCGCCTCCATCCGCCGGATCATTGCCGACGACGAAAGCAAGACGCGGCCGCCCGAGCCGTCCAATCTGGCACCCGCCGCCCCGCCGCCCGGGCCTGCGCCGTCGGCGTCCGAAGCACCGGAACCCGCGCCCGAATACGCTCCCGCTCAGCCGCCCAGCCTGGCTGCCGACCAAGAGACTGACGCGACTGACGCCATGACCTCGCGCATGGACGCCGCCGCGACCGAGGATAGCGGCGAGGCCTCCGATGATGGCGTGGCTGATGTCCTCGATATGACCGAATCCATGGCAGCGGCTGCATCGCAGCCGCCGGTGTTCCGCACCATCGAAGACCAACCGGACGTATTTTTCGGCGAGGAAACCGAGCCTGCGCCACGGCCTCAGCGTTTGGAGGAGGCGCCCCGGTCGGGCCGCGCGCCGGATGAAATCCCGCTGATGTCTTCCTCCACCAGCGCGGCGGTGGATGCCGCCTTCAGCAAGCTCGCTCAAACCGTCCTGACGCAAAATACGCGCACCCTGGAAGACCTGGCGACGGAAATGATGCGTCCCATGCTCAAGGCTTGGCTCGACGATAACCTGCCGGGGTTGGTGGAGCGGGTGGTGCGGGCCGAGATCGAGCGCGTCTCCCGCGGTCGCAGCTAGCAAATCACGGCTAAGCTCAGCCGAGAAGCGGGACCCCTCAGGCCGAGCCGTTGACTTCGCAGGGGCTGCCGGGTTTCTTGCCCGCTACGCGACCCCGACAATTGATTACGGAAATGATCGACAAGACCTATCAGCCTTCCGAGGTGGAAGGCCGCATCTACGGCGTCTGGGAAAAGTCCGGCGCGTTCCGCGCCGGGCAGCCGGAGCGGCGCGACGCCGAGCCGTTCTGCATCGTCATCCCGCCGCCGAACGTCACTGGCTCGCTGCATGTGGGTCACGCACTCGACAACACGCTGCAAGATATTCTGGTGCGCTATCAGCGCATGCGCGGCAAGGACGTGCTTTGGCAGCCTGGCACCGATCACGCCGGCATCGCCACGCAGATGGTGGTCGAGCGCCAGCTAATGGAACGGCAGCAGCCCGGCCGGCGGGAAATGGGCCGCGAGGCTTTCCTCAAGCGCGTGTGGGAATGGAAGGAAGAGTCCGGCGGCACCATCATCCGTCAGCTCAAGCGGCTTGGCGCGTCCTGTGATTGGTCGCGCGAGCGCTTCACGATGGACGAAGGCCTGTCACGTGCGGTGATCAAGGTCTTTGTCGAGCTCTATCGTGCCGGGCTGATCTACAAGGACAAGCGGCTGGTCAATTGGGACCCCAAGCTGCTCACCGGGATTTCGGATCTCGAAGTCGAGCAGGTCGAAAAAAAAGGTCATCTGTGGCACTTGAAGTATCCGATAGAGGGTGTTGCAAACGAACATATCATTGTCGCCACCACCAGGCCGGAAACGATGCTGGGCGACACCGCCGTGGCGGTGCATCCGGATAATGAGCGTCTCAAACACCTGATCGGCCGTAACGCGATCCTGCCGCTCGTCGGCCGGCGCATCCCGATTATTGGCGACGACTATGCTGATCCGGAAAAAGGCACCGGTGCGGTGAAAATAACGCCCGCGCATGACTTCAACGATTTCGAAGTGGGCAAGCGCCACAAGCTTCGCCTGGTCAATATTTTCACGCCGGAAGCCAAGCTCAATCTCGCCGGCAACCAAGACTTCATGGCTGGCGTCGCTCCATCGGAGGACCTCGACGCGACGCTGGCGCTGCACGGTCACGACCGTTTCGCTGCGCGCAAACAAATTATCGATCGCCTACAAGCGGTGGGCTTGATGGACAAGATCGAGCCTTACACCCATACGGTGCCACATGGCGACCGATCCGGCGTGGTGATCGAGCCCTTCCTCACCGACCAGTGGTATGTCGACGCCAACACCCTGGCGCAGCCGGCGATTGCCGCGGTGCGCGAAGGCCGCACTGAATTCGTGCCGAAGAACTGGGAAAAAACATTCTTTGAGTGGATGGAGAATATCCAGCCTTGGTGCATCTCGCGTCAGCTCTGGTGGGGCCATCAAATTCCGGCCTGGTATGGACCCGACGGCAAGGTCTTCGTCGCGGAAACAGAAGCGGCGGCGAAAGCCGAAGCCAAGGCGCATTACGGGAAGGAGATCGCGCTCTGGCGCGACGAAGACGTGCTCGATACCTGGTTCTCCTCCGGGCTGTGGCCTTTCTCCACCCTCGGCTGGCCGGACGACACGGCCGAGCTGAAGCGCTTCTATCCGACCAGCGTGCTCGTCACCGGGTTCGACATCATCTTCTTCTGGGTCGCGCGCATGATGATGATGGGGCTCCACTTCATGAAAGAGGTGCCGTTCCGCACGGTCTATCTGCATGGCCTCGTCAGCGACGAACGCGGGCAGAAAATGTCGAAGTCCAAGGGCAATACCATCGACCCGCTGGAACTGATCGACCAGTTCGGAGCCGACGCCCTGCGTTTCACGCTTGCCGCCATGACGTCACTGGCGCGGCGGGACGTGAAGCTCTCGGCCAAGCTGGTGGAAGGCTATCGAAACTTTGGCACCAAACTATGGAATGCCGCGCGCTTTGCCGAAATGAATGGTTGTGTGCGGGTGGCGGGCTTCGATCCGCAAAACGTCAAGGAGACTCTGAACCGCTGGATCGTGCACGAAACCTCGAAGGCGAACCGTGAAGTCACCGAAGCGTTGGAAAGCTACCGCTTCAACGACGCGGCGTCGGCAACCTACCGCTTCGTTTGGAATGTGTTCTGTGACTGGTACGTGGAGTTTTCCAAGCCGCTTTTGACCGGCGCCGATGGCACGGCCAAGGATGAAACGCGTGCCACCGCCGCCTGGACGCTCGACCAGATTTTTAAGCTGCTGCATCCCTTCATGCCCTTCCTCACCGAGGAGCTGTGGCAGGTGACCGCGGAGCAGGGGCCAAAGCGGGACACGCTGCTCCTGGTTGCGCCTTGGCCGCAGGAAACATTCGAGGACACCGCGGCGGAAGCCGAGATCGGCTGGGCGATCGACTTGATCACCGCGATCCGTTCCGTGCGCGCGGAGATGAACATTCCACCGGCCACGAAAATCCCGCTTGTGCTGGCGGGCGTGTCGGCTGAGACCAAGGCGCGCGCCGGGCGCTGGGCCGAATTCTTGCAGCGGCTCGCGCGCGTGCCCGACATCAGCTTTGCGGACACCGCTCCCGCCGGATCGGTGCAGCTTGTGGTGCGCGGCGAGGTCGCGGCGCTGCCGCTCAAGGGCGTGATCGATCTCAACGCCGAGCGCACACGGCTGGATAAGGAACTCGCCAAGGCTGATGCCGATATCAAGCGCGTTGATGTCAAGCTCTCGAACGAGAAATTCGTCGCCAATGCTCCGGAAGAGATCATCGAGGGTGAGAAGGAAAAGCGTCAGGAAGCCGAGGGCCGCCGCGCCAAGATTCTGCAGGCGCTGGAGCGCCTGAAGGGCGCGGCTTAGGAGCATCATGCCGCTCGTTCCCGCAGAAGCGGGAACCCCGCTCAGCCGCGATCACTGGATCCCCGCTTGCGCGGTGATGGGCGGATCAACGGAAGGGCTTGCTGAAGAACCTTGAGCCTTTCCAGCCATAGCGCCACGGCACTTCTGCCGCTTTGGTGATCCCGATACGCGGTCCGGTGACGACTTCCGGCTCGTTTGCGCGTTCGCGCAACTCGAACGGCGGCTTGTCGAGCGGCAAGCCGTTCTCCCTCGGTGTGATCGCCAGCGCTTGCCCCAGTTTCCCAGGTCCGGAGCACAGCATGCGCTCATCTTTCAGTCCACGCCGGCGCCGCATGGCCGGAATGCCTGCGATCGGTTCAAGCGCGCGGATCAGTACCGCGCTGGCGCTGCCTTCCTCCTCGCAGACGAAGTTCAGACACCAGTGAATGCCGTAGGACCGATAGACATAGGCAAACCCTGGCGGCCCGAACATCACGGCATTGCGCAAGGTTTGCCCGCCATAGGAATGTGCCGCCGGATCCGTGTGGTGATAGGCCTCGACCTCGACGATGCGACCGCCGATGCCGTTTACCAACAGGCTAGCGCCGATCAGTTCGGGCGCCACTTCATGGACGCTGCGGGCGAAAAAACTTCGGCGGAGACGGGGAGGCTGCGGCATCTGCCGCGTTTTCTACCTTGGACAAGCTTCGGATGACACAAGAAGGCCCGGACTAGCCACTCGCCGCTTACCGTCGGCCGGCGCGATGTGTCCCCGCGGCCACAGGATTCAGGAGTTTTAAGCCTTCTTGCATGATGGTGCTGGCAGCGCCGCGATTTGGCCATACCGTTCGCCGAGATCAATGCGGTCCCAAGCCACCGCGTGCTTTCCGGCCGCAAGCTGGAATGAAAAAAGGCTGGGCGGGGCGGGGGCCCGGAAGTGCGATGGACGCCAAGACCAAAACCAACCTGAAGGCGAAGCTGCCTAGCCGGCACGTTACCGAAGGTCCCGAGCGCGCTCCGCACCGGTCTTATTATTACGCGATGGGACTGACCACCGGTCAGATCCACCAGCCCTTCGTCGGCGTCGCGAGCTGCTGGAACGAAGCGGCTCCCTGCAACATCGCTTTGATGCGCCAAGCCCAGGCGGCGAAAAAGGGTGTGGCCGCAGCCGGCGGCACTCCCCGCGAGTTCTGCACCATCACCGTCACCGACGGCATCGCCATGGGCCATGCCGGGATGTATTCGTCGCTGCCTTCGCGCGAGGTCATCGCGGATTCCGTCGAGTTGACCATGCGCGGCCACGGCTATGACGCGCTTATCGGCATCGCCGGCTGCGACAAGTCGCTGCCGGGCATGATGATGGCCATGTGTCGGCTCAATGTCCCCTCAATCTTCATCTATGGAGGCTCCATTCTGCCCGGCACCTTTAAAGGCAAGCAGGTGACGGTGCAGGACGTCTTCGAGGCGGTGGGCAAGCATTCGGTCGGCGATATGTCGGACGAAGATCTGGAGATGCTGGAGCAGGTGGCCTGTCCCTCGGCTGGCGCCTGCGGCGCGCAGTTCACCGCCAACACCATGGCCACCGTTTCCGAGGCCATCGGGCTCGCTCTGCCTTACTCGGCCGGGGCGCCCGCGCCCTACGAAATCCGCGACGCCTTTTGCATGACCGCCGGCGAGCAGGTCATGGCGCTGGTAGGCGAAGGCCTCCGGCCGCGCGACATCGTCACCCGCAAGGCGCTGGAGAATGCGGCGGCGGTGGTGGCGGCTTCCGGCGGGTCGACCAATGCAGCGCTTCACCTGCCGGCGATTGCGCATGAATGCGGCATCGAATTCAGCCTGTTCGACGTCGCCGAGATCATGAAGCGCACGCCCTACATCGCGGACCTGAAGCCGGGCGGTAAATACGTCGCCAAGGACATGTTCGAGGTCGGCGGCATTCCGCTGCTGATGAAGACGCTGCTCGACCACGGCTACCTGCATGGCGATTGCCTGACCGTGACCGGCCGGACCATCGCCGAGAACATGAAAAGCGTGAAGTGGAACCCAGACCAGGACGTGGTTTATCCGGCGAACAAGCCGATGAGTGCGACCGGCGGCGTGGTCGGGCTGAGGGGCAATCTGGCTCCGGAAGGAGCGATCGTGAAAGTGGCCGGGATGTCGGTGCTGAAATTCACCGGCCCGGCGCGCTGCTTTGACGGCGAAGAGGCCTGCTTCCAGGCGGTGAAGGACAAGAAATACAAGGAAGGCGAGGTGCTGGTCATCCGCTACGAGGGCCCCAAGGGCGGGCCGGGCATGCGCGAGATGCTCTCCACCACCGCCGCGCTCTATGGCCAGGGCATGGGCAACAAAGTGGCGCTCATCACTGACGGACGTTTCTCCGGCGCCACGCGCGGCTTCTGCGTCGGCCATGTTGGGCCGGAAGCCGCGGCGGGCGGGCCGATCGGGCTTCTGCGCGATGGCGATATCATTGAACTCGATGCCGAGAACGGCACGCTCAATGTGAGGCTGACCGACGCGCAATGGGAAACGCGCAAGCGCGAATGGAAGCCGCGCGAAAATCATTCAGGCTCGGGGGCCTTGTGGAAATACGCCCAGCAGGTGGGATCGGCGCTGCACGGTGCGGTGACGCATCCTGGCGGCAAGGGCGAGAAGGCGACCTATGCGGATATCTAGCGCCCTTGTCAGTGCTCTGGCGGTCGGCCTTGTTTTCGGCGCGGGGCCGTCGGGCGGATTTGACGGCAATTCGCCGAGCAACAGCCTGTCGCCGCTGGAAGCCTTCCGCAGCGGTACCCTGGCGCTCAAGGTCGGTGAGACCGAAAAGGCCATAACTTCCCTGCAATACGCGGCCGAGAACGGCCATGCTGCTGGCGCAATGGAAGCTCGGGCGCATGTATGCGGATGGCGATGGTGTTCCGCATGACGACCTGCGCGCCTTCGAATATTTCCGCCGTATTGTCAAAAGCCACAGCGACGATAGCCGGCAACGCGCCGGAGCCGCGCTTTGTCGCCGATGCCTATGTTGCGCTCGGCCACTACTATCGGGACGGCATCCCGAATTCTCCGGTGAAGCCGGATCCCAATCGCGCACACGATATGTTTTCCTACGCGGCGGCGGTTTTCGGCGATCCGGATGCGCAATTTCACCTCGGCCGGCTCTATCTGAAGGGCGAGGGCGTGCGGAAAGACCCGAAGCTCGCGGCGCGCTGGCTGGCGCTGGCCGCCAACAAAGGTCAGTACGAGGCGCAGGCGACACTCGGGCAAATTCTGTTCCGCAGCGCCAATGAGCGCGAGCGGGCGTTTGGCCTGATGTGGCTGACATTGGCGAGCGATGGCTCGGGCGATCAGGTCGCCTGGATCGCGGATGCGCGCGAGGCCGCCTTCAAGCAGGCAACCGAGGACGAACGCGCGCTTGCGCTCACCTTCATCGAGCGCCACCTGAATCGCCGCGACTCGGCGCGCGCGGACCGATCGACTTCGGCTAGCGCGGCTCGATCGCCAGATCGATAAAAACCGGCACGTGGTCGGACGGCCGTTCCCAGGCCCTTACATGCTTGTCGATGCCCGCGCCGTTTAGCCGGTCGGCGGCCTGCGGCGAGAGAAGCATGTGGTCGATGCGAATGCCGCGGTTTTTTTGCCAGGCTCCGGCTTGATAGTCCCAGAAGGTATAGACGCCGGGAGCGTCGGTGGTGGCCCGCACCGCGTCGACCAATCCCAAATTGGTTAGCGCCCGGAAGTGCTGCCGGGTCTGCGGCAGGAACAGTGCGTCGTTGACCCAAGCCTCGGGATTGGAGACGTCGATCCCTTCCGGAATGACGTTGAAATCTCCCGCCAACACCAACGGCTCCTCCAGCGACAACCGCTCATCTGCAAAGGCAAGAAGCCGCTTCATCCATTTGATTTTATAATCATATTTTTCAGTTTCAGGCGGATTTCCATTCGGCAAATAGAGATTGGCAATGCGGATCACGCCGCTCCTTGTGGAAAACTGGGCTTCCAGGAAGCGCGCCTGGGCATCACTTTCGTCGCCGGAAAGTCCCTGCTTCACTTCGTCAAAAGGCAATTTGGACAGAAAAGCGACGCCGTTGAAGGCTTTTTGCCCGTGAGTGGCGATGTTGTAACCCAGCGATTCTAAGCTTTCCCGCGGGAAGTCCTGGTCGATGCATTTGGTTTCCTGCAGGCAAACGATGTCCGGCTGCCGGGCGGCAAGCCAGGAGACGAGATTGTCCAGCCGTTGTTTTATGGAATTGACGTTCCAGGTGGCGATCCGCATGGCGGGTACCTAGCCCAAAGCGGCGCCGAGTGTAAGGCGGGCAGGCTAAGAACCGGCTTAATGACAAGGCGTTATAACGTGCACAGGGGCGCCGCCATGTGATAAAAGGCCTTCCCGCGAAAAACGAAATAAATGTCGAAGGTGGGCGAACCGGGGAAGGGCTAAGGCGGGACTTCATGAACCATGAGGTCCCGTGCGGACAAGGGAATGCAGGAACACAGCTTCATCGCAAAAGTCTCAAGCGGCGCAACGCGTTCGCCCGGCTGGAGGATTAGGAACCCGTACCTTGATGCTAGGCGGCGGCTATCGTGCTGGTCGGCGTGACAGCCGTTTGGTTCGCGGGTGGGTTTACCAGCTCCAGCGGAGCGGTCGCCCAATCGTCGCAACGCGAGCGGGGGCAGGGCAGCAGCCGCGGCGTTCCGGTCGAGACCGCGCAGGCGGCGAAAAAGAGGGTTCCGGTCCGGATTGAATCACTGGGCACCGTGACGCCGATTGCGAGCGTCGCCGTCAAAACCCGCATCGATACCGAAATCGTCCAGGTCCATTTCGAGGACGGCGCTTTCGTCAAACAGGGCGATCTGCTGTTCACGCTCGACAGCCGCGCGTTGCAAGCTCAACTGAAGGAGAAAGAGGGCGCGCTGGCGCGCAACCGCGCTGCGTTGGAAGGCGCCGAGCGCGATGTGCGGCGCTACACCGAACTGATCGCCAAGGGCGCCACCACCCAGCTCAATCTCGATAATGCGACCACCCAGTCGAACGTGTTGCGTGGTCAGGTGGCGGCGGATGAATCGGCGGTCGAGAACCTGAAGGTGCAGATCGGCTATTGCACGATCCGAGCACCGATTTCCGGCCGCGCCAGCATGGCCGCGGTAAAGGTCGGTAACTTCGTGCGCTCGGCCGATTCCGTGCCGCTCGCCACCATCATCCAGGCCGCGCCGGTTTACGTCAGCTTCCCGGTCCCGCAGCGCAGCCTGCCGGATCTGCGCGAAGCTTTGCGCGCGGGGACGGCGACCATTCAGGCGGCGATTCCCGGTGATACGCGCCATGCCTCGGGACAGGTGACGATGATCGAGAACACCGTCGACGCGACCACCGGGATGGTCATGGCGCGGGCCACCATGCCCAATACCGACGATCTCTTGTGGCCGGGCACACTGATCACAGTGCGTATGACCGTTCGCGACGAAGAATGCCGTGACAGTTCCTTCGGCGGCGGTGCAGGTCAGCCAGACCGGATCCTTCGTCTTCGTGGTGAAGAATGGTGCGGCCACCGTTCAGCCGGTGACCGTGGCGCGCAGCGTTGACGGGGAGAGCGTCATAGCGAACGGGCTGGCCGGCGACGAGACGGTCGTCACCGCCGGTCATCTGCTGCTGTCGGACGGCACCCGCGTGGCCGCCCGCGAAGCCAAGGCGGGCTCTTAGCCATGGGTATTTCCGAACTCTGCATCCGAAGGCCGGTCTTCACATCGCTGGTCACGATGACGATTATCGTGTTCGGCGTCTTTGCTTACCGGCTGCTGCCGGTGGCCGCTTTGCCGTCTGTTGAATTCCCGACCATTACCGTCAACGCCAACTTGTCCGGCGCCAGCCCAGAGACGATGGCCGCTTCGGTCGCTGCGGTGATCGAGCGCGAGCTCGTCGACCATTTCCGGCATCCGGTCGATTACTTCGACATCGACCCTCGGCCGCACCCGCATTACCGTTCAGTTCGATCTGGAACGCGATATCGATGGAGCTGCGCTCGACGTGCAGTCGGCGCTATCGGTCGCAAACCGGCGCATGCCGCCGGAGATGACGGACCCGCCGAGTTTTCGCAAGGTCAATCCCGGCGATTTCTCCATCCTGGTGATCAGCCTGCGCTCGGCGACGCTGCCGTTGTCGACGGTGGACGAATACGCGCAGACTCGTGCTGGCGCAGCAGATTTCACAGCTCCCCGGCGTAGCGCAGGTCGACGTCAACGGCTCGCAGAAATTCGCCGTGCGCGTGCAGGTGGACCCGATCGCGGCCGCGGCGCGCAATGTTTCGCTGGAAGAAATCCGCCGCGTCATCATCCAGACCAATTCCAATTCGCCGGTCGGTACGCTGTTCGGCGACAAGCAGAACACCACGCTGGTGGCCACCGGCGCCATGCGGCGGGCGGAGGAATACAAGCGGGTCGTGGTGGCCTATCGCAACGGCGCGCCGGTCAAGCTCGACGAGATCGCGCGCGTCGTCGACGCGGTGGAGAACGACAAGATCGCCACCTGGTTCAACGACGAGCGCGCCATCGTGCTCGGCATTCAGAAGCAGCCCGGTGCCAACACCATCGCCGTAGTGGATTCCATCCGCGAACGCCTGGAGCAGTGGGAGACCCAGATCCCGCCTGCGATCTCGCTGGAGATTCTCAACGACCGCTCGGTTTCCATTCGCGAGTCGGTGCATGACGTGCAGGTCACGCTGGCGATTGCGGTGTCGCTGGTCGTCCTCGTGATCTTCCTCTTCCTGCGCTCCGTCTCGGCCACCATCATTCCGGCGCTGGCGGTGCCGGTGTCGCTGATCGGCACATGTGCGATGATGTACGCGCTGGGATTTTCCATCAACAACATGACGCTCCTGGCCTTGACCCTGTCGGTCGGTTTCGTGGTCGACGATGCCATCGTCATGCTGGAGAACATCGTCCGCCATATCGAAAATGGCATGCGCCCGTTCGAAGCGGCGCTGAAAGGCGCACGCGAGATCGGCTTCACCATCGTTTCGATTACCTTCGCATTGATCGCGGTGTTCATTCCGGTCTTGTTGATGGGGGGTATCGTCGGCCGCGTGTTCCGCGAATTTGCCGTCACGGTGGCGGTGGCAATCTTTATCTCCGCTTTCGTGTCGCTGACGCTAACTCCGATGTTGTGCGCGCGCGTATTGCGCCATCACAGCCCGGACGAAAAGCAAAACATCGTGCTGCGCGCCTTCGAAGCGCTGTTCCAAAAGGGCTTGCCGTGGCTATGAAGCTTCGCTGAACTGGGTGCTGGCATACAAGCCAGTGATGCTGCTGGTAACGTTTGGGACTCTGGTCGCCACCGTCGTGCTTTTCATGGCGATTCCCAAAGGATTTTTCCCGCAAGAAGATACCGGGTTTATTTCCGGCAGCACTGAAGGTAATTCCGATATTGCCTTCCCGGCGATGGTTGAGCTGCAAAAGCAGGTCGCAAAGGTCGTGCGCGACGATCCCACCGTGGAGACAATCAATTCGACCGTGGGTCCGACCGGCGCCAACGCGGCGGCCAATTCCGGCCGTCTGTTTATCAAGCTGAAGCCACGCGCGGAACGGACGAAATCGGCGAACCAGATCATTCAGCGCTTGCGGCGGACGGCGAACGCAGATTCCGGGCATCAAGGTGACGTTTCAGCCGGTCCAAAATCTGAATATCACCGGCCGTTTCTCGAAGAGCCAGTATCAGTACACGCTGCAATCAAGCGACACGGCCGCGCTCTACGCCGCCGCCCCGATCATGCGCGACAAGATCGCCAGCGTGCAAGGCATCGTGGACGTCGAAACTGATCTGCTATATTACAAATCCGCAGATGACGGTGGAGATCGACCGCGAACGCGCAGCAATCTACGGCATTTCGATCGAGCAGATCCGGCAGGAGATGTTCAACGCCTTCGGCTCGCGCGCAGGTGGCGACGATCTTTACCTCCGACAACGACTATGCGGTCATTCTTGAAACCAAGCCGGAATTCCAGACCGATACTTCGGCGCTGTCGCGCATCCATGTCAAGACCGCAAGCGGGACCTCGGTGCCGCTGGAGGCGGTCACACACATCATACCGACAGTCGGTCCGCTGCTGGTGAATCATCAGGGTTCGCAGCCCGCGGTAACGATCTCCTACAACCTCGTGCCGGGCGTTGCGCTTGGAACCGCACAGAGCGCCATCGAGGAGATCGCGCGCGAAACGATCCCAGACAACGTGGTGGGCGGCTTCCAGGGCACGGCGCAGGTGTTCGAGGATTCCAAGAAAGGCCAGCCGATCCTGCTGCTGGCCGCGATCTTCGCCGCCTACGTGCTGCTCGGTATCCTGTACGAAAGCTTCATCCATCCGATCGTGATCATCTCCGGCTTGCCGTCCGCCGGCGTCGGCGCGCTGCTGACCTTGATGGCCTTCAAGATGGACCTGTCGGTGATCGCCATGATCGGCGTCGTGATGCTGGTCGGCATCGTGATGAAGAACGCGATCATGATGCTCGACTTCGCCATCGTCCGGCGCCGTGTTGGGCTATCCGCCGAGGCGGCCATTCGCGAGGCCGCGCTGCTCCGCTTCCGCCCGATCATGATGACGACTTTCTCGGCGATTTTTGGCACCCTGCCGATCGCGCTAGGCGCTGGAGCGGGGGCCGAATTGCGCCAGCCCCTCGGCATCGCCGTGGTCGGCGGACTGTGCTTCTCCCAGCTCCTGACGCTCTATATTACTCCGGTGATCTATACCTATCTCGACGGGCTCGACCGTATTCTCAAGCGTCGTCTCGATCCACCGAAGGAAGAACTTCCGGAAGAAGAGCAGGCCGAGCCGCGCCCGGTCGCTGCCGAGTAGCCAAGCCGGATGCGGTGCAGCATGCGGCTGATCGGCTGTGCGCGGGGTTCCATTGCGCGCGGCAGCGAGGCCGCATAGCATTGGCCACCTTTTTCCATCACGGGCAGGTCTTACGCCATGGCGTACAACATTCTCCTACTGGGCGCGTCCTATGGGTCGCTGCTCGCCTCCAAGCTGCTGTTCGGCGGCCATACGATTCACCTGGTCTGCCTGCCGGCCGAAGCCGACCTCATCAACGCCGAAGGCTTCAAGGTGAAGCTGCCGGTGCGCGGCCGAGCCGAGCCGGTCCTGCTGGAATCTCGGAAGCTGCCGGGCAAGGTAACGGCGGGACCTGCGGCTGGCGTCGAACCGAAGCAATACGACCTCGTCGGCCTGTGCATGCAGGAGCCGCAGTACCGCTCAGCCGGTGTTCGTGAATTGCTCGACGCCGTGGGTCGAGCGCGCGTGCCCTGCATGTCGATCATGAACATGCCGCCACTGCCTTATATGAAACGCGTCCCCGGTCTCGACCATGTGGCGCTTGAACCGGCCTACACCGATCCGCGCGTTTGGGATTCGATCGATCCGAAGAAAATCACCCTCAACAGTCCGGACCCGCAAGCGATCAGGCCGCCCGACGGCAAGGCGAATGAGCTGCTGGTCACGCTGCCGACCAACTTCAAATGCGCCCGCTTCGAGGACGACAAGGACACCGCCATCTTGCGGCAGCTCGAGAAGGACGTCGAAGCAGCGCGCTTTGACACTCCGGAAGGCAAGATCGAATTGCCGGTGAAGCTGAAGGTGCACGACTCGATCTTTGTGCCGCTGGCCAAATGGGCGATGCTGCTGGCCGGTAATTATCGCTGCATCACCAAGGATGGCATGCGCACGGCGCAAGAGGCGGTGCACAGCGACATCGAGACGTCACGCTCGGTTTATAACTTTGTCAACGACCTGGTGGTGAAGCTCGGCGCCAATCCGGGCGATCTGGTGCCGTTTGAGAAATACGCCGCTGCGGCGCAAAGCCTGACGCGCCCGGCCTCCGCCGCCCGCGCACTCACCAACGGGGCGCCCAATATCGAGCGCGCCGACAAGCTGGTTCAACTCGTCGCCAAGCAGAAGGGCCTGAGCCATCCGGTGATCGACCAGATCGTGGCGCTGGTCGACTCGCGGCTTGAGGCCAACAGGAAGAAGGCGGCTTGACGGGAATGCCCTAAGGGAGCGCGCTCGGCTGCCGCCGCGCAATTTTGGAGGAAGCAGATGCCAATATCCTCGCCTGCAAATTTATCGATGGTAGCCGCCTTCGCACTGTTTCCGCTCGCCGTTCAGGCACAGGCTCCTGTCACCGGGCTGCCGGATGGCAATGGCAAGGATTTGGTCGCGGCCATGTGCACCGGCTGCCATCAGACCGACCAGATCACGCGCAGCTCCGGCTATAGCGGCGAGCATTGGAAAGAGCTGATCGGCACGATGATCGATCTGTCGCCCGACCAGGCGACGCAGGCGACGATCACCCAATATCTCGCCGACAATTTCCCACCCAATACCAAGCGGGCGCCGACGCTCGTGCCAGGACCGGTCCAGGTGGAATTCAAGGAATGGACCACGCCGACGCTCGGCCAGCGCACGCGCGATCCGGTCGAGGCGAAGGACGGGACGATCTGGTGGGTCGGTCAGTTCGGCAACTTGATCGGGCGGCTCAACCCGGCGACCGGCGAGATGAAGGAATACCCACTGCCGCCGAACGCCAATCCCCATACCGTCACGCTCGATGCGCAAGGCAACCCTTGGTACAGCGGCAACAAGAACGGCACGGTCGGCAAGTTCGATCCGGTGACCGAAAAGATTACCGAATACAAGATGCCCGATCCGAAGGCGCGCGATCCGCATACCATGGAGTTCGACGCCAAAGGCATCATGTGGTTCACGGCGCAGCACGCCAACGTGATCGGCCGGCTCGATCCCAAGACCGGCGACATCAAGCTCGTCAGCACGCTGACCAGAGTGCAACCCTACGGCGTCAAGATCGACGCGGAAGGCACGCCGTGGGTGTCATGCAACGGCGCGGCCTGCCTGATCAAGGTCGATCCCGTTGACATGAAGCTGACGGAAATCCGCCTGCCGGTGGCGGGCACGACCGTGCGGCGGCTCGACATCGCCGAAGACGGCATGATCTGGTACGTCAATTCGGGGCAGGGGAAGATCGGCCGCTACAATCCGAAAACCGGCGAGATCAAGGAATGGGATTCGCCGAGCGGGCAGCGCTCGCATCCTTATGCCATCGCCGTGGTCAACGGCATCGTCTGGTACAACGAATCCGGCATGCGGCCGGATGCGCTGGTGCGCTTCGATCCGCAGACCGAAACATTCCAGAGCTGGGCGATACCCTCGGGCAATGTCTATTCCGGCATCCTGCGGCATATGCGGGCCGGCGCGCGACGGCAGTCTGTTGATCCACCAGAGCGCGACCAACCGCATCATCCGGGTGACGGAGAAGCGGCGCGCCGCGGCGCGCTAGGCCACCTTACGGACCATCTTGTCGAGATGGGCAATGACCTGCTCGAGGTGCATCACATCGGCATATTTGTGATGCAGGTCGAACAGGTTGACCTTGTGGCTGAGCATCGAGCGGTCGAAGGTACATTCCTCCACCACCGTGTTGTGGAAACCGTAGGAATAAGCGTCCACCGTCGAAGCGCGCACGCATCCTGACGTGCTTTCACCACAAATGATCAGGCTCTCGACGCGCAGGTCCCGCAGATGCGCGACCAGCGGCGTGCCGAAAAAAGCGGAAGCGCGTTCCTTGTAGATCACGCGCTCGCCCGGCTGTGGCGCCAGCGCCTCGATGATCGCATATTGCTCTTCCGTCTCGCCCTGCATCTGGCGATTGGTCGACTTCACGCCGCCGGTATCGGCATGGCGCGTGGTATAGATCACCGGCACGCGCGCGGCGCGGGCGGCCTTGAACAGCCGCTGGGTCGGCTCGATCGCCTTCCAGGCATTCTCGCCGCAGGAGCCGGGATGCGCCCGATTGGCCTCGCGGACCGGAATGTTTCCGCCGCCATAGGCGTTGCGATAGAGATCGATGGCGAGCACCGCCGGCGCCGGCCCGACATAGGTCTCGCGACGATAGGCAGCGTAAATTTCGAGGATTTCCTCGTCGACCACGTCCTTCCAGCAATGATCGTTGAAATCGGTCATGGCGCTGCCGCTTTATTGTCCCCGCACCAGGCTGCGGGTGCGCTGAACGATTTGGGTCGGATATTGATAGAGGCGGCGGATGATCTCTTCCGCTTCGCTGGCGAGGATCGGCTGCACCGGCAGCCCGGATTTTTGCGCCTCTGCCAGGAACTCGGGATCCTGCAGAAGCTTTTCGAACGCGCTGCGCAGCGCCGTCGCGCGCTCCGGCGGCAGATCCGGCGGCGCGATGAACGGACGGCCAAGTGAAAGCCGCGACAGCAAGAGCTCGATCACCTGCCGGTCCTGTTCCTTGCTGACATAGTCGAGCACGCCGGGCACGTCCGGCAGCTTCGGATCCTTCTCCAGGGTCATCTGCACCATCAGCTTCATCTGTCCTTTGGCGATCTGATCCTCCACATAGGTGCGGGCATTGGCGGAATAACCGGTGACGAACAGGCCATGCAATTCACCGCGCTCGATCGCCAGGAAGATTTCGGGCTGCGCCTTGTAGATCGGAATGACCTTGATGCGGGTGCCGAACAGCTCGTTGAACAGCCGCACATAGGTGGCGGCGTCGGTTTCGCTGCCGGTAGAGCCGAAGAACAGCTCGGTCTTTTTGGCTTGCTTCCACCGTCTGCGCCGGCGCCTTGGTGGAGACCACGCCCATGCCGGCCTCGCGCGCCAGACTGCCGAGCCAGGTGAGCTTGAGCGGATCGAAACGCGCCTTGGATTCCTCGCCGTAAAGCAGCGGGGCAGTGGGGATGGCGCGGTCGAACAGGGCGAAGACGGTGCCGTCCTTCGGCGCGACATTGTAGAGGTGGTTGGCAGCCACCATGCCGCCGGCGCCGGGCATGTTGTTTACGACCACGGTCGGTTGGCCCGGCAGGTGCTTGCCGATGTGGCGCGCGACCATGCGGGTATAAGCATCGTAGCCGCCGCCCGGTGCGGTCGGCGCGATGATGGTGACGGTCTTGCCGCGCCAGAATTCGCTTTCTTGGGCAACAGCCGGCGACAGGCAGGCGCCGAGCCACAGCCCCGCGCCGGCAAAATTCAGCAGAAAAGCCGACGAAAACAGTCGCAGGACGTCACCTCGTGCTTACGGCTGCGTCATTCGCTACCCCATCATTGACGGAACTTTGGGAGTGTCAATGCGGCGAAGGAACGTAAGGCTGTCGGGCCGCGAACCAGGGCCCTCGCGGACAAGTCCGGGGGCAGGTCTTCGCTGAAACAACGGCTAGAGCGAGAAGCTGGTGCCGCAGCCGCAGGAGGCGGTGACGTTCGGGTTATTCACCTTGAACGAGGCGCCGATCAAATCGTCCACGAAATCGATCTGCGAACCAGCCAAATATCCGAGCGAGACCGGATCGATCAACACGATAGCCGCCTCGCGCGTGATCACGAAGTCGTCGCTGGCCTGTTCATGTTCGATGTCGAACTTGTACTGGAAACCGGAACATCCGCCGCCTTCTACGCTCACGCGCAGTTTGGCGCCCGGCGCTTCGCGCCCGAGAATCTCGCCAATCTTGCGTGCCGCCTCTTCAGTTACGACAACTGCGGGGGTCATGCGGGGACTCATCTCCTGTTACGGTCTGATATATAAGGGTTTTCCCCGTAGAGACAAGACCGCGACGGCGGGCGCTATTTGCCTGCCTTCAACAAATCCCGGACTTTCTTGGCCACGTCCATGCGCACGCGCATTTGCCAATCGATGTCGGTGTAGTCGGAATATTGCACGCCGGGCTTGGGGATGACGCGGGGATCGAGGAAGGATTCGTCGGCATCCGTGCGCATGGTCGCGGCCTGCGCATTTTTCGAATAAAGCTCGAGCGCTTCTTTTCCCGCCATCCAGTTCACGAACACCTTCGCGGCATTCGGATGCGGAGCCTTGTTGGCGACGCTGAGCAAGGATGGTGCGGGGGTGACGCGGTTTTGAATGCCATCAAGCTCAAAGAGCTCCACAAGTTTGTAGCCTTCATTCACCAGCGCGCGCATGTCGTCGATGTGGCAGGTCAGGCAGATCGGCGCGCTGCCGCGCGCGAGCCAGTCGCTCAGCTGACGCCGGTCGCGCTGCACGATGGCCTGCTGATCGATATAGAGCTGCTTGACGAAATCCGGGCCGATCTGAGTGTAGAAATGCGCCGCGCTGCCGGCGCCGGCGCCGCCTGCGGCCGCCGGATCCTCCGTGGCGATTTTGCCTTTCCATTTCGGATTCAGAAGGTCTTTGACGTGACGCATCTCCTCGGGCTTGACGTAATCCTGATTGACAACCATGTGGCTGTCGACGCTTCGAAACATCAACAGCAGATACTGTTTCTCCGGATCGGCGAACGGGATCACGCCGCCCTTCCACTTCGACGGATCGGTCACCTCCGGCAGGATGAGCATGGGCTTTAGCGGATCGATCATTTTCTCGGCGTAGAGCACCGAGATGCTGGTTCCGCCATTCGACATGAAGACGTCTACCGAATAAATCCCAGCGGCGCGCTCGGTGCGCACCTTGCCCACCGTCGTGCTGGATTGGCCGGCGATAAGCTCGACCTTGATGCCGTAGCGCTCGGTGAATTTCGGCAGGATCTCGTTGCGCATCGCCGGCGAGGGCTGGCCGAGCACGACCACCGTGCCTTCCTTCTTCGCGGCGGCGACGGTTTCTTCCCACTGCTTTTGCCAATTCGCGGTTTGCGCCTGCGCGGTCGCTGTCAACGCGAGCAACGCAAACAATGCTGCGAACTTACCGGATCGTAGCATCTTCATCCCCATTAACCTCGGACGGTGGATTCTTCCCGAGCGGCACAGACGCGGAGTCAATTCCGGATGTCCTGCAGAAACAGGCTGGTCGGAATTTCATGGCCGAGCCCGCGTTTCTTGACCTCTTCATAGACCTTGCCGGCGACGGCATAGAACTGCGCGCCTTGCAGATTACCGCGTTCCGAATAGGTGATCTGGTCCGCCGAGGTGCGGCCTTTTGCCTTGCCGCTCAGCAGGTCGGCAAGCGTGATCCGCTTATCCGGAAGGGCAACGCCGTGTGCACGGCCTTTGATGCGGCCATCGCCATGCTTGGGCTCACGCGGACGCGCTTCGTAGCCGATGTGCTCCGCGTCGGTCGCAAGCTCCGGATGCCCGACCGGTGCCGGGCTGTCTCCGAAGCGGAGATAGGCATCGACCCGCGCGAGCGCTTTCGGATCCGGCTTGCCGCTGCCGCCGACCACCACGATATGCGCGCCCTTTTCGATCAGGCTGCCGTCGGTCACCGACACTGCGGAGTCCGTCAAGGCCGCGACGATATGCGCGCCCTTGTAAATGTCTTCCGGCTTGTCGCAGACCTTGACCTCGATGTTGTAGCGGCGGCGCATTTCATCGGCGAATTTTTCGCGGTTTGCTTTGGTCGGACTGAAGACCTGCAGCTTCTTGATGGTGCGCACGGCGTTGAACGCCTGCATGTGGGTGCGCGCCATGCCGCCGGAGCCCAGCATGCCGACCACCTCGGCGTCTTCATTGGCCATGTATTTGGCGCCGATGCCGCCGTCGGCGCCCACGCGCATATGTTGCAGCACGCCATCATTGATGATTGCCAGCGGCTCGCCATTCTCGATCGAGGTGAGCAGGATCAGGCCGCAATAGAGACCGGGCTTGGTGCAGTATTTCTCTTGTGTGGTCACGCCGTTGTAATTGTCTTCCCAGATGATGTCGGACTTCATGCGGATGGCGAAATAGCCCGCGGTCGAGCCGCCTTCCATGGTGCCCCATTGGTAATTCTTCTTCGGATCGCTGGTGGGAATGCGGATGTCGATGCGCGGGCGGCAGACCGCTTCGCCGATGGCCAGATTCTTGTATGATTGCTCCAGCGCGGCGATGGTGGTTTCCATCGTCAGCACTTTCTCGACTTCGTGATTATTGATAATCAATGTCATCGGCGCGTTTTCCCTATTCGTATTCGCCACTTCGTCGGCGGCAGGCGGTACGCATTGTGTATCAGTGCCCGTTACCATAGTTAAGGCCGGCCAGGGGCGGCGATTTAAGGCGAGGAGATGATGGCCATCGATGCCGACGGGCGCGCCGTCTATGCCGCGGATCCCGGCCAAAGCCGCGGACGGCGCCACGCCGAGCCGCCAAGCCCGACGCGCAACGCCTTTCGCCGTGATTGCGATCGCCTGATTCACGCCACCGCTTTCCGGCGGCTCAAGTACAAGACCCAGGTTTTCGTCTTCCACGAAGGCGATCACTATCGCACCCGGCTGACGCACACTCTCGAGGTGGCGCAGATCGCGCGGGCGCTGGCGCGGGCGCTGCGGCTCGACGAGGATTTGAGCGAGGCGCTTGGCGCTGGCGCATGACCTCGGCCATCCGCCTTTCGGCCATGCGGGCGAGCGGGCGCTGGACGCCTGCCTGCGCGAGCACGGCTGCTTCGATCACAACGCGCAGACCTTGCGCATCGTCACCGAACTGGAGCGACGGTATCCCGACTTCAACGGCCTCAATCTTACCTGGGAAACCCTGGAAGGGATCGTCAAGCACAATGGGCCGTTGACGACGACGAGCGGCGACCCGGTCGGGCGCTATCGCGTGCAAGGCTTGCCGGAGGCGATCCGCTGCTACAATGCGATCCAGGACCTGGAGCTCTGGAGCCATGCTAGCGCGGAAGCACAGGTAGCCGCCATCGCGGATGATATTGCCTATGACGCACACGACATCGATGACGGCTTGCGGGCCGGCCTGTTCGCGCTCGACGATGTCGCCAAGGTGCCGGTGGTTGGCGGCCTGATCGCAGAGATCCGGACAGATTATCCCAAGCTGGAAACCGAGCGGCTGGTGCATGAGCTGGTACGCCGACTGATCGGAGCCATGATTGAGGACGTGATCGCAGAGACAGGGCGGCGGCTGACAGCGACCAAGCCGGGGTCGGCGGCGGAAGTACGACGTGCCGAACGGCCGGTGGTTGGATTTTCACCGGAACTGGCCAAGAGCGATGCGGCGATCAAGGGCTTTCTTTATCCGCGGATGTATCACCACGCCCGCATCGAACGGATCATGAAAGACGCCGAAAAAGTCGTGCGCGACCTGTTCGGGCATTTCCGCGCCAGATCGGAGGATATGCCGGCAGAGTGGAGTGCAGGCAGCGACGATCACGCCCGGGTGCGCGGCATCGCCGATTTCATCGCCGGGATGACCGACCGTTATGCGTTGATCGAGCACGCACGGTTTTTTCCCAACACGCCGGATTTGCGATGAAGCGGAGCGGGCTTTAATCTGGTTTCGCGAGCGGCGCGATGGCGGGACCGTTCAGCGCGGTGCCATCGGGTGCGAAATGCGATCCGTGGCAAGGGCAGTCCCAGCAGGTCTCGAGCGAGTTCCAGTGCACATGGCAGCCGAGGTGAGTGCACTTTGCCGAGCGCAGATGCAGTTTGCCCTTGGGATCGCGATAAGCGGCGATCTTCTGCAGGCCTTGCCGCACGATTGCGCCATCGCCCGGCTTTAGCTCGTCGAGGGAGGAGATTTCTCCTGGCGCGATATATTCGGCGAAATTCTTCAGCGGCGTGACATTCTCGCTGATGAAATTATGCACTGCCGAGCCTGTCTTGCGGGACGGGTCGTAAAGCTCGCTCCATGCGCTCTGGCCCTGCAGGATCAGATCCCTGAGCACCAGGCCAGCGACCACGCCATGCGTGATGCCCTGGCCGGAATCGCCGGTGACGACAAAGATATTTTCATTGCCGGGGTTGCGGCCGATGAAAGCCGAATAGTCCACCGGATCCATGACCTGTCCCGACCAGCGGTGCGTGACGCTGCCAAGTTTCGGCAACAGATTGCGGATCCAGGATTCGATCGCTTCAAACCGCACCTCCCCGTCGTCGGCCTCGCCGGTCTTGTGGTCGGCCCCGCCGGCGATGACGTAATCGAAATTCCCGCGTCCGGGTTGCAGCCGCACATAGTGATAGGGATCGAGCGTGTCCCAATAGAGCCCGTCCTTCAGCGTGTCCTTCGGAATAGTCAGCGCCATGGCATAGGTGCGATAGGGCGCCTGCTTGCTATGGATGACAGCAAGATCATTGATCGGTGAATTGGTCGCCACCACCGCCCAGCGCGCGCGCACCGTGTGGCCCTTTTCGGTTTGCACGGTCACGCCATCCGCATCCTCGCTGATCTCATCGACCCGGGTATTGGCGAAAAGCTTTCCGCCTCCTTTCTCGATGCAGGTGGCGAGCCCGCGCAGATAGCGAAGAGGATGAAAGGCGCCCTGGTTGGCGTAGCGCAGACAGCGGAGGTCGCCGAGCCCTTTGAACGGAATCCCGGTGTGCCACTCCACCGCCACGCCGACCTTCTTCGCCGCGTCGTATTCGGAGTTGAGCTCCTCGGAAGGCTTTTTGCCCAAGGCCGGGAACAGAATCCGTTCAGGCGACGGAAGCTGCAATCGATCTTCTCCTTTTCCTGGATCGCCTCGATCCGGTCGATCGCCGCGGCATGGCTTTGATAAAAATCGCGCGCCAGCTTCTCGCCGCGGATCTTGATCAAGCTTTCGAAGCCATCGTCGGAAGGCGAGGTCAGATGCGCCGTCGTGCGCGAGGTCATGCCTTTGCCGATTTTGCCCCGGTCGAGCACCACGACCGAATGGCCCTGTTGAGACAGCTCATAAGCGGTGGAGAGCCCGGCGATGCCGGATCCGATCACGACCGTGTCGGCGCGCTCGTCGCGCGTGAGGGTGGCGGCGTCCGGCGCCACGTCGGTGTCCATCCAAAGAGATCGGGTTTTTTCGTCGGCGACGTTCATTGCAGCCATGCCTTGCTGCCAACGCGAAAACGCTGCAGTCGTTCCAATACGGACTCTTGGTGGCGAAACGGACTGTTTTGACTCGCCGGCCTAATTGCGTTAGGCGGCGCGTAATGCCTTATTTGATCGGCCTTTCCTAATGTCTGCGCAAAACATTTTCGCCCAGGTGCTCGACCGCATCCGCGCCGCCAACGATTCGCTGATCGCCGCGGGCGAACTGCCGGCCGGCAGCGACCAATCGCGCGTGGTGGTGGAGCCGCCGCGCGATCCCGGGCCACGGCGACATGGCTACCAACGCCGCCATGGTGATGGCCAAGGATGCCGGCAAGAAACCGCGCGAGCTGGCGGAAGCCATTGCCGCCAAGTTGCGGACCGATCCTCTGATCGCGAAGGTCGATGTGGCGGGTCCGGGCTTCATCAACCTGACCCTGCATCCGGGCGCCTGGCTCGAGGAGCTGCGCACCGTCATCGACGCCGGTCTGGACTATGGCCGCGGCGATGCGGGGCGTGGCGAAGCGGTCAACGTGGAATATGTCTCCGCCAATCCGACCGGGCCGATGCATGTGGGGCATTGCCGCGGCGCGGTGTTCGGCGATGCGCTCGCCAATCTGCTTGCCTTCAGCGGCTTTAAGGTCACGCGTGAATACTACATCAATGACGCCGGCGCGCAGGTCGATGCGCTCGGCCGTTCGGCCTTCCTGCGCTATCGCGAGGCGCTGGGCGAGGACATCGGCGCGATCCCGGAAGGGCTTTATCCCGGTGAGTACCTAAAGCCGGTCGGCGAAGCGCTGGCGAAAGAATACGGCGCGTCATTGAAGGCCAAGCCGGAGAGCGAATGGCTGCCAGTGGCGCGCGCCAAAGCTATTGCGATGATGATGGACTTCATTCGCGACGATCTCGCCGCGCTCAATGTCCGTCATGACGTATTCTTTTCCGAGCGATCGCTGATCGAAGGCAAGGACCAGGTCGCTGCAACCATCGAGGATTTGCGCCAGCAGGGCCATGTCTATGAAGGCCGGCTGCCGCCGCCGAAAGGCGCCCCGCTGGAGGATTGGGAGGATCGCGAGCAGACGCTGTTCCGCGCCACGGATTTCGGCGACGACGTCGACCGGCCGCTCAAGAAATCGGACGGCGGCTATACCTATTTCGCCTCCGATATCGCCTATCACAAGAGCAAGTTTGACCGCGGCTTCCGCAACCTGATCGACGTCTGGGGCGCCGACCACGGTGGCTATATCAAGCGCATGCAGGCCGCGGTGAAGGCGGTAAGCGGCGGAAAGGCCGAACTCGACGTCAAGATCGTGCAGCTGGTGAAGCTTTTGCGCGCCGGCGAGCCGGTGAAGATGTCGAAGCGCTCCGGCGACTTCGTCACTTTGCGTGAAGTGGTGGATGAAGTCGGCCGCGATGCGGTGCGCTTCATGATGCTCTACCGCAAGAACGACGCGCCGCTCGATTTTGACCTCGCCAAGGTGATCGAGCAGTCGCGCGACAACCCCGTGTTTTACGTGCAATACGCTCATGCGCGCGGGCAATCGATCTTCCGCAACGCCGTCGAGGTGTTGCCCGCACCTGCCGGCGGCGGACCGGGAACGGGCAAAGCTGCTGGGCACGGCGCCGCTCGATCGCCTGTCGGACCCCTCGGAACTTGCGCTGATGCGGCGGCTCGCGCTCTATCCGCGGGTGGTGGAAGCCGCCGCCTTGGCGCACGAGCCGCACCGGCTGGCGTTTTATCTCTACGAGCTGGCCAGCGAATTTCATACATTCTGGACTCGGGGCAATGATGCGCCACATTTACGCTTCATTATCCGAGATGATCCACAACTGACCCTGGCTCGCCTTGCCTTGGTGCAAGGCGTCGTTACGGTTCTCGCTTCGGGGCTTGCATCTCTCGGCGTTGGGGCGCCGCAGGAGATGCGGTAGGCGGAACCGCAGGGTATCGGGCAACAGAACAACCGGCGGATAAAGCATGGCGGACGACAGCAATTCTCGCTCATACCGGCCGGCCGATCATCAGCATTGGCCTGCCCGACCTGCAGCCGGCGGCCCGGAAGCGGGCCCTGATGAAACCGACCCTCTGGCGGAATTAGCGCGATTAATCGGACAATCCGAACCTTTTGGCGACTTAAGTAAGGACGCCTCGCGTCGCAGCCCCCCTGAGAGCCGTCCTCAGCCGGCCGCGATGCCGCGGGTGCAGACGCCAGCGCCGGCTTCTCCACCCGAGAGTGATCCCTACGGTTCGCCGCTGCAATTCGGCGAGCAACAATTCGGCGGCTATACCGAGCCGCAGCAAGAGCGTTTCCAGCCGGCCTATGATCCTGCGGTCTACGGCACGCCTCAGCAGGAACAGGCTGCCGCCTACCCGCCAGGAGCCTATTACGACGATCCCCCCCATAGGCCGCAGGCCGAGGAGGCCTACGAAGACGATTACGGCGAGGAAAGCCCGCCGCCGCGGCTTGAAGCTCGCCCTCGCTGGTCGCGGGACTGGCGATCATCGGAACCGGCGGTGCTTTCGGCTATCGCGCGATCTTCAACGGCGGCCCTTCCGGCCCGCCGCCGGTGATCAAGGCTAACACGACGCCGAGCAAAATCGTGCCGGCGCCGGCGACGGCGGCCGAAGCTTCCAACAAGCAGATCTACGACCGCGTTGGCGACGCCTCCCAGGGCGAGCGCATCGTTTCGCGGGAAGAGAAGCCCGTCGAGGTGAAGGACAATTCCCGATCGCCGGCGCGCGTCGCTTTCTCCGGCCTGCCGCCGTCCTCCGGCGCGCAGGATACGGCGATGGCGCCTTCGCCCCCGTTGAACACCGATCCGGGCGGCCCGGCGTCAGCCGAGCCGAAGAAAATCAAAACCGTGACCATCCGCCCGGATCAGACCGGCGGTACAGGCAGCACGCCGGCACCGCGGCCGAACGCTACTCCGCCGGCCGCACGCGCGCGCCGCCGCGCCGGTGCCACCAGTAGCAGCCCCAGCGCCGTCCCCGTCCCGCCGCCCGCGCAACCAATGCCCCGCTGTCGCTTAATCCGCAGGTGGCCAGCGCCGATGCCTCGGCACGGCCGGCATTTCCTCCGGCGCCCTCTGCCAATGCGGCGCCAGCCGCGCCCACCCGGGTCGCGGCCGTGCCGCCGGCTGCGGAAGCGACGTCCGGCGCCTATACGGTGCAGATATCGTCTCAGCGTAGCGAGACCGAAGCGCAGGCCTCCTTCCGTAGCCTGAAAGGCAAGTTCCCGAGCCTTCTGGGCGACCGTCAGCCGATCATTCGGCGGGCGGACCTTGGCGAGAAGGGAATTTACTTCCGCACTATGGTGGGACCCTTCGCCTCGATCGATCAGGCTACGCAATTCTGCGGCAGCCTGAAGTCTGCCGGCGGACAGTGCGTCATCCAAAGAAATTAAACAGGCGGCTGTTGACCCTCGCGGCGCACGCGGGCTAATCCGCGGCGATGCAAGCGCGTGCCTTCATCACCGGATTGGCCGAAACGGCCATCACGCCAGAGGAGCACGCGTTTCTCACGGAGGCCCAGCCGTGGGGCCTCATCTTGTTCAAGCGGAATATTGATACTGCATCGCAAGTTCTTGCGCTAATTGATAGTTTTCGGGAAATAGTGGGCCGCGCAGATGCGCCGGTGCTGATTGACCAAGAGGGCGGGCGTGTGCAGCGCATGGGTCCGCCGCATTGGCCGAGCTATCCGCCCGGGGCAGCTTACGGGCGGCTCTACGATCGGGATGCGGCCAAGGGCCTGGCAGCGGCGCGGCTGGGAGCGCGGCTGATCGCCAACGATCTCGCCAGGGTCGGCATCACCGTCGATTGCCTGCCGGTGGCCGACGTGCCGGCCAAAGGCGCGGACGCGGTGATTGGCGACCGCGCCTATGGCGAGACGCCGGAGAAGGTGTCGGCGCTGGCGGCCGCGGCCGCGGCAGGCCTGGCCGACGGCGGCGTGCTGCCGGTGCTCAAGCATATTCCCGGGCACGGACGCGCCACGGCGGACAGCCATGCCGCGCTGCCGGTAGTCACTGCCACCCGGGCGGAACTCGAGGCCAGCGACTTCGCCGCCTTCCGGCCTCTGGCCGGGCTACCGCTGGCCATGACTGCGCATGTTGTGTTTTCCGTCATCGACCCCGTGTCACCGGCCACGACTTCGGCGAAGATGATCCAGAATGTGATTCGCGACGAAATCAGGATTTCAGGGCCTTCTGATGAGCGACGATATTTCCATGGGCGCACTCTCCGGCTCGCTGCGGGACCGCACGCGTGCGGCGCTCGCTGCAGGTTGCGATGTGGCGCTGCATTGCAACGGCAGGCTCGAGGAGATGCGCGAGGTCGCGGCTGAAAGCTCCGCTGCTTGCGGGCAAGGCGGCGCGGCGCGCGGAAACGGCACTCGCGGCGCGCCATGCACCGAAAGAGATCGACATCGCCGCCGCGCGCGAGCAGTTCGCGGCCTTGATGGCGGAAGCCGCGGTGACATCATGATCGCGGGCGATGTACCTTTCGAAGCGGATCTGGCCGAGCGCGGCACGGACGAGCCGGCTTTGGTCGTGGACGTAGAAGGTTTCGAAGGGCCCGCTCGACCTTCTGCTCATGCTGGCCCGTCAGCAGAAGGTGGACCTCGCAAAGATTTCGATCCTGGCGCTGGCCGATCAATATCTCGCCTTCGTCGAGGAAGCGCGCAAGCTGCGGCTCGAGCTTGCCGCCGATTATCTCGTGATGGCGGCGTGGCTGGCCTATCTGAAGTCGCGGCTGCTCTTGCCGGATGCCGGCGGCATCGAAGGTCCGAGCGCAGAAGACATGGCGACCGCGCTGGCCTATCGGCTGCGGCGGCTGGAAGCTTTCCGCCATGTCGCCGAAAAATTGCTCGAACGTCCGCAGCTCGGTCGCGATTTCCACGAGCGCGGCGATCCGGAGCCGATAGCCGAGATCAGGCGGCCGCAATGGACGGCGACGCTCTACGACCTGCTCACCGCCTATGCTCAGCAGCGCCAGAACAAGGCGCTCGCGCATGTGCGTTTCGCCAAACGCACGGTGTGGTCGCTCGCCGAAGCGCGCGCCGCGCTGGAGCGGCTGCTCGGGCAGGCGCAGGACTGGAGCCAACTCGACGAACATCTGATCAGCTATCTGGTGGAACCGGCGATGCGGCCTACGGTCTTTGCGTCGAGCTTCGCGTCCGTCCTGGAACTGGTGCGCGAGGGCGTGGCGGAAATTCATCAGCACGAGCCCTTCGCGCCGATCTACTTGCGCAAGCGTATGGTAGCGGATGACATCGCGGCGATTCGATCGGGGGCACCGCGCCGCGGGCGGTAGAAGCATAACAAGAGGGAGCCATGGGAATGCCAAGTGTGGCCAAAAGGCACCTGGTGATTGCGGCAGACGAGGTTGAGTCGATGAGCTGAAACGCGGCCGGAAGAGCTTCGGCTGGTGGAGGCGCTGCTGTTTGCGTCGGCGGAGCCGCTCGACGAGAAGGTATTGGCGGCGCGATTGCCGCAGGGCGTCGACGTCAAAACCGTGCTGCAGCAGTTGCAGGCGGAATATGCGCCGCGCGGCGTCAATCTCGTGCGCGTGGCCGGCAAATGGGCGTTCCGCACCGCCAACGATCTGTCCTGGCTGTTGACCAAGGATTCGGTCGTGCCGCGCAAATTGTCGCGCGCGGCGATCGAGACGCTTGCCATCGTCGCCTATCACCAGCCGGTGACGCGCGCGGAAGTGGAAGAGATCCGCGGCATCTCGGCGGCGAAGGGCACGCTCGACGTGCTGCTGGAAACGGGTTGGGTGCGCCCGCGCGGGCGCCGCAAGGCGCCGGGCCGGCCCGTCACCTACGGCACGACCGAGGCTTTCCTGTCGCATTTCGGGCTGGAAGCGCTCGACGATCTGCCGGGACTGGACGAATTAAAGGGATCGGGCCTTCTGGATGGCCGGTTGCCGCCGGGCTTCTCCGTGCCCAGCCCGTCGGACGATCCGGCCTTGCGCGATGACGAAGACCCGCTGGAGCCGGAGGATCTCGACCTCGGGCTCGCGCCGCCGCCCTCGCGGGGCGAGAAATAAGGCAACGTTTCCGTCATCCAAACGGATGTAGGATTACGGCCTAAGTCCTTGTTTTTGCCGTGTCCGGGGCCTAGCTTCGTTGCTGAAACACCGGCGGACCGATGGCCGTAATCCCGTCGATGCGGAGGATTTCCGAATGGGTTCCCTGAGTATATGGCATTGGATCGTGGTCGGCGTGATCGTGCTGCTGCTGTTTGGGCGCGGCAAGATTTCCGAATTGATGGGTGATGTTGCCCAGGGCATCAAAGCCTTCAAGAAGGGCATGGCTGAAGAAAAGGCCGACACCGATACGCCCAAGGACACGCCGGTGAAGACCATCGACCATGCGCCCGGCACGTCGCCCGACATGAAAACCCACTCCGAGAGCGAAAAGCGTTTCGGAGGCGGCACGGTCTGACCGCGCCGCGCCTTCCGCATGTCGAAACCGGAAGAGCTGCGGTGCACGCGACGGGCCGCGGGTTTTTGGAGTTGACCCTCGATGTTCGATATCGGTTGGGGCGAGTTCCTCGTCATCGGCATCGTCGCGCTGATCGTCATCGGCCCGAAGGAATTGCCGGGAGTGCTGCGCTCGCTCGGCCAGGGCATAAGCAAGATCCGCCGCATGGCCTCCGAGTTTCAGGGCCAGTTCCAGGAAGCGATGCGCGAAGCGGAGATGGCCGAGCTTAAAAAATCGGTCGATGAGGTAAGCGCTGCCGCACGCGGCTTTACATATTACGATCCGATGAACCCCGACGGTCTGGAGCCGAAGGCGGAGGCCAAATCCGCCGAGACCGCGGCATTGCCTGCGCCGGAAGAACCTCCCGCACTGCCATCGCCGGCGGAATCGTCCGCGCCCGCCTTGCCGGAGCCCGATCTCGGTCCCGCGGAGACGCCCAAGCCGGGTGAGGGGCGTTCGTCATGAGCCACGAGGACATCGAGGCTACCAAGGCGCCTTTGATGGAGCACCTGATCGAGCTGCGCTCGCGGCTGATCAAGGCGCTCATCGCCTTCGCCATCACCTTCGCGCTGTGTTTTTACTTCGCGAAAACGATCTACAACATCCTGGTCTGGCCCTTTGTCTGGGTCGCCGGGGTGGAGAATTCGAAATTCATCTACACCGCGCTGCTGGAATATTTCGTCACCCAGCTCAAGCTCGCGATGTTCGGCGCGGCCTTTCTGTCTTTCCCCATCGTGGCCGCGCAGATTTACATGTTCGTGGCGCCCGGGCTTTACCGCCACGAGCGCCACGCCTTCCTGCCTTATCTCGTGGCGACACCGTTTTTCTTCGCGCTCGGATCGATGCTGGTCTATTTCCTCGTGCTGCCGATGCTGGTGCGCTTCTCGCTCGGCATGCAACAGGGCGGCGAAGGGGTCGGCGGAAATCGCGCTCTTGCCCAAGGTCGGCGAATATCTCTCGCTGATGATGAGCCTGATCTTTGCCTTCGGCATCGCCTTCCAATTGCCGGTGATCCTGACGCTGCTCGGACGCGTCGGCATCATCACTTCGCAGCAGCTGAAGGAGAAACGCCGCTACTTCATCGTCGGCGCCTTCGTGCTGGCGGCCGTGCTGACGCCGCCCGACGTCATCAGTCAGCTCTCGCTTGCCCTGCCGCTCTTGGTTCTCTACGAGGGCTCGATCTGGTCGGTGCGTTGGGTGGAGAGGAAAGCCGGGCCGGCCGCCCCGGCCGCGCCTGAAGCCAAGCCGGCGGAATAGCTTGTTCATTCTCGTCATGCCCGGCCTTGTGCCGGGCATCTCGCATTGCGGTAGGCAACGCCGAGCGTTCGCGTTATCGGACCTGGCCCGGATTACTGATGTCCGGCCATGACGCGGGGCATAAACTGATTTGGAACTGCTCATGCACGACATCAAATGGATCCGCGAGCATCCGGCCGAGTTCGATCGCGGGCTGCAACGGCGCAACCTGCCGCCGCAGTCGAAAGAACTGCTGCAGCTCGACGAGCGCCGGCGCGCGGCCATCGCCCAGTTCGAGCAGGCGCAGGCGCGCCGCAACGCGGCTTCGAAAGAGATCGGCGAAGCCAAGAAAAACAAGGATGAAGCCGCGGCCAAAAAGCTGATGGCGGAAGTGGCCGAGCTGAAGGACACGCTCGGGCAGCTCGAAGCCAGCGCCAAGGCGGCGGAAGAAGAGCTCAACAAGGTCCTCGCCACCATTCCGAACCTGCCGGCAGCCGACGTGCCGGACGGCAAGGACGAGAAGGACAATGTTCGAAAGTCCGAGTGGGGGACGAAGCGCGACTATGCCTTCAAGCCCAGGCAGCATTTCGATCTCGGCGAAGCGCTCGGGCAAATGGATTTCGAGACCGCCGCGAAAATCTCCGGCGCGCGTTTTGTCGTGCTGAAGAAAGGCCTGGCGCGGATGGAACGCGCGCTCGGCCAGTTCATGCTCGACCTGCACACGACCGAGCACGGCTATACCGAAGTGAATCCGCCGCTGCTGGTGCGCGACCAGACGATGTTCGGCACCGCGCAGTTGCCGAAATTTATGGATGATCAATTTCTCGGTATATAGCGGCTTGGCCGGCGAAGGGATGTGTTCGAAGTGCCCTCGGACAAGGCCTGAGAACCTGAGCGTTGATCGGAAGAGAGCGCATCAAAACGATTTCTGGCTCATCCCCACCGCCGAAGTGCCGCTGACCAATCTCGTGCGTGAATCGATTGTCGAGGAAGCCGAGCTGCCGATGCGGCTTACCGCCTGCACGCCCTGCTTTCGGGCGGAAGCCGGCGCGGCCGGCAAGGACACCCGCGGCATGATCCGCCAGCACCAGTTCACCAAGGTGGAGCTGGTCTCGATCACCACGCCGGAGGAATCCAGAAACGAGCACGAGCGCATGCTGACCTGCGCGGAGGAGGTGCTGCGCCAGCTCGATCTGCCTTATCGCGTGGTGACGCTCTGCACCGGCGATATGGGTTTTGCCGCGCAGAAAACCTACGACATCGAGGTCTGGCTGCCGGGGCAGGGGATGTATCGCGAAATTTCCTCCTGCTCGGTCTGCGGCGATTTCCAGGCGCGGCGGATGAATGCGCGCGTGCGCGGCAAGGACCGTAACCATGCGCCATGTCCACACGCTGAACGGTTCCGGCGTCGCGGTCGGCCGCGCGCTGATCGCGGTGATGGAAAACTATCAGCAGGAAAACGGCGCGATCGCCGTGCCGGACGTGCTGGCGCCTTACATGGGCGGCATCAAGACGATCGAGAAAGACGCGTGAACACAGAGAGCATCGCGGCAAGGCCTGTGCTCTCGCCATGCCCGGCGCATGCGGGGGAGCAGTCGGGGAGGGGGAAGGTAAAGAGCCGACAGCCCCCATCCAGCGAGTAAAGCTCGCCGACCTCAGCCCAAGCGAGGAGAAGTAAAAAATGCGCATCCTCGTCACCAACGACGACGGCATCAATGCCGAAGGCCTCGAGGTCTGCGAGCAGATCGCGCGCGCCTTGTCCGACGAGGTCTGGGTGGTCGCGCCGGAATACGATCAGTCCGGCGTCGCGCATTCGCTCTCGATCAATGATCCGCTGCGGCTGCGCTCCATCGGCGCGCGCAGATTTGCGGTGAAAGGCACGCCGACCGATTGCGTCATCATGGGCGCCTATCACCTGATGAAGGATGGCCCGCCCGATCTGGTGCTGTCGGGCGTCAATTTGGGGCGCAACGCCGGCGAGGACGTGACTTATTCCGGCACCGTCGCCGGCGCAATTGAGGGCGCCATCCTCAACATTCCGTCGGTCGCGCTGTCGCAAGCTTATGCCATGGCCGATGGGAAATTGCCGCATTGGGAAACCGCAATCCAATACGCCCCCGACCTGATCCGGCGCGTGCTGGCGGAAGGCATTCCGAAAGACGTGCTGATCAACATGAATTTTCCGGATTGCCCGCCGGACAAGGTGCGGGGCGTTTCGGTGACCACCCAGGGCAAGCGCAACCAGGCGCAGATGGCGATCGAAAGCCGCCGTGACGGCCGCGGCAATCCTTATTACTGGATCGCCTTCAAAGGCCGGTACAAGCCGACGACCAGCGACGGAACCGACATCTGGGCGCTGGCGGATAATCGCATCTCGATCACGCCGCTGCGGATCGACATGACGGACGAGCCTTACCTGACGCGCCTGGCGGAAGTCTTTGGATAAGCGCCGCCGGGGCCCACCAGATCGGGTCCCCGGCAGGCTTTGCAGGGTCCTGCTCTACGCCGGCAGCAATTGCGCCAGCATCCGCTTCAACTCGTCGAGCTGGAACGGCTTCTGCAAGGTCGGCCGGTTGCGGTAATTGTCGGGCAGGCCGCGGCCGCCATAGCCGGTGACAAACATGAAGGGCAGGCCGCGTTTGCCGATCAGGTCGGCTACCGGGTAGACGTCCTGCCCATCCAGATTCACGTCAAGGATCGCAAGATCGAAATCCTTGGTCTGGGCCATCTCGGCCGCTTCATCGACGCGTCCGGCCACGCCGACCAGCTCATAACCGAGGTCGGTGAGCATATCCTCCAGCAGCATGCGGATCAGGAATTCGTCCTCGACCACGAAGAATGCGGCGCCCAGTCTGCGGGGAAGCTGGGTCTGCGGCCGAGTTCATGAATGGATTCCTGTAAGCCGCGCCGATCGCGCGGTGGCGGAATATAGCCGCGGCTTCAGAGCGCCGCAAGAGCGGTCTGCTGGCGGCCCTTGAGACCATATCGGCGGCGTCCATAATGCCATGTCGGCGGCAGAAGAGAGGTAACAACAACGTGGCTGAATTATCGCAGGATCCGGAGCGGGTCGGCCGCATGGAATTCATGCTGACGCTCCGCCGGCGCGGGATCAGTGACCAGGCCGTATTGCGCGCCATGGACGAAGTGCCGCGCGAGCATTTTGTCGCGCCGGACTGCCTTGAGCGTCGCCTATAGCGACCATGCGCTGCCGATCGCTTGCGGTCAGACCATCAGCCAGCCTTATGTCGTTGCCTATATGACCGAGCAGCTTGCGGTGCAGCCGCAGCATCGCGTGCTCGAGATCGGCACCGGCTCGGGATATCAGGCCGCCGTGCTGTCGCGCTTGGTGCGCGAAGTGGTGAGCATCGAGCGGTACCGCACGCTGGCGGAAGCCGCGCGCAACCGGCTGCACACGCTCGGGTACGACAATGTCGAGGTGGTGGTGGGCGATGGGTTTGCCGGCGTGCCCGAGCGCGCGCCTTACGACCGCATCATCGTCACCGCGGCGGCCGAAGAATGTCCCCGAGGTCCTGGTCGAGCAGCTTGTCGAAGAGCGGTGTGCTGCTGCTGCCGCTTGGTCCGCACGATGGCACGCAGGAGATCGTAAAATTAACCAAGACCAACGAAGGGCTGGTGCGAGAGCATCTGATCGGAGTGCGCTTTGTGCCGCTGTTGCGCGGGCAAGCCCGCGAATTGTGAGATGCCAATTGGCTTTTCGGCCGTGTGCAGGCGCGCGCAACGGCCGTTTAAACCTTGTTTACCCAACAGTGTTAACTCACTCACTCGTATCCGTTGCGTCTGAGTATGAGTGGGTAAACCATGCCGTCCCCCGTCGCGTTGCGCGCGTCTTTGCGGCCCTCGTTCATCGTGTTGGCGCTGGTGGCCTTGAGTGCCGCCGGTTGCAGCTCCGACACCAGCCGCTTCGAAAGCCCTTTCTCCAATCCCTTCGCTTCCAAGCCGCAGCCGGCCGCAGGCGAGGTGACCGCATCGGTCAATTCCGCACCGCGAACCGGTGGCGTCGAAAGCAAGCCGCTGCCGGCGCCCGGGCAGGCGGCCGGCCCGCTGCCGCCTCCCACGGGACCGCCACGATGCAGCCGGGATCGCCGGCGGGAGCGCACCTCAACCGCCATGACCGGCGCGGCGCCCGCGCCCAATCAGACCGCCGCGGCGACTGGCTCTCAAGGCCACGCATACGGTTGCCCCCGGCGAAACCATGATCGGGATCGCCAAGCGCTATAACGTCGCGCTGAAAGATCTCGCGAAGGCCAATCGCGTCGAGCCCCATGCGCAAGTGAAAATGGGCGATCGCCTGGTCATTCCGGGCCGCCTGGCCAGCGCGAAACCGCCGGTTCTTGCGGCGAAGCCGCGCACCGGCACCGGCGCCGGCCCAACCGCAGTCCAAGGTGGCAGCGGCTCCCGCGACGAAAGTTGCCTCGCTCGAGCCGACAGCACACCGCGCGCGCCGTGAGCCCGACGGCAGCTGTCGAGGATGCAGCAAAGGCTCCGGTCCGGTTCGCCCTCATTCCGCTGGCCGGTGCGCGGCCGCATCATTGCCGGCTTCGGACCGAAGCCGAATGGTCAGCAGAATGACGGCATCAATCTTTCAGTGCCCGAAGGCACGCCGATCAAAGCGGCGGAAGACGGCGTCGTCGCCTATGCCGGCAATGAGCTGAAGGGTTACGGCAATCTCGTGCTGGTCCGTCATCCCAACGGGTTCGTGACCGCCTATGCGCATGCCAGCGAGTTGCTGGTCAAGCGCGGTGACACGATCAAACGCGGGCAGACCATCGCAAAGGCCGGCCAGACCGGCACGGTCTCGTCACCGCAGGTGCACTTCGAAATCCGCAAGGGCTCGTCGCCGGTCGATCCGACGCAATATCTCAACGGCGCCTAGCTCTCCGGACGCCCTTCCTGACGATGCTTGCAGCCGGACGCCGAGCCGTCCGGCGAGATCCTGCACGAATTGCCACGCCACCCGGCCCGAACGCGCGCCGCGCGTTGTCGCCCATTCCAGCGCCTCCCGCGTGAGCGCTTCGCCCGTCAGCGGAATGCGGAAATGCGCGACATAGCCTTCCACCATGGCAAGGTATTCGTCCTGGCTGCAGCGGTGGAAGCCAAGCCATAGTCCGAAGCGGTCTGACAGCGAGACCTTTTCCTCGATCGCCTCGCCCGGGTTGATCGCCGTGGCGCGTTCGTTGTCCACCATCTCGCGCGGCATCAGGTGCCGGCGGTTTGACGTGGCGTAGAGGATCACATTGTCCGGCCGCCCTTCGATGCCGCCTTCCAGCACAGCCTTGAGCGATTTGTAGGAGGTGTCTTCGCTATCGAAAGAGAGATCGTCGCAGAACAGGATGAAGCGGTCGCGCGCACCGCGCAGCAAATTCATCAGGGCGGGCAGGCTCTCGATGTCCTCGCGATGGATTTCGACAAGCTTCAGCTCGCTGGAAGACTTGCGCGGTCTGCGCACTGGCGGCGGCATGCGCGGCTTTCACCAGCGACGACTTGCCCATGCCGCGCGCGCCCCAAAGCAGCGCATTGTTGGCGGGCAGGCCGCGCGCGAAGCGCTCGGTATTTTCCACCAGCAGGTCGCGCACGCGGTCGATGCCCTTCAACAGCGACATGTCGACGCGGTTGACGCGCTCGACCGGCGCGAGCCGATTTCCCTCGGGATGCCAGACGAAGGCGCTCGCGGCGGAAAAATCCGGGGTCTGTGGCGCGGGCGGCGCGAGACGATCAAGCGCGGCGGCGATACGCGCGGTGTCGGTCAGGGCAGGGCGGGCGGCGCCGGTCTTGCGTTTGGTCTTGCCTTTTGGACGGCTGGTTTTCGGCATGAAACGGCCTCAGCAAAGTCGGAAATATCCGACTTATGCCATTCAAATGCCAAACTCGGGTAAACCCGAGGTTGGATAGCTGCTCCCTTAGCGGGCCGGCTGCTGCCCTGCAAGGAGGCGACCGGAAGCATGAAATCGCCCGCTGCCGGCGGAGTCTGCCGCGCATTGCAATTAAGCCGTCGACCGCTATAGTCCGCGCGTTTTCGAGTGCCAATCTCAAGGCTGCGGAGCGGTCCCGCGCCGGCCCATCCCAAAGGAAGTTCCATGCTGATTTCTCCTGCATTTGCGCAAGGTTCCCCCTTCGGCGGCGGCGGCGACCTGATGACGCAATTGCTGCCTTTCGTCCTCATTTTCGTGATCATGTATTTCCTCATCCTGCGCCCGCAGCAGAAGCGCGTGAAGGCGCATCAGGAAATGGTCAAGAATGTGCGGCGGGGCGACACGGTGGTGACCTCCGGCGGCCTGGTCGGCAAGGTCACCAAGGTGATCGACGACGACCAGATCGAGGTCGAAATCGCCGACGGCATCCGCGTTCGCCAGGTCCGCGCCATGGTCAGCGACGTGCGCGCCAAGGGCGAGCCGGTGAAGGAAGAAGCGGGCAGCTAAGCTTCAAGCCGTCCAGGCTTACGCGCATCGAAACGGTCGAAATCCAATGCTTCATTTTTCCCGGCTGAAGGCGGCAGCGACGCTGCTCACCGCATTCTTCATCTGCCTTTGTCGCGGTGCCGAATTTCTTTCCCGAAGAAACGGTGAAGAGCTGGCCGAAATGGGCGCAGCGCCACATCGTGCTCGGTCTCGACCTGCAGGGCGGATCGCACATCCTGCTCGAGGTGGATACGGCGGCGGTGCGCAGGGAGCAGTCGCAGGCGTTGCTCGACGACGTGCGGCGCGTGCTGCGCGAAGCGCGCGTCGGCTATACCGGCCTTGCCGTGCGCGGCAACAGCGTCGAGCTGCGGCTGCGCGAAGGCACCGACGTCCAGCAGGCCATGAGCAAGCTGAACGAATTGTCGCGGCCGCTTTCCGGCATTCTGGCCACGCGCCGGCCAGCGCAGCCTCGAAATCACCCAGAACGGTGGACTTGTACGGCTGACGCCGACCGAGCCGGCCATCCTCGAGCGCATCCGCCAGGCGGTGGAGCAATCGATCCAGATCATCGAGCGCCGCGTCAACGAGCTCGGCACCGTCGAGCCGCTGATCCAGCGGCAAGGCGTCGACCGCATTCTGGTGCAGGTGCCGGGCCTGCAGGATCCGACCCGGCTGAAGGAGATTGCTCGGCACGACCGCGAAGCTCGATTTCCGCATGGTGGATGATTCGATTCCGCCGATCAGGCGCAGCAGGCCGGAATGTGCCTCCGGATTCCGAACTCCTGAAAAACAAGGAGGGCGGAAGCCATCGTGATCAAGCGCGCGATGTCGCCGTCTCCGGCGCCGACCTGACCGATGCGCAGCCCGGATTCGACCAGCGCACCAGCGAGCCGATCGTCAACTTCCGCTTCAACTCCAGCGGCGCGCGTAAATTCGCGCAGATCTCGACAGGAGAACGTCGGCAAGCGCTTTCGCCATCGTGCTCGACAACGAGGTGATCAGCGCGCCGGTGATCCGCGAAGCCGATCCTCGGCGGCAGCGGCCAGATCTCCGGCAGTTTCACCGTGCAGAGCGCCAACGACCTGTCGATCCTGCTGCGCGCGGGCGCGCTGCCGGCGCCGCTCACCATCGATCGAGGAGCGCACCGTCGGGCCCGGGCCTCGGCCAGGACTCGATCGAAAAGGGCAAGACCGTCGTCCTATGTCGGCGCCGCGCTGGTCATCATCTTCATGTTCGTGACCTACGGACTGTTCGGCCTGTTCGCCAACATGGCCGTGGCCATCAACGTGGCGATGATTTTCGGCATCCTGTCGCTGCTCAACGCCACGCTGACGCTGCCCGGCATCGCCGGCATCGTGCTGACCGTCGGCATCGCGGTGGACTAGCAACGTGCTGATCTATGAGCGCATCCGCGAGGAAGTGCGCGCCGGGCGGACGCCGATCAACGCCATCGACGCCGGATTTACCCGCGCGCTGGCGACGATCCTGGATTCCAACATCACGACCTTCATCGCCGCCGCCGTGCTGTTCTTCATCGGCACGGGCCCGGTCCGCGGCTTTGCCGTGACGCTCGGCATCGGCATCATCACGACCGTCTTCACCGCCTTCACCCTGACCCGGCTGATCGTTGCCTACTGGGTCCGGTGGCAGCGTCCGCAACATGTGCCGATCTAGCTTCATTCCATCCACGGTCAGCTGAGAAAGACGACAGTGCGCCTCCTTCGCATCGTTCCGGACGACACCAAGTTCGATTTCATGCGCTTCCGGCGCATCAGCTTTCCGATATCGGCGGTTCTGTCGATCGCCGCGATCCTGCTTTATTTCTTCAACGGCCTGAATTTCGGCATCGACTTCATGGGCGGCACGCTGATGGAAGTCCGCGACCAAGGCGGGCGCGGCCGATCTCGCGCAGCATGCGCTCGACTATCGGCGAGCTAGGGCTCGGCGAATTCCAGCTCCAGCAATTCGGCACGCCGCAGGACGTGTTGATCCGCATTTCGCAGCAGCCGGGTGGCGAGGAAGCGCAGCAGGCCGCCGTTCAGAAAGTCAGGGACGCGCTCGGCGACCAGGTGGAATACCGGCGCGTCGAGGTGGTCGGCCCGCGCGTCTCCGGCGAGCTGCTCTCTTACGGCATCATGGGCCTGATGCTCGCGATCGGCTCGATCTTCGTCTATCTGTGGTTCCGGTTCGAATGGCAATTCGCGCTCGGCGCCATGATCGCCAACGTGCACGATCTGGTGCTCACCATCGGCTTCATGTCGCTGGCGCAGATCGATTTCGATCTGACCAGCATCGCGGCGCTGCTCACCATCCTGGGCTATTCGCTCAATGACACTGTCGTCATCTATGACCGTATCCGCGAGATGCTGCGCCGCTACAAGCGCATGCCGATGCCGGAGCTGCTGAACGCTCTCGATCAATCGACGCTGTCGCGCTCGGTCATTACCCACGTCACGGTCACGTCTGGCCTTGCTGGCCCTGCTGCTGTTCGGCGGCCAGGCCATTCACAGCTTCACCGCGACCATGATGTTCGGCGTCGTGCTGGTCGGCACCTATACCTCGATCTTCATCGCCGCGCCGATCCTGATCTATCTCGGCGTCGGGACCGGCCGGGACGCCATCCGGGAAGACGACCAAGGCCTGAGGCTCGAGGCCCTTCCATGACAGCGGACGCGAGCGGTTATTGCGAACAGCTGGTGCGGGAGGCGGACAAGGACCGTTTCCTGGCGACGTTGTTCGCTCCCGCCGCGCGCCGCCCCGCGCTGTTTGCCCTCTATGCTTTCAATGCCGAGATTGCGCGCGTGCGCGACATCGCGCGCGAACCGATGCCGGGCGAGATCCGGCTGCAATGGTGGCGCGAGGTGGTGGAGGGCGGACGAAGCGAGGAGGCGCGCGGCGCATCCGGTCGCCGCGGCGCTGCTGGAGACGATGGCGCGCTACAGACTGCCGGCGCAGCCTTTGGCCGACCTGATCGACGCCCGCGCTTTCGATCTTTATGACGATCCGATGCCGACCTGGCCGCATGCGGAAGCCTATGCGCTCGAAGACCTCGTCGGCGATTTTCGAGCTGGCCGCCAAGATTTTGGATGGATCGGATGCCGTCGTCAGACAGCCTCGCGCGCCACGCCGGCATCGCTTATGCTTTGGCCGAGCAGCTGCGGCTTTTTCCGCGTCATGCGGCACGGCGCCAGCTCTTTGTCCCGTTGGATATTCTGCAGCGCTATGGCGCGAATGCGGAGGATGTTTTTGCCGGCAAGTCGACGCCGCAATTGCGCGCGGCGCTGGCGGAAATGCGCCTGCATATCCGCGGGCATCTGACGGCGGCCGATGATCTGCTCGTGACGGCGCCGGCGGCCGTGCTTCCCGCCTTTCTTCCGATTGCTCTGGTGCGGCCGTTACTGAAGAAGAATGGAGCGGCGCGGCTACGATCCGTTCGGCAGCCATCGACGTGCCGCAATGGCGGCGGCAGTGGGCTTTGTGGCGCGCCGCGCGGCGTCCGCGCGCCATGGCCGCGCGTTGAAGAGCGTTTTCTAGAAGGCGCGTGATCTTGTCCGAAAACCGGTGCCCACTTTTCGGGATCACGCGCTAGAAGGCGAAGCGGTCGCGCAGGTTGCGCCGTTCCGCCACGATGCGGGCCACCACGGCCCGTTCGCTCTCGTTGGCAATGAGGCTGTCGATCAATTCCAGCTGGTTCATCGCGACAAGCTGAAGGATTTCCGTGCGCACCGCGCCGGCGGCATTGCGTGGCAACGCGCCGCTCAACTGCAGATGCTCGGGCGCGGCCGGGCCGGGTTTGGTGCGTGAGGAAGTCGCGCAACGCTGTTTCCGGCAGGACGGAGTTCACCTCGACAAAGGCATAGAGGCCGGTGCCGGCGCGGCGATCCGGGAAAGCGACAATAGCGACGTCGCGCACGGAGGGGTGCTCGCGCAGGCGCGCAGCGATCACCGGCGCATCGTTGACCAGCCGCGGCCCGCCGCCCTCGCGGTCGGTGAAGTTGAATAGTCCGCGCGTGATCGCGCGATAGAGCTTCTTGCCGGTCGCCATCCAGACCCGGGTGAACCAGCTCTTGCGCGCCAGGATGCGTAACTCTGCCGGCGTAAGCGCCTCCGGCAGGTAGCGTCGCTTGTGTTTCAGAAGATGCCGCAGGTCCTCATAGGCCAGAATGCGAAACAGCCGCCCGCGCCGCGAAAAGCAGAAGGCGAGCTGGAAATCGGTCAGATAGCAGCGCCCATCGGCGCCGCGCAGCCAGTTCTGTTCCTTGGCCAGATCGTTGTGGCAGATCCCGGCGCGGTGCAGCCGCCGCAACACGGCCTTGGCGGAGCTGAAATAGGCGTGGTCGCCGTGCGGCTTGGCGATATGCAGCGCGACGCCGTCAATCCAGCCGCGCACCAGCTCCTGCCGGCCGCTGAACAGAAGCGCTGGCGCAATCTGTAACGGTCCGGCTCGGTGCAACGCCCGGCTTTCGCGCGTGAAGAGATGCCGCGCGACCGGACGCGACCACCAAGGCACCTCGTCGATTCTTCGCAGGACAGCTTCGACATCGCGCTCCGCGGTACGGAAGCGGCCGCGCTCGACGGTGGAGAAGACGTCGCGCTTGAGCACCACGTCGCTCACCCAGCGATCGGCAATTTCGCTTTTCCGCTTCATTCGGCGGCGGCCAGGCGGGCGCCGTCCGCCCATTGCCCGAGATCGGCCAACGCGCGCAGGCAGAGCGCGCGCTTCTTTGCGACGGACTTTTCCGCGCCGCGCAATCGCTTGCCGTCAGCATCCTTGGTCGGGAGCTGCGCGAGCGGCGGGAACAGGCCGAAGTTGATATTCATCGGCTGGAAGGAGCGGGGGCCTGCGTCCATGGTTTCCACATGTCCGCCGGTGATATGCGCGAGCAGCGCGCCATGCGCGGTGGTGGGCGGCGGCGGTGCGAGTTCTTCGCCCCGCCGCTGCTGCGGCGGCGAAGCGCGCTGCCAGCAGCCCGATGGCGGCGGATTCGACATAGCCCTCGCAGCCGGTGATCTGCCCGGCAAAGCGCAAGCGCGGCATGGCCTTCAGCCGCAGCGTCTCGTCGAGAAGATTTGGCGAATTCAGAAAGGTGTTGCGATGCAGGCCACCCAGCCGGGCGAATTCGGCCTTCTCGAGCCCGGGAATAGTGCGGAAGATGCGGACCTGTTCGGCGTGTTTCAGCTTGGTCTGGAAACCCACCATGTTGAACAGCGTGCCGAGCTTGTTGTCCTGGCGCAGCTGCACGACCGCATAAGCTTTCACCTGCGGGTCATGCGGATTGGTAAGTCCGAAAGGTTTCATCGGTCCATGCCGCAGCGTTTCCGCTCCGCGTGCGGCCATCACCTCGATCGGCAGGCAGCCGTCGAAATAAGGCGTGCAAGCTTCCCATTCGTGGAAGCTGGTCTTGTCTCCGGCAAGCAGCGCCTCGACAAAGGCGGCATATTGCTCGCGCGTCATTGGGCAATTGATGTAGTCGGCGCCGGAGCCGCCGGGGCCTGCCTTGTCATAGCGCGACTGGAACCAGGCGACCGAGAGATCGATGCTCTCGCGGTGCACGATCGGAGCGATGGCGTCGAAGAAGGCAAGCGCGTCTTCGCCGGTGATGCCGACGAATAGCCTCAGCCAGCGCGGGGGAGGTAAGGGGCCCGGTGGCGACGATGACGTTGTCCCATTCTTCCGGCGGCAGACCCGCGACTTCCTCGCGCACAATTCGGATCAAGGGGTGCGCCTCGAGCGCAGAGGTAACCGCAGCGGCGAATCCGTCGCGGTCCACTGCCAAGGCCCCGCCCGCAGGCACCTGATTGGCAGTCGGCCGCGCGCATGATCAGCGAGCCGAGCCGGCGCATTTCCTCATGCAAGAGGCCGATGGCGGACTGTTCGTGATCGTCGGAGCGGAAGGAATTGGAGCAGACCAGCTCTGCCAGGTGATCGGTCTTGTGCGCGTCGGTTGAGCGCCGCGGACGCATCTCATGCAGCGCCACCGGCAGGCCCCGCTGGGCGATCTGCCAGGCCGCCTCCGCGCCCGCCAGGCCACCGCCGACAATATGGATCGCTGGTCTTGGTTCGCCGGCCATAGCGCATAGGTAGGTCATTGCGGGGCCGGGCCGCAATCATCCCGGCGCCGGGAAGCGCACAAACGAAAACGCCCGCTGGAGGGCGGGCGCTTGCTTCGTTTCCGAGCCGCTCAGGCGGCGAGGGTGCGTTCGTAGGCAACCCGCGGGATATCCGCCCGGGTCAGTCCCATTTCCCGGAGCTCGCTGTCGCTCTTCCGGGCCAAATCCCGGAGAATGTCGCTGCAGAGACGCCAGGACCGCAAAAAACGAATGACGTGAATAAGCATATTAAGGTCCTTTTTTATAGCCGCAGCCAAATTCTCCGTCGAATTACATCGAATCTTCGTTCGCGGCGCTGATTTGATACGAATATAGGCCGAATCTCGCAGTGCACAATTCAAAATGCTAGCGCCGCAGCCACGCGTTGCACGCATGGCTTTCTTAATAATTTGGTAACAAATTGCGCCGCGTTTTGATTGGTGTGAGGCCCCCCTCGGTTCGTTCCGGGGGGTCTATCCGTTTAAGCAGCATTCCGGGCGCCATGGCGCCCTTCCGCTATCTCTTCGGTGATTTTGGCCGAGAAAGCCTCCAGATCGGCCGGATTGCGGGATGTCACGATCCCCTGGTCGGCAACGACCTTTGAATCCTCCCATTTTCCGCCAGCGTTGATCACGTCGGTCTTGATCGAGTGGTAGGAGGTGCATTTCAGGCCCTCGATAATACCGGTTTCGACCAGCAGCCAAGGCGCGTGACAGATCGCGGCGATGATTTTCTTCTGCGCGTTGAAGGCGCGGATCAGCGCCAATGCCTTGTCATTGACCCGCAGCAGGTCCGGGTTGATCTGACCTCCAGGCAGCACCAGCGCGTCGTAATCGTCGGCGGAAACTTCATCGAGCGTGCGATCAACTTGCACGGGCCGGCCCCAATCCTTCTTCTCCCAGCCTTTGATCGGGCCCTTTTCCGGCGACACCACATGCACGGTGGCGCCGGCTGCCTTCAATTTGTCGCGCGGGACTTCGAGTTCCGATTGCTCAAAGCCGTGCGTGGCGAGGATAGCGATCTTCTTGCCGGAAATTTGCATCAAATACCTCCTGCGGACTTTTGTGGCTGGCCCCACGTGGCTAACCGCGCAAGCGCAGCATGAGTTCCTGGCAGTCTGCGGGAGCAGCTATGCCCTTACGCCGCGTGAGCTTCCTCGCCGGAGGCGAGCGCCGCTTCGATCCGCTGGATGAGTGCGCGCGCCGAGTTCGGCACTCAGCTCCACGGCCACGCGCTGCATGCTGCCCTCGACCTCACCGACAAAATCAATGTTCAGGGAATGGTCGAGCGGGGCATGGAACGGATGATCGAAATAGATGTTGGCGGTCTCGATCCGCATCCAGCCCTTCGGTCCTTTGGCGCTGCCGACGACTTTGGCCGTCTCGGTGATATAGGTGCACATGATCGGTCTTCCTCTCGGATGCGGGTTTACTTGGAAAGATGCTTTTGGAAGAAGGCGAAGACCTTCTGCCAGGCATCTTGCGCCTGCTCGGGACGATAGGCCGGGCGGGGAGCGTTGAAGAAGCCGTGGCCGGCGCCGTCGTAGCGGTGGAATTCATAATTCTTGCCCGCGTTTTTTAGCCGCTCTTCGGTCTTGTTGACGTCCTCGGGCGATGGATTCTTGTCGTCGTTGCCATAGATGCCGAGAACAGGAGCCGTGATCTGCTCGGTGAGCTCGATCGGCGGGACGGGCCGCTTCGCCGGATTATTCTTGTTGTCGGCAAATTTGTTGCCGCCCCAGCAATCAACGAGCGCATCCACGTTGGACAGCGACCCGGCACAGAGATAGGCATGCCGGCCGCCGGAGCAAAAACCGATCAAGCCGACCCTGCCGTTGGCTTCCGGTTGCGCCCGCAGATAGGCCATCGCTCCCGCAATATCACCCACAACTTGACCGTCGGGAACACCGCCTTCGCGCACGCGCCTTGGCCGCGATGTCGTCAGGACTGCCGGGGCCGTCGCGGTGATAAAGGTGCGGCGCGATGGTGGCAAAGCCGTGCTGCGCCAGCTTGCGCGTGGCCTCCAGGATCCATTCGTCCCAGCCGGGAGCGTGATGGATGAGCACCACGCCGGGGAAGGAGCCTTTGCCGGAAGGCTTGGCGTAATAGCCCTCTATCAAGTCGTCGTTGTGGCCTTTGAACATCACGCATTCGCCGGTCAAACCTGGGTAGCTGCTCATGGTTGCTCCTGAGGCCGTTTGAGTATCGGTTGGATCATGCGGTGACGCTGGCGCCACCGAAGCGTTCTTTCCAGCGCGGAATGACTTCGCGGTTGTAAACATTGTCGGGCACCTTTCCCGCCAGCGCCGACAGCACCGAGCGGGCAGCCCAGGTGATGCCGGGGCGCAGCTCGCCTCCGGCGCTGTGAGCAGCGGAATGCGGCGAGAACAGCACCTTCTCGCCGAGCGCGCGCAGTGGAGAATCCAAAGGCAGCGGCTCTTCCTCGAAGGCATCGATGGCCGCTGCCGAAACCCGCCCTGAGGCAATGGCGCGAGCAAGCGCGGCCTCGTCGACGACCTTTCCGCGCGCGGTATTCATCACCACGGCGCCCGGCTTGATCATGGCCAGCTCACGCTCGCCCAGCATGAAGCGGGTTTCTTTGGTTAGGACCACATGGAACGAGACCACATCGGATTCCCGCAGCAGCGTCTCGTAATCGACTTGCCTCGCGTTGGAGAATAGGAAGCTTGTCGGCGAAATGTAGGGATCATACGCCAGGATGCGGATGCGCCAGGGCGCCAGTAGTTGCGCGACGCGGCTTCCGATGCGGCCGAGGCCCACGATGCCCAGCGTGATGCCTGGATAACCATCGGAAAGCCGGCTGCCGACATAGCTGCCGCCATGGCCCGGCTGGCGCCATTGGCCGGCGCGCACGGAGGCGTCACGCTCGCGCACTTTCTTCAGGATCGTCAGCATCATTGCGACGGTGGTTTCAGCGACGGCGAAGCAATTGGATTCGGTCGGCGCATGGCAGACCATGATGCCGAGGTCGGTGGCGGCCTCGACGTCCACATCGTCGACGCCGACCGTATACTTGGCCACGATGCGCAGCCGCTGTGATCCTTCCATGATGCGTCTGCTGACGGGCGTGTGGCGGATCGAGGTGCCCATCAGCGCCACGGCGTCGCGTGCAGCGGCGGCAAAGGCGTCTTCATAATCGCCGCGCGGCAATTGCCAGTCGAGGCTGCCCAGGGCGACCTGGAAGCCGGCACCTTCCAGTTGGCTGATGATGGACGGCGGCTCCTCGCGCGGCGCGAAGATCAGAATTTTCGGTTTGGGCATTTCCCCGCCTGTTGTGGTCATCAACCTAAGTTACGATGACCGGCGCTCTCTTGCCAACGGCGCCTCTTGCCAAGGCGGGCAGGGAAGGTGCATGGCAGAATGCCGAGTCGGGAGATCTGCCTCATGCTTGTCCAATCCGTCGCCGTCGCCGTGCATCTCGTAGCCGCCGTGATCTGGGTCGGCGGCATGTTCCTTATCTATATCTGCCTGCGGCCGGCGCTCGGCACGCTCGAGCCGCCGCAACGCATGCGGTTGATGCGGGCGACGCTGGCGAAGTTCTTTCCTTGGGTATGGGGCGCGATCCTGCTGATCCTGGCCAGCGGCTACTGGATGCTGTTTGCCACCTTCGGCGGGTTTTCCGGCGTCGGCATGCACATCCATTGGATGCAGTTGTTCGGCTGGGCGATGATCGGGCTGTTTATGTGGCTGTTCCACGGGCCATGGCTGGCCTTCAAGCGCGCGGTGGACGCGCAGGATTGGCCGACGGCGGGGGCGAGCCTCGATCAGATCCGCCAGATCGTCGCGGTGAACATGCCGGTCGGCATGCTGGTGATCATCATCGGAGCCAGCGGCCGCTACTGGGGCTAGGCTTCGACCATCGTCTTGAACCCGCCCCAGATCATGCGCTTGCCGTCGAACGGCATTTCCTTCGGGTTCATCATGTCGGCCAGCCGCGGGTCCTTCATCACTTTGCCCATCACGCGGTCGCGGTCCTTGCGCGACTTGTAAACGATATAGGAGAACACCACGACCTCGCCGGGTTTCAGCTTCACGCTGCGCGGAAACGAGGTCCATTTTCCCTTCTTCACGTCATCGGCCAAGCATTCCACCACTTCCAGCGCGCCATGATCGCGCCAGACCTTGGAAGCCTTCGTCGCCATGCGCTTGTAGGCTTTCAGGTTCTTGCGCGGCACGGGTACGACAAATCCATCCACATAATGCATGACGATCCTCCGTTGTTGGGGCCGCGATGGCAGCCCGGCTCAGTTTTTCTCGACATGTTCTGCCAGGCGTTCCAGCGTCTGCTTGCCGCCTTCGACCGCACCATATTTGGTGACCACTTCATCGCGCTCCTGCGCGGTCGCGAACAGGCTACGCATGCTGAGCAGGGTTTTGCGTCCTTGCGCCTGGAAGGTGACGGTGACGTGGAAGCGCACGTCCTCGTGCTCATCCTCGCCGGCGTGGCGATAGACCAGACGCTCGGGCTTGACCACCTCGGTAAAGATGATCTTGTTCTTGTAGTCGCGCCCGTCCGGGCCGTGCATGACGAAGCGCCACACGCCGCCGGGCGTCACCGACATTTCATGGCTTGTGGTGGTGAAGCCGCGCGGGCCCCACCATTGCACCACCTGCGTCGGGTCGGTCCAGGCTGCGAACACCAGCTCGCGTGGGGCGTTGAGCAGTCGGCTCAAGACGATTTCGCGGTCCGCGGTGGTGCTCTGGCCGGTCTGGTCCATGCTGAAATCCTACAGAGCAGGGCGCTGGATGCGCGCTACTGCGTCTTCTCGCAGTTGATCATCCAGGGCGTACCGAAACGGTCGACCAGCATGCCGAAGCGGTGCGCCCAAAAAGTCTCCTCGATCGGCATCGTCACATGGCCACCGTCGGAGAAGGCTTTAAAGATACGGTCGGCTTCAGCCGGTTCCTGGACGGTGAGCGAAACCGAAAAGCCTTGCATGGGCCGGTGATGCTCGGGCGGCGCGTCGGAAGCCATCAACACTTGATCGCCGAATGTCATGCGCGCGTGGATAATCTTGTCCTGCCATTCCGGCTTGGTGTGCTCCGCCGCCGGCGTCTCTTTATGCGTCATCATGGCGATAATTTTACCGCCCAAAACTTTTTCATAGAAGGTGAAGGCTTCCTTGCAATTTCCTGTGAAGAACAGATAGGGGTTCAACTGCATGGGTTTTCCTTTCACTGCTGCTGACGCTGTCGTCTCTGCGGTTTATTCTCCATCGGAAACAGCGCGAAATAAGGCTGCGCTTCGTCAAGCGCGCGCGCAAAAGAAGGCCGCGCCATGAGCCGGTCCAGATAGGCCGATAAATTCTTTTCCGTCCTGCCAAAAGGCAGGACCGTATTGGCATAGAAAAGCGCTGGCGCCGCAGCGCAGTCTGCCAAGGTAAAATCGTCACCCATCACCCAGGTTCTCGACTGCATCGAGGGCTCCGCCACTTTGTAAGCTTCCAGCAATTGTCTCTTCGCCTGTTCCACGCCGTGGGCGTCGTTCTGGCCCGCGGGGCGCAGCCGGTCGGTCACGATCTTCTGCATCGGCTCCTGTACATAAAGGTCGTAGAAGCGGTCCCACATGCGCGTCTGCCACGCTTGGTCCGGATCGCTTGGCAAGAAACGGGTTGCACCGGGATAAAAGGCATCGAGGTATTCGATGACCGTACTGGACTCGGCCACGGTGCGATCGCGTGTTTCGTCGCGCAGAACCGGCATCTTGGCCATCGGCCAAACCTTACGGAAGGCCGCGCTTGAGACTTCGTTGGCGAGATCAACGATGATCGGCTCGAACGCGATGTCATTTTCGTACAAGGCGATCAGCGTTTTGTGACAGAAGGACGCAAGCGGATGGAAATAGAGCTTGAGAGACATCGAGCACACTTCCCTCTGCTTGCGCAATATCCGGCGTCTTAGGCGGCTTTCGCCAGAAAGGCCGCCAGCTTATCCAGCGTTCCGCCCCAGCCTTGCTGCATGCTCGGATGCCCGGCGGTGAAAGTGGCACGCTCTTCCTCGGTCGCATTCAAGGGCGACCACCGGACAGTAAACCTGGTTTTTCCGCTTTCTTCTTCAAACAGGAAGGTCGAAAGCATCTCCAGCGGCCAGGTCGGGGCCATGGGATGGCGGGTAACGCCGCCGGCCTCGTCGGAAAATGAATTGACAAACACCAGGCGCGAGGGTGGCGTGATCTCGCGGTAGACGAATTTGCCCCACATCGTGCTACCGTCAGGCGTGCGCATGGCGTAGTGATAGCTTCCGCCCGGGCGCAGATCCATTTTCGACTCGATGACCGTGACGCCTTTCGGGCCCCACCACTCCTTCAGGCGTTGCGGCTCGGTGAAAGCCTTCCACACCAAATCGCGCGGCGCGTCGAAAACGCGGGTGATGACAAATTCCTCAAGATTATTTCTTTCGTCCACGTTTTTTCTCCCTGGCTTGGATTTTCCGCAGGTAATCGTCGAGGCGGTCAAGGCTCTCTTCCCAAAAACGGCGGTATTGCTCGATCCATTTGGCCACGTCTTTCAGCGGGCCGGCTTCCAGGCGCGCGGGGCGCCACTGCGCCTCGCGGCCGCGTACGATCAGGCCGGCGCGCTCCAACACCTTCAGGTGCTTTGACACGGCAGGGGCGCTCATATCGAAAGGCTTCGCCAGTTCGGTGACGGAAGTTTCGCCGAGTGCAAGCCGCGCAAGGATTGCACGCCGCGTGGGGTCGGCGAGGGCCGCGAAGGTGGTGCTGAGACGGTCTGGTGTCATAAATAACCAGTCAGTTAATTAACCTATCGGTTTAATACACCGCGATCCGAATTCGGTCAAGCGGCAGGCTTCACGATTTCGCGACAAACAAAAACGCCGGGGCAAAGGCCCCGGCGTTTGTTTCTGTAGCTGAAGACCGTCGTTACTTGATTTTATACTCGCGGAACTCGACGTGCTTTTTGGCGATCGGATCGTATTTCTTCTTCACCAGCTTATCGGTCATGGTGCGCGAATTCTTTTTGGTCACGTAGTAAAAGCCGGTGTCGGCGCTCGACACGAGCTTGATCTTTAGCGATACGGCCTTGGCCATGAGAACCTCGACAAAGGGGTGTGGAGTTGGGCCGGAACCTACCGATCAGGCTCGATATGTCAAGGAATTACAGCAATTCACGCACGAAACGCTGGTTTTTCATTCGATAACAGGGCACGGGCAGGTCGGGGCCCATGCCTGCAGCCGCGCGAGCTTCCAGCTCCTCCAGGATCACAGCGGTAATGGTGTGAAGCCCGAGCCGCGGCGTCTCGGCCAGCGGAACCCAAAGCAGCTCCACCAATTCAGCTTGCGGGCCGACGATGCCGTCGGTGCGATGGATGATGGCCTGCGCCTGCACGGCGAAAAAGCGGGTGTCGAAGCGGCGGGATAGGCCCGGCGGCGTGATGGCGCGGGCGATGAATTGCAGGGCCGCCAGATCGGGATAAATACCAGCATCGGCGAAGGCCGACCACAAGCCGCCGGGCGCGGCCGGCGGCGGGTCCTGTTTCACGCCGAGCATCAGGCCGGTTTCTTCGAAGGTTTCCCGTATGGCGGCGAGCGCCAGTGCGCGCGCTTTGCTCGCGCTCGCGCCTTGCATCAACCTCGCAACCGCATGCGGATCGAGTTCGCTTGCCGACGGCATGCGCGCATCGGCGGCTTCCACGCGCCCGCCGGGAAAGACAAACTTGCCGGGCATGAAGGCGTGGCTTTCGTGGCGGCGGCCCAGCAGGACCTTCGGCTCGGCACCGCTGCGGTCGAGGATGATCAGCGAAGCAGAATCCTTCGGCCGCGTTACGGGATGTGTCGGGATAATTTTCCCCAGTGCATTGAGGCGATCGAGCCCGTTCGGCATGGCAAATTATCGCCGTCGCTTTTTGCCGCGCGAGGCGGATTTCGGCTCTCGTTTTTTGTCCCGGCGCGAGCGGCGGCCTTCGTGCTCGGCACGCGGACGGTGGCGCTTGCCCTTGTCGATCTTCCCGCTGGAGAGCAGTTCGAAGCGTAGCGCGCCGGCGACCGGAGCGGCTTCTACGAGGCGCACACTGACCGCGTCGCCGAGCCGGTAAGTTTCCCCGCTGCGGTTTCCAATCAAGGCATGACTGCGTTCGTCGTAGCGGAAGAATTCATCGCCAATCGTCCGTGCCGGAATAAATCCGTCCGCGCCGGTTTCGTTGAGCTTGATGAAAAGTCCGGCGCGAGTGACGCCGCCGATGCGGCCTTCGAATTGCGCTCCGACCCGATCGGCAAGAAAATGCGCGATCAGCCGGTCGACCGTCTCGCGCTCTGCTTTCATCGCGCGGCGCTCGGCGGCTGAGATGCGGGCGGCTACCTCGCCGAGCGCCGTAACGTCCTGCGCCGGCGGAAGGCCGTCGCTGCCGAGCTTTAGCGCGCGGATCAGGCCGCGATGCACGATCAGGTCGGCATAGCGTCGGATCGGGGAGGTAAAATGGGCATAGCGGCGCAGGTTCAGTCCGAAATGGCCGTAATTCTCCGCCGCATATTCGGCCTGTGCCTGGCTGCGCAGCACCACTTCATTGACCAGCGCTTCGTTGTCGCCGTCCTTGACCCGTTTCAGGATGCCATTGAACAGGTGAGGGCGCAGCGCGCCGCTTTTCGGAAAAGAAATATCGAGGGTGGTGAGGAATTCGTGCAGCGCATGCACCTTTTCCGGCGACGGCTCGTCATGCACCCGGTAGATCAGCGGGGTCTGCGTTCGCTCCAATGTTTCCGCCGCCGCCACATTGGCGAGGATCATAAATTCCTCGATCAATTTGTGTGCGTCGCGGCGCTCGGCCGTGAGCACCCGGTCTACCATTCCGGCGGCGGTCAGGATCAGCTTGCGTTCCGGCAGTTCGAGATCGAGCGGCTCGCGCTCGCCACGTTCCTTTTTGAGTAATTCATACGCGGCATAGAGCGGCTCGATGATGGAGGCGATGATCGGACGCGTGACTTCGTCCAACTGCCCGTCGATGGCCGCCTGCGCCTGCAGATAATGTAGCTTGGCCGCTGAGCGCATCATCACGCGGTGGAAGCTGTGCGAACGCTTGCGGCCATTTGCACCGATCACCATGCGTACGGCGAGAGCAGCGCGGTCCTCTTCCGGCCGCAGCGAGCAAAGGTCGTTGGAGATGCGCTCCGGCAGCATCGGCACGACCCGGTCCGGGAAATAAACCGAGTTGCCGCGTTCCGCCGCCTCGCGATCGAGCGCGGAGCCTGGCCGGACGTAATGCCCGACATCCGCGATCGCGACGGTAATGACAAAACCGCCTGGATTGGCCGGATCCTTGTCGCGCGTGGCATGCACCGCGTCGTCGTGATCCTTGGCGTCGGGCGGATCGATGGTGATGAGCGGCAGCTTACGCCAGTCTTCACGGCCCTGCAGCGGCGCCGGCTGCACGGCGTCGGCTTCTGCCAACACCTCGCGCGGGAAGACATGCGGCAGCGAATGGGCGTGGATGGCGATCAGGCTCACCGCGCGCTCGCTTTTTAGCGAGCCGAGCTTTTCCTTCACATGGCCGATCGGAAGGCCGAGCCTGCCCTGGCGCGCGATCTCCACCGCCACCAAGTCGCCTTCCTGCGCGCCGCCCGTCGCGTTAGGAGGAATCGTCAGCTCTTTTCCCATCTGCTTTTTATCGATCGGCGCCAGGCGTCCGCCACCGTCCGGCGCCGGCCGGAAAATGCCGAGCACGCGCAGCTTGGCGCGATCCATGATCTTGGTGACGCGGCCGCTGTGGCGGATACCGCCGTCTTCTTCGGTTTCCTCGGTGCGCAGCAGCACGCGGTCGCCGAGGCCGGCGATTTCAGCAGGCCGCGCGCGGCGAGGCACATGCACGCGGATGCGCGGAGCGGGGCCATGCGCCTCCTCGTCCCATTCAGTGGGAAGCGCGATCAGCTCTCCGTCGCGGTCGCGCTCGGCGATGTCGGCAACGACGACGGAGGGCAGGGCGCCGGCGGGGTGCAGCTTCTTGTGGCGGCGCTCCAGCCGGCCTTCGTCGCCCAATTCACGCAGCAGGCGCTTGAGCGCGGCGCGGTCATTGTTCTTGAGGCTGAAAGCGCGCGCGATCTCGCGCGTGCCGACCTTGCCGGGCTGCTCGCCAATGAAGGCGACAAGCTCGTCCTTGGAAGGCAGTTGCGCGCGTTTTTTGCTGGAGGTTTTGGCCAAGAAGATATCGGGAGCGAGGAATTTCGCTCCCTCAATCTAGGGAACTGGGGGCGATTTTGCCACAGGACCTGATGGGATCCGGCCCGATGCTATTTGCGCGCGCCGCGTGCATCCGCCAGCTGGACGTTACCCTTGACCGGGCCCTTGTTGTCAGCCTTGGGCTTGGCCTGAGACTTGGAGGGAGATTTTTCCGCCACCTTTACCGCGGCAGCCTTTTGGCGGTTGTCCTTGGGTAAAGCGGCGTCGAAGCCGGCGCTGGCGACGATCGCCTTGGGCTCCGCGATCTTGCTCGCCACGGCGGCAACCTTGCTCGCGCCCTTGACCTTGATCACGGCGACTTTCGTACCGGGTTTCACCGCGGCTACCGTAACACTGGTCGACTTGCTCGGCGGCCCGGCAACGACTGTCGTCTTGCTGTCGAGCTCGCAGGCGGTAACAACGTGACTGCGCGACGGCGGCAGCGGAACAACTTCGCTGGGAGTATCGGCGAGATGAGCGATCTCCTGACAGGGTGCGCGTGCCGGAATACTGAACTTCGCACCTAGCGGCTTGCCGTTCGCCCATTTTTCAGCCGGCACACCGGTGATGGTCATCACGTAGTGCCGGGTCTCGTCCGGTAGCTTGCCACGCTTGTCGATCCATTTCTGGACGCGGCCCATGCCACCATTATAGGCGGCGGCGGCGAGGCCCCAGTTGCCGAACTGGTTGTAAAGCGAGCGCAGGAAGCGCGCGGAGGCGACCAGCGCCGCATGCGGATCGAACGGATTCTTCAGGCCCCATTCCTCCGCCACCTTGGGCATGAATTGCGCAACGCCTTGCGCGCCTGCGGGGCTGACGACCTCCGGATTAAATCCGCTTTCCTGATTGATCAGGCGGACGAAAAAACCGACCGGCAGTTCATGCATTTGCGCTGCGGTTGCCAGCGTCTCGCACATAGCCGTTTTGGTCTTGCCGCCGGGTTGCGGGCGCGCGAGGTCCAGCAGCATTGCCAGAACCTGATCCTTGCTCATCGCCTGCGATTCTTCGGTCTCAGCACCCCATTGGGCGAGGCCGATGCTTCGCTCGATGTTGCCGGGCACAGGAGCCGGCATGGCTAGCGCGGATGAAAAAGATGAAACGGAAAACGCCACGGCGATCACAAGAAAGAGAGTGAAATGAGCAGCCAGTGATTTCCGCATGCAAAACCCACCCCGTTCTGGGACCCGGTTTTTCCCGGTGTCCTCAAAGCGCTTGTCTTAGAAGGAGAATCTCCCCCGGCGAATGTCACGGGGTTGTGAAGTGGGAAGCCGACGGTTTTGTGGATTTCGTGCGGCTTCAAGGTGGAAATGTGGCGACGCCCACCGGCGCTTGGAACTATTCCGAGGCTGTCGCGTTAGGGGCCTTTGCCGGGCAGAGCCCTATAATTGCTCAGCTTTTGGCTTGGGCGGCGGATTTCTTCGCGGACGGGGCCTTGGCGGCAGCCCTTTTCTTGGCGGGTTTCTTGGCCGCAGCCGTCTTGCTTGCTTTGGCTTTCGCCCCGCTGGCCGCCTTGCGCGGAGGCGCCTTGCGCCGGGAGCGCGAACCACCGCCCGCCTCGGCGCGGGCGTCGATCAATCCCACGGCTTCCTCCAGCGTGATGGCTTCCGGCATTTTGTCTGCCGGCAGCGTCGCGTTAATGCCGGCATGACTGACATAGGGACCATAACGCCCATTCTTCACCACGATCGGTCCGCCCTTGACCGGATGATCGCCAAGCGCGCGGCCGGGATCGGCGCCGAAGCGGCGCCCGCTCGGGCCCTTCAGCTTCTTCTCTTCGATCAGCGTCACCGCCCGGTTGAGCCCGATGGTGAGCACGTCGTCACCGGTTTCGAGATTGGCGTAAGTTTTCTCGTGCTGCACATAAGGACCGAAACGACCAACGCCGGCCTTGATCGGCTCGCCGCTTTCCGGATGCATGCCGACTTCGCGCGGCAGGGCCAACAGGCCAAGCGCGAAGTCGAGGTCGACCGAGTCCAGCTCGGTGCCTTTCGGCAGTCCGGCGCGTTTCGGCTTTTCGCCGTCGGCGGCTTCTCCCAATTGAACATAAGGACCGAAGCGCCCGCTCCGCAGCGTCACTTCCAGATTGGTGACCGGGTCCGTGCCGAGGACTTTCACGCCGCCTTCGCCCAGCGCGTCGCCACCCGGGGTCATCTGCCGGGTGAAGCGGCACTCGGGATAATTCGAGCAGCCAACAAAGGCGCCGAACTTGCCGAGCTTGAGCGATAATTTGCCCACGCCGCAGTTCGGGCATTGCCGCGGATCGCCCCCTTCCGGACGCGGCGGGAAGATATGCGGCGCCAGAAGATCGTTGAGCGCGTCGAGCACTTCGGTCACGCGCAGGTCCTTGATCTCGGTGACTGCGCCGATGAAATCGACCCAGAAATCCTGCAGCACCTTGCGCCAGTCGATCTCGTTGTTCGAAATGCGGTCGAGCTGCTCTTCCAGCGCGGCGGTGAAATCGTATTCGACGTAGCGGGTGAAGAAGCTTTCGAGGAAGGCTACCACCACGCGGCCCTTGTCTTCCGGATAGAGCCGCTTCTTCTCGATGCGCACATAGCCGCGATCCTTCAGCACCTGCAGGATGGCGGCATAGGTGGATGGGCGGCCGATGCCGAGTTCCTCCATGCGCTTCACCAGCGCGGCTTCCGAATAGCGCGGCGGTGGCTCGGTAAAGTGCTGCTCGGCGGTGATCGCCTGTTTGGTCAGCGTCTCGCCCTCGCTCATGGCGGGCAGACGGCGGGATTCCTCATCCTCGGTGTCCTCGTCATGACCTTCCTGATAGAGCGTGAGGAAGCCATCGAACTTCATTACCTGGCCGGTGGCGCGCAGATCGATCTGCCGGCCGTCCACCTTAGCGGCCACTTCGACGGTGGTGCGCTCCAACTCGGCGGACTGCATCTGGCACGCGACCGCGCGGTTCCAGATCAGCTCATAAAGCCGCGCCTGGTCGCGATCGACCGATGAGGCCACCTCGCGCGGCGAGTGGTTGGGATCGGTGGGGCGGATCGCCTCGTGCGCTTCCTGCGCGTTCTTGGATTTGTTCTGGTAGCGGCGCGGCGCATCGGGAACGTAATTGCGGCCGTAGTCACGGCCGATCATCCCGCGGATGGCGCCGATGGCTTCCTCCGCCATGTCGATGCCGTCGGTGCGCATGTAAGTAATGAGACCGACCGTCTCGCCGCCGATGTCGATGCCTTCGTAGAGTCGCTGCGCCAGCCGCATGGTGTGGGCAGGCGAGAAGCCGAGCTTGCGGCTGGCTTCCTGCTGCAAGGTCGAGGTGGTGAAGGGCGGCGGCGGATTGCGCCGCGCCGGCTTGGCTTCCACCGATGCGACGGTGAAGCGCGCCTGTTCGAGTGCCTTCTTGAACGCTTCGGCTTCGGCGCCGGTGCCGATATCGAGGCGCTGGATCTTTTGCCCGTCGGCGCCGACAAGGCGCGCTTCGAAGCTCTCTCCGCGCGGCGTCGCCAGCGTGGCCGCCAGCGACCAATATTCACGCGCTACGAAACGCTCGATCTCGAGCTCACGATCGGCGACCAGCCGCAGCGCCACCGACTGCACGCGGCCCGCGGAGCGCGCGCCCGGCAATTTGCGCCATAGCACCGGTGAAAGCGTAAAGCCGACTAGATAGTCCAGCGCCCGGCGCGCGAGATAGGCATCAACCAGCGCGCTGTCGATGGCGCGCGGATGTTTCATCGCCTCGGTCACCGCCTGTTTGGTGATGGCGTTGAACACCACGCGCTCGACTTTCTGCTGCTTGAGCGCGCGCTTTTCCTTCAGCACTTCGAGCACGTGCCAGGAGATGGCTTCGCCTTCGCGATCCGGGTCGGTGGCGAGGATGAGCGTTTCGGCGCCCTTTACGGCTTTGGTGATGTCGGCGAGGCGTTTGGCGGCCTTGGCATCCACCTCCCAGACCATCTTGAAGTCCTGCTTGGGGTCGACCGAGCCATCCTTGGGGGGCAGGTCGCGCACATGACCGAAGGAGGCCAGCACTTCGTAGCCGGGACCGAGATATTTATTGATGGTCTTCGCCTTGGCGGGCAACTCCACGACGACAATTTTCATGAAAACCCAATGGGTTAAGGGGATATTCCGGCCGCTATCCGGCTGCACCGGCTCCCGCAAGTCGACCGGAAGATGGGTAATGGGACCTGCACTGTCAAATAATCCGGTCTCCGGTCCCGGCGCTCGGGCCGTCTTATAGCGGAGGCATGCGAACAAGATTTTAACAACCTGGAGGGGATTTAGGGCATGCTGAAACAGCTTTCGGATGTGCAGCCGCCATCGTGGAATCGGGCGGCACTTTATAAAAGCGAGACCATGGCGCCACCGTGACGCTCCATGCGTCCGGCGAGCTCAAGCTCGAGCAGGACGATGCGCACCGCTGTCGGCGAGCAGCCCGAGAGGCGGATGAGGTCGTCGATCGCGACCGGCGTCGGCCCAAGCAGCGAGGCAATGCGCGACGCGCTCGTCGTCCGCGGCGGAGCCTGCGCCATCGGCCGGAGAGAATTCCGGCTCCTTCAGGACCGGAGCAGGCGGCTCGCCCATGATCGGACGGAGCACGGGAATGATGTCGGCGGCTTCGGTCACCAGCGTCGCGCCTTGTTTCAGCAAACTATTGGTGCCTTCGCTGCGCGGATCGAGCGGCGAGCCGGGCACGGCAAAAACCTCGCGGCCTTGTTCCAGCGCCATGCGGGCGGTGATCAGCGAGCCGGAACGCTTGGCGGCTTCGACGATCACCACGCCGAGCGCCAGCCCGGAGATCAGGCGGTTGCGGCGGGGAAAATCCCGCGCCCGCGGCTCCCAGCCGAGCGGCATTTCGGAAATCGCCGCGCCCTCCGTCAGGATGGACTCGAGCAGGCCTGCATGCTCGGGCGGATAGATTTTGTCTTGCCCGCCCGCCAGCACCGCAACGGTGCCGGTGGCAGGCTCGCGCGATGCGCGGCGGCATCGATCCCGCGCGCCAGGCCCGAGGCGATGACAAAACCGGCCTCGCCCAGTTCGCGCGCCAGCCGTTCGGCGAATTTCACCCCCACGGCCGAGGCGTTGCGCGCGCCGACGACCGCAACCATGGGCGACGCGAGCACATCGGTATTGCCGCGCACCGCCAGCAGCGGCGGCGCATCATCGATGCTTTGCAGCCGCGCCGGATATTCCGCCTCGCCCAGCGCCACGAAGCGCACGCCGATCGCACGCGCCGCCTCGCATCTCCGCTCGGCGTCGTCACGCGAGCAGATGCGCGCGGGCCGCGATGCGCCGCCACGCCGCGCCAGATCGGGCAGGGCGGCAAGCGCGGCCGGGCGCCGCCGCAGTGATTGAGCAGGGTGCGGAAAGTGCGCGGGCCGACGTTGTCGCTGCGGATAAGCCGCAGCCAGTCGAGCCGTTGCTCGTCCGTCAGGCGAACGCTGTCGATTAGGTCAATGCGGTTCACGCTGTCCCCCGCGATGCCGACATAAGAGCGCCGGCCCTGGCAATTTACTAGCAAGGGCCGCGGCAGGCGAATAGCGCGATGGGGGCTTCCGTCGGGACTAACGCCCGATCTTGGCTTCGGTGCCGTTGAGCAGGCGCGCGATATTGGCGCGGTGCATGAACCAGATCAGCGCCGTGAGAATGAGAAACAGCGCGGCTTCGGCGGGATAGCCCATGAACCACAGGAGAGCGGGCATGGCCGCGCTGGCGACCAGTCCCGACAGCGATGAGTAACGCGTCGCCGCCGCCACGGCGATCCAGATCACGCCGAAGGCGAGCGCCGCCTGCCACACCAGCGCGAGCAACACGCCGATATAGGTCGCGACACCCTTGCCGCCTTTGAATCCAAGCCACACCGGAAAGAGATGACCGAGGAATGCGCCGAGCCCGGCCGCCAGGCCGCCGGCGATGGCGGCGCCGAGCCCGAATTGCTGCGCGACCAGAACGGCGACGGTGCCTTTCAGCATGTCGCCGAGCAGCGTCGCCGCCGCCAGCGCCTTGCTGCCGGTGCGCAATACATTGGTCGCGCCGATATTGCCCGAGCCGACCGCGCGCAAGTCGGGCCCTCCGGTCAGCTTGGTCAGCACCAGGCCGAAAGGAATTGAGCCGAGCAGATAGCCGAAGGCCAGCGCGAGGAGGATGTGAGGATAAGGCGAGCCGAACATGATTAGATCGCGCGATCAGACATATTCATAGACGGTGCGGCCGGCGACCACCGTGCGCACCACGCGGCCCTGCATCTTGCGCCTCGTCGAAGGGCGTGTTCTTGCATTTCGATTTCAGCTCGGTGGGATCCAGCACCCAGGGCAGGTCGGGATCGAACACGATCACGTCCGCGGGCGCGCCCGTGCGCAGCGTGCCGCCGGGCAGGCCGAGGATCTCGGCCGGCCGGCTCGACATCGCCTTGAGTAACGTGATCAGCGAAAGCTCGCCGCTGTGCACCAGCCGCAGCCCCGCCGAGAGCATGGTCTCGATTCCGATGGCGCCGGCCGCCGCTTCCGCGAAGGGCAGGCGCTTGGTCTCCACGTCCTGCGGATTGTGGTCCGACATGATGACGTCGACGAAGTCCCGATCCGACTGCGCCCACGAGCATGGCGCGGTCGTCCTCCGCGCGCAAAGGCGGCGCGAGCTTCAGGAAGGTGCGGTAGGGCCCGATGTCGTTATCGTTGAGCGTGAGATGATTGATCGAGGCTGAAGCCGTGATCGACAGACCCTCTTCCTTGGCGCGGCGCAAGACGTCGAGACTTTCACCACAGGTGAGCGAGGCGGCGTGATAGCGCCCGCCGGTCAATTCCAGCAGCCGCACGTCGCGTTCCAGCATGATGGTTTCGGCCGCGCGCGGCACGCCCATCAAGCCGAGCCGGGCGGCATATTCGCCCTCGTTCATCACGCCTTCGCCGACCAGATCGGGATCTTCCGTGTGATGCACGATCAGCGCGTCGAAGTCGCCGGCATAAGTCAGTGCGCGGCGCATGACCTGCGCGTTGGTGACGCTCTTGTCGCCATCAGTGAAGGCGAGTGCGCCGGCGGCCTTCAACAGGCCGATCTCGGTCATCTCCTTGCCTTTCATTCCTTTGGTCAGCGCAGCCATGGGATGCACATGCACGATGGCGGTGTCGCGCGCGCGCCGCAGCACGAAATCCACGATGGCCGGATCGTCGATCACCGGCGTGGTGTCGGGCTGGCAGACAATGGTGGTGACGCCGCCGGCGGCTGCCGCCTGGGCCGCGGTCGCAAGCGTCTCGCGATGACCCGCGCCCGGTTCGCCGATGAAGGCGCGCATGTCGATCAGGCCGGGCGCGACGACGCGGCCGCGGCAGTCAATGACCTCGGTGCCTTCCGGCACGCCGGCTGCGCCGATCCCGCGCTTGGCTTCGCGGATGACGCCGTCGGCGATCAGCAGGTCGCCGGGAATATCGAGATCGCGCGACGGATCGATGATCCGGGCGTTCGCGAGCAGGATGGGGCGGCGGTCGGAAAACATCGCTACCTTCTCCCTCCCCCGCTTGCGGGGGAGGGTTGGGGTGGGGGCATCTTAAGTAATGAACGCCTCCTCCCGACGAGCTTCGGTCGTCGACCTCCCCCGCAGGCGGGAGAGGTGAAAAGCGGCGCTACTGCGGTCACACATTGGGCAGATGCCTCGAGAGGGCTTCCAGCACGGCCATGCGTACGGCGACGCCCATCTCTACCTGCTCGCGGATCAATGACTGCGCGCCGTCCGCCACTGCCGTGTCGATCTCGATCCCGCGGTTCATCGGTCCCGGGATGCATCACCAGGGCGTCGGGCTTGGCGTAGCTCAGCTTCTTTTCGTCGAGGCCGAAATAATGCGAGAACTCGCCCATCGACGGGATGAAGGAGCCGCTCATCCGCTCCTTCTGCAGCCGCAGCATCATCACGATGTCGGCGCCGGCCAGACCCTCGCGCATGTCGCGGGTGGCTTCCACGCCGAAGCGCTCGATGCCGGGCGGCAGCAGGGTCGAGGGCGCCACCACGCGCACGCGTGCGCCCAAGGTATTGAGCAGGATGATGTTGGAGCGCGCCACGCGCGAATGCAGGATGTCGCCGCAGATCGCGATCGTGAGCCCTTCGATACGGCCCTTGCGGCGGCGGATGGTGAGCGCATCAAGCAATGCCTGGGTGGGATGTTCATGCGAGCCGTCGCCGGCATTGATCACCGAGCAGTCGACCTTGCGGGCGAGTAGCTCGACCGCGCCGGAGGCGTGGTGGCGCACTACTATAATGTCGGGCCGCATGGCGTTAAGGGTGATCGCGGTGTCGATCAGCGTCTCGCCCTTGCGCATGGAGGACGAGGAGACCGACATGTTCATCACATCGGCGCCCAGTCGCTTTCCGGCCAACTCGAACGATGCCTGGGTGCGGGTGGATACCTCAAAGAAGAGGTTCACCAGCGTGCGGCCGCGCAGCGTCGCGGTTTTTTTCTCGATCTGGCGATTAAGGTCGACGAATTCCCCGGAAAGATCGAGGAGGCCAACGATGTCCTCCCGGGAAAGTCCTTCGATGCCCAGCAAATGGCGCTGGCTGAGGACGAAGGAGGACTTCGGCGCAATGTTCATTAAAGCGCTGTCTTAGGCGTTGATCGGGGCCAAGGCAAGGCGGGCGGAGCGAAGGCGGGACAATTGTCCCCGCCGTTGGCGATGATTTGTGCATTACGGTTTCCAACACCTCCCCTTGAAAAGGGGAGGTCGCTCGCGCAGCGAGCGGGTGGGGATCATCTTTTGCAGGAATGAACCGCCTCCCTGAGACCCCTCCCCCTTGTAGGGGGAGGGAATGAACTGAGGCGGGGCGATCCGTGATAACGTTAAGAAAACGTGGTGAATCGCCATGCCCGGCTCGCCCCAACCCGATCCACCAGAAGACTTCAATCAAGCGCCGCCGCTCGGCGATGTCGATCTTTTCGCCATCGACCGGCCGCTGCAGGAGGCGGTCGCCGCCAATGGCGCCGGTGCAGAAGCGCAAGCGCTCACGTCCTTCGGACGGCACTGGGGCAGGGCGGAGCTGATCGAACAGGCGCGCCTCGCCGACAAAAATCCGCCCCGGCTCGATGCCGGCGTAGTCGAATTCCACGCCGCCTATCATCGCTTCATGACCGACAGCATGGCGGCTGGCCTGCATGCGATGACGTGGCGCGCGGACGCAACGGCGGCGGCGGCGCCGGCCGAGGTCGCGCGGGCGGCGCGCTATTTTATGGTGGCGCAGGTGGAGAGCGGGCACATGTGCCCGATCACGATGACCCGCGCCTCAGTGGCGGCGCTGGCGGGCGAGCCCGCGCTTGCAGCCATGGTGATGCCGAAGATCATCTCGCGCAGTTACGACCGGAGCTTTCGCCCATGGTGGGAGAAATCTGCCATGACGCTCGGGATGGGCATGACGGAAAGGCAGGGCGGCACCGACGTGCGCGCCAATCGCACCCGGGCGGTGACGGATGGCGATGGCTATCGCATCACGGGGGAGAAATGGTTCATGTCCGCGCCGATGTCGGATGCCTTTTTGGTGCTGGCGCAGGCGCCGGGCGGTCTCAGCTGCTTTTTCATGCCCCGGTTTCGTCCAGACGGCAGCGTCAACGCTCTGCATTTCCGGAAATTGAAAGATAAGACGGGCAATCGCTCCAATGCCTCCACGGAAGTGGAGTTCAGCAATGCTTACGCGCTGAGCGTCGGCGAAGAGGGCAGGGGCATCCGAACCATTCTGAAAATGGTGCAGCTGACGCGGCTGGATTGCGCCATCGCATCTGCGGGATTAATGCGCGCGGCGCTGGTACAGGCGCTGCACAACGCACGGCACCGCCGCGTATTCGGCAAGCGGTTGCTCGAACAGCCGATGATGCGGAGCGTGCTGGCCGATCTTGCGCTGGAGGTGGAAGGCGCAGTGGCGCTGGTGATGCGGCTGTGCCGCGCCGTCGATCTGGCGGCGAGCGATGAAAGTGAAGCAAGTCTTGCCCGGCTGCTGACGCCGGCCGCCAAATACTGGATCTGCAAGGCCGCGCCCGCCTTCGCCTATGAAGCCATGGAATGCCTGGGCGGCAACGGCTACGTGGAAGAGAGTAGCATTCTGCCGCGGCTTTTCCGCGAGGCGCCGGTGAACGCGATCTGGGAGGGCTCCGGCAACGTGATGTGCCTCGACGTGCTGCGCGCCATGCGCAGCGAAAGCGGGGGCGCACAGGCAACGCTCAGCGGGCTTTCGCGCGCGGCGGCAGGACTGGCCGGCGCTGGCGAAGCCGTGCAATTGATCCAACGCACGCTTGCGGGCGACAACGCCGAAGCGCAGGCCCGCACCGCCGTGGAGCGGCTGGCGCTGCTGGCCGCTTCGGCTGCGCTGCATCGCAGTGCACCGGACATCGCAGCGATATTTGCGCGCACGCGGCTGGCCGGCCGGCGCGGCGCGAATTTCGGTACGAGCGACTTAAGCGGCGAGGAAGCCGCACTGTTGCTGGCGCGAGCCTTGCCTGCTTTTTGATACCTCCCCTGAAAAGGGGAGGTCGGTTGCGAAGCAACCGGGTGGGGATCAATCCAGCGGAGGTGACCCCCTCCCTGACCCTCCCCCTTTCAGGGGGAGGGATGTGAGCCAGTGCGCCCCTTACAGTCGCGCCAGTCGGTCGAGGGCGCCTTGCAGGATGTAGGCGGCCGCCTGCTGGTCGATCACCGCGGCGCGCCGGGCGCGGCTGGCATCGGCTGCGATCAGTTCGCGCTCCACCGCCGCGGTGGAAAGCCGTTCGTCCCATAACGCGATCGGCAGCTCGGTCAATTTCGCGAGATTGCGCGCAAAAGCGCGGGTGGATTGCGCGCGCGGCCCTTCGCTGCCGTCCATGTTGATCGGCAGACCGAGCACGAAGCCAACCGCGCGGCGTTCAGCGGTGAGTTGGAGCAGGCGCTTGGCGTCGGCGGTGAAGTTCTTGCGCGCGATGGTCTCCACGCCGGCAGCCAGTTTGCGGTCGGGATCGCAGACCGCGACGCCAATGGTTTTAGTGCCGAGGTCGATTCCGATCAGCGCGCCGCGCGTCGGCCAAAGGGTTACGGCTTCAATCAGGGGAATAATCGGCGCCAGCATGCCGGTTGGCTATCACATCGTCGCAGTTGATCCCATACGCGCATGATCCCGAAAAGTGGGAACCGGTTTTCGGATAAGATCATGCGCCTGGTTAATGGGTTAGCGCGCGATCGGACGCAAAACCGGTACCCACTTTTGCTGATCGCGCGCTCGCATGATCCGGCGAAGTGGCAACCGGTTCGCCGATCTCCCCCTCCTAACCCTCCCCCGCCTGCGGGGGAGGGTTAGGGTGGGGGCATAGGTTAGCGCGGACCGCAGATAAGTGTGCGCAATCTGCGCAAGCTTGATTGCTTCCGCAAAACCGGTATCCACTTTTGCCGATCGCGCTATGTTGCCGCTATTCTCCCGCCGTCCTCCGCAAGGATGCCGCCAAAGGAACCTGTCATGCAGATCACCTGGTACGGACATTCCGCCTTTCGCCTCGACTTCAAGGGTCAGGCGGTACTGATCGATCCTTTCTTTACCGGCAATCCGGCTTTCGCCTCCGACAAGGCGGCGGCGATCAAAGGCGTCAGCCATATCCTGCTCACCCATGGTCATAGCGACCATGTCGGCGACACGCTCGACATCGCCAAAAGCACCGGAGCGACGGTGACCGCGAATTTCGATCTGGGCATGTGGCTGGTCGGCAAGGGGCTGCAGAATCTCAATCCGATGAATACCGGGGGCACGACAAAGCTGGGCGACTTCACCGTGACGCTGGTGCGTGCTGACCATTCATCCGGCGACATCGCGGACGGGATGCCGATCTATCTCGGCAATCCGTGCGGCGTGATCGTGAAGGCCGCGGGCGAGCCGACCGTCTACCACATGGGCGACACCGACGTGTTCGGTGACATGGCGCTGATCAACGAACTGCATCAGCCGAAAGTGGCGATGATGCCGATCGGCGACCGCTTCACCATGGGAGCAAAGAGCGCGGCTTTCGCGGTCAAGCGCTTCTTCAAGCTCGACGCGGTGATTCCCTGCCACTACGGATCCTTTCCGATCATCGACCAGAGCGCCGACGAATTCGTCGCCGAGATGAAGGGCGCCGCCACCAAGGTGATCGTGCCGGAGAAGGGAAAGGCCTTTTCGGTCTAGCTCATCGCATCTCAGCACGGCTGACGAGCCAGTAGCAGGCACCAAGCGCCAGTGTAGTCGCCGCAAGCGCAAACAGAAACATCGGTTCGCTCGACGGATCGAGAATGATCAGCTTGCGTACGACCGCGAGCAGCGCGATCAGGATCACTGTGCGCACCTGCACGATGCTTTTGTTGCGTTCCGCCAGCACCAGCAGCGAGCGCTTGAACTCCAGCGCAATGATCACGGTGAAGATCATACCGAAGATCGCTTGGAAAACCTGATAGTCGGTGGGATCGAAGCCGGCTGGAGAAGATGCTGACCGATGATCTTCAGCGCCAGATTCCAGATCGCAAACGCGACGATGACGGCAATCAGGCCGGCTCAGGATCAAAATGCTGACGTGCTCGAATTTCTGATAGAAGGTCAGCGGTTCCCAAGCCGTCCGGGCGGCGGCAAGCTCTGCTTTCAACCCCATGGCAGTTCCTCCTGCGCGGCAGCGCGGCGCCATGCTATCACGCGCGGCAGTCGTAAGATTCGTTCTGAGCGTGGGCTTGCATGAGCGGGCTATCTCCGGCAAAGCGTGATGGCGCCGGCCTATTACTCGTGGGCCGGCCTGATCGAAGGCGCGCGGCTCGCGCTGCCGGTGATGCCCGGCATGGTGATGTTCGGCGCCGCCTTCGGCGCGCTCGCGGCGCAAAAGGGCCTGAGCTTGCTCGAGGCTACTTTGATGAGCGCCTTGGTCTATGCCGGCGCCTCGCAATTCGTCGCGCTCGAGATGTGGCCGGAGATCGCCACGCTCGGCGGCATCGCGGTGCTCGGCTTGGTCACCGCCACCGTCAATATGCGCTTCATATTGATGACGGCGGCGCTGCGGCCCTGGTTCGGCACTTTGCCCTCATGGCAGAGCTACCCGGCGTTGTTCACGGTCACCGATCCGGGCTGGCTGATCGCGATGAATTATCACGCCAGGGCGGGCGCGACGCCTCCATTCTGGTGGGCGGCGGCCTTGCCTTCTGGCTGCTGTGGGTGGGTTCGGTGGTGCCGGGTTATCTGCTCGGCGCCATGGTGACCGATCAGAAAACGTTCGGCTTCGACGTGATCATGCCGGCTTTCTTCGTGGTGATGCTGGTGCCGCTGTGGCGCGGCGCGCGGCGCGCAATTCCCTGGGCGGTCGCCGGCGGCGTGGCGCTGGTGGTGGCGGCGCTCGTGCCCGGCTGGTGGTTCATCATCATCGGCTCGGTCGCGGGGGCAATCGCGGGAGGATTCATCGATGAGTTTTGATCCCATGGTGCTGTTGGCCATCCTGGTCATGGCGGCGATGAATTACCTGATGCGTGCCGCCGGTTTCTGGGTGATGGCGCATGTGCCGCTCACCTTGCGCAAGCAGCGCATGCTGGAAGCGCTGCCGGGTGCGATTGTGGCGGCGACGGTGTTGCCGATCGTGGTTCGCAGCGGGCCGGCTGCCGGGATGGCAGTCGCCGCGGCGGCGGGTGTGATGGTCGTGAGCGGCAACAGTTTCCTTGCGGTGGCGGTCGGTGTGGCGGCGGCGGCGCTGCTGCGCGTGCTGGGAGCGGCTTCCTAGTTAGCGCCAGAACGGCTTGACGCGCGCAAACATCCGATAGGCGCGCTCGGCCTCCGCCATCGCGGATTGCATGCGGGCCTCTTCGTGTCCGGACAGTAGGCCCGCGGCGAAAGCCATTTTCGCGCGCACCCTGCGCCGGCTGCCGTCGCCATTCTTCTCCTGCGCCAGTCCCGCACTAAGCTCCTCGTGCACGCCGATATCGTTCAATTCGCCAAGCGCGTCCTGCAGCTTTTCCAGCGCGGCGATAAAGGCCGCGCGCCGCTTTGCCGATTTTTTCCCCGGAAAGGCGTCGGCGAAGAATTCTGAGGCGTAACGCACCTTCTTGGCCTGGATGCGCATCTTGTGCCGGCGCTCCGGACTGATCGCTGTCAGGTGGCGTCCCCGCTTGAAAATTTTCTTACGGCGGCGTTGCAGCTCGTCGGCTGCGGTTTTGGCGATGACCTGCTGGCGGTGAACATGCGCGAGCTCATTGCCATTACGAGTCCACTCGCCGATCTCGATCCAGGACGCCACCGCGAGCATCAGCTGGCGGAAGCGAAAGGAATTGATCGAGGAATGCACGCGGGCATAGGCCGCGTTGCGCCGCTGCCGCAAATCCTTGAGCAGGCCGGTAAGCCCCGGCTCGTCGCGCCGTCCGTCCGCCAATGGTTTCACTACGCGCCCGATGAAAACATCGAGTTCGCGCGCGGAGCCGAGCTCGCCGCTAAGCCAGCGAAGCTCGGCTTTCAACTCGTAAGTTTGGGAATCGACCAACATGGGCGAGAACAGCGAAAAGGCCGCGCGCAGACGGCGCACCGCTACCCGCGTCTGATGCAAGCCCTCCGGCTTGCCGATGCGGATCAGCGGACGGTTGGCAATGATCTGATGCAGACAAGCGCGCGCCACGGCTTGCAACGCGCTTTGTGCGCTCGATTCCGGCGTCAGCGGCACTGGCAAGGCCTTTACGGGTAGCTGCTTGCCTTCGAGCAGCTGATAGCCCCGCTCGGCTTTGGTGCGCACGGAAAGCTGTACGGGCAGGTCCTGCGCCAGGGACTGCGCCAATGCGAACATGTCGGCGGTGGTGCCGCGCTTTAGCTCCAACTCCATTTCGCACAGCGCCGAGGATTTGCGCCCGGCCGCGACCTTCCCCTTGTCGACCGAGAGCTCTATTTCGCACTGGGGGTTGCGGAGCGGATAGGTGGTACGGCGCACGGCCGTTTCAAACACCGGTTTCAGGCGGCGCGCCAGTTTCTTGGTCAGCAGGGGCTTCAGCCCGGTTTGGCGCGCGGCTTTCAGGTCGGGTTGAATGCCGCGGATCGGCTGCTCCCACTCATTGCGCGCCAGCAAGGCTGCGCGCTCACCTTCCTGCTTGACGGTCTGCATCCGGCGCCGGTTTTCACGTCTCACCCGCAGCGTGAAACCGGATTTCCTCAATTTGAATTTGCCGGTGTCGAAATAGACCGAGACAATTTTCTTGGTCTGCGGGCGCGCAGGTGCCGTCTTGAGCAAGGCATTGCGGCCGACATGCTCAATGCTCTTGGCCGGAAGCTCCAGCTTCAATTCCGTTTCGCGCGGGTTGGACATGGGAGTGTAAACTGTTTGAGCGCGCACTATTCCTTATCCTGGAAAGGGATTCCAGCAGCGTTTAGGCGGAGAGGGGAATTATGACAATTGTGACGGCGCGGGCGGGGCGATTATGACAGCCAACCGGTGGCGAACAGGATTATGACACCATTGTTACGAGAGTTTGTGACAGCGGTCGCGTTAATTTGATGGACTTTAGGCTTGTTGTGTGTCGCCGGCGTTGAATTGGTCGCCATGTGCTCGTCAAGTCGCGTTTTCCCACTGTAGTTCCGGGTTTGCATGCCGCAGCTCACGTTCTATCACGCCTCGCCCGCTCGCTCTTCCATCGCGCTCTGGATGCTGGAGGAGATCGGCGAGCCTTATGACATCAAGCTGCTGAATTTGGCCAACGGCGATCAGCGGAAACCCGAATACCTCGCCATCAATCCCATGGGCAAGGTGCCGGCGCTAAAGCATGGCGATGCCATCGTCACGGAGTTCGGCGGCGATCTGCAGCTATCTGGCGGATGCTTTCCCGCGCGCGGGGCTGAGCGTACCGCTCGGCGACCCGCGCCGCGGTATTTATCTCAAGTGGCTGTTTTACGCTCCCGGTGTATTGGAGCCGGCGGTCACCGACCGCGCTTTCCCGCGCAGGGAGGAGCCACGCCCCAGCATGCTCGGTTACGGCGATTTCGAGCGGGTAATGAATGTCTTGTCCAAGGCGGTGACGCCGGGACCATACCTCATGGGCGAGCAGTTCACTGCTGCGGATGTGGTGATTGGTGCCAACATCCGCTGGGGGACGATGTTCAAGTTGATCCCGCAACGGAAAGAATTGGCCGACTATGTCGCGCGCTTCAAGGACCGGCCCGCGCTGAAACGTGCCGAGGCGAAAGATGCCGATTTCAGAAAGCAAAGCGGCGGATGAGTCGCTGCTGCCCATCCGCCGTTCGTGCCCAGGACCTACCAAAGCGCGCGCTAGGGTTTCTTGTCCTTGCTGTAAAACGGAAACAATGACGCCGGAAAATCGGCGGCGTAGCGCCGGCCCTTAGGCGGTTTCTGCCGCAACTCGATCGGCGGCAGGTCCGCGACGTCGACGACCTTGCGGTACAGATGCCAGGTGGCGTGGCCGAGCACCGGGATCACCACCGCCAGGCCGACGAAGAAGGGAAGCGAACCGAGCAGCAGCAGTCCGGCGACAATCAATCCCCAGACCACCATGGTGACCGGATTGCGCGCAATCGCCCGCAGCGAGGTCGTGATCGCCACCGCGGCGCCGACGTCGCGATCGAGCAATAGCGGGAACGAGACCACGCTGAACACGAAACTGACCATGGCGAAGACAAAGCCGACCGCGTTGCCGAGCAATATCAGCTGCCAGCCTTCCGGCGTGGTGAGCACGCTGCTGATGAATTGCGGGAGTGATGACGGCGGCAGGTAGCCGAAAAGCGATTGATAGATCTGCTGCGCGAGGCCGATCCAGGTCAGAAAGATCGCCAGCAACAGCAGGCCGAGCGCGGCGATGGCGGGCAGCGAGGGCGATTGCAGCACGTCGAAGGCGTGGCTGGGATCGGCTTCCAGCCCGGCTTCGCGGCGGCGGCTCATTTCGTACAGGCCGATGGCGACGATCGGTCCGATCAGCGCGAAACCGGCCATGATCGGATAGGCCAGCGGCAGGATGTTGTAGCCCATGGTCAAGCCGGCCGCGAAAACGGCGACCATTGGATAGATCAGGAGCAGAAAGAGCACATGGCTCGGCATGGCGGAGAAATCCGCCCAACCGCGCGCCAAGGCATCCAGCAGGTCCGAGATGGTGATGGTCCGGATCGTGGGACGGGCGGGGCGCGCCTCCGCCCCGGCGATGACATGGAGTTGCGCCATAGCGATCCTCCCTAATATCTGCCCCGTAACAGGGGACATCGCACAGGGTCTGCTTTGGTTATGGCTTAATCAAGCGCGATTTTAACAAACCTCCACGCCCTCACTCGGACATCCGCCGACGTGGCTAATCCTCACCCAAAACACGTGTAACAAATGCGTGAATTGCTGACGCCGATTCCGATAGCAGGCGCCGCCGCGGCCGAGAAAGCCGCCGAATCATCACGCGGTTAATTCTGTTCGAGTGCCTTCTATCCGATCAACCAGACCACAGCCCGCGCAAACATAGGTACTCACTTCGCTGGAAGGAGCGGTGGGGTGCGGCTCCACCCTTTGCAGTTCCATCTTTGTTTCGCATTGGGCGCAGCGCGTGGCAGCAGCCAGGTGATGAGGAAAGGACATAATCCTACCTGCTACAGGCATTCAAAAGCCTCCGATGCCGATGCGAATTAACGCCAGCGCCCGCTTCGGGTTCCCGGGGACGAGGAACAAAATACCATCTGCTTGGATGTGACGCCGGTCCAGGCTTCGGCTTGAATGACGCGGCCCTAACCGGCGGCGGGCGGCTTGCGCTAGCCGGCGCATTTCACATGTTGCGGCCATCGAACGGCATGGGCCTCAGCGCCTGCAGATCGACGCCTTCCAGGCAGCGTATGTTGATGGCGATGGCGGGCGAGCCGTCCGGCATCTTGCCGCGGGCGAAAGGCTGCACGCCGCAGGTGCGGCAGAACAGATGCTGGATGATCTTCTTGTTGAACTGGTACGCCGTCAGGTCTTGCTCGCCGGAATGCAGCGTGAACTGGTCGGGGGAAATAAAGGTGAGCAGGAAGCCCTTGCGCCGGCAGTGCGAGCAATTGCATTCCATCACCTGGGTGAGATCGACGGTCGCCTCGTAGCGCACGCGCCCGCAATGGCAGTTTCCGCTGTGGGTTTTCGTGGCTGACATCATCTCCTCTCTTTCTTTGGTCATCGTCCGGCTTGACCGGACGATCCAGTAATCCCCGTCGCCGATTACTGGGTGCCCCGCCTGCGCGGGGCATGACGTGTTGCCGCATCACCCCAGCAGATCCTGAAACTCCGGATGCGTGTCGATATAGTGACGCACGAAACCGCAGCGCGGCACCACCTTCAGTCCCTCCGCGCGCACCTGCTCCAGCGCGGCATGCACCAGCTTTGAGCCGATGCCGCGCTCGCGCAGGGCTCGCGGCACTTCGGTGTGATAAAAAATGAGCCGGCCGGGGATCGCGTCATAACTCAAGAACGCAATGCCATCTCCGGTATCGAGCTCGAAGCGAGAGCGGGTGGCGTTATTCTGGACGGCGGTAGAGATTTCGGTCATGCGCTTCATATAAACATACGGTGGCGCATATGGTTTCCCTTAAAATCGTCACCGGCGGACAGAGCGGGGTGGATCGCGCGGCGCTCGACGTCGCGAACGAACTGGCGATTCCTTATGGCGGCTGGTGTCCGCGCGGCGGCTGGGCGGAGGATTTGACCGATCCGCCCGGCGTGCTGGCGCAATATCCGCTGCTGCGGGAGACGCCGCTCGCCGATCCGGCGCAACGCACGCAATGGAACCTGCGCGACAGCGACGCCGTGCTCATGATCACGTTGGCCGGCGGGCTGGCCGTCTCGAAGGGGACCGCGCTGGCGCGGGACATAGCCGAGCGTGATCGCAAGCCGCTGCTGGTGGTCGGGCTGGATGCAACCGATGCCGTGCCGAAGACAAGACAATGGCTTGACGGATTGCTGAGAGACCGCGATCCGAACCAGCTGTTGGCGCTCGGCGTCGGCGGCCCGCGCGAGAGCGAGGCGCCGGGGATTTATCACAGAGCGGTGGAATTTTTGCGCGCGGTATTGCGCGGCGGACAATAACGTTTCTCCTCATGGTGAGGAGCGTCCGCAGGACGCGTCTCGAACATCGCGGAGAAATGTTGGCGGCGGGCTCACGACATAAGCTAAACTGCTCCCGCAACCCCCAAGAGGTGACCCATGGCAGATATCAAACGCAACGCGATCGCGGTCTGGCTCGGCAGCGGCAAGGAAGGCCACGGCACGCTCAACACCCAGAGCGGCGCGCTCACCGACGTGCCCTATTCCTTTGCCCAGCGCTTCGGGGAGGAGAAGGGCACCAACCCGGAGGAGCTGATCGCGCGCGGCGCATGCCGGCTGTTTTGCCATGGCGCTCGCCTTTCAGCTGAGCGGCGCCGGCCACCCGCCGAAGCGGCTCGAGACCAGGGCCGACGTGTCGATGGTGAAAGAGGGCGAAGGCTGGCGCATCGACGCGGTGGCCTTGCAGCTGAAGGCGAAGGTGCCGGACATCGACCCCGAGAAATTCAAGGAGCTGGCGGAGAAAGCCAAGGCCGGTTGCCCGGTGTCGAAGCTGCTGAACGCGAAGATCACGCTGCAGGCGGATCTGGTGTAGGCGCCTTTTTTCGTCATGCGCGGGCTTGACCCGCGCATCCATCCCTCTTGTGAAGAAGATGGATTTGCCGGATCAAGTCCGGCACTGACGAGCAAGCACGGATTCAATTTTCAAACAGCCAAGTCTTTCACTTTCGTCATGCCCGCACTTGTTGCGGGCATTTCGCTCAGCGACGCAGTGCCTTGGTTATCGGGATGGCCGGAACAAGTCCGGCCATGACGAATGATCGCGGATTCAATTTTCAAACAGCCAAGCGTCTGTTCTTCTCCCTCCCCCCTGTGGGGAGGGAAGCTGCGAGCGTTAGCGAGCAGCAGGGTGGGGTCTTCGTGCATCACCCCACCCGGCTCGCGACAGAGTCGGCTGGCCACCCTCCCCGACGAGGAGACCGGGATAGGTCAGATAGCCAAGCGTCCCACTCGCCGGGCTTGACCGCTCCTCGCGATAGCTGATCCCGGATTCAATTTTCAGAACAGCCAATTGATCTTTCACTTTCGTCATGCCCGCACTTGTTGCGGGCATCTCGCTTAGGGACGCAGTGCTCTCTCTCGTCATGCCCGGGCATTGCCATCGGCAAGTACGGGTTTACCCGACTTGCGTGATTATAACTCTGTGCGCAATTCGGGCTTGCCCGAATTGCGGTGGCATCCATACTTCTTGCGAAGATAAGCTGGATCGCCGCGATCAAGTCCGAGCGATGACGACGGAGCAAGCCAACGCTCCGCCGGCCCGTGTTTTTGTCAGGCGACGGGTCCGCCTGTCTTTTTCTTGCTCGCTCATACCGAGGGAGCGGAGCGCCGACAGGCGCATCAACAATTCCACGCTTGCGAGGCGCGGCGCGCGTCTTGCGCCGTAGACAAGTTTACGCAGTCTGCGCAAATGTCCACGAGACACGCTCGCCTCTCGGCGCTCCACCGCGGCGATTTTGGCCGACGGGACTGCTCCAACCATCACCCGGACCGACCTTTCGGGCCTCCTGATCCCGCGGGCTTCCGCCTGCGTTCGTCCGGGGGCGATCTACCTATGGCGGGCCCTCGTAGTAGGGCCGGGCAGCACCCCGAGGCTCCCGGAGATGGCTTGCGAGACCATCCGCAGGCGCCGCACCCGCTCCGCCAATCAAGACGCCTCATAGATGGCGCCCCCGGATGAGCAGGCAGCAACAGGATACAGAACTCCTCGAGGAAAAAAGCCGGCATGCATGAGATATAAAAGGATAAGTGCAAGAGCTTGTTTCTGATTCGGAAAAACCTGTGCATAGCGCGTTGATAAAACAGCGGCCGTGCATTGAGGTAGCATTAGACCTCGCTTTCGGCGCCATGCGTGACGCCGCGCTCGCGCCTTCCTATATACCGCCGGTGACAGTCCCACTTCCCCAGCGAACGCCGACCGGTTTCGAAGCCGATATCGCCGCCGTCAAAGCCATTGACGCGGTTCCCACCATTCTGGACGTGATCTGCCGCACCACCGGCATGCGCTTTGCCGCCGTGGCGCGCGTGACCGAGGACCGCTGGATTACCTGCAGCGCGCTCGATTTGATCGACTTCGGACTGAAGCCCGGGGACGAGCTGAAGGTCGAGACCACGATCTGCAACGAGATCAGGGAGCACCGCCAGCTGGTGGTGATCGACAATGTTGCGGAGGACACGGCTTATTGCGGCCATCACACGCCGGCGACCTACGGACTGCAAAGCTACATTTCGATGCCGATCGTGCTGCCGGACGGCTCGTTCTTCGGCACGCTCTGCGCGATCGATCCGAAGCCGGCGCGGATCAACACGCCGGAGACCATCGGCATGTTCAAAGTCTTCGCCGAACTGATCGCCTTCCATCTCGACGCCATCCAGAAGCTGGCGCACAGCCAGGAAAGCCTGTTGCAGGAGCGCCGGACCGCGGAGCTGCGCGAGCAGTTTGTCGCGGTGCTCGGGCATGACCTGCGCAATCCGCTGGCATCGATCGACGCCGGCGCGCGGCTGTTGCTGCGGACGCCACTCGACGACAAGGCCAAGGGCATTCTCGCGCTGATGCAGAAGAGCGTCCTGCGCATGGCCGGGCTGGTCGACGACGTGATGGATTTCGCCCGCGCGCGCCTCGGCGGCGGGATCAGCCTCAATCTGCGCACCGACAAGCTGGAGCCGGTGCTGCGGCAGGTGATCGCCGAACTGCAGGCGGGTTATCCCGGCCGGCAGATCGAGGCGCAATTCGATCTGCCGCACCCGATCACCGCCGATCACGTTCGGCTATCGCAGCTCTTCTCCAATCTGCTGGGCAATGCTTTGACCCATGGCGACGCGGAAAAACCGATCACGGTGAACGCGGCGGTGGAAGGGCAGACCTTTACCTTGTCGGTGACCAATGCCGGCGAGCCGATCCCGCCCGCGGCGATGGCGCAATTGTTCAAGCCGTTCACGCGCGGCGCGGTGCGTCCCAGCCAGCAGGGCTTGGGGCTCGGGACTTTATATTGCGTCGGAGATCGCCCGCGCGCATGGCGGCAAGATCGACGTGGAGTTGGCTGGCGGGGAGACGCGGTTCACCTTCAGCATGCCGGTGGGGTAGGGTGGGTGCTGTTTTATAGGCTATCATTGCCTTCGCAAAGGGCTGCGATGGCAAAGAAGAACCGCATCATCAATCTGCCGGCGCCATCTCAAGCGCGTCTGGCTGGAGCCAGAGCGCGTGACCGATGCGGATGCCTATCCGTTTTGCCTCGGCTTCAAAACCTCCCGGTTTAGCTGCGCTTTTCCCTGACGATCTCCTCGGGCGGCCTTCGAACCGCAATACGATCCAACAACAGCATCACGGGACCGCGGGGAAATCGAGACGCCGCATGCGCAGTTGTGGGCGTACAGTCGCATAAAACTCCCACGCCACAAACACGTTGCGGTTGGATAGCGCGACCGCCGATGGATCCAGCCGCTGTGGAGCCGTCGCGGTGGAGTTCACGCGGAATTCGGTTGTTGTACCGTCTAACGCCGCCGTGGGCCCGAGTAGCTTGGCATAGATGTTATCCCCCGATTTGCTATAGGCCACGAGAAAACGATCGTCGTCGAGCACCGTCAGTGTGATCGGCTCCCAGCTTCCATAGTTTGGCTCGCCGATTACGAACTCTGCGCCATTCGGAAGGCCTGCTGCCGTGAAGCGGCGGCCATGCACGGCCGTTACCCCCGAGTTCGAATGGGTCCACGCCACGACGAAGCCACCGTTGTGCAGCCCCGCGATGACCGGCGTATTCTCCGATTTCCCCACAGCGTTGGTGATCTTGAACTCGGCGCCGGCTTTTTTCCCGTTCGCTGCATATCGCTGCCCGTGGATGTCTTCATGTCCGCCGGCGGCGGGCGAATTCCAAGCGACGACGAAGCCGCCATTCGCCAGTCCGGCTACGGCGGGAAAATTCTGCGTTTTTGCCCGCGTGGTGTTGACGATGAACTCGCCACCGACCGCGCCGCCGGTGTCATTATAACGCCGCGCGTAGATCTCGCCGGAACCTCCGGCGTTTGGTCCCGCGTTCCAGACCACCACGAATTCCGCCATCCGCAAGACTTACGACCTTCTGGTCTTGAATATGACCGGGATTTGTCTGGTTGATCTGGAATTCCGAGCCTTTCTTGACGCCGGCTGCGCTGTAACGCTGTCCGAGGATCCGGTCGGGCGCGTCAAAATGTTCCCTATATGCCCAGACGACTATAAAGCCACCATTACCCGTCGCGGCGGCGGTTGCTGGCGCGTGGTCGTCCAACATCAGCGTCGGCTTGACGCGGGTAAGATTTCCCACGGGCTCGCCTTGTGGGGTGTAAATCTGGAAATAGATGCCGCTTTTAATGAGAGGGGAGGCTTGCAATCCCATCACCAGGACAAACTTGCCGTTTGCCAAGCGCGCCGCCGATGGCCGCACGAAGCTTCCGCTCAGGCCGCCAGTCGTGGCGGCAAACTCCGGAAAGTTTCCACCGATTCCCGCTGCGGGAGCCTGCGTGCTCAACCCAAAAAGAACGCCGCTCAACGTTAAAGCTGTTGCGAGCGTCATTACACGGTAAACGACCGTGCGGCCTGCAATGCGTCATTAATCCCCCACTTCATTCGCCCGGAACATCGATGTCCCACGCGTTGATTCCCCGCGCGCCGCCCAGATTATGAACAGCGCCCGCTGCTAATACTGGTACTGGCTTTTTTGGATTTGCCACCCCGCCGACTTCGCGTAGCAAAACGCGTGGCGCGGATCAACCCGCCCAAAACCGATGGCGAATTACTCCGCCGCCTCCACCGCCCCGGCGGTCTTGGCGGCGAGCGGCCAGGGCCGACGTGTCGATGGTGAAGGAGGGCGAAGGCTGGCGGATCGAGGCGGTGGCCTTGCAGCTGAAGGCGAAGGTGCCGGAGATCGACCCCGAGAAATTCAAGGAGCTGGCGGAGAAAGCCAAGGCCGGCTGCCCGGTGTCGAAGCTGCTGAACGCGAAGATCACGCTGCAGGCGGATCTGGTGTAGGCCGGTCACCAAAGCCGACAAGCGGATCCCGCGCCAGCCGAAGGCGCAATTGTTCAAGCCGTTCACGCGCGGCGCTGTCCGCCCGAGCCAGCAGGGTTTGGGGCTGGGATTCTATATTGCGTCCGAGATCCCCCGCCGATTGGCGGTAAGATCGACGTGGAGTCACCGGCGGAGGAGACTCGGTTCACGATCGGTATGCAGGTGGGAAAGGTGGAAGGCGCAGGATGAGTTTACTCAGAGAAATTCAAGCTTCTGTTATGCAAGGCCAAGAAATTGGTCCGATTCTACTCAAGCTGCGTTTTCTAGCTTCGCGCCTTGGTAGCGGCATTCTTGAAGAATGGGTGAAATATGAGTTGGAAGGATATCCGACTAGTGCCGACGTTCCGGATTATCGGAAGATTTCCGTTACTTATAGAGGCACTTTTAGTGGGCCGTTTGGATCGGGGATCCAAAACGCGCCCATACCCCCTTATCTGATAGAAAAAATCGCCGGCAACCAATGGACGAATTATAAAATACGCCAGAGCGTTGCTGCAGTTGAGCAGTTGCTTACTTCAGACAATGAGGGAACGTTGCAAATAGATGCGGCTAATCTGATTCTTCTATTACAAGGGAAGGTTTACGAGAACTATGCGTGCAACAGCGTGACCGGAACAATCGCAAAGGCAGCATTGGCCGAATTACAAAACGCCGTGCGCACGAGGGTTTTGGAGCTAACTCTTCAAATAGAAAAATCGATTCCCGCCGCGGCAGAGATCACGCTTGGGCCGCCGGTCGCCTTGCCTGCTGCCAAAGATAAGGAAACGGTGACTTAAATCACACAACAGATCGTGCACGGTAACGTCACTACGATTTCCAATACTGGTGACAATGCGAGTATCAGCATAAATGTAGCGCAAGGGGATTGCGCTGCTCTGGTGAAGGCATTGATAGATGCAGGTATAGCAAAAGATGATGCAGCGGAGCTTGCTGAAATCATTGCGTCTGAAAAAGCGGAAAGCAAGGAAGAGCCCTTCGGAAAGAAAGCAAAAGCATGGATCGCGAAGAACATTGGCAAGGCATTGGATGGCACATGGAAGGTGGGAATAGCCGTGGCTACTAAGGTGCTGACAGAGGCGGCTTTAAGGTACTATGGCTACAAGCAATAACCCAACGAACTTCCTACTCTGCCGCCTTCACCGCCGTCTGCCTCATTCGACGCAAGGCCGGTGCGGTTTCTCGGATTGCGCGCTGCAGCTGCGCTTCTTTTGACGATCTCCTCCAGCGCGCGTTGCGCCACGATCCCGCCGCCGTCACCCCCTATGTCTGCTGAGCCGTCCTTCGTTTGTGTGCTCTCTGCTGAATATCGTAGAACAAATCATTATTGGCTGAAATAATTTCTGTTAGCTCTACGAAAGTAATCTTTTCATCCCCGATGCATTCAATTCCATCGTTAGTCAGCCAGATTGTTGTCGGCATTTCTCGATGAATGTTCACATCGTGTTTTCCGAAGGAATGCTTCGTGCCGACCGTATAAATTTTGTGAAGCCGTTCCCAGGCGCTGCCATCGCCTTTTTCAAATACTGTTCCTATCCCTTTTGCAAACTGGTTCATGAGATCGCAAACTTGCCAGGAATATGCCACGCAAGTTTCGAAGAATGTCAATGAATAAAAATACGGTTCAATCCTCAAGCCGCCGCGGCCCTTTATGTAATCGAGCGCGTATTCCCGACCGAGTTCGATATGTTTGAATGGAGGCAAAAACTCTGCGTACTTCGTTGGTAATCAAATGTCGAACGCCAGCGTTTTTGTCTCCGCTAAATACGCCCAGGACTGTGCTCTCCAGCATATTATTTTGTAGGCTCTTGTCGTCTTTCAGTTCGAGCTTCGGAATTTTCGGTTCTGTAAACTGAGAAAGCCGGGTCGCAATTTTGTCAAGCTCACTGTCACTTATCTGTATCATTGGGACTTCACATCGACTGTATAGCAAGCAAGCACGACGGCACCCGCATTAGAGTGTAGGGTTACTCCGCCGCCTCCACCGCCCCCGCGCCGCCGTCCTTGCGCTTCGCCGCGCGCCGCGCCAGCACCGGCTTCAGGAATTGCCCGGTGTAGCTGCGCTTCTCCCGGACGATCTCCTCCGGCGCGCCCTGCGCGACGATCTCGCCGCCGCCGTCGCCGCCTTCCGGGCCGAGGTCGATGATCCAGTCGGCGGTCTTGATCACTTCCAGATTGTGCTCGATCACCACCACGCTGTTGCCCTGCTCGGTGAGCTCGTGCAGCACCTCGAGCAGTTTCGACACGTCGTGGAAATGCAGGCCGGTGGTCGGCTCGTCCAGGATGTAGAGCGTGCGGCCGGTGGCGCGCTTGCATAATTCCTTCGCCAGCTTGACGCGCTGCGCCTCGCCGCCGGACAGCGTGGTGGCCTGCTGGCCGACATGGATGTAATCCAGCCCGACGCGGTGCAGCGTCTGCAGAATGTTGCGGATGCGCGGCACCGCCTTGAAGAAGTTCAGCGCCTCTTCCACCGTCATGTCCAGAATGTCGGCGATCGACTTGCTCTTGAAGGTGACTTCCAGCGTCTCGCGGTTGTAGCGCTTGCCCTTGCAGACGTCGCAGGTGACATAGACGTCGGGCAGAAAATGCATCTCGATCTTGATGACGCCGTCGCCCTCGCAGGCCTCGCAGCGCCCGCCCTTGACGTTGAAGGAGAAGCGGCCGGCCTGGTAGCCGCGCGCCTTCGATTCCGGCAGGCCGGCGAACCATTCGCGGATCGGCGTAAAGGCGCCGGTATAGGTCGCCGGATTTGACCGCGGCGTCCTTCCGATCGGCGACTGGTCGATGTCGATGATCTTGTCGATATGCTCCAGCCCCTCGATGCGGTCATGCGGGGCAGGGGCGTCGCTCGCATTGTTGAGCTTGCGCGCGATCGCCTTGTAGAGCGTGTCGACCAGCAGCGTGGACTTGCCGCCGCCGGACACGCCGGTGACGCAGGTGAACAGCCCGAGCGGGATCTCGGCGTCGAGATTCTTCAGGTTATGCCCGCGCGCGTTGATCACCTTCAGCTTGCGCTCGCGATTGGGCTTGCGCCGCTGCGGAATCTCGATGCCGAGTTCGCCGGTCAGATATTGGCCGGTGAGCGAGCGCGGTGAGCGCATGATGTCTTCCGGCCGGCCTTGCGCGATGATCTCGCCGCCATGGATGCCGGCGCCGGGACCCATGTCGAGCACATGGTCGGCGACGCGGATGGCGTCCTCGTCATGCTCGACCACGATCACGGTATTGCCGAGGTCGCGCAGGCGCTTCAGCGTTTCCAGGAGCCGCGCATTGTCGCGCTGGTGCAGCCCGATCGCTGGGCTCGTCCAGCACATAGAGCACGCCGGTCAGCCCGGAGCCGATCTGCGAAGCGAGGCGGATGCGCTGGCTCTCGCCGCCGGACAGCGTGCCGGAGCCGCGGGCGAGGGTGAGATAATCCAGCCCGACGTCGACCAGGAATCGCAGCCGCTCGCGGATTTCCTTCAGCACCCGCACCGCGATCTCGTTCTGCTTGTCGGTGAGATGTTTCGGCAGCGCGGTGAACCATTCGCCGGCGCGGCGCACCGACATCTCCGAGGCCTGGCCGATATGCAGCCCGGCCACCCGCACGCACATCGCTTCCGGCTTCAGGCGGTAGCCGTTGCAGGCCGCGCAGGGCACGTCGGTGAAATATTTCTCGATCTCCTCGCGCGCCCATTCGCTCTCGGTTTCTTCGTGCCGGCGCTCGAGATTGGGGATGATGCCTTCGAACGGCTTCCTCGTCGTGTAGCTGCGCAGCCCGTCGTCATAGGTGATGCGGATGTCTTCGTCGCCGGAACCGTAGAGAATGACGTCCTGCGTCTTCTTCGGCAGGTCCTTCCATTTGGTCTCGAGCGTGAAACGGTAATGCTTGCCGAGCGCGGCCAGGGTCTGAATGTAATATTGCGAGGACGAGCGCGACCACGGCGCGATCGCGCCTTTCTTCAAGGTGAGGTTCTTGTCCGGGATCACCAGCTCGGCATCGACGTGCTGCTCGACTCCGAGCCCGCCGCATTCCGGGCAGGCGCCGAACGGATTGTTGAAGGAGAACAGCCGCGGCTCGATTTCCGGGATCGAGAAGCCCGACACCGGGCAGGCGAATTTTTCCGAGAAGATGAGGCGATTGGCATCCGACGCCGCCTGCCTGGCGAGCTGGGTGGTCTTCCTCTCACCTGCTCCTCCCCCTGGCGGGGGAGGGTCGGCGGCGCAGCGCGCGTGGCGTGGGCGTCGAGCTTTGTCGCTTACCGCGCCTCACCGCCTCTCCCGACCGCTGCGCGGTCGACGACGCCGCCTGCAGGGCGAGGTCGAGGAGCAGCATCCGCAAATTCCGCCACCGCCATGCCGTCGGCCAGATGCAGCGCGGTCTCGAAGGATTCCGCCAGCCGGGTCGCCAGGTCCGGGCGCACCACCACGCGGTCGACGACCACGTCGATGTCGTGCTTGAATTTCTTGTCGAGCGCGGGCGCCTGCGCGATCTCGTAGAATTTGCCGTCGATTTTCAGGCGCTGGAAACCGCGCTTCATCCACTCGGCGATCTCCTTGCGGTATTCGCCTTTGCGCCCGCGCACCACCGGCGCCATGACGTAGAGCCGCGTGCCTTCCGGCAGCGCCATCACCTTGTCGACCATCTGCGAGATGGTCTGGCTTTCGATCGGCAGGCCGGTGGCGGGCGAATAGGGCACGCCGATGCGCGCCCAGAGAAGCCGCATGTAATCGTAGATCTCGGTGACGGTGCCGACGGTGGAGCGCGGATTCTTCGAGGTGGTCTTCTGCTCGATCGAGATCGCGGGCGAGAGGCCGTCGATCTGGTCGACGTCCGGCTTCTGCATCATCTCCAGAAATTGCCGGGCATAGGCCGAGAGCGACTCCACATAACGGCGCTGGCCTTCGGCATAAATGGTGTCGAAGGCGAGCGAGGATTTGCCCGAGCCCGACAAGCCGGTGAAGACCACAAGCTGGTCGCGCGGCAGTTCCACATCGACATTCTTGAGGTTGTGTTCGCGCGCGCCGCGGATCGAAATCACACGGGCGTCGGCGCGGCGGACGGGTCGCTGGTCGGAGAAGTCAGGCATTGTCGGGGGTTAAAGTCCGAATATGTCCAAAGTCAGAACGTAGTGAGAACGTGCGGGTTTTTCCAGTAGCAAAGACCTGAGAGTTGCCACCTTCGGCATGAATGTGGAGGACAGAGGAATAAGCGTCGTGCGCCGGCGTTTACGATTCTGGCGGGCGCCGCTGACGGGACGGCAGCCCGACGATCAAGACCATGAGGTTCATCATGCGCGCACGTGTTTTGGCTCTTGCCTTGGCGACCATCGCCGCCCTGACGATTTTCGGCTCAACGGGGGCTTCCGCACAGGGCAGTTCCGCTGTTTGCGGTGCTGGACGGCGGCAACGAATGCGATGGCGCGAATCCGCCGCTGTGCAGACAGGGCGACCTCGACGCCTATGGCTCGGCGACCCTCATTTTTCCGAATACGGACCCCACCCGAGTTTGCTTCGCCATCGTTGCCGACAATCTAGCCAGGGGCACCGCCGCACATATTCACCGCGGCCGGCGGGAATTAACGGCGGCATCGTTGTGACCCTGTTCCCCCGAACGCTGCCGCGGGGGCAACCCCGGCGCTTCTGTCCGGCTGCGTTGCCGCAGGAGCGGCGCTGCTGGCCGGCGATCAGAGCAAATCCCGTCCAATTTTTACATCAACGTGCACAACGGCGCGTTTCCCGACGGCGCCATCCGCGGCCAGCTGTTCTGAACAGGCGCCGATTTGCGTCCGCTGTCACAGCTCAAAGTGCCGTGACAGCGGCCTCAATACCTGCTAGAACAAATCAAGAACCATGGTGATGTCGCCGCCGTCTGTGGACAAGTCGCGCCGGCCGCGCGCGGCATGCGCAGGCAGCGGCTAGGGTAGCGCCGAACAGTGGGAGAGTTTCATGGCAGGCAGCGTCAATAAGGTGATCCTGATCGGCAATCTCGGCGCCGATCCCGAGATACGGCGGACGCAGGACGGGCGGCCGATCGCCAATCTGCGGATCGCAACCTCGGAAAGCTGGCGCGACAAGACCACCGGCGAACGCAAGGAAAAGACCGAGTGGCATCGCGTGGTGATCTTCAACGAAGGCCTCTGCAAGATCGCCGAGCAGTACTTGAAGAAGGGCTCGAAGGTTTACCTGGAAGGCTCTCTGCAGACACGCAAATGGCAGGACAAGGACGGCCAGGATAAATACTCCACCGAGGTGGTGCTGCAGGGCTTCAATTCCTCGCTCACCATGCTGGATGGGCGTGGCGCAGGAGGCGGCGGCGGCGCCGAGGAGGGCGGCGATTTCGGCTCGCCCGGACCGACGGCCTCGCGCCGTCCGGCCGCAGCCGCCGCCGGCGGCCGCCGCGACGACATGGACGACGAGATTCCGTTTTAGCTGCCGCGCCCGAGCGGCCGTCCAACCGCGGTCCTCTGCTATTTCATCCGGTTGTTTGCCTCCCGTTTGCCCGGGCATTTCCGCGCGGCCTGCGATCGGTTGCCGCAGGTAAATATCCGCTTGACGACATACCGACCAGTTGGTATGGTCACGTCAATGAGGAAAACGGCCATGCCAAACAGACCGACAGCCCAGTCAAAGCTCCCGGCGAAAGCCAAGCGGTCCGCCAAGGACAAGCTGCTCGACGCCGCGGTGCATGTGGTCCGCCAGAAGGGCTATGCCGCCACCTCGGTCGACGACCTGTGCAAGGCGGCCGGCGTCACCAAGGGCGCCTTCTTCCATCACTTCGAGAGCAAGGAAGCCCTGGCGGTTGCGGCCGCGCAGTACTGGAATGACTTCACCAGCGCGTTCTTCCGCAGCGCGCCGTATCACGCGCACAAGGATCCGCTCGACCGCGTGCTCGGCTACATCGATTTCCGCCGGCAGATCATTCAGGGAAGCCTGCAAGACTATACCTGCCTGCTCGGCACGATGGTGCAGGAAGCCTACGACACATCGCCGCGCATCCGCGAAGCCTGCGAAACGGTGATCAGCAGTCACGCCGCTGTCATCGCCAACGACATTGCCGCCGCTAAGAAGCTGCACGTTCCCGATGCGGCATGGGACCCGCAGGAACTCGCGCTGTTCACCCAGGTCGTGATGCAGGGCGGCTTCGTCATGGCGAAAGCCAAGCACGGCCCCGAGCTGGCCGAAAGCAGCATTCTGCACCTGCGCCGCTACATCGAATTCCTGTTCGGCAGGACGCCTACGCCACACTGAGTTCAACCAGCAAACAGGAGAGCTGAATCATGTCCAGGATCGTTCCGTTTCTTTGGTACAGCGAAAAAGCCGAGGAGGCCGCGGCCTTCTACGCGTCGATCATTCCGAATTCCAAGGTCAACAGCGTGACCGCGCTGCCGGTCGACAGCCCCAGCGGGCCGGCGGGATCGGTGAAGGTTGTCGACTTCACGCTGAACGGCCAGCCATTCATGGCGATGACCGCCGGCCCGCTCGACGACTTCAACCACGCGGTCTCCTTCATGATCGAATGCGAGGACCAGAAGGAAATCGACCGTCTGTGGGACGCACTCGGCGAGGGCGGCACATACGAGCAATGCGGATGGCTGCGCGACCGCTACGGCCTGTGCTGGCAGATCGTCCCGAAGGTGTTCAAGCAGATGATGCAGGACAAGGACCCGGCGAAGGCGAAGCGCTACGCCGAAGCGATGATGAAGATGGTCAAGTTCGACATTGCCGCTCTGCAAAAAGCTTTCAACGGGTGAGGGAGGCAACCATGACTTTGACCTTCCCCAATGAATCCGACGAATATCGCCGGGCCCGCGCGCGCTTGCTCGAGGAAGAAATCACGCTGCGGCGTGCCATGGAATCCGTCGCGGCCGCACGACGCGCGTTGCCGCCCGGCGGCGAGGTTCCGAGGATTACACTTTCGACGGTCTCAATCAGGCTGGGCGACCCGGCAAGGTCCGCCTTTCCGAGCTCTTCACCGGTAAGTCCGGCTCCCTGATCATCTATCACTTCATGTTCCCCCGGCACGTGACGGACAAGCGGCCGCAGCCGGCAACGGGATCGCTCAAGGACTTGCCGAAGGCCGAGGGACCTTGCCCGTCCTGCACGGCGCTGCTCGATCAGATCGACCCGGTAATCCCGCATCTGGAGGCGGCGGGTATGAACTTCGCCGCCGTCGCCAAGGCGCCGATCGATCGCGTTGTCGCATTCGCGCGGGACCGCGGCTGGAAACATCTGCGCCTGCTGTCGGCCTTGGGCAACACGTTCAAGCGCGACTATGGCGGCGAAGACGCGAATGGACAGCAGATGCCGATGCTGAGTGTCTTCCAGCGCGGCAGCGACGGACGCATCCAGCACTTCTGGAGCTCGGAAATGCTCCACGCGCCGACGGATCCGGGCCAGGACCCGCGGCATGTAGGCACCATCGAGCCCCTCTTTAACCTGATGGATTTCACGCCCGGCGGCCGGCCGAAGTGGGACGAGCAATTGGAATATTCGTGTTGCCACTGAAACGGCGCGCAACAGAAGCGGAAGAGAAGCAGATAAGGGGATGGCGATGACACAAGCAGATATCGCTACGGTCTTTGTTCCATTGATGTCGGTGGTGACCAATCCGCGCTTTGCGCTGTGGTGCGGGCGCGGCATGAGCGGCACGGTGATCGCCTTCATGCTGATGGACAGCACCATCAAGCTGCCGCCGCTTCATATCGTCAGCGAAACAATGGGCCAGCTCGGTTTTTATGCGACGCCCGAATTGGCGCGCGGCCTCGGCCTCTTGGGCCTGGTCTGCACGCTGCTTTATGCCTGGCCGCGCACCGCCGTCCTCGGCGCGATCCTGCTCACCGGCTATTTCGGCGGCGCCATGGCCACGCAGCTGCGCGCTGGAAGCCCATGTTCAGCCACCTGCTGTTCGGCCTGTACCTCGGCCTCATGGCCTGGGGCGGACTGTACCTGCGCGATCCGCGGCTGCGTGCTTTCCTTCTTCCGTTCTTCAGCAAGTGACGCGACGACCAACTCTCCTCAACCCAAGGAGCGACAATCATGGACAAGCAACTTTCACGTGGAGTAAGCCCACTCTCGCCGCATCTCGTCGTCGCCGGCGCCGCTGACGCGATAAAATTCTACCAGCGTGCTTTCGGCGCCCAGGAATTGATCAAGCTGGAGGGGCCGGACGGCCAGCTCATGCACGCCTGCGTCTCGATCAACGGTTCTTCCGTGATGCTGGTCGACGAAAATCCGCGAATGGAAGGCGCTGTCGGCCCGAAAACGCTGGGCGGCACGCCGGTCACCATCCATCTGATGGTGGACGACGTGGACAAGACGACCGATCAAGCCATCGCCGCCGGAGCTAAGGTGATCATGCCGGTCGCCGACATGTTCTGGGGCGACCGCTATGGGATCGTCGAAGATCCGTTTGGCCATCAATGGTCGATCGCCACGACGAAAAAGTTCATGACCGAAGCCGAGATCAAGGCGGCTGCACAGAAGGCGATGTGCGGCGAGAACGTCCCGGCATGAGGCCGGTCACCGAGTAGATACGGAAACACCAATCAGAGGAGACGAGATCATGCGTGTCATGGTTCTGGTGAAAGCGACGAAAGACAGCGAAACGGGCATGATGCCCACGACCGAAATGTTCGAGGCCATGGGCAAGTACAACGAGGAACTGGTCAACGCCGGCATCATGCAGGCCGGCGAGGGGCTGCAGCCTTCCTCGAAGGGCAAGCGCGTGGCCTTCGACGGTAAGAACCGCACCGTCATCGACGGTCCCTTCGGCCAGACCGGCGAACTGGTCGCCGGCTTCTGGCTCTGGCAGGTCAAAGACATGGCCGAGGCAGTCGAGTGGGTGAAGCGCTGCCCGAACCCGATGCCCGGGCCGAGCGAGATCGAAATCCGGCCGATCTATGAGATGGCCGACTTCGGCGACGCGTGACGCCGGAAGTCGCCGAGCGGCACAGATCGGCTCCGCGAGAAGGTGGCAAGCCGCTAAGCCGGTGCGCCGCCGCTTCGACTAGCCTAAATAAGCCCTGAGGCCGGCGTTCGCGCCGGCCTCAGCCCGTCAGCACCGCGCGCACGCCGTCGACCACGAACTGCACCGCCAATGCAGCCAGCAGCACGCCGAGCAGCCGCGACAGCACGACATTGCCGGTGATGCCCAAAATTTTCTCAATCCGCGAAGCGGCGAGGAAGACCACGAGGCAGAGCGCGACCACCAGCACGGCCACGGCGATCAACCCGCCCAGAAGCGCTGGCTGACCGACCGCGCGGCCCGACAACAGCACCACGGCGGTGATGGCCCCGGGTCCGGCCATCAGCGGAATGGCAAGCGGGAAGGCGGCGATATTGCGCACACGTTCTTCCAGTGCCTGTTCCGCGGTCGCGGATTGCCGCTGGATGCGCACTCCGAACACCATTTCCGAGGCGATGGAGAACAAAAGCAAGCCGCCGGCGATGCGGAAGGCGGGCAACGAGATGCCCACGGTGGCAAGCAGCTTGTCGCCGACGAGTGCGGTGCCGGCCAGAACGCTTGCCGCGATCAGGCTGGCCCGGATCGCCACCTGACGGCGCGCGCCGCGCGGCATGCCATGCGTGATGGCGACGAAGGTCGGCGCGAGCCCGACCGGGTCGAGCACGATCACCAGGGTGACAAAGGCCGAGATGAGAAAATCAAGCGGCATGGAACGCCACTATCTGCCGTTTACGACAGCCCCCAGCAAGCGCGTTTTCGCGGGCCCCTGGGTAAGACAAAAACCTTAATTTAAGACATTGAATTTACATGTGAAATTTGTCCGTATCGGGGCTGATTTTGAGTAGCCTTAGGGGTCTGAATCAGCTACAAAAACTCAAACAAATTTCGCGCGAGATTCTCATTGTCCGATATTGAAAATCCAAAGCCGGGGGACCACGGCCCTTCGGATCTCCGACCGATTTCGATCACCGAGGAGATGAAGCGTTCTTACCTCGATTACGCGATGAGCGTGATCGTGGCGCGGGCGTTGCCGGATGCGCGCGACGGGCTCAAGCCCGTGCACCGCCGCATTTTTTATTCGATGAATGAGCAGGGCCATACGCCCGACAAGAAATATGTGAAATCAGCGCGCATCGTCGGCGACGTGATGGGTAAATATCACCCCCACGGCGACCAGGCGATTTACGACTCGTTGGTGCGCATGGCGCAGGATTTCTCCATGCGCCTGCCGCTTGTGGACGGACAGGGCAACTTCGGATCGGTCGACGGCGATCCGCCGGCGGCCATGCGCTACACCGAATCCCGTCTGCACCGCGCAGCGATGGCGCTGCTCGAGGATCTCGACAGCAACACGGTCGATTTTCAGCCGAACTACGACGGCAATGAAAAAGAGCCGGTGGTCTTGCCGGCGCGCTTTCCCAATCTGTTGGTCAATGGCGCGGGCGGCATCGCCGTCGGGATGGCGACCAATATCCCGCCGCATAATCTGGGCGAGATCGTCGACGCCACCGTTGCATTGATCGACAACCCGGAATGGGCATCGAGGATCTCATCGAAATCGTGCCCGGGCCGGATTTTCCGACCGGCGGCATTATCCTCGGCCGTGTCGGCATTCGTGGCGCCTATCATCTCGGCCGCGGCTCCATCGTCATGCGCGGCAAAGTCGCCATCGAGACCATCCGCAAGGAGCGCGAGGCCATCGTCATCACCGAAATTCCCTATCAGGTGAACAAGGCCTCGATGGTGGAGAAAATCGCTGATCTGGTGCGCGAGAAGAAAATCGAAGGCATCGCCGACCTGCGCGACGAATCCGACCGCGACGGCTACCGCGTGGTGGTTGAGCTCAAGCGCGATGCCATGGCCGATGTGGTGTTGAACCAGCTTTATCGCTTCACGCCGCTGCAATCGACCTTCGGCGCCAATATCGTGGCGCTCGACGGCGGCCGTCCGCAGGTGATGAACCTGAAGGATCTGCTGTCCGCCTTCATCGCCTTCCGCGAGGAAGTCGTTTCCCGCCGCACCAAGTATCTGCTGAACAAGGCGCGCGACCGCGCTCATATCCTCGTCGGTCTTGCCATTGCGGTCGCGAATATCGACGAGGTGATTGCGCTGATCCGCCGCTCGAAGGATGCCAACGAGGCGCGCGAAGCCCTGATGGAACGCGAATGGCCGGCCACCACCGCGGTCTCGCTGATCGAACTGATCGACGATCCGCGCCATCGCGTCTCCTCGGCCGGAACCGCGCGGCTCACGGCGGAGCAGGCAAAAGCCATTCTCGACCTGCGGCTGCAGCGGCTCACGGCTCTGGGCCGCGACGAGATCGCCGTCGAGCTCGACAAGCTGGCAAGCCGAGATCGCGGACTATCTCGAGATCTTACGCTCGCGTGCGCGCATCCAGGGCATCATCAAGGACGAGCTGCAGACGGTGAGGACGCAGTTCGCCACGCCGCGCCGCACCGTCATCATCGACCAGGAAGGCGAGGTCGATGACGAGGATCTGATCCAGCGTGATGATATGGTGGTGACGGTGTCGCACGCGGGATACGTCAAGCGCGTGCCGCTCTCGACCTATCGGGCGCAAAAGCGCGGCGGCAAGGGCCGCGCCGGCATGCAGACGCGCGAAGAGGATTTCGTCACCCGACTGTTTGTGGCCTCCACGCATACTCCGGTGCTGTTCTTCTCCTCGCGCGGCCAGGTTTATAAGGAAAAGGTCTGGCGGCTGCCGCTGGCGGCGCCGCAGGCCCGCGGCAAGGCCATGATCAACATCCTGCCGCTGGAGCAGGGCGAGGTCATCACCACCATCATGCCGCTGCCGGAGGATGAAAAATCCTGGGCCAATCTTGACGTGATGTTTGCCACGACCAAAGGAACGGTCCGCCGCAACAAGCTGTCGGATTTTGTCGACGTGCGCCGCTCCGGCATCATCGCCATGAAGCTGGACGAAGGCGAAGCCATCGTCGACGTGCAGATTTGCACGGAAAAGGACGACGTATTGCTCACCTCGGCCGAGGGTCAGTGCATCCGTTTTGCGGTCGAGGACGTGCGCGTCTTCACCGGCCGCACGTCGATGGGCGTGCGTGGCATCGCGCTCGGCGAAGGCGACAAGGTGATCTCACTGTCTATCCTGAGACATGTGGAAGTCAGCGCCGAGGAACGCGCCGCCTATCTCAAGCGGGCGAGCGCCGTGCGCCGCAGCGCGGGTGAGCCGGAGGAGGGCACGGCGGACGCCGAGGACGCCAACGGCGCCATCGAGCTCGGCGAGAAGCGTTATGTGGAGCTCTCCGCGGCAGAACAATTCGTCCTGACGGTTTCCGAGCGCGGTTTTGGCAAGCGTTCGTCTTCGTATCAGTATCGGACCACAGGCCGTGGCGGCAAAGGCATCGTCGCAATGGACATCCGCGAGAAGGACGGCACGATCAAAAAGAAAATCGGCCGGCTGGTCGCCTCTTTCCCTGTGGAGGAAAGCGATCAAATCATGCTGGTGACCAATGGCGGGCAATTGATCCGCTGTCCGATCGACGGTATCCGCATCGCCGGGCGCGGGACGCAGGGCGTGATCGTGTTCGATACGGCGGAAGACGAGCGCGTGGTTTCGGTGGAGCGCCTGTCGGAAGAGGACACAGGTAATGGCGAAGAGGCGGTTTAGCCCGGCTTACCAGCCGCCAATCTCGTTACCGGGAACCACATAGATGCGGCCGCCGCTGCGTGGGGAGCTCAACCGTCACTATTTGACGGCCACGGCGTCCGCCTGCTTCGCGCGCCGCGGCTTCTTCAACCGCCTGCAGGACTTCCTCCGGCACGGAACCTCGCGCTCGCTCCTGCGCAGCATTGCGGCTGCGGCGGTTAGTTTGTCCCTCGGCCGGCGCCGCCTTGACTGTGGCGACCACTTCCTCCGGCACGCCGCCATTGTTTTCCTCAATCGCCTTCTGACGCTTGGCCTCGCGCCTTGCAGCTTTCTCTGCCGCGCGGGCGGACTTCGATTTCTTGGCATTCCCGTCAGCGAACGCGTCAACGCCTGCCGTCATCGGCGCTGCTGAGGCCGCCGCCGGCGCTACAGGCGCAATACGGATATTAGCGGACGGGTCGGACGTGCCCCGCGTCCCAGGATCGCTCGTAGCCGGGTGGCGGCGGACGCGGCGCTGCACCTGCCGCGAGCTGGCACGGATCGCGCGGTCGCTGCCACGTGTACGTGGAAGTCGGTGCAGGTCTGCGGCGCAGCGATTTTGGGGCGCAGGCGCGACTTGCTGCTGCTCGGGCGCGGCGACGACCTTTTCTACCTTCGGAGGCTCGTCTGCCACGGGCGCAGCCGGCGGTCCGATCGGCCGTTCCGCCGTGGCGACGACCGGGCTCTGCGGCGCAGGTTTCGGCTTTGGCTCCACGATCGGCTCCGGCGTCCTTACGGTCACCGAGTTGCCTTTATCGGTAACGACACGAACCTGGCGCGTGCCGCGCGCGGCTTCGACGCGTTGCGCGCAACGCTGGTCGATGTAAGGCCACGCCTGTTTGTCGCAGAGCGACTCATCCGCAGCCGCGGTTGTTTCGGGAGCGTTGGTTGCAGCAGAAGCGGCTTGGGGATGTGGTTTCAGGATGTTCGGGCAAGGCGAGGAAAACGCCCACACCGAGCGCAAGCGCGGCAACGGCAAACAACACCGTCATTGAGGGAATGTAAGAAGGGCCGTGGGGAACCTGTTTCCCCAGGACAGGAATATCGTGCCGTCGAGACATGAGCCTCTCCTGGGGACTTCGGTTTCACCCTCCCTTTAGGTGTTGTACCCAACTAACGCGAAGGCTAGCCTTGGGGTTCCGACAGCAGCCCACCCCCCAAAACCCATGGCACGCACCGCTCTTTACGCAGGTTCTTTTGATCCGGTCACCAATGGTCATCTCGACGTCGTGACGCATGCCGCGCGGCTTTTTGATCGTCTGATTCTCGCGGTCGGGTTGCATCCCGGCAAAGCGCCGCTTTTTACTGCGGATGAACGAATAGTCATGTTGCAGGAATCCTGTACTCCGCTCGCGCAGGCTGCCGGATGCGAACTGCAATGCATCACATTTGATGATCTCGTCATCGAAGCAGCGCGGCGCCTCGGCGCGGCAACGCTGCTACGCGGTCTGCGCGACGGTACCGATTTCGACTACGAGATTCAGATGGCAGGAATGAACGCCAGCATGGCGCCGGAAATCCAGACGATATTTCTGCCCGCCTCCCCGGCGGTCCGCCCGATCGCCGCCACACTGGTAAGGCAAATCGCGGCAATGGGCGGCGACGTTTCTGCTTTTGTGCCGGCCAATGTCGCCGCGCAATTGAAAAAGAAATTCGCTTCGAAAAAATAAATCCAAGGAGTTCGCATGATCCGCTTTCTCGCTGTCGTCATCGCGCTTGTCTGCGCGGCACCTGCCTTCGCGCAGGCGCCCAAGCTTCCCGCCGGCGTCGATCCGCAAAATACATTGGTGATCGACACCACCAAAGGCCGCATCATCGTCAAGCTGCGCACCGACCTTGCTCCCAAGCATGCCGAGCGCCTCAAGCAGCTCGCGCGCGACGGTTATTACAACAACGTTCCGTGGCACCGGGTGATGGACGGCTTCATGGCGCAGACCGGCGACGGCCAGAATTTCAACGGCACCGGCGGCTCGAAATACCCGAACCTGCCGGCCGAGTTCACGCCGACGCCATTCGTGCGCGGCGTGGTTGGCATGGCGCGCTCCAACGATCCTAACTCCGCCAACTCGCAGTTCTTCATCTGTTTAGGCGACGCTTCGTTCCTCAACGGCAAATACACCGTGGTCGGCGAAACTGTCGCGGGCATGGACGTCGTCGACAAGCTGAAGAAGGCGCCCGCGGGCTCGCAGAGCGGCGCCGTCACCGATCCGGACAAGATGACGAAGGTGCAGGTCGCTGCCGACGCCAAGTAGTTTCTGCCAACCGACAGTAAGGGAATAATTATGGCCTCATCCGAAGACACGATCAATCTCGAAACGACGCAGGGCAAGGTGGTGATCGAAACCCGGCCTGACCTCGCGCCGAACCACGTGGCGCGGATCAAGGAACTGGTGCGTGAAGGATTTTACGACGGCGTGGTGTTCCACCGGGTCATCGAAGGCTTCATGGCGCAAACCGGTTGCCCGCAAGGCACCGGCACCGGCGGTTCCGGCAAGAAGCTGAAAGCGGAGTTCAATCGCGAACCGCATGTGCGCGGCACGGTTTCCATGGCGCGCGCGCAGGATCCGAACTCCGGCGACAGCCAGTTCTTCATCTGCTTCGACGACGCGCGCTTCCTCGACAACCAATATACCGTCTGGGGCAAGGTCACCGAGGGTATGGACAACGTCGACAAGATCAAACGCGGGGAGCCGGTGAAAAATCCGGACAAGATCGTGAAGGCGACGATCGCAGCGGACGCGAAGTAGTAACGCCTTCCTCGTCATGCGCGGGCTTGACCCGCGCATCCATCTTCTCTTGAAAAAGGATGGATTGCCGGGTCAGGCCCGGCAATGACGAAATGCACCATGCGCACCGACCTGTTCGAATTCCACTTGCCTCCGGATCGAATCGCTCTGCGGCCGATCTCGCCCCGCGATGCCGCACGCCTGCTGGTCGTGCGGCCGGGCGGGCAGCCGGAGCTGGAAGACCGTGGCGTGCGCGATCTGCCCCAGCTCCTGCAGTCGGGCGATGCGCTGGTGGTCAACGATACCAAGGTGATCCCGGCGCGGCTGAAAGGCCGGCGCCTCGGCCGCGGCGAGACCCAGCCGGCGATCGAGGCTACGTTGCACCGCCGGCTCGACGGCTCGCGCTGGCGTGCCTTTGTGCGGCCGGCAAAACGCCTGGAGACGGGCGATGTCCTGCGCTTCGGCACCGAAGGCCGGGTGTGTTTTCTCGGCCAGCTCGACGCGACGGTAGAGGAGAAAGGTGAGGGCGGGGAGGTGACGCTCTCCTTCTCCTTCCACGGCGCGGTGCTTGATCAAGCGATCGATGAGCGGGGCGACATGCCGCTGCCGCCCTACATTGCCTCGCGCCGCGGCGTCGATGCGAAAGACCGCGAGGATTATCAGACGCTGTTCGCGCGGGAAGAAGGTTCGGTCGCGGCCCCGACTGCCAGCCTGCATTTCACGCCTGAACTCATGCGAGGGTTGCAGGCGAGGGGAGTCCCTTTGCATATGGTCACGCTGCATGTCGGCGCCGGCACCTTCCTGCCCGTCAAGGGCGACGACACCGAAAGCCATATCATGCATCCGGAATGGGGCACGGTGAGCGCGGAGACGGCGGATGCTCTCAACGCCACACGGCGCGCGGGCGGCCGTATTGTCGCCGCCGGATCTACCGCGCTGCGCTTGCTGGAAAGCGCTACCGGCGAAGACGGCATTATTCACCCTTTTGCCGGCGAGACCTCCATCTTCATCACGCCGGGCTACCGCTTCCGCGCCGTGGACGTGATGCTGACCAATTTCCACCTGCCGCGCTCCACCTTGTTCATGCTGGTATCCGCCTTTTCCGGCCTTGAGGTGATGCAGCGCGCCTATGCGCATGCGATTGCGTCGGGCTATCGATTTCTATTCCTATGGCGATGCCTGCTTGCTGTTTCCCGCGCGATGACGGTTATGCCAGATCCTTTTTCCTTCCGCCTGATCAAGAGCGACGGCGCCGCGCGGCTGGGCGAATTCATCACGCCGCATGGGCGCGTATCCACGCCAGCCTTCATGCCGGTGGGGACGCAGGCGACGGTGAAGGGATTGACGCCGGAAATGGTGCGCGCCAGCGGCGCCGAGATCGTGCTCGGCAATACCTATCACCTGATGCTGCGGCCGGGCGCGGAGCGCATCGCGGCGCTGGGCGGCCTGCATAAGTTCATGAACTGGCCGCAGCCGATCCTGACCAACTCCGGCGGCTTCCAGGTGATGTCGCTCTCCGGCCTGCGCAAGCTGGAGGAAACGGGCGTCACTTTCCGTTCGCATCTTGACGGCGCCATGTTTGAACTGACGCCGGAGCGTTCCATCGAAATTCAGTTGCTGCTTGGCGCCGACATCATCATGCAGCTCGACGAGTGCCTGAAGCTGCCGGCGGCTGCCGCCGAGATGGAGCGCGCCATGCAGCTGTCGCTGCGCTGGGCGGAGCGTAGCAAGCGCGCTTTCGACCACGCGCCGCCGGGCCACGCGCTATTCGGCATCGTGCAGGGCGGCGACAATACGGAGCTGCGCCTGCAAAGCGCTCGCGCCCTGATCGGCATCGGCTTTCACGGCTATGCCATCGGCGGCCTGGCGGTGGGCGAGCCGCAGGAAGTCATGTTGACGAACGGTGGCGGAAGTCACGCCCGGCGCTGCCGGCGGACCGCCCGCGCTATCTGATGGGCGTTGGCACGCCGGAAGACCTTCTTGAGGCGGTGGCGCGCGGCATCGACATGTTTGACTGCGTGCTGCCGACCCGCAACGGCCGCCATGGCCTGGCCTTCAGCCGCTTTGGCCCGATCAATCTGAAGAATGCGCGCCACGCCGCCGACGCGCGTCCGCTCGACGCCGAAAGCGCCTGCCCGGCGGCGCGGGATTATTCCCGCGCTTATCTGCATCATCTGATGAAGGCGAACGAGATGCTGGGCGCGATCCTGCTCAGCAGCATCAATCTGCATTATTATCAGGACCTGATGCGCGGCATGCGCGAGGCCATCGCGCAGGGGCGCTTCGAGGATTTCCGCCGCGCCACCAAAGAGGGCTGGGCGGCCAAGGCCGATATCGTGGAGGACTAGGCTACTTACACTCCACCGCCGAGGCTTCCTGACCGTCGCCCGGGGCGGTGACGGCGCAGGCCTGACCGACCTTGAGCTCCTTGCGCTCGCCCTTTTTGCCCGCAATCTGCAGGTTGGTGCGCGAGCCCGAGATGCTGGTCTTGTATATCTTGCCGTCGCTCAGCTTGATGGTGATCTTCGCGCCGTTGTCTTCGATTTCGGCGATGGCGCCTTCCATCGGCTTCGGTGCCTCGACCTTCGCCAGCACCACCGGGCCTTTGGGCTTGAGCGCGTCCTTCAGCCGATCGACCATCGGCTCGGGGCGTCTTGCCGAGGCGCTCGTAAAGGTCCTGCATCGCGTCGCCGTCGATATACTCCAGCTCGCGTCCTTCCTTGGTGTTCTCGGCGACGAAGTCCTTGTCCTTGACCATCTGGTTGAACGCGGTGCGGATTGCCTTCACCCGTTCGGCCGGCACGCCCGGCGGCAGCACATAAGGCCGGCCCGATCTGCAGCGGGGTGTCGAACAATTCGAACAGCGCCTTGTCCTCAGGATTGGTTGCCAGTTCCATGGCGAGCGGCACATTCGGCAGATCGGGGTGCCGGTGCAGACCCGCCTGCAGCAGGATGTTCACTTTGTTCGGGCCTTCAAACCAATGCTTGTTCCGCACAAGCAGCGACGAATAGGTGGTGCAGACACCACTGGCTTCGCCGCGCTCCACCGCCAGCGTCCCGGCGGTCTGCGATGGATAGCCGGAGATCACTTTGAATTTGGTGCCGAGCACATTGTTCAGCACCGTCGGGATGTTCTCTGAGCTGTTGGGGCCGCTGCCGGCGACGATCAGCTCCTGCTTCATGAGATCGCCGGCGGTTTTCACCGGGCTGTCGTGCCTCGAGAGGCAGATCGTGGCTTCGCTCGCCATGCTGCCAATCCAGTTGAACTTCGCGGTTTCGAACTGGGTGCCTTGTTCGCCGAGAATTTGCATCAGCGGGATCTGGCGCTGGATTTGCCCCAGAACCGTGCCGTCCTTCGGCGCCACGTTGTAGAGCCAGTTGGTGGCGACCAGGCCGCCCGCGCCCGGCATGTTCTGCACCACGAACTGGGGATTACCGGGAAGGAATTTGCCGAGATGCCGTGCGACCAAACGGCTATAGCCGTCGTAGCTGCCGCCGGGCTCGGAGCTGACGACAATGCGGATCGTCTTGCCCTTGAAGAAATCCTCGACCGCGTTGTTCGCCTGCGCCAGCGCTGGCGTCGACAGAGCAAGCCCGCCGCAAAGCGCCAGCAGGAATTTGGATGTCATGGCTTGTTCCTCCCCAATTTTTTAAGGGTCAGAATCCGGTGTCGGCATAAGCCGCAGAATGCCCGGCAATCGGCGGAATCGTATCGAGCTATCCGCGGCGGCGGTATCCACCTTATGGGAATAATGGTTTTTCCGGCAGCGGCATGAGGATGCCGGCGCCGTAAAAAACCGGCCTCCGCAGGGGAGCGGAGGCCGGCTCGATCTCGCCAGGTCAGGGACTGGCTATTTGCACTCGATCTGCGAGGCTTCCTGGCCTTCGGCCGGCGCCGTGAAGGCGCAGTTCTGGCCGACTTTCAGATCCTTGCGGTCGAACCTCTTTTGCCGGCGATCTGCAGCTTGGTGCGCGAGCCCGAGATGCTGGTTTTGAAGGGCTTTCCGTCTTTCATCTTGAAGGTGATTTTCGCGCCGTCGTCTTCGATGCTCGGCGATGGCGCCTTCGGTCGCGGCAGCTGCCTCGACCTTGGCCGTGACCGTCGGTCCCTTGTATTTGATCACGTCTGCCAGTCGTTCGATCATGGCTTTCGGCGTCTTGGAAAGACGCTCCAGCAGCGCCTGCATCTCGTCGCCGCCGACGATGTCGAGCTCGCGGCCTTCCTTTTCCGCGTCGGCGAGGAAGTCCTTGTCCTTGACCATCTGATTGAAGGCCGTGCGGAGCGCCTTCACGCGCTCCGGCGGCACGCCGGGCGGCAGCATGAACGGACGGCCGATCGCAAGCCGGGCGTCGCTGAACTCGAGCAAGGCCTTGTCCTCGGGATTGGTGGCGAGTTCGAGCGCCAGCGGCACATTCGGCAGGGCCGGATGCTTTTGGGTCGAAGCTTGCACCAGGAAGTTTACCTTGTTGTCCCGGAACCAATGTGCATTACGCGTGCTGAGCGACGAATAGGACGAACACACGGCGCTGACTTCGCCCCGCTCCATCGCAAGCGTGATGGCGGTCGACGACGGATAGCCGGTGATGAGCTTGAACTTTGTTCCAAGCACGTTGTTCAGGGTTGCCGGCACGGTCTCGGTGTCATTGGGGCCGCTGCCGCCGATGATCAGCTCCTTCTTGCGCAGATCGTCGAAGGTCTTGACGTCGGTGCTCGCCTTCCAGGAAACGCAGACCGTCACTTCGCTCGCCAGGCTGCCCAGCCAGTTGAATTTGGCGGTTTCGAATTGCGGTCCGGGCTCGCCCATGATCTGGACGAAGGGCACCAGGCGCTGCACCTGCGCCATCGCGGTCCCGTCTTTAGGCGCGGCGTTATAAAGAAAGTTTGCCGCGACGATGCCGCCGGCGCCCGGCATATTCTGCACGACGATGGTGGGATTGCCGGGAATGAATTTGCCGAGATGGCGCGAGAGCAGGCGGGCATAGCCGTCATAACCGCCGCCGGGTTCTGATCCTACCAGCAGACGGATCTGGTTGTTCTTCTTGTAGAAGTCGGCAACCGGATCGCTCTGGGCGAGCGCGGATGAGGCGGCCACCACGCCGCAAAACGCAAGCAGGATACTGGATTTCATCGTGGTTTCCTCGTTGTGTTCGCGATCCTTGGGCTCGCTCTCAGGCTCACAAATTCCTCCCCTCGCCACAACGCGGCGGGATGTCGCCATTCTAGCAGCGCCGATCCGGCGCGCTCCACGCCTGCATTTGTTTAAGGCCGGCTGCCGCGCCTCGGGCGGGCACCTTTCCGGTAGGGTGAAGGGGGTTAACCGCCGCCGTAAAGCCAGGCGATGCCGTCATAGGCCTGCTGCGGCGTGCGCGCACCCAGCATGATGTTGCGCAGCTCGGCCGTGACTCCGCGCGCGTGATAGAATTCGCCATAGACCCGCGCCATGATCTGCACGCGGCCGGTGCGCAGGTAACGCGCCGCCTGATAGGCTTGAACCGCCGCGGCTAGATCGTCCGGCTGCTCCGCCACCTTTTCTGCCAAAACGACCGCGTCCTCGGTTGCCTGGCAGGCGCCTTGCGCGAGGTATTGCAGCATCGGATGAGCGGCGTCGCCCAACAGCGTGACGCGGCCCTGCGACCAGTTCTTCACCGGCTCCCGATCGCACAGCACCCACATGCGCCAGGTTTCGATCCGCTCCAAAAGCCTCAGCACTTCCGGCCGCTGGCCGCTGAAATGCTTCCACAGCTCGCTCGGATCGACTTCCGTGTTCCAGCCTTCCTCGTAGCGGTCGGAATGGAACACGGCGACGAGATTATAGAGCTCGCCACGGCGCAGCGGATAATGCACGAAATGAGTGCGCGGCCCCGCCCAAAGCACGACGTCAGGCCGCCAGAGATCGTCAGGCACCTCTGCGCGCTTGAGCACGGCACGATAGGCGATATGGCCGCTGACGCGCGGCGCGCCGTCGCCGATGATCTTTTCCCGCGTCTTCGACCACATGCCATCGCAGCCAATCAGCGCGCGGCCTTGCACCCGTTCGCCGCCGTGCAGCATTGCCGCGATGCCGGTGCCGTCATCCTCAAAACTCTCCACGCGCTGGCTGGTCTCCAGCGAAACCAGATTGCTGTTCTGACAGGCTTTCAGGAATACGCCGTGCACGTCGGCGCGATGGCTTACCGCATAAGGCTGCCCGAAGCGGGCGACAAATTCTTGGTCCAAGGGCAGCCGCGTGACCAGATCGCCGGACAGGGCGCAACGCATCTCCATGGCCGGACGGCTGCCAAGCGTCAGCCAGTAAGGCGTCTTTCAGTCCGATGCGCTCGGCGGCGGCAAAAATATTGGGCGAGAGCTGGATGCCGGCGCCGATCTCGCGGAACTCGGCGGCCTGTTCCAGCACGCGCACCCGAAAGCCCTTGCGCGACAGCGCATGGGCCGCCGCCAGACCCCCGATGCCGCCGCCGGCGATCAGGATCGGCAGATCGTGCCCATTGCTCTTTTCCACGCCAACACTCCCGATGCTCGCCGCAATTATTTAGCGTGAAGGAATACCGGCCGCCAGCGCGTGAAAAAGCGCGGCGGCCGCTTCGAGGCGGCTGCCGGCTTATCCACACGCAATACAAATGGCAGAGATTACGCAGGCGAGGGAAGTTCAGCGTCCTTCGGCCAATGTCACCGCAGTCTGAAAATCATGCCCGCAGGATTCGCAGGCCCAGGAGTGCCGGATATGGCCGTCACTCAAAAATTCAGAAGCTTCCGCGGCAACGAGATGATTGCCGCAGCGAGGGCAGCTTGGGTTACTCAAATAACGCCGGAACTCGAACGCGAGGGGGGCTTGGCTTTGAAGGCTCATGGCGCGCTCCTCTGTCGGTCTTCCTGGACGATAGAATTGCAGTGTGGCAGGGCCGCGACTGCAAGGTGAAAGACTATTTCAAGTTCCTTAAATGAGAGCTTTGTGGATAACCGGCTTTTTATATTAATCACCAGCCACATACGACCCGTTGTTATTCAGCCGCCGGGAGTTCCTGTCGCTCGTGGGGCGCCCCGCTCTCGTGAATGTGATGGAAAGAATTCGCGCCAATGGCGCCGCCGGCGGCGAAGTTGGCGCCAAAGCTGATGCGGGACTGCGGTAAAGAGAATCATCGTAGAACGCTTGGACGGGAAGCGTTCTGTGGAAGACTTCGTCGCATGAAGGAAAGCAAAAGATAAATGTCAAAAGAGGCGGATCGAGCCAATTTGGAACGCATGGTGCGCGAGGCGATGGAAAAGAAAGCCGTCGCGGTAAAAAAGGGCGACACGCGCATGGAAGCCAAATGCGGAAAATGCGGCGTCGTCAATCGCGTGAAGGTCGCGCCGGGACAATCCCGGGCCAAGTTCAAGTGCAAGGAGTGTGGGCATCAACAGAGCACGCTGTAGCCGAAAGCCGCGCAACGTGACAGGTCTGCTGGACCGAGCGCGTCATCTTCGCAGCGGCGATGGTTCACCGAGCAGGGAACGGCGCGGCTGAAAAAATCCCTGCGCTGGTTGCTTGAATAAATGCCGCCCGCTCGCGCGGGCGGCATTTTGGTGCCGTCAGACTCGACGGTACGGTTTATCCCAATCGAGAAATTCCGGGACTGGCTCCAGCCCTTCGCGATGGCTGCCGGCCACCGAGGCCGCAAACCAGGCCACCGCCGCTCCGAGCAACGCCACTGCCGCGGCTATAAAGGCGAGGATGGCGCCGCTGCGCCGGGCGCGCGCAATATTCTCCTTGGCGCGGGCGGTCACTTCGGCAACCCGGCGTTCCGCATCGGGCTGCGACAGACCGGTATTCGCCGCCACGAGACGGGTCAAGTATGTGCGGTCTTCTTCGAGCATGCCGCGGTGGCTGGATGCGCTGAGCAGGATTCGGGCAGCTTCCGCCCTGGTATGATTGATGTCGCCCTGCATCTGACGTCCGCGGAACAGACGGTCCAGATCAAATGCAATGATGTTTTCCCCAGCCACGGAGGCTGCGGGACCGGCAGAAGCGCCGGACGGTGCCGCCAGTCGGCTGGCACCCAAGGCCAATGCCGCCAGCATCAAAGCGGTCAGGAGAGTGGCAAGAGCCCAGACCAGTAGCCCATGCATGCCGTCGCTGAAGGCCATGTCAGGGCTAGAACCGATTCGTGTCCGCAAACGTCCCGCGACATAGGCACCAAAACCATAGGACGCGATGCCCACCAGGATCAGGTACAAGCCCGAAAGCAACACCAGAGCCATGGAGGCATCCCGCCAGGTGGGCGCGGACGAGGCGACGGACATACCGACGCCCGCTGCAAAGCCATGCAGAACCATGGCCACAGCTGCGGCGACGAGCGAACCCGCAATAACCGGGCCCCAATGAACCCTTGCAACAGTTGGATCCGCAATTGTTGCGGTGCGAACTTCAACCACAGTGACCTCCTACAATATTGGTTCAGCGCAACCCGAAGAACGAGAAAATCGCCAGGATCACCACGATCAGTCCGATCAAATAAATAAGTCCGTGCATAGGTCGCCTCCTTTCTTGCCGGCGCAGCGGGAACAGCGCGCCCAAGGCAGGAACGAGAAAGCGGCCTGGAGGTTCCGAGCACGACGCAGAATGCGGCGTGCGGCAGCTTAACGACTGCCCCGACAAGCGGGCAGAACCGCGTAAAAGGAGGCTTTGGCTCTCACGGGCAGGGCAGATGGACGTGGCGTGCGGCAACAGTGTTGTTGCAGGACAAGCGCTGGCTCTGGAGTAGGATGGTATAGTGCGCGCCATGTGGCGCAAGATCGTAAGACGATCGATCAGCCTCTCCGCGCCGACCGGCTCAAGCAGAATGAGGAGACCGTGATGCCTGACAGTTCTTTATATGCCCGGCTCGGTGGTGCTGAGGGGATTAGACAAATCATCGAAGATGTGGTCGCAGCCCATCTCGACAATCCGGTGGTGGGCGCGCGATTTCAAAAAGTCGAAGACATCAACAATCTGAAAGCTAAGGCGTGGGAGTTTTTTTGCGCGGGTGCCGGTGGACCGGAAACCTATACCGGCAAGGACATGATCTCCGCCCATAAAGGCATGAACATCACCGAGGCAGAGTATGCGGCCGTCACCGAGGACATTCTGATGGCGCTGTCAAAAAATCACATTGATGACGCCACTGCGAAGGACGTAACGGCGATTCTCAACTCGCTTCGGAGCCAGGTCGTCGGCGCCTGAGTAAGCCGCTACTTCTTGTCGTCCCGCTCTTTGGCCGAGATACGCTCGAGGTGTTCGGCCAGCTGAAGGTAGGCGTGCGCAAGTTCGAAGTAGGCGATCTTGGCACTGGGATCGGACGTCAGCCGCGCCTTGTTTTCGAAGTCGGCAGCCCGCTCTCGATAAAGATCTGACTTTGATGCCATGTGCCCGCCCCGCGCGACCGTCGGAGTTAAGGTTGACGCCAAGTCTTCCTGTCGAATCAATTACGCTGGGGACAACATAAGCGCCGAAAATAATTGTGGTCACAACGGCAGATAGCTGTCGTCAAGTCTGCGGAGCCTGTGCCATCGCTTTTGCCTGCGGGACAAGCCCTCCAGCGTCAAAAGTGCCAGAGCGAAGGCTAACCTCTGTCGCGGCTTAGCCGTGCCGCAGGTGAAACAGCTCACTGAATAGATACGGCCCAAAACAGTACACGGATGCCCACAACAGAGCGCCAACTACCTGGGCGCCCAGGAATCGGTGCCATGGCATGGCCAGCGAGCCGGCTATCAAGCCATTGACCTGACGTAGACCGGGTAAGAACCGTGCGATCACCACGATCCAGGGCCCGGTTTTTCGGAATTGCGCTTCAACCGTGCTCAGCCGCTCCGGCGTGAGCTTAACGTAGGGACCGTAAGTGCGCAGGAGCGCCATGCCGCCGAAACGGCCGATCAAGTACCCCGTCAGGTCTCCTAAAATTGCTCCGGTCAAGGCTCCGGCAAAAACGGACGCAATGGACAGTTTCTGCTTTGCCGCAAGCAGAGAAGCCGCAATCATTCCGGTCTCGCCAGGTAATGGCATGCCGACGGATTCAAGGTAGATCATAAAGAAGATCGCAACCCCTCCATACGCGTCGATAAATGGTTCGACGTGGGCCCAGCCGCTATGTAGCGTTGCGCGCATCATTTGACGTGGATCGCCGCCGTCATCCAGCAAATACATTCGCACTCAATACTACTACTTCAACTCCAGCATAGACTGTCAGCGCTCAAACCGCACTTTGTACTGAGGGAAGGCTATTGCCCGCCCTCATGCGTCTAAGCCTTTGGAAGGACCCAGGCGATCTATTGGCCGAATGGTGGGAAAGCCTGTGCGGGATTAGCATTCGTGGGTTTTGCGATGGGGGGTGAATGCTCAATCGAAACCATGTAATCGCTCTGGCCGCCCTAGGGTTCGGCATCTTGGTCGCTATTGGCGTCTACTACGTTTGGCCTAACGGGCACTGGCCCGTTTATGTGGCGATCGCGCTTGTGGCCGCCGGGGGCTTTAAGACCTGGCGGGAACTGATGGGCCAGGGGAAGATGATGGGCGGCACCTGACCGAAGAAGGTACGCCTGGCCGGAGGCGGCCGGCCGATGATCGACAGGAACGCCCGGGGTCGCTATCGGGCTTAGTTCAGGTGGGAGTCATGAGGGTCTTAGGCCTTTGCATTACTTTCTTGTCGATACCGTCAGCGGTCTTTTTGTACCGGACCCTTCGGTTCGGAAGGTTCATGCATTTTGTGCCCTATGTTTTGATACTTGTCGGAACAGCAATAGCGGTTGCGGCAGATCCTGTGCGCTACGATCCGTTTCTACTTGCCTTCCTAGCGTTGCTGGGACAGCGGTTCCTCATGCCGACCTTTATTTAGATATGCAAAAGCAATCCAAATAGTCGCGCCACAATGAACTCCGCGTCGCCCTGGAAACTTGCCGCGCGGGAAAAGCCGCGACTGAAGCGGCCTACAATCATTATCGTCTTAGGCTACGCAGGAAACGGTGCTGCGGTTTCCGTCGCTATAAGGCGCGCAACTTTCCTTGCCGCTGCTCGGCGGAAGCTGCGGCTCATTGGACCACGCAGCAGAGAAAATTGTGAATACGGTCATCACGAGCATGTACACCCCGGCGAAGGTGCCGAGCCATAAGTAAGCGCCGCTTCTGGTCTTAGACGTCCCCATCTCACCGCTCCGAGCACATATTCAGCAGAGGCGCGGAGGCTGTCAAAGGCGACGGCCCGGAATTGATGCCGTTGGTAAACCAGCGCGGTTAACCCGCTCCGCATAGGCAAGATGCAGTCTGCGGCGTGATCGTTCTTATTGACCTATGGCGTGAAACTCCGTGGAACTCGGGTGCGCGTCGACCCCATAGCCGTCGGGCCAATTCGCATCCAGGTCAGTCACGAGATCGTGGAACCGCTGTTTGCACTCCTCGCCGTCATTGGCTGCCCAAATCTTGAAGCCGTTGTTGCTGGTCGGCGAAACGCGGTGAATGTCCGAGCCCTTCCTCAACTCCTCTAAGGTCATGCGCGGCTCCTTTGAACCCGTTTTCCCGGCTGCTGTTAGCCGTTAGTTAGCCGTGGCGCGGCTGGCAAACGGTTAAATGCAGGAAATAGTTATTGGTGAGCGCGGTGGGACTCCAACCCACGACCACCTGATTAAAAGTCCTGTAAGCACCCCGGACACGCCCGGACTTTTCCACTGGAAAATGTTCAACAAAGGCCCAGTTTCCCGCGCATTTCCGGGGTTTGTCCAGTTTGTCCTAGACACACCCGAACACGCTACGACATGCTGTCGGTGTTAGCCCGTCGTTACCCGAGGGAGCATCTGATGGCGCACGCACTCACGGCCAGGACGGTCGAAACGACGGGGCCAGGACCGAGCGGAGGGAAATCCCTGACGCGCACATGCCCGGCCTATGCCTTGTGCTGCAGCCGAGCGGGCACACTCCTGGGCCGTCCGCTATCGGATCGGCGGACGACCGCGCAAGCATACACTCGGCAGCTATCCGGCCGTTGATCTGAAGACTGCCCGCAATCTTGCCAGCAAGGCGCTACGGGCCGCGGCTGAGGGGCGGATGCTGGCGCGAAAAGGCCAACGAGCGCGCCACCGCCTCGACACGGTCGAAGCCATAGGGGATCTGTTCATTGAACGCCACTGCAAGCGGGCTAACCGGCCGCGAACCGTAGAAGGGACCGAGAGGTTGCTAAGGCAATACGTCCTGCCCCGGTGGAAGGGCCGCTTGGCGCGGGAGATAACCCGCCGCGACGTGATCGATCTTCTGGATAGGGTTGTCAATTCCGGGAAGCCGACTACGGCGAACCGCGTGCTGGCAGCCGTGCGCAAGATGTTCAATTGGGCGGTCGCGCGGGACATCCTTCACGCAACGCCCTGCGTCGGCGTCGAGCCGCCTGCAGACGAGCGCTCACGCGATCGGGTTTTGACGGATGGCGAACTCCGCAATGTGTCGATGGCTGCGCCGAAGATCGGCGGGCCATATGGCGCCCTTGTAAAGTTACTGATCTTGACGGGGCAGCGCCGCAATGAAGTTGCCCGGCTGCCGTGGTCCGAGATTGATTTACAGGCCCGCGTGTGGGCTTTGCCGCCCGAGCGTACGAGAACAACCGGCCGCGCGAGATTCCGCTCAGTGCCGCCGCCGTCGCTGTCCTCGAGGCGTTGCCGCGCATAGGGGCTAAGTTTGCGCTGACGACCAACGGCAACGCGCCTCGAGCAATACGCAAAGAGCCACTTCGCCTTAAAGCCCTGTTGCCGGCGGATATGGCGCACTGGCAGTTGCACGACATTCGCCGCACCGTTGCGTCTGGCATGGCGCGGCTGGGCATAGGGCTACCAATAATTGAAAAGGCCCTGAACCACGCGAGCGGCAGCTTTGCCGGAATTGTTGCCGTCTACCAAAAACACGAATTTGCCGCAGAAAAACGGCGCCGCATTGGAAAGCTGGGGCAACTTTGTCGCCCGCTAGTCAGCGACCGCCCCCCGCAAGATGTCGTCTGGATCCGGAAGGGCCGCGCCCATGCGTGACCACGCGGCCGAGATGGCGGAGCTACACCGCCGACATAAAGCGAACGATCGGCTCGCCATGTAGACGCGCTGTTCGTCTGCCTTTGCTCCGAGCCGCCCAAGCCGGTGCCGGACTGGGCGCGCAGGCCGTTCGCGACGCATATGGAAAGGTATTTGGTGCCCTCGCCGGAAGCTGGGATGATGTATTTTGAAAACCGAAGGGCCGTCTCCCCCAAAGACGAAGGCGGAAGCTGATGGAGACGGCGGTTTGGAAGCGCTGTCGTGACTTACGCCAGTGGGGAGGCAATTGACGGGCAACTGTTTGCGAAGGTAGCGAAAGAAAAACAATTCTCATTGGGGCACGCCAAGCGAAAGCGATGTTCTACGAGGTGGAAAAAGCCCTTCGGGGAACGGTGGGCCGCGGAAGAAAAACCTTCTGTACCGCAAAAGCGCTAAACAAGGTCCGTTACGCTACCTCGAATGTGAAAACTTCCACCGTGTCTAGAACACGAGGAGGTTTCACATGCCTGCGAATGAGAACGCTACCCAGGGCGGCGCCCTTTTACCGGCCCGCAAGCTGGCGGAGCGTACGACATCTGCACCAAAACGGTTGATCGTTGGGTCGAGAGCGGACTCTCCGGATCCTGTCCGCATTCGCGGCCGCAAGTATTGGCCAGCGGATATGGAGTCGCGCCGCGACGGCAAACCAAAGCCGCATAATTCGCCGTTGGAACGCTTGAAGCCGGCCACCGCGGCAGCAGTGAACCGGCTTCGATTGATCAGCTTGGCAGCGCGATCAGTCACAGCGATAACACCCAGACCGACCAAACCGCAAGCGGCGAACAGCCATCGCGCGAGGATAGGCGCCGCTTTTGGAAAATGGTCTTGCCGTTTTACCAGCCCGGGAAAACGCCAAACTCGTAGAACGCGCGCTGGACGGTTTTGAACATCACCCCGCCTGCCAGCAGTGCGGCGATTCATTTACCCCGCGCAAAGGTAGCGGCGGACGGCCGCAACGGTTCTGCAGCGCCGAATGCCGGGTTGCATTCCATGCCAAGGGCCAACGTTCCCAACGTAGCCCAACGTACATGCGCCAAGCGCTTCGCCCGCTGTCCTAGACCCTGGCGACCAGCAAAGCGCCCGGCGGCTATTTCAGAAGCGGAAGACGAAGACCCGTATTCAGACGCCGAGTCGCTAGCTGCCCCTGAGCAGTCAGACGGTCGTTTACAACAACAAAGCAGGCGAACTCGTAGTAGCGCAGCGGCGCTGGCCTGATGACGACGTCTTCATCTTTATCGCGCCGGCCAATATCGCAGGATTTCTCGACAAGCTTTGCGACGTTGCCGGCGTCCCATCGTCCGGAGGGCCGAAATAGATCGAGGCGGTGAAGGTATGAGCCAACACCGCCTCCAAGGTTGCGCTGGTCGGGGCAAACGACGGCAGCGGTGCAACAACATATAGCCCCGCTGTCAGATCAGCCAAGGGCAAGCGCGGTCCGAAAGGTACGGGCGCGGCCGACAGTGAAGCGGAAATCACTGCGAAGCAGGTACCGAGCGACGTAGCACCGCTGCCAACGTTGCGCCCTAAGCGGCGGCCGGCTCCGGCAGGCAAGATCGCACGGGCATGGGACTGTCCCGGCACAGTGCTGGGATAGTTCGTCCTATGCCCGTCACAACGGCCTCACCATCAGGCAAGAGCCTGAAAGGAAAGAAAGATAAGAGGGTGTTTTGCAAATTGACCACTTCCGCAACGTTAATTTGGCTTCGCGCGAAATTTCGGGCCGCCCGGTTTCCTTTTCCCAACCCT
>CAVSLB010000006.1:0-155000 GCA_963728585.1 uncultured Alphaproteobacteria bacterium
CGCCGAAGGGGATGTGCCGCTAAGCCAATAGCGCCAAGCCATGGATCGCGGTCAGCAGCGCGCCAAAACCGATGACCGGTCCGACCGCCGGCCGGCCAACAGCCTGAGGGAGGTCGCAATATCCATCAGGAAAAAGCTTGGATGCCGGTCATCGCGCGCCCGAGCACCAGCGCGTGGATGTCGTGCGTGCCTTCGTAGGTGTTGACGGTCTCCAGATTGTTCATCACCCGCATCACATGGAATTCGTCGGCGATGCCGTTGGCGCCGTGCAGGTCGCGCGCCGCGCGCGCGATCTCCAGCGCCTTGCCGCAATTGTTGCGCTTGAGCAGCGAGATTGCCGGCGGAGCGGCTCGCCCGGCTTCCAGCAACCGCCCAAGCCGCAGCGCGCCCTGCAGGCCGAGCGCGATCTCGGTTTGCATATCGGCCAGTTTCTTCTGCACCAGTTGATTGGCGGCGAGCGGGCGGCCGAACTGCTTGCGGTCGAGCGCATATTGCCGCGCGGCATGCCAGCAGAATTCCGCGGCGCCCATGGCGCCCCAGACGATGCCGAAGCGGGCGCTGTTGAGGCAGGTGAAGGGACCGGCAAGGCCTCTGGCATCGGGCAGCAGATTGTCCTCTGGCACCACCACATCATCGAGCGTGATCCCGCCGGTGGCGCAGGCGCGCATGGAAAGCTTGCCGGTGATCGTCGGCGTTGCAAAACCTGGCGTGCCGCGCTCGACGATGAAGCCGCGGATCTCGCCGTCGAGCTTGGCCCAGACGATGGCGATGTCGGCGATCGGCGCGTTGGTGATCCAGGCCTTGGCCCCGCTCAGCTGAAATCCCTTGCCGACTTTTTTCGCCCGCGTCGTCATCGAGCCGGGATCGGAGCCGTGGTCGGGCTCGGTGAGGCCGAAGCAGCCGACGATCTCGCCGCTGGCGAGTTTGGGCAGATATTTGCGCCGCTGCGCTTCGTTGCCGAATGTGTGGATCGGCAGCATCACCAGCGAGGACTGTACCGACAGCGCCGAGCGGTAGCCGGAATCCACGCGCTCGATCTCCCGCGCGACCAAGCCATAGGCCACATGACCGAGCCCCGCGCCGCCATAGCTCTCGGGAAGGGTGGCGCCGAGCAGGCCAAGCGCGCCCATCTCGCCGAGAATCGCGCGGTCGAAATTCTCCTCGCGATAGGCCGCCAGCACGCGCGGAAACAGCTTTTCCTTGGCATAGCGGCGCGCGCTGTCGCGCACCTTTCGTTCTTCTTCGGAAAGCTCGGCTTCCAGATCGAGCGGGTCTTCCCAGGCGAAAGGCGGCTCGGCTGGCGGCGTTTTCCGGTCTTGACGGGTTTTGGCATCAGGCGGGCTCCCTGAGCCTTTATAATGCGCGGTGCCGGCCGAGCGATAGCGGCCAGACCATCCCGAAACGGCCACGCCGTTGCCGCTGCGGCGGCGTTCGGCTATTGAGGGCGCAGGCGCCCGTAGCTCAGCTGGATAGAGCGTTGCCCTCCGAAGGCAAAGGTCAGAGGTTCGAATCCCCTCGGGCGCGCCACTCTCCGGCCATTTGTGCTTCTGAACGCCACGGAATGCTCGCCAGCAGGTTATTCCGCAACCATCGCGACACGTTTCTTTTCCTTCGCGAATGGACTGAGACCCAGCCATTCATGCATCGAGCGCGCAATCGCTTTGTCGCCTGTCAGCGTGATATTGTCGGCATCGATCTCCGCCTTCAGCGTGAACACGCCCATCCAGACCGCAGTCATGCTGCGGAGCGAGCTGCGCACGTAAAGATCGACCTCGTGGCCCGGGTCGAAGCCGCAGAGATCGACCTGGCCTTTTTCGATCACAAGCCACCAGGCCTTTCGACCGGGACCGAGTTCGGGATAGAGAAAGTTTATCGTGCAGCGGCGATCGGGAAGCGAGGAGGGCGCAAGGTTCCGGCGCATGTCCCACATCAATAGCGAGGGGTCGAGATTCTTCAGCGATATCGATGATTCGATCCAGCGATGACCCCACATGCCCATCGACATGATGACGTTGTGCAAATCCTTGCCCGCTTCGGTGAGCCTGTAGTCGACGACGCCGGGCTGGCCGGTCGCGCGTGCAACGATCACGCCCGCTTCTTCCAACTCTTTGAGCCGCTTTGACAGAAGCGTCGGCGACATACGCGGCACGCCGCGCCGGATGTCGTTGAACCGCGTCGAGCCGCAGAGCATTTCGCGCAACACCAGCGCGGTCCAGCGCGAGCAGAGGACTTCCGCCGCCATGGCGATGGGACAGAACTGGCCGTAGCTTCCGTGATCAATTTGATCGCTCAAACCGTGCTCCCCAGACATGAAAGGCGGGTGAAACGAGGTTGGTACAGATACTGTACCGCGCAATCTGCAGGCCGTCACGCGACTGAACAAAAACCCAAGCGCCACAGCACTCTATACCGGCCGCCCGACCACGGGAGGCAACCCGGTACAGTTCATGAACTGGAATGGAACTTCATCACTGGCGAGGATCGCAGCATCGCTTTTCACGATGTAAGGGAGAAGGTCATGAGCACGTTAGCCACCCTCCAGACTGATGTCGCCCAACAACGTAGTTTGACGGATATCGCGCGCGAGCTGGGGTCGATCTTCGAGCAGCGCGCTCATGAAGCGACCGACGAAGACAAATTCGTCGCCGAGAATTTTGCCTCGTTGAAAGAGTCCGGGTTGGTCGAAGCCGGCGTTCCCGCAGAGCTTGGCGGCGGCGGCGCCACCGTCGATGAGCTTGCCGCGATGCTGCGCATCCTCGGCTATCACTGCGGCTCCACCGCGCTCGCCTTCTCCATGCATACGCATCAGGTCGCTATCCCCGCGTGGCGCTGGATCCATCAAAAGGCGCGCGCCGGTCGAACCGCTACTGAAGAGGATTGCGCAGGAACGCCTTCTGCTGTTGTCGAGCGGCGGATCCGACTGGATCGGCGGTTCCGGCAAGGCCGAGAAGGTGGAGGGCGGCTATCGCATCGACGGCGCGGAAGATATTCACCTCAGGGGCGCCAACCGGCGCGCTCTTGATGACCGGCGCGATCCTCGAAAGCGAGGGCGAGCCCCCGATGGTGCTGCATTTCGGCGTGCCGATGAATTCTCCGCATGTGAAAGGTGCTCGACACCTGGCGTACCCTGGGCATGCGTGGGACCGGTTCGCATGACGTCCTCATCGAGGGACATATGGTCCCGGAAGCTGCGGTGGCGTTGCGCCGAAAGGCGGGCGAATGGCACCCGCTATTTCAGATCATCGCGACAATCGCTTTCCCGCTGATTTATTCCGTCTATGTCGGCGTGGCCGAGAGCGCGCGCGATATCGCAATCGGGCTGGCGAAGAAGAAGCAGCCGAACCATCACGCGGTCAACTCTTGCCGGCCGCATGGAGACGGAACTTGCCGCGGCTCGTCTTGCTGTTGAGTCGATGCTGGCCGCTGTTCGCCTTAATGCCCCTTCCGCAAGCACGGTCAATCAAGTGATGATCGGCCGCCAGCTTGTGGCGCGCCATGCGATCGCCGCCGTCGAACTGGCCATGGAGCTTGCTGGCGGTGCCGGCTTCTATCGCGCGGCAGGCCTGGAGCGGCGGTTCCGCGATATCCAGGCCGCTCGCTATCATCCGCTGCAATCCGGCCCGCAGGCCGAATACGCCGGGGCGATGGCGCTGGGACTTCCGGTCGACCGAATTTTCTAACAGCTACAGCTTGAGGATCTGCCGGAGCTCGGCAGCGGTCTTTACCCCGGCTGCGGGGCCGCCGAGTTCGAAGCGCCCGGCGGCAGCCATGCCGCCCGGCACTTCCACGGGCTCGAAGCCCGCGTCGCGCACCAGCCTGGCGCCGATCGCCATCGCTTCCGCGTCGGTGGCACACATCGGGACTCCCACCTTCTCGCCCGGGCGGTTCGCCTCCTTCCCCATGGCGGTGTGGCTGAAGGTGTTGAAGCCCCGCACAATCCGCACGCCCGGCAGCAATTCGGCGATGGCGTTGCCACTGCCTTTGGCCAGCGCCGCGGCCGCTATGGCTCCGTCGCGGCTGGCGCTCGGATTCGTCGGCTCGAACACCACCTTGCCGCGCAACGCCTGACCGTACTGGCGCGCCACGTCAGGCCATGCGCCAAATGGAACGCTGATGAACACCACGTCGGCCCAGGCGATGACCTGCTCGGGCGTGCCGGTCTGCGCTCCCGCCATGCGCCCGGCCTGGGCCGCAGCCTGGGCGGGGTCGCGGTCTGAAAACATCAGCTGGTGTCCGGCCTTCCACCACACTTCGCCCAACGTCCCGCCGACATTCCCCGAGCCGATCACACCGATCTTCATCGGCTGGCTGGTGCGCGGAATCGGATTGGGGATCGGCACCTGCACGAACGGCCGCGCCGGGATGGGCGCAGTCTGTGCCATCGCAGTCGCGGGCAGGCCGAGGGCGCTTGTCGCGGCGAGCGCGGCGATGAACTGGCGGCGATCGAGATGCTGACGCGTTCTCATGCAGAACTCCCGAGGCTGGCCCTTGAATTGCAAGCTAACGCAAAGCCAGGCGGGACGGTAGAGCTCCACGAGCGCCCATCCATCGACAGCGAGATGTCGATGCTTCCGGCCCCCGGCGCCGGTCTCACTCCGGCGCATAGATCGTGATGCATCCGACGCAGGGTTGGTCCTTCGCGTTGACGGCGACATAGACGCGATTGTCGGGGCCGACCGCCACCGACCGCGCGCCTCGCGAGGTCGGGATCTTCTGCAAGCCCTGTTTGGTCTTGGTGTCGACCACCATCAGCGTTCCGCCGGAAGTGGAGTGATAATACTGCCCGAGCCTGGGATTGACCGTCGAGCCGCCATTGCCGCCATAGCCCGCCAGAATGTTTTCCACCTTGCCGGCGGCGATATCGAAGATCGCCATGTCGCCGCCGGGCTTGGGTGATGCGCCGTGGGCGGTGCTGCAGCCAAGAAAGATGGTGGCGTCCGATGCGAGCGAAAGGCTGTGCGGATGGCAAGGAAGCTCGTGCAGCTTCACCAGCTTGCCGCTCTTGGGATCGATCTGCGCCATCAGCCCCTTGTTCGGGTCTGCCTTCGAGACCGGAATGGCGGTGTAAAACATGCCGCTTGGCTGATGATAGACCGAGCGCTCGAGATTCTCGGCCAATTCCGGAATCGGAATCTTTGCCAGGATTTTGTGGTCCGCGGTCGAGATCAGGCTCATATAGGGCGGGTCGTCGTTTGAATTGGCGACGATGACAACGCCGATATCCTCGGCATAGGCCATTCCGTTGCCGCGCTTCTTGCCGCCGGTGGAAATGGTCGCTGTGACGGCTCCGGTTTTTGTGTCGATCACCTTGATCGTGCTGTCACCGTCGCTTGCCCAGACTTCGCCCTTCACCACCACAACGCCGTTGGGCCCCGCCACGTCGCCATCCTTGGTCCGGCCCATGAAGCCGGGAATGCGCGAGACATATTTGCCGGTTTTGGTATCGAAGACGTCGACCGATTTGTTGCTCTTGTCGGCGAGATAGCCAAGTCCCGTCGTCTGATCGATCGCCATGATCCCGATATCGGTGATCGGATCGCCGGGGATGGATATTTCTCCGACCTGTTTCAGGCCTCCGGCCTGCGCGGAATGACTAACGATCATGGCGGCAACTGCTGCAACGATCACGGACGTGAGACGCGATTTCATCGGCTCCCTCCCTCGATGTATTCTTAGCAAGCATGGCCAGCGCCACATTATCGCGAGCTGGCCGATTTATCCGTCATTTCTCCACCGGAATGATTGTCTTCGCCCGCTCCAGCACGGCGGGCGGCGTCTTGAACAACCGGTTGATCAGCTCCTGGACGTCTTTGCCCGGAATCGGATTGACCTCCAGATTGGCCTTCTGCATTTCCGCGAGGAAGGCCGGATCACGCATCGTGTCGTCGAAGGCCTTGCGCAGGATTTGCACCGTTTCCGCATCCAATCCCGGCGGCGCGATGAACGGCCGGCCGATCACCTGGCGCGAGAACACCAGCTCCAGCAAGGCGCGGTCTGCATCGCTGCCCGCCAATTCCGTGACCAGCGGGACATTGGGCAGATCGGCGTGCTTGGAGGTGGAGAACTGCACCAGGTTGCGGATCTTGCCCTCGCGTATCCATTCCGGATTCATGCTGACCACGCTCGACCAGGACCAGCCCATGCGGCCTTCCACTTCGCCGCGCTCCATCGCGAGCCCGATCTCACCGCCGCTCTTATAGCCGCTGATCGTCTTGAATTTGGTGCCGAGGATTGCGTTCATCACTTGCGCGAACAGCAGGCTGTCGGCGATGCCGCCGACGACCATTTCGCGCTGCTTGGTGTCTTCGAATGTCTTGACCGGCGAGGTGTGCCAGGCCACGCCGACACTGACCTCGTTATTCATGCTGCCGATCCAGTTGAACTTGGCGCTCTCGAATCGGATGCCGCCGGATCCCAAAAGTTCTTCCGTGGGCAGCCCGCGCGCGATCGTGCCGATGACGGTGCCGTCCTTCGGCGCGATGTTGTAAAGATAATTGGCGGCCGTGCGGGTCTGCGCGCCAGGCATGTTCTTGACGATGACCGTGGGATTGCCGGGCAGATGCTTGCCGATATGGCGCGCCAGGGCGCGGGCGTAGATGTCGTAGCCGCCGCCGGTGTCGTAACCCACCACCACTTCGAAGATCTTGCCCTTGAACCTGTCTGCCGTCTGCGCAGGTGGCAAGCCCTGTGCTTGCCAAGATTGCGAAGACTGCAACGATACCAGCCGCAATCCTACCCATTGCCGTTCCTCCGCTTCGTCCGCTTACGGCGAACTTTATTTTTGCTGTGCTTGAAATGATTACCTTGCCCTCTCAAGGCAAAGGCTACAAGTTCGATTTCCTGGCTGAGCGTCGCCCAGGGACGGCCGCGATGAAAATGGTCGGGCACTGCCGCTGTTGGGCCAAATAGCGCCAGTTCGAGAGGACCTTGCCGCCTCTATCGGCCAGCTTTGCTGGCCTCGCGGCGGAAGCGGTTGCCTTTACCGGTGCCTGCATGACTGATCTTGCAGTCTATGTTGGACTGTTCATCACGGCCCTTGCGTCCGGCACCATTTTGCCGATGCAGTCGGAAGCGGCGCTTGTGGCTCTGTTGTTGGCCGGAGTGCAACCGCCGTGGCTGCTCATCACCGTTGCGAGTCTCGGCAATGTGCTCGGTTCGATGGTGAACTGGCTGCTGGGCCGAGGCGTCGAGCGCTTCCGCGATCGCGCGTGGTTTCCGGCAAAACAGGATCGTCTGGCACGAGCGCAACGCTGGTATCAACGTTACGGCAAATGGTCTCTCCTGTTAAGCGCAGCACCGATCGTGGGCGATCCGCTCACCGTCATCGCCGGTGTTCTGCGCGAGCCCTTGCCCGTTTTCCTGTTGCTGGTCAGCATCAGCAAGGTCGGGCGCTATCTTATCCTCGCGGCCGCTACTCTCAATTCATGATGGCGGATGCTGAAAAATGCGCGATCCACCAGCGCGGAAAAAGTTCCACCTGCCGGACAATTTTTCTGCGGAACACCCCTCCAAAGCGGGCGTTTTACGTCCGGACAGTTAGTGGCCAAAGGCCAAAGGAGGAAACTATGGCTGATCGTGAAATTATCCATACAAGCGACAGCGGCGGCATGGGCGGCATGGGCGCCATCCTGGGTATGATCCTGGGCGTGCTGCTGGTCGGCGGCTTGATCTTCTTCTTCGCGGGCGATTGGGATCGTGGCGGCGACAAGCTGACCATCAATGCCCCGAGCGCTCCCGCGACGACTGGCTCGGCGCCTCCGCGCGCTCCGGCGAACCCGGCCCGTTAACGGCAAATCGGTCGATGAAAGCCCCGGTCCTGCGGACCGGGGCTTTTTTTATAGCTGCAGCACCACGCCTTCACGCGCCACGAAGGCGCCCGGATGCGCCTTCGACGCCGCAACTTCCACCTTTCGCATGAAAGCGTCATCGTGGTCCGGATCGTGATGAAAAATGGCCAGCCTCTTGACCCCGCGCCGCGTTCGCCAGCCGGACCGCTTGCTGCCAGGTGGAATGCCCCCAACCAGCATGGTCGGGGAATTCCTCGTCGGTATAGGTGCAGTCGTAGATCATCAGATCGGCGTTCTGCACCAGCGACAGCACCGTGCGGTCGAGTTCGTCCAGCCGGTGCTCGGTATCGGTGATGTAGGCAATCGATTTTCCGGCCCATTCCAGCCGGTAGCCGACGGCCCCGCCGGGATGATTCAACATGCCCGTGCGCGCTTTGATCGCCGCTGCCTAGGTCCAGCGTTTCGCCCGCCTGAAAGTCGCGAAACTGCACCTCTGCCTGGAAGGCCTCGATTTCGATCGGAAACAGCGGCGGGCTCATGATGCTGCGGATCGCGCCTTCCAGGTTTCCGTTCGGCAGCAGATTGCCCGCCCATAACCTGATCCGGTTACGCGCGTCATAGAAAGGCGCAAAAAACGGAACGCCGACAGATGTGATCCATGTGGCAATGACTGAACAGGAGATCGGCCTCAATGCCACCCTGGCCAGCCAGACGGTCGCCGAGCTTCTTGATCCCGGTGCCGGCATCGAAGATCACGCTGCGGTGGCCAAGTTCGACTTCGACGCAGGACGTATTGCCGCCGTAGCGGACGGTGTCCGGCCCGGCAGTGGGCAGGGTACCGCGTACGCCCCAGAACCGAACGGTGAGCTGCTGCTCCGATGACATGCAATCTCCAAGCAAGAAGAGGGAGCCTAGCGGCCGTGAACGCCTAGATCACTTGCACCAATCGCGCCGCGCGGGCGACAGTTTGGCGATCTGTTCTTCAAAGCGATCATAGAAATTGTTCAAAAGCGCGCCGCCGAGCGCGCGGCAATGCGCCAGCGCATTGTTGGCCTCCGCCAGCCGCCGCTCGGCGATCGCCGTTTACCAGTTCGGCGTGACGGCGCGACAGCTCGGCGAATTCCGGACTTGCGGCTTTTTCTTCGTCGCCGACCAGACCGAAGAGCTTGATAGGGTGCGACTTGCCTTTCAACGGCATCGCGCCGGCTTCGAGGAAAGCAAAACCCGGGGCGCCGCGGACAATTTCTGCCGACACCACGATATCCATGCCGACGGTCTTGCAACTGGATTCGATCCGCGCGGTGGTGTTCACCACATCGCCCATCGCCGTGTAATTGAAGCGCCGGTGCGATCCCATGTTGCCGACGCAGGCCTCGCCGGTATGCAAGCCGATTCCGATCTTCACGTCAGGCAGCCCGCGTTTGCGAAAACCGAACGCGTCGCGGTCGTTAAGTTCGGCTACCGCGGCGCGCATTTTCAGCGCGGCGCGGCAGGCATGCAGCGGATGCTCCGGAATATCAAGCGGCGCATTCCAGAAGGCCATGATGGAATCGCCGATATATTTGTCGATGGTGCCGAGCTCGACCTGTATCGCGTCGTTCAGCGCCGACAACAGCGTGTTCATGAATTCCACCAACGCGACGGCCGACAGCCCTTCCGAGATTGGGGTGAAATCCCGCACGTCCATGAACATGATGGTGATTTCTTTTGCCTCGCCACCGAGCTGCAGAGACTGCGGCGTCTGTTCAAGCTTGTGCAAAAGTTCAGGTGCCACGTATTGGCTGAAGGCGCGTCTGACGAATTTCTTCTCGCGGTCGGTGGTCACGTACAGAAAACCGACCACGGCGAGGTAGGTGGCGCCTGCGCCGATCGACGGATATACCGGGTCGAGCAGGAAGCCGGCATTCGAGAAGGCGAACCAAGACAGCGCCAGGCCCGCAGCGATGATCAGCACGCCCGCCAGCGCCGCGTATTGCGCCCCGAGCGCGAGCAGCAATACGGTCAGCAGCGCTCCGAGCGTCACAGTAGCAACGATTTCAACGCCCGCGCTCCAATCCGGACGCTGCAAGAAGGTCTGGCCGACGATCTGTTCGATGCTCTGGGCATGTATCGATGTGCCGGGAACAAGCTCTCCCAGCGGCGTCGGCCAGATGTCGAGCAGCCCCGCTGCTGAAGTGCCGACCAGCACAATCTGGCCGTCGATCTTCGGCTTGACTTGATCCTCCTTGGCGGGATCGAGAAGGTCCTTCATTGAGACATAGCGTTCCGGCCGGTCATGATCGAAATAGATCCACATCTCGCCCGTGCCGGTTAACGGGACACGGAATTGACCGATGCGCATGTCGACCAGCGCCGACAAGCCGGTATCCATCTCGCCGCTGGCGCGGGTGCCGCGCATTACGATGCTCTTTTGCTGTTGCGCGACCCGCAGCGCTTCCACGCCGAGGTTGGGGAAGACCTTGTTGCCGTCAGTGAACAACAGCGGGACCCGACGAATGACGCCGGATTTGTCTTGGCCGCTGACATTCATCGAACCTATTCCGCTGGCGGCGGCATCAAGTATGTCCAGGCTCGATATCGTTCCGTTGAAACGCTGAACGACCGCCGTCGGATTAACGCCAGCGACGGCGATGCCGGTCTTGATCGGTGGGCGATGGTTGTTTGCAACCTTGTCTGTGCCGAAACCGAGGATCACCGGTGCCTGCTTGATGGTCTCGGCGAGCAATTCATCGTGATCCGGCAACTGTGCCATAAAGCTTTTGATCCGCCCGGCTTCCGCTGCATCGGGGATAGTCAGCGCATTGGCAAGCCGGCTCGGCGAAGTGCGGTCGGGCTCGGGAAATATCATGTCGAGCGCGATCACTGCCGCGCCGAGGTCGTTCAGGCGCTGGACGAATTGCGCGATCAGCGTGCGCGGCCAGGGCCACTGGCCGTATTGCGCCAGCGAGACTTCATCGATCTCGACAATTCGGACCGGGAAATCCGCATAAGGGCGCGGCTGCAGGTGCTGATAGATGTCGAAGCTGCGCTCGCGCAGATGTGCGACGGGAGCGGGATCGAAAGCACGCAACGCGGTGACGGCCGACAGCACCACGGTTGCCAGCAATACCGCCTTTGCCGTCTTGTTTTGCAGCAGCCTCGGAATGACCATGCCCGCCCGTCCCGGACGCAAACCCAATTGGCCTTCCCTGGGGCGTCACTCGGCCATTATCTGGCATGAGGCATAATCTGGCGAGGCCTTTCGGTACATTAACCCTAAACCAAGGGGTTTTCAGGCGGGATATGGGTATTCCTGGGGTCGAACCCTTAACGCCCCCAGGCGTTGTATTGGCGCGGTAGGCGGCTGGTTAAGAGTTGCTTGCCGTAGCGGAAGGTCGTCGCCGTCGGCGCAAAGATTCGTTCACCGCGGCTGCAATCTTCTCTTGGAAGGCAAGACGGGTTTAACGCGATACCAACCGTCCGTCGCTAATCTTCCCGCAGATTTTGCGCAGGGCTTCCGATGTGTGAATTTCACTTTCCGGGTATTCGGCTTGGCCTCGTCGCCGCCGTCCTGCTTTTCAGCGGGCAAGCGCAGGCCCAATCCCGTCTGCAGCAGGTAGCAGACGAGGCTGCGCTCGCGGCGGTGCAAGTATTGGGAGCCGGCGGCACGTCGAAAGATGCGGTCTCGGCGGCTCAGCAGATGGCCGCGACTGCCGGCATGAAATCGGAGGTCAGCGCTTCATCCGGGAAGCTGGCGGTTACGGTGAAAGTGTCGGCGGCCGATACAAAAGCCCCGGCTGTGAGCAGCACCGCGCGTTACTTGCCGCCGGATCAACCCCCCACCTGGAGCTGGGCCTCCCGCCAGCGTTTTGCGGTAAAACCCTCGCCGGTAGTGATCGGCTCTTCCTGCTCGGGGGATTGCCAGCCAAATTCGCTGCGCTGAATCTCCCGCTTTACGAGACGCTCTGCACCACTTCCTGGCGCGCGGCCAGTTGTGCTTCGAGCCGTGCCACATTCTGCAGCAGCCGCTGGCTGGTCAGCCGCAGGAAATGGAAGCCGAATTCGGGATTTTCGAAATACAGCTCCCGCACTTTGTCATAGGTGATCGAAAGCACATGGCCGTTCTGGGTGCAGATCACCGACTGCGTGCGACGATTATCCGGGGTCAGCAGGCCCATCTCGCCGATGATGTGTCCCGGCAACAATTCGATGCCGAGTTCCTTCACCAGATACTTGCCTTTGACGATCAGAAACATCTCGTCGGCGAGATCGCCCCGGTTGAAGACCACCGCCCCTTTGCGAAATGCGCGGCGTGTCGAGAAAGGCTCCAGCCAGTCCATCGACAGGTCGCCACCCGCCGCGATGCGGACCTTCTTGATTAATTCGCGGATCTGATAAAGGCGATACGTGTTGAGCGGCAGCAGCATGCCGTAGAGAAAGATCGTCGGCAGTGCTGGCGTGAAAACCCCGTAACCGAGGAAGAAAACGGTCGAGGCGATGGCAGCGATGCGCAGCGGGATGATGGTCTTCATCGAAACCGACGCGACGTAAAAGATCCCGCCGATCAGGCCAAGAATATTGGCGAGTGTCACGAAGGTGAGAAGGTTCTCCCACTGGAGAAAACGTATCGCATAGTCCCAAGTGAGATAGGGAGTCAGATCCATCGCGGCCCCTCCGAAACCGGCCCGCGGCTGAATGATCGCGGGTCGCCGGTTCTCCAGCTCGGCCGAGCCTACAATGCGCGGGCGTTATTGGGGAGCCGCGTCGGAACGAGTCGATGCCAACTACTCAAAACCATCGCTCGTCGATGCGCAGCGTATCGCCGGGGCGCAGCGGATAGGTGAGCGGCACGCTGGCGCGGGTGGTCTGTCCGCCGATGGTGCGTGAGACCGTCGCCTTGCTGCGGTCGGCGCGCGGGCCAAAGCCGCCGGCAATGGCGATGGCCTTCTCCACGGTCATGTTGGCGACATAGGGATATTGGCCGGGCGTGGGGACCTCGCCATAGATGAAGAAGGGCCGATAGGCCTCCACCTCGATCGCCACCTTGGGCTCCCGGATGTAGCCCTGTTTCAGCCGCTCGGTGAGCGCGCGCGAGAGCTGCGCGGGGGTGCGCCCGCGGGCGGCGATGCTGCCGACCAGCGGCATGGTGATATTGCCGGCTGCGTCCACCGCATAGGAATTGGTCAGGCCGTCCTGGCCGAAGACGGTGATGCGCAGGCGATCTCCGGCATCGAGCAAATAAGGCTGCTCGAAGCTGGCCGCGGCATAGACCGGCGCGGAGACAGCGCCGCAACCCTGCGCGCCACAGGGCGGCGAAGCATAGGCCGGCGCGCGGGCATAGGGTCCGCCGAGATTGGCGGTGAAGAAGCCGCGGGCCGGCGGAGCAGCCGGTGCCTGGTAAGCCGGCGCGGCAGAGACCGCCGGCGCCGGCGCGGAGACGATCGGCGGGCCGGCCGGCTGTGCCGCCTGCGCAGCCGGGACAGATTGTTGGTGCTGCACCGATTGCCCGCGCGTAAGGCAGCCGCCGAGCGCCAGCGCCAGCACGGCCACAAGCAAAACCGAAAGATGGCGCATTCGCATGGAAGGCGAATCCCGGGCCCAAAGAGTTAAGCCCGATTAACGCCTTCCATGGTTAACAAATGCTGACGGAGGCGCGCGATCAGCAAAAATGGATACCGGTTTTGCGGAACAGCAATCAAGCTTGCGCAGATTGCGTCACTTATCTGCGATTCGCGCGCTTACGTAAAAGCAGCGCAGGATCTGATCCGAAAACCGGTTCCCGCTTTTCGGGATCATGCGCGCGAGATTAAGCCGCCACGCCTGTGCCCACCTGACAAGCCACACCGGTGCCGCCGAGCCCGCAATAGCCGCCAGGATTCTTGGCGAGATATTGCTGATGGTAGTCCTCGGCGAAATAGAATTCCGGCGCATCTACGATCTCGGTGGTGATGCCAGCAAAGCCCTTGGCCCGCAGCGCCTTGTCGTAGATTTCTTTCGACGCGGCGGCGGCGGCGCGCTGCGCTGGCGAAGTGGCGTAGATGCCGGAGCGATATTGCGTGCCAACGTCGTTGCCCTGCCGCATGCCCTGGGTGGGATCGTGGCTTTCCCAAAAGGTCTTCAGCAGCTTCTCGTAAGAGACTTTTTTCGGGTCATAGACCACCAGCACCACTTCGTTATGCCCGGTCCGGCCGCTGCAGACCTCTTCATAAGTCGGGTTGGGTGTCTGGCCGCCCGCGTAACCGACCGCAGTGACGTGGATGCCATCGCCCAGCTGCCAGAATTTGCGCTCCGCCCCCCAGAAACAACCCAGTCCGAACACCGCGGTTTCCAACCCATCCGGATAAGGGCCTTTCAGTGCGCGGCCGTTGACGTGGTGATGGCTCGCGGTCGCAATTGGCGTGGAGCGGCCCGGCAGCGCTTGGCCGGAAGCTGGCATGGCAGTCTTCTTGAACAGGAACATCGGCTGTCCTCCTCGCATGGGCGATCGGTAAATGGCCCGCGTTTGCGTAAGCCATCGCGCATTGCGCAAATGGCGTAAACGTCCGCGCCTATTCGCTAGCTTCGCGCTTGGTCCTGCCCGAAAAGCCCACTTTCCACTTGCAGGTTCAAGCGCCGTCTGCGGTGAATATAACGCTTCTGCGGGTTATTCGCAGCGTCCCAGAAGCAGGTTACAGGGATACTTTAGTTGCGCGCGTAGCCAATCAACGGCTTCTTCCTGCGCCCGAGCAAGATCAGGATCATGCCGAAGCTACCCAGTATCAGCCAGGTCGGCTGTTCAAGAACGGGTTGCAGCACAGGCCACAGCCAGACGGCGTTCTTCTCCACCGTGTCTTGCAACGCCTGCAGGCTCTGTTGATGTATTTCCGCCCAGGTCTGGCTGAATTTGCTGATGTAGACGGTCTGATCCGCAATCGACTTGGTGCCGTCGTAAATGAAGAAAACAAAGCCGGCGGCAAGCAGCACCAAACCCAGTAAGCGAAACACAGAGCGGATCATGACGCGAGGATCATTCCTGTTTGTGGCGGATTTCCAGCAGGAGTTACTCTCAGCCGTAGGCGTCTTCAATGGATAATTCGGAAAAATCAGTATGCCGGCTTGTCTTGAGCAGCCGCGAGGGCCTTCTTATAAGGTCTGTATGGTCGGCGTCCGTTTCGGGTCCGAGAGATCGTCAGGAGTGTCAATGTCTAAGAAAGGCGCCCCGCGCACGCGTCCGACCTTCACTGACCAGGAAGCGCTGGATTTTCACTCCAAGGGCAAGCCCGGCAAGCTGGAGGTCGTCGCCACCAAGCCGATGTCAACCCAGCGCGATCTGTCGCTGGCTTATTCGCCCGGCGTTGCCATTCCGGTGCTGGCAATCGCAAAGGATCCCAACCTCGCTTACGACTACACCGCCAAGGGAAATTTCGTCGCCGTCATCACCAACGGCACCGCCATTCTAGGCCTCGGCAACCTCGGGGCACTCGCGGCAAAGCCCGTGATGGAAGGCAAGGCGGTTCTGTTCAAGCGCTTCGCCGACATCGATTCGATCGACCTTGAAGTTTCGACCGAAGACCCGGACGAGTTCGTCAATTGCGTGAAATTCCTCGGCAAGGGTTGGGGCGGCATCAACCTGGAGGACATCAAGGCCCCGGAATGTTTCGTGATCGAGCAGCGGCTGCGCGAGCTGCTCGACATCCCGGTCTTCCATGACGACCAGCACGGCACCGCGATCATCACCGCGGCCGGGCTGATCAATGCGCTCGATCTCACCGGGCGCGATATCAAGAACGCCAAGCTTGTCTGTAACGGTGCCGGTGCCGCGGCAATTGCCTGCCTCGACCTGCTCAAGGCCATGGGCTTTCCGCCCGATAACCTGATCCTCTGCGACACCAAGGGCGTGATCTATCAGGGCCGTACCGAGGGCATGAACCAATGGAAGTCGGCGCATGCGGCCAAGACTTCCTTGCGTACGCTCGAACAGGCGCTCAAGGGCGCCGACGTGTTTGTCGGGCTCTCGGTCAAAGGCGCGGTAAGCAAGGCCATGGTCAAATCCATGGCCGATAAGCCGATCATTTTCGCCATGGCCAATCCCGACCCGGAAATCACCGCAGAGGAAGTGGCGGAAGTGCGCGAAGACGCCATCATGGCCACCGGGCGCTCGGACTATCCGAACCAGATCAACAACGTGCTCGGTTTCCCTTACATTTTTCGCGGTGCGCTCGATGTGCGCGCGACCTCGATCAGTATGGAGATGAAGATCGCAGCGGCCCGCGCGCTGGCCGAACTCGCGCGCGAGGACGTGCCAGACGAAGTAGCCACTGCCTATGGCGTCCGTCCCAAATATGGTCCCGATTACATCATCCCCGTGCCATTCGATCCCCGGCTGATTTCCGCAATTCCTTCTGCTGTCGCGCAAGCGGCAATGGATTCCGGAGTGGCCCGGCGGCCGATCGAGAACATGGCCGTTTACCGCCAGCAGCTGTCGAGTCGGCGCGATCCGGTCGCCGGCGTGCTGCAGCAAGTCTTCTCCCGGCTGCGGCGCCAGCCCAAGCGCGTGGTTTTCGCCGAAGGCGAAGAGGAGCAGGTAATCCGAGCGGCGGCGAGTTTTGTGCAGCAGGGCCTCGGCACCGCGCAACTCGTCGGCCGCGAGGATCGCGTCCGCGCCACGGCCAAGGAGCTCAATGTCGAGCTCGGCGGCGGCATTGAAATCTTTAATGCCGCGCTCTCCAAACGGAACGCGATCTACGCCGCCTATCTCTATGAAAGATTGCAGCGTAAGGGCTACCTGATCCGTGATTGCCAACGGCTGGTGAATACCGACCGCAATCATTTCGCCTCTTGCATGGTCGCGCTCGGCGACGCAGACGCGATGGTCACCGGCGTCACGCGCAATTTTTCCGTGGCATTGGAGGATGTGCGGCGTGTCATCGATCCCAAGCCTGGTCACCGAGTGATGGGCGTATCGCTCGTGCTTGCCCGTGGCCGCGCAGTCGTCGTGGCCGATACCGCAGTCACGGAAATGCCGGAAGCGGAAGAGCTGGCGGAGATCGCAATCGAGGCGGCGGGTGTCGCTCGGCGGTTAGGCTATGAGCCGCGCGTGGCGTTGCTCGCCTTCTCGACCTTTGGCCACCCGCCGGGAGAGCGCTCGGCGCGGGTGCAGCGTGCGGTCCGCATTCTCGACCAGAAACGGGTGGATTTTGAATACGACGGCGAGATGGCCGCTGACATCGCGCTAAACCCCGAATTGGCCGCGGCCTATCCTTTCTGCCGGCTCAGCGGCCCCGCCAATGTGCTGATTATGCCTGCCTTCCATTCTGCTTCCATCTCCACCAAGCTGCTGCAGGAATTGGGAGGCGCCACCGTGATCGGGCCGCTTCTGGTTGGTCTGGACCGCCCGGTCCAGATCGTGCAGCTCGCTGCGAAGGATACGCAGCTGGTGAACATGGCAGCGCTCGCGGCCTATAATGTCAGCGGCTAGGCGCCCGATCGCGTGGCGCGGCCGTTGACGCCCGCGGGTGGCCTGACTATAAGCGACCCGGTGGCGGCGAGATTTTCGCCGCCGTTCCCTTTTTTCAGCGGATCGACGGTGCGATGCATCCGAGCCGCCGTGTGTTCAAACGAGAGATCCGATGGCTAATACTAAATCCGCCAAGAAGGCCACCCGAAAGATTGCGCGGCGGACCATCATCAACAAGGCGCGTCGCTCGCGCATGCGCAGCGCCGTCCGCGATGTCGAGGAAGCGATCGCTTCCGGGGATGCTACGGCGGCGCAAACGGCGCTTCAGGCGGCTGAACCCGCGCTCATGCGCGCCGCTCAGACACGGCGTGATGCACAAGGGTACCGCCAGCCGCAAGGTCTCGCGCCTCACGCATCAGATTGCCAAGCTCGGGAAATAATTTTTCCGGCACGCCGGCATTCAGAATGGCCCGCCGATGCGCGGGCCATTTTTTCTTTGCACTCGCTAACTCCAAGTATCTGCGCACGAATGTCGCGCGCGGCACCTACGCGATCGCATATACCGCGCGCCCGCAGCGATCTCTGCGCACCGTTATGTTTGCTCCTTGCCGGCTAGTTAGATTTTTTGGTCAAAAAAAAGGCCGCCCTCGCAAGCCTTTAACAGGAATGTGACGGCGAGGAGTTGAAAAACCCGACGCAGCCTAGGCTCTCGCGGGGTCGCGCATAAAAAAATTCGATACATGTGACGCTGGCGCACAGGTAACGCAGGATCGAAAAGAATCACTGCGCCGATTCAACATGTTGCCGGCCAACCCAATGGACGCGAGCGAGACAGGTGCGGGGCCGCTTCGCCCCCGTGCGCAGGATGGCCGTAGCAAAACTCGTTGCAGGCCGCATGGGTGTGTGTATTTTTTAACTGTCTCTCGGGGTCTCCGAGAGTCCTCAGTAAAAGGGTCACACTCGAGCTCATCGAGAATGAGATCAGTAGAACTGCGCCTGAATTCCTTCAGCGTGGATTTACTCGAGGAGCTCGTAGGTGTGAAACCTGGCTGAGAACGTGACGCCGAACTGAGTAGTGCGTAGGCGAAGCGAACGCTTGGGGGCTTGAAAAAAGCAGCGTTAAAAAAAGTCAGGGCCATCGCGCTTATGCGGGTGGAAGGGGGAACTATGCCGCTTACAAGAAATGCATTTGCAGATCCAACAATGTCGCCGCGCGCCACGTCACCGATTGGGTGTGATCCGCTGCGCCGCGAGGCGCCATGGGTCGATTGCCGGCCCAAATTGGTTGGATCCCGGGGGGCAATGCCCCCACCTGGCGGCTGAGTCGCAACGTCTCGCGTAATTCTCGTGTCCACTGTCTGGCCTTTGCACCGCAAAGCAACCAGCCGTCGTCTCACATGAGTGAGTTGCGTGCGTTCCATGGCATGGCCAGCTGCCACGCCACTTGCAAATCTCTCACTCCGGATCGGAAAATGACCATGGATATGACCACCCCAGAGCAAGAAAGCTGGTCGCGCGTAAAGGGCAGGCTGCGTGTCGAAGTCGGTGACGATATCTATTCAAGCTGGTTCGCGCGGATGGACCTTGAGGGCCTCGACGATTCCACGGTGCGGCTCTCGGTCCCGACGCGCTTTCTCAAAAGCTGGATCCAATCGCATTACTCTGAGCGCGTTCTTGCCTGTTGGCAGGCCGAGCATGCGACCGTCGGCCGCATCGAGCTGAGCGTGCGCTCCGGTGTCTTGCGATCGCTGGCGCAGAAGCCAGCGCCCGTGCAGCCGGCGGCGGCGCACCAAAACGGTCACGCGATACGGCTCAGCGGCAATGAGCAGCGCGCGATCTCCTCGCCTTTGTCCGCTGCGCATGAAGCATTGGGCGGCTCGCCGCTCGACCCGCGGCTTACTTTCGAGACCTTCGTGCTCGGCCGTTCCAACACGCTGGCGCATGCTGCCGCCAAGCAGGTGGCCGCCGCCCGCCGCGGCGATCCGGTCATGTTCAATCCGCTCTACATTCACTCCGGTGTGGGGCTCGGAAAGACCCATCTGCTGCAATCCATCACTTGGGCGGGCAACGCCGCCGGCGAGCACAAGGTGCTCTATCTGACGGCGGAAAAGTTCATGTACGGCTTCGTTGCCGCGCTCCGCAGCCAAACGGCGATCGCGTTCAAGGAAGTGCTGCGTGGGATCGACGTGCTGGTGATCGACGATCTGCAATTCCTGCAAGGCAAGAACACCCAAGCCGAATTCTGCCACACGCTGAACGCGCTGATTGATGCCGGCCGCCAAGTGGTGATCGCCTCTGACCGCCCACCGTCCGATCTGGAAAGCCTGGACGACAGGGTGCGCTCGCGGCTTGCCGGGGGCCTAGTGGTGGAAATGTCCTCGCTCGGCGAAGAGCTGCGGCTGGAAATCCTGAAATCCCGCATGGAGGCAGCCAAGCTGCATCATCCCGGGTTCGACGTGCCGCCGCCGGTGCTCGCCTATATTGCCAAGACCATCACCCATAACGGCCGCGATCTCGAAGGCGCGCTCAACCGCCTGCTCGCCCACAGCAAACTCACCGGACAGCCGGTCACGCTCGAACTCGCGGAGCGTGAGATGCGCGATCTGATCCGCCCGCAGGAGCCGAAGCGGGTCAAGATCGAGGACATCCAGCGGGTGGTGGCGCGTCAGTACAACGTCAGCCGCGCCGATCTGTTGTCGTCCCGGCGCACGGCCAATGTTGTCCGGCCGCGCCAAGTAGCCATGTACCTCGCCAAGACGCTGACGCTGCGCTCCTTGCCGGAGATCGGGCGGCGCTTCGGCGGGCGCGATCATACGACCGTGCTGCACGCGGTCCGCAAGATCGAGAACCTCGTGGGTAGCGACACCACGCTGGCGGAGGAGATCGAGGTCCTGAAGCGGCAGCTGCAAGACTAGCTGCCCTCGCGGCTTGGTGAGGGATTCGTAGCCTCGAATCGCTGGGAAAAGGGCGGAGCTTCGCGTCTCCGCCCTTGCCTATTCGGGCGGGGCGCGTCACCTTTGCTCCCCCCGCAAGGCGAGGGCTGCCGCTGTCGCCGGCGTCCGCCGTCTTCGCGGTTCGAGGGTTGATTTATCCTGATCGGGCAGGTTGCGAGATGAAGGTTACCGTCGAGCGTACGGCATTGTTGAAATCGCTGGGGCGCGTTCACCGCGTGGTGGAGCGCCGTAATACGATCCCCATTCTCGCCAATGTGCTGATCCGCGCGGAAAAATCCAAGCTCAGCCTGAAGGCCACCGATCTCGACCTGGAGGTGATCGACGCCGTGGACGCGGAGGTTTCGCCCGCTGGCTCCACTACGGTGCCGGCGCATATGTTCTACGAGATCGTGCGCAAACTGCCCGAGGGATCACAGATCGTGTTGGAAGCCTCCGGCGACCGCGCGATGCTCGCCATCCGCGCCGGGCGTTCGCGCTTCACGTTGCAGACTTTGCCGGAAAGCGACTTTCCGGATCTCGCCGCCGGCGAGATGACCCACAAATTCACGCTCGCAGCGGCCGATCTGAAGCGGCTGATCGACAAGACCCAGTTCGCGATCTCCACCGAGGAGACACGCTACTATCTCAACGGCATCTACCTGCACACGGCGGGCAACGCAAAGTCGACGATGCTGCGCGCGGTGGCGACCGATGGGCACCGGCTCGCGCAGGTGGAGCTGCCGTTACCGTCTGGCGCTTCGGGCATGCCGGGCATCATCGTGCCGCGCAAAACGGTGGGTGAGGTGCAGCGGCTAATTGACGACGCTGAAGCCGAGGTCGGCGTTGAGCTGTCGCAGGGCAAAATCCGGTTCTCCATCGGCGACGTGGTGCTGACCTCGAAGTTGATTGACGGCACCTTTCCCGACTACGCGCGCGTCATTCCGGTCGGCAACGACAAGGAGTTAATCGTCGACAAAAAAGACTTCGAGGCTTCGGTCGATCGTGTCTCTACGGTCTCGAGCGAGCGCGGTCGGGCGGTGAAGCTTTCCATCAGCTCCGGGCGGCTGTTGTTGTCGGTAACCAATCCGGATTCCGGCAGCGCCACCGAAGAACTGGAGATCGAATACGGCGCCGATCCGATCGATATCGGTTTCAACTCCCGCTATCTGCTCGACATCGCCGCCCAGATTGAGGGCGAGGTCGCCGTGCTCAAGCTCGCCGACGCCGGCTCCCCTACGCTGATCCAGGACCGCGATTCCGCCGGCGCGCTCTACGTGCTGATGCCGATGCGGGTGTAAAGCCCGCTGCCGGCCCCCGGGGCCTGCGCTTTGCGCGCGTCGGGCCGCAGGCTCTTGTAGGGGACGGTAGCCGGCCTTAGCACTGCGGCATGGATTTCGCCCGCATTCGTCGTCTCGCGTTGACCAACTTCCGCAGTTATCGCGCGGCGTCTATCGAGCTCAGCGCGGAGCCGGTCGTCTTGGTAGGGGCCAATGGCGCCGGCAAGACCAATCTGATCGAGGCGATTTCCTTTCTCACACCCGGCCGCGGCTTGCGGCGCGCCACGCTGGAAGAGGTGGCCTTCAGCGAAGGCGACGGCTCCTGGGCGGTGGCCGCCGAGGTCGAAGGCGCGCTCGGCCTTGCCACCTTGGGTACCGGCATCACGCCTGCTGTCGAAGATACCCGGCCGCAGCGCATGTGCCGCATCGACCGTGAGCCGGCCGCTTCGGTGGCGGATTTCGCCGACCATATCCGCGTGATCTGGCTCACGCCGGCGATGGATCGGCTATTTAACGAGCCCGCCTCCGAACGGCGCCGCTTTCTCGATCGCCTGGTACTGGCGGTGGACGCCCAGCATTCCAGCCGCGTCTCGGCGCTGGAGCGCAGCCTGCGCTCGCGCAACCGCCTGCTGGAAAATCCGCGCCCGGACCTGCATTGGCTGGATGCCGTCGAGCATGAGACCGCCGAGCTCGCCGTCGCCGTCGCCGCGCTGCGTGCGGAAACGGTACGCCGGTTGCGGGCTGCGCTGGCAGAACGTAACGCCTTCCCGGTCGGCTTCCCGGCGGCAGACATAGCGTTGCATGGCTGGATGGAGCAGGCGCTGGCGGAGCAGCCCGCGGTCGAGGTGGAGGATCGCTATCGCAGGCAGCTGAAAGAAAACCGCGCACGCGACGCGCTGGCCGGCCGCACGCTTGATGGACCGCATTTGACCGATCTCGCGGTGTCCTATGCGGGCAAGAATGTTCCTGCCGCCGATGCTTCGACCGGTGAGCAGAAGGCCTTGCTGATCGGTCTTGTGCTCGCGCATGCCGGGCTGGTCGGCGAGATGACGGGCTTTGCGCCGGTACTGCTGCTTGACGAGATCGTTGCGCATCTCGACCCGAGTCGACGCAACGCGCTTTATGACGCGCTTTTCCGTCTCGGCTCGCAGATTTGGATGACCGGAGCGGATCCCGTGACCTTCGCTGAAATCGCGCCGCGCGCGCAGATATTTGAGATCATATCCGGACAAATCAACCGTCGTTCCGCCTAAACCCATGTGCCTGGCTAGGTTTTCATCTTTTGTCAGAAAGGGAACATTCGGCTCCGGCGGCGCTTTACCTCTTACAACCTGTCTGCCCGTTCATGGAGATGAGAGCATGGGACCCGGCTTCGCCGGAGGGGACAAGATTTCGGAACGTTTGCAAGAGTCGCTCGCGCGGCTCCGCGAAGATATCGACCGCGTCGAGCTGTGGGCGGGCGCGCTCGAAAGCTTTTCGCGGCCGATCCCCGACTATGATCCCAGCCGGCGCTATCGCCTCTGCTCCGGTAGCGGCGGCGCGCAAGACAGCGGTGACAAGAAAAATCAGTCATAGCGTAGCGGTCCGAGGCCGCGGATAAACGCCCTCCGCAGCGCCAAATTGCGTCGCCCGAGTCGGTTTTTTTCACACCTGATTTCGGGCTCTGTTCTGGCTGGAAAAATCACGTGAGAACAACTACTTAATCAGGGCTACTTTGCCCTGTACGGCGTCGTTGTTTCGTGGCACACCAAACAGTGTTTTGAGTGGGATTTTCCAAACGATTCGAAAGTGTTGTTAATGGCTGAGCCAGCCCGCCATAAACTTCCTGCTGCTTCCGATTACGGTGCCGAGTTCGATCAAGGTCCTCAAGGGCCTCGACGCCGTGCGCAAGCGTCCCGGTATGTATATCGGCGATACCGACGACGGCTCCGGCCTGCATCACATGGTCTACGAAGTCGTCGACAATGCCATCGATGAAGCGTTGGCCGGTCATGCCGCCGCAGTGACCGTGACGCTCAATCCGGACGGCTCTTGCACGGTGCGCGACGACGGCCGCGGCATTCCCACTGATATCCACAAGGGCGAAGGGGTCTCGGCGGCCGAGGTCATCATGACCCAGCTGCATGCGGGCGGAAAATTTGACCAGAATTCCTACAAGGTATCGGGCGGCCTGCACGGCGTCGGCGTCTCCGTCGTCAACGCGCTTTCGCGCTGGCTGAAGCTCACCATCTGGCGCGACGGCAAGCAGCATTTCATGGAGTTTCGCGACGGCGAGGCCGTGGCTCCGCTGAAAGTCACCGGCGAGGCCGGGGACAAGCGCGGCACCGAGGTAACCTTCCTGCCGTCGCCGAAAACCTTCACCATGGTGGAGTTCGATTTCGCAACGCTCGAACACCGCCTGCGCGAGCTAGCCTTCCTGAATTCCGGCGTCACCATCGTATTGTCGGACATGCGTCACGCGGTCGAGAAGCGCGAGGAGCTGCGTTACGACGGCGGCATCGAAGCTTTTGTGAAATATCTCGACCGCAACAAGAGCGGGCTTATTCCGGCGCCGATCATGGTCAGGGCCGAGCGCGACGGCATCGTGGTCGAAGCCGCGCTGTGGTGGAACGACGGCTACCACGAGAACGTGCTTTGCTTCACCAACAATATTCCGCAGCGCGACGGCGGCACCCATCTCGCCGGCTTCCGCGGCGCGCTTACGCGGCAGATTACCGGCTATGCCGAATCCGGCGGAATATCCAGAAAAGAGAAGGTGGCGCTGACCGGCGACGACTGCCGCGAAGGGCTCACGGCCGTGCTCTCGGTCAAGGTGCCTGACCCGAAATTTTCCTCCCAGACCAAAGACAAACTTGTCTCCTCCGAGGTGCGCCCTGTGGTCGAAAGCGTCGTCAACGACGCGCTGAAGGGCTGGCTGGAGGAGCGGCCGGTGGAAGCCAGGATCATCGTCGGCAAGGTGGTGCAGGCCGCTGCCGCGCGCGAAGCCGCGCGCAAGGCGCGCGAGATGACGCGCAAGAATGCGCTCGGCGTTTCGTCGCTGCCTGGCAAGCTCGCTGACTGCCAGGAGAAGGATCCGTCGAAGTCGGAGCTATTTATCGTCGAGGGCGACAGCGCCGGGGGTTCCGCCAAGCAGGGCCGCAATCGGGAATTCCAGGCCGTCCTGCCGCTGCGCGGGAAGATCCTCAATGTCGAACGCGTGCGTTTCGACAAGATGCTTGGCTCGGAGCAAATCGGCACGCTGATCACCGCGCTCGGCACCGGCATCGGGCATGACGAGTTCAACGCCGACAAGCTGCGCTACCACAAGATCATCATCATGACGGATGCCGACGTCGACGGCGCTCATATCCGCACGCTGCTGTTGACTTTCTTCTACCGGCAGATGCGCGAGATCATCGACCGGGGCCATCTCTTCATTGCCCAGCCGCCGCTCTACAAGATTGCTCGCGGCAGGTCGGAGCAATATCTGAAGGACGAGCGCGCGCTGGAAGACTATCTGATCGACACTGGGCTGGAAGACACAGTTCTGCGGCTCCACACCGGGGAGACGCGTGCCGGTTCAGACCTGCGCACGCTGGTGGATGACGCGCGCCACATCCGCAACGTATTGCGCGGATTGCACAGCCGCTACCGCCGCTATGTGGTGGAGCAGGCCGCCATCCTTGGGGTGCTGAACGCGGATATCTTCGGCGATTCCGCAAAGGCAGCGGCCGCTGCGCCCTATATCGCCCGCCGGCTCGACGCATTAGCGGATGAAACCGAGCGCGGCTGGCAAGGCGCCTATGTCGAAGGCGCCGGCTTTAACTTCACGCGCACGCTTCGCGGCGTCAAAGAAGTCGCTGTCATCGACCAGGCGCTGCTATCGTCAGCGGAGGCGCGCAAGCTCGATGAATATGCGGCGGCCTTGCAGGAGACCTATCAGCGCCCGGCCAACTTGCGCCGCAAGGACGACGATGATCGCCATCCATGGGCCGGTCGGCTTGATCGAGGCGGTGATGGCGGCGGGCCGCAAGGGCGTCACCCTGCAGCGCTACAAGGGATTGGGCGAGATGAATCCCGATCAATTGTGGGAAACGACCCTCGACGCCAACGCCCGTTCCCTGTTGCAGGTCACGGTCAAGGAAATCGACGAAGCCGATAACCTCTTCACGACCTTGATGGGTGAGACGGTCGACGACCGCAAGGCCTTCATCCAGGACAATGCGCTCGCCGCCAGCGTGGACGTGTAATCTCAATTGAGGCAGCCCATCCGGCGGCGGGAATCCGGTCGATCCGATCAATGCTCAACCTAGGCGGGTTGAGTCGGGGACGAGCGGAGAAACGGGCGGCCAGGCTCAAGACGCCGTCAGCCGGTCAGGCGTTTTCCCACCACCAGCCCGATGAACACGGCGCCGAGGAACAGCACGAGGAAGATCGCGAACAGGATCTTGGCGATGCCCGCCGAGGCGCTGGCGATGTCAGTGAAGCCGAAGAGCGCGGCAACAAGCGCGATGATCAGGAAGATGACGGCCCATTTCAGCATGGCGACTTCTCCTTCAACGCCACCCTCCTGACTTCAACTCAGATCGATCGCGCAAAGTTCGAGCGCGCCCGCGGAGCGTTGCGGCGCCAGTAGACCTGCCGGCGGCCGAGCAGGGCCTGCGCCATCATCTTGGCCTCGCGCATCGATGAAGCCGCACAGGTTCGATATTCCCAATGATTGTCTGGCCAGGAGCCGCGGTCAGCACTGAACAACTTCGCCCAGGGGCGGGAAGGCGGCTTCCGCAGCAGCGCCGCCAGCGCCTGCGCGACATTGCCGGAGGCATCGAAGGCCGCCATATCGCCAGTGGACATGTTGCGGACTTCGTAGATTCCGGGCCCGATCGGCGCTTCCACGTGCTCGCCGCGCTCCGCATTCGGAAATTTCTTCCAACCTGACCAGTTACCAATCATCTTTTCCTCACGGAGAGTTTTCGGGACGGCACAAGGTCCCCGGCAGAAAACTTAACTATAAAGCTTGGGATCCCTGTCCCGCTCAAGCCCAACGGAAGCCACAATGCATCACGGTCATTTTCGTTCCAACCCGAAAATCACGCAGAGGTTAATCGGCACGATAGCTGCTCCACGCCGCGCCGCCGGCGCCGTTCTGGCTTTAGCGGCCCGGCAGCACCAGGATTTTGGGCGTGGAAGGCAAGCTTGCGCGCGCCAGGATGACGGAAGGCTCGGCGGCCCATTCGACCTCCCAGGATTGGCCGCGCGCCCGGTCGATGAAGCGCTGCAGGGTATAGAGGCTGAAATAGTGCATCGGAATCATGAGCGGCGCCTTCAGCGCGCGCAGCACTTCCATCATGCCCTCGAGGTCGAGCGTAAAGCTCCCGTCGACCGGCACCAGCACAACATCGATCCGGCCAATTTCGTCGAGCTGCTGCTGGTTCAGGGTGTGATGCAGATGGCCGAGATGGGCGATGCAGAGGCTGCCCACTTCAAAGATAAAAATCGAATTGCCATGCCGTTCGGTGCCGCCCAAGTAATCGCGGATGTTGGTCGGTACATTTCGCACCCGCACGTCCTGCACCTGCAAGTCGTGGCGCGCAGGCGCGCCGGCGGGCGCCCAGCCGCGCAGCACATGCGGGATCGCGGGGTTCGGATATTCGCTGAAATGCGTGTCATGCGCGCGGTTCATCGTCGCAATGGTGGGCAACAGCGGCACCTGCACATAATCATTGTAATCCGTAGCGATGCGCACCGACTGCGGACTCTCAATCAGGAAAGTGGAATGGCCGGCGTAACGGATGCGCACCTGGTCGGCGGCAAGCGCCGCCAGCCGGAGCGAGACGGGGGTGACGCGCGGCGCATGTGAAGCCACCAGGCCTGGACAGCTTTCGCGCATTTCCGGCTTCGCCGTTTGCGCGCGAGCCGTAGCCGCTAGGAAAACCAGCGCCGCTGCAAACACCGCTGCAAGCAAAGGAGTGTGAGGACGAAGAAGCATGGTCCGCGTGCCGGTTTACGGCGATGCTGCCATGAAATCGCGGACCCGGCACCACTCCAAAAAGAACGGCGCCCGAGGGGCGCCGTTTTATTGATCGAACTCGGTGCTGTGGGTCAACGCATCGAGACGATCAAACCCTTCGGCGTCACCACCACCCAGCGGCCATTCTGCTGCGTGATGGTTTCCACTTTGCCGATGCCGGGCAGATTGCCGCCGGGCCTGACCTCGTAGAGGCCGCTCCGGTTCTCCACCAGCGCGCGCCCACGATAGATGTCGCGCAACACCCAGCCCTCGACGATGACGGGCTTCGATTGATCCTTGAGCAACGCCGTGGTCGCTGTGCGGTCCGGCACCGAACCGGTCACTTCACGCGCAGCGTCGGCATTAGCCGTGATGCGCTTTTCAAGCCGGGTGACGGTTTCTGTCAGCGCGGCGATCTTCGCCGCTGGGTCCGCCTGGGCGCGCTCGGCGCGGTCGAAGCGCTCATTGATCTTCGACACTTGCGTTGCCGCGACGCGGCTGGAAGCCTCAACGCTGGTTTTTAGCGCGGCGACGTCCTTGGTCACCTGGGTGAGCGCGGCTTGCAATTTGGCCGTCGGCTCGGCCGGATCGGTCTTCGGGCTGGCGAGGCTATAGGTGCTGACCGAACCGAGCAGTCCACCGAAGGCTGCGGCGAAGGCGACCGCGGCCGCGAGCAGGATGAAGCGGGATTGCACCGATGGCTTGTAGAGCGCGGGCGGAAAGCTGCGGATGCTGTCGTCCCGGCTGGAACGGTCCGCAGCAATGGCTTCGGCGTCGATGGTCGTGGGCTCTGCTGCGGGCGCCGCCTTGGCCTTCCGCGCTTGCTGCGGCGGATTCGACTGCCTTTTGATCGCTCATGAAAGAATCCCCGGATTATGTGGTTCACCGATTGGTAACCACGCCCAGTTACCAATTGGTTACCGTGCCGGCGGATTCAGAGAGCGAGGCCGTTTTCGGCGGCAAGCGCCTTCAGCGGAGTTTGCGGACGGGCGCCCATATGCTGGATCACTTCCGCCGCCGCCAAGGCTCCGAGCCGCGCAGCGCTCACCAGATCCTTCCCGCGCGCGAGGCCGAACAGGAAACCCGAGGCGAATAAATCGCCGGCGCCGGTTGTGTCTACCAGGCGCTCGACGGGGAAGGCGCGCACGACTTCGCTGCCTTTACGGTTGACGATCAAGCAGCCTTTTTCACTGCGCGTCACCACCGCGAGTCTAGCGTCCGTCTTCAGCGCCGTCACGGCGGCGGCGAGATCGGCCGTCTGATAGAGCGACTTCAGCTCGGCTTCGTTGGCGAAAATCAGATCCACAATGCCGCCGCGGATCAGGCCGAGGAACTCTTCGCGCCAGCGGTCCACGCAAAAAGCATCCGACAGCGTGAGAGCGACCAGACGCTTGGCATCATGCGCAGCGGTCGCCGCTTTCAGGAACGCGTTCTTGGCGTTCTTCGGGTCCCAGAGATAACCTTCCAGATAGGTCACGGCGGCGGAGGCCACCTTATCGGTATCGATATCGTTCGGGTGCAGGTCCTGCGCCGCGCCGAGATAGGTGTTCATCGTGCGCTGGCCATCCGGCGTCACCAGGATGTAGCAACGCGCGGTCGAAGGCCCGTCGGATGCCGGGGCGGTGTCGAAAGCGACACCGGCGGCGCGGATGTCGTGGATGAAAGTGTGGCCGAGCGTATCATTCTTGACCTTGCCAACAAAGGCGGCGCGTCCGCCGAAGCTCGCCAGCCCGACGGTAGTATTCGCCGCCGAGCCCCCGGAAATTTCCACGGCCGGCCCCATCGCGTCATACACCGCTTCGGCACCCGCCTCATCGATCAGCGTCATCGCGCCCTTCGTCATCTGGTGCTGGACGAGAAAATCGTCGTCGGCGCGCGCGATGACATCGACAATCGCGTTGCCGATTCCCAGAACGTCGATATGCGGATTGGCCATGCGAAACTCATGTCAGGAAGCCGCACTATAGCGGGCGAGCGTTCTCCGGCAAGCGCGGCAATTGTGACGCGTGACGTGTGTGCACCGACGTGCTTAAAACCGTTCGGGGGGCAGCATGTCACTTGCGCGAAACGTCGCGACGGTAGGCGGTATCACTTTCTTGTCGCGCATTCTCGGTTTTGGCCGCGACGTGATGATTGCCGCCGTATTCGGGGCGGGCGTGCGGGCGGACGCATTCTTCGTTGCCTTTCAGCTTGCGAATCTCATCCGCCGTTTGCTCGCGGAAGGCGCGATGAACGCCGCGGTCGTGCCGCTCTATCTGCGTGCGCGCGATCAAGGCGGTGAGACCGCCGCCGGTGCTTATGCGGGACAGCTCATCGGCACGCTCGCCGTCGCGCTCATCGGTCTGGCGCTCCTGCTTGCGCTCGCGATGCCCGTCCTCGTGACCATCCTCGCGCCGGGTTTCATTTTCGGCGGTCCGCGCATGACCATCGCCGTGGAGTTGGCGCGCCTGATGCTGCCTTACCTGGCGCTGGCGGGGCCGCTCGCCGTGCTGATGGGCGTGTTAAACGCAAATCATCGTTTTGCTTTGGCGGCACTGGCCACCGCAGCCTTCAACGCGACCATGCTCACGGCGCTGGGCGTGATCTTCCTGCTGCAGTCCGGCGACAGCGCGCTGTCCGGCCGCATCGTCGCATTCAGTGTCGCGCTTGCCGGGCTGGCCCAGCTTGTGCTCGTCGGCGTTGCGGTCTGGATCGGGCCGGAGCGGGTGACGCCGCTTGGCGTATCTTTTGGCGCTCCGATGCGGCGCTTTCTGGCGCTGGCGATTCCAGGCCTCGTAGCCAGCGGGATTCCGCAGATCACTATTATTGCCGCGGTGATGGTGGCATCCGCCTCGCCCAGTGCGGTCTCCTGGCTCTATTACGCCAATCGCCTGGTCGAGCTGCCGCTGGGCATTGTCGGCATGGCGATCGGTACGGTGCTGGTGCCTGCTTTCGCCCATGCGCTGCGCAGCGGCGACAGCAGCGAGCTGGCGGCGGCGGAATCCCGTGGGCTCGAGATTGCGCTTTTCCTGGCACTGCCGGCGGCGGTGGCGCTGGCGGTGCTGGCCACGCCCATTGTCGCGGTGTTGTTCCAGCGCGGCGCCTTCACCGCCGCCGATACCGCGGCGACCGCGGCGGCGCTGAGTGCGCTCGCGCTCGGCATGCCAGGTCATGTGCTGGTGAAGGCTTTCTCGCCGATCTTCTTTGCCCGTGAAGACACCGCGACGCCGATGTATGCCGCGCTCGCAGGCTTTGCGGTGGCGCTGCTCGGCAGCCTGTTGCTGCTGCCAAGCCTGGGACATGTCGGCGTGGCGATCGCGGCCGGGGTTTCCGGCTGGGTCGCGGCCGGCGTCCTCGGCATCATCATTGCGCGGCGGATCGGATTTTCGATCGACGGCAACGCCCGCTACCGGCTGCCGCGGATTGTCTTTGCGACCGCGATCTATGGGGATTGCGATTGCCGCACTGCAGATGGCCTTGGGGCCCTGGCTCGATGGCCCGTCCAATCTGGCGCGCCTGATCGCCTTGGGCGCGCTGATCTGCACTGGCCTTGCGGTCTATACCTTGCTGCTCCACCTCTCGGGCGTCGCGCGGCTGCGCGACCTGCTGAGAGCAACGCGCCGCGTTTCTTGAGGCGCCGCATTCCAGTCTCGATACGCCCCTTGCGCGGCCCGGCGTCACCGTGGCATCACGCACGCAACGAACAAGAAGGGCTGCCGCGATGGCATTCAAGGAACTGGTTTTTTCCGGCGTGCAGCCGACCGGTAATCTGCATCTCGGCAATTATCTCGGCGCGATCGTCAAATTCGTTGATCTGCAACGGAGTCACGACTGCATATATTGCGTGGTCGATCTGCATGCCATCACGGTGTGGCAGGATCCCGCGGAGCTGCCGCGCAACACGCGCGAGGTGACCGCGGCCTTCATCGCCTGCGGCATCGATCCGAAAAAGAACATCATTTTCAATCAGAGCCAGGTTGCCGAGCACGCGGAGCTTGCCTGGGTGTTCAACTGCGTGGCCCGCGTCGGCTGGCTCAACCGCATGACGCAGTTCAAGGAGAAGGCGGGCAAGGATCGCGAGAATGCCTCGATCGGTCTGTATTCGTATCCGACGCTGATGGCCGCCGACATCCTGGTCTACCGCGCTACGCATGTGCCGGTGGGCGAGGATCAGAAACAACACCTGGAGCTGGCGCGCGACATCGCCCAGAAATTCAACAATGACTTTGCGGAATCGATCGACGCGCGCGGTTTTGGCGGGGGATTTTTCCCGCAGCCGGAGCCGTTGATCCAGGGGCCGGCCACGCGCGTCATGTCACTGCGCGACGGAACCAAGAAAATGTCGAAGTCGGACGCTTCCGATTATTCCCGCATCAATCTCACCGACGACGCGGATGCCGTCGCGCAGAAGATCCGCAAGGCCAAAACCGACCCGGAAGCCTTGCCGAGCGAGGAGAAAGGCCTCGAGCTGCGGCCGGAAGCCGACAATCTCGTGGGCATCTATGCCGCGCTCGACGGTTCGACCAAGGCTGCGGTGCTGCGGCAATTCGGCGGCGGACAATTTTCCACATTCAAGGCCGCTTTGGTTGACCTTGCGGTCAGCAGGCTGGGACCAATCGGTGCCGAGATGAAAAGGCTGGTGCAGGATCCCGGCTATATCGATTCAGTGCTGGCCGACGGCTCCACGCGGGCGCAGGCGCTGGCAGCGGAAACCATGAAATCGGTCAAAGACATCGTTGGCTTTGTCCGGCGCTGAGCTTCGCTAGTGCCGCCGATTTGCAGTTCCTATATCACTTGCAGCAAAGTCTTCTTGTAAAGTCTAATCGAAAAGCGGCACTAGAATCATAAACTTGCTAGTGCCCCACTTAATGAAGGGTGCGACGACGTATCACGAACTTCGGAAGCGGGGCACTAGCTTGTGGCCGAGCCGGCGGCCGTGCCACCATTGTCACCCGCACAAGGAACTTATCTCTTCGGCCGCACCAAGTTTTAATCCTGGTTGAACATGACGGTTGTTTGCCCGTCGGGGAAGACAAGATGAGCCGAAAGCGCCGCAGCTACGAGGCGGGCCACAAGCCGAAATGGCTGGTCGTGGTGGACGACACCGAGGAATGCGACCGCGCTATTTATTTCGCCAGCCGGCGCTCAGCGCGCATTGGCGGCGCGGTGGTGCTGTTGCGGGTGATAGAGACCGAGGACCGCAACCAGCAGTGGCTCGGCGTCGCAGATATCATGAAGGCGGAGGCGCTTGAGGAGGCCAATGCGGCGCTCGATCGTGCCGCCGCGCGCGCCAATGGCGCCGCCGGCATCACGCCCGAGCGCGTGATCCGCGAGGGCGACCGCTCCGAGGAGATCCTGAAGCTGATCGACCAGGACGAGGATATCGCGATCCTGGTCCTCGCCGCCGGCACCGGTAAAGAGGGCCCAGGCCCCTTGGTGGCGAGCCTGGGCAAAATAGCGGGCACATTCCCGATCCCGATCGCGGTCGTGCCCGGCCACCTCGCCGACGAAGAACTGGACGCGATGTCGTAGCGGGGGCAAAGGTGCTTGAATGCCGCCCGCAAACGGCCCATTTAAGCCTCATGTGAGCAGCGGGCTTTGAACCCGTGCGAGCCAGGAGCCGCCATGTTCATCCAGACTGAGACGACCCCTAATCCGGCGACGTTGAAATTCCTTCCAGGGCGCAGCGTGCTTGCCTCCGGCACCCTCGACATGCCCGATCGGGCGAGCGCTGCGAAATCGGCGCTGGCGGAGCGGCTATTCGATATTCCCGGCGTGACCGGCGTGTTCTTCGGTTCGGATTTTATCACCGTCAGCAAAAACGCGGGCGAGTGGCAGCAACTCAAGCCCGCGATCCTCGGCGCGATCATGGAGCATTTCATGTCCGGAGCGCCGATCCTCAAGGAAGCGGAAACCGCGAACGCTCCCACAGGCAAAGATGAATTTTTCGATGCGGCCGATGCCGACACCGTGGCGACGATCAAGGAATTGATCGAGACGCGGGTGCGGCCGGCGGTGGCCAATGACGGCGGCGACATCACCTTCCGCGGCTTCAAGGATGGCGTTGTTTATCTCGACATGAAGGGCTCCTGCTCGGGGTGTCCGTCCTCCACCGCGACGCTCAAGCACGGCATTCAGAACCTGCTGAAGCATTTCGTGCCGACGGTGGTTGAGGTCCGGCCGACCTAATACCTTCGACTATTCAGCTTCCCGAGATAATTGCCGCGAGCGTGTTTACTGGCTCGTCCGCTTTCGCGCATGATGCGACCCCATGCGCGTGCTTGCCATCGATACCGCCTTGGCTGTCTGCGCCGCCGCCGTTCTGGACACCGAACGGCCCGGCCTGCAGGCGCGCGAATCGGTACCTATGGTCCGGGGCCATGCCGAAGCGCTGATGCCGCTGATCGCGCGGGTGATGGACGCCGCCGAGCTGGAATTTGCCGAACTCGACCGCATCGCCGTCACCACCGGTCCGGGTAGCTTCACCGGCTTGCGGGTGGGCATCGCCGCGGCGCGCGGCATTGCGCTCGCCGCTGCCAGGCCGTCGGTCGGACTTTCCACGCTGGCCGCTTACGCCGCGCCGCTGATCGCGAAAGACGACAGCATCCCGGTGCTGGCGGTGATCGATGCGCGTCACGACCAGGTCTATCTGCAGGTTTTCGGCGTCGGCGGGCGTATGCTGGTGTCGCCGCGTATCGGTCCAATCCAAGAGGCAGCGCGGATCTCCGGGCCCGGCCCTGTGCGGATCGTCGGCTCGGCCGCCCGTGAGGTTGCCGCGGCCTGGCCGGCCGACTTTCCGGCGCCGTTGCTGGTGGAGACGCATCCTGCCCCGGAAATTGACTGGGTGGCGCGGCTTGGCGCCGCCGCCGTCGGTCTCGCGCCGCCGAAGCCGCTCTATCTGCGCGCGCCGGATGCGCAGCCGCAGGATGCTTCGCGATTGGCGCGGCGCTGATGGGCTTCATTTCGCAATTATTCTTCCGACCTGAGCCGGTGCTGTCGGAAGCGCGGCCAAAAGATGCTCCAGCCATGGCCGCGTTGCATGCGGCATCCTTCAGGCGCGGCTGGGGCGACGACGAACTTCGCTCCATGCTCGGTGACAAAGCCGTGCTGGCGCATCGCGCGATGCAGGGCAGCAAACTGACCGGCTTCATCATCAGCCGCATCGCGGCCGATGAATCCGAAATCCTGTCTGTCGCCGTTGCAGCCTCGGCGCAGGGACGCGGCTTGGCCGGACGGCTGTTGCATCTGCATCTGCGCCGCTTGGCGGGCCTCGGCGTGCGCAGGGTCTTCCTCGAAGTCGGCGAGGATAATACCCCTGCCATCCGGCTCTATACCCGTGCCGGCTTCGAGCAAGTATCGCGGCGGCAGGGTTATTATCAGGACGATGCCGGGCGGCAAACCGCCGCGCTTGTGCTGCGCCGCGACTTTGAGTGAAGAGGGGAATAGACGCTTTCCGGCGGCAATCCTATGCTATGCCGCGGGCTGACCAAGAGGCTTCCGAACGTGCCCAAACAGACTGATATTGAAGCCCAGTGCGCCGCCAAAGGTATGCGGATGACCGAACAGCGCCGCGTCATCGCGCGCGTGCTGGGCGCTTCAGAAGATCACCCGGACGTCGAGGAATTGTATCGGCGCAGCGTGAAGATCGACGACCGTATTTCGATCTCGACAGTTTATCGCACGGTCAAGCTGTTCGAAGATGCCGGGATCATCGAACGGCATGACTTCCGCGACGGCCGCTCGCGCTATGAGCAGATGCCGGAGTCGCATCACGATCATCTGATCAACCTCCGCACCGGCAAAGTGATCGAATTCCAGTCGGAGGAAATCGAACGGTTGCAGGCGGAGATCGCGCGCAAGCTCGGCTACCGCTTGGTCGACCACCGTCTCGAGCTTTACGCCATTCCGCTCGACGACGAAAAAAGCCGGCGCTGACGCCTAAACGGCCCACCGGCACTTGCGGGGCGGCCTTGCGGCAGCGGCATTTCTTTTTGCCGGAAAAACCGCTAAGAGAGGGGAATCTGGGCGTCCGGGTGCGGACAGCTCAGGATTCATCAGTTTTTGTAATAGCTTAAGGATCGGCCCGAGGGCCCGCGGATCGACATAACGACCGGCATGAGCGGACCTCGCAAGCTCTATATCAAGTCATACGGTTGCCAAATGAACGTCTACGACTCGCATCGTATGGCGGACACAATGGCGCCGCAGGGCTTCGTTGAGTCTGCGCGTCCCGAAGACGCTGATCTCGTCGTCCTCAATACCTGTCACATCCGCGAAAAGGCCGCCGAGAAGGTCTATTCCGAGCTCGGGCGTATCCGCAAAATGAAGGAAGCTGCCGCCGCCGATGGCCGGCAGATGCGGATCGCAGTGGCGGGCTGCGTCGCCCAGGCGGAAGGTCAGGAGATCATGCGGCGCGCGCCCGTGGTCGATCTCGTCGTCGGCTCGCAGAATTATCATCGCCTGCCGGAATTTCTGGCGCGCGCGGAAGCGGGCGAAAAAGTCGTCGACACCGAATTTCCGGCTGAGGACAAATTCGATTTCGTCGCGCCGGCAAGTCGCGCCGTTACGCGCGCGCGCGGCGTTTCTGCCTTCGTCACCGTGCAGGAAGGTTGCGACAAATTCTGCACCTTCTGCGTGGTGCCTTACACCCGCGGCGCGGAGGTTTCGCGGCCGGTCGCCAAGATTCTGGCCGAAGTCGAGCGGCTGGCGGATGCCGGCGTGCGGGAGATCACGCTGATCGGGCAGAACGTCAACGCCTATCATGGCGAAGGCCCCGGCGGTGCCGCTTTCACGCTGGGGCGCCTGTTGCAGCGCCTCGCTGAAGTGCCGGGCATCGCGCGGCTGCGCTACACCACGAGCCATCCTCGCGATGTCGACGACAGTTTAATCGCGGCGCATCGCGATCTGCCGGGGCTGATGCCGTTTCTGCATCTGCCGGTGCAATCCGGCTCCGACCGTATCCTCGCGGCCATGAATCGCCGTCACACACGCGCCGATTATCTGCGCGCGTTAGACCGCTTGCGCGCCGCGCAGCCGGAGATCGCTTTTTCGTCCGACTTCATCGTCGGCTTCCCGGGAGAAAGCGATGAAGATTTCTCCGCCACGCTTTCGTTGGTGGACGAGGTCGGCTTTGCCGCCGCCTATTCCTTCAGATATTCGGCGCGGCCGGGCACTCCCGCCGCGGAAATGTCCGGGCCGGTGCCGGATCCGGTGCAAATCGAGCGGCTGGCGCGGCTGCAGGCCGCCATCGACGCCCAACAGGACGCTTTCAACCGACGCGCGGTGGGTGGAAGCTTCGATGTATTATTTGAAAAAGCCGGGAAATATCCTGGCCAGCTGGTCGGCAGATCCCCATATTTGCAGCCTGTGCATGTCGCTGCATCGGCGGCGTTGATTGGAGAAATTCGCCGCGTGAGCATCCACGATATCGACCGCTATAGTCTGTTCGGAGACTTGGTGGAAAACGTGCAGCCCGCTGCGCGGGCGGCGCTGTTAAACGCGGAACTCTGATGCGCAGTTTCGAACCCACGCACGGATCGATCTTGCCCGAGGCCGAGGGCAGCGCGCCGACGCAGATCGTGCTTGCCTTTGAAGATAACCGGCTGGCTTCGGCGCTGTTCGGCCAATACGGGCAAAACCTGGCGCTCATCGAGCGGCGTCTCGGCGTGGTCGCAGACTCGCGTGGCAATCACGTCACGATCGAAGGCACGCGCGAGGCCTGCGAGCAGGCGCGTCGCGTGCTGGAGGGCCTTTATGAAAATCTCAAGCGCGGGCACGATCTCACCGCCGGGGATGTGGAGGGCGCGATCCGCCTCGCCATTGCGCAAGGCTCGTTATTCGATTTCGACGCCTCCACGGCGCGGCCGAATTTCGAGGAATTGAATTTGCGCAAGCGCCCGGTGCGCGCGCGCACTGCCGCGCAAGACGCCTATATCCGCGCGCTGCGCCGCCATGCGCTTGTCTTTAGTACCGGTCCGGCCGGCACCGGCAAGACCTGGCTGGCGGTGGCGCAGGCCGTGCAATTATTCGAGCGCAAGGAAGTTGACCGCATCATCCTGTCGCGGCCGGCGGTGGAAGCGGGCGAGCGGCTCGGCTTCCTGCCCGGCGACATGCGCGAAAAGGTCGATCCCTATCTGCGTCCGATCTATGACGCACTGTACGACCTGATGGATCAGCGCATCGTCGAGCGCGCGCTGCAATCGGGCGAGATCGAGATCGCGCCGCTCGCCTTCATGCGCGGACGCACGCTGACCAATGCGATGGTCATTCTCGATGAAGCGCAGAACACCACTTCTATGCAGATGAAGATGTTCCTGACCCGCCTGGGCGAAAATAGCCGGATGGTGGTCACCGGCGATCCGAGTCAGGTCGATCTGCCGCCGGGACAGACTTCGGGTCTGGCAGAGGCGGTCGCGCTGCTCAAAGACGTGGAAGGTATCGGCCACGCCACTTTTACCGCCGAGGATGTTGTCCGCCACGAATTGGTGGCACGAATCGTCGAGGCCTATGACAAGGCCGGGCCGGCGGTGGCGCGCAGGCGAGAGGCGAGAGAATGACCGCCGCCTCGCCACGCGGGAGAGTCGCCCGCATACCTTCCATCGACATCGTCCGCGAGTCGCCGCTTTGGGACGAGCAGCCCGACATCGACACCGCGCTCCGCAGCGCGATCGCGGAGGCCTCAGTCGACATGTCAACAAAGGATGCCGAGCTTGCTATCGTCCTGACAGATGATGCGAGAATTCGTGCGCTCAACCGGGTCTGGCGCGGCTTCGACAAGCCCACCAATGTGCTGTCTTTTTCTGCCGAGGGTCGCGGCACCGGCCACGGCGCGCCCACGCTGCTTGGTGATATCGTGATCGCCTATGAGACGTCCAAACGGGAAGCGCTCGCACAGGACACGCCATTTCTGCATTATCTTGCGCATCTCGCCGTCCACGGATTCCTCCATCTGCGCGGCTATGACCACGCGGCGGAGGACGAAGCCGAGATAATGGAGCGGCTGGAGCGCCAGATCCTCGCGCGGCTGGAAATTGCCGATCCCTATGCGGCGCGTGATGCCGGCTGAGATTATGCCTGAAAGCGATCCATCAAAGCGCAACGATTTGTCCACTCAGCGCGATACCGACCATGCGCCGGCGGGACCGGCGCGGGCGGCGGAGAACGGCGAAAGCCTGATGACCCGCTTGCTGCGCGCGTTTGGTCTGAAGTCCGGGACCACCCGCGATGAGCTCGAAGAGGTGCTGGAGGAAGGCGCAGGCGATGAGACCGGCTTCTCTCCGGAGGAGCAGGCGCTGCTCAAAAACATCCTCGGCCTGCGCGAGCGCCGCATTGAGGATGTCATGTTGCCGCGCGCCGACATCATCGCCGTGCAGCGGGATATCTCGCTCGGCGACCTGGTGAAGGTGTTCGAAAACGCCGGTCATTCGCGGCTCGTTGTCTATGATGACACGCTCGACGACCCCGCCGGCATGGTGCACATCCGCGACCTCATCGCCTTTATGACCGCGCGGGCCGCCGTGAAGCCGGAAGCCAATGCCATGCGCAAGAAACCGCTGCCGGCAGGGCTCGATCTGAAAAAGATCGATCTGTCGATGCCGCTTTCCATCACCCAGATTGTACGCACGCTGTTGTTCGTGCCGCCTTCAATGCCGGCGATCGATCTGTTGGCCAAGATGCAGTTGACCCGCATCCATCTCGCCTTGGTAATCGACGAATACGGCGGTACCGACGGATTGGTTTCCATGGAGGACATCGTCGAGCTGATCGTGGGCGACATCGCCGACGAACACGATGAGGACGAGGCGCCGTCGGTGGTACGCCAGGCGGATGGCTCCTTCATCGCTGATGCGCGCGCCAGCCTCGACGATGCCATCGCCACGGTGGGCGCTGAATTCGACGTCGGCGACGCAGCCAACGACGTCGATACGCTCAGCGGCTATGTCGTGACGTTGGCCGGACGCGTGCCATCGCGGGGAGAAGTCGTACCCGGCCCAGGCCCGTATGAGATCGAGGTGCTCGACGCCGATCCGCGCCGCGTTAAGAGAGTGAGGATCTATAACGTCAATGCCCGCCGGCTGGAGCGTAGCCGCCGCGAGACAAAGCGGCGCGAAGCGATACCCAGCGTAGCGAATGCGCCGGCAAGCGCGGTCGACCATTCCGCCGCCGAGGATGGCATAGCCCCGAAAAAAGGCGCCGGCCGGTCGTGAGCCTCACTCGTTTGGCCCACTCCATCGTCCTCGCCTGGGGCTGGCAGCGCGCGGCCATCGCCTTTGTCGCGGGGGCATTCTCCGTGTTGGCCCTGCCGCCGATCGATATCTGGCCGGTGATGTTCATCACTTTTCCTGTTCTGCTCTGGCTGATCGACGGGGCAGGCTCTGGCCGCTGGGGCGGAATCTTTGCTGCCGCGGTTACCGGCTGGTGGTTCGGCTTCGGCTATTTTCTCGCCGGGCTTTATTGGGTGGGCTACGCCTTCCTGGTTGACGCGGAAACCTTCGGCTGGCTGTTGCCGGTTGCGGTGGCGGGGCTGCCCGCCGGTCTTGCGTTGTTTCCGGCGCTGGGCTGCGCGCTCGCCCGGGCGATGTGGACGCGCGGACCGGTGCGCATTCTTGCGCTCGCGGTCGCCTTCACCCTGGTCGAATGGCTCCGGGGCCATGTCCTCACCGGTTTCCCCTGGAACACCTACGGTTATGCGCTTACCGGGCCATTGGTGCTGGCGCAGACCGCTTCCCTGTTTGGGATCTGGGGCCTCACTTTTTTGGCCGTCAGCATTTTCGCCAGTCCAGCGACACTCACCGATGATCCGCTGGATACGCGACGGCGCTGGCTGCCGCTTGCGGCGAGCGTCCTTGTTCTCGTGGCCATGGGAATTTTCGGCACCGCCCGGCTGGCGGCAAACCCAACCAGCTTCGTCAGCGGCGTGCGTCTGCGCCTGATGCAGCCGAACACCCCGCAGGACGACAAGTTTAACTATTCCGCGAAGCAGAAGGTGATGGACCATTACGTCGCGTTGTCGGATCGATCGACCGGGCCGCAATCGACCGGGGTGAGCGATGTGACGCATCTAATCTGGCCGGAGGCGGCCTTTCCCTTCTTTCTCACGCATGAACCTGACGCGATGGCGCAAATCGCCGATCTGCTTCCGGAGGGCGCGGTGTTGATCACTGGCGCGGTGCGGCCGGCGGACAGCAGACCGAAAACAGAGGAAGCCTACAACTCGGTCTATGTTATCGATCACGACGGCTCGATCCTCACTGTGCACGACAAGGTGCATCTCGTGCCCTTCGGCGAATACCTGCCGCTGCAAACTTTGCTTGAGCGCGTCGGACTGCAGCAACTGACCAAGGTGGCCGGCGGTTATCTGTCGGGCGATCGCCGCCGCAGCTACAGCGTGCCGCGCGCGCCGCGTATGCTGCCGCTCGTTTGCTATGAGGTAATTTTCCCAGGTCAGGCGGTCCCGCGCGATGACCGGCCCGGCTGGGTGCTCAATCTCACCAATGACGGGTGGTTTGGCATTAGCTCGGGCCCTTATCAGCACTTTCGCCAGGCGCGGGTGCGCATGATCGAAGAAGGGCTTCCGCTGGTGCGTGCCGCCAATACCGGCATCTCGGCGGTGGTCGATCCGCTCGGCCGCGTCATCCGTTCGCTCCCGCTCGGCGCCGAGGGGGTGCTGGATTCGGCCTTGCCGCAACCGGTCGAACCGACGGTTTATGTGCGCGCGGGGGATAGTTCGGTGGGTCTCGTTGTCGCTGCCGCTTTTCTCATCGTCATCCGTCGGCGGATGCGGCGCTGACAACCTCGGAGAGAAGATCCGAGAATCCCGCTAGGTATTTAGACAGCTGATGGCTATCCGATTCTGCCGTTGCGGTTTAATTTGTCGCATCGTCCAAGTGATAAAAAATCACCGGCTCGTCTATTCTTTTCCCGCCAGCCATTGTTTTTATCATTCCTTGACGGTGCAGAGCGATGTGATGTTTGCCCTCATTGCTGCCGTGACAATTGCGTGCAATACGACACTAAGGTGAAAAGACAGTCGCGATGACCAAGAAGACGCCGAACCCAACGGACAAACATGTCGGCAGCCGCGTGCGCATGCGCCGGATGATGCTCGGCATGAGCCAGGAAAAGCTCGGCGACGCACTGGGCCTGACTTTTCAGCAGGTGCAGAAATACGAGAAGGGCACGAACCGCATCGGCGCGAGCCGGCTGCAGCAGATCGCGCATTTTCTCCAGGTTCCCGTCTCTTTCTTTTTTGAGGGCGGGCCCGATCTCCCGGCCGGGCCGGCAGGCACGATGGAAGCCCCGTCGCCGTCCTATGTTTCCGATTTCCTCGCGACGTCGGAAGGCTTGGCCCTGACCAAAGCCTTCATGCAGATAAAAGACCCCAAGCTGCGGCGGCGGATCGTGGATTTGGTTTCGCAGATCGCCGGCGAGGATTGACGCTTTCAAGGACGGACCCTGGAAGCGGGGCGACCATCTTGACCCTCCGGGAGGACACTGTAACAAAGCCCTCGGATCGATTAGCCAGGGCCGCGCTGCGGCGTTTTTGGGGGTTTTCGTGTCACGTAAAAGCTACCTGTTTACCAGCGAGTCCGTCTCCGAGGGGCATCCCGACAAGGTCTGCGACCAGATTTCAGATGCGGTCCTCGACGCGTTTCTTGAAAACGATATCAAGCTTGGGATCGCGGACGACAGCAAGGCGAATACCCGGCTGGGCTGTGAAACCCTCGCAACCACGAACAAGATCGTGATCGCCGGCGAAGGCCGCGGACAGGCGCCGCTGTTTCACAAATACGGCCAGCACGCGGTGATCAACCGCGAAATGGTATCGCAGATCGCGCGCGATGTAGTGCGCGAGATCGGCTACGACCAGGAAGGTTTCTCCTATCACGGGGCGGACGTGGAAGTGCTGCTGCACGGCCAGTCGCCCGACATTGCCATGGGCGTCGATGCCAAGAAAAAGGCTACCGGCGACGAAGAAGGCGCGGGCGACCAGGGCATGATGTTCGGTTTTGCCTGCACCGAGAGCGAGGTCTATGAAAAGGGCTCCTTCATGCCGGCCCCGATTTTCTTTGCTCACAGGATACTAAAGGTGCTGGCTGAGAAGCGCCGCTCCAAGCAGCTGTTCGACATCCAGCCGGACTCCAAAAGCCAGGTGACGGTGCAATATATCGACGGCAAGGCGGTCGGCTGCACCAAGGTGGTGGTTTCCACCCAGCACAATGCGGCCAGCCGAAACGGCAAGAAATATACTCCCGCTATGGTGAAAGAGCTGATCGCCGATACCGTGAGCTCCGCACTGCCCGACGGGTGGATGCCAAAGAAACCGTCCGACTTCCTGGTCAACCCGACGGGTAACTTCGTGGTCGGCGGTCCCGACGGCGACTGCGGCCTCACCGGCCGCAAGATCATAGTCGATACCTACGGCGGTTATGCGCCGCACGGTGGCGGTGCCTTTTCCGGCAAGGACCCGACCAAGGTAGACCGCTCCGCGGCCTATGCCGCGCGCTATCTCGCCAAGAACGTCGTTGCGGCCGGGCTAGCGGAACGCTGCACCATCCAGATCGCCTATGCTATCGGCGTCGCCGATCCGATGTCGCTTCTTGTCGATACCCATGGCACGAGCAACGTGGACGAGCGCAAGCTGGAGAAGATTCTGCCGCAGATGTTCAGGCTGACGCCAACCAATATTCGTCGCACGCTCAAGCTCAACCGGCCGATCTATCGCCGCACCGCCGCCTACGGCCATTTCGGCCGCGCGCCGGAAAAAGACGGCGGCTTCTCCTGGGAGAAGACCGATCTGGTGAAGGAATTGCGCGGCTCGGTGTAACGCCCGTTGCCGCAAGCGATAATTTCGAGTTGTCATGCCCCGCGAAAGCGGGGCATTTCCTTTGTATCATGGCAAAGCCGGACACCATCGATCCCAGGCGTGCATTCTTCGGCCGACGCAAAGGGCATGCGCTGCGGCCGCGCCAGACCGCTTTATTTGAGACGCTGCTGCCGCGGGTTGCGATCGATACCGCTGCCGCCGCGCCGACCGATCTGCGGAGGTTGTTTCCGGTCGAGGTGGAGGAGGTTCGGCTCGAAATCGGCTTTGGCGGCGGCGAGCATCTGCTTGCGCAGGCGGCGGAACATCCGCACGCGGGCTTCATCGGCAGCGACGCTTTCGTTAACGCCGTGGCCAAGGTGCTCGCGGGCATGCAAGAGCGCAAGCTTGTTAATCTGCGTTTGCATTTCGGTGACGCGGCGCATCTGATCGACTGGCTGCCGCCCTCGGCGCTGGCGCGCGTGGATTTGCTCTATCCCGATCCCTGGCCGAAAAAGCGACATTGGAAGCGGCGCTTCGTCCAGGACACGAGCCTCAGACGGATCGCCCGCGTGCTGCGGCCGGACGGCGAATTCCGCTTCGCCACCGACATCCCGGACTATGCGGCCTGGACGCTTGAGCGCGTGTTGCGCTCTCCAGATTTCGTCTGGACGGCGGAGAAGGCCGATGACTGGCGCCAGCCATGGCCCGGCTTCGGCGGCACGCGCTACGAGGCGAAAGCCATGCGCGAGGGCCGTGTGCCGGCCTATTTCGCTTTCCAGAAGCGATAGAAAAGGCGGCGCTAAGCCGTCCTGGCAGGACCACTAGCCAGAAACGCACCGCGGGCTGTGCGATGAACACTCATTTCCCGAAAAAAGCTTTGGAAGGTCCGTCCTGGGAGGGGATATCTTGCTTAAGTCGCGAAAATCGCTATATTCCTCCTGTCTGTTCTAGACACCTCATAACGGTCGGATATCCGATCGGGTTTGTGAGAGTGGGGCCCCCGGGGACCCGCTCTTTTTTGTTACGAAAAAGGCTATGCGCGAAACTTTGAAAACCGCTTCCGTGCGTGAACCACGGCTCCTGCAGGAGCCGGGGCTTGCCGCGCGTGTCGCCGCCATCGCCGAGCCGGTAATCGAGGGCCTCGGTTATCGTTTGGTGCGGGTGCAGGTCTTCCCGCAATCCGGACTGACCGTGCAGATCATGGCCGAACGCCCCGACGGCAGCATGACGGTGGGCGATTGCGAAACCATCTCACGCGCGCTCTCGCCGGTATTCGACGCCAAGGATCCGGTCGATCATCCGCACCGGCTCGAGATTTCTTCCCCGGCCTCGATCGCCCACTGGTGCGGCGCTCGGATTTCGACCGCTATGCCGGCCATGTCGCCAAGGTCGAGATGGCGCACGGGCTCGACGGCCGCAAGCGCTTTCGCGGCACCCTGCTCGGCACCGAGGGCGATGCCGTGCGGCTGCTGCGCGAGGATGCGCCCGCGGGCGAGCAGCAGGAATTCCTGCTTCCGATCGAGGACATGGCGGAGGCCAAGCTGGTGCTCACCGACGCGTTAATCGCCGAGGCGCTCAAGCGCGGCAAGGCCGCCGAGCGGGAACTGCAAGAAGCTCCAGATGAAGCAGTTTCAGATGAAGCGGTAGAGGACACTCAAGCCAACCGTTCCAAGAAGTTCACGCGGCCGCGCGAGAAGAATCGGCGGTCCGCTCAGCACGAGGGAGACTGAGTAATGGCCGTCAGCGCCAACAAGCTCGAGCTTTTGCAGATCGCCGATGCGGTAGCCCGTGAAAAGGCGATCGACCGCGGCATCGTGATCGGAGCCATGGAGGATGCGATCGCGAAAGCGGCGCGCTCGCGCTATGGCGCGGAAACCGAGGTGCATGCCGAGATCAACCCGAAGAACGGCGAATTGCGCCTGTTTCGTCACATGCTTGTGGTGGACACGATCGAAAATTCATCCACCCAGATCGGGCTGGAGGATGCGCGCCGGCACAACCCGGCCGCGCAAGTCGGCGACACTATCGCCGACCCGCTGCCGCCGCTGGAATACGGCCGCATCGCCGCGCAGTCGGCCAAGCAGGTGATCGTGCAGAAAGTGCGCGAGGCCGAGCGCGACCGCCAGTATCAGGAATACAAGGATCGCATCGGCGACGTGGTCAACGGCATCGTCAAGCGCGTGGAATACGGCAACGTGGTGGTCGATCTCGGCCGCGGCGAAGCTATCGTGCGCCGCGACGAGATGCTGCCGCGTGAGGTGTTTCGAAACGGCGACCGCATACGGGCCTATATCTACGATGTGCGCCGCGAACCGCGCGGGCCGCAGATTTTCCTCTCCCGCACGCATCCGCAATTCATGGCGAAGCTGTTCGCGCAGGAAGTGCCGGAGATTTACGATGGCATTGTCGAGGTCAAGGCGGTGGCCCGCGACCCCGGTTCGCGCGCCAAGATCGCGGTCATTTCCCGCGACTCCTCGGTCGATCCGGTCGGCGCCTGCGTCGGTATGCGCGGCTCGCGCGTGCAGGCGGTGGTGAACGAACTGCAGGGCGAGAAGATCGACATCATTCCATGGTCGCAGGACATCGCCACCTTCGTGGTGAATGCGCTGGCCCCGGCCGAAGTCGCCAAGGTCGTGCTCGATGAGGACCGCGAGCGCATCGAGGTGGTGGTGCCGGACGCGCAGCTTTCGCTGGCGATCGGTCGGCGCGGGCAGAACGTGCGGCTGGCCTCCCAGCTCACCGGCTGGGACATCGATATCCTGACCGAGCAGGAAGAGTCCGAGCATCGGCAGGCGGAGTTCGAGAACCGCACGCGCATCTTCATTGAATCGCTGAATGTCGATGAAGTGGTCGGCCAGTTGCTGGCATCCGAAGGCTTCACTTCGGTCGAGGAGCTTGCGCTCGTTGATCAGAAGGAAATCGCCAGCATCGAGGGCTTCGATGAAGAGACGGCGCGCGAGCTGCAGGAACGCGCGCAGGAATATCTCGATCGGCAGGAGTTTGAACTTGACGCCAAACGCAAGGAGCTGGGCGTGGAAGATGAACTGAATGATGTGCCCGGCGTCACCGCGCGCATGCTGGTCAAGCTGGGTGAGGGCGGCGTGAAAACCGTGGAAGATCTCGCGGATTGCGCTACCGACGATCTCGCCGGCTGGACCGAGCGCAAGGACGGCGAGACCAAGAAGCATCCCGGGATTCTGGATGGCTTGGAAGTTTCGCGCGAAGAGGCCGAGGCGTTGATCATGCAGGCGCGCGTGAAGGCCGGCTGGATCAGCGAGGCCGATCTTGCCCCGCGGGCGGAAGAAGCTTCCGCCGAGACGGCGGAGACCGAGTCGCAGGCTTAAGACAGGAAATGGAAATGCTGGCCCAGACGCACCAAACCGATTTCGACAGCGGACCGAGAAGCCTCGGCGCCGGCGGCGAACGGCTGTGCGTCGTGAGCCGGCAGGTCAAGCCGGTCGACGAGATGATCCGCTTCGTGGTTGGCCCGCATGGCGAGGTGGTTCCGGATCTCAAGCGGAAATTGCCGGGCCGTGGCATTTGGGTCACCGCCACCCGCGCGGATTTGGCGGAAGCGGTTCGCCGCGGCGCCTTTGCGAGGGGGTTCGGCCGTTCGGTCACGATTCCGGATGGTTTCGTTGAGGCCACCGAGCGGCTGCTTCAGCGCGCCGCGCTCGATGCCCTGGCCATCGCCGGCAAGGGCAGGCAGGCGGTTACCGGCTTCAGCAAGGTCGAAACCGCGCTGGTGCGGGGTCAGGCCGTGGCCGTCCTGCATGCGGCGGATGCCGCGGCGGACGGCGTTCGCAAGGTGGAAGCCCTGCGCAAGCAATCGGAAAGCGAGGGGCGACGGGTCGCCGTCATAAGCTCATTCCCCTCCGCCCAATTGGATTTGGCATTGGGTCGGCCAAATGTGATACATGCAGCCCTGCTCGCAGGACCTGCCACCGAGACTTTTATCGCGCGCTGTGCGCGCCTTGACCGTTTCCGGGCCGGTAAACCGGAGCAACGGGTTGAACGGACTACGCGAAAGCGGCTGCCCAAGGATCAGAATTGAATGGCTGAGAACAGTAACCCTGGTGAAAAAAAGCTCAGCGTGAGCAGCAAGACCTTGACGCTCAAGCGCAGCGCCGAGACCGGTGTCGTGCGCCAGAGCTTCAGCCATGGCCGCACCAAGTCGGTGGTCGTAGAAAAGGTAAAGCGCCGCGTCATCGGGGCAGCTCCGGAGCCGAAGGCGGAGGCGCCGGCTGCGCCCGCCCCGGAAGCGAAATCTGCCTCGCGCCCGGGCGCGAAGACCGCCGCCGCACCGCAGCCTGTCCCTTCGACCAAGCCGTCGGGCGTCGTGCTGCGCACGCTTTCCGAGGAAGAACGGAGTGCGCGCGCCAACGCATTGACCGATTTCCGTGTTCGCGAAGCCGAAGAGCGCAAGCAGGCCGAGGAAGAGGCGCGCCGCCGCGCCAGCCGCGATGTCGTCGATCGTTCGGAGCGCGAAGCCGCAGAGGCGCGCAAGCGTGAGGAGGACGAGCGCCGGCGCCACGATGAAGAAACCAAGCGCAAGGCCGACGAGGTGGCGAAAAAGCGCCTTGGCGGCGAGGAAGAAATCAAGCGCCCGCATGCCCGCACGCTCGCTCCGGAAGCGGACGAGGAAGAAGCGCCGCGCACGACGCGGCGAGGGGCCGGCGGGGCTGCGCGTCCAGCCGCAGCGCCCAAGCCCGCTCCCCGCGGCCCGCAGAAACAGCGCGGTCGACTGACCCTCGTCACCGCGCTCAGCGCCGACGAGGTGCGCGAGCGCTCGATTGCGTCATTCCGCCGCCGCACGCAGCGCCTGAAAGGGCATGCGAGCGACGAGCCGAAGGAAAAGTTGATCCGCGAAGTCATCATTCCGGAAGCCATTACGATCCAGGAACTCGCCAACCGCATGGCCGAGCGCGGCGTGGATGTGATCCGCCTGCTGATGAAGCAGGGTCAGATGGTGAAGATCACCGACGTGATCGATGCCGATACCGCCCAGCTTGTCGCGGAAGAAATGGGTCACAGCGTGCGTCGCGTCGCCGAATCCGACGTGGAAGAAGGCTTGTTCGACACAGCCGACGATCCGGCAGCGATGCAGCCGCGTCCGCCGGTCGTTACGGTGATGGGGCACGTCGACCACGGTAAGACTTCGCTGCTCGACGCCATCCGCCAAACCGAAGTGGCGGCCGGCGAGCATGGCGGCATCACCCAGCATATTGGCGCCTATCAGGTGACCGCGCCCAATGGCAGCAAGATCACTTTCATCGATACCCCCGGCCACGCCGCCTTCACGGCGATGCGCGCGCGCGGCGCGAAGGTAACCGACGTGGTCATTCTGGTGGTCGCTGCCGACGACGGCGTCATGCCGCAGACGGTAGAAGCTATTCATCACGCCAAGGCGGCCAAAGTGCCGCTGATCGTCGCCATCAACAAGATCGATAAGCCCGATGCCAAGCCGGAGCGCGTGCGCACGGAATTGCTGCAGCATGAAGTGCAGGTGGAATCGCTTGGCGGCGACGTGCTCGACGTGGAAGTCTCCGCCACCAAGAAGCTCAATCTCGACCGCTTGCTCGAGATTGTCGGATTGCAGGCGGAAATCCTCGAGCTCAAGGCGAATTCCGGGCGTCCGGCCGAAGGCACGGTGATCGAAGCCAAGCTTGATCGCGGCCGCGGCCCGGTTGCCACCGTTCTTATTCAGCGCGGCACGCTCAAAGTCGGCGACCTGATCGTCGCCGGCGCGGAGTGGGGCAGGGTGCGTGCGCTGCTCTCCGATCTCGGCAAGCCGGTCGACAGCGCCGGCCCGTCTACGCCGGTCGAGGTGCTGGGCTTCAGCGGCACGCCCGACGCCGGAGACCGCCTCGCGGTGGTTGAAAACGAGGCGCGTGCCCGCGAAGTCACCGATTACCGTGCCCGGCAGAAGCGGGAAAAGGTTTCCGCGCGCGCCACCGGCATGCGCGGCTCGCTCGAGCAGATGATGAGCCAGCTCAAGACCAGCGGCCGCCGGGAATTCCCGCTGATCGTAAAGGGCGACGTGCAGGGGTCGGTCGAGGCCATTATTCAGGCGCTCGACAAACTCGGGACCGAGGAAGTCGCCGCGCGCGTACTGCATGCCGGCGCCGGCGGCATTACCGAATCCGACGTCACGCTGGCGGAAGCCTCCGGCGTTCCGATCATCGGCTTCAACGTGCGCGCGCATAAGGAAGCGCGCGAGGCGGCGGAGCGTGCCGGCATCGAGATCCGCTACTACAACATCATCTATGATCTCGTTGACGACGTGAAGAAAGCGATGTCCGGCCTGCTCGCGCCGACCTTGCGCGAGACCATGCTGGGCAACGCGACCATCCTGGAGATCTTCAACGTCTCCAAGGTCGGCAAGATCGCCGGCTGCCGCGTCACCGATGGCACCGTGGAGCGCGGCGCCAATGTCCGGCTGATCCGCGATAATGTCGTGGTGCATGAGGGCAAGCTGTCGCAACTCAAGCGATTCAAGGATGACGTGAAGGAAGTAACCGCCGGACAGGAATGCGGCATGGCCTTCGAGAATTACCAGGACATGCGCGTCGGCGATGTGATCGAATGTTACCGGGTGGAGACGATCCAACGCTCGCTCTGAGTCCAAGTCTCAGACGGGCAGCGGTGTCGCCTCGTCATTGCCGGGCTTGACCCGGCAATCCATCCGCAAAAGCCAAGTCTTACAAAAGAAAGATGGATGCCCGGGTCGAGCCCGGGCATGACGAAAGAACATCATGGCACGGCGAAGCAAACCGAACCGGGACAGCGGCAACATGCCGACGCAACGCGCCTTGCGCGCGGGCGAACTGGTGCGTCATGCGGTGGCGGAAATTTTTGCGCGCGGCGACGTGCATGATCCGGTGCTGGAAGGGCATCTTATCACGGTGCCGGAAGTGCGCATGTCGCCGGACCTGCGCATGGCCACGATTTACGTCATGCCGCTCGGCGGCAAGGATACCAAGGACGTGCTGGCCGCGCTTGATCGCAACAAGAAATTTCTCCGCGGCGAGATCGCCCATCGCGTCAATCTGAAATTCGCGCCCGACATCCGCTTCATGCTGGACGAGCGCTTCGACGAAGCCGAGCGCATTGACAAGCTGCTGCGGACGCCGGCGGTGGCTCGCGACCTGGAAGGGGACAACGAAGATAGATGATAATACGCGCCGACGAAAGCGGCCGTCGCCTCCCCCGCGATGGAAGATCGACGCGGGCGCGATGGCGCAGGAAGTGCAGAACAATCCCGCACAAGCGCGACAAGCGCGACGTGCATGGTTGGGCGGTGCTCGACAAGCCGGTCGGGATGACCTCCACCCATGCGGTGGCGGTGGTGAAGCGGCTGTTCGCGGCCAAGCGCGCCGGCCATGCCGGCACGCTTGACCCGCTCGCCTCCGGCTGCCTGCCGATTGCGCTGGGAGAGGCGACCAAGACCGTCCCTTTCGTCATGGAGCAGCCGGAAGGTTTATCTTTTCACCGTGCGCTGGGGTGAGCAGCGCGACACCGACGACGCCGAGGGGCGCGTGGTGAAGAGTTCCGCGGAGCGGCCCTCCGAGGAGGCCATTCGCGCCCTGCTGCCGCATTTCACCGGTACCATCGAGCAGGTGCCGCCGCGCTATTCCGCGGTGAAGGTCGAGGGCGAGCGTGCCTATGACTTGGCTCGTGACGGGGAAACCGTGGAATTGGCCAGCCGGGCGGTCGAGATCCACCGACTCAGCCTGGTCTCGGTTCCCGACCCCGATCATGCCCTGTTCGAGGCCGAATGCGGCAAGGGTACCTACGTGCGGTCGCTTGCCCGGGATATGGGTCAAATCCTGGGCTGCAGCGGCCATGTATCCGCCTTGCGCCGGGTTTCGGTCGGTCCCTTTGCCGAAAAGCTCATGATTTCACTGGAACAACTGGAGGCTTTGTGCCATAGAGCCGCCATCGGCGAGGGCAACCTCGCCGATGCTCTTTTGCCCGTTGAGACCGCGCTGGACGACATCCCGGCGCTGGCCGTCAGCAAGGCAGACGCGGCCCGGCTCCAAAGGGGGCAGGCCGTATTGTTGCGCGGACGGGACGCACCCATCTTCCGCGGCACGGTACATGTAACGGCATCCGGGCAACTGATCGCCCTGGCCGAAGTTGACCGTGGCGAGATCGTCCCCAAGCGCGTGTTCAACCTAGCCGGCATTCTGGGTAGCGCCGGCCGTTAGAAAGGTGTTTGACGATGTCGATTCCTGCCGGCCGCAAGGCCGAAGTAATCCAGACCTATGCGACCAAGAAGGGCGACACAGGTTCGCCCGAAGTGCAGGTGGCGATCCTCTCCGAACGGATCAACAACCTCACCGAGCACTTCAAGACCCACGTGAAAGACAACCATTCGCGGCGCGGGCTGTTGAAGCTCGTCTCCACGCGCCGGCAATTGCTCGATTACCTGCGGCGCACCGACGAGGCGCGCTACAAGACGATCATTGAAAAACTCGGCATTCGTCGCTGAGCAAAATTCCGCGTGGAATGTCCGCGCGATTGTGAGCGGGCGCATTCGCCCGCCAATAGGCCGGACGGCAATAAGGCCGTCCTCCGAGACGCCGGACGTTGAAACGCCCGCGCAAAACCGAGGAAGACATGAAAGCCATGGCAGGATCGCCGGACGCTGTAGCCGCTCGCTTCACGCGCTGCGCGCAGCTTCTCGCCGTCTTGCTCATGGCTTTCGCCCTTCCGCGAAAACCATGAAAGACGACCACAATGTTCGATATCCATCGTGTTGAGCTCGATTGGGGTGGACGCACCCTAACCCTCGAGACCGGAAAGATAGCGCGCCTTGCTGACGGCGCCGTGCTCGCCACTTACGGCGAAACCAAAGTGCTCGCCACCGTAGTTTCGGCGAAGCAGCCCAAGGAAGGCATCGATTTCCTTCCGCTCACCGTCAATTACCAGGAAAAATTCTACGCTGCCGGCCGTATTCCCGGCGGCTATTTCAAGCGCGAAGGCCGGCCGACCGAAAAGGAAACTCTGGTTTCGCGTCTGATCGACCGTCCGATCCGTCCGCTGTTCGCCAAGGGCTATCGCTGCGACACCCAGGTGATCGTCACCACGCTGTCGCACGATCTGGAGAACGATCCCGATATCGTCGCCATGGTGGCGGCATCGGCCGCGCTCACGCTGTCGGGCGCGCCCTTCATGGGACCGATCGGCGCCGCCCGCGTCGGCTTCGTCAGCAACGAATACGTGCTCAATCCGCAGCTCGACGAGATGGTGGAGAGCCAGCTCGACCTCGTGGTGGCCGGCACTGCCGACGCCGTGCTCATGGTGGAATCGGAAGCCAAGGAGCTGAGCGAGGAAATCATGCTCGGCGCGGTGATGTTCGGCCATCGGCATTTCCAGCCGGTGATCGACGCCATCATCCAGCTCGCCGAAAAGGCGGCGAAGGAGCCGCGCGAATTCCGCTGCCGGACACCGCCGCGATGGAAAAGGAAATGCTCGGCATCGTCGAGAAGGATCTGCGCGCTGCCTACGCCATCGGCGCAAGAAGTCGGTGCGTCAGGAGGCGGTGGAAGCCGCCAAGCAGAAGGTCATGGCGCATTTCTTCCCGGAGGGCGCCGAAGCCCAGCTTCGACAAGCAGCAGGTCGCCGGCGTGTTCAAAGATCGCTGGAAGCCAAGATCGTGCGCTGGAACATCCTCGACACCGGCAAACGCATCGACGGACGCGATCTGCAGACGGTCCGCCCGATCGTGGCCGAAGTCGGCGTGCTGCCGCGCGCCCATGGCTCGGCGCTGTTCACCCGCGGCGAAACCCAGGCGCTGGTGATTGCCACGCTGGGTACCGGCGAGGACGAGCAGTTCGTCGACGCTCTGCAGGGGACCTATAAGGAAACCTTCCTGCTGCACTACAACTTCCCGCCCTTCTCGGTGGGTGAAACCGGCCGCATGGGCGGGCCGGGCCGGCGCGAGATCGGTCACGGCAAGCTCGCCTGGCGCGCGATCCATCCGATCCTGCCGGCGCACCACGAGTTCCCCTACACGCTGCGCGTGGTCTCGGAGATCACCGAGATCGAACGGCTCGTCCTCGATGGCCACGGTCTGCGGCACCTCGCTGGCATTGATGGACGCAGGCGTGCCGCTGAAGCGGCCGACGGCGGGCATCGCCATGGGCCTCATCCTGGAAGACAAGCGCCATGCCGTGCTGTCCGACATCCTCGGCGACGAGGATCATCTCGGCGACATGGACTTCAAGGTGGCCGGCACCGAACAGCGGCATCACCGCGCTGCAGATGGACATCAAGATCGCCGGCATCACCGAACAGATCATGCAGACCGCGCTGGGCCAGGCCAAGGGCGGCCGCCTGCATATCCTGGGCGAGATGGCCAAGGCGCTGACCGCGGCTCGCGCCGAGCTTGGCGAGCATGCGCCGCGCATCGAGATGTTCAACATCCCGACCGACAAGATCCGCGAAGTGATCGGCACCGGCGGCAAGGTGATCCGCGAGATCGTGGAAAAGACCGGCGCCAAGATCAACATCGAGGACGACGGCTCGGTGAAGGTTGCGTCCGCCAATCACGAGTCGATCAAGGCGGCGATCAACTGGATCAAGTCGATCGCCTCGGATCCGGAAGTCGGCCATATCTACGAGGGCACCGTCGTCAAGACGATGGATTTCGGCGCTTTCGTGAACTTCTTCGGCTCCAAGGACGGGCTGGTGCATATCAGCCAGCTCGCGCCGCACCGCGTCAACAAGACCACCGACGTGGTCAAGGAAGGCGACAAGGTGAAGGTGAAGCTGCTCGGCTTCGACGACCGCGGCAAGGTGCGGCTGTCGATGAAGGTCGTCGACCAGGCGACCGGCGAGGACCTCGAAGCCAAGCAGAAGGCGGAAGGCGCCGAGCCGCGCGAGGCCGCCGGCGGAGAGTAACCGCTTCCGCATCTCGCGAGAAGCATGCAAAGGGCGGCCGTGCGGGCCGCCCTTTTTATTGCCTGCGCGCCGGCGCGCGGCTTGCAGGCCGAGAGTTTATCCAGAGTTGCGCCGGCTACTGCGCCGCGTCTTTCGCCGCCTGCACTTCGGCCGCGGTCTCCGCCTCGTCCACGGTCTTGCAGCGCCGCCGGCTGCGGCATGGAGACGATGTTGTAGCCGGAATCGACGAAATGGATGTCGCCGGTCACGCCGGTCGACAGGTCGGAGAGCAGATAGAGCGCCGCGCCGCCGATCTCGTCGATCGTCACGGTGCGCCGCAGCGGCGCGTGCCGCTGCTGGAAATTGAACATCAGCCGCGCATCGGCAATGCCGGCGCCCGCCAGCGTGCGCACCGGCCCGGCCGAAATGGCGTTGACGCGAATGCCGGTCGGCCCGAAATCGGCCGCCAGATAGCGCACCGAAGCCTCCAGCGCTGCTTTCGCCACGCCCATCACATTGTAGTTCGGCATCACCCGCGTCGAGCCGCCGAAGGTGAGCGTCACCATGGCGCCGCCGCCCGGCATCAATGCCGCCGCGCGCTTGGCAACCTCGGTGAAGGAGAAGCAGGAGATCAGCATGGTGCGGGTGAAATTCTCCCGCGTGGTGTCGGCATAGCGGCCCTTCAGCTCGTTCTTGTCGGAAAAGGCGATGGCATGGACCAGAAAATCCAGCGCGCCCCATTTCTCGCCGATCGCCGTGAACACGCTATCGACCGATGCGAGGCTTTCGACATCGCAGGGCAGCACCAGCGAGGAGCCGATCGACTGCGCCAGCGGCTTCACCCGCTTGCCGAGCGCCTCGCCCTGATAGGTGAAGGCCAGCTCGGCGCCATGGGCGGCCAAGGTCTTCGCAATGCCCCAGGCGATGGAGTGGTCGTTCGCCACCCCCATCACCAGGCCACGCTTGCCTTGCATCAATCCTGTCGCCGGTGTATTGTTCATCACGCGTCCAACCGTTTGAACACCACCGACGCATTGGTGCCCCCGAAGCCGAAGGAATTGGACAGCACGCAATCCAGCTTCACGTCGTCTCGCCGCTCGCGCACGATCGGCATGTCGGCCATGGCCGGATCGATATTCTCGATATTGGCGCTCTCGCAGATGAAGCCATTCTGCATCATCAGCAGCGAATAGATCGCCTCCTGCGCGCCGGCCGCGCCGAGCGAATGGCCGGTCAAGCGACTTGGTCGCGGAGATCGGCGGGCATTTGTCGCCGAACACTTCGCGGATCGCTTCGATCTCCTTGAGATCGCCGATCGGCGTCGCGGTCGCATGCGGGTTGATGTAGTCGACGGGCATTTTCACGCTTTCCAGCGCCATCTTCATGCAGCGCACCGCGCCTTCGCCGGAAGGAGCCACCATGTCGTGGCCGTCCGAGGTCGCGCCATAGCCCGCCACTTCGGCATAGATTTTCGCCCCGCGCGCTTTCGCATGTTCCAGCTCTTCCAGCACCAACACGCCGGCGCCGCCGGCAATGACAAAGCCGTCGCGGTCCACGTCATAGGCGCGCGATGCCTTCTCCGGCGTCTGGTTGAATTTCGAGGACATCGCGCCCATGGCGTCGAACAGCACCGAGAGCGTCCAGTCCAGCTCTTCGCAACCGCCGGCGAAGATCATGTCCTGCTTGCCGTAGGAGATGATCTCGGCGGCGTTGCCGATGCAGTGGTTCGAGGTCGCGCAGGCCGACGAGATCGAATAGTTGACGCCCTTGATCTTGAACCAGGTGGCGAGCGTGGCGGAGGCGGTGGATGACATCGCCTTCGGCACGGCGAAGGGACCGACGCGCTTGGGGCCCTTGCTGCGCGTGATGTCGGCGGCTTCCACGATGGCGCGGGTCGATGGTCCGCCCGAGCCCATGATGATGCCGGTGCGCTCGTGCGAAACGTCGTTTGCCTCGAGCCCGGCGTCGCGGATCGCCTGTTCCATGGCGACATGGTTCCAGGCGGCGCCCATCGCCCGAGAAAACGCATGGCGCGGCGGTCGACCGACCTCTTCGGGATTTAGACTGGGTGCGCCATGCACCTGGCAACGGAATCCGAGTTCCGCGTATTTGTCGGCGCGCACGATGCCCGATTTTGCCTCGCGCAAACTCGCCAGCACTTCCTGGGTGTTGTTGCCGATGGATGAAACGACGCCCATGCCGGTGACGACAACACGTCTCATGCCTGCCTCATCTTGCTTCGCTTTCCCCGACGCCCCAGCATCGGGCGGCGGGTGACATTACGGGGGCTGCCGCCTCTGAGCGATCTTGCAATATTTTCAATGCCGCAGCTACGTGCACCCGGTGACAGCCACCGGATCGGGATTGTTGCTGGGCAATCAGGCGCCGCTCGGTTGCGGCATCTGGTCGTCGCGGAACAGCCCGACCTTGAGATCATTGGCGCGATACAACACGGTGTCGTCGGCCGAGAGCCATCCGTCGGCAATACCGAGCACCAGCTTGCCGCGCATGACCCGCTTGATGTCGATGCCATAGACCACCTTTTTCATGCTCGGCAGCACCTGGCCGGAAAATTTCAGTTCGCCCAGACCGAGCGCGCGGCCTTTGCCGGGCGCGCCGAGCCAGCCGAGAAAAAAACCAACAAGCTGCCACAGCGCGTCGAGTCCGAGGCAGCCCGGCATCACCGGGTCGCCTTTGAAATGGCAAGGAAAGAACCAGAGGTCCGGCTTCACATCGAGCTCCGCGCGGATCAGTCCCTTGCCGTGGGCGCCGCCGGTATCCGCAATCTCGGAAATCCGGTCGAACATCAGCATCGGCGGCAACGGCAATTGCGGCCCGTTGGGGAACAGATCACCGCGGCCGCAGGCGAGGAGCTCCTCGTAGCCAAAACTTGTGCGCTGATTTTGCATCCCTGCCCTGTGCTTCTGTCGCGGTCGGCTTGCCGGTGGTCTTCCTAACATACGGATTTAATGGATTAAAGTCGGCTCTGGGCCGCTAGTTTTGAGCCCTTAAAAAACGAAATTCCTGTTGCGAAACAGTTGCATTAGGCCCGCCAACCACATACCTTGGGCTTTAATCGCAATGATTTAGAGCGGCTTGCGTTCCTCTGAGCCGGCGGTATCCATGACGCAGTTGCGGACAATGACTTTCACGGCACCGGACTTGCCGGAAAAGCCGCAAGCCTTAGTGGCGCCACCCGCTGGCCTGAACGGCTGTCCCTGGCATGACGTGAAGGCGTTGCTGCGGCAGGTCGGGTTGCGTCCCACCCGTCAGCGCATGGCGCTCGGCTGGATCCTGTTCGGCAAAGGCGACCGTCATCTCACTGCTGAAATGCTCTATGAGGAAGCGACCCGCGCGAAGGTGCCGGTGTCGCTCGCGACCGTCTACAACACGCTGCATCAATTCACCGACGTGGGCTTGCTGCGCCAGATCGCGGTGGATGGCGCGAAAAGCTATTTCGACACCAATATCTCTACGCACCATCATTTCTTTATCGAAGACGACAACGCGGTGCTCGATATCCCGGAATCCGATGTGGTGGTCGGCAGGACACCTACGCCGCCGGAAGGCTACGAAGTGGCGCGCGTGGACGTGGTGGTGCGGCTGCGGCGCAAGCAGACTTAAGCTCAGGCATCTAATCGAAATTTTCGTCATGCCCGGCAGCGCAGTCAAGCTTGCGCAGACTGCGTAAACTTGTCTGCGGTGCCGGGCATCTCGTTTAGGGGAGCACTGCGTTCCTGATCGGGATGGCCGGGACAACAGGGCGTTCACGCCCGTCTTCGACGCGCTATGCCCGGCCATGACGAAAGGAAAGTGATCAGTCGATCTTTTCGTTCGGATAGACACCCCAGAGCCGCCGCTGCTCTACCCAGCCGTCGAAGCCCTCGCCGGAAACGCGGCACCAGGTTCCATTGCATTTCTTTACCGTGCCGACCACGCCGCCCTGCAGCTGGGCGGTGACGCTGCCTTCAGGATCGCCGACATCGCGCAGCGGCACGAGCTCTTCCTTGGCCAGCACCATGGCCGTTCGCCGTCCCGACAGGAGCGAGTGGTAGACCCAGCCCTCGGCGCCTTCGCTGTCGCGGATGCGGCGCCAGATCTCGAACTCGGCGGTGATTTCGACCGGCAGGCCGGCGCGGGTGTAGATCCAGGTCACGTCATAGGTCTTGGCCGGGCCGACATGCACATTGACCTTGTCGGCCTTCAGGCTGACGAAACGGGGCAGCGGTAATCCGCTCGGACCGGTGGCGATCTCACCCGCGCCCCGCGCCGAAGGGGCAAGCAGGCATATGATGGCAGCAGCGAAAGCGCAGGTGGCAAGCCGCTTCCATTCACGCAACAAAGTCATCAGCAGAAAGTCCGGGCTGTGCGGGTTGACCGAAACGGACGGATGCGACGCTTCCATCGCGGCGGCGTGCCTTGTCTTCAGCAAGCCGTCTGGCTAGAGAGGAACCGCACCCGCCGGATGCGTGCCTAATGTCGGCGATGCGGGTTAAAGAGCCCTGAACGGCAGGGCATCGCAGCACGGCGGTGGCAGGGCATGCCTGGCGGCGTTGCTGGGCCCGGAGCGGTGCTGCGGTTGAATGGCGGCGAAACATGGCGAAGCGAAAAAAGCCTCTGGTCGTCGTTACCCGCAAGCTGCCCGACAGCGTCGAAACGCGCATGCGCGAGCTGTTCGAGGTGGAACTCAATCTCGACGACCGTCCGATGACGCAAGCCGAACTCGTCAAGGCGGCGCAGCGCGCGGATGTCCTGGTGCCGACCGTCACCGACGAAATTGACGCCAAAGTGATCGATCAGGCCGGTGAGGGCCTCAAGCTGATCGCCAATTTCGGCAACGGCGTCGACAATATCGACGTACCGGCCGCGCACAAGCGCGGGATCACCGTTACCAACACGCCGGGTGTGCTGACTGAAGACACCGCCGACATGACCATGGCGCTGATCTTGGCGGTGCCGCGCCGGCTCGCCGAAGGTTTGGAAATCCTCGAGCACGGAAAATGGCAAGGCTGGTCGCCGACCTGGATGCTCGGCCACCGCATCTGGGGCAAGCGGCTCGGCATCATCGGCATGGGGCGCATCGGCACGGCCGTGGCGCGGCGGGCGAAGGCTTTCGGCATGTCGATCCACTATCACAACCGCCGCCGCGTCGCGGCCAAAATCGAGGAAGAGCTCGACGCCACTTATTGGGAAAGCCTCGACCAGATGCTCGCGCGCATGGACATCATCTCGGTCAATTGCCCGCATACGCCGGCGACCTATCATCTCTTGTCGGCGCGGCGCCTGAAGCTGATCCGGCCCGAGGCCTATCTGGTCAATACCGCGCGTGGCGAGGTGATCGACGAGAAAGCGCTGACACAGCTGATCGAAGCCGGCGAGATCGCCGGCGCGGGGCTCGACGTGTTCGAGCATGAGCCGGCGGTGAATCCGAAGCTTGTCAGGCTGGCGCGCGCCGGCAAGGTGGTGATCCTGCCGCATATGGGCTCGGCCACGCTGGAAGGCCGGATCGACATGGGCGACAAGGTTATCATCAACATCAGGACCTTCATGGACGGACACAAGCCGCCCGACCGCGTGCTGCCGTCGATGCTGTGAGGCCTCGTTGCTTCCGATTCACATTTTCAAAGACCCACGCTTCAGTTTCGTCATGCCCGCACTCGTTGCGGGCATCTCGCTTAGGGACGCAGTGCCTTGCTTATCGGGATGGCCGGAACAAGTCCGGCCATGACGACGAAAGCATGTCAAACAGCCAAGCGTCTCTTTCTCGTCGTCATGCCCGGGCTTGACCCGGGCATCCATCGTCTTGCGAAGAAAGCTGGATTGCCGGATCAAGTCCGGCAATGACGAGTAGTCATCAATTCAATTTCCAAACAGCCACGCTTTCAGTTCGTCATGCCCGCGGTTCGGCCGCTCCGGCCCCGGCGGACTACTGAATCCCGGCGGCTTGCAGATAGCGAAGGTCGATGAATCGCTCGGGCGACGGCAGCGGCGGCTTCAGGATGCCGCCTTCGGCCATCAGCGCGATCACCTGCTGCATGCCCTTGATGCTGATCTCGCCGGCCCGCGGCAGCACATTGCGCTCCGGCTCGAAGTAGAGCTCAAGCGTGAGCTTGGCGTTTTCCTCGGCAAAGCCGGTCGTGTCGACGATCGTCTTCACCACATTGGCGCGATTTTTCGGATCGCGGATATATTTGAAGGCTCGCGGCCATGGCGCGGGCGTAGCGCACCAGCTTGTCGTGATTGGCTTCCGCCCAGGAGCGCCGCGCCACGGTCACGGTATAGAGATATTCCGGCACCGCATCGGTCGATAGTCCGATCAGCTGATAGCCGCGCCGTAACGCAAGGAAATCATGCGGTTGACCGAGCGGGACCGCGTCGCAATCGCCCTTGGTCAGGCAGATCAGACGGTCCGGCGTTCCATCGACAAAACGGGCGCGGAAGTCCTCGCGGCGAACGCCGTTGAGGCTCAGGAGTTTGCGGATGGAAAGCGTGATCGAGCCGTTTTCCGCCGCGACGCCAACGAGCTTGCCCTTCAGGTCGGCGTAGGTCCTGATCTCCGGCTTGGCGATCAGGCTGTAAACCGGATTGTTGAATTCGGCGAGGATGGCAACGGCGTCAGACCCGCCCAGCGCCGACTGGATGAGGAAGGCGGTCGCGACATGCGCAATGTCGGCTGACCCATTGTGCAAGGCTGCAACCAGCTGCTCGCCGCCCCCGGAGACGGGCACCATGCTGAAGTCCAGGCCTTCGCGCACGAAGAAACCTTCGCGCTCGGCGACAAACAGCGGCAGGGCAAAAATCGTCCGCAGTGCTGAATAGGCCTGCGCATAGCGCAGCCGGATCCCTTCGCTGCTGGCGCTGTGAATGGCGGAAAAATAGATCAGCAGGCCGATGAGACTAGCGCAACACCATCGAGCGCCCCTGCGCGGCCGTTTATTGCTTCTGCAGCGTGCACTCGACCTCAAAGGCGCCGCTTGGATCGTTCAGCCCTTCCCGGTGCACAACGCTGATCTGTTTGTAGCCATCCTTCTTGCAGCTGATCGCCACGTCTTCCGACCTTTATCTCGATACCGAAGGCAGGGATCTTATAGGCGCCGAGAATATTGGTCTGCGTCACGAGTTGTCCGCGATTCTTGATATCCACTGTCACCGTCGCCTCCGGGATGGGAGACCCGCGAGTATCCTTGACGAAGCCGTAGGGACCTTTGGTGGTGTCTCCCTCATCGTGGTGATCATCGTCCGCCAGTTCGCCGCCAGCCCAAGCGCCGACCGGCAAGATGACCGCCAGCACGATCATTGCGATGGTTACGGCCCGAGCTTGGTATGGCTTCATCACGCTTACTCCGGCATGTGGTAGCGGACAGATAGTAGGCCCATCCGGCCGTCTGCCGCTATTTGGTCCAGAACGACATCAGCGTATACGCCATAATGGGAACCGCCAGGATCGGCAGCAGCCATACGGCAAAGAGCGGAACTCTCCTGGTCATTCTTTCCGGAAGCAGAGTTGCGAGCAACCCCATGGCCGACGCGGCGATCAGGGTGGTCAAGAGCCAGCCGTACCAGTACATCACCGGTCCTTCGTTACGCCGGGGCAGTGCGTATCCCCATTCCAGGCGACCGGTTGCCGGATGATACGTAAACAGCGGCAGCTTCAGCAGATCGCACAGCACGTAGACCACGACTGCCGTCAACGAAAACACCAGCGCGAATGTCCTGAACTTCTCCGACGAGGCGAGGGTTTTCGTCCTCATGACCCGAAGCCCCGCGTGTTGTTGACCACGTGCCCGACCAGGAAAGCGAACCAGCAGAAGACGGCCAGCACCACGGTCACCCATTTGCGCGCGCTGTCATACTCCGGCGACTTGTTTTTCCAGAGATACCAATAGGCGGGAAGCAGTCCGAGCCCGATGGTGGCGAGGTGCTCCTTCAATTCGAAGAAACCCTGCGTCTTCCAAAAACCCGCTCGCTCCAGCGGGATGCGGATCGTAGACGCGATATTTGACGTAGATCCACGCGCCCATCAGGAAAGTGATCACCCACAGCACGCAGATGGCTGTGGCATAGCCGGCTCCCTGTACCGCGCGAAAGCGCGTCATGAAACCTCCCGCCGGCTGGCGCACCGGCATCAGCACCGACACGGCCTGGTGCGTCAACGCTCCGAGCAGAGCGACGGCGAACAACGCATGGATAATGAAAAGGATGGTCCAGAAGGTATTGACGGAAATGTAGTCGCAGAGACTGAAGTCCATTACCTCCCTGCTTACCGAGTGGCTCGCGCTCTAAGGCGCGTTGCTAAGCTGGCTCCTCGGGCAAGTCATTCTGGCACGACCGCCAAAAAGGGAACAGGTGGCGGCTTGCCGGCGCGTTACGGATTGCCGATGAGCGCCTTGATTGTCGGGTTCTCTCCGGAAAGCGGATTGGCGGGGTCCCACGCGTAGCTCAGCGTCTCGAATCGCATTGCCAGCGCGTCGATCATCAGCAGGCGTCCGACCAGCCCCTCGCCGAATTTCACGATCTCGCGGATCACCTCGAAGGCCATGAGCGAACCGAGCACGCCGGGAAGCGCGCCGAGAATGCCGGCTTCCGCGCAGGCCGGCACGGTGCCCGCCGGCGGCGGCTCGGGAAAGAGGCAGCGATAAGTCGGATTCGGTTTGCCGTCGGGACCGACCTCGTGCGGCCGCAGCGTCGTGAGCGTGCCGTCGAACGGGCCGACGGCCGCGGTGACCAAGGGCCGCTGCGCGAAATAGCAGGCATCAGAAACGAGATAGCGGGTGGCAAAATTGTCCGAGCCATCGGCCACGATGTCATAGCGGCTGATGAGTTCGATGGCATTGTCAACGCCGAGCCGGGTGGCGTGTGTTTCTATGCTCACATGCGGGTTGAGGCGGCGGATCACATCCGATGCGCTCTCCACTTTCGTGCCGTCCGATGTCCGGCGTGGCATGGATAACTTGCCGCTGAAGATTGGAAAGCGACACGGTATCGTCGTCGACAATTCCGAGCGTGCCGACGCCCGCGGCGGCGAGGTAGAGCAGCACCGGCGCGCCGAGGCCGCCGGCGCCGATGACCAACACCCGCGCGCTTTTGAGCGCGCTTTGCCCCGGTCCACCCACCTCGCGCAGCACGATATGGCGCGCATAGCGCTCCAGTTCTTCAGACGTGAGCATCGTCAATTTGTCTCCGGTCCCAACGGGTTAGCCATCACGACGGGTGCCGCGCGCCGGGTCAAGCCCCCTCTTGCGAGGCCCCCCATTCGCAGACGCTAAATATCCCTGCCAGGCAAAGATGGGGTCGTCCTCGGCATGGCTCAATTCAAGCCGCAGGTCATGGCCGGGCAGGCGCCGCCGAAAGCGGCTCGCGGCGGGCGATCGCCATTCTGGTTCAAATCCATTCGCGGACTTTCTGGCGTGGCCGGCATCGTGCCGCCGGACGGTGTGGTGCGCGTGATCTGGGGGCGCGGTTGCAGCGCGGAAGCTCTATACCCAAAAGCGGTCTCGGCTATAATCGCCGGCTGCCGGAGCGTTTCGCATGTTCTTTCGCTGCGAAAAATTTCTTCAGCTGATGCTGCTGGCCGCGGCTCTGTCGGTCGCCGCCATCAAAGACGCGCGGGCGCAATCCCCGTCGCTGCAGGAACTGATTTCCGGCGTCGTCGGGGTGAAGACCTTCATCAATCCGGATGCGCGCACGACGGAAAATCTCGGCCGCGAACGCGAGGGTTCCGGTATCGTCATCGACGACAGCGGGCTCGTGCTCACCATCGGCTATCTCATGGTGGAAGCTCATGCCGCGGAAGTCATGCTCGATGACGGGCGCACGCTGCCGGCCAGCGTTGTGGGATACGACCACGAGACCGGCTTCGGCCTTCTACGCGCGATGGTGCCGCTGAAAGTCCGTCCGATGACGCTCGGCACGGCGGCTGACCTGAAAAAGGGCGATGCAGTCCTGATTGCCAGTTCCGGCGGCCCCAGCATGGTGTTGCCGGCACATATAGCCGCGGTGCGGGAATTTGCCGGGAGCTGGGAATATCTGCTCGACCGGGCGATCTTTACCTCGCCGCCGCATCCGGAATGGAGCGGTGCGGCTCTCATCAATCGAGAAGGCAAGCTGATCGGCATCGGCTCGCTGATCGTGGGCGACGCGGTCGGTGACGGCAGCGCTGTCGCCGGAAATATGTTCGTTCCGATCGACATGCTCCGGCCTATCCTTGCCGATCTCACGTCGGCCGGCCAGGTGGCCGGGCCGCGACGTCCATGGCTTGGCGTCAGCGCGGAGCCGAAAAACGGCCAGCTGGAAATCCAGCGCGTGACGCAAGGTGGTCCTGCGCAGTTAGCCGGTCTGCGCAAAGGCGACGTCATTGTCGGCGTGGCAGGGAAAGAAACGGCAACGCTGAGCGAATTTTACCGCGGCGTCTGGGCGCGCGGGGCGGCCGGCGCGATTATCCCGATCGACGTCATACAGGAAAACCAAAAGCGCCGGATCGAGGTTCGATCGGCTAACCGGCTCGATCATCTGCGGCTGAAATCCACCTATTGACCGCCGCTTGAAATCGAACAGGCAAAGTTTCCCGCTGCCGGAACTTTTTTAAAATTCGCCCTTTTGTGACGCGCCCATTGCGGGAGTGACCCCCGATGCGGAGGTATTGCGCTGAAACCTCGACCCCCGGTCGGACGTTGACTTATGGAACCGCGATGGAACGGTCAGCACGCTTGAGCTGAAGCGTGAAACTTCGGCCATGGGTTGGGCGTTGACAATCGGAAGGGAGAACTGAGGCACCACCAGGTATAGCAAATTTAACAGGAGATATCTGATGAAAACATTGATGACGACGGCTGCGGTTTTGGCCTTGCTGACGGCCCCGGTTTTCGCACAGGGCGGCCAATCTGCGGGCAGCGAGTCGGCCGGTGAACCGAAGGCCAGCAGTGCCAAGGAATCGGCCAAGGACCCGAGCGAGGGCAAGGGTGCGATGGGGCAGGGCCAGGCTCCGCCGCGCGCAACCACGGGCGCCGCTTCGGAAGCTGCCAAGGATCCGACCAAGGATACCACCGGAACCGGCACCAAGCCCAAGACCGGCGTAACGGGCGGTGGCGACGACAGCGGCGGCGGCGGCGGATCGAGTAAGTAGATTAAGGTAGATAAAAGCCCCGGGGGACACCGTCCCCCGGGGATTTTTGTCGGGCCTAGCAAAAACCTGAGCCGCGGCTCGGATGGTCTTAGCGAATGGGCGGCGCGTATTGGATGCCGCCCTTGTTCCAGAGGTTGTTGACGCCACGGGCAATGGCGAGCCGCGAGCCGACGCCCAGGTTGCGGTCGAAGACCTCGGCATAATTCCCAACAAGCCGGATGATGCGCTCGGCCCAAGCCTTCGACAGACCGAGCTGCTCGCCGAAACTGCCTTCCGTGCCGACCAGCCGCATCACCTCGGGCCGGTCGGATTTCAGCGCGTCTCCGATATTCTTTGAGCTGACGCCCAACTCCTCCGCATTGATCATGGCGAAATGCGTCCAGCGTGCGATGTCGACCCATTGGTCGTCACCATGACGGACCACCGGCGCCAGCGGTTCCTTGGAGATGATCTCCGGCAGGATAGTGTGCTCGTTCGGGTTGGTCAGCTTCAGCCGCTCGGCATATAGCTGCGACAGGTCGGTGGAGAAAACATCGCAGCGTCCGGTGTCATAGGCCTTCACCACCTCGTCGGCGGTAGCGAAGGCGACAAGCTCATATTTGATTTTGTGCGTGCGGAAGAAGTCAGAAAGATTGAGCTCCGATGTGGTGCCGGTCTGCGTGCAAATCGATGCGCCGTTGAGCTCCAGTGCGGAATTCACCTTCAGCGATTTGCGGATCAGGAAGCCCTGGCCGTCGTAATAGGTGACCGCGGCGAAATTGAAACCGAGAGCGGTGTCGCGCGACAGCGTCCAGCTGGTGACGCGCGCCAGTACGTCGATCTCGCCGGATTGCAACGCGGTAAAGCGATCTTTAGCCGCGAGCGGCGTGAACTTGACCTTGGTTGCGTCGTTGAAAATCGCTGCGGCCATGGCCCGGCAGAAATCAACGTCGAAACCGGTCCAGTTGCCTTTGTCATCGGGACTGGAGAAGCCAGGCAGGCCCTGCGTCACCCCGCAAACCAGCGCGCCGCGCTCGATTACTTTCTTCAACGTTTGAGCCTGCGTCGGGCCGGCGCACGCCAGCAACGCAGCAGCAGCGATGAAAACGACGGTCACGCGATTCACGGCACACCCTATTCCGAATAGCAGCGTGGCGGCCTGCGGCGCGGCGACCGGTCGGGCGTGGTCCGACGCTACCCTTTCCCGGGGGCGGCGTCGAGGGCCGATAAAAACGTCCAAAGCCTTGATATGAGAGCCGATTCCGGCTTCCTGGCTGGCACAACGGAACCCGGGTATGTCCCGGGCTCCGTCGCGGCGTAGCAGCTAACAAGCCTCACTTGATCTCGAGATAGGTGACCTTCCCGCTCGGATCCTTCTGCCAGCGGTAGACAACGTAATCGAGGCGCGTGATGTCGCCCTTTTTGTTGTAGGACAGTTCGCCGATCACGGTCTTGAATTTCTGACCCGTCTTGATCTGCTCCGCCACTTTCTTCGGATCCACCGACTTGGCGGCGTCCGCCGCCTGCTTGACCACTTCCACGGCGGCGTAGCTGTAGAGCGTGTAAGCTTCCGGCTCGAATTTCTTCGCGCGGAATTTTTCCACGACTTCTTTTGCCTCCGGACGATTGCGTGCATCGGGGCCGAAGGTCATCAGCGTGCCCTCGACGCCGGGTCCGCCGATCGCCGCGAACTCGTCGGAAGCAAGGCCATCGCCGCCCATCATCGGCGCGCTGAACACCCTGGTCCCGCATCTGCCGCACGATCAGGCCGCCTTCGGTGTAGAGCCCGCCGAAATACACCAGATCGGCGCCGGTTTGCTTGATCTTGGAAACGAGCGCCGAATAATCCTTCTCGCCGGTATTGACGCCTTCATAGAGCACTTCCTTCAGACCGCCCTTGTTGATTGTCTTTTTCATTTCGTCGGCAAGGCCCTGTCCGTAAGTCGTCTTGTCATGGACGACGGCGACCTTCTTGCCCTTGAAGTTTTTCAGAATGTATTGGCCGGCGACCGGGCCCTGCTGGTCATCGCGTCCGCAGGTGCGGAACACGTTCCACATGTTGCGCTCGGTAAGCTTCGGATTGGTGGCGGCGGGCGTGATGTCGAGCATGCCGTTTTCCTGATAAACTTCGGAAGCCGGAATGGTGACGCCGGAGTTGAAGTGTCCGATGACGAATTTCACGCCGTCGGCGGAAAAATTATTGGCTACAGACACGCCCTGTTTCGGATCCGAAACGTCATCGCCATAGGTCGTCGTGATCTTCTGGCCCTGGATCCCTCCCTTGGCATTGATGTCTTCGATCGCCTGATCGGCGCCTTGCTTGATCTGCGCGCCGAACGAGGCGTTCGGGCCGGTGAATGGTCCGCCGACGCCCATCTTGATCTGGGCGCCGGCAGTTCCTGCCAGCATCGCGCTGAAACCGAGCGCCAGCGCGAATGTCGTGCTCTTCCGCATAAATGCCTCCCACCGAATGGATGACCTGCCGCCGCCTCCCGTGAGCCGGAGCCGCTCCGATCGAGAATTGAAGCCGCGATCGGCGGAAAAGTCACTTGAAAATTAGAACGCTTGAAGCCGGGCAGCGCCGCGCAGTCGCCAGCGAAAATGCGGGCGCCGCTTGCGCTCCGCAGGACGGCAAACAAACTCCAGTTTGCAAAAACTTCGTGCGCTATGCTGGATTGTTGAGCAGTCCCGTATGAGAAAACAATCCTAGAAAGAAAAGCTTTGGATAACTGCCTTGGGCTGCCGCGAGGCCTTTCCTTGCCCGACTTTCTGGAGCGTCGGTTCGAAGCCGCATAAAATGGTCTCCGGGGCGGTTTGCAAGGTTAGTCAATGCGTTATCGGCTTGTGCTTTTTATGTAACACCGCTCGCAAAAAAGCCCCTTATCTGCCTGAAAAAGCCTCTTTGTGGCCTTGGGGCACTGGCGGATCCGCCACGTTTTGTATTTTCTAGGCAACGTCAGCTAACCCATAGACCCAAGTCGCAGGCGCGAGGTTTGTGATGGAGGGGTCGCAAGGAGGGGGACAAACAATGACGTCACTAAAAACTGTTCTGCTCGGTTCTGCCGCGGGTCTGCTCGCGGCAGGCGCTGCGCAGGCAGCCGATCTTCCGGTGAAGAAGGCTGCCGCGGCCGTGCAGTATGTGGAGGTCTGCCCCGTTTACGGCAGCGGCTTCTACAAATTGCCTGGCACCGATATTTGCATTCGTCACTTCGGCTACGTGAAGATGGTTGGCGGCTTTCAGAATGAGCGCGAAGCCTGGGATCCGGATGGTCCGGGCGCCCTCGACCCGATCGTAGAGAAGGGCGGTTCCAACACCGTCGGCTGGCAGTGGTCGATTCGTCCGGGTTGGGATTTCCGCAGCCCGACCGAATTCGGCACTCTGCGTGCCGTCGTGCAGATGCGCGTCGATCATGCGCAACGGCGTCTTCGAGGATGACGATCCCGTGCTGACCGGCACTCAGCGCGTCAACAACATGATCCATCGCGGTTACATCGAATGGGCCGGATTCCTGATCGGTAAAGCCAGCACGCAGTTCGTGTACTGGGATCAGGACGACGTCATCACCGCGATCGGCGGCGACCCGAAGGAAAGTCCCCCGATGCAGGTGACCTACACCTTCACGTTTCCTGGCGGCACCAAGGCCACTATCGGTCTGGAAGACTCGGACACGTGGGATCATGGCTTTATCGATAACACCACCCTCGTTCCGGGCGGCGTGAATGACCAGGGACCACAGCGCCTGTACGATATCGTCGGTACCCTCAGCACCGAACAGTCCTGGGGTTCTGCGAAGATCGCCGGTCTCGTGCACTTCGGCCACACCTTTGCTGATATCAACGGCAACGGCGCCGGCGATAAAAACGAGCAGCACGTGGGCTGGGCTGTCATGGGCGGCGTGACCTTCCTTCTGCCGATGCTGGGCCCGAAGGATCAGTTGCTGTTGCAGGCTCAATACTGCGATGGCGCGATCGGAGCGTGCGGCGTCAACGCGGGTTCGGCGGTTACCCCGTCGGCCTTCGAACGTGCCGGCCAGTTCCTCGACGGCCTGCAGCGTAGGTGGGACGTCGACGCTGTCATCCGGAACGATGGTCCCAACAGCTGGGACTTCGCGAGCACGAAGGTCTGGTCCGTCGAAGGTCAGTTGCGGCACTACTGGACGCCGATGCTGCGTTCCAACTTGATGGCCAGCTACGTCAGCATCGACGTGCCTATGTCACCAGCCAACCCGAGAGGGGTAGGTGTGGGCGACGGCCATACCTGGGACATCGCGGCGAACCTGATCTGGGGCCAAAACCGCAGGACCGCGGAAATCGGTGTTGAGGTGGTCTACAAGCAGCTCGATCAGGACGTGTCGCGTGCGACACAGGTCGAAGCGAACAGGTTGGGCGTCGACACCAGCCCGTCGGGTTGGGCCGTGGTCGGCTTCATCCAGCGCGCCTGGTAATTACCAGCTGACGGCCTCTTCGGAGGTCTGATCTAAGGAAGCGGCGCCTTCGCAAGAAGGCGCCGCTTCTCTTTGGCGGACCGCGTTGCTGCAATTCACCTTGCGCCGTCAGAATGGTTTGCGAGACTAATCGCGGGTGCAGAGCCGAAATCCGCTTTACCGCGAACCCTTGCCTTCGCCGACAATCCGTTTATCACTCTGTTTTGCCGAAGAAATTCAGCGGCGGAACCGGGTTTTCCACAGCATCGCAGGATGTGGCAACAAGTAGGGCCGTCCAGACGTTTGCGCAAGCGCGCGATCAGCAAAAGTGGGTACCGGTTTTGCGTCCGATCGCGCGCTAACTTATTAACTTGGCGCATAATCTTTATCGGCGAACCGGTTTCCACTTCGCCGGATCATGCGCTAGAGGAAAGCCCGATGCCAGCCGACGAGCCGAAGAAGCCAACCGGACACACGGTCGCTGACCACTACTATGGCCAGGACCTCATGCATCAGCATGAGGGCGATTCCGATCACGATCACGACTGGATCGACGAGAATGAGCGGCTGGAGGACAACCCGCTCTGGATCCAGGATCACGTCACGCTCAACACCGTCGGCATCGACATCGGCTCGGCGGGAACCCAGATCATCTTCTCCCGCATCAATCTGCGCCGCCTGGGTGAGGATCTTTCCAGCCGCTATTACGTCGTCTCGCGCGAAACCCTGTTCCAATCGCCCGTCGCGCTGACGCCCTATTCCAGCGAAGAACGCATCGACGAAGCCAAGCTCGGCGCCATCATCGACGACGCCTATGACGCCGCGAAAATCCATCCCGATGACATCGACACCGGCGTCGTCATTCTCACCGGGGAGGCGCTGCGGCGCGAGAATTCCGAAGCCATCGCCGGAGTGTTGGCCGAGCAAGGCGGCGAGTTCGTCACCGCCACTGCGGGCCATCTCATGGAGGCGATGCTGGCGGCTTACGGCTCCGGCGCGGCGCGGGTGTCAAGCGACGAAGGAAAGCGCATCCTCAACATCGACATCGGCGGCGGCACAACCAAGCTGGGCGTCGTCGAGAAGGGCAAAGTGCTGGCGACCGCCGCCTTCCATGTGGGCGGCCGCCTTCAGGTTGTCGACAAGGACGGCAAGATCATCCGTCTCGATCCGGCCGGGAAGTTTCATGCCCGGCAGGCAGGCTTTGACTGGAAGCTGGGCGACCATGTGCGTTCGCAGGAACTGGACGCTGTCGCCGAGAAAATGGCGGACACGGTGGTCGATGCCATCAAGACCCGTCCGCTGCCGCGCGAAGTCGCACAGCTCTACCTCACCGATCCGATCCCGGACCTCGGGCATATCGACGGCATCATGTTCTCCGGCGGCGTGGCTGAATATGTCTACGAACGCGAGCAGCGCGACTTCGGCGATATGGGCGTCCGGCTCGGCCGCGCGCTGCGCAAGCGGCTCGAGTCCGGCGCCTTGCCCTGGCCACTCCTTCCCGCCGGCGAATGCATCCGCGCCACCGCGCTGGGCGCTTCGGAATACAGCGTGCAGCTCAGCGGCAATACCAGCTTCATTTCCAGTCCGGGCTCGTTGCTGCCGCGGCGCAACCTGCAGGTAGTGCAACCGCCTTACGTCTGCGGCGACGTCATCAAGCCCGACGAACTTGCAGCCGCGGTCCGTAATCATCTCACCTCTTTCGACATCGCTCATGACAGCGGCGTTGAAGTGGCGTTGGCTTTCCGTTGGCTGGGCGCGCCCTCTTATGAGCGGATCGCCGCTTTCGCCGAAGGCATCAAGCGCGCGATGGCTGAACGGCTCGCCAAGGGACAGGCGCTGTATATCATGCTGGACGGCGACGTCGCGCAGACGCTGGGCGCGATCCTGCGCGAAGAAAAGCGGGTGGAAAGCGAGATCCTGGTGATCGACGGCGTCGTGCTGTGGGATTTTGACTATATCGATCTCGGTCGAATCCGCATGCCGTCGAACACTGTGCCGGTGACCATCAAGTCGCTGGTATTCAGCGAGGATCCGCGCGGCCCGCGGCCCCGCCAGCGCATCCACCATCATGATCACGACCATAGCCCCGGTCATGCTCATGGCCACGACCACGATCATGACCACCAGCATGCCCACCATCATGCCCATGACCATCATCACTAGTTGAGGAAAGCCGGTATCTGACTTCAGCCCTGCAGAACATGACCCCTGGACAAGCACAGACACTTCTCCAGCAGGCCCAGGCTTATCAACATACGGGCCGCCTGCTTGAGGCTTTCGCCACATGTAAGTCGGTTCTAAAAAGCCGGCCGCGCGACTTTAATGCGAATTATTTCATGGCCATCCTGCATGCGCAGCAAGGTGAGATGGATGGAGCCATCAGGTTTTTTAAATCCGCTGTTAAAATAAATCCGGATTTTTTGGACGCGCGATACAATTTGGCCTACGCGCTTAACCTGATCGGGATGCATCAGGAAGCCGTCGGCCACTATGAAAAAATTCTAAAAACCAATCCACAGCATCTCAACTCGCGAATAAATTACGCTAACACCTTAAATCTTCTTGGCCGCTATTCGGATGCCTTGGCGAGCTACGGAGAACTCATTCGCTTAATTCCAAATTCAGCGCCGGCCTATGCAAACCGCGGCCACGTCCTGAAGCAGCTGAAGCGGCTTGATGAGGCGATCGGCGACTGCGACAGGGCAATTTCCCTGGAACCTGGTTATGCCGAAGCGCATTTTAATCGCGGCGCCACGCTCCATGAACTGAAGCGCTTTGAGGATGCCGTGGAGAGCTACGATCAAGCGATCAAGCTCAAGCCGGCATATTCGGACGCGTATTTCAATCGCGGCGTTACGCTGCACGAATTGCGACGCTTTGATGCGGCGATCGAGAGCTACGAGCAGGCAATCCAGCTCAAGCCTGATTACGCTGAAGCGTATTTCAATCGCGGCTCGACGCTGCATGAGTTGAAGCGTTTCGACGAGGCGCTGGAGAGCTACGATAAGGCCTCATCGTTTAACCCCAACGATAACCGTGTTCTTTTCGCGCGAAGTTCGGTGAGCCTTCTGCGCGGAAACTTTCAAGTCGGGTGGCGGGAGTATGAGGGGCGCGCCACAAATCAGAGCCGCGCCGGTAACAGGGCGTTGCGCCGGCCGCGATGGCTTGGCGATGCCGATATTGCGGGGAAAACAATCCTGGTTCATTGCGAGCAAGGACTGGGAGATACGATACAATTCGCCCGATATGTAAAACCGCTTAGGCAAAAAGGCGCGCGTGTTTTGTTCGCGCCACAACCGTGTTTGAAGGAATTGATGGGATCGCTGGGTGACGTCGATCTTGTCGATGTTGAAGATCGAGATCTGCGATTTGATTACCACTGCCCACTGCTCAGTTTACCGCTCGCGTTTAAGACGGATCACGATTCCATTCCCGTGCAAATCCCGTATCTGTTTGCCGGTCCTCAAGGCGCAAAAGACTGGGCGGACAAGATTGGTGGCCACGGTTTCAAGATCGGGATCTGCTGGCAGGGTGCCACGACGAAAATGGACGCGGGGCGCTCTTTCCACGTTCGAGAGTTCCTTCCGCTGTCGCAAATCCCGGGTGTGCGCCTGATCAGCCTTCACAAAGGCGAAGGCGAGGCGCAGCTTTTGACACTCCCTGACGGGGTGGTTCAAATGCTCGGCCGCGATTTCGATGCCGGGCCAAATGCGTTCCTCGATACCGCGGCCGTCATGGAAGGTCTTGACCTCATTGTCACATCCGACACAGCAATCGCGCATTTGGCAGGCGCGCTTGGAAGGCCGACATGGGTTGCTCTACAATATGTGCCGGATTGGCGGTGGTTGTTAGATCGGAATGACAGTCCATGGTATCCAACCATGCGCCTATTTAGGCAGCAGCGACTTGGAGATTGGGAGGGCGTCTTCTCAGAGATCCAACTGGCGCTCATTGAGCGGATGCAATCGGCGGGCAGGGCATAAGAATGAAAGCGCCAGAAGTGCTTTTGTCCTGGGGTGAGTTGATCGACAAAATTACCATTTTGGAAATCAAGTCCGGCAGATTAAAAGACCCTGCAGCGCTGGCAAATGTCAATAAAGAGCTGAAGTCGCTCGCTTTACATGCCGAGGCCGCCTTGCATTCGGCCGAGCTGCCTGTGCTCAAAAAGCGCCTCTCCCAGGTCAATGAAGCGCTCTGGGAGATTGAGGACAAGATCAGGGCAAAAGAAGCGCGGCAGGAATTCGATGCGGAATTTGTTGACTTGGCGCGCTCGATATACAAGCGGAACGATGAACGGGTCGCCATTAAACGGCAGATAAACGCGGAGCTTGCGTCGGATTTGGTCGAAGAGAAAAGTTATCATCCCTACTAAAGCCGAGATTTTCGGCATTGCGAGCCAGGAGTTCAGTCACGATTCGGTGCAGAGCAAGGACGCCGGCCAGCCCGGCGCGTTATAGGACTATGGAACCCGGCATCGGTGCGTGTTAATCGATGTCCATCAGCAAAAGAGCAAAAGCGTAGGAGATCGGTATGGCCAAGGACGCCATTGTATCGGACGAGCTAGCGAAAAAATTCGCCACGGAAAAAGAGACCCCCTATACCCGCTGGGTGGCCAAGGAAGGCCTCGACATCATTCCTTCCATCTACGTGGAAAGCCTGCACACGGTTCCGCTGAAGCCTTGGCCGCGGCGCGGCGGCAAGGGCGTGTACATGAACCACGACGCCTCGCGCACCTCCAACGACTGCTATGTCTGCGAGATCGATCCGGGCGGCAAGCTCGCGCCGCAGCGCCAGCTGTTCGAGGAAATGATCCTGGTCCTTACCGGCCGCGGCTCCACCAGCGTGTGGAACGACGAGGGCAAAAAGGTGACCTTCGAATGGAAGGCGGGCGCGCTGTTCGCCATCCCGCTCAATTGCTGGCACCAGCATTTCAACGGCTCCGGTCAGGAACCCACGCGGTTTGTTTCCGTGACCAATGCGCCGCCGGTGATCAACCTCTACGAAGAGCCGGAATTCGTCTTCAACACCAAGTACGACTTCAAGAACCGCTTCGCGGGCGAGCCGGACTATTTCAGCAACAAGGGCGAGCAGAAGGGCCTGTTGCTCGACACCAACTTCGTGGCGGATGCGGTCAACCTCCCGCTGATTAACGCCAAAGAGCGCGGCGCGGGCGGCGGGCATATCCGCTTCAACATGGCCAAGGGCTCGATGAACAGCCACATCTCGCAGTTCCCGGTCTCGACCTACAAGAAGGGACACGCCCATGGTCCGGGCGCGCACGTCATCATCCTCAGCGGCGAAGGCTATTCGCTGATGTGGCCGGAGGGCGAGGAGCCGAAGCGTTATGACTGGAAGGTCGGCACCATGATCGTGCCGCCCAATATGTGGTTCCACCAGCACTTCAACACGGGTACCGTGCCGGGGCGCTATCTCGCCTTCAAACACGAGGTGGTTTCCATCCGCAATGCGCAGGGCGTGCCGAAGGCCTGGATCAGCCGCCGCGTCGGCGGCGACCAGATCGACTATGTCGACGAGAAGCCGGTCGTGCGCAAACTGTTCGCCGAGGAACTGGCGAAGCACGGCATGAAGTCGAAGATGGACGAGGCCTACGAGACGGAGAAATCCGAGCTCGAAACGATGGCCAAGTCCGCCTGATGCAGGCGGCCTGATCCGACCAGGCAGAAGTATCGGGGGTCGCGTCCGGCGCGGCCCCCGATTTCTTTTGCGCTCAGCGCGCGGCCGGTAACGCGTCCGGTGGAATTTGCCGCAGGGCGCCGGGGCGCCGGGCCCAGCGCTGCCGCAGCCGGTCGAGCATCAGATAGATCGCCGGTGTCGTATAGAGCGTCAGGATCTGCGATACCAACAGGCCGCCGATGATGGTGATGCCCAGAGGGCGGCGGATTTCGCTGCCCTGGCCGGTGGCAATGACCAGCGGCAGCGCGCCGAGCATGGCAGCAAGCGTTGTCATCAGGATCGGCCGGAAGCGTGCGATACAGGCCTCGATTACCGCGCGCTCTGGCGTGAGCCCGCGCCGCCGCTCACCGTCGAGCGCGAAATCGACCAGCATGATGCCATTCTTCTTCACCAGGCCGATCAGCAGAATGATCCCGATGAAAGCGATCAGGCTCAGCTCGGCCTTGAACACTTGCAGCGCGAGCAGCGCACCGAGGCCGGCGGGAGGCAAAGTGGAGATGATCGTGAGCGGATGCAGCAGACTTTCGTAGAGCACGCCGAGCACGATATAGACCGCGAATATCGCGGCCAGGATGAGGATCGGCTGCCCCAGGGTGCTGCTGCGTGCCGCCCGCGCATCGCCGGCGAAGTCGCTACGCACCGTGCCCGGCAGGTGCAGCTCCGCCACGGCACGGTCGATGGCCGCCATCGCCGCTTCTGCCACGACGCCCGCCGCCAGCTCGTAACTGATGGTGACCGCGGGAAACTGGCCCTGGTGGTTGACGACCAGCGGCGCGACGCCGCGCTCGAAGCGCGCCACAGCCGAAAGCGGCACCTGGGTATTATCCTTGCCGGGGACGTAGACCTTGCCGAGATCGGTCGGGTCACGCTGGAAGCGCGGGTCGATCTCCAGGATGACGCGATATTGGTTGCGCTGGTTGTAGATAGTGGAAACCTGGCGTTGCGAGAAGGCATTGTTGAGCGCGGAGTCGATGTCCTGGATACGGATGCCGAGCCGTGACGCCGCGAGGCGATCGATGACGACATTGGCCTGCAACCCACCCTGGTCGCGGTCGGTATTGACGTCGGTGATTTGCGGCAATGTTTTCAGCTTGTCGACCACTGCCGGGACCCATTGATTGAGCTCGGCAATATTCTGGTCCCAGAGCGTGAATTGATTGCGTGAATCGCTGGAACGCGCGCCCGAGCGCAGGTCCTGCATGGGCCAGACCGAGGCGCGCAGGCCCGGAATGGTATTGAGCTGCGTGCGCAGCCGCCGCGCCACTTCACTGGCGCTGACTTTGCGTTCGGACAGGGGTTTCAGGCTGATGAACAAGGTGCCGCGGTTAACCGATGCGTTCCAGCTGCCGCCGCCGATGGAAGAGCCGATATTTGCCACCGCCGGATCAGCGGAAACGATCGCCATGGCGCGCTGCTGCAGCTCTGCCATGGCGCTGAAGGAAATGTCGGTCGATGCGCGCGTGCCGCCCCACATCAGCCCGGTGTCGTCCTCCGGGAAATAACCTTTCGGCGTCGCGATGTAGAGCTGAACGGTGAGCGCAAGGGTCGCAAGGAATACCAGCAGGATCAGCGCGCGATATTGCAAGGCATATTCGAGGCTGCGGGCATAGCCGCGCAGCATCCGCCCGAGGACCGCTTCCACTGCACGGTCGAGCCAGGTCGCCGTCTTGCTCGGCGCCGAACGCACGAAATAGGCGCAGATCATTGGCGTCACCGACAGCGAAACCGCAGTCGAGATGACGACCGCGAAAGTCAGCGTGACGGAGAATTCGCGGAGGAAGCGGCCGATGACGTCGCCCATGAACAGCAGCGGGATGAACGCTGCGATCAGCGAGATGCTGATGGAAATGACGGTGAAGCCGATCTGACGCGCGCCGGCGAGCGCTGCCCGAAGGGGCGACATGCCGCGCTCGAGATTGCGGAAGGTATTTTCGATCATCACGATCGCGTCGTCGACGACGAAGCCTACCGAGACGACCAGCGCCAGAAGCGAAACGTTGTTGAGCGAAAAGCCTACCATCCACATGGCGGCGCAGGTTCCCGCCAATGCCAGCGGAACGGTCACGCCCGCGGCGATTGTCGCAGCAGCACGCCGCAGAAAGACGAAGACCACCATCATGACGAGCGCAATCGTGACCAGCAGCGCGAATTGCAGATGGTTGATCCCGGCCTTGATTGTCTGGCTGCGGTCCGAGAGCACCGAAATGTCGATGTCGGCCGGGATCCAGCGTTTCAGCTCCGGCAACAGGTCTTTGATCCGCTCCACCGTCTCGATGACGTTGGCTGTGGAATCCTTGGTGATGATCAGCAGCACCGAGGGCTGGCCATTGAACCAGCTGGCTGAACGGCTGTTGCGCACGCCCCGTTCCACCGTGGCGATATGCGACAACCGCACCACGTCGCCGTTGGCGGCCTTGACCACCAGCGTCTCGTAATCCCGCGGCTGCTGCAGTTGCGCATTGGTCGCGATGGTCTCTGCCTGCGCCGGCCCGTCGAAGGCGCCCACCGGGCCGATCGAATTGGCATTGGCGATGGTGCTGCGCACCTGCTCCATGGAGATGCCGGTCATCGCCAGCGCGGCCGGATTGACCCGCACGCGCACGGCGGGCTGCTCAGCGCCGCTGACGGTGACGTCGCCAACGCCTTCGGTTTGGGAAATGCGCTGGGCGAGGACGCTGTCGGCGATGTCATACAATGCGCTCGGCGCGATGGTCCTGGAGGTCAGCGCCAGGATGAGCACGGGCGCAGCGGCCGGGTTGGACTTGCGGAAGGACGGCAGGTTGGGCAGGTCGCCGGGCAGATCGGTGAGGGCGGCGTTGAGCGCCGCCTGCACGTCGCGCGCGGCGCCGTCGATATTGCGGCTGAGGTCGAACTGCACGGTGATACGGCTTGAGCCGAGCGAACTGCGAGAGGTCAGTTCGGTGACGCCGGAAATCTCGCCCAACCGCCGCTCGAGCGGCGCAGCGATGGTGGCTGCCATAGTCTCAGGATCGGCGCCGGGCCGGCTGGCGGTGACGCTGATGGTCGGCAGTTCCACGGCAGGCAGGCTGGCCACCGGCAGGACGCGATAGGCCACCACGCCGGCTAGAAATAATCCGATCGCCAGCAGGGTGGTGCCGATCGGGCGACGGATGAAGGGGTAGGAGACGTTCATGGCTATTCAGCCGGTTGGGTAACCGACGCCGGGCCAGGCGTTATGAAGCGCCGTCCTAGCCGCGTCTTCAGCCGGTCCATCGCCAGATAAATCACCGGCGTGGTGTAGAGCGTCAGCAACTGGCTCAGCAGCAAGCCGCCGACGATGGTGATGCCGAGCGGGTTGCGCAGCTCCGAGCCGGTGCCGCCTTCCAGCGCCAGCGGCAACGCGCCGAACAGCGCCGCCAATGTCGTCATCATGATCGGGCGGAAGCGCAGCAGCGCCGCCTGCACGATGGACTCCCGCGGCGTCATGCCTTGCCGCCGCTCCGCCTCCAGCGCGAAGTCGATCATCATGATCGCGTTTTTCTTCACGATGCCCATGAGCAGGATGATGCCGATCAGCGCCACGATCGAGAGGTCGTAGCCGAACAGCATCAGCGCGAGCAGGGCGCCGACACCGGCGGAAGGCAGGGTGGAGAGAATGGTCAGCGGATGAATGAAGCTCTCGTAGAGAACCCCAAGCACGATATAGATCGTGATCACCGCGGCCAGGATCAGCCAGGGCTGGCCGGCCAGCGATTTGGCGAACTCCGCTGAGTCGCCGGAATAACTGCCGATCACGCTCGCCGGCATGCCGATGGCGCGCTCGGCCTTATTGATCGAATCGACCGCATCGCTCAGCGCAAAACCAGACGCCAGATTGAAACTGATGGTCACCGCCGGGAATTGCTCCTGATGCGCGATCACCAGCGGCGCGGTGACATGCTTTGTGCTGGAGAAGGCGCTCAGCGGTATCTGCACATTGCCGGCGCCGGAGACATAAAGCTTGGCGAGCGAGGACGGGTCTTCCTGATATTGCGGCATCGCTTCCAGGATCACGCGATACTGGTTGGCCTGGGCATAGATGGTGGAAATCTGCCGCTGGCCGAAGGCGTCGTTGAGCGTGTCGTTGACTTGCTGCAGCGAGACGCCAAGCCGGCCCGCCGTTTCGCGGTCCACCTGCACCATCATCCGTAGGCCGCCCTCCTGCAATTCGGTGGCTACGTCGCGCAATGCCGGATCGGTTTGCAGCTGTTGCGCGAGGCGCGCCGACCAGGCGGAAACGTCATCCGCGCTGGTCCCGGTAAGGGTGTATTGATACTGCGCGCGGCTTGTGCGGGTGGATATTTGTACGTCCTGCACCGGCTGGAAGTAGACGATCACGCCGGGGATGCTTGCGACCGCGCGTTCCAGCCGCTGTACCACGGCGTCCATCGTGCTTGTGCGGTGGTCGCGCGAACGCAGCGCGATCTTGGCATGGCCGACATTGGGCGTTGCGTTGATCGGGCTTGATCCGACCACCGACACCACGCCGGCCACGTCGCCATCCTTGCGAATGACATCCTCCACCGACTTTTGCAGACGCTGCATCTCGGTAAAGGAGATTGCCGGTCCACCTTCGACCACCGCCGTGACGAGGCTCGTGTCCTGCAGCGGCAGGAAACCTTTCGGCACGGCGAGATAGAGCAGCACCGTCACCGCCAGGGTCGCCGCCGTGGTGAACAGGGTAAGCCGTTGTCGCTCCAGCACCCATTCCAGCGTCCAACGATAGGTCTCCACCGACCAGTTCACCCAGCGGCCGAAAGCGCGGGAGATGCGGTTATTGGGGACCGCCCCTTCGGGCTGGTGGCGCAGCAACCGGCTGCACATCATCGGCGTGAGGGTCAGGGATACGATCGCCGAGACCACCACCGCTATGCTCAGCGTGAGCGCGAATTCGCGGAACATGCGGCCGACGAGACCGCTCATGAAGAGAAGCGGAATGAAGACCGCGATCAGCGACATGGTGAGCGAAATGATGGTGAAGCCGATTTCGCGCGCGCCGCGCAGGGCAGCTCGCAGAGGATGCTCGCCTTTCTCGATATGCCGGACAATGTTCTCGATCATCACGATGGCATCGTCGACCACGAAGCCGGTGCCGATGGTCAGCGCCATCAGCGAGAGGTTGTCGAGGCTGAAACCGCAGAACCACATCACGCCGAAGGTGCCGACCAGCGACAGTGGTAGCGCCACCCCAGCGATGAACGTAGCGCGGATGGTGCGCAGGAACAGGAAGACCACCAGCACCACCAGAACAACGCTGAGCACGAGCGTGAACTGCACGTCGCGGATGGAAGCCCGAATGGTGTCGGTACGGTCGTGCACCACCGTCAGTGTCGCGCCGTGCGGGATCGCTCGTTGCAGCCTTGGCAATTCGGCCTTGATGCGCTCGACGGTTTGGATGACGTTCGCGCCGGGCTGGCGCTGGATGTCGATGATGACTGCGGGCTTGCCCTGGTACCAGCCGCCGATCTTGGAATTCTCCAAACCGTCGACCACGTTGGCCACGTCGCCCAGTCGCACCGCCGCGCCGTTGCGATAGGCCACGACAACCGAGCGATAAGCCTCCGCGCTGTCGATCTGGTCGTTGGTGGCGATAGTGTAGGACTGATGTGCGCCGTCGAGCGCACCCGTCGGACCCGCCACATTGGCGCCGGTAATGGCGGTGCGCAGCTCGGAGAGGCCGATGCCGTAATTGGCCAGCCGCGAGAGATCGGCCTGGATGCGCACGGCGGGACGGATGCCGCCTTCCACCGACACATGACCGACGCCGGTGAGCTCGCTCAGCCGCTGCGCCATCAGCGTGTCGGCGAGATCGCTCAGTTCGCGCAGTGAAATGATTTCGGAGGTCAGCGCAAGCGTGACGATCGGTGCGTCGGCCGGGTTCACCTTCGAATAGGTTGGCGGATAGGGCAGGTTGCGCGGCAGCGTCGATGCCGCGGCGTTGATGGCGGCCTGCACGTCCTGCGCCGCGCCGTCGATGTCGCGGTTAAGTTCGAACTGCAGCGTGATCTGGCTTAGGCCATAAGAGCTCGACGAGGTCATGGTCGAGAGCGAAGGAATGCGGCCGAACTGCCGTTCCAGCGGCGCCGTCACCAGAGACGCGGTGGTGTCGGGGCTCGCGCCCGGAAGCTGGGTGGTGACCTGGAGGGTTGGAAAATCCACCTGCGGCAAGGCCGAGACCGGCAACAGCCAATAGCCCAGCGCGCCGCCGAGCATCACGGCAATACCAAGCAACGATGTGGCGATCGGCCGGTGGATGAAGGGCGAGGAGACGCTCATGACAGGCTCATGGCGCCGGGCTCGCCGCCGCCCCCGTGCTGGAACGCTGCTGGCGTGCCGGCGCGCGTGCCAGCCGGCGGGTTGGCGGCGGTGCCAGGCGCGACGCCTTCCGGCCGGTTCTGCCGGCGGCCGCCATCCGGGCGCAGCGGGCGCGGCTGCGGGCCCTCGCCGGCGGTCACGCTCACGCGCGTGCCGTCGGCAAGCTGCGCAAAGCCGGTCGTCACGATCTGATCGCCCGCCTGCAGGCCGCTGGAAACCACCGCCTGCACGTCGTCCTGCTGCGCCACGGAGACGGGGCGGACCACGACTGTCTCGCCGCCTTGCTGCACGACGAAGACGAAGGCGCCGTCCGGTCCGCGCTGCACCGAGGCGGTGGGCACCACCACGACTTGGTGACGGGTGTCGATCAGCATCCGCACATTGACGAACTGACCCGACCAGAGCTGCAGATTGGCGTTGGGAAACTCCGCCTTCAGCTTCACGGTGCCGGTGGTCGGATCCACCTGATTATCCACCACCTGCAAGGTGCCGCGGTCGACCACCGCTTCGTTGTCGGCAGCAAGCGCTTCAACCGGAAGCGGGCCCTTGGCGAAGGCGGCATTGACCTGCGACACCACCTGCTGCGGCAGGTTGAAGATCACGGAGATCGGCTGGATCTCGGTCAGCACCACGATGCCGGTGGCATCGGAGGCACGCACGATATTGCCTTCGTCGACCAGGCGGATGCCGGTGCGGCCGTTAATCGGCGCGGTTATCGTGGTATAGGCGAGGATGGCGTGGGCATTGTCGACCGCGCCCTGATCCACCCGCACTTGGGCTTCGAGCTGGGCGACCGTGGAGCGCTGGGTGTCGGCCTGCTGCTTGGTGATCGAGTTGCTGGCCGCCAGCCGCGAATAGCGCTCCAAATCCATCCGCGCATTGGCGAGGAGCGCTTCATTTTGCGCCTTCTTCGCCTGCGCCTGATCGAGCTGCGCCTGATAGGTGGTCGGATCGATGCGGGCCAGCACCTGGCCTTTTTTAACGTCCTGACCTTCCTTGAACTCGACGCTGATCAATTTGCCTTCTACCTGCGGCCGTACGGTGACCGTGTTCAACGCGCGCGCGGTGCCGACGCCTTCCAGATAAACCGGCACGTCGGCGAGCTTGGCGGGCACCGCCAGCACCGGCACCGGCCCTTCGCCGACGCCGCCGCCCCGGCGCGCGCGCCGTTCCTGCTGCTGTGGCACGGGCGCCATCATCACTGCGAAGACGCCGAGAATGATAACCGCGCCCAGCACGAGAGCGACGAGTCGCCGCTTGCGCCCGAGTATTCCGGGCGATTTCGACAGGAGACGGCGGTTGTCTGTCATGCGCTAGCCGGCGGTGGTGACGATAGCATTCGAGACGGCGGGTGGATCGGCGATCCAGCTTCCGCCCAACGCCTGATAGAGGCTGACGATCGCCTGAAGATGGGCAAGACGCGCTTGCGCGGCGGCATCTTCAGCCTGGAACAACGCCTGCTGCGTATTCAGCAAGGTGACCAGATCGATGGTGCCCTCGCGCAGTCGCGATTCGGAAATCTCGAAAGCCCTGCGAGAAGCGGCAACGACATCACGCTGCAGACGCTCGCGCCGTGCGCCCTGTTGTACGGCGACGAGCGCATTCTCCACATCCGCGAAGGCTTGAATGATCGTCTTGCGATAAAGCTGCAGCAGCTCTTCCTGCCGTCCGCGTTGCAAATCATAGTCGCCCATCAGCCGCCCGCCATCGAAGATCGGCTGGGTGAGGCTTCCCGCCACGTTGTAAAACAGCGACTCCGGCCGGAACAGCGTGCGCAGCGCCGCACTTTGATAGCCGCCCTGGCCGGTGAGGGAGATGCTCGGGAAGAAAGCGGCTCTGGCGGATTCCACGTCGGCATTGGCGGACGCCAGCAGCGCTTCCGCCTGGCGGATGTCAGGGCGTTGCGTCAGAACGTCCGACGGCAGGCCGGGCGTCACGCGCGGGATCGCGATCTGGTTCATGCTGCCGCCGCGCAGCGCGAAAAATTCCGGCGGGCGGCCGAGCAAGACTGCCAGCGCATGAATATTCTGGCGCAGCTGTTGCTCGAGCAGCGGAATCGCGGCGCGCTGCGTGGCGACCAGGCTTTCCTGCTGCGCGGTATCGAGCTCGGATGCGGTGCCGACCTGCAAGCGCTGCTGGATCAGATCGAGAATGCGCGAGGCGCTGGACTCGTTGTTGCGGGCCACCCGCAACTGGTCCTGCGCGGCGAGCGCCTGGAAAAAGGCATTGGCAACGGTTGCGGTGGTGGTCAGATGCACCACCTCGCGGTTGAAGCGGCTGGCAACGGCATTTTCCTCCGCGGCGCGCAATGCCGCGCGGTTCTTTCCCCAGAAATCGATTTCGTAGCTCGCCTGCAGCGACCGCGCTATAGGTCACGCGTTCAGATCGGCCGCTGCGGCTGGTGGCGCCGTCCGAACCACCGCTGCTGGTGGTGCGCGAGGCGCGCGAACGGGTGGCGTCGCCGCCGAGGTCCACGTTGGGCAGGAGCGGCGCGCCCGCGAGCCGCGCCTGCGCATCCGCCTGCAGGATGCGGCCGACCGCTGCGGCGATATCGAGATTGCCTTGCTGCGCTTCCTCGATCAGCGCGGTGAGTTCGCGCGAGCGAAAACCACGCCACCATTGGTAGGTCGGCAGCGCCGCATAGGGCTTGGCGCCGGCATTGCGGTAAGCCGGCGGGATATCGATCGCGAGCTCCGGCCTCTCCGAGCCCAGGATGCATCCGGACAGCACATGCACGAGGCAGATACTCCCAGAAATGGAAAGCCAGGAACCGGTACGGGATGCGGAAGTCACCAAAGCGCGAGACGAAACCTACGAGACCCCGACCCATACCCATGCCTTCCGAACCCAACGCCGCAAGCAGCGGCGATCGTGATATTACACGACGCACAGGCCGAACCCCTGACCCAAACAAGTGAAATTTTGGTCAGATAGCCGGGGGGTAACGGACAACCCGACCGTCGAGCCGACTTCGCCCACTGCTCAGGGGAAAAATTTGGAAGGAAGTACCGGTTGCAGGCATAGTTTTGGTAAAATATTCTTTTTATCCCGCTCTTATTGTTTCATAAAAGAAGATCATTCTATATAGAGCCTATTCAGGCGGCGTCTGCCCCGCCTCAACAAACGGCGTCAAAGCATGAGTTCCTGGCCTATCCCGAATGCCGCTCCTTTTGCCCCGGAGGAGATCGAAATCCTCAACCGCGTGGTCGGACCGGCGACGCCGGTCCAGCGCGCCTGGCTGGCGGGTTTTCTTGCCGGCCTTGATGCCGCCGCCGCAGCCGCGCCGGGCACTGCCGTCCTCGCCTCCGCAGCCGCCGCCGCAAGCTGCCGCCCTGGCCCCGCAACCTGCGGCGCCCGCGCAGCCGGCCGAGCCGCTGACCATCGTCTACGCCACCGAGTCGGGGAATTCCGAGCGCCTGGCCTCTGACATGGCAAAAGCGGCGCGCAAGATGAATTTGAAGCCGACCGTTATCGACATGGCCGATCTGGAAATGTCCGAGCTGGCTTCGGCGAAGCGCCTGGTCTTCATCGCTGCGACCTGGGGCGAAGGCGATCCGCCCGGCCGCGCGGTGCGCGCTTATGGCGAGCTCATGGGCGAGGCTGCGCCGCGGCTCGAGGGCGTGCAGTTCGGGGTGCTCGCGCTCGGCGATACGGCCTATGCGGATTTTTGCGGCGTCGGCCAAAAAGATCGACGCGCGGCTGGAACAACTCGGCGGCAAACGCATCGCCGACCGCGTCGATTGCGACCTCGACTTCGAGGAGCCCGCGGGCAAGTGGATCGACGGCGCGCTGAAAGCGCTGGCCCCGGCGCAGGACGCTGCCTCGAGCCGTGTCATCGCCGTGGACTTCGGCGCCAAGCCGGCGCCGGCGGGCGAGCTTGGCCCGGTCGAGGCGGAGATCATCGAGCTGATCGATCTCAATTCCTCGCAGTCGGACAAGGAAACCTATCATCTGGAGCTAAGCTTCGAAGGCGCAGCGCCGCAGTATAAACCCGGCAACTCGCTCGACCTTTATGCCGAAAATGACCCCGCCTATGTGGATGATTTGCTCAAGGCGGCGGGGCTCACCTCTGACGCGGCGCTGCGCGCGGACCTGATCAAGAATCGCGACGTCACCACCCTGTCGCTCAAAGCGGTGGAGACTTACGCCGAGCTCACCGGCCATCAATATGTCAAGGAATTGCTGGCCTCCGGCAAGGCGCGCGAATGGATCGTCGGCCGCCAGCTGATCGATCTGATCCAGCAATTCCCGATCGCGCTGACGGCGGACCACTTGCGCAAGGTGACGCGTCCGCTGTCGCCGCGCGCCTATTCCATCGCGTCCTCGCGCCGCGAGGTGGGCGAAGAAGCGCATCTGCTGATTTCGGCGGTGCGCTATCAGGCCTTCGGCCGCGCACGCAACGGCGTGGCCTCGGGTTACGTCGCCGACCAGCTGAAGAAGGGCCAGAAGGTGCGGGTGAAGCTGCGCCCCAACAGGCATTTCGCGCTGCCCGCGCCGGATCAGGACATCATCATGGTCGGTCCCGGCACCGGCATCGCGCCGTTCCGCGCCTTCGTGCAGGAGCGCCGCGCGACCAATGCCACCGGCCGGTCCTGGCTGTTCTTCGGCGACCGCCAGTTCACCCACGATTTCCTCTATCAGCTCGAATGGCAGAATGCGCTGAAGGACGGCGCGCTCACCCGCATGGACGTCGCCTTCTCGCGCGATACGCCGGAGAAGGTCTATGTGCAGAACCGTATCTGGGAGCAGCGGCGCGATCTGATCGAATGGCTCGACAACGGCGCCTATTTCTATGTCTGCGGCGATGCCAAGGCGATGGCGAAGGACGTCCGCGCGACACTGGTGAAGGCTTATGCGGACGTGAAGGGCCTGAGCGCGGAAGCCGCAGAAAAGGCGGTCGCCGATCTCGACCGCGCCCACCGCTATCTGACGGACACGTATTGAGCGCATGGTACGTCATGCCCCGCGCAGGCGGGGCATCCAGTAAACGCCGGCGCTTGTTTTTGATAACCTAGGGGCTGGCGGGTACTGGATCGCCCGGTCAAGCCGGGCGATGACAACGGTGTTATAGACGGAAGCCAATGACCAAAGAACTGTCCCGCAACGAACGCATCAAAGAAGCGAGCGAATACCTGCGTGGCACGCTGGCCGAAGGGCTGCGCGAGGAAATCACCGGCGCGATCATCGAGGACGACGCGCAGCTGGTGAAATTCCACGGCATGTATCTGCAGGACGACCGCGACCTGCGTCCCGAGCGCGGCAAGAAGAAGATGGAGAAGGCCTTCGCCTTCATGATCCGCCTGCGCATTCCGGGCGGCGTCTGCACGCCGCAGCAGTTCCTGCAGGTGCAGCACGTCGCGCAGACTTACGGCAACCACACCATGCGGTTGACCACGCGGCAGACATTCCAGCTGCATGGCATCATCAAATCGAATCTCAAAGCGACCATGCGCGAGATCGATCGGGCGCTGCTGACCACCATCGCCGCCTGCGGCGACGTCAACCGCAACGTGATGTGCAATCCCAATCCGCTGCAGTCGCGCGCCTATCGGGCCGCCTACGACACCGCCAAGGCGATCTCCGATCATCTCCTGCCGGCCACGCCGGCCTATCGCGAAATCTGGCTGGACGGCGAGCGCATCGTCGGCGGCGAGGAGGACGTGGTTGAGCCGATCTACGGCAAGACCTATCTGCCGCGCAAATTCAAAGTGGTGGTCGCGGTGCCGCCCTCGAACGACGTCGACGTATTCGCGCATGACCTCGGCTATATCGCCATCCTCGACGAGAACGGCGATGTCGTGGGTTACAATGTCACCGTCGGCGGCGGCATGGGGATGACTCACGGCCAACCGGAAACCTATCCGCGCACAGCCGATGTCATGGGCTTCTGCAAGACCGCAGGATGCCGTTGCCGTGGCGGAAGCCGTGGTCACCGTGCAGCGTGACTGGGGCGACCGCAGTGACCGCGCCCATGCGCGGCTGAAATACACGATCGAAGATCACGGGCTTGATGCCTTCCGCGCCGAGGTTGAAAAGCGCAGCGGCGTGAAGCTCGAGCAGCCGAAGCCTTTCACTTTCGATTCTACCGGCGACCGCTATGGCTGGAGCGAGAGCGAAGATGGCAACGGCCATCTGACTTTGTTCGTGCAGAACGGCCGCATCCGGGATATTCCCGGCGGTCCGCAATGGATGGCGGGCCTGCGCGAGATCGCGCAGATGCATCAGGGCGACTTCCGCCTCACCGCCAACCAGAACATCATCGTCGCCGGCGTGGCGCCGGACCAGCGCTGGGACATCGACAAGCTGGTCGAGCAGTTACAAGCTCACGCGCGATGCTTCCCCGCTACGCCGCAATTCCATGGCCTGCGTCGCGCTGCCTACTTGCGGCCTCGCGCTTGGCGGAAAGCGAGCGCTATTTGCCCGATCTGGTGACCGAGCTGGAAGAGCGGCTGGCCTCGCATGGGCTGAGCGATGACGAGATCGTCATCCGGATGACCGGATGCCCCAATGGCTGCGCCCGGCCTTATCTGGCGGAGATTGGCCTCGTCGGCAAAGCGCCAGGCAAATACAACCTTTATCTCGGCGCCGCCTTCGACGGCTCGCGTCTGTCCAAGCTCTTCGCCGAGGATCTCGATCACAAAGGCATCGTTGCCGCGCTCGATCCGATCTTTGCCGCCTATATGAGCGAGCGGCAGCCGGGTGAGCGCTTCGGCGACTACACTATACGCGCCGGCTTTGTCGCGCAGACCAGCAATGGCGCGGACTTCCATAACAATACCGGCGCAAAGCGGACTTCCTGACATGGCAAGTGGACGCGTTCCGGTCGAAGCGCAGCCACCGCGCATGGAGACGCTGGCGCGCCTGCCGGTGTTCTTTGCGCTCGAGGGAAAGCGCGCCCTGGTTGCGGGCGGCGGCGCGCCGTCGGCCTGGAAGGCGGAGCTGTTGTCTGCAGCGGGCGCGGCCGTGGACGTCTATGCCGAAGATCCCTCCGAGGACTTGCTGGCGCTGGTGAATGACGCGCCGCGTGGCGTGATTGTGCTGCATCGCCGCCGCTGGCAAGCAGACGATTTTGCCGCAGCCGCGATCGCCGTAGGCGGCTGCGCCGACGAGGAAGAGGCGGCCGCCTTCGCGGCAGCCGCACGCGATGCCGGCGTGCCGGTGAATGTGATCGACAAGCCTGCATTCTGCGATTTCGCCTTCGGCTCGATCGTCAACCGCTCGCCTCTGGTGATCGGCATCTCCACCGACGGTGCGGCTCCGGTCTTTGCCCAGGCCATCCGCGCCAAGATCGAGGGATTGATCCCGCTTGGCTTCGGCCGGTGGGCCGCGGCCGCGCAGCGCTGGCGCGCGAAGGTGAAAATCTCGGGACTGTCGTTTCGCCGGCCGCCGCCGCTTCTGGCACATCTTTACGGCCTTTGCGGTGGCCAATCCCAACCGCGACCCGCATGCCGCCGATTATGATCGCTTCATCGCGCAGACCAAAAGCGAGGGCGCGACGGTCGAATCCGGCAGCGTCACATTGGTCGGCGCGGGGCCAGGGGATCCCGAGTTGCTGACATTGCGCGCAGTGCGCGCGCTGCAATCCGCCGACGTGATCCTGATCGACGATCTGGTTTCATCGGAGGTGCTGGATTTCGCCCGGCGCGAAGCGAAAAAGATGCTGGTCGGCAAGACCGGCCACGGCCCGGCCTGCAAGCAGGACGAAATCAACGCCCTGATGATTTCGCTCGCCAAGGCGGGCAAGCGCGTGGTGCGCCTGAAGGGCGGCGATCCGATGATCTTCGGCCGCGGCGGCGAGGAAGTGCGCGCTTGCCGGATGGCGAACATCCCGGTCGAGGTGGTGCCCGGCATCAGCGCGGCGCAGGCGGTGGCGAGCCGGCTTGGCGTCTCGCTCACGCACCGCAAGCATGCCCGGCGCGTGCAATTCGTTACCGGTCACGGCGAGGACGGCAAGCTGCCGGATGACCTTGACTGGAACAGCCTGAGCCGACGCCACCGCCACCACGGCGGTCTATATGCCGCTGAAGCACGATCGGCGATCTGGTGGCGCACGCGCTCGCGGCCGGGCTCGATCCGGCGACGCCTGCGGTTGCGGTGGCGCGCGCGACGCGGCCGGATGAGAGTGTCGATCGCCGCGCCGGTTGCGGAATTGCCTGCGCGGCTGTCAGCCGAAGCGCCGAGCGGACCCGTGCTGGTATTGATCGGCCATGTCTTGGCCGAACGGGCGTCCGAGAGCGTGGCGGAGTGGCTGGGTGGGAAGAAAGCCGCGAGTAACCACTAGCCTCGTCATGGCCGGGCTTGTCCCGGCCATCCCGATAGCTGAAAGTCAGCGCTCGTGAGCGACTACTACGTCTACATTCTCGCGAGCAGACCAGGTGGCGCTATGTATGTTGGCGTTACACGTGATCTTGTGCGTCGAGTTTATGAGCACAAGGCTGGTGCTGTGCCAGGCCACACAAAACGGTATGGGATCGATAAGCTTGTTTATTTCGAGCAGTATTCAGCCGTCCACGATGCCCTTCAACGAGAAAAGAATATGAAACATTGGCCGCGTGCATACAAAACGCGGTTGATCGGGCAATCAAACCCGACTTGGCGTGATCTCTATTCCGAAATCAGCAGTCCATAAGCGAGATGGCCGGGACGAGCCCGGCCATGACAAGCAGATAGACTAGAAATACCGATCGAAATGCTGCTGCGTCAGCGGAACGCCGGCTTTTACCAGCACTTCCGCCATCGCATTCACCATCGGCGGCGGGCCGGCGAAATACCATTCGAATTCCGGCATGGTTGTGGCCGTGGGTTTCGCGCACGACTTCATGGATGAATCCGGAGCGGCCGGTCCAGGCTTCGTCGCCCGGCTCGGAAATCGCCGGGTGGAAGTGGATAGCTCTTGCCCCATCCCGGCAGCACGCAAAGTTCTGCTTCGCCGCAGATATCGCGCGGCGCGCGCCCGCCCATGAAGAAATGCAAGGTGCGGCCCCGCATTTTCGGTGATGCCGCAAAGCCGCGCGCGACCGACAGCATCGGCGAGACACCGGAGCCGCCCGCCACGCAGATCAAATCCCGCGGGGAATCCTCGCGCAGATAGCCATGGCCATAAGGGCCATCGATATAGACGGCGTCGCCGGGCTTCACGCGCTCGAACAGCGCGGTGGTGGCTTCGCCGCCCGGCTTCTTGCGGATCTGAAAATCCCAATCGGTCTGCGGCTCATTGGCAATGCTGCTCATGGAATAGCCGCGCGGCGCCGCGACACCCGGAATGTAGACCTGCGCATATTGCCCCGGCAGGAAACGCTGCGGCTTCTCGCCACGAAATTTGAATTCCTTGATGTCGTGGGTGACATCCGTGGCACTCACCAGGGTGTATTTCTGCCGCATCGGCTTGACGTGCGGGATATAGAGATCTTCCAGCCGCTGGCGGATGGTGACATCGCCTTTCGGCCGCGACTGGCAGGCGAGCTTGCGGCCGCGCTTGCGGTCGCGTTCGGTCAGCACCGGCGCGTTGGGGTAAAGGTCCTCGACTTCGCCCTCGACCAGCTCGAAACGGCAGGTGCCGCAGCCGCCGGCATTGCATTCATAGGGCATGCCGAAGCCGGATTTCAGCCCGGCGCGGGTGATGGTGTCCATGCCATCACAGGCTGAAATGCACGTCGCTTTTCTCGATCCGGACAACGCCTGCGGGCGATTCGTGCGTTGAATCCGTGCCAGCCATGGAAACTCCGATTGCTTGGAAAGCGTTGGTTATATAGGATAAAAAGACAAGTCCAGACCCCCGCCCAGCGCCAGTATCAAGGAAGAACGGATGACGAAACTTGAAGCCGTGATCGACGAGCTTGTGACCGCGAACCGTATCCTGGCCCGGGAAGGGATTGTCAATTCTTTCGGCCATCCGAGCATCCGCCATCCCGACCGGCCGGACCATTTCCTGCTCTCACGCGCGCGCGCCCCCGACCTGATCGAGGCCTCCGACATCATGGAATTCACCCTCGATGGCACGGTGGTCGGCAGCGACGATCGCAAGCCCTATCTCGAGCGCTTCATCCATGGCGCGATCTTTGAGGCGCGGCCGGACGTGAATGCCGTCGTCCATAATCACAGCCCGAGCGTGCTGCCCTTCGGCGTCACCAAGCAAAAACTCAAGCCGCTGCATCACATGTGCGGCTGCATGGGCCATGAAGTGCCGACCTGGGATTCGCAGACCAAGTTCGGAGACACGTCGCTGCTCGTTTCCAGCATCGATATGGGCCGCGATCTGGCCAAGCTGCTGGGGGATCGGCCGGCTGCGCTGATGCGCGGGCACGGCTGCGTGATTGCGTCGAAGGATATTCGCGAGGCGGTGTATATCGCCTATTACCTCGAACTCGGCGCCAAGCTGCAGATGCAGGCCATGGCGATCGGCGGAAACGAAGTGACTTATCTGACGCGCGGCGAGGTCGACACCATCATCGAGCGCACCGGGCCGTATTCATTCAACCGCGCCTGGGAAAACTGGTGTCGCCGCGCCGGCCGAAAGATGCTGGAGCGGCCGGATGAAGTGGTGGAACTGAAAGGCTGAGCTAACAGGAAAAGCGGCCCCGCTTACCCCCTCCCCCTGAAAGGGGAGGTAACAAACAGAGACGCCAACGCATGCAATATATTGACGCTTTCAATCATTTCTTTCCCAAGCGCCTGTGGGACAAGATGCTCGCCGCGGAAGGCGCGGCGCGCGACATCGGCAAGCGCATGCGCGGCGTTCCCTGCATCTATGACCTGGATGAGCGCTTCCGCGTGATGGATATGTTTCGCGACAAGAATTATACGCAGATCTTGTCGCTCGGCATGCCGCCGCTGGAGGCGCTCGGCAGTCCGGCCGACACAGCGGAATACGCCAAGCTCGGCAACGACGGCATGGCCGAGCTGGTCGACAAATATCCCGACCGCTTCGCCGGCTATGTCGCCTCGCTGCCGATGAATGCGCCCGATCTTGCGGCAAAGGAAGCCGAGCGGGCCTTCACCCAGGCGCATGCCAAAGGCCTGCAGATCTACAGCAACGTCAACGGTGCGCCGCTCGACGAGCCGCAGTTCTTTCCGGTCTTCGAGCTCGCGGCGAAATACGACAAGCCGATCCTGCTGCATCCGAGCCGCACCGCCGAGATGGCCGACTACAAGACCGAGAGCAAATCCAGATACGAGATCTGGTGGACCTTCGGCTGGCCCTATGAAACCAGCGCGGCGATGGCGCGCATGGTGTTCTCCGGGATGATGGACCGCCTGCCCAATCTGAAAGTGCTGGCGCATCACATGGGCGCCATGGTGCCGTATTTTGAAGGCCGCGTCGGTCCGGGCTGGGACCAGCTCGGCAAGCGCACCTCCGACGAGGACCTCACGCTGGTGCTGAAGCGGCTGAAGAAGCGCCCCTTCGACTACTTTAAGGATTTCTATGCCGACACCGCGGTGTTCGGCTCGCGCCCGGCCACGCTGTGCGGGCTCGATTTCTATCCCACCGAGCAAGTGCTGTTCGCCTCCAACTCTCCGTTCGATCCCGAGCGCGGACCGGGCTATATCCGCGACACCATCAAGGTGCTTGAAATCGATCGAGATGCCGGAGGAGAAGCGCGAGGCGATCTGTTTCCGCAATGCGCAACGGCTGTTCAAATTGACTTGACCGTCGAAGCCTGCGGCGCCGCGTTGCTTGCGGCGGAGACGGTCCGGGCATAGATATGTGCCGGACAATCATAAAGGTGCAGTCATGAAGCGTTTGATCCTGGCGATCGCCGCCACAGTTGCGCTGGCCGCGCCGCTGTTGGCGCAGGCCAATTGGCCCAGCCGGCCGGTGAAGCTGGTCGTGCCTTTCGCTGCCGGCGGCTCCGCCGATACTTTGGGCCGCAGCTTCGGCGAGCAGCTCGGCACTGCGCTCGGGCAGCAGGTGGTCATTGAAAACCAGGGCGCCGCCGGCGGCCTCGTCGGCTCTGCCGCGGTGGCTCGCGTCACAAGGCTGACGGCTACACCCTGGTCGTGTCGGGCATCGCCTCGCATGTGATTGCGCCGAGCATCAATCCCAACCCCGGCTTCGATCCGATGAAGGATTTCACCCACATCGCCTATTTCGGCGGCCCGCCGATCGTGATGATCGCGCATCCGTCGCTCGGGGTGAAGTCGCTTGAAGGAGCTGCTGGAGCTGGCGAAGAAAAGCAAGGACCCGCTCGGCTATGTTTCGCCCGGCGCGGGCACGCTCGGCAATCTGGTCGCGGAATTTTGGGCCGACAAGGAAAAGGCCAAGCTCGAGCACATTCCCTACAAGGGCGCTTCGCAGGCGCTGAACGATCTGCTCGGCGGGCACGTAAAGGTCGGATCGATGACCTTCACCACCGCCGCGCCGCAGATCCGTGCCGGCACTGTCGTTCCGCTCGCGGTGTCGTCGGCGAACCGGCTGAAGGAATTCCCCGACCTGCCGACCTTCAAGGAGCTCGGTTATCCCGACCTGGTGGCGACGACCTGGTTTTCGCTATCCGGTCCCAAGGGCATGCCGGCCGATATCGTGAGCAAGATCAACGCCGCGGTCGACAAGGCCAAGGATAGCCCCGAAGTGCAGAAGCGCCTCGCCACCGAAGCGATGGAAACCGAGAAGATGAGCGCGGATGCGTTCACCAAATTCATGGCCGATGAACTCGCCAAATGGGGTGCGGTCGCCAAGGCGACGTTCAAGCCGTAATTAATGCCGCCGGCGCGCGCCGGCGGCCCCTTTATCCGAAAATCATGTGAGTTGGCGACGCCGCGGCCCGCGCAGGCGCTTGCGAAACATTGTTTACACGGGCTATGCGAAGGTGCAGGTCAGCGTTGCTGATCCCAGAACCTGCGGACCTTCCATGCTGCGCTGGTTTCAGATGCTGATGCCGAAGGAGACGCGCTTCTTCGGCCTTTTCGCGCGCCACGCGGAGGCCATCGTCGCGGGCGCCCAGGCGCTGCGCGCCATGCTTGAGGGCGGCGACGCGGTTGAACGTCAGTTCACCAACGTGATGGATCGGGAACACGAAGCCGACGCTGCAACACGGGATATCCTGATCGCGGTGCGGCGGACCTTCATCACGCCTTTCGACCGCGGCGACATCAAGGACCTGACCACGTCGATGGATAATGCCATCGACATGATGCAGAAAACCGCCAAGGCGGTGGTGCTGTTCGATATCCGCACCTTCACTCCCGAGATGAAGGCGATGGGCGATCTCATCGTGCAATGCGCCGTGCTGGTGCAGGAAGCTATTCCGCTGCTGGCCGCCATCAGCACGCATGCCGCGCGCCTGAATGCCATCGCGGAGAAAATTTCGCACCTTGAAGGCGAAGCCGACGAGATGCACGAGCGCGGCCTGAAAGATCTTTATGCTCGCTCCAAGCTGGAACCGATGAACTACATCACCGGCAACGAAGTCTACGACCATCTGGAGAAGGTGGTCGACCGCTTCGACGACGTCGCCAACGAGTTGCAAGGCATCGTCCTCGATCACGTATGACGGCAGCGGAGCAGAGTTGATGGAGGCGGTCGCGCTCAGCTTACCCCTGCTGGCGGGGCTGATTGCTATCGCGCTCCTGTTCGATTTTCTGAACGGGCTGCACGATGCGGCGAATTCCATCGCCACCATCGTTTCGACGCGCGTGCTCAGCCCGCAATATGCGGTGGCTTGGGCGGCTTTTTTCAATTTCATCGCTTTCCTGTTCTTCGGGCTGCATGTCGCGGAAACACTCGGCACGGGGATCATTGCTGCGACCGTGGTGGATCCCCGCGTGATCTTCGGCGCGCTCGTGGGCGCGATCTCCTGGAATGTCATCACTTGGCTGCTTGGCATTCCCTCAAGCAGCTCGCATGCGCTGGTCGGTGGACTGGTGGGCGCCGGCATAGCCAAGGCCGGATGGTCCGCGATCGTTTGGACCGGTCTGAGCAAGACGGCCGCCGCTATCGTGCTGTCGCCGCTGACGGGTTTCTTTTTGGCGCTGCTGCTGGTGCTGCTGGTGTCTTGGTATCACTTGCGCAAAACGCCCTACGCGGTCGACCGCAGATTCCGCGTTTTGCAATTCATCTCAGCCTCGCTTTATTCGCTCGGCCACGGCGGCAATGATGCGCAGAAAACCATGGGCATCATTGCGGTGCTGCTCTATTCGCAAGGGCACTTGGGCGCAAGCTTTCACGTACCTTTCTGGGTGGTGATCACCTGTCAGGCCGCGATGGCGCTGGGTACCCTGATGGGCGGCTGGCGCATCGTAAAGACGATGGGATCGAAGATCACCCGCTTGACGCCGATGCAGGGTTTCTGCGCGGAAACCGGCGGCGCGATCACGCTGTTCGGCGCCACCTGGCTTGGGATTCCGGTCTCCACCACCCATACGATCACCGGCGCGATTATCGGCGTCGGCGCGGCGCGGCGGCTTTCCGCCGTGCGCTGGAGCGTGGCCAACAATATCGTGTGTCGCGTGGATCATCACGATCCCGGCGTCCGGCGGGATCGCCGCGCTGTCCTATGCCGCGATAGGTCTGCTGCGGCTGAGCCGTCAGCTCGCCACCTTGGCGAGGAAACTCTCGACTTCCTCCCGCAGCTTGCCGGCCGAGGTCTCCATCACCTCCGAAGCCTCCAGCATGGTCTGCGCGGAAGTGCGCACGCCGGTGGCCGATCCGGCTACCTGGCTGAGCACGCCGACGATCACCTTGGTGCCTTCGGCGGCGCTGGCCACGTTATGCGAAATGGCGCCGGTGGCGGCGTTCTGCTCCTCCACCGAAGCGGCCACATCGGTGGTGTATTCATTGATCTGCTGCATGCGGTCGGCGATGCCGCGAATGGCGTCCACCGCCGCGCCGGTGGAGGTCTGCACCGCGGCGATGTGGTTGATGACTTCTTCAGTGGCCTTGGCGGTCTGCACGGCGAGCGATTTCACTTCCGACGCGACCACAGCAAAGCCGCGGCCGGCGTCACCGGCTCGCGCCGCCTCGATCGTCGCGTTCAGCGCGAGCAAATTGGTCTGTCCGGCGATGTTCTGAATCAGCTTGACCACTTCGCCGATCTTTTCGGCCGCCGTTGTCAGGCTGGCGATCTCATCATTGGTGGCCTGCGCCTCGTCCACGGCGGTGTGCACGATATCTGCAGTCTTGTGCAGTTGACGGCTGATCTCGGCAATCGAGCTCGACATCTCGTCGGCGGCGCTGGCCGCGGTGCTGACATTGGCGGAGGCCTCATTTGAGGTCTTCAGCGCACTTTCCGCGCGCTGCGAGGTCTCGTCGGAGGAACCGTAAAGCGCGGTTGCGGTGGAACGCATCGAGGACGTACTTTTACCCACGGTGTGCAGCACGCTCTCCACCCGTTCGCGGAAAGCGGAAATCGCGGCATCCACCATGGTGCGACGCTGTTCCTGTTCGATCATGGTGGTGCGTTGTTCCAGCGCGCGGCGGCGGTCGGTGATGTCTTCATGCACGCCGACCCAGCCGCCCGCCATGGATTGGTTCAGCACCGAGATGATGTGGCCGTTCGGCAGAACAATTTCGGTATGCACCCGTCCGCTGCCCTTGGTCATCTGGCGCATGACGTTGTCATGGTACTGCTGGACGTCGCCGCTGAAAGTGCCGGTGGCGGCGCGATATTTGAGATAATCCAGCAACGTGATGCCAGGTTTCACGACGTCGGGCGACAGGTTGTACATCTGCATGAAGGGCTCGTTGCAGATCACCAGCCGGCTGGCCGTGTCGAACATGCAAAGCCCGTGCGCCATGTTGTTGAGGGCGGTTTGCAGCCGCAGATTTTGCTCCCGTACACGCCCGTCGGCGAAGGCTGCGACCGAGCTCATGCCGAGCACGGCGAGCGTAGCGCCGGTGACGGCGAGCGAGAGCCAAATCCGCGACAGCGCCAAGGGGTCGATCTGGCGTGCCGGGTTGGGGACCACAGTGACCGCGCCCATGGCGGTGAAGTGGTGCGACAACAATAGCGAGCGTCAGCAACAGCGCCGAGCCGATCATTCCTTTCTGGTCGCGGCGGCGCGCCGCAAGGTGCAGCGCGGCCGCGCTAAATATGCAGCTGAGGAGGACAGAGGCTGCGACGAGATGCCAGGTCCATTGTACGTCGCCCTGCACCTGCAAAGCGCGTACATGCCCACATAATGCATGACGACCACGCCGCTGCCGACAATGGCGCCGCCTGCCGCCGGAGCCCATGGCCCCGGAGCATAGATTGCCGTCGCGAAGCCGATGCTTGTGATCACGCATGCGAGCAAAAGCGAGAGCAGGGTAAGCGACACATCGTAGCCGACGGGAACGCCCGGCTCGTATGCCAGCATCGCAATGAAATGCGTTGTCCAGATGCCGCATCCGAACGGTGCGCCTGCGATCGCGATCCACACCACCCGCGCGTTTCCGCCCACAACAAAAGCGCGATAGAGGATGGTGACGGCTACAAAGCTGGCGAGGAGGCAGACAAGCCCCGCGATGATGACCAGGCGCCAGTCATGCTGGGTCGTCAGGCAATTATAGATTTGGAACATGCACCTACCGTCGTTATCGGCAATGTAGGCGCGTAGGGTTGTTTTGAGGTTAACACTTGGTTAGTAAAGGTTTAACTATCTCTCTCCATCACTGCGGGCGGGTCGCCGGATTGCCGCCGGACCGCCTGGAGATTCCCCGCCGATGCGACTGCGCAGCGTTCCGGCCATCACCTTTGCCTTCGTTCTTGCCTTGGCGCTCGCCGGCTGCGGCGGCGCGCCCGAGACATTGGCGCCCGAACCGAGCTTTTACCGCAGCATGGCGCGCCCCGGTGCGCAGGTGGATGCGGAAGCCGCGGCGTCGATGATCTCCGGCTATCGCAACAATAACGGGCTGGGAACTATCCATGTCGATCCTGTCCTTTCACGCCTGGCCGAACAGCAGGCGCGCGCCATGGCACGGCGTGACAAGCTTGATCACAATGCCGGCGGGCCTTTCGCGCAGCGCATGAAGGCGTCGGGATATGCCTACAAGGCCGGAGCGGAGAATATCGGCGCCGGCTACCACACCTTGGCCGAAGCCTTTTCCGGTTGGCGCGATTCCCCGCCCCACCGCGCCAACATGCTGCTCAAGGGCGTAACGAGCATGGGCATCGCAGCGGTCTATGATCCGAACACGAAATACAAGGTGTTCTGGGCGCTGATCGTTGCCGCGCCCGCCGAGGCGGAACAGGAATCAGCGGCGTCTCAAGTGGTCGCGCGCTGATTTAGCCGCGGTGATCGCTGCACGGCGCAAGGCTTCCAGCCGCGACGCAAGCGCGAAGGAAAATTCCGCATCCGCGGCGGCAGTGAACAGCCAGTCGGCGAGCGTTAGACGCTCGTTCCACAGCTGCGAAGCCATGGTGTCGGTTGCCGTCGCGCAGGAATCAGCTTGTGTGATCGCCGGATCGGCCAGCAGCGTTTCGGTCAAACCGGCGACAGCGAGCACGCCAGGCGAATAGCTGGCATAAGTCTCGTCATAGGCGACTTTCCAGCCCCAGGCCGTATCGCCGCTTTTCAGCGCAATGGTCACCGCAATCGCTTTGCCATCGGCGCGCAGACGTTGGATCAAAACCTTATCCTCGCCGCCGAGCGCCGTGACCGCGCGCTCGATGAAACGGCGTACATTCACATTTTGCGAGGCGGCCGTACCGCCTCGGCCCTTCCAGCCGGTGGCTTCGAGGGCGAAGAAGTCATCAAGCCCGCGTGCAAGAGCGTCGCTGCCTGTTGCCGGCTCCAACGTTACTGTACCAAGCTCTTGCAGCCGGCGCTGACGGCGTCGCATGTTTCGGAGCCGCTTGCCGCTCATGGTGCGCTGGAAATAATCGGCGCGGCTATCGCCTGGCAAAAGCAAGGCACGTTGGTGCCGGTCGAAGGATGTCGCCTGGCATCCGCCGCGCGCGAGCAAATCGGCCAGCGTTGCCGCGAAAGCCCCGCTCTGCGCGATCAGCGGCAGGAGCATCAGATCCGGTAGGGCGGCATTGTCCGCGATATAACTGAGCCAGGTGGCGATCACCGGTTCCGCCATCTCGCGATCGACCAGCGGCGTGCCAAGCGGCGCGTAAGGATGAGTCCAGCCGACCGCGACAGCGAAGGGAACGCCATAGCGGCGCCGTTCGATGCGAACGGGAAAGAGCCCCACGAGCCGTCGGGGGGCGCGCGACCATACCAGCCCAACTTGCACGTCCCTCCCGAGCCAAGGCGCAGCCGCCAGCGCGAAGCTGGGCTCGTAGAAGACGTTTGGCTCCAGCGCGCAGGCTGCGAGCAAGCGCCATTCGGCGGTGAGCGATGCAAGCTCTGCGAGCGGCTGCAGTTCGACGTCGAAATTCATGGACGAATAGCGATGGACGGCGGAGGCGCGCCGGGCGGAGGCAATGGCCGCGGTGGCGTTGCCGAATCCAATCATTGCAGCGACACCGGCTTGTATGCACCGCTCCAGATCAGTAAGCCGTCCGGCAAACACGCCTTCGCCTGCACGGCGAAGGCGATGAAGGAAACGAGAGCGGACGACGATTTATCTGCGGTGCCGATCAAGGCCAAAACCATCTCCAGCGCCGCGCATGCGGCGATGACACGGCCTTAGCAAGGAAATCTTAAGATACAGTTCGGAGCGGTTAACACTTGCGGCGCCGGCCGCGCGGCTTTTACTTTTCGCACTGCCGGCGGATGAATCCGATAGCCACTTTATTCGCATGCGCGGCTCGTTAGTCCTCGATCGCCTTCAGTCGCCCCGTGCCGCGCAATACAAATGGTGCGACCAGCGCGATCAGGGCGATGCCGAGCAGCGTGGCGGATAGCGGGCTTTGCAGCAGCACCATCGGGTCGCCGAGGCTGATCGACAGGGCACGGCGCAATTGCGCTTCGGCGATGGGACCCAGAATGAGGCCGATGACCACCGGTGCAATCGGGAAATCAAAGCGCCGCATCAAGAAACCCATGATGCCGAACACCACGAGCTGGATCAGCTCCACGACCGAGGGATTGGCGGCGATGGTACCCATGGTCGCGAAGACCAGGATGCCGCCATAGAGCCAGGGCTGCGGTATTGCGAGAAGCCGCACCCAGAGGCCGACCAGCGGCAGGTTCAGCACCACCAGCATCATATTGGCGATGAAGAGGCTCGCGATCAGGCCCCACACCAGATCCGGCTTGTCCGCGAAGAGGAGCGGCCCGGGGTTGAGATTGTACTGCTGGAAGCCGGCCAGCATCATCGCGGCGGTGGCGGAGGTCGGCAGGCCGAGCGTGAGCAGCGGCACGAGCGTGCCGGCGGCGGAAGCGTTGTTGGCGGCTTCCGGTCCGGCAACGCCTTCGATCGCGCCATGGCCGAATTCCTCCGGATGTTTGGTCAAACGTTTTTCCGTCGAATAGGACAGAAAGGTCGGGATCTCCGCGCCGCCTGCGGGTAGCGCGCCGATCGGGAAGCCGAAAGCCGTGCCGCGCAGCCAGGGTTTCCAAGAACGCTGCCAGTCTTCCTTAGTCATCCAGAGCGAGCCGCGTACCGGCTCGAGCTTCTCCTGATGCTCGGCCTTGCGCGATGCGATGTAGAGCGCTTCTCCGACGGCAAATAACCCGACGGCGAGCGTCGTTATCTCGATGCCGTCGAGCAGCTCCGGCACGCCGAAGGTCAGCCGGGCCTGTCCGGTCAGGATGTCGATGCCCACAAGTCCCAGCGTAAGGCCGATGAAAAGACTGGTGAGGCCGCGCACCGGGGAGTTGCCGAAGGTGGCCGAAACGGTGACGAAGGCGACGCACATCAGCGCGAAATAATCCTCCGGCCCGAACTGGATGGCGATCCGCACCAACCAGGGCGCCAGGAAAACGATGCCGAGGGTGGCGATGCGTGCCGGCGACGAAGGAGCCGATGGCGGCGGTCGCGAGCGCCGGTCCGCCGCGGCCGGCTTTCGCCATCTTGTTGCCTTCCAGCGCGGTGGCGAGCGAGGCCGTTTCTCCCGGCGTGTTGATCAGGATGGCGGTGGTGGAGCCGCCATACATGCCGCCGTAATAGACGCCGGCGAACATGATCAGCGCGCTCGCGGGATCGAACTTGGCCGTGACAGGCAGCAGGAGCGCGAGCGTCAGCGCCGGGCCGATGCCCGGCAGCACGCCGACGGCGGTGCCGAGCATCACGCCGATGAGGGCAAACAGCAGATTCGCCGGCTGGATCGCGACCGTGAGACCCTGGACGAGAGAGGCAAGTGCATCCATGCGGGGCGGGCTTTCAGAACAACATGTCGAACACTCGCTCGAGCGGCCCGGCAGGCAGCGAAAGCGCAAGCAACTTCGAGAAGATGAGATAGACCACGGTGGCGAGTGCCAGGCCGATCAGCAGGTCGATGTGAAAGGCCTTGCGGCCGAAGGCTGCCGCGGTCATGGCAAAGAGGAGCGTGGTGGCGATGATAAAACCTCCGCCGAAACCGATCACGGCGATCAAGGCGGCAAGCCCGCCAAGCACGCGCAGGATCGGCTGGATGCTGATCTCCTCCCGGACGGGCATATCCCCTTTCATGCCGTTGATGAAGTTGCCGACTGCCAGGATGGCCAGTCCGATGGAAACGATGAAGGGCATGGCCTTCGGCCCAACGCCATAGACCGACGTGAGCGTGAGATTGCTGGTGTCCCAGGCGATCACGATGGCCAAGACCGCGAGCAATCCGGCGATTGCAAGCCCAGCGGGATCTATTCGACGCTCACGCGTTTCCTGCAAGGCCCGCCCCCAAACTCTCCCCGGACGACGCAACGCTGTCGTGCGCCGCGCCGCCGGGACGCTATCTTCAGGACTTCACCAGACCGATAGTCTTCATGACTTCGCTGACCCGCGCCTGTTCAGTCTTCAGGAACTTGGCGAACTCGTCGCCCGACATATAGGCGTCGTCCCAGCCCTTCTGCTTGAGGACTTCCTTCCAGGCGTCGGACTTCACCATCTTGTCGACCGCGTCGGCGAGTTTCTTCTTGTCATCGGCGGAAATGCCGGGCGCCGCCACGACCGAGCGCCAGTTGGTGATCACCGCGTCGAGTCCCTGTTCCTTCAGCGTCGGCACGGGGATATTGGCCATCTTTTTCTCGGAGCTGATGCCGAGAGCGCGCATCTTGCCGGCCTTGATCTGCCCTTCGTATTCCGCGTAGCCGGAAATGCCGGCGGTCACTTTGCCGCCGAGGATGGCGGCGATCAATTCACCGCCGCCGGAGAAGGGAATGTAGTTGACCTTGGCGGGATCGGCGCCCGCCGCCTTGACGATCTGCGCGGCGAGGATGTGATCGACGCTGCCAGCCGAACCGCCGGCGAAAGTCACTTTGCTGACATCGGCCTTGATCGCGGCGGCCAGATCCTTGGCGCTCTTGATCGGAGAATCCGCGTTGACGACGACCACCACCGTTTCTTCGGTCAGCTTCGCGATCGGCGTCACCTGGTCGAGCGAAACCGGCGACTTGTTGAGCAGGATGGCGCCGACCATGACGAAGCCGTTGACCATCATCGTGTTCGGATCCTTGCTGTTGACGAATTGTGCAAGGCCGACGGTCCCGCCGGCGCCGGGAATGTTCGTCACCTGGACGTTTTTGGCTGCGCCAGAAGCCACCAGTGCCGACTGCATCGAGCGCGCGGTCTGGTCCCATCCGCCGCCCGGCGCGGCCGGCGCGATCAGTTTCAGTTCGCCTAATTGCGCAAATGCCGAACTTGCCATCATCGGCGAACAATCCGGCGGCGATGGTTCCGGAAAAAAGCTTGCTGAAGCGGGACATAGGCTCCTCCGTTGCCGCGGCTTGCCTTGGCCGCGAGTGCGGGCCGGCTGCCACGTTTGATTATGGCGATACTGTCGCGCCGTTTGCCGGTGGCGGTCAACCGCGTTGGGCTAGGCTTTTCGGGTAGTCAGCCGGCGAAGCCGCCGGCATCGAGAAACGCCTGCTCCTCCGGCGTGCTGACGCGGCCGAGCACGGCATTGCGGTGCGGGAAGCGGCCAAAACGGCGGATGATGTCCGCATGCAGTTCGGCCCATTTCACGCCCTCCGCGTCGGAATTCTGCCGGCTGAGCTCGACGCAACGCTCCTGGTCGACGAGGTTTTCCGAATGCTGGAAGGGCAGGTAGAAGAAATTGCGCTTGGGCAAATCCAGCTGCCGGTCGAAATTCTGCGCGACCGCGCGCTTGGCTATCGCCAGCGCGAGCGGATCGGCTGCAAAGGCGCGCGGCGAGCCGCGAAACATGTTGCGCGGAAACTGATCGAGCACGATGAGCAGGGCCAAGGCAGCTTCGGGCGTGGCTTCCCAATCGCCCAGGCGCCCCGCGGCGGCGGCTTCATAGGTCGGCAGGAAACGCTGGCGGATTGCCGCGTCGAATGCATCGTCTTTGGAAAACCATTTCTGCGGGCCCGCGCCGAACCAGAAGTCGAGCACTTGCGCAGGCGTGGCAAGCGAAGCATCGGCCATCCGTCACGCAGCCTCCGTCTTCGGACGCAAAATTTCGTCGCGCAAGGCACGCCGCAGGATCTTGCCCACATTCGATTTCGGCAGTTCGCTGCGGAATTCGATGCGCCTCGGAATCTTGTAATGCGTGAGCTGGCGTGGCGCAGAACTTGCGCAGCTCTTCGGCGGTGAGGTTAGGATCCTTCTTCACCACGAAAAGATTCACCGATTCTCCCATGCGCTCGTCCGGCAAGCCGATCACGGCGCATTCCAGCACGCCGGGATGACTCGCGACCACGGCTTCCACCTCGTTGGGGAACACCTTAAATCCGGAAACGAGGATCATGTCCTTCTTGCGGTCCACGATGGTGACCTGTCCCTTGGCGTCCATCACGCCGATGTCGCCGGTGTGAAAGAAGCCGTCGGCGCTCATCACCTTCGCCGTCTCGTCGGGCCGCTGCCAATAGCCCGGCATCACCTGCGGGCCGCGGGCGCAAATCTCGCCCGGCTGGCCCGGCGGCAGGTCACGGTCATTGTCGTCGCGGATGGCGATTTCGGTCGAGGGTAGCGGCAGTCCGATGGTGCCGGTCCAGACTCTGCTGTCGCCGCGGGTGCAGGTCAGCACCGGCGAGGTTTCGGAAAGGCCGTAGCCTTCGAGCAGCGGGCAGCCGGTCGCTTGCAGCCAGCGCTCCGCCACCGACGCGCTGCACCGCCATGCCGCCGCCGATCGAGCATTTCAGCATGCTCCAGTCGACCTGGCCGAAATCCGGATGGTTCACCAGCGCGTTGTAGAGCGTGTTCACGCCCGGGAATGAGTTCACCTTGAAGCTGCGCAACTCCTTGATCAGGCTTGGCAGGTCGCGCGGGTTGGGGATCAGCAAAGCTGACCGAGCCCATGCGGATGGCGGCCAAGTAACAGACCGTCAGCGCGAAGATGTGATAGAGCGGCAGCGCGGCGACGATCCGCAGGTGCTCGACCTGCGGCTGCTTCGCGCAGCATCGGCTGCTGCCAGGCTTCCACCTGCAAGCGTGTTGGCGATCAGGTTGCGGTGGGTGAGCACGGCGCCCTTGGCCACGCCGGTGGTGCCGCCGGTATATTGAATGAAGGCGATGTCCTCGGGGGCGATCTCCGGCTTGACGAAGTTCATTCCGCTTCCGGCGGCGATGGCGTCGTTGAATGCGGTTGCCTGCGGCAGCGTCATAGGCCGGCACCATCTTCTTCACATGGCGCACGACGAGATTGACCAGCGTGCCTTTGAGCGGGCCGAGCATGTCGCCCATGCGCGCAACCACCACATGCTTGACGCGATGAATGCGGCAACGCCTGCTGCACCGTGACGGCGAAATTCTCCAGCACCACGATCGCTTCGGCGCCGGAATCCTTCAGCTGGAATTCCAGCTCGCGCGGCGTGTAGAGCGGATTGACATTCACCACCGTCAGGCCCGCGCGCAGCGCGCCGGCGATCGCGACCGGATATTGCAGCACGTTCGGCATCATCAGCGCGATGCGCGCGCCTGGCTTCAGTCCTTTATCTTGCAGCCAGGCGGCGAAGGCCCGCGAGAGATGATCAAGCTCCGCGTAAGTGATCGCCTTGCCCATGCCGATGAACGCGTCTTCGGCGCTGAAGCGGCCAAAGCTTTCTTCCATCATCGCAACGAGAGACGGCCAGCGCGACGGATCGATGTCGGCGGGAACGCCTGCCGGATAATCCTTGAGCCAGATGCGCTCCATCGCGCTTCCTTTGTGCTGCGAATCGCCGCGCGATGCGGAGCCCGCAGGTTGGGAAAGATGCGGCAAAGCGCGGGAGGCTGGCAACCTCTCGACGCCTGCGGCACTGCAGGCGGGCGCTTCACTGCTCCGGCGGCTTCAGGCCGGCAGGCCGCGGGCGGGGCAGCGGCACGGTGACCGGCGTTTCCGACAGCACCGTCGACATGGCGGGCGGCGCCGCATGCGCCAGCGGGCGTAGCCGTCAGACTGGTCCAGACCGCGGGCGCTGATCCCGCCTTCACCTCGCCCGGCCTGCCAGCGGCGGCGGTCTGCACCGGCGTCACCGCGATCGGCTTCGCGCCGGGGGTGGCGCCGGAAGCGACCCGCGCCGACTGTTTCGGCGGGCCGACAAAGACCTCGATCGGCTCGACCGGCAGCACCGGGAAGGCGGCGAGCGAGAAATCCTTGGGCAGCGGCAGCAGGCTGGAGAGTAGCGACCTGCGGCGGCCATTGCCGGTACCGTTACCATCGGCACCCTCGGCGTCGACGCCGGTCTCGGCGTCGTCGTCCTCGTCGGTCTCGCTCGCGGGCTTCTTGCGATTGACGCACATCTCCTCGCGCATATTGAGCGGCGCCGCGGCGATCGGCACCAGCCCGTCCACGGTGCCGAGCGACGGCCGCAGCCAGGCCAAGCCATTGCCGTTGAAGCCGCGCTCCAGAAGCTTGGCCGCCTTTTCCGCGCGCAGGGTGGAGGAGGGCGCGCCCAGCACGACCGCGATCAGCTGCTTGCCGTTGCGCGTGGCGGTGGCGACCAGGTTGAAGCCGGAGGCGCAGATATAGCCGGTCTTCATGCCGTCAGCGCCGGGATAGCGGCTGATCAGCCTGTTGTAATTGCGCGTCACCCGCTTGCCGAAGCGGATGGCCGGGATGTGCCAGTAGAATCCGTATTGCGGGAAATCGCGGATCAGCGCGCGCGCCAGGATGCCGAGATCGCGCGCCGAGCTGATCTGGTTATCGGCCGGCAAGCCGTTCGGATTGACGAAACTCGACTGCACCATGCCAAGGCGACGAGCCGCGCTGTTCATCTCGTCGGCGAATTTCTCGACCGAGCCGGAAATGCCTTCGGCGATGGTCACAGCCACGTCGTTGGCCGACCTCACCATCATCATCTTCAGCGCATTGTCGAGCGTGAGCTGGGTGCCCGCCGCGAAGCCCATCTTGGCCGGCGCCTCCGCGGCGGCCCGAGCCGAAACGGTGATCATTGTGTCGGCGCGTGACGCGGCGCTCGCGCATCGCTTGCAGCGTCACATAGAGCGTCATTAATTTGGTGAGCGAGGCCGGATACCAGGGATAGGTTGCGTTCTCTGCGTGCAGCACCTTGCCGCTTTCGGCCTCGATCAGGAGCTGGGCGTCGGCGGAAGCCGGCCTCGTGGCAACGACGCTGGTCACGCCGAACAGCACGGCAACGATCACGATCTTTGCACAAAGAGTCACTGGTCGCGGTCCGGTCCTGTTGCTCTCGGGCGTCGAAACTGCGTCAGTTCCACTGGCGGATTATAGCCGAGCCGGCGCTGCGAGGAACAAGTTTCAGCCGCAACCCCACTCAGTGTCTTGCCTCTGTCTGTCGGGAAAGAGACCAAAGTTCGGCCGTTAGCCCGGCCGTGCGGGCCCGATCCGCCGTTCGGCGGGGGACGGAAGGAAGGATGCATCAAACAGGTCCGACGGCTCGATTTTGGTCTTGAACTTGAAGCTTTGCGTCAACAGATCGATCCCGCGCGCAAGCCGCTCGGGATCGACGCCACCCAATCCGTTAGCCTGCACTTCTTCCGTGACGATATTGTCCCGGATCACCATGCGCAGGCGCTCCAACTCAATGTCTTTGCGCGCGTTATCGTTCCGCTTGAGCACCGATTCTACCGCGCGTGCCGGAGCCCGGACAGTCTCCCTGAGGCCCTTGAGAAAGGCGCGCAGAAATCCCTTTAGCGCATCAGGGTGGTTCGCCGCAAAGGAGCTGTTAACGATGATGGCATCGCCATAGAGCGGCAGGCCAAAATCCGCCATCTGCAGGATCAGCAGATCGTCGAGCGGAACACCGCGCTCCTTGAGGCTGAGATAGGCGGAGAACGAGGTGCCGGTGACGGCGTCGATCTGGCCGGCGGCGAGCATCGGCTCTCGCACAGCCGCCGCAAGATTTTCGATTTTCACCTTGGCGGTGTCGATGTCGTTGAGCTTGGCGAAAACCGGCCACAGCGCGGTTGCCATTTCACCCGGCGGGGCGCCGATGCGTTTGCCTTGCAGGTCTGTTGGTTTGGCGATGCCGCGGCTCTTGCGCGCGACCACCGCGTAGGGCGGCTTGTTGTAAACGATGAACACCGCCTTCAGCGGCGCACCGGGATTTTGCTCGCGGAATCGCATCACGGCATTGATGTCGCCCAGCCCGATATCGGCCAATCCGTTGGCGACGCGGTTGATGGCGTCGGGCGGGGACGCCATGGCTTCGATGGTGACGTCCAGCGCTTCCGCGCGATAGAAGCCGCGGTCCTCCGCCACCAGGAAAGGCGCATAGGCGCCCGTCAAGCTGCCCTCAAGGGCGACCTTGATCGATCGTTGCGCTGCCGCGGGGGTGGCGAAGGCGGCGGCCAGCATGGCCACGGCGGCGAACCCGGCGCGAGCGAGCGTGAGATGACGGAAGCCCATCGTTCTTCCTTCCGGTCCCCCACGGAGCCAGTTTCACAAAAGATCATGGCAATGCAAAGAGCAAGACCGGAATGGCAAATTGACGCTGCCATGGCTAACGCAGGGAATACCATTGCTCAGGTGGAGTGCTTAGGCGGGACGTTGCTGTCATACAAACTATCGCCGCATGAACAAGCGTTAACAATTTCTCCTTCGTTCCGCTGTATGCTGGCAGCATGAGTGATTCCATCGCGCGCCTCTACGAAGCCGTTCTGGCAGCCCGGGCCTCGGACCCGTCGGCTTCCCGCACGGCGCGGCTATTGCAATCCTCCCGGGCGAAAATGGCCAAGAAACTGGCTGAGGAGGCCGTCGAGGTCGTCATCGATGCCATGAATGGCCACAGCGACGCCGTCGTGCGCGAGAGCGCGGACCTCATTTACAATCTCGTCGTGCTCTGGGTTTCCGCCGGCGTGCGGCCGCAAGATGTCTGGGATGAGATGGCGCGGCGTGAGAAGCTGATGGGTATCGCCGAGAAGATGCCGAAGCTGCATAAGCTGAATCCGATCCCGGCGCCCGCGCCCCGTCGCAAGGTGGTCGCGCTGGACGCCACCCGCGCCCGCAAGCGGCGGTGATCTCGCACTCGTGCCGCCGATTTGCAGTTTCTCCAGCGGCGAAAACATAGACACGGCCTGGCGCCGCCGCTAAGCAAGCCCCCCATGCTTCGTCGTCTGTATGACTGGTGTATCGCCGCCGCGGGCAAGCCGCACGCCTCCTGGATTATGGGAGCCGTGTCCTTTGTGGAAAGCTCGTTCTTTCCCGTGCCGCCGGATGTGATGCTGATACCGATGTCTCTTGCCCGGCCTGACCGGGCCTATTTTTACGCCACGCTCTGCACCGTGACGTCGGTGGCGGGCGGCGTGCTCGGCTATATCATCGGCGCCTACCTTTATGACTCCGTCGGGCTGTGGCTGATGCAGCTCTACGGCTATGGCGACAAGATCGAGGCGTTCCGCGAGGCTTACGCCGAATGGGGAGCCTGGATCATCGTGCTCAAGGGCATGACGCCGATCCCCTACAAGATCGTCACCATCGCTTCGGGCTTCGCCGGCTATCCGATCCTGCCTTTCATCCTTTTGTCCTTCGTCGCGCGCGGCATGCGCTTTTATCTCTTGGCCTTCCTGCTCAGCCGCTATGGGCCGCAGGCGCGCGAGATCCTGGAGAAGCGGCTCGGCTTCTGGGTGACGATCGGCGCGGTCGTTCTGGTCGCTGGGATCATCGCTGCCTTGTACCTGTTCTAGCGCACAGGTTCTGGCGCACAGGGCGTCCCAAATTCGCCACGGAATCGACCGACCTTCGGCGCGGAAACGCGGTCGCGTTTCCTCTGCTGGCGGAGCGCCAATGACCGGCGGTGCGATAGCCTTTCTGGCACGGCAGCGCGCTCTTCGCGGCTGCCGGCTCGATGCTGCTGCTCTTCAGCCTCGCTGCAGCCGCGCAGGAAAGCAGGCCCGCCAGCCAAACCCTCCGCACGCGAGACGGCTCCGGCCTATCAGCCCGGCATGCTCGACCGCGTCGGACGTTGGTTCAAGGATTCCTACAACCGCCTCGGCAGCAATGCGCAAGGCGCGCGCGACACGCTCGGCGGCTTGGGGGAGCGGGCCAGCGGCGGCGCGAAAGAAGCCGCAGGCGCTGCCAGGCAAGCCACCGATGCCGCGAAGGAAGCTGCCGACGCCGTCGTTCGGTTGCCGAATGCCCGGGTGGTGGAGGCGCGCGCACGATGCATCATTGCCGCCAATGGTGCGCCCGATTGCCGGCAGGCGGCGGCAAGCGTCTGCAAAGCGAAAGGCTTTGGCTCCGGCTCCAGCCTCGACATCCAGTCGGCGCAAAAATGTCCGGCGCGGGTCTGGCTCTCCGGGCGCTCGCCGGAGCCGGGCGACTGCGAAGTGCAATCCTTCGTCACCCGCGCGATGTGTCAGTGATCGCGAGGGCAACGCCTCCGCCACCGAGGCGTTCGGCGTAAGCGCATTCGGAAATTCAAGCTGGTGAGCGGCGCACCGCAGAAGTTGCGGCGTGCGAAAAAGCAAAAAGCGCGGCGAGCGCCGCGCTGCGGATCCGGCAGGATACGTGGTCCCCTCCGCTCGGGAGGCCAGCTTGATCTCACCTCTGTCCTCACACTTTTTGCTCGCGGTGGCGGCTCGATTCTGATTATCCCTAGTGCCCGTCGGCTGAAAAAGTATCGAATTCTGGAAAGGGTCGAGTAAGTGACGGCGTCCTATTCGGTTGCGATCCGCGCGCCGCGCGCACCCATCTATGGCAGCCGCGCCATGGTCGTGTCCGGCAATTCCGCAGCGAGCCTCGCCGCGATCGCCGTGCTGAAGCGCGGCGGCCATGTCGTGGATGCCATGGTGGCCGCTTCCGCCGTGCTGACGACGGTGCTGGGGCATGCCACATCGATCGGCGGCGATTGTTTCCTGCTGTTCCACAATTCCTCAACCGGCCGCACCATCGGGCTCAACGCATCAGGCACGGCGCCGGCAGGCGCCACGCCCGATCGCTTTCCCGACGGGATGCGACTCCATGGTCCCCTGGCGCCGGTCGTGCCGGGGCTGGTTCGCGGCTGGGAGGCCATGCACCGGCGTTACGGTACGCTGCCCTGGGCGGATCTGTTCGATGAGGCGATCTCAACCGCGGAGGCCCATCCGGTATCGCACGGGCTGGCCAATTGGATTTCTGCCGGGCGAGACAAACTTGCGGCGGACCCCGGCTGCGCTGCGCTTTATTTACCGGACGGTCGCCCGATCACCGTTGGCGACACGCTGCGCCAGCCTGCGCTCGCCGCGACTTTGCGACGGATCGCGGAGCAGGGAGCCGACGGGTTTTACCAAGGCGAAACAGCCGAGCGTATCGGAGCCTATTTCGCCCGGCATGACGGCTTGATCAGCGCTGCGGATCTCGCCGCCTACCGCCCCGAATGGGCCGAACCCGTCGCCACGACCTATCGCGGCCACCGCGTCGAGGTGATGCCGCCCAATTCCTATGGCATGCTGCTGCTGATGCAGCTCAACGGCCTGTCGGCCATCGACAGCCAGGCCCTGGTCGCCGATCCGGCGCGCCGCATCGCTTATCAGATGGACGCGATGAAAGCGGCGTTTGCGCAAGGCGAGCCGTGGATCGCGGATCCGCGCTCGGTGCCCGATGCCGCGGAACGGCTGCTCGGTCCGGTGATGGTGGCGGCGATGCAGCAGGCCGTGTTGCACGGTGTCGCGCCGGCTGCGATCCCGGATCGGCGCGGCACCTCCTGCCTGCTGATCGCCGATGCCGCCGGCAACGCGATATCGCTGGTGCAGAGCGTCTACAACGTATTCGGCAGCTATTTTCACGAACCGCAAACGGGTGTGCTGTTCAACAATCGCATGCAGGGTTTTACGCATCGTCCCGGCCAGATCAATTCTGTCGGCCCGGGCAGGCGGCCGGCGCATACGCTGTGCCCCGTGCTGGTCCAGCGCGACGGGCGCGTGCGCTTCGCGCTGGCGAGCCCAGGCGGGCTCAGCCAGACGCTGACCAATGTGCAGGTGCTGACCTCGCTGATCGACGCCGGCATGAATGTCGCGGCGGCCGTCGAGGCGCCGCGCTGGTGTAATCGCGAAATCCGGAACCGGCGATTTCCTGGTCGAACCGGAATTTTCCGATTCAGTCGTCGCGGCGCTCGCGGCGATGGGTCATTCAGTGAAGAGGCGGCAGGACCCGTTTTTCTACGGGTCGGCGAAGGCGATCGAGCGCTTCGCCTCGGGCAATCTCGCCGGCGCGGCCGATCATCGCCGAGAGGCGTTCGCGCTCGGCCTGTGAGACTGCGGCGGTGAATTTCTGGATTTGATCCATGCGCAACGGGAGTTCATCACCTAGAGTGTGAACAATTCGCATATGGCGTGGCGCCGCGCCGTTTGTTATCTGTTGTCGTTCCAGAGTTTGTCTGGGGAATGTCAAATGAAATCCTTAATGCGCGGAATCAACTGGCTGTTGTGTCTTGTTATCGGCGGAGCCACGGCCCTGACGGCGACGCCTTCGGTGGCAGACGACAAGAACTTCTACGCAGGAAATACCATCAACATCATCGTCGGGTTCGGCCCCGGTGGCGGGTACGATCTTTATGCCCGATTGCTTGCGCAGCATCTTGGCAAGCATATCCCAGGTCATCCGACTGTTGTTGTGCAGAACATGGCCGGAGCGGGAGGCGTCCGCGCCGCGAACTATGTCTATGCGGCGGCGCCAAAGAACGGCACGGTCATCGCCGCCGTCAATCAGTTCGCGCCGATGTTCCAGCTCCTCGGAGGCAGTGTCGGGGAATACGATTCTGCAAAGATCCAGTGGCTCGGGAGCATGGCCTCCTCCAACAACGTCGTCTATGTCTGGCACACATCCGGCATCAGGACGCTGGACGATGCCAAGCAGCGGGAAGTTCCGCTTGCCGGCAGCGGCGTCATCTCCGATGCCAATATTTATCCGGCAATCCTGAACGCGATGGTCGGAACCAAATTCAAGGTGATCAACGGATATGAGGGCACCAACGAAAGCAACCTCGCGATCGAACGCGGTGAAGTCGCCGGACGAGGGGGCGGGGCGTATTCGACCTTGGTGAGCACCCGGTCAGATTGGCTGCGGGAGCATAAGGTGAATATCATCGCCCAGACCGGTGTCGAGAAGGAAGGCGATCTCAAGAACGTTCCGCTGCTGACGGAGCTGGCAAAGACGGATGAAGAGCGCCAGATGGCGGCGGTTGTCACCATGCCGATCGCCATCGGCTACAACCACTGGGTCGCCCCTGAGGTGCCGGCTGAGCGATTGGAAATCCTGCGCAACGCTTATGCCAAAGCGCTGGCGGATCCTGACCTCCTGGCCGATGCAAAGAAGCAAAAGCTCGATATCCGTCCCAAAACCGGCGCAGAGATCGCGGCCTTGGTGAACAAGGCGGCGGAAACTCCGAAGCCAACTTTGGAAAAGACAGCCAAAATCTTGGGTTGGTAGAGCAGCCTGCGCGATGGCGGCGCGATGAGCCCCAACTGCTGTCATGCCCGCGAAGGCGGGCATTCAGTAATCCGTGTCGGCGATTACTGGATCGTCCGGTCAAGTCCGGACGATGACAAGAAAAAGGGCTGATTGGTGCCCCTGGCCGGACTCGAACCAGCACTCCTTGCGGAACCTGATTTTGAGTCAGGCGCGTCTACCAATTCCGCCACAGGGGCATGCCAGGAATATACCGGCGTGGCGCGGGCGGTTCAACCTTTGCCGGCGGAATCGACATCAGGCGTGGCGCGCGTTATGCGAAGCTCAGCCAGGAACACAAGATGAGCACGTCCAGAGTGCCGGCCTTCCGGCAAGCCGGGGGTCGGATCCAAAGCATCCTGCGCGAGGAGCCGGTCGCGGCGGCGGCGAGCATCGTCGCGCTCGGCGCCATGGCGACCCTGCTCGGCGCCTGGTTCTTCGAATATGCCCTGGGCTATGCGCCGTGCCCGCTCTGCCTGCAGCAGCGGATTCCTTATTACATCGTCATTCCGCTCGCGGTGATCGTCGCCGCCGGCGTGCGCGCGCGCTGGCCGCGCCGATGGCTCGCCGCCGGTCTTGCGGTGATCGCGCTCGCCATGCTGGTGAGCGCGGGGCTCGGCGCCTATCATTCCGGCGTCGAATGGAAATGGTGGGCGGGCCCGGCCGCCTGCGGCACGCTCGGCGAGCTCGGCTCGGGCAATTTGCTGGAGCGCGTACAGACAGCGCGCATCGTGCGCTGCGACGAAGCGGCCTGGCGCTTCCTCGGCCTCTCACTGGCGGGTTGGAACGTGCTGATCTCGCTCGCGCTCGCAGCCATCGCCGCGATCGGCGCGCGCAGAGCAATGCGCGTCTAAATGTCTTCGTCATGGCCGGGCATAGCCCGTCGAAGACGGGCGTGAACGCCCTGATGTCCCGGCCATCTCGCTCAGGCGGGCACGGTGGGTCTCTAAGCGGGATGCCCGGCACCGCAGACAAGTTTACGCAGTCTGCGCAAGCTTGACTGCGTTGCCGGGCATGACAAATCAAAAACTGAATTGGAAGTCGGCTTAAGGCTCCAGCTCGGTGTCCCAATAGAGATAGTCGAGCCAGCTCTGGTGCAGATAGTTGGGCGGAAACAGCCGGCCGTTGCGGTGCAGGTGCGACACGCTCGGCTGATACGGCATCTGCGAAGGGAACATCGCCAATTCCTTCATTGTTTTGTCGGCCTTGCGCAGGTTGCAGGGCGAACAGGCGGCGACGACGTTGCACCAGGTGGTATGCCCGCCGCGCGAGCGCGGCAGCAGGTGATCGAAGGTGAGATCCTCGCGCGAGCCGCAATACTGGCAGGAGAAGCGGTCGCGCAGGAAAACATTGAACCGCGTGAAGGCAGGATGCGTCGAGGGCTTCACGTAGGTCTTCAGCGACACCACGCTCGGCAGCTTCATCTCAACGCTCGGACTGTGCACCGCGCGGTCGTAATTGGCGATGATATTCACCCGCTCGAGGAAGGCCGCCTTGATGGCATCCTGCCAGGACCAGAGCGAGAGCGGATAATAGCTCAGCGGACGGAAATCCGCGTTGAGCACCAAAGCCGGGAAACCGCTCGGCGGCACGTGTACGTTCAAATCGAGGCTCCTCACGCCCGTCGCGCCTGTCGCCAAGCGCTTGACTCATAGTCTACAGGCAGCGTGACAGGATTGTGAAGTGCGCTAGCGCTGTTGTCTGTTGGCGAATCAGGCGGGCTTGAAGCGCCGCGCCAGGAATTCGCCGCCCTGCCGCAGTCCTTCCGGATCGATGCCATGGCCGATTCCGGGGGATAAATGCCACTCCACCGGCACTTCGAAGGCCGCCAGTCCCTGCGCGGCATGAAACAGCGCCTGTGCGGGAATCAGATCGTCCTGCTCGCCATGAATCAGCAGGACCGGGGGCTTTGAGCGAATCTCCCGCGGAAACTTGTCAGGATCGACGTCGGGCGGCAGCACCAGCATGCCCGAATAGCCGACGATCGCCGCCGGGGCGGTGGCGCGGCGCAACCCGACATGCAGCGCCATCATCGTGCCCTGGCTGAAGCCGACCAGTGCCAGCGCCGATGGCGGCAGCTGGCGGCGCTTCAGCTCCGCTTCGAGGAAGCTTTCCAGGCAGGGCGCCGCGGCGTTCACGCCGATCCAGCGCTCGTCGGGATCGCGAAAGGTCAGATTGAACCATTGCCGTCCGCTCGGCGCCTGCCCGCAAGCTTCCGGTGCGTGCGGCGAAACGAAGGCCGCTTGCGGCAGCAACTGTTGCCAGGCGCGGCCGATCTCGATCAGGTCGTTGCCGTCGGCGCCGTAGCCATGCAGGAAGACCACGAGCTGCCTGGCCGGGCCGCTGCGCGGCTCGATGCGCGGACCGTCGAGTTCTGCCGCCATCTATTCCTGGACCTTGTTGTTGGGCTGAACCGGCACGGGATCGCGCCGCTTGATCGCGGCATAATAGGCCCACAGCAAATGCGCTGCCACCCCGCGCCACGGCCGCCACGCTTCCGCGCGCGCGATCATTTGCTTGGCGTCGGGGCGTGTCTTCAGGCCGAAGGCAATCCGCGCGGCTTCCTGTAGCGCCAGATCGCCCGCCGGAAAAGCGTCGGCATGGCCGAGGCAGAACAACAGATAAATGTCGGCGGTCCAGGGGCCGATACCGTGCAGCGCGACCAGTGCATTATGCGCGTCATCGGCGTCCATCTCGCCCAACGCTTCAAGGTCGATCGCGCCTTTTGATGTCGCGGTGGCGATCGCCTTGAGCGTTTTGATCTTCGGCTTGGAGAGGCCGAGCCGTGCAAGCTTGGGTGCGCGGGCGCGCCGCAATTCGTCATGATGAAAAGGTTCGAAAGCGGCTTCCAGCCGGCCCCAGATCGCCCGCGCGCTGCTGGTGGAAAGCTGCTGCGAGACCACGATGGCGCATAGCCCGGGAAAACCTGCCGGCCGCCGCCGCAGGTTCGGGCGCCCGGCCTTCTCCAGCACGGGCTGCAAGCACGGGTCAGCCTTGACCAGCCGTTTCAAGGCTTTGTGCAGATCGGCGTCGGTGTGGAGAAAGTGAGCGGGCATTGCAGCTGGGTTGTCGTGCGCCGCGCAGGCGGGGCATCCAGTAAACTGGAAAGTCGTGTATCCGCAAGCGCTGCGGCGTACTGGATCATCCGCCTTCGCGGATGATGACGAATGAGAGTGAGGCATGCCACCCGTTTTCCGCTTCGCGCCTAGTCCGAACGGCTATCTGCATCTCGGGCACGCGCTCTCCGCGCTGCTCGACTTCGAGATGGCGCGCGCGGCAGGCGGACGCTTTCTCCTGCGCATCGAGGATATCGACGCGACGCGCTGCCGGCCGGAATACGAGGCCGCGATCTATCAGGATCTCGCCTGGCTCGGCATTGCATGGGAAGAGCCGGTACGGCGGCAGTCGGAGCATCTTGACGATTACCGGGCCGCGGTCGCCAAATTTTCCGACATGGGGCTGATCTATCCGAGCTTCGAAAGCCGTTCCGAAATCGCCATGCTGGCGGCCGAGCGCGAACCGCAGGATGGCTGGCCGCGCGATCCCGACGGCGCGCCGATCTATCCCGGCACCTCCAAGCATCTCACCCCGACCGAACGCGCGCGGCGGATGGCGCGCGAGCCCTATGCCCTCCGCCTCGACATGGATGCCGCGATCGCCCGCGCGGGCTCCCTGCAATGGATGGAAAGCGGCAAGGGGCCGAATGGCGAAGGCGGCAGCATCGCCGCCGCGCCGGAATCCTGGGGCGACGTGGTGCTCGCGCGACGACAGACGCCGACGAGCTATCATATTTCCGTTGTTGTCGACGATGCCGCCCAAGGCGTCACGCACGTGGTGCGCGGGCAGGACCTGTTCTGGGCCACGAGCCTGCACCGGTTGTTGCAGGCGCTGCTCGGTCTGCCCGTGCCGGTCTATCACCATCACCGGCTGCTGCTGGATGGGGATGGCCGCAAGCTGTCGAAATCGACGCGGGCCACGGGGTTGCGCGAATTGCGCGCCCAGGGCCTGACGCCCCGCGACATCCGCCGCCTGATCGGTCTCGATTGACGGTGGTTCGGCTGCTGATCGCTGGCGTTACGGCGAAATAGACGCCTCAGAGGCCTTGCCTTCGCGTTGCTTGCGGGCGCGGCAGATCGCTTCGTTCAACTCGCCGCCATAAATGAAGATCGTGGCGTTCACATAGAGATAGATCAGCGCGATAAACGCCGACGTGAGCCCGGCATACATGCTCACATAGTTGCCGGCGAAGTCGGCAAGATAGCGGCCGAACAGCGCGCCGCTGGCGAGCCAAAGCAGCAGCGTCACGATGATGCCGGGAGCGATTTCCAGCAGCGTGCGCTTTCCGGCCGGCAGCCACAGATGCACCAGTATCAGCGTGACGATCAAAATCGCCGACGCGGTTCCATAGCGCAGCATCGTCGACGCCCATTCCTCCAGCCAGGGAAGATACTTCGCGGTCTTGGCGAAGATCAGCGGCGCCAGCACCACCAGGAAGGCGAGCGCCAGAAGAGCGACCGCGCCCACCAGCACGTAACCGATGGATTCCAGCCGCAGCAGCCACCAGGCGCGCTGCTCGCCGATACGATAGGCGCGGTTCAGTCCGATACGGACGCTCTCGATTCCGCTGGAGGCGAAATAGATCGCCAGCGCCACGCCGATCGTGAGCACGTCACCGCGCGTGACGGTGAGGACGTTGTGAATTTCGTATGCGATCGGCTCCGATACCTCGGCGGGCCAGGCGTCCAGCAACATTTTCGCGACCTGGTCGGCGAGCTCCTTGGAGCCAAAAAATCCGGCGAGCGCGGTCACCACGATCAGGAAGGGGAACAGCGCCATCAGGGTCGATAGCGCAATATGGCTTGCAATCGCCCAGCCGTCCGCGGCTAGGAAATGGTCGTAGGCGTCTAGCGCGATGCGATAATACCGACGAACAAGCCTCAACGGCTTCCCCGCTAGAAGTGTTTCTTAAACTGAGATTGGCGATTAGGCGCCGCTTGGCAAGCGATATTCGCGCGGGCAGCAGCGGAAAGCTACGCGGTCTGCACCTCGGTGAGGAAGCGCCTGACCTCGGATTCCAGGTTTTCAGCTTCCTGGGCGAAAGTGTCGGCCAAGGCCAGCACGTCGGCCGCAGTGGCGCGGGCATCCGTGGTGGCGCCGGCAACGCGGCTCATCGCTTCCGATCCGGTGCGCGCCTCGGACGAGGCGCGATTAACGCCCTCGGAGATCAGGCCGACTGCGATGTTCTGCTCCTCCACGGTAGAGGAGACGTGGCCGGCGATATCGGACATTTCGCCGATAATGCCATTGACCTGCTCGATGGCCTGCGCCGCGTCGGCCGCCGCCGATTGAATCGCGCCAATCTGGCCGGCGATCTCTTCAGTCGCGCGCGCGGTTTGCCCGGCGAGCGATTTCACTTCCGAAGCAACCACGGAAAAGCCGCGGCCGGCTTCGCCCGCGCGGGCGGCCTCGATGGTGGCGTTGAGCGCAAGAAGGTTGGTTTGGCCGGCAATGGCCTGAATCAGTCCCACCACCTCGCCAATACGGGTGGCGGCGTTGCCGAGTTCCGTCATGGTCCGGGCGGTGCGTTCGGCTTCCGAAACGGCGCGGTTGGCGACTTCGGTGGACTTGGTCGCCTGCGCAGCGATCTCCGCGATGGAAGCGGCCAATTCCTCGACGGAAGTGGCCGCAGCGGTGACATTACCCGAAGCGTTGCCGACGCGCTCTTTCGCCAAGCTCGCTTCCGAGGACACCGCATCGGCTGCGCTGTTGAGCCGGCCAGAGGTGGATCCCAGCCGGTTGGCGGCGGCGCGCACCTTGGCGAGCGCCGCATCTACCGAGCCTTCAAAACGTGCAATGGTCTGGGTAATAACTTCGCTGCGCTTCTCGCGCGCGCGGCTTGTCTCTTCCTCGGTCATCGCCAGCCGCTGCCGCTCAATCATGGTATCGCGAAAGACGATGACGCGTTCGGGCCATGGCGCCAATCTCGTCCGCCAAACCGGTTCGCGGGGATGCCTCGTGTGGTGTCGCCGTCGGCCAGCCGCTTCATCGCCGCGCCAAGGCCATCAAGCGGCCGGGTGATGCTGCGCCCGATCAGCCAGCTGAATCCAAGTCCAAGAAGTACCGCCGCGATGCCGACCCAGATCATGAAAGTCTTGGTGCGGCTCTGGGAACGCGCCAAAGCTTCCGATGCCGCATTGGCTGCGTTTCTGCGCCGTTTGAATAATCTCGGTCGCCGACGGCAGCATTTGTTCGATGTCGATATTGATAATGGTGACGAAGGGGTCGATTTTGTCGACGCGATCGCCCCATTCCTTCAGGCTGGCAGCATAGTTGGTTACTTCGCGTAGCAGTTGCTCCTTTACCTGCGGGGGAGCATTGAGAGCGGCTAGAGTCTGGTTGAATTTATTGAGCTCGTTGGCGAAAAGGTGGCTGAGAACTTCTGTCCGAGTCAGCCGATATTCGGCTCCATAGCGGCGTAGCGTCGACAGGGAGATCAGCAGTCTCTGTGCGTCACTCTCCCGCAGCCAAGCCGTTTCGCCCTGCGCCATATCGATGTTGACGAAACGTTCGACGCTTGTCGTGGCATCCTTGAGCTGGCGCCGGATGCCCTGCTCGTCGGTGAAGCCCAGAGCTTGCTGTTCCTTGACGAGATCGGCGAAAAAATTGGCGACGCCGGCGACGCGTTGCCGCAACGCCGCGATGTCCTTTCGCTCCATATGCGTCAAGGAGCCTTCGATGACATCAAGGCTGTTTGTAGCGCGTGTGCGGTTGTCGTTGAAAGCCGCGACCAGATCCGGGCTTGGCTTGACGGCAAAATCCCGGACGCCGAGCCGCATCGCCGCAAGCGCCGCCTTAAAGCTATGTGCAGCGTCCGAAAGCGCGGCAGCGCGATTGACGCTCGCAAAAGCGACGCGAACGCCGGTGTCCCCGCTGGTAAAGGCGATGCCGTTGGCGAGGAAGCCGCCAACCGGAATGAGCGCAAGCGCAACGATACGGGCTCGGACGGAAAAGGCTGACAAAAAAAATCTTTTGAATTCAATCATTTAGAACCACGCAAAGAACGGCACGTGCGATCGCCTCTGCTCTGCTTGAATGGTTCACATGCTTAAGAAAGCGGAAAATGGTTAAAATGCAGGAAAATTATACCTTTCGGTTGCGCCCATTACGCTTCGCACAACCGGTGCGCTCGCCTTCGTGTGGTGGCAGGTCTAGGCGTCAGCGCCCTTATCCGCGACAGCGATCATCGGCTTCTCCGCATCGCTGACAAAATTGCCAAGATGGCGATCGCAATCGGCACCGCTCGCCAGCTCACCTGGTGCCCGGCTGCAAGCATGGCCCTGGTTGGGTGCCGATACCGCCGTGCAGGCTGGCCGCGGCAACGGAATGCCGTCTGCGGCGTTAACTCATGCGCTGGATTAACCAGTGAGCGTGCGATCGGCAAAACGGTACCCACTTTTGCTGATCGCGCGCTTTGATGCACGGATCTGCTGCACGCTCAGGAGGCCAGTCTTATGTCCAAGCTGAAGCTTCATCCGGGTCAATGGGTCGTGGTCTGCGACGGGACCAAAGCCTTGGTGCTGGAAAATGTCGGTGATGAGATGTTTCCGAATCTGAAAACCAAAGAGGTCTATCAACAGGAGGCTCCGCGCACCCACGAACAGGGGACCGACGCCCCCGGCCGTGCTTTCTCCTCGGTCGGCGAGGCCCGCTCCGCCGTGGGGCAAACCGACTGGCATGCGCAGGACGAGCGCCGTTTCCTGGAAAAGCTCGCGGACCGGCTTGATGCGGCGGTGCGGGCGGGCGAAGCCAAATCGCTGATCATCGCCGCGCCCCCGCGGGCGCTTGGTACGCTGCGTCAGGTCTATAGCCAAGGGTTGCGCGGCGCGCTTGCGGCCGAAATCGACAAGGATCTGGTAAAGATGCCCGTGCACGAGATCGAGAAACATCTGGCCGCCTAGCTGCCCCGGCGCTATGAAGGCGCCAGCATGTCCACCCTGCTGAACAATCTCGTGCCCATCGCCATCGGTGCTGTCGCCATCGTATTGGTGCTTGGCCTGATCAACATGATGCGCGGCGGTTCGCCCAATACCTCGCAACGGCTGATGCGGATGCGGGTGCTGCTCCAATTCGTTGCTATCATTATTATCATGGCGGCGGTCTGGGCCATGAGACGCTGATCAGCGAGAAAGTAACGGCGATGGTCGTTCTCAACCGCATCTACACCCGCACCGGCGACGACGGCACGACCGCGCTCGGCAGCGGCGCGCGCCGCAAGAAATACGACCTGCGCGTCGCCGCCTATGGCACGCTGGATGAAGTCAATGCGACGATCGGGCTGGTGCGACTCTATACCGACGAGGACAAGGCTTTTGACGCGGCGCTTTCCCGCATCCAGAACGATCTTTTTGATGTCGAAGCCGAGCTCTGCCTGTCGGAGAAAGGCCCGGGCGGCGCGCGCCTAACGGTGACCGATGCGCAGGTCGAATGGATCGAGCAAGCGATCGACCGGCTGAACGCGGACTTGCAGCCGCTGCGCTCCTTCATTCTGCCGGGCGGCAGCCCCGCCGCGGCCTATCTGCATCTTGCGCGCACGGTCTGCCGCCGCGCGGAGCGCATGATGGTCGAGCTGAACGAGAAGCCGGGAGAAGGCGTGGGCGCGCCCGCGCTGAAATACGTCAACCGGCTTTCCGATTTCCTTTTTGTCGCTGGCCGCTATGCCAATGATAAAGGCGCTCGCGACGTGCTCTGGGCACCCGGGCAGAACCGGTGATCGGGACGCAGGACAATGTGGTTGCGTTCTTTTCCGCTTGCGCCGGGCTGACTTTGCTTCGCAGGCGATGGCCTCGTCGCTCGTGCCGAAGCGGCGGCGTTGACCGCGAAACGAGGCCGCGACTAGCTTGCCCTGGGGATTCTGAAGCACATGAAAATCCTGGTGCCCGTGAAACGGGTCGTCGACTTCAACGTCAAAATTCGCGTCAAGGCGGACGGCTCGGGCGTCGAGCTCGCCAACGTCAAGATGTCGATGAATCCGTTCGACGAGATCGCGGTGGAAGAGGCGATCCGGCTGAAGGAGGCCGGCAAGGCGACGGAGATCGTTGCCATTTCCATCGGACCGGCGCAGGCGGCGGAAACCATCCGCACCGCGCTTGCCATGGGTGCCGACCGCGGCATCCTGGTGAAGACCGATGCTCCGGTGGAGCCGCTGGCGGTTGCAAAAATCCTCAAGGCCATCGTCGAAGCGGAACAGCCCGGCCTTGTCATCATGGGCAAGCAGGCGATCGACGATGACTGCAATCAAACCGGTCAGATGCTGGCGGCGTTGCTCGGCTGGCCGCAGGGCACGTTCGCCTCCAAACTGGTGCTGGAGGGCACCGACGTCGTCGTCACGCGCGAGATCGACGGCGGCTTGCAAACCGTGAAGCTCGCAGGACCCGCGATTGTGACCACCGACCTTCGTTTGAATGAGCCGCGCTATGCCAGTCTGCCGAACATCATGAAGGCGAAGAAAAAGCCAATCGACGAGAAGACGCCGGAAGCCTATGGCGTCGACGCGAAGCCGCGCCTGCAGGTGGTGAAGACGGTGGAGCCGGACAAGCGTAAGGGCGGGATCAAAGTCGCCAATGTCGCGGACCTCGTCGGCAAGCTGAAGAATGAAGCGGGGGTGCTGTGATGCCGACGCTTCTTGCCGCTGAACTTAGTTTCTCGTCATGCGCGGGCTTGACCCGCGCATCCATCATGTTCGCAACGAAGATGGATGGCCGGATCAAGTCCGGCCATGACGAAAAAAGGGATTTCCCCGCATGACCACGCTTCTGCTCGCCGAGCACGATAACAAGACGCTGCGCGACACCACCGCCAAGGCGCTCACCGCGGCGCAGCAGCTTGGCTCCGAGGTGCATGTACTGGTGGCGGGCCAGGGCTGCAAACCGGTGGCGGACGCAGCGGCGAAACTCGAGGGCGTCAGCAAGGTGCTGCTCGCGGATGCGGCGCCCTATGCCCATATGCTGGCGGAGCCGGTCGCCGCACTGATCGTGTCACTCGCCGGGCCGTATGACGCGATAGTCGCGCCGGCGAGCACGATGGGGAAGAACATCCTACCGCGCGTGGCGGCGTTGCTCGACGTTATGCAGGTGTCCGATGTGACCAAGGTGGTCGCGCCGGATACATTCGAGCGCCCAATCTATGCCGGCAACGCCATCCAAACCGTCAAATCCTCCGAGGCCAAAAAGGTCATCACCATCCGCACTGCGGGTTTCGGCGCAGCGGGCGCGGGCGGCAGCGCCCCAGTTGAAGCGGTCGCCGCTGCGGCTGATCCGGGCAAATCGTCGTTCGTCGGCGAGGAATTGTCGAAACTCGACCGTCCGGAACTGACCTCCGCCAAGATCATCATCTCGGGCGGAAGGGCTATGCAGAATCGGGAGAATTTCACCAAATATATCGAGCCGGTGGCCGACAAGCTCGGCGCGGCCGTGGGCGCCTCGCGTGCGGCGGTGGATGCCGGCTACGCGCCGAACGACTGGCAGGTAGGGCAGACCGGCAAGATCGTTGCCCCCGAGCTTTACATCGCGGTGGGCATTTCCGGCGCCATCCAGCATCTCGCCGGCATGAAGGATTCCAAGGTTATCGTAGCGATCAACAAGGACGAGGAAGCGCCGATCTTCCAGGTTGCCGACTATGGTTTGGTGGCCGACCTGTTCCAGGCACTGCCGGAACTCGCGGAAGAGCTTGGCAAAATCGGCCGTTGACCATTTCGGAGAATACGACTTTTTCTCTGCTGTCGTTCAGGCGAGGTTCAGCGTAAACAGCGTCTTTGGTAAGTGTCTTGCCGCCGCTGTCAGCGCGGCATGGATTGGAAAAAGGCTATGGCGCTCTCTCTCAAGAAAGTCGGCGTGATCGGTGCCGGACAGATGGGCAACGGCATTGCCCATGTCTGCGCGCTCGCCGGGTTTGACGTGTTGCTCTATGACGTGGCGCCGGATCGCATCAAGGCCGGCATTGCCACGATCAACGGCAACATGGCGCGCCAGGTCGGCAAAAAAATCATCAGCGAGGACGACCGGAAGAATGCGCTCGCCCGCATTCAAGCCACCGAAAGCATCGACGGTTTGGCCAATTGCGACATCGTTATCGAGACGGCGACCGAGCAGGAATTGGTCAAGCGGCAGATTTTCTCGCAGATCTGCGCGGTGCTGAAGCCGGAGGCGATCGTCGCCACTAACACCTCATCGATCTCGATCACCCGGCTGGCGTCCTCGACCGATCGGCCGGAGCGCTTCATCGGCATCCACTTCATGAATCCGGTGCCGCTGATGGAACTGGTGGAGGTGATCCGCGGCATCGCCACCGATGACGCGACTTTCGAGACCAGCAAAGAATTCGTCACCAAACTTGGCAAGACCATCGCGGTGTCGGAAGACTTCCCCGCCTTCATCGTCAACCGCGTGCTGCTGCCGATGATCAACGAGGCGATCTACACGCTCTACGAAGGCGTCGGCAATGTCGAGGCGATCGACACCGCCATGCGGCTCGGCGCGCATCACCCAATGGGCCCGCTCGAGCTCGCCGACTTCATCGGCCTCGATACCGTGCTGTCGGTGATGCAGGTGCTGCACGAAGGCCTGGCGGATTCCAAATACCGGCCGTGCCCGCTGCTGGTGAAATACGTCGAGGCCGGGTGGCTCGGCCGCAAGACGCAGCGCGGCTTCTACGACTACCGCGGCGAAAAGCCGGTGCCGACGCGCTGAGCGCGCGTTTTACCGGGCATCAGGCAAGCGCGTGTGGCGGCCATGATCACGGGCTAGCGGCCGGCGTCTTCGCCGCCTGTACGAATTTCACCGCGTCATCGCTCGCCCATTCTGCCGGCCCGGCCAAGGTGGCGATCTCGCATCCCTCAGGATCGATCAGGAGCGTGGTCGGCATGCCGAAGGCGCGGCCGACGGCTTTGAGGTCCTGAAACACCTTGGCCTGTGGATCGGCGAAATAGGCGAGGCGATTGATGCCGACCTCCTTCAGCCAGGCCTTCGGCTTGTCGGGGTCGCGGGTGTCGATATTCACCGCCACCACCTGGAAATCCCGGTCGCCGAGCTTGCCCTCCAGCGCGTCGAGGGCGGGCATTTCCTGGCGGCAGGGCACGCACCATGTCGCCCACAGGTTCAGCAGCACGAAGCGGCCGCGCCAGTCCTTGAGCCGATGCTGGCGGCCCTCTGCGTCCTGGAAGCTCAGCTCCGGCACCCGCAGGGGCTTTTCCGCTACGGTTAACGCCGCCACTTCCCCGCGCGCCAGCGGCGCAATCCGCTTGGCGATGTCCACCGCGGCCTGGCACCCGGCGTCGGTGCCCGCATTGCGCTGCAACCCGCCGATCCCGTATACCCCCGCAAGCCCGGCCAAGAGGGCGGCGACGGCAGTGCCGGCAATCAGCCTGCGGCGGCGCCGGAACGGGCTGCCTGCTGCGGGGTCGGAAGGTTCTTCCATGCTCGGCAAAACCAAGGCTAGTGTCCCGAATCCGAAGTTCGTACAACTTTGCGGCAACCTCGGGAGCGAACTTCGGATTCGCAGGACACTAGCAAAGTTAAAAGTTCTCGTGTCGTTTTGGTGCAGAAATTCGCTTGAAGGACCCGCGGCAAGAATGCAGCGAATTTCTGCACCACGACACGAGGTGTACCTGCCTTTGGACGTGTCATGACCAACAAGATGTGGGGTGGACGCTTTGCCTCCGGCCCCGACGCCATCATGGAGGAAATCAACGCCTCCATCGACTTTGACCGACACCTTTTCCGGGAGGACATCCTGGCGTCCAAGGCGCATGCCGCCATGCTCGCCAAGCAAGGCATTATCACGGCGGAGGATGCCGACAAGCTAGCACAGGGTCTCGATACGATCCTGGTCGAGATGGAACGCCGGCAAATTCGAATTCAAACGCGCGCTCGAAGACATCCACATGAATGTCGAGAGCCGGCTGGCAGAACTGGTCGGTCCGGCTGCTGGACGGCTGCATACCGCGCGCTCGCGTAACGACCAGGTCGCGACCGATTTCAAACTCTGGGTGCGCGGCGCCATCGATGACATCGATCGCGCACTCGCCGCCTTCCAGCGCGCGCTGGCTGAAAAGGCGTTCGAGCACGCAGCGACCGTGATGCCGGGCCTGACGCATCTGCAGACCGCGCAGCCGGTGACCTTCGGTCATCACCTGCTCGCCTATGTCGAGATGGCTGCGCGCGATCGCGGCCGCTTTGCCGACGCGCGCAAGCGGCTCAATGAGTGCCCGCTCGGCGCGGCCGCGCTCGCCGGCACGTCGTTCCCCATCGACCGGGACATGACGGCGCAGGCACTCGGCTTCGACCGGCCCGCCGCCAATTCGCTCGACGCGGTATCCGACCGCGATTTCGTGCTGGAGACGCTGGCGGCTGCTGCGGTCGCGGCGGTGCATCTGTCGCGGCTGGCCGAAGAGATCGTGATCTGGACGTCCCCGCTCACCGGGCTGGCGAAGCTGTCGGACAAATTCACCACCGGCTCTTCGATCATGCCGCAGAAGCGCAACCCGGACGCCGCCGAGCTGGTGCGCGCCAAGACCGGCCGCGTTATCGGCGCGCTCAATGGCCTCCTGGTGGTGATGAAGGGATTGCCGCTCGCCTATCAAAAGGACATGCAGGAGGACAAGGAGGGCACCATGGATGCGCTCTCCGCGCTCACGCTGTCGCTTGCGGCCATGACCGGCATGGTGACCGATCTCGAGCCGGACACAGCGCGCATGAAGAAAGCGGCGGGCGAAGGCTATGCCACCGCTACCGATCTCGCCGACTGGCTGGTGCGGACGCTGAAGCTGCCGTTCCGCGAGGCGCACCACATCACCGGCCGCATCGTCGCCGCCGCTTCCGAGAACAATGTGCCGCTGCACCGGCTGCCGCTGGAAGCCATGCAGACGGTCGAGCCGCGCATCACCAAGGACGTGTTCGAGGTGTTGACGGTGAGCAATTCAGTGAAGAGCCGCACCAGCTTTGGTGGCACCGCGCCGAAAAATGTGCGCAGTGCCGCGAGGCGATGGCTGCGGCAACTCGACAAGGATATAAAATGAGCGGCGTCGGCTGACGAAGGCTGTCGCCTGCGTCTCTCGATCTGCTATCGTCGCCGACAATTCAGGAGCGCCGTGCCGTGAACCTGCGTTTTGCACATATTGCCGTGATCGGCGCGGTTGCCGCCGCCTTGGCCCTCGGCGGCTGCGGCCGCAAGGGGCCGCTGGATCCGCCGCCATCGGCAGGGACCGCGCCGCCGGCACAGGCAGCAAGCCCGAATGTCGGGCTTAGTCCGGTCGCGGAGCCCCAGGCACCGGCGGCGCCCGCCGCCTTCGATGCCCAGGGCCGCCCGGTTGCGCCCAGCAACGCGCCGAAAAAACGCCTGCCCATGGATTGGCTGCTCGAATAAAGCTGCCGCGTCTGGTCCAGTTCGTCGCGTGCGGAGGGTTGCAGACGCTGCTCACGGTTTTTCTTTCTACGTCACGGTACAATTGAAATGCATCACTTCGCCTATCGCGACGGCGTGTTGCACGCGGAGGCGGTAAGCCTCGCCGCGCTGGCCGACAGCGTCGGCACGCCGTTCTATTGCTATTCCACCGCCACACTCGAGCGTCATTACAAGGTATTCGCCGGCGCCTTTGCCGATGTGCCGTCGCTGGTCTGCTACGCCATGAAGGCGAATTCCAACCAGGCGGTGCTGAAGACACTGGCGAAGCTTGGCTGCGGCGCCGACGTCGTTTCCGCGGGCGAATTGCAACGCGCGCTGGCAGCCGGCATTCCGGCGAACAAGATCATGTTCTCCGGCATCGGCAAGAGCGGACGCGAACTGGCACTGGCGCTTGACGAAGACATTCTCTGCATCAACGTGGAGTCCGAGCCGGAGCTCGATCTGCTCTCCTCCATCGGCGCCGGCAAGGGGCGCGTCGCGCCGATCTCGATCCGGGTCAATCCGGACATCGATGCGAAGACGCATGCCAAGATCGCGACCGGCAGATCGGAGAACAAGTTCGGTATTCCCCTAAGCCGCGCGCGCGCCGTTTACGCCCATGCGGCGACGCTGCCCGGCATCAAGGTGACTGGCGTCGACATGCATATCGGCAGCCAGATCACCCATCTCGATCCCTTCGGCAATGCCTTCACGTTGCTCGCGGAGTTCGTGCGCGAATTGCGCGGTGATGGGCATGCCATTTCCCATATTGATCTTGGTGGCGGGCTCGGCATTCCCTATCGCGACGACAACGAGCCGCCGCCGGATCCCGCCGCTTACGCCGAAGTGGTCAAGCGTGCGACGCGCGATCTGGATTGCACGCTGATCTTCGAGCCCGGCCGGCTGATCGTCGGCAATGCCGGGATCCTTGTTACCCGTGTGCAGTATGTGAAGCGCGGGGAGGCCAAGACCTTCGTGGTGGTCGATGCCGGCATGAATGATCTGATCCGTCCTACGCTCTACGAGGCGCACCACGAAATCTGGCCGGTGAAGGAAGCATCGGTTTCGGCAAAGCGCCTGGTGGCGGACGTCGTCGGACCGGTGTGCGAATCGGGCGATTTCCTGGCGCTCCAGCGGGACATTCCGGAAGCCCAGCCTGGCGACCTGCTCGCGGTGATGTCCGCCGGCGCCTACGGCGCGGTGCAGGCCGGCACCTACAACACGCGACCCCTGGTGCCGGAAGTGCTGGTGCGCAACAACGAATGGGCTCTGGTACGCCCCCGCCTCGAAGTCGACGCATTGATCGCGCTCGATCGCGTGCCGCCCTGGTTGTGAGCCCAAAAACAACCAAAAATGGCGCGTTTTTTGCTTCGCTAGCGGGACCTATTGCGCGTGCTAAAGTGTTGTAACGAAGATTCCCTCAGGAGATCCCGGTGACGGATCAGCCGTCGCGCAGCCAAGGCATTCCGGACCCGGCGGGCCAAGCCCTGCTCGCGAGCCCGCTCACGCGCGCGCGCTTTGCAATTTTCTGGGAGCGGCTATGGCCCGCGCTGGCAAGCCTGGGCACGGCGATTGGCCTGTTCATCGCCGTCTCTTGGCTTGGCGTGTGGTTGTGGCTGCCGCCAGTCGGCCGTGTCGTCGGCATGCTGGTCCTGTTTGTGATTACGGCAGCGGCCAGCGTGCCGCTGCTGCGCCTGCGCATCCCGACACCTCAGGAAGGCTTGCAGCGGCTCGATCGCATGAGCGGTCTGCCGCACCGTCCCGCGACCGCCGTCACCGACAGGATGGCGACCACTGCCGGCGATTCCTTCTCGATGGCGCTGTGGGCCGCTCATCTCCAGCGCGCCGCCGATGCCGCGCGCGGGCTGAAGGCGGGTTTGCCCTCGCCGCGGCTGGCCGCGCGCGATCCTTACGCATTGCGCGGCCTTGTCCTTGTGCTGTTAGTCGCGACCTTCTTTGGCGCAAGCGGCGATCGCCTGCGGCGCATCGGTGCCGCCTTTGATTTCCGCGGCGTCGTGACGCCGGCGAATTTCCGTGTTGATGCCTGGGTTACTCCGCCGCTTTATACCGGCAAGTCGCCGCTCTTGCTGCCGGGCTTGCGCCCCGGCGAGCCGCTGCCGACCGCCGCGTCCCATGCTGTGCCGATCGGCAGCATCCTGGTGGTGCGCGCCAGCGGCAAGTCGGGGCTGGACATCGCCACGCGCGGCGAGCTGAACGAAGCGCCCGCCGCAGCCAAGCCGCCCGCCGGCGCCGAAGAGCGGCGCTACTCCATCGACGGCAGCGGGGCCGCAACCATCCGCGGTTACGGCGATGACGTGACTTGGAGCTTTACCGCCATTCCTGACCGGCCGCCGACCATCACGCTCTCGAAGGATCCGGAAACGCGTCCCCAGGGCGCCATGCAGCTTAGCTACAAGATCGAGGACGATTACGGCGCCAGCGAAGGCCAGGCGATCTTCAAGCGCAAGGAAAAGCCCGATGCGGCGGAAATGAAGACGCGCCCGCTCTATGGCGCGCCGGAATTCCCGCTGGTGATGCCGCAGGCGCGCACCCGCAATGCCATCGGCCAAACCGTGAAGGATCTGACCGAACACCCGTTCGCCGGCTCCGACATGGTCATGACGCTTGTGGCCAAAGATCAGGCCGGCAATGAAGGCCGCAGCGAGCCGTTCGAGATGAAGCTGCCGGAGCGGCCCTTCTTCAATCCGATCGCGAAATCGATCATCGAACAACGGCGCATGATCGCGCTGGATGCCGAGAGCAAGCCGCGCGTGCTGATCGGCCTCGACGCGCTCACCATTGCGCCGGAGCGCTTTACCCCCGACACCAGTATCTATCTCGGGCTGCGCTCGCTCTATTGGAATCTGACCAATGCGCGCAGCGACGACGAACTGCGCGACGTGGTCTCGCGCATGTGGGCGATGGCGGTCCTGATCGAAGACGGCACGATGGGTGATGCCGCCGCGCAGTTGCGCGCCGCCCAGGAGGCGCTGCGCCAAGCGCTCGAGCGCAATGCTAGCGATGATGAAATCAAACGGCTGATGGATCAGCTGCGCGCGGCGCTCAATAACTTCCTGCAGGCGCTGGCGCAGGAGATGCGGCGCAACCCCGATCAGCTCGCCCGCCCGCTTCCGCCCAATTCCCGCATCCTGCGGCAGCAGGATTTGCAGAACATGCTTGACCGGATGGAGCAGATGGCGCGCTCCGGCAACAAGGACGCCGCGCGTCAGATGTTGGAGGAATTGCAGGCGATGCTGGAAGGCTTGCAGATGGCGCGGCCCGGCCAAGGCGGCGACGAGGACATGCAGGCGCTCAATGATCTCGCCGAGATGATCCAGCGTCAGCGCGAATTGCGCGACAAGACCTTCAAGGAAGGGCAGGACGCGCGGCGCGACCGTCAGCGCGGCCAGCGCGGCAATCCAGGTAAGATGGACCAGTTGGGTCAGCTGCGCGGCGACCAGCAGGCGCTGCGCGACCGGCTCAACAAGATGCTGGAGGAAATGCGCAAGCGCGGGCATGGCCCGCAGCCGGGTGACCAGCCGGTGCAGGACGGCCCCGGTGACGGCCTCGATCAGCTCGGCCGCGCCGGCGAGGCAATGGGCGATGCCGAGGGCCAGCTCGGCGAGGGCAATGCGGATTCCGCCGTCGATTCGCAGGGCAAGGCGCTCGATGCCCTGCGCCGAGGCGCGCAGAATTTTGCGCAGTCGATGCAGCAGCAGCGTGGTCAGGGCCAGGGCCGTGGTCCTGGGATGGGCCGGCCAGGGGGTCTCGGGCAGGCACGGGCGAATGAAGAAACCGATCCGCTCGGGCAGGCCTTTGCGCGGCCGCGACTATCAGGACGACACGTCCGTCAAGGTGCCGGGCGAAATCGACGTCCAGCGCGCCCGCCGCATTCTGGAAGAGCTGCGCAAGCGCCTCGGCGAAACGGCACGCCCGCAGCTCGAGCTCGACTATATCGAGCGGCTGCTGAAGGATTTTTAGCTGCGCCCTGCACGGATAAAGGCTTTTCTTTCCGCTGCGATCATTCTCGCCGCGAGTTCGGTTCGCGCCCAAGCCACGGACGATTGTCCGACGGCGCAATCGGCGAGCAAGGGCTTCGTTGTCGAGCGCGGCGCGCGTTCGAAAACAGAGATCTTTTATCCCGGCGCCACCGATGTGCGGACGGTTTATCGCGTCGATGACCGCACGCTTCTGGAAGTGACCCTGTTCCAGGGACTGTTCGAACTGGAACGGCTTGATCGCGGCAAGCGTACAATCTCTCGCCCGGTTAGCGATCTTGCCAAAAGCCATCCGTTGCTGCCCGGCAAGAAAATCACCGCGGTATTTGAGGAAATCGAAGGCGAGCGGAAAGGTAACCTGCGGACTTTTGTTCTTGAGGTGCGGAAGGAGGCTGACACGCTGGCGGTCGGCGCTTGCAAATATAACGTGCTGCGCATCGATCGCAGCCGGCTCGATGACAAAAGCAAGCCGGTCTTCATGTATACCGACTATTACGCGCCCGACCTCAAACTCGTGCTGGGCAAGGAATACCGCGAACGCGACGGACGCACCGAGCTGATCAAGTTCGACAAGATCTATCAGTCGCCACGCTAGCGCCGCGCGGTGGCCAGCGCCTCGTCGACTGCGGCGCTAATGGCGGCTACCGACAGCGGTTTGGTGATCACGTCATGGATCAGGGCATCGAGACCATGCGCGCGCTCGCGCTGGTCGGCATAGCCTGTCATGAACAGGATTGTTACGTCAGGGTAGTCGCGCACGGTGGCCGTCGCCAGCTCGATGCCATCTATCACGGGCATCTTGACATCCGTGAGCAACAGGTCGAAGCGGCCATGCTCCCGCGCCAGGGCTTCGAGCGCGGCGCCACCGTCTGCGGCCGTGACGACATCATGGCCATGTTGCAGCAGCGTGCGCGCGATCAAGGCGCGTAACGGTTCATCGTCCTCGGCGATCAGAATGCGCGGCATGATCAGTCCAGTCCCGCCACCACATCATGCGCATTGAAGAAGCGGACCTGCACCTTGCGCCCATCCAGTGGCGGCGAGGCAAGACGGGAGCGGAAAGGCAGCGTGTCGCCGGGGCCGAGGATCGAGCGGGGCGGCCGCATCGTCCAGGCATAGATCTCGTGTCTGGCTTGGTTGTGCACGGCGAAGCGCAGCCGCGGCACCTCGACCGGCCGCGCGGTGACATTGACGATGGAGCCTTCCAGCACCAAGACGCCGACACCCTCCTGCTCCGAGCGGGACATGTGGATATTTTGGAAAGAAAGGCCGCGCAGGTTCACCGGCAGCCCGACTGCGGCATACAGCGATGCAGTTTGCGGCAGCAACCGCACAATGTCCGCGCGCCAGCCGACGATGCTGGCGTCGAGCGCCAGCAAAACAACAATCGCCGCAGCTAAGCCGTGTTTAAACCAGCGGCGGCGCTGCGCACCGCGCCGGGCGCGGCGCGCCGCAAAGGTTGCGATATCCGGCCCAGCGGCCGGCAATTCAGCCACGTGCATGCCTGCGCTGGATCGTACCTGGCTGTTCACCGCGGGCACCCGCGAGCCGGCGTCAACCACGTCCCGTCCGATCCGGCAGGGCAGGTAACCAGGACCGGAACGGTGGCGGACCAGTCGATCAGGCAGCGCGCGCTGAGCACGGCCCGCCGGTCCTGCCGGAGCGAGTCCGGCTCAAGCTGATAGGGCGTCGGGCAACTCGGGCAAACGATCAGCATGGCGAACCGGCGCAGACGGACCAGAGGCCCTCGACCCTAGCGGCGATCCGTTAATAAATTGGAAACCATACTGGGTGGGCGCTTCGCACCCTGGGCGAGGGGCCCCGGCAGCTGAGCCGGGACGAGTCCCGGCTCTGCGACGCATTTGAAGTTCCCGCAATGTCGCCGCACGGGCGCTGGTATAAAGCCAAATCGGGGTTCTCGGAGGGGCATGGTGGTCCGATTCGAAAATGTGGGCTTGCGCTATGGGCTGGGCCCGGAGGTGTTGCGCGACCTGTCCTTCCGCGTTGAGCCCCATTCGTTCCAGTTCCTCACCGGGCCGTCCGGGGCGGGTAAGACCTCGCTGCTGCGCCTGTTATTCCTGACGCTGCGGCCTACCCGTGGCTTGGTCACCTTGTTCGGCCATGACGTCGCGACACTCGACAAGGACTCTCTGTCCGCGCTGCGGCGGCGGATTGGCATCGTGTTTCAGGATTTCCGCCTGCTCGACCATATGACAACTTATGAGAATGTCGCGCTGCCGTTTCGCGTCGCCGGGCGCGACGAAGCCAGTTTTCGCGACGAGGTCGTCGAACTCCTGCACTGGGTCGGCTTGGGCGATCGCATGGGTGCGCTGCCGCCGGTGCTTTCAGGCGGGGAGAAACAACGTGCCGCCATCGCGCGGGCGGTGATCGGGCGCCCGCAATTGCTGCTGGCAGACGAACCAACCGGCAATGTCGATCCCAGCCTGGCGCAGCGGCTGCTGCGGCTATTCATCGAGCTCAACAAGTCGGGCACATCGGTGGTCATCGCCACCCACGATATCGCCTTGATGGATCAATACGACGCCCGCCGTCTCGTGCTGCATGACGGCCGTCTGCACGTCTACGAATAGCCATGACCGATCCGCGCCACAGAGAATTAGAACTGACCGCGGACGCTGGAAGCATTGCCGCGCGTGCGTACGCCGATCGTCCCGCGCAATTCCATCGCCGGGCGCTCTCTGGTGGCGGTCGTCGCCATCATGACCTTTCTCGCTTCGATGACGACCGGCGCAGTCGTGCTGGTGCGCACGGCCGCCAGCGACTGGCAGGCTGAGGTCGCGCGCGAAATTACTATCCAGGTCAGGCCGCAAACCGGGCGCGACATTGAAACGGAAGTGCGCAAGGCGGAGGATATTGCGCGCGCCGCTCCGAGTGTCGCGGAAGTTCGGTCATATACCAAAGAGGAGTCGAGCCGGTTATTGGAGCCATGGCTCGGCAGCGGATTGGCATTGGATGACCTGCCGGTTCCCCGCATGATCGTGGTCAAGGTCGCCCCTCGACACAACGCCCGACCTCGCAAGCCTGCGCAAGACGCTCAGCGAGCAGGTCGCCGGTGCCAGCATCGACGATCATCGCGGCTGGATCGAGCAGATGCGCGCCATGAGCCGTACGGCGGTGATGGGCGGTATTGTCATTCTGCTGCTGGTTTTTGCAGCAACCGTGCTCACTGTCACTTTCGCCACGCGCGGCGCTATCGCCAGCAACCGCCCCGTGGTCGAGGTGCTGCATTTCATCGGCGCGCCCGATAGCTTTATTGCCGGCCATTTCCAGCGGCATTTTCTTTGGCTCGGGCTGAAGGGCGGCGCGCTCGGCGGCGGCGCGGCGATATTGCTTTTTGCTTTCGCCGAAATCGTGAGTAGCTGGCTGACCGGCGGTGCCGATGCCGACCGTGTTTCCGCCTTATTCGGCACTTTCTCCATTGGCACTGCCGGCTACCTCGCCGTCGCTGTCCAGGTGATCGTGATCGCCGTACTGATCGCGGCGACCTCGCGTCAAACGGTCAATCGCACGCTGCAATCCCTCGAATAGCCTGCCGCCGCGCAAATTGGAATTTGCTTCAAGGTTTGCTGTATGATGAGGACGGGATGAAGGGGAAATGTACGTCGTTCGGCCTCAAAACGGTGAAGGCCCGCCGGTGCCGGTAGAAGCGCCCGCAAGGCGGAGCTTTGCCGCGCGTGCTTTCGGAAAGCTCGGCCGCGCGGTAATCTTGATTGCGTTGCTCGTTACGCTTGTTTTCCTGGTTGGTTTTATCTGGTTCGCTTCGCAGATATCGACCCGCGAGATCAGGCTCACCCGCAATGCAGACGGCATCGTGGTGCTGACCGGCGGCTCATCGCGGGTCAATGATGCGTTCGAGCTATTGGCCTCAAAGCGCGGAAAGCGGCTGCTCATCAGCGGTGTTTATCCCGCCACCAACCAAGGCGAAATTTCCCGCGTACTGCCGGATTATGAGCGTCTGTTCGCTTGCTGTGTCGATCTCGATCGCACTGCGGTCAATACGCTCGGCAATGCGATAGGAACCAGGCGCTGGGCGAAGGCGCAGGGATTTCAGTCGCTGATCGTGGTGACCTCCGCCTATCACATGCCCCGCGCCCTGGCGGAATTGGCGCATCAGCTTCCCGGCGTCGAACTCGTGCCTTTTCCCGTGGTCTCGGAAAGATTGCGCTCCGAGCCCTGGTGGTCGCATCTCGCCACTGCCAAGCTCCTATTTTCCGAATATGTGAAATACATCGTGGCGGCTATTCGCATGCGGATTGACCCGACGTCCGACGCTACCGCCCCCAGCCGTTTCTCCGATCTGCGCCTGCAATTGCCCCCGGTTGGGTCATAGGATTTTCCGTGTCGGTAATGGTCCGGTCCGTTGTTTTCAACGTGCTGTTCTATCTGAATCTCGCCGTCTATCTGGTGGCGGCGATGGTCACTTTGGTGTTGCCCTGTCGATATTTGCTCGCTGTCGGACGTGCATGGGCGATGACCAATCTGTGGCTCCTCCGGGTGATTTGCGGCATCAAGGCGGATTTCCGTGGCTTGGAGAAAATACCGCGTGGTGGGCTCATCCTCGCATCGAAGCATCAGTCGGTATGGGAAACCTTCGCGTTGCTGCCTTACGTCGACGATCCCACCTTTATCCTCAAGCGCGAGCTGATGTGGATTCCGCTCTTCGGCTGGTGCTTGTGGAAGGCGCAGATGATCCCGGTCAACCGCGGCGCGCGTGGGCCGGCGCTGGCGGCCATGACCGAGCGGGCGAAACTTGAAGTGAGCCGCGGCCGGCAAATCATAATCTTCCCCGAAGGGACACGCCGACCGCCCGGCGCGGAGCCGCAATACAAGTTCGGCGTGGCGCATCTCTATGCAGAGACCGGCGTGCCCTGTGTACCGGTGGCGCTTAATTCCGGATTGTTCTGGCCGCGCCGTTCGTTCCGCCGCTTCCCGGGTACCGTGGTGGTGCAGGTCTGCGACCCGATCGCGCCGGGGCTGGAAAAGTCGGATTTCCTTGTCCGTCTGCGGGACGCCGTTGAAAGCGCTACGGCTAAGCTCGTCGAGGAAGGAAAGCGTGAGCTTGGACCGCTAGTGCCGCCGATTTGAAGTTCCTAAAACATTTCAAGATTTCACGAACTTCGGAAGCGGGGCACTATGCGGCCGAAGTCATGGCGCGGGCTGAGTCTCGCGCCCGCTCTTGAGGCGTTCTGCCAGCAGATGCAGGTTGGCGTCACGGAAGCCGAGCGCTTCCAGCTCCTGCACCGTCGAAAGCACATAGTCGCGGTTCGCGCCCGAATGGCCGTGGCCCTGGCGCACGTGATGCAGTTGATCGTCGAGCGACATCCGTCCGGCATATTGTGCATGGCCGCGGTCCACCACGTAGCAAAGCGCCTGCACTTGCCGTTGCGGATCGCCCAGGAGCCAGATCGCTCGCATGCTTTCGCGATAAACCTTGGTGACCTGCTCGCGCTCGCGCAGATAGGCCAGGGTAGCAGCGCGTTTGGATTCCGCGACCCGGTAGGCAATGCCGCGGCAGGTGCCGCCGCGGTCAAGTCCCAGCACCAGCCCCGGGCGTTCCGGTGTGCCGCGATGCCGGTAGGACAGCACGCAAAGCGCACGATGGACGCCGATCACCCGCGCCGGTCCGCGCTCGAGGAAATCAAAGCCCGGCCGCCACATGAGCGAGCCATAGGCGAAGACCCAAAGGTCGCCCGCTGCATGATCGAGATTGTGTTGTTCCATCGCGGGATCGTTACGAAGGCTCGTTGGCCGGTCTCGTGGAAAGCCGGCGACAGGCATTCGCCTAACAGGCAGTATTATCCATGGCAACGCTCTGGACTTCCGGCTGCTTTCGCCGGAAAAGAGCCTTAATGGCAACCCGAGATCGGAATTTTTGATGGACCGCCCCGTCCGCATACCGCGCCGCCGGACTTGGCCGCTCTACGCCCCCTTTATCGGGCTCGTAGTGCTCGCCGTTCTGTGGTCGGCAATGTGGTTGCGCGCCTCCAATGTGACGCAGGAGACGCTGCAAGGCTGGTTCGATCGCGAAGCCAAAGCCGGACGCATCTATAGCTGCGGCTCACCGCAGATCGGCGGTTTCCCATTCCGCATCGAAGTGCATTGCGCCCCAGCCGAGATGGAATGGCGTAGCACGCAGCCGACGGTTTTTGCGCAAACCGCCGGCATGCTGGTAGCCGCGCAAGTCTACCAGCCTAGCTTGCTAATTAGCGAATTCGACGGTCCACTCACCATGGCCGACGGCCTCGGTCGACCCGCTTTCACCGCGAACTGGAAGCTGCTGCAGACCAGCGTGCGCGGCGCGCCGGCGCTGCCCGAACGCGTTTCCATCGCAATCGACCAGCCAACATTTGAGCGTGTTACGCCGTCGGGTAATGAGAAGCTTTTCCAGGCTGCGCATGCCGAATTGCACGGCCGCATCGTCCAAGGCACTGCCGCCGGCAATCCGGTGATCGACCTGGCCCTGCGGTTGAGCGACGCCACGGCGCCGACAATCAATCCGCTGACAAGCACGCCGTTCGATGCTCAGATCACTTTCGTGCTGCGGGGATTGAAAGATTTTTCCCCGAAGCCTTGGCCGGATCGCTTTCGCGAAATGCATGCCGTCGGTGGGCGCATCGACATCACCCATGCACGCGCGCAACAGGGCGAGTCGATCGCGCTGGCCACCGGCTCGCTGGCGCTCACCGATAATGGCCATCTCGATGGCCAATTGCTCATTACCGTCGCGGGGCTCGATCGGCTGCTGCCGGCACTTGGCATGGACAAACTGGTAGCGCCCGGCGGCAAGATTGACCGCCTTGCCAGCTCGCTCGACCGCTTGTCGCCAGGTCTCGGTAATATCGCGCGCGAACATGCCGGGGCTGGCATCGCCGCCGGCATCGGGCTGCTCGGCGAACAGACACAACTGGAAGGTCGTCGCGCGGTCGTGCTTCCGCTCCGGATCGACAGCGGTTCTATGTTCCTCGGCAACTTACCGGTCGGAACGATCAATCCGTTGTTCTGATTTTCTTCGCCGGCGCTTCCGTTAGATGCGGATGCGGCCGCCCGAAATCCGGCGTCCGCTGAATCCTGCCCGATCTCCACGATGCCTTGGCGGATCGCCCGGGTGCGCGTGAAATGGTCGAACAGCGCCTGACCGTCGCCGCTGCGCATGGCGCGGGTAAGCGCCGACAGGTCCTCGTTGAAACGGCCAAGCATTTCCAGCACGGCGTCTTTGTTGGCGATGAAGATGTCGCGCCACATGGTCGGATCGGAAGAGGCGATGCGGGTGAAGTCGCGGAAACCGCCGGCGGAGAACTTCAGCACTTCCGAGCGCGTAACCTCCGAAAGCTCGTCGGCGGTGCCGACGATGGTATAGGCGATCAGATGCGGCAGATGGCTGGTAATCCCGAGCACCAGATCGTGGTGATCCGCCGGCATGGTCTCGACATTGGCGCCGAGCGCCCGCCAGAAGGCGGCGAGCCGCTCCACCGCGCCAGTGTCCGCATTCTCCGGCGGAGTCAAAATGCACCAGCGATTGACGAAGAGTTCGGCGAAGCCGGCATCCGGGCCGGAATATTCGGTGCCGGCGACCGGATGGCCCGGAACGAAATGCACCCCCGCGGGCAGGTGCGGGGCCATATCCCGCAGCACCGCGCTTTTGACCGAGCCGACATCGGACACAAGCGCCCCGGGCTTTAGATGCGGCCCGATTTCCTTTGCCACCGGCCCGCTCTGGCCGACGGGGATGCAGACGATCACCAGGTCGGCGCCTTTCACCGCGGCTGAATTGCTGCCCACCACCTCGTCGGCAATGCCGAGCTCTTGCACCCGCTGGCGAGTCTGCGGCGTGCGCGCCGTGGCCACGATCGTCTTCACCACGCCTTGCTTACGCGCCGCGCGCGCGATTGAGGAACCGATCAATCCCATGCCGATCAGCGCAAGGCGGTTGAACAGGATCTCACTCACGCTTCTTCCCCATAAATTCCGCCAGCGCCGCCACCACCAGGCGATTGGCTTCCTCGGTGCCGACGGTGAGCCGCAGCGCGTCAGGCAGGCCATAGCTGGAGACCTCGCGCAGGATCAGCCCGCGCTGAGTGAGAAAAGCTTCGGCCTCGCGTGATGTGCGCCCCTTGGTCTTGGGGAAATGGATCAGGATGAAATTGGCGACGCTCGGGGTCACTTGCAGCCCCAGCTTGCCGATTTCCTCCGTCAGCCACGCCAGCCAGCGCGCGTTATGCGCGCGCGAATTTCCAGATGCGCGGTGTCCTCGATGGACGCGATGCCCGCCAGCATCGCTGCCGTGTTGACATTGAACGGGCCGCGGATGCGGTTGACCGCGTCCACGACATGTGCCGGGCCGTACATCCAGCCGAGGCGCAGCGCGGCGAGCCCGTGAATCTTGGAGAAGGTCCGCGTCATCACGACATTGTCGCTGGTGGCCACCAGCTCAATGCCGGATTCGTAATCGTTGCGGCGCACGTATTCGGCATAGGCGGCGTCGAGCACCAGCAGCACATCCTGCGGCAGCGCGCGGTGCATGCGCTTGACCTCGTCGAAGGACAGATAAGTGCCTGTCGGATTATTCGGATTGGCCAGGAAGACGATGCGGGTGCGGTCGGTCAGTCTGGCCAGAATTGAGTCCACGTCGGCGGTGTAATTCTTCTCCGCAGCCATCACCGGCTTGCCGCCGGCGGCCAACGTGAAAATCGGATAGATGCGAAAACCGTGCGCGGTGTAGATCGCTTCCTCGCCCGGCGCGAGATAAGCTTGCGCCAGCAGGTTCAAGAGGTCGTCCGAGCCTGCACCGCAGACGATACGCGCCGGATCGAGCCCGAAGCTGCGCGCTATCGCTTCGCGCAATTTGCGCGCCGTGCCTTCCGGATAGACGTGCAGATGCTCCGCCGCGCCGCGATAGGCTTCGACCGCGCGCGGGCTCGGCCCGAGCGGGGTTTCGTTGGCGGACAATTTGAAAACCCGCGCAGCCCCAGGCGCCGCGCTTTTACCGGGCACATAGGCCTCGATCGAAAGCACGCCGGGGCGCGGCTGCGGGCGTTGCTGAACTGACATCACGGACTCCAGACGACGATCAGCGCCCGGTCTGGACAGGCCGGGCGCCGGTGGCCGGGAGGGTATAGCGGGTTGCGTGGCTTCCGACGAGGGCGGAGGAGCGGATCGATGCGCCTGCGTTAACGACAGCCTCGGAGATCCGCTCAATACTTGAGCCCTGCGGCACCGATACCAGCAATGCCGCGCCGTCGAAGGCACTGTCCGGCACGGCAATGACGTCGGCCAGATGGGCCACAGCCTTGGCGGCCTTCGGTCCCCAGCCGGCGATGCGCAGGCTCCAGACCGCGACGTCCGGCACCATGGCATCCGCCGCGACCCGGGAAATCACAAACACGGGCAACGCGGCCGGATGGTTGTCGCGATCAACGAAAGGCAGCCGCGCGATGATCTTCGGAGCGCTGTCGAATTCCAGCGCCGTCCACCAGGCGCCGCCGCCGCCCAGCGCGTTTACCAGACCAAGATCGCCGCGTGATTCGGATACCGCTGCAACTACGCCGGCCGCACCCGTATGCGCGACGAAGGGCACGGTGAAGCCGAAATGGAAGCGCGCGGAGTCGCGCATGGCTGCGGGGTTGTTGGTCAGGTCGGCGTGAATGGAGAAGGGCGCCTGTACATAGGTGAAAGTAGAAATGATCACCCGCCAGATGCTCTCAGCGGTGTCGAGCGGCAGGATGCCGTGATGGCGATCGACCAGCCGGCGCATCATCTCGGCCTCGCGCGCGGGCCGGAATGCGGAGCCGCTTTCCTGCGTCTGTTTGACGGCGATCAGGCGGTCGATGATCTCGCCCCGCTGCATCAGCAGGCCATGCATGGTCTCATCGATGTGATCGATCTCGGCCCGCAACGCGGCGAGTGAGGAATCGGTGGGAGGCTTGTCTGGCATGGATCGTGGCCTGTTTCCGCAATCGGCCGGCCAGGCCCGGCGGCCCTTTGGGTCAAAGATTGAGAGCTTCCAAGACATGCATGCCCGGCAGCGCAGACAAGTCTACGCCGTCGGCGCAAGCTTGCCTGCGTTGCCGGGCATAAGGTCATGGACAGGATAGGTTTTCACAGTTACGAAATCAAAGAAAACATGACACATTTGGCAGGCGAGCCTTAGCTAAGCCGCGCCGCGGGCGTTCTATCCGGATAGCCGAGCCGGCGCGAAGCCGCTATTTCAGGAAGGTCAATGGTCGACGTCCAGCTCAACCCGGCACGTAATGCCGTGGCAAGTCCGCGCGAAGCGGACTTCCCGCGGGATTCCCTTGTCGTGCGCTTCGGGCCCGACAAGCCGCTGAAATTAGATGCCGGCGTCGAACTCTCGCCGTTCCAGATCGCCTACAAGACCTATGGCGCGCTCAATGCGGAGCGCTCGAACGCGGTGATGATCTGCCACGCGCTCACGGGCGATCAGCACGTCGCTTCCACCCACCCGGTCACCGGCAAGCCGGGTTGGTGGGAAACCATGGTCGGCCCCGGACGGCCGATCGACACCGAGCGCTATTTCGTCATCTGCCCGAATGTGATGGGCGCCTGCATGGGTACCAGCGGGCCGTCTTCCATCAATCCGGCGACGGGCCAGCCTTGGGGCCTGGATTTTCCGGTCATTACCATTCGCGACATGGTGCGGGCGCAGGCGATGCTGCTTGATGCGCTCGGCATCGAGACGCTGTTCGCGGTGGCGGGCGGCTCCATGGGGGGGATGCAGGTGCTGCAATGGGCGGCGAGCTATCCGCAACGCGTCTTCGCGGCGCTGCCGCTCGCTTGCGCCACGCGTCACTCGGCGCAGAACATCGCCTTCCACGAGGTCGGCCGCCAGGCAGTGATGGCCGATCCGGAATGGCGGCAGGGACGCTATCTTTTGGAAGGCACCAATCCGCGCCGAGGCTTGGCGGTGGCGCGCATGGGCGCGCATATCACGTATCTTTCGGACGCGGCCTTGCACCGCAAGTTCGGCCGGCGGCTGCAGGATCGATCTAATCCGACTTTTTCCTTTGATGCCGATTTCGAGGTGGAGTCCTATCTGCGCCATCAGGGCAGCTCTTTCGTCGAGCGCTTCGACGCCAACAGCTATCTTTATTTGACCCGCGCGATGGATTATTTCGACCTTGCGGCGGACTACGGCGGCGTGCTGGCGAATGCTTTCAGGGGCGCCCAGACACGCTTCTGCGTGGTCTCCTTCACCAGCGACTGGCTCTTTCCAACCTCGGATTCGCGGGCGATCGTGCATGCGCTCAACGCCGGCGGGGCGCGCGTTTCCTTTGCCGAGATCACCACTGATAAAGGCCATGACGCCTTTTTGCTCGACGAGCCGGAGCTGTTTGCGATCGTGCGCGGCTTCCTTGATTCCGCAGCCAAGGCGCGCGGCTTGACGGCGAACGGTTGATCGATGCTCACCCGTTTGCAGCGCGATCTTGTTGCAGCCGATGCCGGCCGGTCGCCGGGCAGCAGCCGCGTCGATCTTTTGGTGGTGGCGCAGATGATCGAGCCTGGCGCCAAGGTGCTTGATGTCGGCTGCGGCGACGGCGAACTGTTGCGGCTACTGGCCGAGACGCGCGGCGTCGACGGCCGGGGCATCGAGCTGTCACGCGAAGGCGTGAACGAAAGCGTGGCAAAGGGACTGGCTGTGGTGCAAGGCGACGCCGACACCGATCTTGCCGACTATCCCGACGACGCCTTCGATTACGTGATCCTGTCGCAGACGTTGCAGGCAACCCGCCATCCGCGCCGGGTGCTGGAGCATATGCTGCGTATCGGGCGCCACGCGGTGGTGTCGTTCCCGAATTTTGGCCATTGGGGCATCCGGCTGCAGCTGCTGTTCGGCGGCCATATGCCGCAAACTGACAATCTGCCCTATAGTTGGTACGACACCCCCAACATCCACTTCTGCACCATCAAAGACTTCCGCCAATTGTGCGAGCAGTCCGGTGCCAAGATGGAAAGGGCGGTCGCTCTCAATGCCTGGGGCAAGCGGCTGCGCCTGAACGCACCCTGGTGGTTCTGGAACCTGTTCGGAGAGCAGGCGGTGTTTCTGCTGAGCCGTAAGGCCTGACGCCTCTCCAAAACCCGGACGCGACTCGCCTTTCTAGGCTTGGAATTTCGCTCGCGCTGCTGGACGCGCGTATTGCCGCACACCACACTAATAAACATGTACGCTGAGATGAAGTACTAAGTATAGCGTGTCTTAATACTTCCATAAAAAACAGAAATGGCGGTTCTGTCCGATAGCTTACCCATAATATTGCTGAGTACGGTGGGCGACCGTGATCACGAAAATACTACATCGCTGCCCAGAAATGGTCACAGTTTATTGGCGATAGAGCCCCTACTCGCCGTCTGACCGCTAAGGCCGCTGAGTTCTACGCTAAGTTCTGTGTTCACTGAGTGAGGGACCAATCGCATGCTTGTTTTCCAACGCAAATCTCTGGCAATTTGTTCAATTGCATTTTCAATTTTTGCCACTTCCGCCTCCGCGGACATCACAGGATCGTCCGAAAACGATCTGCCGGAATTCACCTCCGGCGGGAGCCGGCAGGCGAAGGCATCGGGGAAGTCTCACCGTAAGGCACGCACCATAGCCACACAGCCGAAGGTGGCTGCCGGAGCCGGTAGACCGTGCAGTCGAAACGCAAGGCCCGCAGCGTCACGCAGGCCGCGGCGGCTTATGCCGCGACTTCCGGGTCGTACTCCCCCGTCGTGGCGGAGGCGCGGCGCTATCTCGGCACCAACCCGACGAAGAGGCGCAGCTTGTGGTGCGGTGCCTTCATGAACCTGGTGCTGGAGCGCACCGGCCATAAGCGCGGGCCGTCGGACCTGGCGAAGTCCTTCGCCTCCTATGGGCAGAGGATTTCCGGTCCGCAGGTTGGCGCTCTCGCGGTCATGTCGCGCGGACGCAGCGGCGGCCATGTCGGTGTGGTCAGCGGCATCGACCCGTCCGGCAACGTGATCGTCGTGTCAGGCAATCACAACAATACGGTCGCGGAATCGGTTTATCCGCGCAGGCGCATCCTGGCTTATGTGATGCCTGGCGCCTGAGCGCAGTAAGCGTAGCGTTGTTGTGTAAGCGTTGCGTCGTATTGAGTAACAAACGCCATGGCCATACCTGGCCATGGCGTTTTGCCTAGGCGGCCACCGTCTCGCCCACGGCGATTTCGCCGCCGGCGACGACCTCGGTATAGATGCCGCAATCGGCATGGCCGAAGCTTTTCATGAGCGTCTGCGGAATGTTCAGGTCGCGGATGCCCGTCTCCGGCTCGACATTGGTGGCTGCGCAACGCTTGATGCGGCGGACAACTTTCAGCCGCGCGGATCCGACCGCAATCTCCTGTCCTAACAGATCGAACTCGCGCCAGGCCGGCCAGCCGCTGACATAGAGATTGCCGCGAAATCGTAGCGGATCGACCGGCGCTCCCACGGCGTCCTCCACCGCGGCGACCGAGGCGAGATTGATGATCGACACCACCCTCTGCGCCACATCGGAAAAGCTGTGGGGCGGCTTCATGTTGGAAAAACTGTGGCCGCCTGCGCCCGCGAGGATCTTCGGGGGACCCTGCAATTCGTCCGCACAATAGCCCGCGAGGAACCGCTCGATCTGCGCGCGCCCTTCCGTTCGTCCGCAGATCGCCCTGCGCCGCCAGCCGGCCGTCGGCCCGCACGCTCAGCACATGGGTTTGCTCGTCGAAGTCCGTGCGCAGCCCCGCCAGCCGCTCGTTCCGCATCAGCATCAGGAAGCGCTGTTTGGGAAGATAGGCGGGGGCAGCCGGATCGAAACCGGAGGGGCCGTTTTCGATCGCGTAGAGCCGGTCGGCCGGCAGGGTCAAACCGGGGGAAAGCTGCACGCGCGGAAGCGCCTGGGCCGAAAGCCCCTTCACCGGGTAGCGGTAGATGGCCTGGATCGTGGCGGCGGGCATGGGGTGATGCGGGTGGTTGGGGCTGCTCCTTGCTAACCATTGCGCCGGAGTCTGGCTAGAGGGCTGAGCATTTTTGGCGGCTGAAGCCCTACCGTCCGTCCGGCGACCGCTTACATTTGCTTTGCAAACAAAGTGGGCGCCGTGCCTGGCCGTTTTTGATGCATGTCGGGGACGGCATTATTGAGCCTGCCATAATGCATACTCGAAGATGGCGGACGCTGGCGAGGAGCGACGTATGGACATCGAAAAATATACCGATCGCAGCAAGGGCTTTATCCAATCCGCCCAGTCGCTCGCTTTGCGCGAGGGACACCAGCAATTCACCGCCGAACACTTGCTCAAGGTGCTGCTCGACGATCCCGAAGGTCTGGCGGCCGGGCTGATCGACCGCGCCGGCGGCCGTTCAAGAGAAGCTCTGCGGGAAACCGAAGCGGCACTGGGCAAGCTGCCAAAGGTTTCGGGCGGGGGTGCCGGCCAGGTTTATTTGCAAGCCGCGCTGGCACGTATCTTTGACCAAGCTGAGAAGATTGCGCAAAAGGCCGGCGACAGCTTTGTCACCGCCGAGCGGCTGCTGCTCGCCATTGCCATGGACAAGGAGAGTGAAGCGGGCAAAATTCTCGCCCGCGCCGGCGTCACGCCGCAGACGCTCAATGCCGCCATCGAGAGTCTGCGCAAAGGGCGCACTGCCGACAGTGCCTCGGCGGAAAACGCTTATGACGCGCTGAAGAAATATTCCCGCGATCTCACCCAGGCCGCGCGCGACGGCAAGCTTGACCCGGTGATCGGCCGCGACGAGGAGATCCGCCGCACGGTGCAGGTGCTTTCCCGCCGCACCAAGAACAACCCCGTGCTGATCGGCGAGCCCGGCGTCGGCAAGACCGCGATCGTGGAAGGCCTCGCGCTGCGCATCGTCAATGGCGACGTGCCGGACAGTTTGGAGGACAAGAAACTGCTGGCTCTCGACATGGGCTCGCTGATCGCCGGCGCGAAATACCGCGGAGAGTTCGAGGAGCGGTTGAAAGCCGTGCTGCAGGAAGTGACCGCCTCCGCGGGCGGGATCATTCTTTTCATTGATGAGATGCACACGATCGTTGGCGCCGGCAAAGCGGATGGCGCGATGGATGCTTCCAACCTGCTGAAGCCGGCGCTGGCGCGCGGCGAGCTGCATTGCATCGGGGCCACCACGCTGGATGAATACCGCAAGCATGTGGAAAAGGACGCCGCGCTGGCGCGGCGTTTCCAGGCGGTCTTCGTCAACGAGCCAAGCGTTGAGGATACCGTTTCCATCCTGCGCGGCCTGAAAGAAAAATACGAGCTTCACCACGGCGTGCGCATTACGGACTCCGCTCTGGTGGCGGCGGCGACGCTGTCGCACCGCTACATCACCGACCGCTTCCTGCCTGACAAGGCGATCGATCTGGTCGACGAGGCCGCGGCGCGGCTGAAGATGCAGATCGATTCCAAGCCGGAGGAACTTGACAATCTCGATCGCGACATCATGCGGCTGAAGATCGAGCAGGAGGCGCTGAAGAAGGAATCCGATTCCGGCTCCAGGGAGCGGCTGAAACGGCTGGAAAAGGAGCTGGCCGAGCTGCAGGAACAGGCCGATGCACTCAACGCCAGGTGGAAGGCCGAGCGCGAAAAGCTGAGCGAGGCGCAGAAGGTGAAGAGCGATCTGGAGCAGGCGCGCAACGAACTGGCTATCGCCCAGCGCAACGGCGACTACCAGCGTGCCGGCGAACTGGCCTACGGCAAAATCCCGGAATTGGAGAAAAAGCTGAAGGCGGTGGAGGAAGCCACCGGCGTCGGAGCCGTCGTCTCGGAGGCGGTGACGGCTGATCACGTCGCACAGATCGTTTCACGCTGGACCGGCATCCCGGTCGACCGCATGCTGGAAGGTGAGCGCGAGAAGCTGCTGAAGATGGAAGACCAGCTCCAGCAACGCGTCGTCGGCCAGCAGGAAGCGGTGCGCGCTGTCTCGACGGCGGTGCGGCGCGCTCGCGCCGGCTTGCAGGATCCCAACCGGCCGCTCGGCTCCTTTATGTTCCTCGGCCCAACCGGCGTAGGCAAGACCGAGCTGACCAAGGCGCTGGCGGAATTTTTGTTCGACGACGAGCATGCGCTGATCCGCATCGACATGTCAGAGTTCATGGAAAAGCATTCGGTCGCGCGACTGATCGGCGCGCCTCCTGGCTATGTCGGTTACGACGAAGGCGGCGCGCTCACCGAAGCGGTGCGGCGGCGGCCTTACCAGGTCGTGCTGTTTGACGAGATCGAGAAGGCACATCCCGACGTCTTCAATATTCTCCTGCAAGTGCTCGATGACGGCCGGCTCACCGACGGCCAGGGCCGGACGGTGGACTTCCGCAATACCCTGATCGTGATGACCTCCAATCTCGGTGCCGAGTATTTGGTGGCCCAGCCAGAAGGCGAGGATACCGAAGCGGTGCGCGATCTGGTGATGGCGGAGGTACGCGCGCGCTTCCGGCCCGAGTTCCTCAACCGCGTGGACGAAATCATCCTGTTCCATCGGCTCAAGCGCGAGCACATGGGCCGCATTGTGGATATTCAGCTGGTGCGGCTGACCAAGTTGCTGGAGGAGCGCAAGATCACCCTGCAGCTCGAGCCCGCGGCGCGCGATTGGCTGGCGGAGAAGGGTTACGACCCCGCCTATGGCGCGCGCCCGCTCAAGCGCGTGATCCAGAAATATGTCCAGGATCCGCTTGCCGAACTGATCCTCTCCGGCCGCATCAAGGACGGCGAGCGGGTGACGATTTCCGCCGGCAAAAGCGGGCTCACCTTCAATGGGGAGGTCGCGCAGGCGGCGTGACGCAGCGGCAACACCGCTTCAGGAGCCCTGCGCTGCACCATCCTCCAGTAGCGACATGACGGCGCGGGGGCTTGGCGCCGCCTGTTTCGCGGTGGTATGGCCTGCTGCTCTTGGGCATTATGGCTACAGGCAGCGGCCCGAGAAGGGTCAGAATTCCAGGGAGGAAACATGCCGAGTAAAACGATCAGCCTAGTCGCCATCCTCGCCGCCGGCGCTCTCGCGGCCGCGGCCGTTCCCGCCACGGCGCAGACGCCCGAGCAATTCTTCAAAGGCAAGACGATTACCTTTTATGTCGGCCTCTCGCCCGGCGGCGGTTACGATCTCAACGCCCGGCTGGTCGCCAAACATTTCGGCAAATATGTCCCCGGCAATCCAAACGTCATCGTGAAGAACATGCCCGGCGGCGGCGGCATCGTGATGACCAATTACGTCGCCAATGTCGCGGATCCGGATGGTCTTCATATCGGCGCGCCGCAACGCGGCATTCCGTTCGAGCCGCTGCTCGGCGATGCGTCGCACGCGAAATACGATCCGCTCAAGCTGCAATGGATCGGCAGCGCCAATGCCGACACCAGCGTGGCGGTCGTTACCAAACGCGCAGGCGTGAAGACCTGGCAGGATTTGAGGAACAAGGAGGTGATCGTCGCGGGCACCGGCGTTGGCACCGAGAGCGTGACCGTGCCCTACATCCTGCGCAACATTCTCGGCTTCAAATACAAGGTGATCGCCGGCTATCCCGGCGGCAGCGAGATGAATCTCGCCATGCAGCGCGGCGAAGTGGACGGCCGCGGCACCTTTTCCTGGACCAGCCTGAAGCCGCATAAAAAGGATTGGATCGATTCCGGCGAGGTCATCGTCCTGTACCAGCAGGGTCTGCGAAAGCATCCCGACATTCCCGAGGTGCCGCTGGTCACCGATCTTGCGGAAAACGATACCCAGCGCCAAGTGCTGGCGCTGCAATTCACCGCCTTCGAGCTGGGCCGGCCCTATTTCGTGCACGAAGGCGTACCGGCCGATCGCGTGCAGGCGCTGCGGCGCGCCTTCGACGCCACGATGAAGGACAAGGACCTTCTCGCTGATGCCGAAAAACAGGGGCTGGAAGCCAATCCCGCCACCGGCGAGGAGATGCAGGAGATGCTGAAGAAGGTCTATGCCACGCCGAAGGACGTCATCAACCGGCTGGCGGAAGCCACCAAAGATACGCCCGACCTGAAGGTGCTGAACCCGGAAAAGAAGTAGAAGCCGACCGTCGTTCAAGAAGAGAAATGGCCCGCTTCGGCGGGCCATTTTTTTGGCGTGCTCGTGAAGACTAGCGGCGGACCGACTGTCCGCTCGAGGCCATGCGCGCCGCGGGCCGCGTCATCATCGCGTCCAGCCGCTCGCGCTCCTGATCGAAATTGGCCAGCACCGGGCCTTCCAGGACGCGGCCGCGCGGCAGGCGAATGCGCATCGGATCGACGAAGCGGCCGTTGACCATGATCTCGTAATGCACATGCGCGCCGGTGGAGAGGCCGGTGGAGCCGACGAAGCCGATCACCTGGCCCTGCCGCACCCGCACGCCGGGATCGATGCCGCGGGCAAAGGCGGTCATGTGCCCATAGGCGGTCTCGTATCCGTTGGCGTGGCGTATGCGGATGTATTTGCCGTAGCCGGATTCCCAGCCGACCTTGTCCACGGTGCCGTTGCCGGAAGCGTAGATCGGCGTGCCGGTCGGTGCCGACCAGTCCACGCCGGTATGCATCTTGGTGGCGCCGAGGATGGGATGGCGGCGGAAGCCGAAGCCGGAACGCATGATGCCGTTGCCGACCGGCTTGCGGACCAGGAACTTCTTCGCGCTCTTGCCGGCCTCGTCATAGTAGTCGACCACGCCGTCGTCGGGGGTCTGGAAGCGGTAGAATTTCTTCATCTCGCCGGCGATCGTGAGCGAGGCAAACATGACTTCGGTCTTGCCTTCGGCACCGGGCGTCTCTTCCTCGCCCGCGAACAACACCTCGAAGGAATCGCCGGGCTGCACCTTGCGCTGGAAATCGACGTCATAGGAGTAAAGCCGGATCAGGTCTTCGATCACCGGGCGCGGCAGTGTGGTTGCGCAGCGCGGTTTCATAGATGCTCTGATAGAGCCGCACGCCGGTGCCGTCGTCTTCTTCGTCCGCCGCTTGCGCGACCTCGGCGCTGCCAAGATTGCGGGCATCGACGGCGACGTATTTGCCGAGATCGGAGAGCGCGACGATCGACTCGATCGCGTTGTCATTGGCGATGATGACGCGGATCGGCTGCAGCCGCTGGCCGCCTGCGGTGGCGGCGAGCAGCACGCGCAGTTTCAGCCCTTCCTTCAGCGCGTTGCCGCGCGTCCCCAGCGCTTTGGCGATAGCCTTGATTTCCTCGGGCGTGGCGCCGATTTCCTGCAGCACGGCATCGAGCGTGTCGCCTTTCTTCGCCGTGATGGCCCGCTCGTTCCAGTTATTGCCGCCGGTGGTCTGCTTCGCGGTCTTTGGCAGGAAGGTGATGTTCTCCGGCACGATGCGCGCTTCAAAGCCGGCGTAAGGATCGGCGGTATTGCCTTCGGTCGCATAAGCCAGCTTAAAGGGGACCGCGCCGATGTCTGCCGGCCCAGCTGAGGCTGTCCGGGTCGGGCCGCCGGTCCAGTTTGCGGCCTCGCGCACGCGCTGCAGAACTTCATCCATCGGGGCCGCGACATTGATCTTGGCGCGCGGCAGGATCGACGCCAGATCGCGGGTGACGAAGGAAACTTCCGCGTCAGGCTCGGCGGCGGCGCTCTCCGCGGTCGGTATCTCCGGCGCGCCGGATTCCGCCAGCATCTTTTGCGGATTGAACGGCGGCACGTCGGCGGAAATCTCGGTCAGCGTGAGCGACAGATTTCCGGCGACCCGCACGAAAGGCCGCACGCGCACGACTTCGCGATTGCCCACATGGGTGGTGGTGGAAACGCGGATGATCTGGCGCATCACGTTCGGCTCCAGCACCGCGGGAAGCTTGTCGCTTTTGCGCACGCCAAGCCGATCACTGATGGCGCCGACCGCGCCGCGCAGCGCCGTCTCGACGCGCTCGGGCACGGTGGCGAAATTTGTCTCACCGTCGAGCGACGCGAAAACGGCGCCACCCATGAGGGCTGCGCCGCAAAATCCAGTCAGAATAGTCCCGGATAACCAGTGCACCGAAACGCGGCGGCGATCCACCAGGCCGGTCGTCTCGCCGTCGGCTGAAAGCGGAGGTTCGTGGCCCAGATCGATTGGATCAGGCTCGGCCGAAAAACGCTGTGCACCGCGCAGTCTGCCGTGATCCAAACCGCCGTCCCCCGCGTTGCGCATTATTGGATCCGCAGCCCTGCGAACCGCCGGAAATCCCCCGCCGAACGATGGCGCGGCGCCCCGGGTCCGTCAATCGCCGGCCGGAGCTGATATTCAAGCTGGTTACAAGCCGGAGAACCCCCGAAACGCGTTCGCCCTTGAAGCCCAGAACGGCTGAGGAATGTGGCGTCACTGCGGCGCACCGGCCCTTTCGAGGCTTTGGCTCTTGTGCTTTGCAAAAAGCCAATTAAATACTGCGTTACCGGTGACAGCCGGTGCGTGATTTCGACTCTCCAGTGTTGACAACCGCGTTTGGCTGACCCTATATATCAATTCTTCGGCGCGCTGACGCACATCGGCGCGATGGCGCGCCTCTGAAGCTCCACACGACTTCTCGGTGGGAAAGGCATCCGGCCTTGTCGGATGCCTGCTTCGACGGCTCTCCGGTTTTTCCGGGGAGGGGACTTTCATCGGTCCCGGGCTGTTTGAAAGGTAAATCAGAAGAAAGAGAAACGTGGACGGCGGAGTCCCTGCGGACCGCTTGTCGACGGGAGAAATCCTGTTCGAAAGGCGGTCGGATAAGAGACTTCGGCGGTACACGTTTTAGGTCAACACCCTTGACTGTTTTCGGAGCGCAAGCTTCGCGAACGTTCAGAGGTGGGACCTCGTCAAAACGTTGTGACTTGCCGAGATCAATCTCATCCAACTTGAGAGTTTGATCCTGGCTCAGAGCGAACGCTGGCGGCAGGCTTAACACATGCAAGTCGAGCGCCCCGCAAGGGGAGCGGCAGACGGGTGAGTAACACGTGGGAACGTACCCTTTGGTTCGGAACAACCCAGGGAAACTTGGGCTAATACCGGATAAGTCCGTAAGGAGAAAGATTTATCGCCAAAGGATCGGCCCGCGTCTGATTAGCTAGTTGGTAGGGTAATGGCCTACCAAGGCTACGATCAGTAGCTGGTCTGAGAGGATGATCAGCCACATTGGGACTGAGACACGGCCCAAACTCCTACGGGAGGCAGCAGTGGGGAATATTGGACAATGGGCGCAAGCCTGATCCAGCCATGCCGCGTGAGTGATGAAGGCCTTAGGGTTGTAAAGCTCTTTTAGCGGGGAAGATAATGACGGTACCCGCAGAAAAAGCCCCGGCTAACTTCGTGCCAGCAGCCGCGGTAATACGAAGGGGGCTAGCGTTGCTCGGAATCACTGGGCGTAAAGCGCACGTAGGCGGCTTCTTAAGTCAGGGGTGAAATCCTGGAGCTCAACTCCAGAACTGCCTTTGATACTGAGAAGCTTGAGTCCGGGAGAGGTGAGTGGAACTGCGAGTGTAGAGGTGAAATTCGTAGATATTCGCAAGAACACCAGTGGCGAAGGCGGCTCACTGGCCCGGTACTGACGCTGAGGTGCGAAAGCGTGGGGAGCAAACAGGATTAGATACCCTGGTAGTCCACGCCGTAAACGATGGATGCTAGCCGTTGGCGAGCTTGCTCGTCAGTGGCGCAGCTAACGCTTTAAGCATCCCGCCTGGGGAGTACGGTCGCAAGATTAAAACTCAAAGGAATTGACGGGGGCCCGCACAAGCGGTGGAGCATGTGGTTCAATTCGACGCAACGCGAAGAACCTTACCAGCCCTTGACATGCCACGACGGCTTCCAGAGATGGATTCCTCCCCGCAAGGGGCGTGGACACAGGTGCTGCATGGCTGTCGTCAGCTCGTGTCGTGAGATGTTGGGTTAAGTCCCGCAACGAGCGCAACCCTCGCCCTTAGTTGCCATCATTCAGTTGGGCACTCTAAGGGGACTGCCGGTGATAAGCCGCGAGGAAGGTGGGGATGACGTCAAGTCCTCATGGCCCTTACGGGCTGGGCTACACACGTGCTACAATGGCGGTGACAATGGGAGGCAATGGAGTAATCCTGCGCAAATCTCAAAAAGCCGTCTCAGTTCGGATTGTGCTCTGCAACTCGAGCACATGAAGTTGGAATCGCTAGTAATCGCAGATCAGCACGCTGCGGTGAATACGTTCCCGGGCCTTGTACACACCGCCCGTCACACCATGGGAGTTGGCTTTACCTGAAGACGGTGCGCTAACCGCAAGGAGGCAGCCGGCCACGGTAGGGTCAGCGACTGGGGTGAAGTCGTAACAAGGTAGCCGTAGGGGAACCTGCGGCTGGATCACCTCCTTTCTAAGGATGATCCTTCAGAAACGCCTCACGCGTTTCTATCGGATCGCTTAGAGACATCAGGGTCGTCATCGCAAGATGACAGACCCATTTGCGGGACGCCGCCGTCTACGTTTCTCTTTCTTCTCGGACGAACACAGGTCAGTGGACCTAGGTCAGAAGCTTGGGCTTGTAGCTCAGTTGGTTAGAGCGCGCGCTTGATAAGCGTGAGGTCGGAAGTTCAAGTCTTCCCAGGCCCACCACTACTATCGAATCCGGAATCCGGCGTGCGTTCCTGCCACGGTCCGGGGCCATAGCTCAGTTGGGAGAGCGCCTGCTTTGCAAGCAGGAGGTCGTCGGTTCGATCCCGTCTGGCTCCACCACTTCTTGGCTGGAGCACGCCGGGATTTCTGTTCGTCCGTGAAAACCATTCCGCACGCGTCGTCGTCGACGAAGCGTGCGTGTTGTCTGACATCGTGAAGAGGAGATCGTGACCAAGCGTACGCGCGCGAGCAATCGCCCGCGAACCCGCAGCAATGTCGGTGTGAGCCTGACCGCAAACATCGTTGGCACGATCTTGAAGCAAGCTGGTCTTTCTGAATCAGTGTCCGTTCAGCACGAACGTAAAGTTCGTAAAGAACCCACGCCGAGTGGGGTGGGCATTGATGATGAGAGCGATTAAGTGAAATAAGGGCGTTTGGTGAATGCCTTGGCGCTGAGAGGCGATGAAGGACGTGCTACGCTGCGATAAGCCACGGGGAGCTGCGAAGAAGCTTTGATCCGTGGATTTCCGAATGGGGAAACCCACCTTCGATAACGGAATTCCGAGACCTTCCAGTCTCGGAAACGGGACCGCGAGGTTTCGGACTTCCGTTATCAAAAGAAGGAATGAGATCTCTGAATAAAATAGGA